>NZ_LMCR01000016.1:0-429378 GCF_001424865.1 Devosia sp. Root105
AGGCGACCCGAGCCAGCTTACGGTCGCTTCGACCTGGGACCCAACGGTCTGCCTCCCGACACCCATCTAACCACAAGCTCGACACACAGGGACCCATCCAACCGCCTGTGCTGTGGCAAGTTGGATCCCAGCTCGCTGGGATAACACCGGTCATGGTTGGACAATCGTAGCCGAACAGGCCGCCCCAAACCTACGCCTTCGCCGCCTTCAGCAGCAGCTTCAGCGCCTGCACCACGGTGGCGTGCCGCACTTCGTCGCGGTTGCCGGGAAACACCTTCTTGAGGTGGGTGGTACCGGCCTCGGTGGCGACCGAAAAATGCACCAGCCCGACCGGCTTGTCGGCGCTGCCGCCGGTGGGGCCGGCAATGCCGGTGACCGCCACCGCCACATGGGTGCCGGCAGCGCCGATCGCCCCGTCGGCCATCGCCATCGCAACTTCCTTCGATACAGCGCCGAACTGCTTCAGCAGCCCGAACGGCACCCCGATCATCGAGATCTTGGCCTCGTTGGCGTAGCTGACGAAGCCGCCATAGACCACGTCGGACGAGCCAGAGATGGCGGTCAGCGCTCCGGCGATCAGCCCGCCGGTGCAGCTCTCGGCGGTCGCGACGGTCATCCCGGCGGCCTTGAGGGCGGCAACGGTTTCCTCAGCGAGGGCGGCGATATCGTCGGGCAGCTTCATCTCAGTCTTCTCTGGGCAGTTCGATGCTGGCGCTGGCCATGGCGACGATGCCTTCGCCGCGGCCGGTGAAACCGAGTTGTTCGCTGGTGGTGGCCTTGATGGCCACCCGGCCGGTCGAAATGCCGCAAACCGCGCCGATGGCAGCCTTCATCGCCTCGACATGCGGTCCGACCCGCGGCGCCTCGCAGACGATGGTGATGTCGAGGTTGACGATCCGGCCGCGCCGCTCGGCGACAAGGCCGGCGGCATGCTTCAGGAAGATCGAGGAGGCCGCGCCCTTCCACTGTGGGTCGGAAGGCGGAAAATGCTTGCCGATATCGCCTTCGCCCAGCGCGCCATAGATGGCGTCGGTCAGCGCGTGCAGCGCCACGTCGGCATCGGAGTGGCCCCTGAGCTTATGGGTGTGCGCGATCTCGACCCCGCCCAGCCAGACCGAACTGCCGGTGTCGAACGGGTGAACATCGAAGCCGGTGCCGATGCGGGTTTCCATGGCCGTCTCCTTGCCCAGCAGGCGCTCGGCGCGGGCGAAATCCTCGGGGTGGGTGATCTTGAGGTTATGCGTGCTGCCTGGCGTCAGCGCGACGCTGAGCCCGGCCCATTCGGCGATCGCTGCATCGTCGGTGAACTCACGCGGCATCCGACCAGCGCGGAGGTGGGCCGAGAGTATCTGCGGGAAGCGAAACCCCTGCGGGGTCTGCGCCGCGAACAGCGTCTTGCGATCCTCGGTCGTGGTCACTGTTCGGCCGTCGACCGAACGCTTGATCGTATCGGTCACCGGCACGACGGGCAGGGCGGCCTCGCTCCCCCTCAGCGCCTCGATCACCCCACCGATCACCTCCGAAGAGACGAGCGGTCGCGCCGCATCCTGGATCAGCACCAGGTCGGGGCGCCTGGCGCTCAGCGCCGTGAGCCCTGCCAGCACCGAGGCCTGCCGCGTCTCGCCCCCGGTGACGGGCGGCAGCAGGCGCGGGTCGGCAAGGCCGAGCGCCGCATAGCGATCGACTTGTTCGGAGTGGATGACCGGCACTACCCAGTTGATATCCTCACGCCGCAGAAATGCCGCGATGCTGCGGCTTAGCACCGGTGTGCCGGCGAGATCGCGGTATTGCTTCGGGCTGGTGTCGCCGGCGCTGCTGGCGCGCTCTCCGCGCCCGGCAGCGACCACGATCACGGCAATGGTTCTGGTGCCTGTCATTGTCTTTTCATATCGCGCGCTTAGTGGCGCGGGCTTGGTCTACCGGCGGCTTTTCCCCGCAGCAAGCCCGGCACCGAACATTGCGCAATAGGGCGAGATATGTGGTTGCGCGCCGCCCGCTTTTGACTATTCTGCGGGCATTTCGTGGAAATGAGCAAATCTGGGGCAGGGTGTGTCTGATATTGCCTGCACATTGAGCATTGCTGGTCATGAGTTGCCAAACCGCGCCTTTCTGGCGCCGATGGCCGGGATCACCGACGCGCCGATGCGGAAACTCGCCGAGCGCTTTGGCGCCGGCCTCGTCGTCTCGGAGATGATCGCCAGCAACGCGCTGGCCACCAACAATGACGACATGGTGCGCCGGCTCAACAAATCCGGCTCGCTGCCGCATGTCGTGCAGCTCGCCGGGTGCGAAGCGCAATGGATGCGGAAGGGCGCCGAGATCGCCTACGCGGCCGGCGCCGATATCATTGATATCAACATGGGCTGCCCCTCCAAACGTGTCACTAACGGCTATGCCGGCTCGGCGCTGATGCGGGTGCCCGATGAAGCCCTGAAGCTGATCGACGCCGTGGTTGCCGCGACACCGCTGCCGGTGACCGTGAAGATGCGGCTCGGCTGGGACGAGGATAGCCTCAATGCCGCCGACCTGGCGCGGCGTGCCGTCGATGCCGGAGCGCAGATGATCACCGTCCACGGCCGCACCCGGCAGCAGTTCTACAAGGGCGAGGCGCGCTGGAACCTGGTGCGCCCGGTGGTCGAGGCGGTGAGTGTTCCGGTGGTCGTCAACGGCGATATCACCACTATTGCCGCGGCACGCGAGGCGCTGGAGCAATCCGGCGCCGCCGCCGTGATGATCGGCCGCGGGGCGCAGGGCCAGCCCTGGTCGGTCGGACAGATCGGTGCGCAGCTGGCTGGGCGGGAGCCCGAGGCCGCACCGACTGGCGCAGAGCTGGCCGAACTGGTCGCTGAGCATTACGACGCCATGCTGACCGATTACGGCACCCAGCTCGGGGTGCGCGTCGCCCGCAAGCATCTCGATTGGTATCTCGAGGCGGCCAACATCGTGCTGGACAAGCCGGTCCGCAGCCAGCTGCTCAATGCGCTGGAGCCGGCCGAGGTCAGCAAGATGATCGGCGACATCTACTCCGGCGACTGGAGGCTCGCGGCATGAGCAAGGTTCCGCCGCCGGCCCTCAGCACTGCCGTGCTGCAGGCGTTGCCACAGCCCGTCATCGTCTGCAGCGAAGACCGTACCATCGTCTTCGTCAATTATGCTGCCGAGGCGTTCTTCGGGGCCTCGCAGAGCGTCTTGTCGCGCCAGCGGCTCGACGACCTCATCGCCTTCGGCTCGCCCATCATCGGCCTGATGCAGGCCGTCGCCGATCGTCGCGGCCCGATGACCGAGTACCGCGTGCGCGTCGGCTCCTCGCGCTTCTCCGACGTCGGCGACGATCGGGTGGTCGACGTCTTCGCCTCGCCGCTCTCCGATGCCGACGGCCGTATCGCGCTCTTGTTCCAGGAGCGCACCATGGCCGACAAGATCGACAGGCAACTGGTCAGCCGCGGCGCGGCGCGCTCGGTCACCGGCCTCGCCTCGATGCTGGCCCATGAGATCAAGAACCCGCTCTCGGGCATCCGTGGTGCGGCGCAGCTGCTCGAGCAGAGCGTCACGGCCGACGAGCTGCCGCTGGCGCGCCTGGTTCGCGACGAGGTTGACCGCATCGTCGACCTGATCGACCGCGTCGAGGTGTTCGGCGACGATCGGCCGATCGAACGCGAGCCGATCAATATCCACGTCATCCTCGACCGGGTGAAGCTCCTCGCCAAGAACGGCGTCGCCAGGGGCATTTCCTTCCATGAGGAGTATGATCCGTCGCTCCCGCCGCTCGGCGGCAACCGCGATCAGCTCATCCAGGTGTTCCTCAATCTGGTGAAGAACGCCGCGGAAGCCCTTGAGCGGACACCGAAACCTGAAATCCGATTCTCGACGGCGTTCCGCCCGGGCATCCGCATTTCAGTGCAGGGTGTGTCGGAGCGGATCTCGCTGCCGCTCGAGATCGTCATCGAGGATAACGGTCCCGGCGTGCCGCCCGACCTGGTGCCGATCCTGTTCGATCCGTTCGTTACCACCAAGGCCAACGGCTCGGGACTTGGCCTCGCGCTGGTCGCCAAGATCATCGGCGACCATGGCGGCGTCGTCGACATGGACAGCCGGCCCGGTCGCACCCGCTTCCGCATCCTGCTGCCGGTCGCCGCCAAGAGCACCATGACTGAGACTGTCTCCCAAGAGGTTCCGGCCGAATGAGCCATACTATCCTGCTCGCCGACGACGATGCCGCGATCCGCATGGTGCTGAACCAGGCGCTGACCCGGGCCGGTTACGAGGTGCGCCCGACCGGCAACCTTTCGACCATGTGGAACTGGGTGAGCCGCGGGGAAGGGGACCTGCTGATCACCGATGTGGCGATGCCCGACGGCAACGCCTTCGACATCATGCCCAAGATCAAGAAGCTGCGTCCCGATCTGCCGATGGTGGTGATGAGCGCGCAGAACACCTTCATGACGGCGATCCGGGCCAACGAAGTCGGCGCCTACGAGTACCTGCCGAAGCCGTTCGACATCACCGAGGTGCTCTCGGTGGTCGGGCGGGCGCTGGCCGACGCCAAGAAGGCCTCTCCTACCGAAAAGAAGGCGGATGAGCCGGGCGAGACCATGCCGCTGGTCGGCCGCTCGCCGGCCATGCAAGACATCTACCGCGCCCTGGCGCGGCTGATGCAGACCGATCTGACGGTGATGATCACCGGCGAGAGCGGTACCGGCAAGGAGCTGGTGGCGCGGGCGCTGCACAATTTCGGCAAGCGCCGTAATGGCCCCTTCGTCGCCATCAACATGGCGGCCATCCCGCGCGACCTGATCGAAGCCGAGCTGTTCGGGCACGAGAAGGGCGCCTTTACCGGCGCGACCGCCCGTTCTTCCGGCCGCTTCGAACAGGCCGAAGGCGGCACGCTGTTCCTCGACGAGATCGGCGACATGCCGATGGATGCCCAGACCCGACTGCTGCGCGTGCTGCAGGAGGGCGAGTACACCATGGTCGGCGGCCGCACGCCGATCAAATCCAACGTCCGGATCGTCGCCGCGACGCACCGCGATTTGAGCCAGATGATCCGTCAGGGCCTGTTCCGCGAGGATCTCTACTACCGGCTCAACGTCGTGCCGATCCGCCTGCCGCCGCTGCGCGAGCGCGTCGACGACATCAACGACCTGGTGCAGCACTTCCTCCGCGCCGCGCAGCGCGAGGGCGAACCGGTCAAGACCATCTCTGCCGACGCCATCCGGCTGATGCACAACTACTCCTGGCCGGGGAACATCCGCGAGCTGGAGAACCTGGTGCGTCGCCTGTCGGCGCTCTACGCTGACGAGAACATCTCGCTCGAGATCGTGCAGAGCGAGCTCAACCTTGCCGACCGCCAGCCGGTGCAGAGCAGCAATGGGCCGGTGGACGTTTCGACCGCGGTCGAAACCCACGTCGCCCAGGTGCTGCGCGAGTATGAGCCGAACCTGCCGCCGGCGGGGCTCTACCAGCGCGTGCTCGACCGGGTCGAAGCGCCGCTGATTGCCATGGCGCTCAATGCCTGCGGTGGTAACCAGATCCGGGCCGCCGACCTGCTCGGTCTGAACCGCAACACGCTGCGCAAGAAAATCCGGGCGCACTCGATCGAGATCGTCAAGCAGTCGCGCCGCCAAGGCTGACAGCGCGCTGATCCATCACTTTGCCGAGGCGGCCGCAGTCGGCTGTTGCGAAAATGCATCGACGGGACTACTCAAGCCAGTAAGTTGCTCTGGCGCCACTCCCTGGTGTCACATTTTGGCAACAATTGTCTTGAAGGGTGAATCGGTGGGCGAGGCCGCCCGCGATCCGTCCACAACCCGGCTTCTGGATGCACGACGCAACGCTCACCGGCGACGCACCACCCGAGTCGATTCCCGCGCCGTCCTCGGCACGGTCCCGTCCGCTGTTGTTCGGGGATACCGGCCGCAAGGCCATCCGCACCATCGGCCTGATCATCGTCCTCTTGTCGGTTTTCGTGTCGTCTGGCTCGTTCCTGATCATGACCGGCGCGACGGATATCGAGCCGACCCCCGAGGTCTGGACGGTCATCTGGGTGATCAACGGCCTGCTGGTGGTTTCGGTGGTGGCGCTGGTGCTGACCGAAGCGACGCTGCTGGTTCAGGCGCGGGTGCGCGGGCAGGCCGGCGCCGGATTGCAGGTCCGCATGGTGGCGATGTTCGCCACAGTGGCTGCCGTTCCGGCCTTGCTGGTGGCGGTCGTCGCCATGATTTCGCTGAACCAGGGCCTCGACCAGTGGTTCTCCGAACGCACGCGCACCATGGTGGAGAGCTCGCGCCTTGTCGCCCGCTCGTATCTGCTCGAACATTCGCAGGTGCTGCGCGATGACATCATCTGGGTCGCCAACGAGCTGGAGCAGGCGCGCGGCACTTTCGAGACCGATCGCACCAAATTCCAGCGCATCCTGACTGCTCTGGCGGTAACGCGCTCGCTGCCGTTCACCTCGCTGATCTCGGCCGACGGCGACACCCTGATGAAGGCGCAGATCAACGCGCCGGGCACCGCGCCGCGGGTGCCCGCCGGCCTGACGCAGGGCGTGGTCGAGGGGACGCCGACCGAAATCGGCCCGGGCCGCACCAATCTCGTCGGCTCGGTGGTGAAGCTGCGCGGCTACGACAACACCTACCTGTTCGTGGCCCGCCCGGTCGACCCGGAGGTGCTGGAATTCACCCGGCTTACCGACGCCAACATCACCGAATACCGCAATTACGAGAGCAACCGGCTGGTCTTCCAGATCACCTTTACGCTGATGTATATCGGCATGGCGCTGGTGCTGCTGCTCGCGGCGGTGTGGATCGGCATCGCGCTCGCCAACCGCTTCGTCGACCCGATCCGTAACCTGATGATCGCCTCGAGCCGCGTCTCCGAGGGCGATCTCGATGTGCGGGTGCCGGTGCAGGAGGGCAGGGGCGACCTGCGCGATCTTTCCTCCCGCTTCAACACCATGACGCAGCAGCTGAAAACGCAGCGCGTCGCCCTGGTCGAGGCCAACGAGACCAACGAGAAGCGCCGTCAGTTCACCGAGGCCGTGGTGGAAGGCGTGTCCGCCGGCATCGTCGGGCTCGATCCGTTCGGCGCCATCACGCTGGTGAACCTGCGTGCCGCCGAGATGGTCGGCTCCGATGAAATCTCGCTGGTCGGCAAGCGCATCGACGAGGTGATCCCGGGCCTCGCGCCGGTGATCGAGCGCGCCAAGTCGGCGCGCCGCGGCACCATCCGCGACCAGATCGAGATCGGCTCGGGCCCGGACTACCGCACCTACCAGGTGCAGCTGACCCGCGAGGGCACGATGACCGAGTCCAAGGGGTTCGTCGTGACGCTCGACGACATTACCGACCTGCTCTCGGCCCAGCGCACCGGCGCCTGGGCCGACGTGGCGCGCCGCATCGCGCACGAGATCAAGAACCCGCTGACCCCGATCCAGCTCAGCGCCGAACGCCTGCGCCGCCGCTATGCCAGTAAACTCGCCGACGACTTCGAAGTCTTCGACAAGTGCATCAACACCATCATCCGGCAGGTGGGCGATATCGGCCGCATGGTCGACGAGTTCTCCTCGTTCGCGCGCATGCCCGAAGCCAAGCTGGAAAAGGGTAACCTGACCGAGTCGATCCGCCAGGCAGTGTTCCTCGAGAGCGTCCGCCTGCCGGAAGTGACCATCAATATGGAGCTGCCCGAGCAGCCGATCACTGCGTGGTTCGACAATCGGCTGATCAGCCAGGTGCTGACCAACCTGATCAAGAACGCCGTCGAGGCGATCGAAGGCGCCGGGCTCGAAGGCATCAAGAATCCGGTGATCACCGTCGAGGCCGGCCCTGAAGGGGACATGGTTCGGCTGTCCATCTCCGACAACGGCAAGGGCTGGCCGAAGGAAAACCGGCACCGGCTGCTCGAACCCTATGTTACGACGCGCGAGAAGGGCACGGGGCTCGGCCTCGCGATTGTCGCCAAGATCATTGAACAGCACGGCGGCAAGGTCGATCTGATCGACGCCGAGCCGGACGAGAACGGGCGCATCGGCGCCTGCTTTACCTTCACCTTGCCGCTCAAGCGGCCGGGCGAAACGGACGACGGGGAGCCAGCAGCTCCTCAGACGGTGGCGGGGCAGCAGACCGCTACCGAGACCACGAATGACGCAGCGGGTGGGGCAGACCCTGACAGCGGACAGCAAGAGGAGCCGCAATTGCAAGCGGTTGATAATACCTGATGGCCCTCGACATTCTCATTATCGATGACGAGGACGACATCCGCGACCTGATCGCGGGTATCCTCGAGGACGAGGGCTACCAGACCCGGCAGGCGCATGACGCCGATTCCGGGCTGAACGAGATCGCCCGGCGCCGGCCGAGCCTGGTGTTCCTGGATATCTGGATGCAGGGCAGCCGTCTCGACGGCCTGCAACTGCTGGATGAGTTCCAGAGCCAGCACCCGGATATGCCGGTGGTCATGATCTCGGGGCACGGCAATGTCGAAACGGCGGTGAGCGCCATCCGGCGCGGCGCCTACGACTATATCGAGAAGCCGTTCAAGGTGGATCGGCTGCTGCTGATCACCCAGCGTGCCATGGAGGCGGCCCGCCTCAAGAACGAGGTGGCCGATCTCCGCGAGCGCTCGAACAAGACCGTCGAACTGGTCGGCAACTCGCAGGCCATGCAGGCGGTAAAGGGCGTCATCGAAAAATCGGCGCCGACCAACTCGCGCATCTTCATCTCAGGCTCCTCCGGCACCGGCAAGGGCCTCTCGGCGCGGCTGATCCACCAGCGCAGCGCCCGGGCCGAAGCGCCGTTCGTCGAGATCAACTGCTCGCTCTACTCGCCCGAGGAAGTGGCGGTCGTGCTGTTCGGCCGCGAAACCCGCGAGAAGACCGGGACGCTGCGGACCGAGGTCGGGGCGCTCGAGAAGGCGCATGGCGGCACGCTCTACCTCTCCGAGGTGGCGGCCCTGCCGCAGGCAGCCCAGCAGGCGCTGCTGCGGACGCTGGTCGAGAGCAAGTTCAACCGGGTCGGCGGCGCCGTAGCCGTGCCGATCGACGTGCGCATCATCTCGTCGAGCTCGCAGAACGTCGCCGGCCTGATCGAGGACGGGCAGTTCCGTTCCGACCTGTTCCACCGCTTGTCGATCGTGCCGTTGCACCTGACGCCGCTGAAGGAGCGCCGTGAGGACATTCCGCCGCTGGTCGAGGTGTTCATCGAACAGGTCTGCCGGCTGCACAACCTCAAGAGCCTGTCGATCGGCGACGATGCCGTGGCAGTGCTGCAGGGCCAGGATTGGCCGGGCAATGCCCGCCAGCTGCGCAACTCGATCGAGCGGCTGCTGATCCTCGTCAAGGACCAGACCCCCGCCGACGGTATGATCACCGCAGCGATGCTGCCGCCCGATATCGGCGAAGTGCTGCCGACCGTCGGCGACAGCGACTCGTCGGCCCACCTGATGAGCCTGCCGCTGCGCGACGCCCGCGAAGTGTTCGAGCGGCAATACCTGATGGCGCAGATCGAGCGGTTCGGTGGCAACATCTCCAAGACCGCCGAGTTCGTCGGCATGGAGCGCAGCGCTTTGCATCGCAAAATCAAGTCGCTAGGACTCTAACCACGCGCTCAGGTGCCATGCGCGTGTACGGGTAGGCACTAAGATTCTTCTGTGCCATACTTCAAAGGCGATGGGAGAGTGACCATAAAAGGGGGCAGGGGCGGTGGCGGCCGTTGTTCCCATCAACAGGGCGTGGCCGTTGGCTTGCGGCCCGCGTAACATCCCGCGAGAAGAGGCCAACGAATGCCCAGCGAAAAGACCCAGAACCTCCAGGACGCGTTCCTCAACCATGTCCGCAAGCAGAAGGTGCCGGTCACGATCTTTCTCGTGAACGGCGTCAAGCTGCAGGGCGTGATCACCTGGTTCGACAATTTCTGCCTGCTCTTGAGACGCGATGCGCAATCGCAGCTCGTCTATAAGCACGCCATCTCGACCATCATGCCGGGCGCTCCGATCCAGCTGTTCGATCCCGAGCACACCGCCGAGGACTGAGACAAAACTTGAGCGATGACTTCGACGACGAGGCCGCCCGCAAGGGCGGCCCACAGGCATTCATAGACCAGCGTTCCGCGCCGACCCGCGTGGGCCTCGTCATTCCCGATGTCCGCGGCCGCGCCACCACCCACAGTATCGAGGCCCGCAAGGCCGAGTTCGAGGGCCTGGCCAGCGCCATCCGCGTGGAGATCGTGTTCTCCGAGATCGCCAAGGTGCGCGAGATCAAGCCCGCGACCTTCATCGGCGGCGGCCATGTCGAGGAGATCGCCAAGCGGGTGAAGGAGGAGGAGATCGAGCTCCTGCTCGTCGACACCGCCTTGCATCCGATTCAGCAGCGCAACCTCGAGAAGGAAACTGGCGCCAAGGTGCTGGACCGCACCGGGCTGATCCTCGAGATTTTCGGCGAGCGCGCCGCCACCCGCGAGGGTGTGCTGCAGGTCGAGCTGGCCCATCTCAACTATCAGAAGAGCCGGCTGGTCCGCAGCTGGACCCACCTCGAGCGCCAGCGTGGCTCGGGCGGTTTCGGCTTCATGGGCGGCCCGGGCGAGACCCAGCTGGAAAGCGATCGCCGGCAGTTGCAGGACCGCATCAAGATGCTCGAAGAGCGCATCGAGAAGGTGCGCCAGACCCGCGGCCAGCAGAAGGGCCGGCGCGACGCCGTGCCGTTCCAGGTGGTAGCGCTGGTCGGTTACACCAATGCCGGTAAATCCAGCATATTCAATGCGCTGACCGGGGCAGGGGTGTTCGCCAAGGACCTGCTGTTCGCCACCCTCGATACCACCGTCCGCAAGATCGGCTTGCCGCATGGCCGCGAGGTGATGCTGTCGGATACGGTTGGCTTTGTCTCCGACCTGCCGACCGACCTGATCGCTGCCTTCCGCGCTACCCTCGAAGAGGTGCTGGAAGCCCATGTCATCCTGCATGTCCGCGATGTCGCCAACCCCGACCATGCGGCGCAGGCGCAGGACGTGCTTAAGGTGCTGGAGGAACTCGGCATGTCGGCCGAGACCACCCCGATCATCGAGGTGTGGAACAAGGTGGATCTCCTCGAGCGCGATGCCGACGGCACCTATCCGGCGCTGGCGACGCTGTCGCCGCTCGGTAAGGTCGCCGCGTCCGTGCCGGTGTCGGCGCAGACCGGCGAGGGGCTCGATAGGCTGCTCGATACCATTGAGAAGGTGCTGGCCGGGCAGGGGCGGACCTACCGCGTGTTGGTGCCCCATACCGCCGGCGCCGATGTCGGCTGGCTCTACGGCCACGCCGAGATCATCGGCAAGGACGAGCCGGACGAGAACGGGCAGGTTTACGAGGTCCGGGTCGAGGCCCGGCACAAGAACGCCTTCACCGAACGCTTCGCCGGCCGCATCGAAGGGTCAGACGCCGCCTGAGCGGCCGAGCTGGATATGCAGGTGGTCGTCGTGGCGCGCCGCCCGGCAACCCTGGAAGCGGATGTGGCTTGAGTTGACGCCCAGCGCCTGCTTGAGGTGCGGCTCGATGAACACTGATCGGACACCGAAGCGCGTCACGCCCGCTGTCGCCAGCCAGCGCAGGGCCGCGCCGGTGCGTTGTGGTTCGAGGCGGTAGTTCGGAAATAGTGGCTGCAGCGCGTCCAGGTCCCAGCGCAGGCTGAGCCCGTCTTGCTGCGCCGGGCAGGGCAGCACATCACCGGTTGCTGGCTGCTCGAAGGCGAAGTAGCCGATCGGTGAACGGGTCACGCCGTTGCGAAACCTGCCCTCGGCATCCTCGTAGTAGTAGGCGACATCGAGAGCCCGGCCGTTGCCGTGCGACAGGTGCGGCAGCAGCGGAAAGCCGTCGAGGAATGGAAAGCTGCCATCGACGACGAGGGTGGTTGTCCCCGGAAACTCCGCATCGACATGCTCGGCAAGTGCAAGAGCGACCTCGCGCAACTCCGGGGCGACGTAGTTGCGGTTCAGCACGCAATAGAGCGGAGACTGGGCGGCGAGCGTTTCTCCATTGCCGGCAAGGCACGGCAGGGGAACACGACCAAAGCTCGGCGCGACGAGCATCGCGATGATCGACGCAGCGCCATAGCACAACAGGAACAGGCCGAGCCGCAGCGCCTCGTGGCGCACTCGCAGCAGCCGCGCCAGGCCCAGGGCGACGAGATAGGCCAGGCCACCGATCTGCGTGACCAACGTCAAGAGGACGAAGATCAGCAGGCGAGCGACAAGCCGGAGCATCGCTCGCGGCCCCGACGCTTAGCCGCGCTCCCTGGCCCTGATCTCGTTCCAGTAGCCGTCCAGCCGCTCGAGGCCGGCTTCCGCCAGCGGCACGGCGTCCTCGCTGGCGCGGGTTTCGACGTAGCGGAAGCGGCGGTCAAATTTGACGTTGGCGTCGCGCAGCGCGGATTCACCTTCGACACCGAGTTTGCGGGCGAGATTAGCGGCGGCGAACAGCAGGTCGCCCAGTTCCTCCTGGATCTCAGCGGTGTTGCCGGCTTCCGCCGCGGCGGCCACTTCGTCCAGTTCTTCGCGGACCTTTGCCAGCGTCTGCCGCCAGTCGGGCCAGTCGAACCGCACCGAGGCGGCGCGACGGCTGAGCTTTTCTGCACGGGCGAGGGCAGGCAGGGCGTGCGGTACGTCATCGAGGATGGACGAGGGGGTTTGCTTCCGCTCCGCCTTCTTCGCCCGCTCGTCGGCTTTCACCTCGTCCCACTTGGCCTTGGCGCCGCCGGCGTTGCGCGCTGCTTCCTCTCCGAACACATGAGGATGTCGGCGTATCAGCTTCTCAGTAATAGCGAAAACCACGTCGCCGATATCGAACAGGCCTTTCTCCGACGCCATCTGCGCGTGATAGACCGGCTGCAGCAGCAGGTCGCCCAGCTCCTCGCGGAGGTCAGCATAATCCTCGCGCTCGATGGCGTCGGCGACCTCGTAGGCTTCCTCGATGGTGTAGTGCCGGATGCTGGCGAAATCCTGCTCCAGATCCCACGGACAGCCGCCGTCCGGGTTACGGAGGGCGGCCATGATCTCGATGAGGCGGGAAATGTCGCGGGACGGCTGCATGGCGGATCTCAGGTGATGTCGAAGCTGACGGCGTGGTTGCCCAGGCGGCCGATCACGTGGCCGGTACCAGAGATGGGCACGAGGCCGCAGAGCGAGCCGGTGGTGACCACCGTGCCGGCCTTCAGCGGGAAGGCCGGATTCTGGTTCTTGGCATAGGCAATGAACGAGTTGAGCACGGTGCCGAACGAGTGCTTGGCCGGCGCCGACCAGATCTCTTTGCCGGCGAACTCCAGGTGTACGTCGTAATTACCGATCTCGGCGCCGGCGTCGCGATGCGAAGGATCGATGACGTAGCCATAAGCCGTGGCGTTGTCTGCGAGGCCGCCATAAGCGCCAGCGAGGCTCCGGTCGACATAACGCGTACCGCAGACCTCGATGCCGACAAAGTAGTGACTGATCGCTTCGATGATATCGATCTCGTCGCGGTTAGCGGCGTCTGTCGTGAGGTCGGTGGCCAAGACGAGGCCAACCTCGACCTCGAGCCCGACGATCGTCGGCGACGACAGCTGGAACGCGCCGCTATTGCCGACGCGCGACCGATAGATCGGCGCACAGGCGCCAAGCCCATCCGGCGTCACGATGGTCTTGAGCAGCGCCGGCGTCTCGCTGAGCGCGCCGATGGTGGCGGACTGAATGCGCAGGGCGGCAGCGCGATCGAGCGCCGCATAGGGGACAGCATCAACATCATGTCGGCCGGCACGCTGGGCCTCGATAAGCTGCTGGGTGAGGTCGGCTTCGGTCGGCATATCGCTATTCCTCCATTCGCATAAGATATATTATGGAACTAACGCGTTGACCGCTGATGTTGCGTAACCGGTTGAGCATCCCTTCCGTTCGGCATCTCACTCCCTAGCACCGCGCCACCTCAAGGCCTTTACGACCGCATACATGGCGATATCGCGACTCGCCATTGTTTTCCTGCCGCCCAGGCTCGCTAGAAGCTACGTGCGAGCATCGCGACTAGTTGGTCGCGCGGCTATCCAAGACCGCGAGAGTCTTGCTATTTGCGAACGTGGCAACAGCGGAACCCATCGTGAGCGAAAAGCAGCGCCTCTATCACCAGAAGCGTGCAGCGAAGAAACTCGGTCGGCTCGGCGAAATGCTGGCCGCAGCCGATGATGGTGACTGGCTGTTCCTCGCCTGGGCCGTAAATGTCCTTCAAACCGAATTCTCGGCCGCGGCGCGAAAGCACATTCGCTTTCCGGCTGCTGCGGCGACGGCCGCGGTTCAGTCGCCGTATGCCGTGCGCAAGTGGGAGCTCGAGACGCTGCTTGCATTGACGCTTTCGACGGCCAAATTGAACCATCGGCAGCCCTTGGTGATGGAATACGCCACCATGGCAGCGGCAATAAATCTGCTCCGAGACGTCGACAACCATGAAGGTGGCGCCAACTTGGGACCCGCTGACGTCATGTTGGAGATGGCGCGGATCGGACACCGCCAGTTCGGTTGGCAGCGTGGCTTTGCGACCACCGAGCGCGTGTACCGCTACTTCTACATCTACGGCCAGGGCAAATGCGCTGAGTACTTTGAGCATACGTATGGCCTGCCGATTGCCGATTTTATGCGCACAGGATTTTACCTCTTTGCCCAGCTTCATCATCAGCCTTGGGCGAAGCCCGTCACCGTGGACGGCATCGGCGTTGATCTTGAGCTCGTTGAACGTGCCTTGCCCCTGCTGTCACTGAATCTCATGGGCTCGCGGAACGAAAACCAGAAGCTGATTGCCCAGCTTCAAGCCGGTGCCATTGCCGCTGGGACTTCCTACTTGCCAAGCGTTTTTCGTCGCTATCCCATCGTTCGCGACGATGCTCTGGGGGCCTACATCGCGCCCCTGCCCCAACTTATCGTCCATCGGATGACCGTCGGCCTGTACTATGATGTCGCCGGCGGTCCTCAGGCCCTCCTTGCCGAGGCCAATGGACGGTTTGAATCTTACGTTGGAAAGCTGATTGCTGCCTACTATCCACGATTTGAGCTTCACCCGAGCCAATCCTACGGTAAGAAAAAGGCACGGTTGGCATCGCCAGACGTATTGGTTGGCGATGACGGACAGGTGCGCGTGGTCATCGAGTGTAAGGCGACCAAGCTTACCTACGAGGCTCAGTTCGCGCAGGATCCGATTGCCACTGCAAAGAGCGCCTTCGATCAGCTGGTCAAAGGTGTCGCACAGGTTTGGCGATTCTTCTCACACGTGCGGCGCGGCATCTATGTTGGCCCGCCTGTTGCCGGCGACGCGCAAGGAGTGCTGCTAACTCTCGACACCTGGATGCAGGCTGATGCTATTTCGCGCGACAAGGTCATAGCGCAGGCGCTTGAGCTTGTCGCCGGCGAGGCCGAGGTCATCGACGTCGACAAGCGCCCAATCGTATTCTGTTCAATGCAGGACCTTGCCGATGTGATGATCGTTTCGTCCGAAGAGCAATTCTTCGAGGCGCTGTCCAGTGCCACCGAGGCTCGCTACCACGGCTGGGATTTGATGGAAGTTCGGCGCCGTGCCGGCAACCAGAAGCCACGCGACTTTCCTCTGGAGATCGCTGATCTACTCCCGTGGTGGGCCCTCTTTCAGGGAGCTCAAGACGAAGCGAAATCGGGGTAGTCCAGGTAGCAATATTTCGCCGAATCCTCGTCTATCTCAACAGGCGAGCGACCCAGCACGAAGCGCAGGAGAGTTCAGCGGAGTTGACAGAGGCAAGGGTCGCACTGCGTAGCAGGAATTTCAGAATAATTTCAGAACGCCCTCCAGGCGGCTTCAGGACTTGGGCGCAGCCCGATGCCACCATGAAGCTGACACGGCCGGGTCTTCCCCGGTTGCGTGATTCCAGCGTGACTTGGGGGCAAATCGAGCATGCGCACACTGAATTGGGAAGAAGCTCAGACGAAGCGCCGGCTCTGGGCGCTAAGCGCTGCGCTTGCGCTGTCGACGTCGCTGACCGCGCCCGTCCTCGCAGCAGACCAGACGATCACTGGCACACAAGTGGGTCCGATCACCGTCAATGCCCCGATCGATACCCTCGCCAGTTCCGCTACCATTACCGCCAACACCGGCGCCGGAGCGCTCATCCTGGGCGGCAATCCGGCCCACTTCAAGCAGGTGACCAACACCGGCACCATTACCGCCACCGGCGCATCAACCGATGGCATCAATGCCGGTGTTGCGATCGAGTCCTTCCTCAACAGCGGCTCCATCGCCTCCGACGATCTCGGCATCTACTATGGCGGCCTGTTTAGCGGGTCCGCGATGACCAACGCCGCAGGCGCCCTCATCGAGGGCGACAACGCAGCCGTCGAAATTTACTACGGCCTCAACAGCTTCGAGAACGCCGGCACCTTGCGAAGCACGGATGGCAACGCCTTCCGGGTCAAGGATACCGCCCCGTCTGGATATGGCTATGTCGGGACCTTCACCAATGCGGCAACCGGCGAAATCTACGGCGGCGATACCGTAGTGCTGCTCAAGGGCGGGGTCGGCACGTTCAACAACCATGGGTTGATCGAAACTACGGGCGGTGGCGCTGGCATCTATGCTCCGTCGGCGACTGCCTTCACCAATTACGCCGGCGGCACCGTCCGATCCACCCTCGGTACGGCAATCGTGTTCGAACGCCCTGCCCTCGCGGATCCGACCAGCGTCGGAATGTTTCTCAACGATGGTCTGGTCCAGGGAGGCGCCGGCGGCGTGGCGTTCACCGGCGTCAATGTCAACTCGTTCGCCAACGGCGCCAGCGGAAAGATCTACGGTGCCGGCAGCGACGCTGTGTTGTTCGACGGGAACGTGGCGACCTTCAGCAACGGCGGGTGGATCGAGGCCACTGGCCACGACGGTGTCGCAATCACCGGTACCGCCGGCACCTTCACCAATCGGGCTGGTGCGACGATCAAATCCGCCACCGGCAAGGCGGTCGATTTCGACGGCGCGGTCACGACTTTCGTCAACGACGGAACCATTGCATCGGGCTACAAGGGTATCGATCTCGATAGCCCCACGGGCAGCTTCACAAACACCGGCACCATTACCGCGGGTACCGGCCACGCGATCGATGGCTCATCGTACCACATCGATAGCTTCGTGAATTCCGGCACCATTACGTCGTCGAACTACTACGCCATTCACGCCGGCAGCTTCGGTTCGTTCAGCAACACGGGGACCATCCGGGCCGGCAGCGGCCGGGGCGTGGAGGCTTTCTCCGATCGCACCGAAACGTTCGTCAACTCAGGCTCGATCTTCGCTACCGATATTGCCGTCGACCTGGGGGCCGTAGGCTCATTTACAAACACCGCCACCGGTGTGATCGAGAGCAGCAACTATTATGGTGTCTGGCTCTCCAACAAGACCGACGGTTTCGTCAACCGGGGGCGCATTGCCACAACCGGCGGAACCGGCCCCGCCGTCCACCTCAATGATACCGTCGGCAGCTTTATCAACAGCGGGACGATCAATTCCTTCGGCGATACAGGCCTCACGGTTGTGCGAACCGGGACCGGACCCTTCGTCAACGAGGCCGGCGGCACGATCCGCGGCGAGGATTATGGTGCGCTCTTCTACTTCGGCGCGACAGCGTTCGAGAATCGCGGGCTGGTCACCGGCTGGGTTGGCATGGGCTTCTCCGACAATTCAACGTATGCCGCCAAGGTGATCAACTCGGGCACCATTGAGGGTGTCAGCGGCACGGCCATCGATTTCGGTGCAGACAACTTCTACAACTATGCGCACGACGACACCCTCGAGTTGCGTACCGGCTCGCGCATCCTCGGCAGCGTCAAGTTCGCCGGCGGCAGCGACACGCTCGACGTCTCCGGCTTTAAGGGCAGCACCATCCTCACCGTTGCTGATCTCGAAACCGTCCTCACGGGCGACCGCCTGGTCAACCAGCAGCTGACCTCGGGCACGGGCACTATCAGCATCATCGACGGCACGGGCATAACCGGTGGTGGCACGACCGTCATGCGAGAGGTGGCCGGCGCTATCGGCCGTGAGATCACTGGCGCTCTCGGCGCGCCTACAGGCGGCGCAGCGTCCGTCGAACCCATGGGCTATGCCCCGGCTCGCCCGGTCGGCGCCGCCGAGGCCGCCACCGGAGAGCTCGTTGCTGCGAGCGCCCCGGAAGTCTGGGGTAAGGTATTCGGCAGCGTCGCCAACAGCACCAATGACTACAGCAATGTCCTCGGCGGCATCGTCGCCGGCTCGCATACCGCCATCGACGCCAACACCCGGCTGGGTGGCGTTGTCAGCGTCTCCGGCTCCCGTTTCACCACAGTCGGCGGCCAGACCATCGCCTCGGGCATCGGCGCCGCCGGCCTCTACGGCAGTACGGACCTGGGCGATGTGACTCTCAGCTACTCGGTTCTCGGGGGCGTCGCAGCCAACCACTCCGACCGCACCGTCACCACCATGGTCACCGAAACCGCGAGCGCCGACTACGCCAGCTGGTTCCTGAGCCCGGAACTGGGGCTCTCGATCCCCGTCCCGCTGCTCGACGGTATCGAGACCGCAACCGGCTTCAAGCTTCGCTATGTCGGCGGCGAGGTTGGCAGCTACACCGAAACCGGCTCGTCACAAAACCTCTCGGTCGGCACCGCGGCCGTGAACCTGCTCGATGCCCGCATGGAACTCACCGCCACGACGCAAGTCGCTTCCAACGATTATGGTGAGGCGACTCTCTCCACCACTGCGGGGCTCCTCGCCCAGCAGAATTTCGGCGCCTCGGTCGCTATCGCCGGCTTCCCCTTCGCCACCACGCCCGACAGCTTCGCTTACGGCGCCTATGGTGACATCACGCTCGATAGCCCCATCGGCCCAGCCGCAAGAGCCTCCGCTTCCGCCGGTCTCGAACTCCGCTCCGACGGCGTCACTTCAGCATCCGCCAACCTGGGGATGTCGGCGGCATTCTAGGGC
Organism: Devosia sp. Root105; assembly: GCF_001424865.1. Taxonomy (NCBI): domain Bacteria; kingdom Pseudomonadati; phylum Pseudomonadota; class Alphaproteobacteria; order Hyphomicrobiales; family Devosiaceae; genus Devosia; species Devosia sp. Root105. Next base: position 18,948 of record NZ_LMCR01000016.1, read on the forward strand.
CGCCCCCTACCCTTCCCATCGGATCACGGGCGGACCGATGGTCGAGGGCTGATGGCTCTATCCCAGTACCGCCGTTGCGGTGATCTCGATCCGCAGCCCCTTGGCCAGCAGTTCCTTGACCACCACTGTGGCACGGATCGGGTACGGCTTGGTGTTGAAGAACTCGGCATACACACGGTTCATGCCTGGCGCGTCGGCGCTGTCGACGAGGAAGATCTGCACCTGGACGATGTTGGTGAGCTCGCCGCCGGCGGCGTTGATCGCTTGCTTGAGGTTCGATAGCGCCTGGCGCGTCTGCACCTCGATGTCACCCTCGGTGATCTTGCCGGTCTTCGGATCCTCGGCCAGCACCACCAGCCAGACGTGATTGCCGGCGCGCACGCAGTCATTGATCGGGCCGCTGGATGGCGCGATGCCGGTATCGATGACTTCAATCATGGGCGGCTCCGTAGCGTCGGTACGATGATGGCGAAGCTAGCGAGGGCTGATGATCTCGCCGGCGGTGATGTCGATCTGTAGCCCGTCGAACGCCGGCCGCACGTGCTCCGGCGTCATCGCGTCGGTCTGGACATAGTCGAGATCGATATGGAGGTTGGTTAGCACGGCGTGGCGCGGCTTGAGGTCCTCGACCAGCTCCAGCGCTTCGGACAGGCTCAGGTGGCTCGGATGCGGCGTCGGGCGCAGTGCGTCAAGCACCCAGGTGTCGAGCTCGCTGACGGCCCCGCGTGACACCTCCGGGATGCCGCTGAGGTCGCACGAATAGGCGAAGCCGCCCACCCGGAAGCCCAGCGAATAGATATCGCCATGGTCCTGGCGGAACGGCAGGATGCTGATCGATCCGCCCGGCCCGTCCACCGTCAACGGCTTGCCGGCTTCGATCAGGTGCTGGTTGAGGATCGGCGGATAACCCGAACCCGGCGGCGCTGTGAAGCAATAGGCAAAGCTCGGCACGATCCGGTTGGCGGCCTCGGCGCTGAAATAGACATCGACGCGCTTGCGGTTGTTCAGCGCCAGCACCCGTAGGTCGTCGATGCCGTGCGTGTGGTCGGCATGCTCATGCGTGTAGAGCACCGCTTCGACACGATCGACCTCGGCCCGCAGCAGCTGTTCGCGCAGATCGCAGCCGGTATCGACGATGATGCGGGTCGGCTCATCCGAGCCGGCCGAGAAGCCTTCGATCAGCAGCGAACAGCGGCTGCGGCGATTCCTGGGATTATCGGGATCGCAGACGCCCCAGTGGCCGCCGATGCGCGGCACGCCACCGGACGAGCCGCATCCCATGATCGTCGCTACAATATGTTGTGCTTCAGGCATTACGCCTTAGCCTTTGAGAATAAACGGAAAAAATTAGCTGTCGTTTCATTGCCGAGCTGCTCGAGGCTGACGCCGCGAACCTCGGCTACCTTGGCGGCAGTATGGGCGACATAACTCGGCTCGTTGGTACCGCCACGGTGCGGCACCGGAGCCAGATAAGGCGCGTCTGTTTCAACCAGATAACGGTCCGATGGGACAAACTTTGCGACCTCGCGGATTTCCTCGGCATTCTTGAAGGTGATGATGCCGGAGAACGAGATATAGCCGCCGAGCTCCAGGGCCTGGCGGGCAAGTTCGGCGCCGCCGGTGAAGCAGTGGAGCACGAAAGGGAAGGCCCCCTGCCCCACTTCGTCGGTCAGCACGGCCGCCATGTGAACGTCGGCGGAGCGGGAATGGATCACCAGTGGCAGCCCGGTGAGGCGCGATGCGGCGATGTGCCGGCGCAGCCCGGTCTCCTGCGCTTCTTTGGGTGCGTTGTCGTAGAAATAGTCGAGCCCCGCCTCACCGATGGCGACGCATTTGGGGTGCGCGCTCAGCCGGACCAGATCCTCGGTCAAGATGTCGAGCTCTTCGTCGGCGTGGTGCGGATGGGTGCCGACCGAACACCAGACCTCGGCGTTTTCTTCGGCGATGGCTTTGATCTCGTCGAAGCGCTTCACCCGGGTCGAGATGGTCACCATGCCATCGATCCCCGCCGCTTTGGCACGGGCCAGCACGCCGGCCCGATCGGCGGCGAGCTCGGGGAAATCGAGGTGGCAGTGCGAGTCGATCAGCATTGGCCTATGCCGTCTTTGGGTGCTCGAACTTCTTGAACACCGGTTCGGGCGGCGGCAAGACGGTTCCGGCGGGAACGCTGGACGCGCTCAGCGCATGGCTCAGGAGGCGTTGGTCGGCCGGCACCGCCAGCGCATCGAGGAACTTCGCTGCCGAACCCGGAACGAACGCCTGCGCCGCGATCGCGGCGCGACGGACGATGTCGGCCGTGGTCGTAAGGATCGTGCCCATGCGCGGCAGATCGGCCTTCAGCCCCCACGGCGCCTGGTCGGCGAAGTAGAGGTTGGCGGCGTTGAGCAGCGTGGTCAGCTCGCCGGCGGCCTCGTGGATCTGCTGCGTCTTCATGGCGAGATCCATCTTGCCGATGGCCGCGATGGCCGTGGCGACAATGGCATGCTCTGCCTCGGTTGGCTGCGCCTCGGGCAGCGCGCCACCAAAATTCTTCTGGATCATCGACAGCGAACGTTGCGCCAGGTTGCCGAAATTGTTGGCGAGGTCGGAGTTGTTGCGGTTGATGAACTTCTCGCGGCCCCAGTCGCCGTCCTGGCCGAAGCTGACTTCGCGCAGGCAGTACCAGCGCACCGGATCGGTGCCGTAGAGGTCGAGCTGCTCATGCGGGTCGACGATGTTGCCGACCGACTTCGACATCTTCTTGCCTTCCGAGGTCAGAAAGCCATGCGCGAAGACGCGGTGCGGCACCTCGATGCCGGCGCTCATCAGGAAGGCCGGCCAGTAAACGGTGTGGAAGCGAATGATGTCCTTGCCGATGACGTGCAGGTTTGCCGGCCAGAACTTCTTGAACTGCTCGGAAGCGCCATCGGGAAAGCCGACGCCGGTAATGTAGTTGGTGAGCGCGTCGACCCAGACATACATCACGTGCCCGGAAGCGCCAGGCACCGGGATGCCCCAGTCGAAGGTGGTGCGGCTGATCGAGACGTCGCGCAGGCCGGCCTTCACGAACGACACGATCTCGTTGCGCCGCTCCTCGGGCGCGATGAAATCCGGGCGGTCGGTGTAGAGCTTCAGCAGACGATCCTGATAGGCGGAGAGGCGGAAGAAGTAGCTGTCTTCCTCGACCCACTTCACCTCGGCACCGGTCGGCGCGAACTTCTTGCCGTCCTCGCCGTCGGTCAGCTCTTCTTCGTCGAAATACGCCTCGTCGCGGACCGAGTACCAGCCCTTGTAGGTCGATTGGTAGATGTCGCCGTTGTTGCTGGCGGCCATCCGGCGCCAGATTTCCTGGCTCGACTCGTAGTGGCGCGGTTCGGTGGTGCGGATGAAATCGTCGTTGGAGACGTCGAGACGCCCCGCCAACTCCTTGAAGCGGGCGGCGTTGCGGTCAGCCAATTCACGCGCCGTGATGCCTTCAGCCGCTGCCGTCTGCACCATCTTGATGCCGTGCTCGTCGGTGCCGGTGAGGAAATAGGTGTCCTTCCCCTCCAGCCGGGCCCAGCGGGCGATGGCGTCGGTGGTGATCATCTCATAGGCGTGCCCGATATGCGGCGCGCCGTTGGGATAGGCGATGGCAGTGGTGACGTAGAACGTGTCGGTCATGGTGTCGGCTGGACGCTCAGGAGCTGGTGTTTCCGGATCGCATCAAAAAGCGCGACCAGGGTCTGCCGCATGTCGAGGTTGTATTCATCGGCATCGGCGAGTGAAAGCCGGGCCTTGTCCCATAGCTCGTTGGCCGAGGCAAGGCGAACCCGGTCACCGGCGCTCGCGGCGGCCTTGGCGGCATCCGCCAGCCAGTCATTGAGAATGTCGCGGGCAAAGCGCAGTTCGGCGGAGTCGCGCTCGCCGCCGAGCGCATCAGCCAATGCGATGCGGGCCGCCGACGGCGCCCCCGCGGGATCGGCGAGCCAAGCCTGCAGCAGCTGCAGCGCCCCCCCCTCCCCCAGCAGCATCGCCTCGAAACCGCGGCGCGGCCGCCCGCCGGCGAGCGACACGGCGCGATCGATGGCGAGCGGCTGCCCGCCGACCTGATCCAGTACCGTGCGGACCTCGCCGTCGGCGATTGGCCGCAGCGCCACCTGGAAGCAGCGCGATTTGATGGTGGGGAGGAGCGAGCCCGGCCGGTGCGAGACCAGCAGGAACGTCGTGTCGGCCGGTGGCTCCTCGAGGATCTTTAACAGCGCGTTGGCCGACGACGTGTTGCAGTCGTCGATCGGATCGACAATGGCGATGCGGTGCCCGGCGCGGCCGCGGGTCATCCGCATCTCCTCGATGAAGCGGCGGACTTCCTCGACGCGGATCGCGGTGTAGTAGCCCTTGCCGGTGTCGCGCAGCGATTTGCGCATCACGAACAGGTTCGGATAGGCGCCGGCGGCGACCTGCGCCGCGATGTGACCGGGCGACTCATCGCCGGTCTTTTCGAAGATGCGGCGCGCCAGGTCGAAGGCCAGCGTCGCCTTGCCGATACCGCGCGGCCCGTGAATCAGGACGCCGCCGGGCAGCCGCCCAGCATCGAGCCGCTCGAGCAGCGTGGCGCGTGCTGCATCGTGACCGGAAACGCCGGTCTGGAACTCGGGCAGCGGGACGCCCTCGAGCTGGTCGGGTTCGCGTTCAGGATAGTCCAATTCAGTCGGCCTTTGCCTCGAGCTCGGGGAAGCGCCGGTTCAGCGTATCCCAGATCTCCTGCTCCAGCGCATCTTCCGATTGGCCGGCGGGCAACACGACGCAGCGCTCGGGATTGGCCTTGCCGATGGCGAGGAAAGCCTGGCGCAGGCGGCGGTGCCACTCGAGATCTTCCTTCTCGAAGCGATCGCCGGTCTCGGCCAGCGCCTTCTCGATCTCGCGGTTGTTGACCCGCGCGAAGGCGACGGCCGGGTCCATGTCGAGGATGAAGGTGATGTCGGGCTGGTGCCCATCGAGCGCCAGCGTTTCGAGCCCGCGGATCAGCTTGTCGTCGACGCCGCCGGTAAGGCCCTGATAGGCCCGGGTCGAATCGTGGAAGCGGTCGGAGATCACCCATTTGCCGCTGCTGAGGCTGGGGGCGATGAGCGAGCTGACATGGTCGTAGCGGGCGGCGGCGAAGAGCACGGCCTCGGCCCCGGCGCCCCAGCTCTCGGAGCGCCCCTGCAGGATGAAGGCGCGGACCGCTTCGGCCTTGGGCGTGCCGCCGGGCTCGCGGGTGCGGACGGCTTCGATGTCCATGCGGTTCAGCCGCACCAGCAGTCGCTTGACCTGCGTCGACTTGCCGACGCCTTCGCCGCCCTCAAAGGTGATGAAACGGGCGGCGGGTTTCGCCGGCACATCGAGCATTGCTTTGCGTTCCCGAACCCGGAGCGCTTTCAGGAAAAGTTGCAGACTTTTCCGGTTCGAAAGCGCGACAAATCAAACAGGTAGAGCACTGCCACGACTCAAGGAGGCGGGGAAGTGCTCTACAACCAGCCGAGCGCCAGTTCCTTGAGCGCGTCGGTTGCCTTGCGGACGATATCGCCGTCGGCGACGTCCTCGCCCGCGTAGAGCGGGGTGACCTGTACCACGGCGCCGTTGCACATGACATTGAGCTGGGCCAGTTGATCGCCCTTCTGCACAGGCGGGCGGATCGGCGCCTTGTAGGTGACCGTGGCCTGCGGGCAGTTCTGCGCGCCCTTGGGCAGGAACAGATCGATGCTGCCCTTGCCCACCAGCGACACCTGCCCGGCGCTGCCGCCATAGACATCGGCGTGCGAGATGGCCGAGCCCTCAGGAAAGACCGGAATCAGCTCGAAGCCGCGGGTGCCCCAGGTGACGAGCTTGCGCGCCTCTTCGGTGCGCTCGGTCATCGATTTGAGGCCATGCAGCACGGCGATGAGACGGCGGCCGGTGGCGGCAGTCGAAACCACCTCGCCATAGCCGGCGGCTTCGGTGTGGCCGGTTTTCAGCCCATCGACACCGATGCCGATCTCGAGCAGCGAGTTGCGGTTCATCTGGCGGATCTTGTTCCAGGTGAACTCCTTCTCCGAGAAGATTGGGTAGTACTCGGGGAACTGCGCGATGATGAAGCGGGCGATGGTCGCAAGGTCGCGCGCCGTCGAGAACTGCGCCGGGTCGGGCAGGCCGGTAGCGTTGACGAAGTTCGAGCCGCTGAGGCCGATTTCCTTCCCCAGCTGGTTCATCATCTGGGCGAAGCTGAGCTCGCTCCCGGCGATGCCCTCGGCCAGCGCGATCGCTGCGTCGTTGCCGGACTGGATGATCACCGAGCGGACCAGATCCATCACCGGGATCTTCGAGTTCAGCTCGGCAAACATGGTCGAGCCGCCCGATGAGGCGCCGCCATCGCGCCAGGCATGCTCGGAAATGAAGAACTCGTCGGTGGGCTGGAGCTTTTTCGACTGCAGTTGGTCGAACACCACGGCCAGCGTCATCAGCTTGGCCATGCTGGCGGGCTCGAGCTGCTCGTCACCTGCCTTGTTGAACAGGATCGTGCCGGACTCGTAGTCCATCAGTACGGCAAACGGCGCCTTGGTGTCGAAATCCTGCGCGTGTGCGGGTGCCGCCAGACAGACGGCAAACAGGGCGACCAGCAGTTTCAGGCCAAAATTCCGCAATCTCAACCCCGATCGCGGTCAATGCTCGACCGCTCTCAAACTAATAGAGCACCAGGTCCTTGAGTCCAAGTTGCCTGGCGAGCGACATCACATCATCCCGCGCCACACCGGGCTTAAGATGCGTGAGTGTCAGGCGTGTGGCATCAGCGCCGGGGATGCGCACGGCATCCTCGTCGACCGCGCCCAGCATGGCGAACTGCAGCGCCACGTCATCGGCCCTCGTGGCATCGGCGAACACGCCGAGCTCCAGCTTGATGGCGCGCTTGTCCTCGTCGACCGTCGCCACCCAGGAGTCGAGCGAGCCCGAGCGGGTCGCCATGGCGTTGGCCGCCGCGTGGGCGCCGGTAATGGCCTCGTCGGCCGCACCGCTGTCGACATAGCCGAACATGTCGATGATGCCGCCGATGAGGTTCGGACGCTCTTCGTTCATGGCGAGGCGGGTAGCCCCCTGCTCCATGCGCGTTGGCTTGTCGACGCTGGCGAGCAGCATGCGGGTGTCGTCGCCATTGAGCGGCGCCGGGCCGATATACTGCACCTGGATATTGCCGACACCGTTGCCGGCATAGCCGAGGATCTCGGCGGTCCGGTAGCTGAGGTCCATCACCCGGCCATGGAGGTACGGGCCGCGATCGTTGACGCGGCAGACGATCGAGCGGCCATTGTCGACATTGGTGACGCGGACATAGCTCGGCAGCGGCAGCACGGGGCTGGCGCAGGAAATGGCGTTGGCTGAGAAGATCTCGCCATTGGCGGTGCGCCGGCCATGGAAGTCGTTGCCGTACCAGGAGGCGCCGCCCGAGGCGACGTAGCCGATCGGGTTCTCGATCGGCTCATAGACTTCGCCGCGCACTGTGTAGGGCTTGCCGACCATGTAGCGGCCGCCGCCCTTGGGCGGGTTCTTGGCATTGGTGACGCGCGGGCTGACGGCGACGCCGAACTCCTTGGAGCTGAAAGCGGAGCGCTTGATGTGCGGCACCCCTCCCCCATCGCTGCTGCAGGCAGCCACAACCGGCGCCAGGAGCACAGCAAGAGCAAGCAGCCGGGCGGCCGCGCGAAGGTCGCGAGAAAACACTGCCAAAACCAGATCAACCCATCGAGAGATTTCCGCACCATACCGAAAGCCGTGCGGGGATGATCGCATCGAACCGCAACGTGGTTGCGGCCGGGTTAATTTGCTTCAAATGCCAGCTATTTAGCCGCCCATTCCGTGAGTTCCGCGGTAACGGTGGCATGCTGCTCGACCAGCGCCATGTGCCCGGCCCTGGGGACCACGACGAGCCTGGCGTCGGCAATCCCGGTGGCCATCTCGCGGGCGGCCTCGGGAACGGTGATTGCGTCCTTGTCGCCGACTACCACCAGCGTCGGCACCGCGATGGCGCCGAGTTCGGGGCGGGAGTCCGGCCGGCCGATGATGGCGGTCTGCTGCCGGATATAGGTTTCGCCGCCATTCGCCGTGGCCATGCGCACATGCAGCGCCTTGAGCGCCGCATCGCCGACGTGGTCGGGATGCACCGCGTTCGGGAACGACTGTGCGATGGCGAGGTTGAACTTCCCCTGCTCCGTCAATGCGATGGCCGTTCGCCGCTTCTCGACCGCCTCGGGGGTATCTGGTCGCGCTGAAGTGTCGAGCAGCGCCAGCTTCAGCACCCGCCCCCTCGCCTGCCTGAGCATTTCGAACGCCAGGTAGCCGCCCATCGAGAAGCCGATGAGGGCGAACTCAGGCGGCGCGTCGCTAAGAATCGATGCCGCAATCTGCTGCATCGAACTGCCCTCGGTGTGGTTGGCGATGGTCACCGGCCCGAACTGCCACAGTGCCGGCACCTGATGGGCATAGATCTCGGCGGTGCAGTTGAGACCGGGAACGAGGAGGATCGGCATTGTCATGAAAGCGAAAGTCCTGATCGAGCGTTGCAGTTCCCGGAGGAACGTTTTCGTTCTCCCCGTGGGGAACGTTTTCGTTCTCCCGGCCGAGAACGGGAACGGGCTTGCTTGCCGGGCGGTCGGCACTCATATAAAGATATCTTTATATCCCGCCATGCGAGTGTGCCGGCGGTGAACGCAGTTTGGCGTGACAGACGTTGGAAAGTCGAGCGATGACTGAAGCTCAACACATTGAGATCGATAGAAATTCCTTGCCCAAGGGCGAGGAGGTGCGGGCAGCCCTTACCCAGGCGGCCTCCGAACGCATCCTGATCCTCGATGGCGCCATGGGCACCATGATTCAGCAGTTGAAGCTCGATGAAGCCGCCTATCGCGGCGAGCGCTTCAAGGATTGGCACAAGGATGTGCGGGGCAATAACGACCTGCTCAACCTGACCCAGCCCGACGCGATCCGCGCCATCCACCTGCAATATTATCTTGCCGGCGCCGACATGGTGGAGACCAACACCTTCTCCTCCACCGACATCGTCATGGCCGATTATGGCATGCAGGCGCTCGCCTATGAACTCAACCTCGAGGGCGCCCGGTTGGCGCGCGAGGCGGCGCAGCAGGCCTTCGACATCGATGGGAAGCGCCGCTTTGTGGCCGGCGCACTCGGGCCGCTGAACAAGACGGCATCGATGTCGACGGACGTGAACTCGCCGGGGCACCGGGCGATCACTTTCGATGAGATCGTCAAAGGCTATGCCGAGCAGATCAACGGGCTGATCGACGGTGGCGCCGACCTGTTGCTGTTCGAGACCATCACCGACACGCTCAACACCAAGGCCGGCATCTTTGCGGCGCAGCGCATCTTCGAAGAGCGCGGCAACGAGCTGCCGGTGATGATCTCCGGCACCATCACCGACCTCAGCGGCCGTACGCTGAGCGGCCAGACGCCGACGGCGTTCTGGTACTCGGTGCGGCACGCCAAGCCCTTCACCATCGGGCTCAACTGCGCGCTCGGCGCCAATGCCATGCGCGCCCATATCAACGAGCTCTCCGATGTCGCCGACACGCTGATCTGCGCCTATCCCAATGCGGGCCTCCCCAACGAGTTCGGCGGTTATGACGAGACGCCGGAATTCATGGCGCGCCAGCTTGAGGGCTTTGCGCGGGATGGCTTCCTCAACATCGTCGGCGGCTGCTGCGGTTCGACCCCGGACCACATCCGGGCGATCAAGGAAGCAGTTGGAAAGTACAAGCCGCGCAAGATCCCCGAGGTGCCGACCTTCCTGCGGCTGAGCGGCCTCGAGCCGTTTACGCTCACCGGCGACATCCCGTTCGTGAACATCGGCGAGCGCACCAATGTCACTGGCTCGGCCAAGTTCCGCAAGCTCATCACCGCCGGCGACTACACCGCCGCGCTCGAAGTGGCGCGCGACCAGGTGCAGAACGGCGCCCAGGTTATCGACATCAACGTCGACGAGGGGCTGCTCGACAGCCAGAAGGTGATGGTCGAGTTCCTCAACCTGCTCGCCGCCGAACCCGATATCGCCCGCGTACCGCTGATGATCGATTCTTCGAAGTTCGAGGTGATCGAGGCGGGCCTGAAATGCGTACAGGGCAAGGCGCTGGTCAACTCGATCTCCATGAAGGAAGGGGTCGAGAAATTCCTCGAAACCGCCCGCCTGGTGCGCAGCTACGGTGCGGCCGTGGTGGTGATGGCCTTCGACGAGCAGGGCCAGGCCGACACCTATGAGCGCAAGGTCGAGATCTGCTCGAAGGCCTATAAGCTCCTGACCGAGGAAGTCGGTTTCCCGCCCGAGGACATCGTCTTCGACCCCAACATCTTCGCTGTCGCCACCGGCATCGAGGAGCATGTCGGCTATGGCATCGCCTTCATCGAAGCCACGAGGACCATCCGGCAAACCCTTACGCACGCACATATTTCTGGTGGCGTGAGCAACCTCAGCTTCTCCTTCCGCGGCAACGAGCCGGTGCGTGAGGCGATGCACTCGGTGTTCCTCTACCACGCCATCCAGGCGGGCATGGACATGGGCATCGTCAACGCCGGCCAGCTGGCGGTCTACGACACGCTGGAGCCGAAGCTGCGCGAGGCCTGCGAGGACGTGATCTTCAACCGCCGGGCGGATTCGACCGAGCGGCTCCTGGAGATTGCCGAGCAGTTCAAGGGCCAGGCCGGCGGCGAGCAGAAGGCCAAGGACCTGACCTGGCGGACCAAGCCCGTGGCCGAGCGCATCTCGCATGCGCTGGTCAACGGCATCACCGAGTTCATCGACGCCGACACCGAGGAAGCGCGGCTCAGCGCCGAGCGGCCGCTGCACGTCATCGAGGGCCCGCTGATGGCCGGGATGAGCGTGGTCGGTGACCTGTTCGGCTCCGGCAAGATGTTCCTGCCGCAGGTGGTAAAATCCGCGCGGGTAATGAAGCAGGCGGTGGCGCACCTTCTCCCGTTCATGGAGGCGGAGAAGAACGCCGATGGCAACGCTACCGGCCGCCGCAGCGCCGGCAAGGTGCTGATGGCGACGGTGAAGGGCGATGTGCACGACATCGGCAAGAACATCGTCGGCGTGGTCCTCTCCTGCAACAACTACGAGATCATCGACCTCGGCGTCATGGTGCCGACGGCGAAGATCCTCGAGGTGGCGAAGGCGGAGAATGTCGACGTCATCGGGCTCAGCGGCCTCATCACCCCGTCGCTCGACGAGATGGTGCATGTTGCCTCCGAGATGGAGCGCGAAGGCTTCCACGTGCCGCTGCTGATCGGCGGCGCCACGACCTCGCGCGTCCACACCGCGGTGAAGATCCATCCGCAGTATCATGGCGGCCCGACCGTGCACGTACACGACGCCAGCCGCGCCGTGGGCGTGGTGTCGTCGCTGCTGTCGCAGGAGCAGCGCCCGGCTTACGTCCAGGATGTGAAGGCCGAGTACGAGCGGCTCGCCGAGAAGCATCGGCAGAGCGAGGCGGAAAAGCAGCGGACATCGCTGGCAACCGCCCGCGCCAACCGCTTCCAGCCGAAATGGGATGGCTACGTGCCGCCCAAGCCGAGCTTCCTCGGCACGCGAGTGTTCGAGAACTACGACCTGGCTGAGATCGCCAGGTACATTGACTGGACGCCGTTCTTCCAGGCCTGGGAACTGAAGGGCCGCTTCCCGGCGATCCTCGAGGACAAGGACCAGGGGCCGGCGGCGCGCCAGCTCTGGGACGACGCGCAGAAGATGCTGAAGGAAGTGATCCAGAAGAACTGGTTCCGCCCCAAGGCGGTGATCGGCTTCTGGCACGCCAACCAGGTCGGCGACGACATTCGGCTCTATACCGATGCAGATCGCAAGGATCAGCTGGCGACGTTCTTCACCCTGCGCCAGCAGCTTTCGAAGACCGGCGGCAAGCCGCACATGGCCCTGGCCGACTTCGTCGCGCCCGAGGGCATCCCGGACTATCTGGGGGGCTTCGTGGTCACGGCGGGGCTCGAGGAGAACATCATTGCCGAGCGCTTCGAGCGGCGGAACGACGACTACTCGTCGATCCTGATCAAGGCGCTGGCCGATCGCTTCGCCGAGGCCTTCGCCGAACTGATGCACGAGCGGGTGCGCAAGGAATTCTGGGGCTATGGCGCCGCGGAAACCTTCGCACCCAACGAGATGATCGGCGAGCCTTACCAGGGCATCCGCCCTGCCCCGGGCTATCCGGCCCAGCCCGACCATACCGAGAAGACGACGCTGTTCCACCTGCTCAACGCCAAGCAGCGCATCGGCGTCGAGCTGACCGAGAGCTACGCCATGTGGCCGGGCTCATCGGTGTCTGGCATGTATCTGAGCCACCCCGAGAGCTTCTATTTCGGTGTCGCCAAGGTGGAACGTGACCAGGTGGAGGACTATGCCCGGCGCAAGGGCATGGCGATCCGCGAAGTCGAACGCTGGCTCGGGCCGATCCTCAACTACATCCCGAGCTCGGACAAGGAGGCGGTATGACCTCCCCTGCCCCGTTCGCCCGCCGTGCCACTTCCGTGCCGGTGACCGTGGTCACCGACAAGGCGGCCCTCGGCCGCTTTGGTGGGCGCGATACCGCAGTGGTGCATCTCGATCCACCACTGCACGCTCATGATCCGGGCGCCGAGTGCATCGCCTGCGAGAGCCGCGGCAATGTGCGGGTGCTGCTGTTCGAGCTGCAGGAAAAGGTGCGGCTCGGCATGGCCGAGCCGTTCGTCCGGGTGGTGGTGGACGCCACCGACGTTGAGGATCGCACGGCCGTCGCTGACGCCATTGTCCCCGGCAAGCTGCCGGCCTTCGGGCTCCGCGACTTCACCGTGGCCCGCAACTTTCATCTGGCGGAGGTGGTCTGATGGCCGCGCTTGATCTGTTCATCCGGCCCGCGGCCGACGACATCCACCCAATCAGCCGCGCCGCGCTGCTGGCTCTCGACGCAGCCGAGCGAACCCAACGGCTCGACGAACAGCAGGCAGCGATCCGCTCCCGGTTGGCGGCGGCGCCCGGGACGCGCGACTGGCACAATCAGGTGGGCATGATCGTCGCCGAACTCCGCCGTGCCGGTCATGCCCTCAGCCGCGACGGCGAGACGCATAGCTGGGTCGGTGAATCCGGCCAGCTTGGCGTGAGCTTCTGTCGGGCCGGCAACACCGTGCTCGCCTGGCAAGCCTAGCCGCGCCAAACCTCAGTATTACTTGCAGTGTAGCCTCGTCGCGCTAAGCTGTGGTCCACGCCTGTTGGTAGGGGCGTGGACGCTTGAGGGGGCGTGGCAAATGGCAGAGCATCCGGATCCGTTCTCGGTCAATGTCGGGAGCAAGCTGCTCTTCGGCGCCATCATGCTGATGGGGCTCGGCCTGATCGGCGCCATCCTGGGGCCGCTGCTGACCGCCTTCGGCCCGAACGCCAGCCCAGAAGCGATCGGCGGCGCCGTGGGACCCGGCATCATGCTGCTGATCGGCGGCGTGGTGCTCGGCATCATCGCCGGCATCTTCCTCGGCTACGCCAACGGCAAATACCCGCCGTCGGCTCGCCGGGAGTAAGGTCCGGGATTGGGCTGCAGCTTGGGCTCGACCCTTCACCCACCCACCCGCTGTCATCGTGGGTGAGGTGATCTTAGTTGGTCAGCTCGGCCGCTGCGCACCATGTGAAGCGCTCTAGTGCGCGTGCTCGGTCACGCACTCGCCGTGGTCGGCCAGCACTTCGATGATCCGGCAATCGCAGATTCGCCCATGGCCGCATTCCTCGACCATCCGGGTCAGTTCGCCGCGCAGCGCCGAGAGGCTGGCGATGCGGCGGTCGATCTCGGTCAGGTGGTTGCGGGCGATGCTGTCGGCCTGGTGGCATGAGGCCTGCGGCGACGCGGCCATCTCGAGCAACTCGCGGATATCCTCGACCTCGAAGCCGAGCTCGCGCGAATGGCGGATGAAATTGAGCCGCTCCACCTCGGGCTTACCGTAACGGCGCTGATTGCCCTCGGTACGCGGCGGCGACTGCAGCAGGCCGATCTGCTCGTAAAAGCGGATGGTCGGAACCTTGACGCCGGTCCGTCGGGACAATTCGCCGATCGGCAGATTCATCGCATTCACCCCTTGATCCTCTAGTGGCTAGAGGTCCTAGATGTATGCGGACATGATTAAGAATCCAAGGAGTGCCGCATGTCCGAGGCCGCCGAGAAGCTGAAATTCCGCATTGGCGGCATGGACTGCGCCGCCTGTGTGACCAAGATCGAGAACGCCGTCGGCCGGCTTCCCGGCGTCGGCGGGGTCGGCGTGTCGCTCCCCAATGGCACGATGACCGTGACGCGCTCGGGTGAGGTCGCCAAGGGCGCCATCGAGCGGCAGGTCAAGGCGCTTGGCTACCAGATCGCCCCCGCCCGATCCGCCCATACCGGGCCTGCCGCTCCCGCGGTGGGGAACCATAGCCATGCCGGACATGATCATGGGCACGATCATGACCACTCCGATCACAGCCACGACCACTCCGGGGATGATCACTCCGGAGATGATCACGATCACTCTGGGCATGGCGAGATCATTGATGGCCCGTGGTGGAAAACGCGGAAGGCCCTGCTGACCTTCATCTCCGGTGGCGCGCTCGCGGCGGCCTATATTGCCGGGCAGTTGTTCCCTCAAATCGGCCATTGGGCGTTCTTCGTCGCCATGGCGGTGGGCCTGATCCCGGTGGCGCGGCGCGCCGTCGTCGCCGGCATGACCGGCACGCCGTTCTCGATCGAGACGCTGATGACCATTGCCGCCATCGGCGCGGTGTTCATCGGCGCCACCGAGGAAGCGGCTACCGTGGTGCTGCTGTTCCTCGTCGGCGAGCTGCTCGAGGGCGTTGCCGCCGGCCGGGCCCGCGCCAGCATTCGTGGCCTCGCCGACCTGGTGCCCAAGCTGGCGCTGGTCGAGAAGGACGGCACGACCACCGAGGTCCCCGCGGCGCAACTGGCTGTCGGCGCCACCATCCTCGTTCGGCCTGGCGACCGCATCGCCGCGGACGGTGTCATCGTCGACGGCAGTTCCGCCATCAACGAAGCCCCGGTGACCGGCGAGAGCGTGCCCAGGACCAAGAGCGTCGGCGACGAGGTATTCGCCGGCACCATTAACGCCGATGCCGTGCTGCGCGTGCGGGTGACTGCGGCCGCCGCCGACAACACCATTGCCCGCGTCGTGCGACTGGTCGAGGAAGCGCAGGAAAGCAAGGCGCCGACCGAGCGGTTCATCGACAAGTTCTCGAAATACTATACGCCGGGCGTGCTGGTGGTGGGCGCGCTGGTCGCCATCCTGCCGCCGCTGCTGGCCGGCCAGCCCTGGGACGAGTGGATCTACAAGGGCCTCGCCATCCTGTTGATCGGCTGCCCCTGCGCGCTGGTGATTTCGACCCCGGCGGCGATCGCCGCCGGCCTCTCGGCCGGCGCGCGTCGCGGGCTGCTGCTGAAGGGTGGCGCCGTGCTGGAGCAGTTGCGCCGGATCGACACCGTCGCGCTCGACAAGACCGGCACGCTCACCGAGGGCAAGCCGCAGGTCACCGACATTGTCGGCATCGGACGCTCGGAGTCTCAGGTGTTGTCGCTGGCGGCTGCACTGGAGAGCGGCTCAAGCCATCCGCTGGCAGTGGCTGTGCTGGCCCGCGCCCAGGCCGACAAGGCGTTCGTGCCGCCCGCGGCCGGCGCCAAGGCGGTGCCCGGCAAGGGTGTCACCGGCAAGGTCGGCGGCGAGACCCTGTTCCTCGCCTCGCCCAAGGCGGCCGAAGAGCAGGTGCCGTTCGATGCGGCGCTGCGCGAGCGGATCGGCGCGCTCAATGATGCCGGCAAGACTGTCTCGGTGCTGCTAGTCGGCGATCAGGTCGCCGGCCTCCTTGCCATCCGCGACGAGCCGCGCGTCGACGCGGCGGATGGGCTGCGCCGCCTCAAGGCTGATGGCGTCAGCACGGTGATGCTAACCGGCGATAACGAGCGGACCGCCAAAGCCATCGGCGCCGCTCTCGGCATCGAGGTGCGCGCCAGCCTCCTGCCCGAGGACAAGCAGCGCATCGTCCGCGAACTGCAGCAACAGCGCCGTGTGGTGGCCAAGATCGGTGACGGCATCAACGACGCCCCTGCCCTCGCCGCCGCCGATATCGGCATCGCCATGGGCGGCGGCACCGACGTAGCGCTCGAAACCGCCGACGCCGCCATCCTCCACGGCCGCGTCGCCGACATCGCCAACATGATCGGGCTGTCGAAAGCCACGATGGGCAACATCGCCCAGAACATCACCGTGGCGCTCGGGCTGAAGGCGGTGTTCCTCGTCACCACGATTATCGGCGTCACGGGCCTGTGGCCGGCGATCCTCGCGGATACTGGCGCGACGGTGCTGGTGACGATCAACGCCATGCGGCTGTTGGGCTGGAAGGGAAAATAGCGGTTCAGCTTCCGATGCCCCAAACAACAACGGCTCCCCTAGGGGAGCCGCTTGTTTTGGACTGCAGGATCTCTAGAGAACCTGGTGCGGTCGAGAAGACTCGAACTTCCACGCCTTGCGGCACAGCGACCTCAACGCTGCGCGTCTACCAATTCCGCCACGACCGCACGCCGAGGTAGGAGCGACGCCGAAGCGGCGAAGCGAGGCAGCGTGTAGCAACGCTCGTTGGCGGGTGCAAGCGATTAATTGCCGTTATGCAAACGCTCGCCGCCAAACTCGAAATCAGGCCGGGCGGCGGACTTTTTCGGTGAGCTCGACGCTGAGGCGGCCGTCCTCGACCTTCACTTCGCCGCGCGCGATCAGCGTGTTGTTGGCATAGACGCGCAATGGGTCGCTCTCGCCCGTGTCGAGCTCGATCACCGCGCCGCGGCCCATGCGCAGCAGGTGGTGCACCGGCATGATCGCCGCGCCCAGCTCGACGGTGATATCGACTTCAATATTGTCTAGAGTGTTCATACATAAACCGCGACCGACCATCCCGGCTGAATCGCGCGGGCCCCTTGTGAGAGAGCATTGGACACCCATGCTTACCGAAGCGTTAACGACTGACCCAACTTGCGACACCGGGACCAAGCTGTTCCGCGCCGATGGGGTGCCGGTCGAGTGGCGAATCTCGGAGGGGTACGTGCCCTACCCCGAGGCGCTGGAGGCGATGAAGGCGCGGGCGGCAGCCGTGGCGGACGGTGCGGCCAGCGAGCAGGTATGGCTGCTCGAGCATCCGCCGCTCTATACGGCGGGCACCTCGGCGGCGCCGGAGGACCTGCTGTCGCCCAACCGCTTCCCGGTCTATGACGCCGGGCGCGGGGGGCAGTACACCTATCACGGCCCTGGCCAGCGGGTGGTCTACTTCATGCTCGATCTGCGCCAGCGCGGCCGCGACGTGCGCTGCCTGGTGCAGGGGCTCGAGGGGCTGATCATCGATACGCTCGCCGCCTTCAACATCCGGGGCGAGCGGCGCGATGGCCGGATCGGCGTCTGGGTGGCGCGGCCGAATAAGGGCTCTGGCCGCGAGGACAAGGTGGCAGCGATCGGCGTGCGGGTCAGCCGCTGGGTGACCTTCCACGGCATTGCGATCAATGTGTCGCCGACCCTTTCACACTTCGATGGCATCGTGCCGTGCGGCATCTCCGACCAGGGCGTGACCAGTTTTGAGGATCTCGGACAGCTGGTCGCCATGGCCGAAGTCGATGCCGCGCTGCGCACCGCCTTCGAGCGGCGCTTTGGCGCCACGGCAGATCTGCGCCCGGAAGGCCTTGTCAGTGCCGCGTGACGCACGCATTTTCTGGGTGACCGATTCCATGGGGGTGAGGCCATGACGCTGGACGACCTAAAGAAAATCTTCCTCAGCCCGACGCTGTTCAGGCTCGAGACCATCCTCTCGCCGCGACTGGTGCCGGTGCTTTACGTCACCGGGCTGGCGGCACTGCTGCTCTGGTCGGTGGGGCACCTGTTCGTCAGCTTCGGCCGCAATTTCGGCGATGGCCTGTGGGGCATCCTCGAGATCGCGGTGTATGGCGCGTTGTTCCTGATCGTGCTGCGCATCGTGTGCGAAGTGCTGCTGGTGTTCTTCAAGGCGAACGAGACAGTCACCCGCACGGTGAGCCTCAGCCGCGTGCCGACCTCGCTGATCGACGAGGTACGCGACGCCATCCACGACATCGCCGAGGACGAACCTTACGAAGACGAGACGAGCGAGGGCGCGGATGTAGAGCCAACCACGCCTGCGGTGCGACGGACCGCGAGGCGCACGCCGCCACCGACCGAAAAGCCCGATATCTGAAACAACAAGGCCGCCCCGAAGGGCGGCCTTTTTCGTTGGGGCGGGTGGCTCGCCCACTTCGATGATCTCCAGGGATCAGGCAGTGACGAGCGAGCGCCGCGACTTCATGACTTCGTCGACGCTCCAGGCGCCGGGGCCGGCGAAGACCAGGTAGAGGAATACGAAGCAGAACAGCACGGCCCCATCGCCGCCATTGGCGACCGGGATGATGTTGCCCTGCCCCATCATCGGCACGTGCACGAACCAGAACGCATAGGCCATCTGGCCGGCGAGGATGAAAGCCACCGGGCGGGTGAAGACGCCAAGCAGGATGGCGAGGCCGCCGAACACTTCGAGCACAGCCGCGAGGCCCATCAGCGAGAACAGCTCGAACCCGCCGCCGCCACCTGAGGCCGGAAAGCCGAACATTTTCTGCGTGCCATGGGCCATGAAGCAGAGCGCGGCGACGATGCGGAGAACGGCCAGCGCCTGCGGCTGGTACCGGTTGAGGGCTTCGAGATTCATGGGTCTTTTTCCTGCTGGACGCCTCGGAGGTGGGCGCATCGGAAACAAGAGCACGAGGCTCAGGATTCGGGTCAACTGAAGGTTTGGTAATCTGACGGGCTCGTGATCGGCCGTGATCAGGGCTGCCCTGCTTCCATCGCAGAGTGCCGATCATTGCTTTTTTCCCGAGTTTGGCGCATAGGCACGCGCCAATGACACAAGCTCCGAAAATCGGTCTGGTCAGCCTCGGCTGCCCCAAGGCTCTCGTTGACTCCGAACGCATCATGACGACGCTGCGTTCGCAGGGCTATTCGTTCTCGCGCGACTACTCCGGCGCGGACGTCGTGCTGGTCAATACCTGCGGCTTCCTCGACAGCGCCAAGAAGGAAAGCCTCGAGGCGATCGGCGAGGCCGTCGGCGCCAATGGCCGCGTCATCGTCACCGGCTGCCTCGGCGTCGAAGAAGAGATGATCCGCGCCACGCATCCGAGCGTGCTCGCCGTCACCGGGCCGCACCAGTACGAGGATGTGGTCAACGCGGTGAACCTGCATGTGCCGCCGGTGCCGAACAAGTTCGTCGACCTGGTGCCGGAAGCCGGCCTGAAGCTGACGCCGCGGCACTACGCCTACATGAAGATTTCCGAAGGCTGCAACAACCGCTGTACCTTCTGCATCATTCCGCAGATTCGCGGCGACCTCGTCTCCCGCCCGATTGCTTCGGTGCTGTACGAGGCGGAGCGGCTGGTGGCGACGGGCGTCAAGGAGATCATGGTGATCTCGCAGGACACCTCGGCCTACGGCCTCGACGTCAAGTACCAGAGCTCGAAGTTTCGCGGCCGCGATATCGAGGCGCGCTTCCAGACCCTCGCCGAGGAACTGGGCAAGATGGACGTGTGGACCCGGCTCCACTATGTCTACCCCTACCCGCATGTCGACAGCGTCATTCCGCTGATGGCCGAGGGGAAGATCCTCCCCTATCTCGACATTCCGTTCCAGCACGCCGCCCCGTCGGTGCTGAAGTCGATGCGCCGCCCGGCCAATCAGGTGAAGACGCTCGACCGGATCAAGGCCTGGCGCGCCATCGCCCCCGACCTGGCCATCCGCTCCAACTTCATCGTCGGCTTCCCCGGCGAGACCGAGGAAGATTTCGAGTTCCTGCTCGATTGGCTGGAAGAGGCCGAGATCGATCGCATCGGCTGCTTCGAGTATGAGCCGGTGACCGGTGCGCCCGCCAACGATATCGAGGGCATCGTCCCCGATGAGCTGAAACGCGAGCGCTACGAGCGCCTGATGGAAGTGGCGCAGGACATCTCGGCACATGTGTTGTCCAAGAAGGTCGGCCGCACCATCGACGTGCTGGTTGACGACGTCGAGCCCGATACCGGCCGCGCCATCGGACGCAGCCAGTGGGATGCGCCCGAGATCGACGGCACCGTGATCATCCACGAAGCCGACGGCATCAAGGTGGGCGACAAGGTGTCGGTGCTAGTGACCGAGTCGGACGAGTACGACCTGTTCGCGGTGCCCTCTGCGGTGGCCGCCAAGGACGACCTGAAGCCGACCGCCGTCGCCGGCTGATGTCTGGGCACCGCGAGTATGAGCTGGCGCCTGGCGGCGCCGCCCTGCGGCTTGGCCGCACCGCCCGGCTGATGGGCATCCTCAACGTCACCCCCGACAGCTTTTCCGACGGCGGCCGCTTCGATGCGGCGCCGGCGGCATTGGCGCAGGCGCGGCTGATGCTGGCCGAGGGGGCCGATATCATCGACATCGGCGGCGAGAGCACGCGACCAGGAGCCGAGGAGGTTTCGGTGGCCGACGAGCTGACGCGGGTCCTGCCGGTGATCGCGGCCCTGCGGGCCGACGGGATCACGGCGCCGATCTCAATCGATACCTATAAGGCCGAGGTCGCCGAACAGGCGATTGCTGCCGGAGCGACTATCATCAACGACGTCCATGGACTGCAGCGCGAGCCGGAGGTGGCGGCGGTAGCGGCCGAGCACGGCACCCCGCTGGTGGTGATGCACTGGGACAAGGCGCGCGACACCGGCCGCGACGTGATGGCCGAGATGGCCAGGTACTTCGACGTCACCCTCGATATCGCCGACAAGGCCGGCGTGACGCGTGACCGCATCGTGCTCGACCCCGGCTTCGGCTTCGCCAAATCGCTGAGCGAGAACTACGAGATCCTGCGGCGGCTGCCGGAGCTGGTGGCTATGGGCTTTCCGGTGCTGGTCGGCACCTCGCGAAAGTCGATGATCGGTAAGTTGCTCGATATGCCGGCCAACGAGCGGCTGGCGGGCACCATCGCGACCTCGGTGCTTGGCTATACCGCCGGCGCCCACATCTTCCGGGTCCACGACATCCGGCCCAACCGCGATGCCTTGCGCGTCGCCGAGGCGGCCCTATATGGACCCGCAGATTAGGAATTCAGACGTGACCAAAGACTTCAGCGGCGACCGCATCATCCTCAGCGACCTGGGGTTCTTCGGCTATCACGGCGTGATGCCGGAGGAAGCGGTGCTGGGGCAGCGCTTTTTCGTCGACCTGGTGTGCGGCGTCGACCTCGGCCAAGCCGGCCGCAGCGACGAGCTCGAACACTCGATCTCCTATGCCGAGATCTACGAGGTGGCGAAGGCAGCGTTCGAGGCGCAGCGGTTCAAGCTGATCGAGGCAGTGGGCCAGCGTATCGTCGACCGGCTGTTCGAGGCGTTTCCGGCGATCCGCTGGATAGAGGTGCGGGTGAAGAAGCCCTCGGCGCCGATCGCCATGGTCGCCGGCGAGGCCGCCATCGAGCTGCATCGCCACCGGGATGATCGCTGATGGCACGCGCGTGGCTCGGCCTCGGTGCCAATATCGGCGATCCCTCAGCGCAGGTGCGCGAGGCAGTGGACCGGCTGAACGCCTGGCCGGGCATCGCCGTCGTGGCGCAATCCTCGATGCTGATCACCAAACCCTGGGGCAAGACCGACCAGCCGGATTTCTCCAACATGGTGGTGGAGGTCGAGACCAGCCTTGCGCCGCTCGAGCTGCTCGACGCCTGTCTCGGCATCGAGCGCGAGATGGGGCGGGTCCGCGACATCCGCTGGGGCCCGCGGCGCATCGACATCGATGTGGTGGCTTATGAACGGTTGGAGCTCGACACCGAGCGCCTGCATGTGCCGCACCGCTATGCGCATGAGCGCGACTTCGTGCTGGCGCCGCTGCGCGAGATCGCGCCCGAGGTGGCGGAGTGGATCGTGGGACGAACGAGTTAGTGCCACAGCCACCGGGGTCATTCCGCGAAAGCGGGAACCTCTGTTTTGGTGCAGCAGGCGAGATCGCAAACGGAGGTCCCCGCTTCGCGCATGTGCGCTGGGTCCCCGCAGCTCTGATCCAGGGCCGCTCGGCCAATTTGCCACCAGACAGCGCCCCAAACTCGGTGTCATCCCAGCGAAAGCTGGGACCCAACTCGCCGCAGTGCAAGTGGATGGATGGGTCCCAGCTTTCGCTGGGATGACAGCCGGTGTGTGGGACACGACAGTAAGTTAGGGCCCATGTGCTTTCGCTGAGATGACCCGATAACGGCCTCAAGCGGCGGTCAGGGAGCCCTCACCATCTCCAGCACCCGCACTGCTGCGTCGAACTCCATCCGACGCTTGGCGCGGCGCTCCGTGGCTTCCTCGACTTCGCCCCAGAGCCGGATGTTGTAGTCCTCGTCGACATGGGCGGCGGTCCAGACCTCTTCCGAGGTCAGTAACCCTTCCCGCAGCGCGATGCTGAGCAGGCCCGAACCGGTAATGCCGGTCAGCGAGTTGAGCGCGACCGCCTCGATCAGCTCGGCATCGGCCAGCGAGGCGCGCAGGCGCTCCAGCGTCGGCGCCGGCTGCGGCTGGTGCAGGATGCCGATCGTGGGCTGGAAGCCGATCTCAAAGTGGCGGGCAAGCTTCACCAGCACCGCGTCCCACACCCGCTCCTGCTCGGCGACGAGCTCACGCGGCGTGTCGGCGCGATAAAGCAGCAGGTCGTTGCCCGAATATTTGACGATCTCCTCGCGCAGCGCCTCTAGGCGCTCATCGCCGGCCTCAACGGCCGAGTTGATCAGCCGGACCATCGGCATGGTCTTGGGGTCGATGAACTGCTGCTGCGCTGCCCATTCCTCGGCCATGGCGGCGGCCACCGGCTGATACGGCACCACCACCGGCTTCTGCGCCGGCGTGCGTGGCGTCTTGCCGTCCAGCGTCACCGCAAAGCCGCCCGGCGCCGACCCGACCCCCACATCCTTGTAGAAGCGCTTGGGCAGCTCGACCTTGTTGAGGTGCTGCGCCCGGCCGTAACCGTCGTCGCGATGTTTGTCGGCGTCTTCGAGGAACTCGCGCATCAGGCCTCCAATAGCTTGTCCACGGCGTCGACCAGTTGATCCATGCGATGGATGACCAGGTCGGCGCCTGCGGCCTCGAGATCGGCCACCGAGTGATAGCCCCAGGCTACGCCGAGAGCTTTGACGTTGGCGTTGCGGGCCATCTTCATGTCGTGTGAGGTGTCGCCGATCATTACGGTGGCTTCGCGGCGGATGCCGGCCGCCTCCATTGCCGTCTCGATCATCTGCGGGTCGGGCTTGCCGCGGTTGTGGGCCGGGGTCTGGATCGAGTTGAAGCGACCGATGATCTCGTGGCGCTCAAGCAGCGTAATGGCGCCGGCATGGCCCTTGCCGGTGGCCACGGCGAGGATGGTTTCCGGGTCGGCCTGCAGGCGATCGAGCGCATCTAGTGCACCCTCGAACATCGGTTCGCGGGCGAGCCCGGCCTTCTGCAGGTATGTCGCGCGGTAGGCGTTGAGGATCACGTCGATCCGGTCGCTGTCGGCATCAGGTGCGAGTATGCCCATGGCATCGCGCGCGGTGATGCCCGAGATGGAGCGGATCGCGTCGTCGCTGGGGATCGCCTGCCCCACCGCGGCAAAGGATTCGCGGACCGTCTCGATGATCAGCGCCTCGGAATTGATCAACGTGCCATCGAGATCGAAGACGACCAGCCGCATCGGGAGAACTCCTGCCCAGAGCGAGATCAGGAAAGGTTGCAGACCTTTCCGGTTCGATCTCGCGACAAAACAAAGACTTGGAGCGGGAGTGCGATTCAACGAAACGCAATTCCCGCTCCAAGCCCGCTCAGAACCACAATTTGCCGGGCGTGTCACGCCCCGCGAAAGGCATAGCTCGATCGCGGAAAACTGCCCCGGCTGCTGCTATTCCAGCACGCGCTCGATGGCGGCATCGAGCTCGGAGTAGTCGTGGATCAGGGTCCCTGCCCCGGCTTTGATCAGCTCGGCGGCATCGTGATAGCCCCAGCTGACGCCGATCGAGCGCACCTTGGCGGCGCGGGCCAGCTCCATGTCGAACACCGTGTCGCCGATCATCACCGTCTGCTCGGGGGCGGCGCCGGTCTCTTCCATGGCGCTGAGCAGCATGCCGGGATGCGGCTTGGACGGGTTGTGGTCGGGCGTCTGCAGAGTGGTGAAGTGCCCGGTGATCCGGTGGTTGTCGAGGATCCGAGCGACACCGGTGAGGCCCTTGCCAGTGGCAATGCCCAGCACAGTGCCCTTCTGCTCGCGCAGCCGGTCCAGCGCCTCGCGGGCGCCCGGGTAGAGCGGCTCACGATCGAACTCGTGCTCGAGCGACGCCTTGTAGAAGCTCTTGTACTGCCCGACGATGCCTTCGATCACATCGATATCGCTGGTGCCGGCCAGTTGGCCGACTGCGACGGGCAGTGACAATCCGATGATCTGCCGAACCTCTGCCGGCGTCGGCGCCGGCAGGTCGAGCGAGCGGAACGCGGACCCCATATGCTCGGAAATGAGCGCCTGGGTATCGATCAGTGTTCCATCCATATCGAAGACGATGAGCCGCACGGGAGTTCCCCCTGAATTCGGCCCGTTCAGAACCATAAAACGCAGGGCGTGTCACGCCCTGCGCCACTGGATGTAAGTCTACATCGCGGCGAAGCAGTAGAGAAGACCCGCGCCGCCCGTGCCGACCAGGTTCTCCTGGCTGCAGCCGCGCGACGGATGCGAGGAGTTCCAGGATTTTGCTGCGTCGGACTCATCGAGACCGGTGCGATCGGAATGGCCGACGATGGCGCTGCCTTCGCCGTTCAGCGTCCAGTCGCCACAGGTCTGGCCGGCGGCCAAGGTGCCATCCGGATTGGAGCCGGTGAGGATGTCGTGCTGGTTCGGATCGTCACCGCGCCCGTTGATCGGGTTCCCGGTCTCGGACAGCGCGGTCGCCTTGGTCAACTTGTTATCGGCGCTGTGCAGGTTGGCGACATCGGTGGCGATCACGTCGCCCTTGAAGTTCTGCCACGGCCCGGCGCCGATCCGGTCCTTGGCGTTGACGCCATCGGCGCTGAGATAGGCCTTCCAGGTCTTACCGGTCGAGCCAGCGGCTTCCGCCAGCTTGGCACAGTGGGCGTCTGCCCCATCGAGCCCGCCGAGATTGGCGCCGTCCCCGGCACCGACGCTGGTGACGAAGAAGGTCATGTTGGTCGCGTCCTGCGCAATGGCCGGTGCAGCAATGGCGAGGGTTGCCGCGGTGGCAGCGGCGAGAACGATCGTTTTCATTGGCATCTCCCTGTGCGCCCGGAATGGGCCGCAACAGGGTGAACACGCGAGCTCCGCGTTTCGTCCGGCGCTCGCGGCGATTTGATCAGTCCTGTTCCGGATCCTGATCCTGCACGTCGTAGCGATCGGCATCGAAGCCGAGCACGTCGAAGGTCGCCTGCATATGCGGCGGCAGCGGCGCCGAAACATCGAGCAGTTGCCCGTTGCGCAGCGGCAACCGGATGCGGCGGGCGTGGAGGTGCAGGCCCTTCGAGATTTCGTCCGGCGGTGTCCAGTTCTCGATATTGAAATAGCGCGGATCGCCCATGATCGGGTTGTGCAGCTGCGCCATGTGGACGCGCAGCTGGTGCGTGCGCCCGGTCACCGGTTTCAGCGTCACCCAGGCGAAGCGGCGGGCAGCCGTGTCGGTGGTTGAGTAGTAGCTCATCGAGTGCTGTGCGCCAGGCGTCCCCTGCGGCACCACCACCATCTGCTCGCCATCGGTGGTCGCCTGCTTGGCGAGGAAGCACGAGATCGAGCCCTGCTTGGGGTGCGGGTTGCCCCACACCACGGCCCAATAGATCTTCCGCGCCTGGCGTGACGAGAACACTTCGCCGAAATGCGCCGCCGCCGCCTTGGTCTTGGCGACGACGAGGCAACCGGAAGTATCGCGGTCGAGCCGGTGTACCAGCCGCGGCGCCTCGCCCTTCTTGTTAGGGAGGCTCTTCAGCAGCCCATCCATGTGCCGCTTGGTGCCCGAACCGCCCTGCGAGGCAAGGCCGTGCGGCTTGTTGAAGACGTAGAGTTCGTCGTCCTCGTAGAGGATGATGTCCCTGAGGAAGTCGGCGTCGCGCGAATTGATCTCGCCCTCGGCCCGCTCCGGTGCGGCTTCGATCGGCGGCACGCGCACCACCTGCCCCGCCGCGAGGCGGGCGTTGGCCTTTACGCGGCCGCTGTCGACGCGGATCTGGCCGGAGCGCAGCAGCTTCTGCAGATGCCCGAAGGTGACCTGCGGGAAGTGCGTCGCAAACCAGCGGTCGAGCCGCATGCCGTCTTCGTCGCGGGCGACGACCTGTTGCCGGACGCCACTCATGCGACCACCCGCATGGCCAGCATGCCCATCCAGAGCCCGGCCAGCGACAGCAGCACCGAGCCGACGATGTAGAAAGCGGCGAGCAGGATATCGCCGCGCTCGATCAGCGTAATGGCGTCGAGCGAAAAGCTCGAGAACGTGGTGAAGCCGCCGAAAATGCCGACGGCGACGAACAGCCGGATCTCGTTCTGGTACTGCGGCGTGGTCTTGGCGAGGACGCCGACCAGCACGCCCATGGCGATCGAACCGACGATGTTGACGAGGAACGTCGCCACCGGGAAGCCATTGGGCAGGCTGCCGATCCAGTTCTGCGCGCCAAAGCGCGCCAAGGCGCCGAGCGCGCCGCCGATTCCGACGAGAAGATAAGCTTGCATGGGCTGACTTCTACGGGCACCGCCCGCGGAAGACCAGCCCTATGCACGCGGGGGTCGCTGTCAGGTCGCCGGCACGCCTGCCTCGTCGTCCTCTTCGTCGATATCGAGCGCCGGCGCCACCGCCGACGAGACGAGGCCGTTAAGCGAGCCGCCCTTGAGGCCGAGCTCGGCCAGCAGCGCATCGATCAGCGGGGCCTGGCTGCGGTAGCGCAACGCCGCATCGACCGCCTGGTCGGCGATCCCGCCGCCGGCATGACCGTTCAGCCCCTGGCCATGGCTACCGCCACCGGAGAGCCCGTCGACATGCAGGATCTTGATGCCCTCGATGTTCTCCATCGGCTTCACCGATTCCGCGATGATCGACGGCAGCGCCTCGATCAGCGCCATGCGGATGTTCATGGCGATCTGCTCGGGCGACAGGCGGTTGGCGGCCTCGTTGAGCTTCTGCTTGCCCTCGGCCTCGACGGCGTAGGTGACCTCGGTGGCGGCGGCCTTCAGCTTGGCGGCTTGTTGAGGCGGGCATACTCGCTGTCACGGGTAATCGTGAACTGCTCCTGCTGCGCCTCGAGGTTCTTCCGCGCGATCGCCACCTGGGTGTTCTGTTCAATGTCGTTACGGGTCTTGCGCCGATCCTCGATCGACTGGGTCATCTTGGTGAGACCCTCGGCGTCGAACACGTTGTCGGGATTGAAGAACTCCCGGTTGGTCTGATCGAGGCCGGTGAGCGACACGGATTCGAGCTCGAGGCCGTTCTTGAGGATATCCTCGGACACCGCAGCCTGCACCTTCTGCACGAAGCTGACCCGCTGCTCGTGCAGCTCCTCCATCGCCATTTCGGCAGCGACAGCGCGCAGCGCATCGACGAACTTGCCTTCGACCAGTTCCTTCAGCGCCTGCGGCTCCATGGTGCGGCGGCCCAGGGTCTGGGCGGCGTCGGCGATGGCCTCGGCGGTCGGCTGCACGCGCACGTAGAACTCGGCCTGCACGTCGACGCGCATGCGGTCCTTGGTGATCAGCGCCTGTTCGGCGGTGCGCACCACTTCGAGGCGGAGGGTATTCATGTTGACCGGGATGGTCTCATGCAGCACCGGCAGCACCAGCGCGCCACCGTTCATGATCACCCTCTGCCCACCGAACCCGGTGCGGACAAAGGATACTTCCTTGCTGGCGCGACGATAGAGCCGCGCGATGATCATGCCGATCACGAAGATCGCGACGATGATGATGGCGGCCAAGATCAGGATCGAAATGAGCTGGTCGTACATTGCGGAGCTATTCCTGTGGCGGGGTGAGGCGCGTAATGGCGCGGTAGATGTTCTTGTCGCGACCGACGAGAAAGACCCTATCGCCGGCGCTGTAGGTCATGCCGGGTTCACCCGGCTCGAGCAGGATGTAATGGGTACGACCGCGGAGGTCGGTGGTCTTGGCTTCCGCAGGTTGGCCCTGCTTGGCCTCGCCGCGAATGATCGTGGCGTAGCTGCCGACCAGCTCGGAGCGGCTGGCCGCTTCCGACTGATCCCGGGGAAAAATGTCGCCGAGCCAGCGCCCGAGATAGCGCGTCGCGTAGCCGGCGCCGATCAACGCCGGGACCGCGGCGATCCACGGGTTGAGGGCGCTGCCTGTGGCGCTATTGGCGGCCCATTGGACGATGTAGCCGCTCAACCCGAAGCCGGTAAGGAAGATCACCAGCAGCGCCAGGAACGGCAGCCGTCCGACCGAGAACCAGCTGAGCACGTGCGAGAGCGGGCCGACCTCCGCGCCGCTGAGCTCCGGCGCCTCGAGATCGGGAACATCGACGCCGGGAAGCGCCGCCTCGATCGAGGCGGAGGGCGAAAAGCCGATGAACAGGGACAGCAACTCGATTACGCCGATCGCCAGCATGACGATCAATGCAACGGTGAACGGTGCGAATTCCGGCGCGAACAGTTCTATCTTGCCCCTCCCCTGGTCCCTTCAGGTCATATGGGACTGTTGTGACAGTTTTCCATAGGGCGCAAGGACTTCAGGGTACGGATTTTCGATATGGCTAATCTTGGTTGCTCAGGGGGCGCCAAGCAACGGCGGGAGAGCCGGAACCGTTTCACGATTGAGCTGCATCGGCCAAGCTGTTGGGCTTGGGCTTCGACCACCCACCGGCTGTCATCCCAGCGGAAGCTGGGACCCAACTCCCAGCCCGCGCGAGTGGATGCTTGGATCCCAGCTTTCGCTGGGATGACATCGTAGCTGGGGAGATCGGAGTGGATCAGTTCGACGACAGCCCCCCACCCACCCAGCGGCAAGGAGGTTCAACTCAATCCGTGAGACGCTCTACTCCCCGCCCTCTTCCTCGCGGCGCTGTTCGCGGCGGCCGGACCAGAAGTCGAGCCGCTTGATCACCTCGCGCTCGAAGCCGCGCTCGTTCGGCTGGTAGAACTCGGGACGGCGGTCGCCGGCCAGTTCATCCGGGAAGAACTCCTGCCCCGAGAACGCATCCGGATAATCGTGGTCGTAGCGGTAGCCCTTGTTGTAGCCGAGCTCTTTCATCAGCTTGGTCGGGGCGTTGAGGATGTGTTTGGGCGGCGGCAGCGAGCCGGTCTGTTGGGCCAGCGCCTTGGCGTTGGCGAAGCCAAGCATGGCGGCGTTGGATTTCGGAGCCGTGGCGACATAGGCGATCGCCTGCGCCATGAACAGCTCGCCCTCGGGGAAACCGGTGCGTTCGAAGGCGTTCCAGGCAGTGATCACCTGCACCATGGCCTGTGGATCGGCCATGCCGACATCCTCGGAGGCGGCGCAGGCGAGGCGGCGGAAGATGGTGTCGGGGTGCTCGCCACCCACCAGCATGCGCTGCGCCCAGTACATCGCCGCCTGCACGTCGGAGCCGCGCAGGCTTTTGTGGAAGCAGCTGAGCAGGTTGTAATGCTCCTCCTGCCCCTTGTCGTAGACCGGCGCCCGCTTCTGCACCGTCTCGGCGAGGGCGGCGACATCGAGCATCGCATCCTCCGGCAGCGCGAACAGTTCCTCGGCGAGGCCGATGAGATAGCGGCCATCGCCATCGGCCATCTCGAGCAGCGCATCGCGCGCTTCGGCGCTGATCGGCAGCTTCCTGCCCACATGCGCCTCAGCCCGCTCGGCAAGGATGGCGAGATCGGGCTTTTCGAAACGCCTCAGCGTATAGACCTTGGCGCGCGACAACAGCGCCGCGACCATCGAGAAGCTCGGATTCTCCGTCGTGGCGCCGATCAGGATGACGGTGCCGTCCTCGACGTGGGGGAGCAGCGCATCCTGCGTGGTGCGGTTGAAGCGGTGCAGTTCATCGACGAACATCACCGTCTGCCGCCCTGCCCCCAAACGCAGCGCCTTGGCGTCGGCGATCACCTTGCGGAGGTCGGCTACGCCGCTCAGCACCGCGCTCAGCTGCACGAAATCGAGCCCGACTTCCTTTGCCACCAGCCGGGCAATGGTGGTCTTGCCGACGCCCGGCGGGCCCCACAGGATGAACGACGAGACCCTGCCGGCGGCGACCATGCGACCGATCGGGCCATTGGGCCCGAGCAGGTGATCCTGCCCGATGACGTCGGCGAGCCGCTGCGGCCTCAGGGCCTCGGCGAGCGGACGCGGCGCGGCATCATCGAACAACGAAAGCATCAACCACTCACCTCGGCCCGGACGATCCGGCCGCCCCGCTGTAGCACAACCCGCCAGCTCTGCGGACGGTCATTGGCGAGCTTGCCGAAACGCTCGGCATCATCGGTCGCATTGCCGTTGAGACTGATGATCAGGTCACCGGCCCTGAGGCCCATATCGTCAGCGGGCGAACCGGACTCGATGCCGCGCACCACCACTGCATGGGTGTCGTAGGGCAGCCCCAGCTCCTGCGCCACGGCGGGCGTCACGGTTTCGACGGTGGTGCCGGCGAAGCGCGTGTTGCCCGAAACGGTGACAGGCTTGGCGGTGCCCGGAGGCGCTTCGAGGGTGATGATCTTGTCCTCGGTCTTGCCGGCGCGGAAATATTGCAGGTCCGCCGTGGCGCCGACCGGCTTGGTGGCAAGGCGGAAATCGAACGCGCTGGGCTGTTCGATGTTGAAGCCATCGACCGCCAGGATCACGTCGCCATCGGCAAAGCCGGCCTTCTCGGCCGGACCACCCGGGGCGATCTCGCTGATCAGCGCGCCGCGTGCCTGGCCAAGCCCGAGGCTGTCGGCGAGATCGGCGGTCACCGGCTGCATGCGGGCACCGAACCACGGACGCACCAGCGCCCCACCGGCAATGCCGGTCTCGGCGACGAGCTTGGCCATGTTGGCCGGGATGGCAAAACCGATGCCGACCGAGCCGCCGGAGCGCGAGACGATCGCGGTATTGACCCCGACGAGCCGGCCCTGCAGATCGACCAGCGCACCGCCCGAATTGCCCGGGTTGATGGCGGCGTCAGTCTGGATGAAGAACTCGTAGTTCGAGCTCTCGACGCCGGTGCGGGCCAGCGCCGAGACGATGCCGGAGGTGACGGTCTGGCCGACGCCGAACGGATTGCCGATCGCCAGCACCAGGTCGCCGACCTCCAACTGGTCGGAATCGGCAAAGGCCAGTGCCGGGAAGGTCGCGCCCTTCGCGTCCTTGACCTTCAGCACGGCAAGATCGGTCTTGGGATCGTCGAGCACCAAGTCGACCGGGTACTCGTGTCCGTCATTGGTCGAAACGCGGATGTCGGTCGCGCCTTCGATGACGTGGTGATTGGTGAGGATCACCCCGGCGCCATCGACGATGACACCGGAGCCGAGCGACTGTGACTTCTGCGGCCGGCTGTCCATGAACGGCCCATCGCCGCCGAAGAAGCGCTGGAAGAACGGGTCATCGAGGAACGGCGAGGTGGCGCGCTGGCTGATCGTCGTGGCGTAGACGTTCACAACCGAGGGGGTCACCGACTTCACCACCGGTGCAAAGCTGAGCTGCAGCTCGGTGCGGGTGGCAGGAACGGCGCGCGTTTCGGCCGCGGCCGGTTCGGTGGCTTGCACGGCGCTGACCATGGCCGGCGGCTCGGCGGTGCGACTCGAAAGCTCGGCGTAACCGAACACCAGCGCGGCGCCCGCCGCGACGCCTCCGAGCACCAAGACCAAACCCTGTTTCGACATCGTCATATCCTCGGGCGATAGTGCGCCGCGAACCGTGGGCGCGATGGCCCGACAAACGCCGCGAATCTGGCGCCTTTTAGGTGCTGGGCTTACCGATTGGTAATCCCCGAAATATGACGTTGCCCAGTGGGTCAATCGACCCTATATGCAGCGCTCACTTTTCTGCCCCGAGGACCTTCTCGTACAAGACCCCTGAAAGGTTAGCCGCCCAATGACTGAGCCGACCACGGTCTACACCAACACGTCGCAGCTTATCGCCAGCGAGGAGCCGGACTTTCCGAGCTTCCTGTTCTCCAAGAAAGAACTGCACCGGGCGACCAAGGTGTTCAAGAAGGGGTTCGACGGCCTCCTGACCTACGCGGTCAAGTGCAATCCGTCGCCGCACATTATCCGCCAGTTGCACGAAGAGGGCCTGAAGGCCTTCGACGTCGCCTCCAACATGGAGATGGAGCTGGTGCGTGACCACGCCCCAGGCGCGGCGATGCACTACAACAACCCGATCAAGAACAAGCGCGAGATCGAGCGCGCCTATGAGGAGTTCGGGGTTCGCTCGTTCACCATCGATCACCCGCAGCAGCTCGACCAGCTGGCGGCGGTGGTGTCGCCGTCGCGCGACATCGAGGTGACCACCCGCTTCAAGGCCGGCAAGGCGCTGAAATCCTACGATTTCGGCATCAAGTTCGGCGTGATGCAGGATGGCGCCGCCGAGATCGTCCGGCTCGTCGACCAGATGGGCTACACGCCGTCGCTCTGCTTCCACGTCGGCTCGCAGTGCGAGGACGTTTATGCCTACGAGCGTCACATCGCGGCAGCCGCCAAAATTGCTGAAGAGTCGGGCATCGAGCTCAAGCGCCTGAACATTGGCGGCGGCTATCCTGCCCCCTACCCGACCTCCGAAGCGCCGCCGATGGACTATTATTTCGAGACCATCTCGCAGGCGGTGAAGGACAACTTCGCCAGCTCCAAGCCCGAGCTGATCATCGAGCCGGGCCGTGCGCTGGTGACGTCCTCCACTTCACTGTTGCTGCGTGTAAAACACCAGCGCGGCGGACAGTCGGTATATCTCAACGACGGCGCTTACGGCTCGCTGATGGAAGTGAAGTTCATGCACTTCACCCCGCCGACCCGGGTGTGGCGTGGTCCGCGCCTGCACGACAATGACGGCGAGTTCTCCGATTTCACCGTCTGGGGCCCGACCTGCGACAGCTACGACGTGCTGCCGCAGATCTTCACCCTGCCGTCCGACGTCGATGAAGACGACTGGATCGAGTTCGGCCTGATGGGCGCCTACACCCAGGCCTCGCTGACCCCGTTCAACGGCTTCTGGCGCCGCGACCAGTACTGGGTGGACGAAGTCTACACCGGCAAGGACATGCAGCCGGCCGAGTGAGTCTCATTCAAACTGCAATGCCGCTCCAGCCCAATGCTGGGGCGGCATTTCTGTCTCTGGAGGAACGACGTGCAGGACCTGCCTCCACTTGCCAGTCTCGGCCGCCGGATCATGATCCTGGGCCCCACCAACTCGGGCAAATCGACCTTGGCCGTCGCCGTGGCACAGAAGCTCGATATTCCTGCCATCCACCTCGACCGCCTGCAGCACCTGCCCAATACCAACTGGCAGGTGCGGCCCGAGGAGGAGTTCGCCGCCCTGCACGACCAGGTCATCCTTGAACCAAGTTGGGTCATCGACGGCGGTTATTCACGACTGGCGCCACAGCGGGTTCGACGGGCCACGGCCATTCTGGTTATCGATGCGGGCCTCGCCACGCGCTATCGACGCTATTTCTACCGCACCCTGTTGCAGAAGTCGCGAGCCGGCGCCCTGGAGGGGGAACAGGACTCGCTGAACTGGCTGATGCTCCGCTGGCTATGGAAGTCGCGGAACGCGGCCGGCAAGTATCGACAGCTGGCGCTGGCATCCGGCCTGCCGCATGTCTTCACCGGGACCCCGGAGGAGCTGAACCGGCTCTATGCATCGTGGGATCTGAAACGAAAATAGCTCGGCACCGCCCCATCGGTACCATCGCGACCGAGCGATAGGGCCCGCGCGAACCCCTGTTCACCCCGCCGTAACAGGCATATCGTCCTCCTCAGCAACCCAAACGAGGTGGCGAGATGCCGGGTGGGGTGGTCTTGGCTCTGGTAGTGCTCTTAGGTTTTGTGGCCTGGGGCGCGGTGCTGTTCTGGCGGGGACGGGTCGTCGACCGCAAGGCGCTGCACGAGGAACGGCACGAAACACGCGCCGAGCGACGGCGCATCCATCACAAGGGGTGAGCGATGTCCCTCGGTCTTATCATCGCAATCTGCGCCGCCTTGGCGCTTGCCGCTTGGGGCGTCATGCTGTTCCGGCGTGGCGCCGCCCCAGAGGCGGGCTCACAAGCATCCTCGCACACCGAGACAAACGCAGCGCAAACTGAGCCTGGAGTGGACGGCTCCGACTAGAGCAGCTTCTCGATAGCGGGCGCGATGTCAGCCGGCTCCGTCGCCGAGGCGAAGCGTTGCACGTTCTTGCCGCTGCGATCGACGAGGAACTTGGTGAAGTTCCACGGGATCAGCTGCACACCGAGCAGGCCCGGCGCCTTGCGCCGCAGCCACTGGTAGAGCGGCAGCGCGCCGCGGCCATTGACCATCACCTTGCCGAAGATCGGAAAGGTGACGTTGTAGTTGAGGTCGCAGAACGCCGCGATCTCCGCCTCGGTGCCCGGCTCCTGCTCGCCGAACTGGTTGCAGGGGAAGCCGAGGACGACGAGGCCACGGTCCTTGTAGGTTTCGTAGAGCTTCTCGAGCCCGGTATATTGCGGAGTGAAACCGCATTTGCTGGCGACGTTGACCACCAGCACGACCTTGTCGCGATAGGCTGACAGCTGCTGCTCGGCCCCACCGAGCAACGGGGCGGAAAAGTCATAAAGTGTGGTCAAGGCAATAGCTCCGGTCAGGGCAACATCCCTGCCCTAACCCGATACCTGCATCATGCCGCGAGGCTTTTCAAGGAACAGGCCTGTAACCGTCAAGCCGGCGGGACCTGGCACATGATGCCGAGCGGCCGACCCTCGTTGTCGCCGAAGAACGCCATCCATTCCTCGGTGCCGTCGGCATGCCGGTGAATCATATGCGGCGCTGCCTGGAACACCGCCCCACGCGCCTGCAACTCACGGTGCGCGGCATGGATGTCGGGCACGCGGAAATAGATGACGTAGCCGTCGGCCTCGGCTTTCTCGCCGGTGCTCAGCATCAGCCGGGTGCCGCCGCAATCGAAGAAGGCGAGGTTGCCGAAGGTGTAAAGGTGCGGCAGCCGCAGCACATCGCGATACCAGGCCTCGGCCGCCGCAATGTCGTGAACCGAGCGAGACAGCTGCCCGATAGTCCCCCACTGGGTGTCGTTGCGCTCCAGAACTTCAGTAGCCGACGCCATGTCGTCTCCCCTTTGCCTGTGCCGTCCAAGCGCGCTCGCCTGCGGCACCCCGGCCCACTGCCGGAGGGCGCGGCGATCGGCAAAGCCGAGCTTGCCCAGGATATTGCCGACGTGGAACTTCACCGCGTCGCTGCTGATGCCGAGGCGCTTCGAGATGGTGCGGTCGGTACCGCCATGCCGGATGGCATCAGCCACCCGCCATTCGGCGGGGGTGAGGCTATCGGCATAGGGCGGGCGGCCACGCGACCTCGTTACGCTCATCAGAGGAGGCTAGCGCAACGCGGGGCGAATTTCCCTACCCCTCGCTGCCATCGGGGTCGCGCAGATGCGCGTCGATCCGCCGGGTCTCGAATGATTCCTGCGCCTTCTCAAGCTGCCGCTCCGCCTTGGTGCGGCCAAACTTGATCCGGTTCTCCGCCGCCACCTGCTCCTTGGCAACGCGCGCCTTGGCCTTGCGGGCTTTCGAGAGCGAGAGGATTTCGGCCACGACTGACACTCCAGTTCGCCGCTATTGTGCAGCGGCCGGCGCCCGGGTCAACAGCGCCACCAGCGCATCCAGCATCGCATCGATCCGATGTGCCATCGGATCGTCCATCGCGTCCGCCAGCGCCACCATGGTGATGAAGCCGATCCCGGCCATGTGGGCAGCGACGGCCAGACGGCGTGCGTCCTCGGCTCCCGTGAATTCAGGGCTGAGCTTGTCCGCCAGGGCGCTGTACATCGACGAGGTCGCCGCGTGAATCGGTGCGAGCAGTTCGCCTGTCCCAGGTACGGCCGCCCGCTCGTCGAATTGCGGCGCGAGATAGAGCATACGGAAACGGCCGAGGTCGGCGAGGTGATGCGCCACCAGCGCGCGAATGAAGCGTTCGACCGCTGCAGCGCCTGATGCTGTCGGTTTGACCGCCGCGATCAGCACATCGGCTTCGGCCTTGAGCTCGGGAAGCGAGAAGTCGCGGATCAGTTCCCACTTGTTGGGATACCAGTAGATGATGGCCTGCTTGGATACCCCCAGCGCTCCGGCCAGCGCCTGGAAGGTCAATGCCGCGGTGCCATGCTCGGCGACGATCCGCCGGGCATGCTCGACGATCGACTCTCGGGTGACCCGACTGCGCCCTGCCATCTCGATCCATTGACAACTTACCAACGGTAAGTATGGTAACTTACCAATGGTAAGCAAGTGGTGTCGCGATGTCGAAACTCACCGTGTCTACCTTCTCGCCCGATTGGGGACTGCCGACCTCGGGCCCGTTTGCGCTCAAGCTGCTCAAGTGGCTGGATCTCGCAGGCATCCCCTATGACCAGGAGTTCGAGGACGTTCCGTCCAAAGGGCCGAAGGGCAAGAGCCCATGGATCGAACTGGACGGCGAGCGGATCGGCGACAGCGAGGTGATCATCGAACTGTTGGCACGGCGCAGCGGCTTCGATATCGACCGCGACCTCGCCGACGAGCAGCGGGCGCTGTCGCACACGCTGCGGCGCATGCTCGAGGAGCACTTCCACATGGTGTTCGAATGGGAGCTGTTTGTTCACCCTGCGGGCATCGAAGCGGTGCGCGCCATGGCGGCCCGAATGGTGCCGGGTATCATGGCCGGCCCCGTCGCCACCATGATCTGCCGCCACTTCCGAAACCAGTTGGGCGCTCGCGGGATGGCGCGACACAGCGCCGAGACGATTGCCGCAAAAGGCAAGTCGGACCTCGACGCCATCGAGGCGATCCTCGGCGACAAGCCGTTCCTCGTGGGCAGCCGTCCTTCGATGGCGGATGTGACGGCCTACGGACTGCTGGGGCCGATGGCTGCCTGGCCAATGCGAACCCCAGTTGCCGACAGCATCAAGAGCCGCTCGAAGCTGATGGGCTACCTGCAGCGGGTAGCGGAGGCCAAGGCCGAGCAGCGTGTTGCCGCCTAGGCTCACGCTTTGAAACACTGCAGTGTTTTCCTGGACGCGCCCTACGCGGTGGGGCGCGGCAGCGCCAGATAGACGCTGTGGCACCACTCATCGCCGACGAGGAACGTGTTCTCGACAGCGCCGGTGACAGCAAAGCCGAGGCGCTGCAGCAGCTTCAGCGAGGCCGCATTGCGCGGGTCGACGTCGGCAGTCACCGCGTCGATCGGATAGGTCGCGAAGGCATAGGTGAGAAACGCCGAGGCCGCTTCCGTCGCGAGGCCTTTGCCCCATGCGCTAGGATGCAGGATGAAGCCCATTTCGGGCATCTTCCAGATGCCGATATTGCCGATCACCTGCCCATCCTGAACGATGACCCATTCGTCGCGCGCCGGGTCACCGCTGAAGAACTGCGCCTCGAACCACGTTTCTGTCTCTGCCACCGATACGTGCGGCAGCGTCGCCCAATAGCGCATGGCCTCAGGCGAGCTGAGGATGGCGTGCATCGCCAGGATGTCGGCAGGAATGGCGCGGCGCAGCACCAGGCGCGCCGTTCGAAGCTCGGACAACTGGAACTCCTGAAATCCCTGGAGCCTATCGCGGGCCGGGCAGCGCGAGATAGATGCTGTCGCACCATTCGTCGCCGAGCAGGAACGTATTCTTCGCTTCGCCGGTCCTGGCAAAACCGAGCTTCTCCAGCACCCGCAGCGATGCGAGGTTTCGCGGGTCGACATCGGCCAGCAGCTGGTCGGTGAGCTGGCGTGAGAAGGCGTAGTCGATGAAAGCCGCCGCCGCCTCGGAAGCAATCCCCCGCCCCCAATAGTCGGGGTGGATCATGAAACCGAAATCCGGCAGGCGTCCCGCGCCGACATCGCCGACCAACCGGCCCTCGAACTCGATCGCGAAATCCTCGCCACCCGCTGCCGTACGCTCGATCTTCTGGTCGAGCCAGGCGCGGGTCACGTCACGGTCGGCGTGCGGCAGCGTCGACCAGTAGCGCATCCCTCGCGCGTCCGACATGATCGCAAAGAACGCGTCCAGGTCGTCAGCACGTGGGCGGCGCAGCAGCAGCCGCGCCGTACGGATTTCCATCAGACCAGCCGGCTCTGTTCCTTCGCCGCTTCGATGAAGCTGGCAAAGAGCGGGTGCGGCTCGAACGGCTTCGACTTCAGCTCCGGGTGGAACTGCACACCGATAAACCACGGGTGGTCGGTGCGTTCGACGATCTCGGGCAGCTTGCCGTCAGGCGAGACGCCAGAGAACAGCAGGCCATTGGCCTCGAGCACCTTGCGGTAGTTCATGTTCACTTCGTAGCGGTGGCGGTGCCGCTCGGTGATCCGGGTGGAGCCGTAGATATCGGCCACGCGAGACCCCTTGGCGAGCTGCGCCGGGTAGGAGCCGAGACGCATGGTGCCGCCGAGATCGGTTTCGGAACTGCGCGTAACCTGCTCGTTACCCTTGGTCCACTCGGTCATGATGCCGACGATCGGTTCCTTGGTCG
Organism: Devosia sp. Root105; assembly: GCF_001424865.1. NCBI lineage: Bacteria > Pseudomonadati > Pseudomonadota > Alphaproteobacteria > Hyphomicrobiales > Devosiaceae > Devosia > Devosia sp. Root105. Next base: position 57,604 of record NZ_LMCR01000016.1, read on the forward strand.
GGCCGAACTCGGTGGAATTGGCGTTCTTGATGCCCGCGGTGTTCCGCGCCGCCTCGATGCAGGCCATCTGCATGCCGAAGCAGATGCCGAAATACGGCACGTCCTTCAGCCGCGCGAAGCGGGCCGCCTGGATCTTGCCGGCCGAACCACGCTCGCCGAAGCCGCCAGGCACCAGGATGCCGTGGATGTGCTCGAGATACGGGGCCGGATCCTCGTGCTCGAAGATCTCGGAGTCGATCCAGTTGAGGTTGACCTTCACCCGGTTGGCGATGCCGCCATGCACCAGGGCTTCGCTGAGCGATTTGTAGGCGTCCTTGAGGCCGGTATACTTGCCGACAATGGCAATGTTGACCTCGCCTTCCGGGTTGTGGAGGCGGGAGGACACATCTTCCCACGCCTGGAGGTCCGGCGCCGGTGCGTCGTCGATGCCGAAGGCGGCGAGCACTTCGCGGTCGAGGCCTTCCTTGTGGTAGGCGAGCGGCACGTCGTAGATCGAAGCAACGTCGAGGCCCTGGATCACCGCGCTCTCGCGCACGTTGCAGAACAGCGCCAGCTTCTTGCGCTCGGATTGCGGAATCGGCCGGTCGCAGCGGATGAGCAGAATGTCCGGCGCGATACCGATCGAACGCAGCGTCGCCACCGAGTGCTGAGTCGGCTTGGTTTTGAGTTCACCGGCCGAGGGAATGAACGGCATCAGCGTCAGGTGGACATAGATCGCGTGGCCGCGCGGCAGGTCGTTGCCGAACTGACGGATCGCCTCGAAGAACGGCAGCCCTTCGATATCGCCGACGGTGCCGCCGACCTCGACGAGCACGAAGTCGAAATCCTCGTTGCCCTCGCGGATGAAGTCCTTGATGGCGTCGGTGACGTGCGGGATCACCTGCACGGTGGCGCCGAGGTAGTCGCCGCGGCGCTCCTTGGCGATGATGTCGGAATAGATGCGGCCGGTCGTGATGTTGTCGCGCTTATTGGCGTGACGCCCGGTGAAGCGCTCGTAATGACCTAGATCGAGGTCCGTTTCCGCACCGTCGTCGGTGACGAACACCTCGCCGTGCTGGGTGGGCGACATCGTGCCCGGATCGACATTGAGGTAGGGGTCGAGCTTGCGGAGGCGGACCTTGTAGCCACGAGCCTGCAGCACCGCGCCGAGAGCGGCGGACGCAAGGCCTTTGCCCAATGAGGAAACCACGCCACCGGTGATGAAAACGTACCGAGCCATGGGCCTTTATCCTATTCGGTCGAAGTTCTGATTCTCAAGAGCGCCGCCGATCACGAACGGCACCCCACACAAAAAGAAGAAGGGGATGTTGCCATCCCCTTCCCCGGTTCGCTGTCGCGGCGGCCTCAGTTGGCGGGCGCCGCTGGTTGTTCTGTCGTCGCCGGCGCCGCCGGAGCTTCGGTAGCGGGCGCCGTTTCGGTGGGCACCGGCAGGTCGGAACCGGTCGCCGGAGCTTCGGTGGTGGTCGCCGGAGCTTCGGTGGTGGTCGACGGAGTGGTCGTCGTGGCCGGCGCCGGCGCGGTGGTCGTGTCAGTCGGAACCGGCAAATCACCGGCGCTCTGCTGCTGCAGCTGCTGCAGCGCGTCGAGCACGGTCGTCGGCGCCGCGTCGCCACCCTGGGCGGCGCGATCGAGGATGGAGCTCGTACCGCGATCAACCGAGGAGAGAATCGTCAGGCCGATGGCCGAGGCAAAGAACAGGGCCGCGAGGATTGCCGTGGTGCGGGTCAGAAGGTTCGCCGAACCACGGACCGAAATCAGCCCGTTGGCATTCGAGGAACCCATACCAAGCCCGCCGCCCTCCGACCGCTGCAGCAGGATCACTGCAATCAGCGCGAGCACGATCAGGAGGTAGGCGACGATCAGGACGTTGGCCATTGGACCTTCAGGCTTTCGATATCGGTTTGGCGCGCCTTCTACACGCGCGCCAACACAAATGCCAGCGCCATCCGCCGCCTTTCGCTCGGCGCCGGATGCGTCTTCTAGAGGGCGGAGATAATGGCGTGGAAGTCGTTTGCCAAGAGGCTTGCGCCCCCGACCAGCCCGCCATTGACGTTGGCGATGCGCAGGATCTCGCTGGCGTTGGACGGCTTCATCGAGCCGCCATAGAGGATGCGCACTGCCGCGCCGGGCTCGCCGAAGCGGGATTTCAGCTGGTCGCGGATGGCATTATGCATCTCAGCGATGTCGCTCGAAGTGGGAGTACGGCCGGTGCCGATGGCCCACACGGGCTCGTAGGCGATGACGATGTCGTGACCCGACCAGTCATCCGGCACCGAGCGTTCGAGTTGCCCGATAACCACGGCGACGGCATTGCCGGCGTCACGCTCGGCCTCGATCTCGCCCACGCAGATGATCGGCACGAGCCCGGAGGCGTGCGCCGCGAGCGCCTTCTGCTGCACCAGCACATCGGTTTCACCATGGTTGGTGCGGCGTTCCGAATGGCCGACGATCACGAACTGCGCCCCGGCATCGGCCAGCATCTGCGCGCTGATATCGCCGGTATGGGCGCCGCTGGCGGCCGGATGACAGTCTTGTCCACCGGTGACGATGCCGGCGGGAGCCGCCAGTTCGTTGAGCCGCTCGAGCAGCGTGGCAGGCGGACAGATCACCACCGTTCCCCGCGGGCCGCCGCCATTGGCGAGCAGCGCCGCGAGCTTCTGCACCTCCCCCAGGGAGGCCGTGGTGCCGTTCATCTTCCAGTTGCCCGCGATCAGCGGCGTTATCTCTGCCGTCACCTTGATGCTCCTTCTACTTGCCTATTGTGGGAGTTTCCCATAACCCCCGTCCCGATGTGCCTTGCGGCACAAACTCGACCCTGTCTAGTATCCGCCGCCCGCCGGGGAGGCGGCTGTTGTTGGATTTGTCTCGATGCTCGATAGCTTTCGCCACCTGACCAAGACCTGGTTCGGCAAGATTCTCGGCGCCTTTCTGATTGTCGGCCTGGCGGGGTTCGGTATTTCGAACGTCATCACCGGCTTCGGCACGAACACCGTGGCCACCGTCGCCGGACAGGATATTTCGGTGCGCGACTATCAGCGCGCCTACAATACCCAGATCAATGCTGTCGCCCAGCAGATCGGGCGCGTGCCGACCGTCGAGGAAGCCAATGTCTTCGGCGTGCCGGGCGCGGTGCTCGACCGGCTCGCTGGTGAGGCCGCCGTCAACAAGCTCGGCGAGGACCTCGGCCTCGGCGTCTCCGAGGACCGCCTCGGCAAGATGCTGCGCGAGGACCCGAGCTTTTCGAGCGCGCTTGGTGCGTTCGATCGCAGCAATTTCCTGCGCGTGCTGCAGCAGAACGGTTTCACCGAAGCTGAGTATTTCGACCTCCAGACCAAGGCGGCGCGCCGCCAGCAACTGGTGAGCGGCCTGCTCTCCGGTGCGCCGGCGCCTACGACCGCTACCGAGCTGTTGAGCCGCTTTTCGGGTGACACGCGGACTGTCGACTACTTCATCCTGAACGCCCAGGCCCTGCCCCCGGTTGCCGAACCGACGGAAGAAGAGCTGGCGACCTACCTCAAGGACAACCAGGCCAATTTCCGCACCAAGGCGACCCGTACGATCGAGCTGCTGGCGCTGTCACCCGAGGCGATCGCCGCCACCAAGACCATTTCGGATGAAGACGTCGCGGCCGAATACGAGCGCACCAAGCAGAGCCGCGTGAAGATCGAGCGGCGCACCGTCAAGCAGGTGGTGCTCAACACGCCTGAGCTCGAGAAGGCCTTCACCGACGGCAAGGCCGCCGGTACACCGTTCGCCGACGTGCTCGCCGCCAGCGGCGCGAGCGCCCAGGATCTGGGCAACCTCAGCAAGACCGAGATCACCGACAGCAGCCTGGCTGACGCGGCGTTCGGGCTGGCGCTGAACGACTACGTCATCATCGAGGGCATCGGCTCGAAGCGCGCCGTCACCGTTTCGGCGATCGAGCCGGGGGGCGTCATCAGCCTCGAGGACGCCAAGGCCGATATCGCCAAGCAGTTGGCGCTCACCCAGGCCCGCAACGAATACACCGACGTGCTCGACCAGATCGAGGAACTGCGGGCCGCGTTCAAGCCGCTGCCGGAGATCGCCGAGCGCTTTGGCCTCCACACCGTGACCGTCCCGCTGACCGAAACCGGTGCGGAGCTCGCCAACAGCCCGGACGTCGGCCCCGAGGATGCGCAGCGCATCGCCACCGCGGTGTTCAAGGCCGAGCAGGGCAACCTCGCTCCGACAATCCAGCTGAGCTCGACCCGCAACCTCTGGTTCGACCTCAAGCAGGTCGAGGACGCGCGAGACCAGACGCTCGACGAGGTCCGCGACGCGGTGATCACTGCCTGGACCAATGCCAAGACCGACGAAGCCGTCACCGCCGAAGCAGCCAAGCTGCTCGAGCAGGTGAAGGCCGGCACCGCATTTGCCGACGTTGCCAGCAGCATCGGCCAGTTCCCGATCCTCAGCCAGCCGCTGAAGCGCGCTGGCGACGGCACGACCGTGCTGAACCAGGCGGTAGCCAATGAGATCTTCAACGGCGGCCCGACGCATTTCGGCTCGGCGGTGAACGGCGACGGCGACCACGTGGTGTTCCAGGTGGTCGAAGTGAACCAGGGCACCTCCGACCAGACGGCCGAGATCAAGAAGTTCGTCGAAGAGTCGAGCCGTGATGCGCTCTACAGCGATCTGCTGACCGGGCTGAAGTCGGAAGCCGGCCTCAGGATCAACGAGCAGGTCCTGAAGCAACTTACCGATACCGGCGCCCTGCAATGACCGCTGACGACCAGTACGGCGCCTTCGCGGCGGGCTACGACGCCGGCCGCGCCCAGATCGTCTTCCGGCGCGTCGTCGCCGATCTGGAAACGCCGATCGGCGCCTACCTGAAGCTCGCCGAGGGGCGGAAGAACACCTTCCTGCTCGAAAGCGTGCAGGATGGCGCCACGGTCGGGCGCTACTCGATGATCGGCTTCGATCCGGACATCATCCTCAAGGTCGAGAAAGGCCAGGCAAGCATCAATCGCAATGCCGGCCTGACGCCCGACGCCTTCACCCCGGTCAGCGAGCCGCCGCTCGATGTGCTGCGCGCCCTGGTGGCGGAGAGCCAGGCCGAAGTGCCGCCCGGTCTTCCCTCGACTGCGGCCGGCATCTACGGCTATCTCGGCTACGACATGGTGCGCCTGATGGAGGTGCTGCCCGACCGCCACGAGGATCCGCTGGGTTTCCCCGAGGCGATCCTGATGCGGCCCACCGTGCTCGCTGTGTTCGATACGCTGAAGGACGAACTCTATCTCACTGCGCCGGTCTACATCCGCCCGGGCGTGACCGCCCGGCAGGCCTGGGAAGGTGCGCAGAGCCGCATCGATGATGCCGTTGGCCGCATGGGGCGCACCCTGCCCTACACCTCGACCCCGCCCGATATCGACGCCATCGCGGTCAAGTCCAACACCAGCGTCGAGCAGTATGCCCGCATGGTCGAGGACGCCAAGGAATACATCCGGGCCGGCGACATCTTCCAGGTGGTGCTGAGCCAGCGCTTCGAGGCCGAGTTCACGCTGCCGCCGACCGCGCTCTATCGCGCGCTGCGCCGCACCAACCCCTCGCCCTACATGTACATGCTGGATTTCGGCGATTTCGCCGTCGCGGGCTCAAGCCCGGAAATCCTGGTCAAGGTGCAGGACGGCAAGGTCAACATCCGCCCCATCGCCGGCACCCGCAAACGTGGCGCCACGCCGACGCGCGACAAGGAACTGGCGGACGAGCTGCTGAGCGACCCCAAGGAACTGGCCGAGCACTTGATGCTGCTCGACCTCGGCCGCAACGACGTCGGCCGGGTGGCCAAGATCGGTAGCGTCGAGGTTACCGACAAGTTCTTCCTCGAGTACTACTCGCACGTCATGCACATCGTCTCGAACGTCGTGGGCGACCTCGACCCGAAATACGATTTTGTCGATGCACTGGCCGCCGGCTTCCCTGCCGGCACGGTCTCGGGCGCGCCAAAAGTCCGGGCGATGGAGATCATCGACGAACTCGAGAAATCGCGCCGCGGCATCTATGGCGGCTGCGTCGGCTATTTCGGCGCTGACGGCACGATGGATACCTGCATCGTGCTGCGCACCGCGATCGTCGCCAAGGGCAAGATCTACGTGCAGTCGGGCGCCGGCATCGTCGCCGACAGCAAGGCCGAGCTCGAGCAGCTCGAATGCGAGAACAAGGCGCGCGCCCTGTTCAGCGCCGCAGAAGAGGCGCTCCGCTATGCCGGCGAAGCGCGGGTTGGCCAATGAGCACTCTACGATGGCGGGGGGCAGCTCTGATTCTGTGATTTCCGCTTTCGCGGGAATGACCCGGTGTTTTACATAACGTCCGAGCCTGGAACCTGAGACATGCGCCTCCTCGTCATCGATAACTACGACAGCTTCACCTACAACCTCGTCCACTTTCTGGGCGAACTGGGCGGCGAGTCCGAGGTGTGGCGCAACGACAAGATCACCCTCGATCAGGTCGCGGCGATCGCGCCGGAAGCCATTGTACTGTCGCCGGGCCCGGCGACCCCCGATACGGCCGGCATCTGCCTCAGCCTGATCGAGCGCTTCGCGCCGACAACGCCGATCCTTGGAGTGTGCCTTGGGCACCAGGCGCTCGGCCAGGCGATGGGCGGCGAGGTGATCCGCGCGCCGCAGCTGATGCACGGCAAGACCAGCAAGATCAATCACAGCGGCAAGGGCCTGTTCCGCGGGCTGAATTCCGGCTTCGAGGCGACGCGCTACCACTCGCTGATCGTCAGACCGCAGAGCCTGCCGGATGTGCTGGAGGTGACCGCCTCCACCGATGACGGGCTGATCATGGGCATGCAGCACCGGAACTACCCGAGCCACGGCGTGCAGTTCCACCCCGAGAGCATCGCGTCGGAAAACGGGCACGCGATCCTGCAGAACTTCCTCAACCTCGCCCGCGACTTCAACCTCAGGAAGGCCGCGTGATGGATATCAAGGGAGCTCTCAACAAGATCGCATCGCGCCAGGATCTGACCGGCGAAGAAATGCGCGCCGTGATGACCACGATCATGGATGGCGAAGCGACGCCGAGCCAGATCGGCGCGTTCCTGATGGGCATGCGGGTGAAGGGCGAGACGGTCGGCGAGATCGCCGCGGCCGTGTCGATCCTTCGGGACAAGATGGTGCCGGTGGCGGTCGACGCCCCGGACAGCATCATCGATATCGTCGGCACCGGTGGCGACGGGGCGGAGACGCTGAACATTTCGACCGCGACGTCGATCGTCGTGGCGGGCGCCGGCGTTCCAGTGGCCAAGCACGGCAACCGCGCGCTCAGTTCCAGGTCGGGCGCCTCCGATGTGCTGCAGGCGCTTGGCATCAAAACCGATATCGGGCCCGACAAGATCAGCCAGTGCATCCGCGAGGCCAGCATCGGCTTCATGTTTGCGCCCGCGCATCACCCAGCGATGAAGCATGTCGGCCCCACCCGCATGGAGATGGGCACCCGCACCATGTTCAACCTCCTGGGGCCGCAGTCGAACCCGGCCGGCGCCCGCCGCTACATGCTGGGTGTCTACGACAAGAAATGGGTCGAACCGGTCGCCGCGGCGCTGCTTGCCAACCGCGCCATTTCGGCCTGGGTCGTGCATGGCGCCGATGGCATCGATGAGCTCTCGACCACCGGCCCGAGCTTCGTCGCCTCGATTAAGGGCGGGGACCTGCGCAGTTTCGAGATCACCCCGGAGGATGCCGGCCTGCCGCGCGCCACCATGGCCGACCTCAAGGGCGCTGACCCGGCCTACAACGCCTCGCGGCTGCGCGGGCTGCTGGATGGGGTGAAAGACCCCTATCGCGATATCGTGCTGCTCAACGCCGCCGCCGCGTTCATCGTCGCCGGCCGCGCCGACACGCTGAAGCTCGGCGCCGACCTTGCGGCCCGCGAGATTGACTCCGGCCGCGCCAAATTGACGCTCGACAAACTCATTTCCGTATCGAACAGCTGACCCATGTCCGACATCCTCTCCCAGATCGAAATCTACAAACGCGAGGAAATCGCCGCGGCGAAGACCCTCCGCCCCTGGAACGAGGTGGTCGCCGAAGCGCATGACGCGCCTCCGGTGCGGCGGTTCCTCTCGGCGCTGAAAAAGAAGCGGGCTGACAACCAGTTCGCGCTGATCGCCGAAGTGAAGAAGGCGAGCCCCTCCAAGGGCCTGATCCGTCCCGACTTCAACCCAGCCGAGATCGCCCGGGCCTATGAACTGGGTGGCGCCTCCTGTCTATCCGTGCTCACCGATCGCCCGAGCTTTCAGGGCGCGCCGGGCTACCTGATCGAGGCGCGCAACGCCACCAAGCTCCCGGTGCTGCGCAAGGATTTCCTGTTCGAGACCTACCAGGTGGCCGAGAGCCGCGCCTGGGGCGCCGACTGCATCCTGATCATCCTCGCCGCGGTCAACGACGACACCGCGCGCTACCTGCTCGACGCCGCCGAGGAATGGCGGATGGATGCGCTGGTGGAAGTGCACGACCAGATCGAGCTCGATCGGGCGCTGGGCCTGAATGCCGAGTTCATCGGCATCAACAACCGGAACCTGCGCACCTTCGAGACGACGCTCAACACCTCGGTGACCCTCGCCGGCGGCGTGCCGCAGGGGGTGCACCTGGTGTCGGAAAGCGGCGTCAACACCCATGCCGACCTGGTGAAGCTCGAGCATGCCGGCATCGGCACCTTCCTCGTCGGCGAGAGCCTGATGCGCCAGGACGACGTCACCGCCGCAACCATCAAGCTGCTGCACGGCTGATGGCGCTCACCCACCTCAACCAGCGGGGGGAAGCGCATATCGTCGATATCGGCGACAAGGCCACGACTCGCCGCCGGGCGGTGGCAACAGCGCGGCTGGAAGCCAAGCCCGAGACAGTGGCGCTGATCCTTGGCGGCGAACTGAAGAAGGGCGATGCCCTGGCCGTAGCCCGCGTCGCCGGCATCATGGCGGCCAAGAAAACCTCCGAGCTGATCCCGCTCTGCCATCCGATTCCGCTGACCAAGGTGAGCGTTGAGATCGAAGGCGACGGCCCTGCCCTGCTGGTGACGGCGACCGCCGAGACCACAGCGCAGACCGGAGTCGAGATGGAGGCGATGACGGCGGCTTCAGTCGCCGCGCTGACCCTCTACGACATGGCCAAGTCGCATGATCGCGCCATGCGGGTGACCTCCATCCAGCTCGAGGAAAAATCGGGCGGCAAGTCGGGTGATTTCCACCGATGATGCCGGTCGACGAAGCCATCGAGCGGATCTTCAGGAAGCTGCCCAAGCTCGGCAGCGAGGCGCTGCCACTGGTCCGCGCGCATCGCCGCGTGCTCGCCCAGCCACTGGTGGCGCGGCACAGCCAGCCGCCGTTCGATGCCAGCGCCATGGACGGCTACGCCGTACGCGCCGCCGAGGTGGTGCCGGGCCAGCCGCTGAAGCTGGCCGGCACCTCGCAGGCCGGTGCCCGCTTCGTCGGCATGATGGAGCATGGCCAGTGCGTCCGCATCTTCACCGGCGCGCCGTTGCCGATCGGCGCCGATGCGGTGATCATGCAGGAAGAAGCGACGGCCAAGGGCAACCAGATCAGCTTCGAGAAGGTGCCCAAGCCCGGCCAGAGCGTCCGCAAGCAGGGCTTTGACTTCAAGCGCGGCGCCGAGCTGCTGCCGGCGGGTGTGGCGCTGACCCCGGCAATGCTGAACCTCGCCGCTTCGGCCAACCACCCGACCTTGACCGTGACGCGCCGACCCCGGATAGCCGTGCTGGCGACCGGCGACGAACTGGTAGCGCCGGGCACGCCGCTCGGGCCGGACCAGATCATTGCCTCGAACACCTACGGGCTGATCCCGCTGCTGGCGCCCTGGGCCGAACAGGTGATCGACCTCGGCATCGTCGCTGACGACAAGGATAAGCTCGAGGCGGCGCTGCTCGGCGCCTTCGACCAGGGCGTCGACATGCTGGTCACCACTGGCGGTGCCAGCGTTGGCGAGCGCGATTACGTCCAGGAAGTGCTGCGCGACCTGGGCGTCGAGGTGGATTTCTGGAAGCTCAGGATGCGACCGGGCAAGCCTCTGATGTTCGGCACCCGCGGCAAGACGCTGGTGTTCGGCCTGCCGGGCAACCCAGTCTCGGCGCTGGTAACGGCCACCGTGATCCTGAAGCCGGCGCTCAGAGCGCTCACCGGCCACATCGATCCGTTCTGGCCGCGCATTGGCGTCCCCACCCTGCTCGGCCTGCCGCCGAATGGGCCGCGCCGGCACTTCATGCGGGCGACACTCAGCCGCAACGACATCGGCTTCCTGCAGGTCGAGCCGATCTTCGAAACCGACTCGAGCCACTCGACCTCGCTGGCGCTGGCCGACGCACTGATCGTCGTGCCTGAGGATTCGCCGGGCGTGCCGCCGGGCGAGATCGTCGACGTGATCCCGCTCAGCTGGGGCTGACCCGGACTTGACCTTCCCATCATGGGAAGGTGTATCCGCCTCCTGCTGACAAGGAGGCATTGGATGAACATCGGACAGGCCGCGAAGGCCACCGGCATCTCCACCAAGATGATCCGCTACTACGAATCGATCGGGCTGGTCGCCGCCCCGCACCGGACCGAGTCCGGCTACCGGGTCTATCTCGACGACGATCTGCATGCGCTGCGCTTCATCAATCGGGCTCGTGACCTCGGCTTCTCGGTCGAGCAGATGCGCGACCTGCTGACGCTGTGGCGCGATCGCGACCGGGCCAGCGCCGACGTCAAGGCGATCGCCCGCGCGCATATCGCGGTACTGGCCGAGAAGGCGCGCGCCCTCGCCGCGATGAGCGAGACGCTGCAGCACCTGGCTGAAACCTGCCACGGCGATGACCGGCCGAGCTGCCCGATCATCGAGAAGATCGCCGCTGCCGTGCCGTCTTCGGGCCGTCCGGCAAACCGCCCGCGCTTCGGCATCGCGCAGTTGCACTGAGGCTTGACCCTCCAAACATTGGAACCCTTAGGCACCTCGATCGATGCCGCGCGACTCCCGCGCCGGACCAGTCGAAAGGACCTTTCCAATGCAACCCGATCCACGGCGGTGGTGGGGCCTCGCGCTGCTGAGCGCCGCCCAGTTCATCGTCATTCTCGATACCTCGATCGTCGGCGTCGCCCTGCCGGCGATCCAGACCCAGCTCGGTTTCTCGCCCGAGAACCTCAGCTGGATCTTCAACGCCTATGTCGTCGCCTTTGGTGGCCTGTTGCTGCTCGGCGGCAAGCTGAGCGACGTGTTCGGGGCGCGCCGCATGTTCGCGCTCGGCTTCGTCATCCTGACCGCGGCCTCGATTCTGGCTGGTGTCGCGAGCTCTCAGGCCATGCTGATCGCCGGCCGCGCCATCCAGGGTGTTGGCGCAGCGCTGATTGCGCCGTCGGCGCTGGTGCTGCTGATGCAGCTGTTCGCGCATGATGGTCGCGAGCTCGGCAAGGCGTTCGGTGTCTGGGGCGCCGCCGCCGCTGCCGGTGGCACCGCTGGGGTGTTCCTCGGCGGCGTCATCACCGAGTGGCTGAGCTGGCCCTGGACCTTCCTCGTCAACGTCCCGCTCGGCGCGCTGGTGCTGCTGCTGACCCCTGCCCTGTTGCCGCGGGTGCATGGCGGCACCGGCCGGATCGACTGGCTCGGCGCCATCACCATCACCGGTGCGCTGTCGCTGGCGGTCTATGCCATCGTCACCACCGGTCCGGGACAATGGTCATCGCCCACGACGCTGACCCTGCTCGGTGTGGCGGCGCTGCTGTTCGTCGGCTTTGTCGTGCTGCAGGCCATGGGCCGGCAGCCCTTGCTACCGCTTTCGATCTTCGCGACCCCGAACCTCGCGGCTGCGAACCTGCTGATGGCGCTGCTCGGCGCGGCGTGGATTCCGCTGTGGTTCTACCTCAACCTCTACCTGCAGCAGGTGCTGGGGCTGTCGGCGCTCTATAGCGGCCTGGCGCTGGTGCCGATGACCATCACCATCATGGTGCTGATGGTCTGGCTGTCGGGCCGGCTGGTCGGCCGCTTCGGCATCAAGGCCAACCTCGTGGCCGGCCTGCTCGCCATGGCAGTTGCGCTGTTCCTCTTCACCCGCGTGCCCGCCGACGGTGACTTCTGGGTCGACGTGCTGCCAGCCTCGCTGCTGGCCGCGCTGGGCATGGCGCTGGCCTACATCCCGGCCACCATGGCCGGCATGTCCAGCGCACGCCCCGAGCAGACCGGGCTCGCTTCTGGCCTGATCAGCACCACCTATCAGGTCGGCTCGGCCATCGGCCTCGCCGCCATGGTGGCGGTGGCGGCGGGAAGCGGCTCAGACCTGCTGGCCGGCTTCCAGGCGGCATTCTTCGGGGCGATGATCGTCGCGGCGGTCGCCGCGCTGGCCGCGCTGCTGTTCATCAGCGGCACCCCTGCCACGCAGGCGGCAGCCGCGGAGTAGCGAGAACGGGCCCGGCGTCAGCGCCGGGCCTCAATCCACCGCTAGTGCCCGGTCTTCCGCTCGAGCGCCGACTTGAGGATGATGGTGAGCACGGCCAGCAGCGCCAGCGTCGAGGCGGCGGCGAAGGCGCCGGTGACGTTGAAATCGTTGAACAAGAGCTCGATCTGCAGCGGCAGCGTGTTGGTCTGGCCGCGGATGGCGCCCGAAACCACCGACACCGCGCCGAACTCGCCGATCACCCGGGCATTGCACAGCACCGCGCCATAGAGCAGCGCCCAGCGGATGTTGGGCAACGTTACGTGCCAGAAGATCTGCCGGCCGTTGGCGCCGAGCGACAGCGCCGCCTCCTCGTCTTCGCCGCCCTGCTGCTGCATCAGCGGGATCAGCTCGCGCGCCACGAACGGCGAGGTGACGAACAGCGAGACGAGGAAGATCGCCCACACCGTGAACATCAGCTTGAGGTCGAACTGCGCCAGCAGCGGGCCAAGCAGCCCCTGCCCGCCATAGAGGAACAGGTAGATGACACCGGCCACGATCGGGCTCACCGAGAACGGGATCTCGATGAAGGTGATGAGGAGCCGTTTGCCGCGGAATTCGTAGCGCGTGACCAGCCAGGCGGCGGCGATGCCGAACCCGACATTGATCGGCACCACGACGATCGCCGCCAGCACGGTGAGAAAGATCGCGTGCAGCGTTTCGGGCTCGACGATGTTGGCGAGATAGACGCCGACGCCTTCGCGAAAGCCGGTGACGACGATCAGCAGCAACGGCACCAGCAGCACGGCGCCGGCCATCAGGTAGGCGAGCCCGATCAGCCCCCACGCCACCGCGGATTGCGGGCGGCGCGGATCGGCCGGGAGCGACGCTTCAGCGGGATTTGTCTGCATAGCGGAGCTGCCAGGCCTGAAGCAGGTTGGTGAGGAACAGGGTGACGAACGCGGTCGCTAGCAGCACGGTCGCGAGCGCGGCGGCGGCCGGGTAATTGTGCTCGTCGAGCCGGATGAAGATCAGCAGCGAGACGATTTCGGTCATCCCCGGCAGGTTCCCGGCAATGAACACCACGGCGCCGAACTCGCCGATGGCGCGGGCAAAGCAGAGCACCACACCGGTGGTGAAAGCCGGCAGGATCAGCGGCAGGATCACCCGCGAGAACACCTGGAACGGCGTCGCGCCGAGCAGCCGGGCTGCCTCCTGCACGTCCTCGGGAATGTCCTCCAGCACCGGCTGCACCGTACGCACCACGAAGGGCAGCGAGGTGAAGGCCATGGCGACGATGATGCCAAGCTGCGCGTGGGTGACAGTGACCCCGAGCGGCACGAGGATTTGCCCATACCAGCCGGCCGGACCGAACAGCGTCACCAGCGCGAGGCCGGCGACAGCGGTCGGTAACGCGAATGGCAGGTCGACCAGCCCGTCGATGATGCGCTTGCCGGGGAATTCGTAGCGCACCAGCACCCAGGCTAGCAGCAGGCCGAAAAAGCCGTTGAACACCGCTGCGGCAGCGGCGGAGGAGAAGGTGATCCAGTAGGCCGAAATCGCCCGTGGCGACGAGACGATGCGCCAGAACTCCGGCCAGCCGAGGCTGAAGGTCTTGAGCAGCATTGCCGCCAGCGGCAGCGCCACGATCAGGACGAGGTAGAGCGCCGTGATGCCGAAGGTCAGCCCGAAGCCCGGCAGCAGATACCTGCGACCGGGCTTTCGCGCCTTCGGCAGGCGCGTTCCAAAGGCAACGGCGCGGGGTGCCTCCCGCGCCGTATCGAGGCTGGTCAAAGCCCGGCCCTACTGGTTGACGAACACCTTGTCGAGCAGGCCGCCTTCGGCGAAGTGGTCGGCCTTGATCTTGTCCCAGCCGCCGAACACGTCCTCGACGGTCACGAGGCGCACCTCAGGGAACTGCGCCTTGTACTTCTCGACGGCCGCGGCCTCGTGGACGCGGTGGAACAGCGCGCCGGCAATGTCCTGGCCCTCGGGCGAATAGAGGTAGTTGAGGTAGGCAGTGGCGATCTCGCGGGTGCCGCGCTTATCGACCACCTTGTCGACCACGGCGATCGGGAATTCGGCCAGCAGGCTGACCGACGGGATCACTGCGTCATACTGGTCGTCGCCGAGCTGCTTGATGGTGCCGAGCACTTCGGCCTCGAAGGTGATCAGCACGTCGCCGATCTTGTTCTCGACGAAAGTCGTGGTGGCGGCGCGGCCGCCGGTCTCGAACACCGGAACGTTCGAGAACACCTTCTTCAGGTATTCCTCGATCTTGGCCTCGTCGCCGGCAAACGCCTCGGTCGCCCAGGCGCGGGCGGCGAGATAGGTATAGCGGCCATTGCCCGAGGTCTTGGGGTTCGGGAAGATGATCTTGACGTCGTCGCGAGCGAGATCGGCCCAGTCCTTGACGCCCTTGGGGTTGCCCTCACGCACGAGGAAGGCCGGCAGCGAGTAGAACGGCGATGCGTTATTGGCGAACTTCGACTTCCAGTCCGCGGTGACGAACTCGCCCTTGGCCAGCGTATCGACGTCGATCACCTGGTTGAAGGTGACCACATCGGCTTCCAGCCCCTCGAGGATCAGGCCGGCCTGCTTGGACGAGCCGGCATGCGACTGGTTGACCTTCACGTCGGCGTTGGCCGAGGCCTTGTAGGACGGGACGAACTTGGCGTTCACCGCATCGAACAGCTCGCGCGAAATGTCATAGGAGACGTTGAGGATCTCGGTGGTCTGCGCCAGCACCGGCGCGGTCCCCAGGAGAATGGCGGCAACGGCCGCGGTGAAAAGCTTGTTCATTATGCCCCAGCGGAAAAATCGGAATGAACCGAGGATTCGGTGAGGCGAGAAACACGAAACCGGCAGCCCGCGTCAAAGCCTAGTGCGTTGATCCGGAGGACTTATTCCCCTCGGGCGAGGCAAAGAGCATCGCGTTGCGCGGGACCGGTGCCGCGCGCAACGTCATTTCCAGCGCCTTGGCCGGTCAGCGACCGATGGCGCGGAACTGTTTGGGCTCGATGCCCAAGGTACGCAGGTCGCGGGCGGTCGGAACGCGGCCGGCCTGCGTCGCGGCAGCGGCCGCGTTGGCAGCGCCGAAAATGCTGAAGACGTCACGGAGAAGGCTGGGCTTGCGGGTCATCTGGAGGTCCTTTCGTCCCCCCATAAATGGGAAGGCTTGCCTGCCTCCGGCAGTGGGCGGGAAGGCAGGCAAGCCATGCGTGCGTTGCAGGCGTCAGTCGTTGTCGGCAGCAACCGCCGCCAGCACTTCGCCCTTGCCGCGCGCCCTGAGGATCAGGGGCACGATCAGCGCCAGCGCCGCCAGCGCCAGCAGCGTCGCCGAGATCGGCGAGGTGAACAGCACCATCACATCGCCCTGCGAGATGGCCAGCGCCCGCCGCAACTGCTGCTCGGCCATCGGGCCGAGGATCAGCCCCACCACTACGGGAGCGATCGGGAAATGGAACAGCCGCAAGCCATAACCCAGCAGGCCGAAGGCCAGCAGCATGCCGAGCTCGAACACCGACGGGTTGGCGCCGATAGTGCCGAGCGTCGCGAACAGCAGGATGCCGGCATAGAGCCAGGGTTTCGGGATGGTGAGCAGCTTCACCCACAGCCCGATCAGCGGCAGGTTGAGGACAATCAGCATCAGGTTGGCGATCAACAGGCTGGCGATCAGGCCCCAGACCAGCTGCGGGTTCGAGGTGAACAGCAGCGGCCCGGGTTGCAGGCCGTATTGCTGGAAGCCGGCCAGCATGATCGCCGCGGTCGCCGAGGTCGGCAGCCCCAGCGTCAGCAGCGGCACCAGGGTACCGGCAGCCGAAGCGTTGTTGGCGGCCTCCGGTCCGGCGACACCTTCGATGGCGCCATGGCCGAACTCCTCTGGGTGCTTGGAGAGTTTCTTTTCCGCCGCATAAGAGAAGAACGTGCCGATCTCGGCGCCGCCGGCCGGCATGGCGCCGATCGGAAAGCCGATAACGGTGCCGCGCAGCCACGGCTTCCACGACCGGGCCCAGTCCTTGGCGCTCATCCATAAGGAGCCGCGCACCGGCTCCACCGTTTCGGGCGCGCGCTTGCCCTGTGCCGCGACGAACAGCGTCTCGCCGATAGCGAACATGGCGACGGCCAGCGTCGTGACCTCCACCCCGTCGAGCAAGTCGGGAATGCCGAAACTCAGCCGCGCCTGCCCGGTCTGCAGGTCAATGCCGATGATCCCCAGCGTCAGGCCGATGAACAGCGAGGTCAGCCCGCGCAGGGCGGAATCGCCGAACGCCGCCGAGACCGTGACGAAAGCCAGCACCATCAGCGCGAAATACTCGCGCGGCCCGAAGGCAAGCGCGAACTTCACCACCCACGGGGCGAGGAAGGCGAGCGCGATGGTGGCGATCAGGCCGGCAACGAACGAGCCGATGGCCGCGGTGGCGAGGGCTGGACCACCCCTGCCCGCCTTGGCCATCTTGTTACCCTCGAGCGCCGTGACGATCGAGGCGCTTTCGCCGGGCGTGTTGAGCAGGATCGAAGTGGTCGAGCCGCCATACATGCCGCCATAGTAGATCCCAGCGAACATGATCAGTGACCCGGCGGGATCGAGCTTGTAGGTGACCGGCAGCAACAGTGCCACGGTGGTCGCCGGCCCGATGCCGGGCAGCACGCCGACGGCGGTGCCGAGCGTCACGCCGACCAGGGCGTACAACAGGTTGATCGGCTGGATCGCAACCGAAAGCCCCTGCAGCAGCAGGGCGAAGGTATCCATCAGCTGGCGCTCCCCGGAGCGGCCTTGAACGGCGCGGTGATGAGGTCAAAACCCTGGATCAACAGCTGCTCGGGCGGACCGGCGGGCAGCGTCAGCTGCAGCAGGCGGGCGAACACGAACCAGACGAAGCCCGAAATGAGGATGCCGCTCAGCAGCGCCAGCGGCAGTGAAACCTTGCCCAGGCCCCGCGCCGTCATGGCGAACAGGATGCCGGTCGCGATCGAAAAGCCGGTGAACTTGATCAGCGCCATCTGCGCGACAAGTCCGCCGACGATCCACAGTACAGGCGGAAAATCCTGCTGCTCGCGCTCGGGAAAATCGTGCCGATAGGCGGCAATTGCGGTCCAGATGGCGAGGCCGCCAAGGCAGATGGCGATCGCATAGGGAATGGTCTGCGGTCCGATCCGGGCATAGGCGCCACCGGCGCCCAGCCGCGAGGCGTCCCACGCAACCAGCAGCGCGAGAGCCAACAGACCCGCAGCGATGACCAGCGCCGCCCAGTCAGGGCGGCGCTGCTTGTTTGCCTGAGCCATGGGCTCGATCATTGCACGAGACCGACGTCCTTGAGAATTGCCTCGGTGGAGGTGATCTCGGTGGCCAATTGGGTCTTGAACGCGTCACCGGCCAGGTAGGTGTTGTTCCAGCCCTTGGTCTCGAGGATCTTCGTCCACGAAGCCGAGTTCACCAACTTTTCGATATCGGCGCCGATCGCGGCGGTCTGCTCGGCGCTGAGGCCAGGACCGGCCCACACGCCGCGCCAGTTCTGCACCACCAGGTCAACGCCGCCTTCCTTGAAGGTCGGCCCGTTGATGATGGCCACCTTCTCGGGCGACGAAACCCCGATGACGCGTAGCGCACCGGCTTCCACCTGCGACTGGAATTCGCCATAGCCTGAAATACCCACCGTCACCTGGCTGCCGAGCACGGCGGCGAGCGCTTCGCCGCCACCCGAGAAGGCCACGTAGTTGACGAGCTTCGGGTCGACGCCGACGGCCTTGGCAAAGAGGCCGGCGGTGATGTGGTCGGTACCGCCAGCTGAGCCGCCAGCCCACGACACCGAGCCGGGATCGGCCTTCAGTTTGGCGACGAGACCGGCGAGGTCCTGGATGTCGGAAGCCGCCGGCACGACGATCACTTCGTACTCGCCGGTGAGCCGGGCAATCGGCGTCACCGCGTCGAGGGTCACCGGCGCCTTGTTGGTGAGGATCGCGCCGACCATCACGTAGCCGCCGACGATCAGCTTGGACGGGTTGCCATTGGCCTCCTGCACGAACTGCGCGAGGCCGATGGTGCCGCCGGCGCCCGGCACATTGGTAACCTGCACATTGCCGGAAATGCCCTCGGCGGTGAGCGCCTCCTGCATCGAGCGGGCGGTCTGGTCCCAGCCGCCACCGGGCGCGGCAGGCGCCATGATCGAATAGTCGGCGGCAAAGGCCGCGGTGGGCAGCGCCAAGGCGCCCGCCAGCAAGGCAGTCGCGACGAGATGCTTCATTGCTTGTCCTCCAATGCGGCCGACGCAACGCCGACCGTCGTTATTTCGATCCAGGGGGAATACCCCGCGATGAAACAGCGCGGGCTGCCGCGGGGTTGCGGCAACGCTGATCAAAACTGCGGGGGTCCTCCCAGACTCCTCGACCGGACGCTGTTGCGCCTCGGCCAGGCTGGACCAGAGCACAGCAAGCTGTCGTGAAGCTGACGCGCCCTCTCCCAGACGACGGGTGCGCCCTACCTACTGGATGCTCAGCGCGTCGTTCCAGCGCCGGATCAGCCGGGCTCGCTTTACCTGATCGAGATAGACCATCAGCCCGGGGCTGACCGGCACCGGCCGGAGCTGGTTGCCGAGCGCCAGTTGCATGGCGTTGGCGGTGTTGTCGCCGGTAACGCTGGGGTTGAGCGCCGCGATCTGCAGCTGTTGCGCCATGATCGTCTGACCCTCGGCCGACATGAAGAAGGCGAGGTAGCGACGGCCCAGGTCCGGGTTGGCCGCGGCCTTCGGCACCAGCCCGATGCGCGAGGTGACGATGGTGTAATCGGCCGGCAGGACGATGCCGAGATCGGGGTTCCGCGCCGCCGCCTCGGCGGCATAGGAGCCAAGGATGTTGTAGCCGAAGACGAACCGGCCGTCGGCGACGCGGTCGACGATCGCCGAGGTGGTCGAGTAGAGCTTGACCCCCGCCGCGCCCATGGCGCCGACCAGCGTCCAGAGGTCCGAATACTGCTCCTGGTCGCGCGAGAAGAACATGAAGCCGACGCCGGAGCGCTCGATGTCGTAGGTGCCGATCCGGCCATGGATCGCATCGGCATTGGCCTCGAGGTACTGGATCAGCTCGGCCCGCGTCGACGGCGGCTTCGACCCGGCAAAGCTCGGCTTGTGGTAGATGAACACCGCGGGCTCGTAGGTCAGCGCATAGGCGGTGTTGCGCCAGTTGGCCCAACGCGGCCAGCTCGCCGATAGCGGCACGCTGCTCTCCTGCGCATAGCCATCATTGGCCAGCTTCACCTGCAGGTCCATCGACGAGGAAAAGGCGAAATCGGCGGTCGGGGCCCCGGCATCGGATTCGGCAACGACCCGGTCGTAGATATCGACGGTCTGCAGGTCTTCGTAGGCCACGGCGATATCGGGATTAGCGGCCTGGAACGCTGCGATCATCGGGCGCGCCAGCGGCTCGTCGAGCGACGAATACACCGTCACCGTCCGCGCCTCGGCCGCTCCACCGAGCGCCGGAAACACCTTCATCCCCTGGGCCAGGGTCGGAGACGTGACGAGCAGCAGGAGGATGGCAAACAGACGCAGCATGGCGCGACCATGCCCGCTCCCCTGCCCGCTCCACAAGGGCTATGGGCAACGCGCCACGCTCAAACCTGAGCAAGATCGCGTTCTCCGACCGCGCTCTTGCTCAGGGTCTTTTGTATTGGTCGCGCGATCGAACCGGAAAAGTCTGCAACTTTTCCTGATCTCGCTCTACCGTGGGCGCGGGGAGCGAGTGATGCGTATCTTGGTGGTGGAAGACAACCGGACCTTGGCCGATGGCCTCGCCGCGGTGCTGCGCGTCGCCGGCTATGCGGTCGATGTGGTGCATGACGGTGTTTCGGCCGACGCGGTGCTCACGACCGAAACCTTCGATCTGGTGGTGCTCGACCTGAGCCTGCCTGAAATGGATGGGCTCGACGTGCTCCGGCGCATGCGGGGCCGCCGCAACCCCTCTTCGGTGCTGGTCCTCACCGCCCGCGGGGCGCTCGACGAACGGGTGCGCGGCCTCGACCTCGGCGCCGATGACTATATGACCAAGCCATTCGAAGTGTCGGAACTGGAGGCCCGCATCCGCGTGCTGCTGCGCCGCCAGGCCGGGCTGCACAATTCGAGTATCGCCTTTGGCAGCATCGAGCTCGATACCGTATCGCGCACCCTGTCGGCCTTCGGCCAGACGCTCGACATCCCGGCGCGCGAGCTGAGCGTGCTCGAAACGCTGCTGCACAAGGCCGGCAAGGTGGTGGCCAAGCAATCGATCATCGAATCGCTCGCCGCCTTCGACGACGACCTCAGCGAGAACGCGGTCGAGCAGTACATCTCGCGCCTCCGCCGCCGGCTCGCGCCTTACGCCCTCACCGTGCGGGTGGCGCGCGGGCTTGGCTATTATCTCGACCGGATCGCCGACTGATGATGACGCGGCCCTACTCGCTGCGCCGGCGCCTGCTGCTCTGGCTGATGGTGGCGCTGCTCGCCGTCGCGGCATTGGCGGTGGTCGACACCTGGCGCGAGGCCCGCGACACCGCCACCTCGCTGTCAGATCGGGTGCTCGCCGGCTCGGTACTGGCGATCGCTGAGCGGGTGATCGTCACCGAGGACGGGGCGCTCGAGGTCGACGTGCCCTATGTGGCGCTGGAAATGCTGACCTCAGCGGCGCAGGACCGGGTGTTCTACCGCGTCGACGGCCCAGAAGGCTTCATCACCGGCTACCAGACGCTGCCGACCTCCGACGTCGCGACGGCCGACATCGCCTATTCCGACGCCAGCTTTCGCGGTGAGCCGATCCGGGTTGCGGTGCTGCGGCGGGCGGCGTCGTCAGGCGTCAGTGCTATCCCCTTCACCGTCACGGTGGCCGAAACCACCATCGCCCGCACGCAGCTGACCCAGACGCTGCTGGTGCGCTCCGCCATCCGCCTGGCCCTGTTGATTCTCGCCGCGGCGGTGATCCTCTGGCTCGCTGTGGGGTTCTCCCTCGCTCCGCTCTACCGCTTGCGCGACGCCATCTCGCGCCGCGCCCTCGATGACCTCAGCCCGATCGAGCAGCAGGTGCCACGTGAGGTGCAGGGGCTGGTCGACACCATCAACTCCTTCATGACCCGGCTGTCGGCAGCGCTCGAGGCGCTTCGACACTTCACCGGTAATGCCAGCCACCAGCTCCGCACCCCGCTCACCATCATCCGCACACAGCTGGCGCTGGCGCTTCGCGCCGATACGCCGGCCGCAGCGCGCGAGGCGGCGCGAACCGCCGATGCCGCGGTGGTGCACGCCGAGCGCGTGCTGGCGCAGCTGCTGCTGCTCGCCCGCATCGACGAGGCCGCCTCCGATCGGCTGCAGTTCCCAGTCATCGATCTGCACGAACTTGCACGAGATCGCACGGGCGACTACGTCGTCCGCGCCCATGCCGCCGAGATCGACCTCGGCTTTGACGGTAACGGCCCTGCCCTGGTCCGCGGCGACCCGATGCTGCTGGGCGAACTGCTCAGCAACCTGATCGAGAACGCTATCGCCTATGCCGGCCCGGGTGCCGAGGCAACGGTTCGCGTCGCCGCCGCGGAGGATGTGCTGCTCGAGATTGCCGATACCGGCAAAGGCGTTGCGCCCGAGCAGCTGGCCGCAGTGCAGAAGCGCTTCAGCCGGGGTGACAGCGACAAACCTGGCGCCGGCCTCGGCCTGCCCATCGTCGAGGAAATTGCTCAACTGCTCGGCGGTGAGCTGAGCGTCGCCTCACCGCCAGGCGGCGGTTTCCGCGTGCAGCTCCGCCTCCCGATTGCGGACCAGCCCTAGCGACAGTTGTCATTCGTGCGTCTTCGTGCAATATCGTGCATAACCACGCATGGAGTCGCACATGCTCACCGATGAACGCCACGACGTGATCCGCGCCCTGCTGCTGAGCGATGGGCGCGTCGTCGCCAACGAACTCGCAGCGCGGTTCGGCGTGTCGGAGGACACCGTCCGGCGCGACCTGCGCGAACTAGCCAAGGCCGGCTACTGCCGGCGCGTCCATGGCGGCGCCCTTGCCCCGGCGCCGGTGGCGCTGCCGATTTCGGCCCGGGTGGAGAAAGACGCCGATGCCAAGACCCGCCTGGCGGCCGAGGCGGTAAAACTGCTGCAGCCGCGGCACACCGTGTTCATCGATGCCGGCAGCACCAATTATGCCATCGCCCGTGCCATACCGCGCAACATGGAGCTGACGGTGGTCACCAACGCTCCCGCCATCGCCGCGGCGCTCGCCGACCACCGGCAGGTCACCATCATCATGCTGGGCGGCGTCTACAACGGCGAACTCGGCAGCGTCAGCGGCAACACCACCGTCGAGGCGGTCGAGGCCATCTATGCCGATCTGGTTTTTCTCGGCACCTGCGCCATCGACCTGACGTTCGGCGTCTCCGCCCTTGATGCCGTCGAAGCCGAAGTGAAGCGCGCCATGGTGATGCAGAGCCGCGCCCTGGTGGTCGCCGCGACTGCCGACAAGCTTGGCCTCGCTGCGCCATTCCGGGTCGCGAGGCCTGAAGCGCTGACCCGCCTCGTGGTCGAAGGCGATGCTGATCCCGGCCTGCTCGGAGATTTCGCCGCCCAAGGCACCACCGTCCACCGCGCCACCTGACTTTAAGCCGCACTGGATCTCCGCCGTGACCACTCTCGCATTCGCCACTGACCGTATCCCCTCCGGCCGGCGGGAACAGCTCGCCACCCGGGTGATCTTCCTCGTGGTCGGCATCGTCATGGCCGGCTTTGCGCCGCTGGTGCCCTTGGCCAAACTCCGCCTCGGCCTCGATGAAGGCGCGCTCGGCCTGTTGCTGCTGTGCCTGGGTCTCGGCTCGATTTTTGCCATGCCGATCACCGGCATCCTGACTGCCAGGTGGGGCTGCCGCGCCGTGATCGCCGTCGCCTCGGTGATCATGATCGGTGCCTTCCCGTTCCTCGCCATAGCTGACAGCTGGCTCAGCATGGCCGTTGCCATCGCCGTCTTCGGCGCCTCCCTGGGCACGGTTGACGTGGCGATGAACATTCAGGCGGTGATGGTCGAGCGCGACAGCGGCCGACCGATGATGTCAGGCTTCCACGGCCTGTTCAGCCTCGGCGGCATCGCCGGGGCCGGTGGCATTAGCGCCTTGCTGGCGCTGGGCGGTCTGTCGCCGCTGGTGGCGGCTATCGTCGTCAGCGTCGTGTCGCTGCTGCTGGTTGGCTTGTCGCTTGGTGGGCTGCTGCCCTACGGCGACAACGGGCAGGAGAAGTCGCCGCTGTTTGTTCTGCCCAAGGGCGGCGTGCTGCTGCTCGGCATCCTGTGCCTCCTGACCTTCCTCGCCGAGGGCTCGGTGCTCGATTGGAGTGCCGTGTTCCTCACCTCGGTACGCGGCGCCGATATCGGCCTTGCCGGGCTTGGCTATGCCGCCTTCGCCGTGGCGATGACCGGCGGACGGCTCGCCGGTGATCGTATCCGGATGGCGTTGGGCGAGCGGCGCGTCATCGTGTTTGGTGGCCTGATCGGCGCGATCGGCTTCGCCGTGGTGCTGCTGGTTCCCTCGGCTCATGCCGGGCTCGTCGGCTATTTCCTCGTCGGCATCGGCGCCTCCAACCTCGTACCGGTGCTGTTCTCGGCTGCGGGCCGTACCCGGGACATGTCGCCCGGCCTCGCGATCACCGCCGTCAGCACGCTGGGCTATCTCGGCCTGCTCGCCGGGCCCGCACTGATCGGGTTCGTAGCGCACCTTGCCACCCTGCCCTTCGCCTTCGTGCTGCTCTCGGCCGCCATGTTGATGGTGGCGGCAAGCTACAAGGTCGCGAAATAGCGGATCGCACGTCTGTGTGTATTGTACCGCCGCCGGCTTTTGACTGCCGGCGGCGGAAAACGTTATCCTGCCGCCAAGCAATCTCTCGAAGTACCCAGTATGCCGCTGCAAACGCGCGCGACGCCACCTGAGGGAGCGTCGTATTACAGTGCCGGGTTCCTGAGGCAGACGCTGGCGCACGGCGATCTGGTGGTGGCGCGGACATTTCAGGCCGAGCGACGGCCGATGCGCGACAACAGCCATACCGCCGAGACCTTCGGTATCCAGGACGCCATTCTCTGCACGGTGCACCTCAAGCACATGGACCCCGGTCACACCTGGTGGGACGGGCGGCACTTGCCGACTTCGGAAATGACCGAAGGCAGCCTCCACGTGCACGATCTGAGGTACAACTGGACCTCCGAACTCATCGACGCCTTCGACTGTGTGCATTTCAGCTTTCCGCAGACCCTGCTGCGCGCCGTAGTGCTCGATGATCAGCCGGACTCGCGGATCGAGATCGCAGCCCGCACCTTCGACGCTGAACGCACCGACCAGACGTTGCTGCATCTGGCGCGATCCCTGTTGCCCGGCCTGGCACGACCGCAGGAGGTCAGCCGGCTGTTTGCCGATCACGTGATCTCCGCCGCGGCCGCGCATTTCACCTCGGCCTATGGTTCGGTGCGCCTGGTCAATCGCCGCAACGGCCGGCTTGCTCCCTGGCAGCAGGCCCGGGTGCTGGAGTACCTGGCGGCGCATCTCGACACCGACATCACGGTCAGCGAGCTCGCCGCGATCTGCCGGCAATCGTCGAGCCATTTTGCCCATGCCTTCCGCGCCACCATGGGCATGCCGCCGCATCGCTTCCTGCTCGGTAAGCGCGTCGGCCGGGCCATGGAACTGCTGGTGCACACCGATCAATCGCTCGGCGAGATCGCCGCCGCGTGCGGCTTTGCCGACCAGAGCCACCTGACCCGGGTGTTCAGCCGAACCGTCGGGGTCAGTCCCGGCAGGTGGCGGCAGCAGCGAGCCGAATAGTTCAGCTCGCCGCCGAATTTGGCGCAGCTTTGTCCAAAGCCAGCAGGTGCGTTCAATGGCAGCCGGCGATCACCGACTAGTCCTTGCGGGAGGGACTAATCGGGACGTGGCCGCGTGCAAACCTGTTGCTCACGTGAAGGGGATACGCCGCAAGCGCTGCAGCCGGGGCAGTATCGCTTCGGCCCCTTCGTGCTGGACGTGGCGCGCTCGATTCTCACCGAGAATGGGCGTCACATTCGGCTCGGCAGCCGTGCCATGAGCATGCTGGCGGCACTGGTGGCAGCGCGCGGCGAGCTGGTGCCGCGACGCCAGCTGATCGAGCGGGCCTGGCCAGAGACCTTCGTTGAGGCCTCGAACCTGCGCGTGCAGATCTCGGCGGTGCGGCGGGCCCTCAACGATGATGGCCAGTCGGCAACCTACCTCATCAACGTCGCCGGCTACGGCTACCGTATCGGCGTCCCCGTCGAACAGGGCGACTGGCATGAACCGGCAGCACCTGGGGCAGCCCTGCCACGGCACCAGATCACCGCCATAGTCGGCCGCGATCGAGAGGTTGCCGCACTCGTCCGGGCAACCCGGCGATCGCGGCTGGTAACGCTGACGGGGCCCGGCGGCGTCGGCAAGACCACCATTGCCGCTGCTGCCGCTCAGCGGCTGCACGACCAGCACATGATGGACATCTGCCAGGTGGACTTTGCCGCGCTGGAGGCGCCAGAACTCGTACCGGCAGCCGCGGCGGCGGCGCTTGGGCTGGAGGTCGACGCAGAGGCCGCGCTCCCTGCGCTGCTCGAATTCGCGCGAGCCCGCGCCTTGACCCTCGTTTTCGATAGCTGTGAGCATCTGTTGCCTGCCGTGGCGGCCTTGTCGCAGGCCATCCTCCATACCTGCCCCGATATCAGCGTCATCGCGACGAGCCACGAGGCGCTGGGGCTGGCGCTTGAACGGGTCATTCGGGTTACGCCACTCGCAGTGCCGGAGGCGACGGCGACGCTGGAGGGTGTGCTGCGCTTCCCGGCCTGCGAGCTGCTGGTGTGTCGCGCCCTCGCTATGCAGCCGACGCGGAAACTCGGTGACGCGGACGCCGCCACTATCCGCGCGCTGTGCGACCGGCTGGACGGACTGCCGCTGGCCATCGAGATCGCCGCGGCGAATCTGGATGTGCTTTCGCTCGCCGAACTGCTTGGGCAGTTGAGTTCCGGCCGCGGCCTGGACCTCGGCAACAGACGGACAGCGGCGGCTCGGCACCAGACCATGCGCGCCATGCTCGACTGGACGACACGCCGTCTGAGCGGCCCCGAACACCTGGCGTTGCGGAGACTGGCTCAACTCGCCGAGCCGTTCGACCTGCAAAGGCTGGAGCAGGCAGCCGGCGCCGACATCATCGCCAGGTTGATCCGGCGCAGCCTGCTCGTTCCGGTCAGGCAAGACGGTCGCTTGCTGTACCGGATGCTCGCCAGCACACGCCTCTACGCGAACCAACACCTCAACGAGGTGTAAGCGCCTCGATCGTCACTTCGGCCCGACCTCGCCAGGCGAGTGCGCCTTGCGCTTGGGCGCAGGCCATCGCGGCAACGGCACGGTCTTTGGCCTCCTGCCTGTCGGCGCAGGTCAAAGCCTCCGCACGCAGCACCTCGGGCGC
The DNA here is from genome assembly GCF_001424865.1 of Devosia sp. Root105. Lineage (NCBI taxonomy): Bacteria > Pseudomonadati > Pseudomonadota > Alphaproteobacteria > Hyphomicrobiales > Devosiaceae > Devosia > Devosia sp. Root105. The sequence goes on from NZ_LMCR01000016.1 coordinate 84,435, forward strand.
ATTCCAGCCAACGGTGCCGGCGGCGACGCGTTGACTGGCCAGCGGCGTCAGGAAGGCTGGATCGAAGGTCGGCAGCATATCGACGACTTTGCGGGGCAGCTCCGGCAACGGGCCGATGCGACCCGAGCGACCCATGGAGCGCGCAGCCTCGAAGCCAACGATCCAGTCGTTCCAGAATGTGGTTCCGATCCGTACCGCGGTCTCGCGGAAACTGGCGAGAGATTGGTCCACGAAGTCGTAGTCCGCGGTCCACAGTCCAAGCGGCACCGCGGCCAGTGCCATGGTCTGGCACAGCGCTCCCGGATTGGCGCCGGCGTGCTCGATGGCACGCTGTACAAGCAGGTGGCTCCGCCCGATCTCGCCCTTGAGGAAGGCGATACGCGCCAGGATGATCCGCGCCGATACTCGATGGCTCACGTTAGAAAGCGGCAGGAACTCGTAGGGACAGGCCAGGACCTGCTCGGCAAGGTCTTCGGCCAGCAGATGTCGCCCCAGGAAGTGTTCGGCCTGGGAGCGCATCCGCATCGCCGTCAGCTTGATCTCGGGCGAGTGCAGCCTGTCGGCCGCCGCGTCCATGTCGGTCGCTGCGAGCAGCGTCTCGGGATAGTCGCCTGTGGTGATGGCCGCCCCGAAACGGGCCATAACGCCTTCCGGCACGACGTCTCCCGTCTCGGCTTCGATCCTTCGCGCACGGTTCGCGAGGGCGGCAAACGCACCGGTATCTCCCGATATGCTGGAAATCAGCATGGCGTGGACCAGGGAAAGCCGCAACGCGTCACGCCGGAGCGGCGCATCCGGCAGGTCCACGGACTCAAGCGCGGCCTCGATGTGCTGTACGTACTCGCCGGTCAACGGAAACTGCTGGCCGAACTGGAGTGAGAGCAGGGTCAGCCGCTTGCCGATCATGCGGTCCCCCTCGGGTGAGAACGCCCAGGCCAGCGCCGCCCGGGCATCGCCGACGAGCCCGCCATAGCGCGCCATCCAGTCACTCCAGCCGACAGTGAGGATAGCCTCCTCCGCTCCGGCAAGCAGGTCGCAGCAATCCAGCGCATGCCGACGGCGTACCTCATTGACGTCGGTTGCCTCGAGGAGCCGCTCAAGTGCGTAGGTTCGGGTGGTCTCCAGCAGCCGATAGCGCACGACATCGCCGGAGATATCGACCTGCAGCAGCGATTTGCGAGCCAGTGTAGCGATGGCGCGCAGCGTACCGCTGTCATCGAGTTCGCCACCCGCCGCGATGCCGATGGCGCTTTGCAGGGTGAAACTGGACTGGAACACCGCGAGGCGGTTGAGCACCAGGCGCGCCTGGTCATCGAGCGCGGCGTAGCTCCAGCCGAGCGTCGCCTCGAGGCTGCGGTGGCGTGGATTGGCGGTTCGCCGGCCCTCGGCCATCGAGAGGAACCGACCATCGAGCTGTGCCGCCAGTTCGCGGATGCTGATGACGTCGATCAGGCTGGCCGCGAGCTCGATGGCGAGGGGGATTCCGTCGAGCCGTCGACACAGTTCCGCAATGGCGCCGACCTCGGCGTCGGTGATCTGCATGGCGGGAGAGTTTGCCGCGGCACGCTCGAGGAATAACTCGACCGCCGGGTAGAGCGCCGCCTCCCCCACTGTCTCGAGGGTCTCCTCGGGAACGGCGAGCCCAGGCAGGCGGAACAGCGTTTCGCCGCTTGCCCTCAGGGCCTCCCGGCTGGTGGCCAAAATGCTGACATTGGGGGCATGCGCCAGCAGCGCTTCGACGAGTTGCGCCGCCAGGTCGATCAAGTGCTCGCAGTTGTCGAGCACCACCAGCAACTCGGCGCCGGCAAGGCTGCTGGCGATCTGCCGGAAGCTGTCGCGTTCGGACGTATCAACTCCCAGCGAGGCGGCGAGCCAGGTTCCCGCCTCCTCGATTGAGGTCACCGGTGACAGGTCGACGAACCGGACCCCACCGGCAAAACGCTCGGCGTTCCGCTCGGCCCAGGCGATCGCCAAGGTGCTCTTGCCGATGCCACCCGGCCCCGCCACGCTGACGAGACGAGAGCGCTGCAGGGCCGAGGACAGCGAACGCATCGCATCCTCGCGTCCCAGCATCCGCACGATCTGAGCCGGCAGCCCAAGCGCCATGCCAGGAGAAGCCGGCACGGAAGCGAGCGCCGGCCCGTGGCCGATCCGGCCGACGAAACGATAGCCGCGACCATGCTCGTTGACGATGAAGCGCGTGCCCGACTGGCCATCGCCAAGCGCTTTGCGCAAGGCGCTCATGTGCACCCTGAGGCTCGATTCATCCACCTGCATGCCAGGCCAGACCCGCTGCAGCAGCTCGTTGTGGCTGACCACCTCCCCCGACCGCTCGATCAGCGCGATCAGCAGGTCCAGGGCTCGGCCGCCCAGCCGCAATTCGCTGTCGCGGTCAGTGAGCCGGCGCTCGGTCAGGTCGAGCACGAAGGGACCAAAGCTCACCAAATCTGCTGCGGTCTGGGCCAAGGCGAGTAAGTCCGACGTGGCGCCATTGCCACGTCCCGAAGCTAGCCGGGCGAACATCCAGCCACGAGCGAAACGATGTTAAGCGAATGCAGCAAAGGCCTGCGATTGCGGGACTTAACAAGATTTAACGCCGCGCCGAGGACGCCCCCGCATAGCCTCTGTGGAACGATACAAACAGGCGGGACGGGCCATGTCGATCGCAACCGGTCACATCGGAATGGATTTGACGAACGACACGGCGCCGAGGGCCTCGGCGGCGTCAATTGTCGAGCGCATGGATCGCCTGCCGCTCACCTGGATGCATCTGGGGATCGTTGCGATCGGCGCATTCGGCTTCACCTTCGATCTCATGGAGGTGTCGCTCGGCAACGTGCTGTCGGCGGTGTTCAGCGCCCCGCCCTACGCCGTCGAGGCAGTGCAGCTCTCGTGGTTGCTCGCCGCCATGTATGTCGGCGCCATTCCCGGTGCGCTCATCGCCGGGTGGCTGGCGGATCGCTATGGCCGGAAGCAAGTGATGCTCGCAGTGCTGCTGGTGCTGTGCGTCACCTCCATCGCCGCCGCGGCGAGCCCTGACGTCAATACGCTGATCGTCTCGCGCATCCTGTCGGGCCTGGCGCTCGGCGCCTATCCGCCGCTGCTGTTCTCGTTCTTCACCGACTTCATGCCGCCGCGCCGCCGCGGCACGGTGATCATGATGACGGCCGGCATCGCGTCGCTCGGGCCGGTGCTGATGATCTTCCTCGTGCGCTGGCTGACGCCCATTCAGCCGTTCGGCGTCGAAGCCTGGCGCTGGGCTTTCATTCTTGGCGCTGTGGGTGCGCTGGTGGTGGCGATCTGCTTCCGCTTCGTGCCGGAATCGCCGCGCTGGCTGGTTGCCCGCGGCCGCATCCGGGAGGCTGAACTGGCGCTCGAAGGGTTCGAACGCTCGCGCGTCGCCATTCCAAATCCCCCTGGCGCTGCGCCGGTTCCGCCGCCGGTGGCACATCCGGTCGATGCCGCCGATGCCAAACCGAACCGCTGGCACTTCGTCCTGGTCGCAGCCATCTATTTTGCCTCGCCCTGGGGCACCGTAGCCTTCCCGCTGCTGATGGGCGCAGTGCTGATCGAGAAGGGCTTCGCGCTCTCCGACAGCCTGTTCTATGTCGGCGTCTCGATGTTCGGACCGGCGATCGGCACGATCATCGGATCGCTGTTCGTCGACAAGTTCGAGCGCCGGATCGGCCTCGTTGCCTTTGGCCTCGGAATGATCGTTTCCGCCATCGCCTTTGCCGCCAGCCTCAACCCGCTTTGGCTGATGGCTGCCGGCATCGCCTTCCAGCTGCTGGCGATGATGCAGGTCCCGACCATGACCATCTACGCGGCGGAATTGTTCCCCACGGCATGGCGGGCACGCACCTCAACGGCGGCATGGTCGATCAACCGCCTCGCTTCGGCAGTGGCGCCGCTGGTGCTGCTACCGCTTTTGAAGACGCATGGAATCTGGCCCATGTTCTCGGTGATGATCGCGATCCTCGCGGTCGGCATCGCAATAGTTTTCGTGGCGCCCAACGGCAAGGCCGGGCGCGCCGTCGACTGACAGGTATTGGTTTTTGCTGCAGCGGCCGCCGGCGCGATCTGTGTCGGCGGCCAAGCAGGTTTATTGAATGGGGACGTTTCATGCGCGGCGCTGTGGACGCAGCACGCTACCGCAACCTGTGCCGGGCAGCCTCGCGGCGGCGAGGCTTGCGCAACCCTCGCGGCCTACCCTACCGTCCGGTGCGGGGCGCTTCCCCTGAGCTGGCCGAGAGCGGTGCAACGTGATGGACGAAGCTGGAGATCCTTCGGCTGACGACCCCGGTGCAGTGGTGTCTGGCCACGGCTCCGGCGCTCCATCCTATGCTTTTGGCCCGTTCGAGCTGTCGGCGGCGCGCCAGTTGCTCACCTTGAACGGGCAGCCGGTCCGGCTTGGCAGTCGCGCCATCATGATCCTTTCGGCGCTGCTGCAACGGCCGGGCGAACTGGTGAGTAAGAACGACCTCCTGGCGAGCGCCTGGCCCGACACGCATGTCGAGGAAGGCAATCTCCGCGTGCACATCGCCGCCCTCCGCCGCGCGCTCGGCGATTCCAGCGAACTGCCCAAATACATCCTCAATGTCGCCGGCCGCGGCTACAAGTTCGTGGGCCCGGTATCACGGGAGATGAGCGGCCCCGCGCCACTGGAGGGCCTCACCCCGGCGATCCGTGACAACCTGCCGGCGCAGGTCGCCAATGTCATCGGACGGGCCGACGTCCTCGATGTGCTGGCAACGCTGCTGGAGCAATCGCGCGAAGTGACGATCGCCGGACCGGGTGGCATCGGCAAGACCACGGTCGCCGTCGCCCTGGCCCACAGGTTAAAGCATCAGTTTCGTAGTGGCGCCTACTTCATTGATCTGGCAGCAGTCTCGTCCGCAGACAACCTTCCATTCGCCGTCGCTTCGGCGCTTCGGATCGCCATCGACACCGAGCGGCCGGCGCAGAGCCTGGTTGCCCACCTCACGCGCGACGAGGCCTTGCTGGTGTTCGACAACTGCGAGCACGTGATCGATACCGCCGCGCATGTGACCGAGGCCATCCTCAGGGGTTGCCCAGGCATTCGGATCGTCGCCACCAGCCACGAGCCGTTGCGGATGGAGGGCGAGCGGGTGTTCCGGCTGGCGCCGTTCGAACTGCCTCCGGGCGCGGATGCGCTGCCGCTGCGCGAGGCCCTGCTCCTCCCCGCCGTCGAGCTCTTCGTCTCGCACATGCTGGCCAACGACGACGCGCTGACCATCGGCGATGCCGATGTGCCGTTCATCGTCGAAATCTGCCGTCGGCTGGACGGATTGCCGCTGGCGATCGAGATCGCCGCCTCGCGCGTCGGCACGTTCGGCATCGCCGAACTGGCTGCCCGGCTCGATGACCGCTTCGGTATCCTCACCGGCGGACGGCGCACCGCTGCGACGCGGCACCAGACCTTGAGCAATATGCTGGATTGGAGCCACGACAACCTCGGCGAGCGCGATCGCGTCGTGCTGCGGCGGCTGTCGGTATTCGCCGGCGAGTTTTCCATCGACGCCGCCGCGCTGGTGGCGGGCGATGAACGGGTCAACCAGAGCAGCGCGACCGACGCGGTCATGAGCCTCGCGCGCAAGTCGCTGCTGATGCAGAGCACAAGGGATGGCGCATCCAGCTTCCGCATGCTCGACAGCACGCGGATCTATGCGCAGGACAAGCTCGCCACTGCAGGCGAGGTGAAGCGGGTTCGCGAACTGCACGTGCACTATCTCTGCGATGTGCTGCGCGAAGCCGAAGCGGATTGGAACATGACGCCGGTGCCGGCCTGGACCGACACCTACAAGCGCTACATCGACGATATCCGCACGGCCCTGAGCTGGTCCTTCGGGCCGGATGGCGACCCTGCAGGCGGCATCGTGTTGACCAGCCTCAGCCTGCCGCTCGGCATGCTGCTCGGGCTGCACGATGAATTCCGCGAACGGATGCTGCTGGCTATCCAGAACGCCCAGCAACTCCCGCAGCCGCTGCTGGTGCCCGAGCTGCGGCTGCAGGTGGCGCGGAACCACCTGACCTACAATATCGGTCAGCAGGTGGATGTGTCCCTGCCCCGCGCCCGGCATCTCGCCGAGCTGACGGGAAAAGACCGCCATCGGATGGAGCCGCTGGTTACGATCAGCTCAACGCATATCAGTACGGCTCAGTACGAAACCGCCGCTGTCATCGGCGAACGTGCACTGGAGCTGGCGCAACGAAGCGGTGACGAATACGCCGTTCTCTCTGCCAGCCGCGCCATGGCGCAGGCCGCGCACTACGCCGGCCAGCACCAGCGCGCCACCGAGCTGGCAACCGCCGTGCTGCGTCACCCGGTGCGCAACATTCCCTACACCTACGGCTTCATGCACACCGACCGTCGGATCACCATGCGCTGGGTGCTGACCAGGTCGCTCTGGATGAGCGGCCGTGCCGACGAGGCCCGGCGCGTGGCCGAAGAGGGCATCGCCATCGCCCCCGATGCGGGCCCGGTCGCTCTGGCGCAGTTGCTGGGCATGGCCGTCATCCCGGTCTACCTGTGGTGCGGCGATTTCGAACGCGCGCGCGAACTGACCGCAATGCTGTTCGAGCACGCCGCGCGCTACTCGTTCAAGCACTGGGCGATGTGGGGCGAACTGTTCGATGCAGCAATCGGCTGGCACATGACGGGCAGCCCCGTCTCCCCGGCGACAGGCGACCTGCAGGTGCAGACGCTGTCGACCATCGTCGGCCTCGCCGCCCCGCTGCCGACGACCATCAACCTCGCCGACTGGTCGGCGCCCGAGCTGCTCCGGCTGCGCGGTGAGCGTGACAGCAGTGAAGCAGACCTGACCGACGCGCTGCAGCTCGCCCGGCAGCATGGGGCGCGCGCCTGGGAGCTCCGTTGCGCGATGAGCCTTGGGCGTCTCTGGGCAAGCACACGTCGGCGGATGGAGGCCATGGACCTGCTCAGCGGCACTCTCGAGCAACTGCCCGAGGGGCATGGCACTGCCGACCCGATCGCCGCCCGGGCGCTGCTGGCCGAGCTGGCCTAGCCGCGCTGCTTGAGCGCGGTAAGCTCGCCGGTGTCGTGGCTGCAGAAGATATCGATCTCGCTGCCGTGCGTTGCCTCGAGCTCGCGCAGCCGCTGCAGGTTGTGCCGCGCCGCCGGCAGATCGGTGGTCATGATCCGCTCGTAGAGCGCGAGACCCGGCGGCATGCCACCTTTCGCCAACAGCTCGCTGTGGTGCAGGTAGGCGTCGCCGGCATTCAGCAACCAGCCATCGCCGGTCGCAACGGCAACGCCGGCGTGGCCCAGGGTATGGCCGCGCAACGGGATGAGCAGGATTTCGGGCGGCAGGCCTTCCAGCTGGCGCACCGCCTCGAAGCCGAACCAGGACTCGCCATCAGGTTTGTAGCCCTGCCAGTCGCGGACCAAATCCCACTGTAGCGGCCGGTAGCGCTGGTTGCCGACGAAGCTGCGTGGCAGTTGCCGCGCCGCGTCGTGCTCGGCTGTAAGCAGATGCACCTTGGCGCCCGGAAAGTCCTCGAGCCCGCCGGCGTGGTCGAAATCGAGGTGGGTCAACACGATGTTCCGCACATCGCGGGCCGAGTAGCCCAGCGCCTCGACTTGGCGGAGGGCCGTATCCGCTTCGCAAAGCCGAGGGTTGAGCACCAGTGGCCAGAGATGGCTCAAGCGCCGCTGCGGCACGCTGCGGACATCCTCGAGGCCATAGCCGGTGTCGACCAGCACGAGGCTGTCAGCCAGCTCGATCAGCAGGCAATGGGTACAGATATTGGCGCTGAGGCCGGTCGCGGCGCTGTCGTAGAAGCGACCGCCGACCGGGCAATGGCTTCCGCAATTCAGGTGGTGGATACGCATCGAACCTCGCCCCAAGGCAGGCCGGCCCTTGGACCGGCCCGTCACTATGTCATGCCACGGAGCGTTTGAGAGCGGCGACATTGCTGCGGCCGGAACGGGCGTTGCGGCTCGCCCAGTCGAGCGCCAGGTCGGCGACCTCCTCCCAGCCGGGATCCATACAGGTCCAGTGCGACCGATCGGGGAAGATACGAAGCTCGGTCTTGGACGGTGCGCGCTTCTGCCGCTCGTAATTGGCCCGCGTCATGCTCGCATCGGCCACCAGGTCCTTGCCGCCGCCGATCATCAGCAGCGGCGCCCGCTGCGGGTTATCCCACTGGATCTTGCCGGTCTGCGTCAGGATGCCGTCCCAGTAGAGCTTGCCGGGGGTCGGCACGATGTAGCGATCATAGAGCGCATCCGACTGGCCGGCGGGGATGGTCTGGGCGAAGCGGGTCGCGAAGAACTTGCGCGACATATGCATCACCCGCCCCCAGCTGCCGAACGAACCGAGCACGGGGAAAGCCGAGACGATCGAATGCGGCCCGAGCGGAACGCCGGTGGTCGGCGCCGGGTCGATGGCGACGCCGGCAACGCCGAGGCCGCGATTGAGCAGGCTCTGCACCATCACGCCGCCGGCCGAGTGTCCCATCAGGATCGGCTCTTCCGGCAGGCTGCGAATGGTGCGGTCGAGATGTTCGAGGATCTTGAGGAAGCCGACCGTCCGGAGTTCGGGGTGTGAATGCGCCCGCAGTTCAGCCGGATCGCGATCGTCGTAGGGCCAGTTGGGCGCCACGACGCGGTAGCCCTTGGCTTCGTAGTGGGCGACCCATTTCTCCCAGCTCTTGGCATTGAGCCAGGCGCCGTGGACCAGAACGATGGTGTTGCTCATTCGTCGTCTCCTTGATTGTTCAGGCTCGGGTTGTTCAGGCTTGGACAGTCTCGACCAGCAGGTCGGCCAGCCACTCGGCAAACAGGTGGCGCGACGCCCGCTTGAGCGCGGCGCCATGGTGGAGCGATTGTTGACGAAGCTGCTCGGGCGACTTGCCGGCCATCGCCAGCTCGACGGCATGGCCGATCAGCCAGCTCTCGATTTCGTCGGCGTCGACTTCGGCGTGGAACTGCAGGCCAAGGGCGTAGTGCCCCAGGGCAAACGCCTGATGCGGGCAGGCCTGTGTAGCGGCGAGCAGGCTCGCCCCATCCGGTAGATTGAACACATCGCCATGCCAATGCAGCACCTCTACGTCCTGCAGAGCCGCCAAGGGCGATTGCAGGCCGCGGTCGGTGAGCACCAGCTCGCTCCAGCCAATCTCCTTGACCGGGCACAGATCAACCGAGGCTCCCAGTGCCCGCGCCATGAGCTGTGCGCCCAGGCATATGCCCAGCGTCGGTCGCCCGCGCCTGAGCCGCGCCTCGATCAGGCGGATCTCCTCGGTGAGGAACGGGTAGTGCTGCTCGTCATAGGCGCCGATCGGCCCGCCGAGCACCACCAGCAGGTCGTCTTCCAGCGCGTCGGCGACCGGCAGCGCGTCCCTGCCCGCATCGACCAGGCGAATGTCGAAACCCGATTGTCGCAGCAGCAGCTCCAGCGTGCCGAGGTGCTCGAACTCGACATGCCGGAGGGCGACACAGGTCCTGGGGGCGCTGCCGTTCATTGCGGCGCCGGCGCCACTTTGCCCGGCAGGCTGAGGTCGCCCGAGGCGATCTTGAAGACATCATCGACGCAGAGCAGTGGGGCGTGGATGTTGGCGTTGACCTTGAGGCCGGCGGTGACACCGTCGAAACTGGCGCCGGCGAGCGGGGTGACCGCACTCAACGGCACGCGGACCTCCACCGTGTCCGAAGTGAAATCGAGCGGAAACGCCGGGCTGTCGATGAGGATCGGCACCCCTGGCCAGGTCGGCGGGGTCTTGACCGTCGTCCCCTCGGGAATGTCTTTGACCGTCAGTCCACCGCCGCAGGCTTCGTCCTTGACCAGCACCACCCAATGGGGGTGCCAGATGTGACGGTTTTTGCCGCCATAGGCCGCGTCGTCGAAATCCGGGTGGAAGGTAACCGCCATGGCGACGATCCCCTGGCCGACATCAAAGCCGATATCGCCGCTGTCGATCGAAGTAGGCCAGACATAGGCATAGACCTCGGATCCGGCGAACTCGCCCTTCGGATCGGGCTTGCTGGTGCCGGCCCCATCACGAACCTTGACGGCGAACACCACATCGCCGCTCTCAGTGGTAACCCGCGTATCGACGATGTCGAACGCGGCATGCACCGCCGGATCGCTGGCACTGGCGATCTCGTGGGCGCCGGCCGGCGGAACGAGTGCGGCCGCGACGGCGAGCGCCACGAGTGATGAACTACGCATGGGTTTGTCCTTTGCTGATGGGTGGACATTGGTGGTCCCGGCGCCAGCGGCCGGGACTGGTGGAGGTGTGGCGGTGGAACTGGCGCGAGAAATGCGACTGGTCGACATAGCCGCAGGCGCTGGCGATCTCAGACAGCGGCAGGTCGGTGCTGAGCAGCAGGTGCTTGGCTTGCGTGATGCGGTGGTGCGCCAGCATTTTGTGTGGCGACAGGCCAAAGCTCGCCCGGAAGGCACGGGAGAAGTGGCTGGAGCTCAGACCGGCGAGGTCGGCCAGCTTGCTGACCCGCAGCGGACGATCGGCGTTGTCGACGATGTGACGCGCCACCCGGATCTCCTGCCAGGCTGCAAGCCCGCCGCTGCCCCGCCGATCGCGCCGCAGATAGGCCGGGATCGGCCGAGCCAGCCGGCTTTTGAGCGCCGCCGCTACGGCGTCGACCAGCTGCGTTTCAACCTCGTTCGCGCGCATGTCGAGCATGTTCATGTCGTCCTCCGAGGCTGGTCAGCCAGACCGAGCCGGTGCATGCGAAGGCGGATCGCTGGCGGGGAAGGACTCGTCGGATTCCTCATCCACCAGATCCCAATCCCGCGCCGGGCGGCGCATCGCCGCCGGGCCGGCATCGCGGACGGCGCCAAGCTCGGGCGCGAGCGGTGGCGGGCGATCCCCTGCCGGTTTTCGCCTGGTCATGGCGCGGCCAGCCCGGAGACGAACTGCCAGAGGTCGGCATTCACCCGGTCCTTCTGCGTGGTGCAGATGCCATGGTCGCCGCCGGCATAGACACGCAGCTCGTTGCCGGCGACGATCTTTGACGACTGCGCTGCCGATGCGATGATCGGCACGATCTGATCGTCGTCGCCGTGGAGGATCAATGTCGGCTTGTCGAAGCGCTTCAGGTCCTCGGTGAGGTCGGTCTCCGAGAACGCCTTGATGCAGTAGTGGCTGGCCGGCATGCCCGCTGCCATGCCCTGGCGCCAGAAGCTGTCGCGGACGCCCTGGCTGATCCTCGCGCCGGGTCGGTTGTAGCCGTAGAACGGCATCGACAGGTCGATGAAGAATTGCGACCGGTCCGCTTGCACCCCGGCGCGGATGCCATCGAACACCTCGATCGGCAGCCCGGCCGGATTGGCGGCAGTCTTCAGCATCAGCGGCGGCACGGCGCCAATCAGCACAGCTGCGGCGACACGCGCCGTGCCATGCCGGCCGATATAGCGAGCCACCTCACCACCGCCGGTCGAATGGCCGACATGAATGGCATCGGCAAGGCCGAGATGGCTGACCAGAGCCGCGAGGTCGTCGGCATAGTTGTCCATATCGTTGCCGCCGAGGGGCTGGCTCGAACGACCATGTCCGCGCCGGTCATGCGCGATCACCCGGTAGCCGCGCTCGGCGAAATAGAACATCTGGTCCTCGAACGCGTCGGCGCTCAACGGCCAGCCATGCGAGAAGACGATCGGCTGTCCGGTTCCCCAGTCGTTGAAGTAGATCTCGGTGCCGTCCTTGGTGGTGAAGTGGGCCATGGGCAATCTCCTGGGTAAGGGAAAGACGCGTGCCGCCACGCGAGGGGCATGGGAGGGCGGGCGGCACGCGAGGGCCACGAGCGCAGGATTTGGGGCGTCTGCGCTCGCGGGAGAGCGTGGGCTACTGCGCCGACACGGCCTTGGCAGCGTCCATGATCAGCTTCGCGGTGTCCTCGGCATGGGCAATGAACGCCAGGTGCCCGCCGCTGACCGTCACCACGGTTGCCTTGGCGCGGCCGGCCATCTGCTTTTGCGCCTCGGGCGGGATCACGTGATCGGCGTCGGCCAACTGGTACCAGGACGGCTTGTCCTTCCAGGCGGCAACGGTGAGCGGCGTGCTCGCGCCCTGCAGCGAGATCGGCACCTGCGAGTCACGCAGGAATTCGGCGTCGGCCTGCGGCAGTGCATCGGCGAAACCGGGAACATAGGCGGCCTCGTTGAAGAACACGAAGCCATCCTCGCCGATATCGAACGGCGGCGGATGGTTCGGATCCTGCGGGATCAGGCCGAACGGCGATTCCCCGACATCCGGCACGAAAGCCTCGACGTAGACGAGGCCCGCCACCTTCTCGTGGTCGCCCGCCTCGGTGATCACCGCGCCGCCATAGGAATGGCCAACGAGAATGACCGGGCCATCCATGCGGTCCAGCACCCGATCGGTGGCAGCGACGTCTGCCTCGATCGAGGTCAGCGGGTTCTGCACCATGCGGACGTTATAGCCCTCCTTCTTCAGGATCTCGTAGATCGGCCGCCAGCCCGAGCCATCGGCCCACGCGCCGTGGACCATCACGACATTCTTGATCTCGGCGGCGAGCGCCTGCGGCATGGCCGCGAGCAGCATCGGCAGCGCTGTCGCGAGGCTGAGCGCGATCATCTTTGTTGAAAGCATTGGATCTCTCCTTGGTGAGACCGAGTTCTGTCTCGGTGGTCCAAAGCTGATCCGGCGGCGGTCATGCTGCCAGTTAATCGCTGTGAAGTATCGTAACGGCGCGCCGAGCGATTCATGCTTCTTAGCAACTCTTCACACGCCGCGGGTTGGCCGACTCGCTAGGGTCTCTGCTGGGGCATGCTGCCGTCCGCCGCGACAGCATTGTCTCCGCAACCGATCCGGAGGCAGCGCCGATGACGATCTCAGCGGCCGACACGCACACCGAAATGGCCATGCAGTGGTGCGCCACCTTCACCGAGGCGGACTATCCGCGCTGCCGACAAATCGCCTACGACATGGTCGAGCAGGCGACGCGCGAGCGGCTCGACGAGCCAATGTTCGCCTACAAATCGATCGCCCAGTCGCTGCACTTTCTCGGCGAACATGCCGAGGCGAAGCGGGTAGCCGAACGGGTCCGACGCGAGGCCAAGGGGTTCATCCCCTGCACCTCTGTGCACCCCTATGTTTCGATGGGCATCGTCCTCGCCCGTATCGCCTGCCTTACCGGCGACGGCCAGGGGGCCGTCGAGATCGCTGCCGACACCCTGGCGCGATCGCGCCGCGACAACCTCATCGCCAACTGTCACGCCATTGCGCTGGCCTGTGCTCCCATCGCCATCTGGACCGATGACGAACAGGCCGCCCGCTCCTATGCGTTCGAGCTGATGGAGGAAGCTGGCGGCGACGGGCTCAACTACTGGCGCAACTGGGGCCGCCGCCTGCTCCGGGCCATCGATCTCCGCTTTAATCCCGATGAGGTCAACGAGGAGCCGCTCGAGGTCGACAACCTCGATGCGATCGAAGCCGACCACCTGGCAACGGTAGACGGCCGCGCCATTTCCGAACTGGCGCTGCGCCGTGTCGCCGAAGGCACCGTCGGCTGGACCAAACCCGAGGTGCTGCGCACCCAGGCAAGCACGGCCATCTGGTTCGACCCCGCGGCCGCCCGGCGCCTTCTTGCAGAGGCCCGCGCTACCGCCCTCGAGCAAGGCGCAATCGCCTGGGTGAAGCGCATCGACGAGACGGCGGCGCTGCACAGCGGCCGTTTCCTGCCCCCGCACCACCCTACCCTCGGCCCCTGACCCGATGAATGGCCCGCCAAATGAGCTGAAGCTGCGCTCGCCGGATGCCGCCGGGGCGTCCGAAGACCAGTTACTGCATTTTGGTGGCTTCAGCGTCGACGCCTCCCGCCACCTGCTGTTCGAGGACGACAAGCCGGTGCGTCTGGGCAGCCGCGCCATGGCCATTCTTCTCGCACTGCTGGAGCGACCCGGCGCCCTCGTCACCAAGGAGGAGCTGGTCCGGGTGGCGTGGCCCGAGACCTTCGTCGAGGAGGTGAACCTGCGCGTGCACCTCGCCGCCATTCGACGTGCGCTGCACGATTCCTCCACCAGGCCGGTTTACATCGCCAACGTTTCGGGCCGCGGCTATCGCTTTATCGCGCCGGTCGGCGGCAGAACGCCGGTTGCTCGCGCTGCCGACGGCCCACCCGCAACACTGCCAGGTAGCCTGGTCCAGTTGATCGGCCGTGACGAGGCGCTGCGCGCCGTTGCCGACATGGTCACGGCGCGCCGGCTGGTGAGCGTCGTGGGCCCGGGCGGCATCGGCAAGAGTTCGCTCGCTGCCGTGGCGGCGCAGCGGCTGGCCGGTCGCTTCGCCGACGGGGGCGCCTATGTCGACCTCTCCACGCTGACCGGCGGGCGCAGGGTCGAGCCGGAGTTGCTGCGGGCGCTCGCAGCGGGCAGCGGGGACCGGCCGGTGGATGTTCACAAACTGCTGCTGATCGACAGCTGTGACGCGCTGATCGAGGACGCCGCCATCGCGATCGAAGCCGTGCTGCGCCTGCTGCCGCGCCTCCACGTCCTCGCCACCAGCAGCGAGCCGCTGCGAGCTGCCGGAGAGCACGTCTATCGCCTGGCGCCGCTCGACCTGCCGGAACGCGACGATATCGGGCTGGACGAGGCCATGACCCACGCCGCGGTGCGCATGCTGATCGAGCGCGTCCAGGCCGGCAACGAAACCCTGCGCGGCAGCGACCGCGACGTCCGGCACCTCGTGGCCATCAGCCGCAAACTCGACGGCTTGCCGCTCGCCATCGATATGGCCGCCGCTCGTATCCAGGTGTTCGGGCTGCAGGAAGTGCGCACCCAACTCGAGCGCGGTATCGAGTTTCTGTCCGATGGCCGCCGCACCGTTGCGCCGCGCCACCGTTCGATGCGCGGGCTCTATGAGCTCAACCATGGCGCGCTCTCCGGCGACGAACGCATCGTGCTGCGGCGGCTGTCGATCTTCGCCGGCGCGTTCGACCTGGCTGATGCCTCTGCCGTGACCACCGACGGCGACCTCGATGATCGGCGCGTCATCGCCGCGCTGGGCGGCCTCGTGGCAAAGTCGCAGGTGCTCACCGCTCGGGGTGGACATGCAGTGCGATACCGTCTCTCCCGCCCCTTGCGCGCCTACGCCGCCGAACGGCTCGCCGCGTCAGAGGATTTGCCTCGGACGGCACGGCGTCATGCCGACCTCGCCCTGTCGCATGTCATCAATGCCCTCGAGGCGTGGCAGAAGCTGTCACGTGCCGAGTGGCTGGAACGGCATGGCGACCTGGTCGAGGAGGTCCGCGAGGCACTCGACCGGTGCCTTTCGCCGCATGGCGACCTGGACGCCGGCGCCCTCCTCGCGGCCCATGCGAGCCCCCTGCTGCTGCGGGGTGGCCACTATGACGAGATGCGTAGCCGCGCCGTGACAGCTCTACGGGCCGGAGCGCTTCTGCCAGCCAAACTGCGGTTCCGGCTGCATCTGCAACTGGCGACGCTGACGGAAGATCGCGCCGGTCCGCTGCGCATCGAAGGCCGGCACTTGCTCGAGGCGGCCCGCCTTGGCCGCACCATGGCCGCCGCATGGGCCGATGCGGAACTTCTGCTGGTCCGCTCGGCCCTGGCGCTGCGCACCGGTCACCTCCAGCGCTCCGCCGGGCTGTCGCAGGCGGCTCTTGCCAATGCCCGCGCTGCCGGACGTCGCGATCTGGCGCAAACCGCGGACCGGTTGCAGGCTGAGGCGCTGCACTATGCCGGCGACCATGCCGCCTCGGCCCGCCTCGCCAACGCCATGATCGCTGGCCCCGACTGGCAATTGCCGGCGCCGCTCGCCATTCTGACCTCCCCGCCGAGGGGCGCCCTGCGCGTCCTGGAGGCGCGCCGGCTGTGGCTGCTGGGCAAGCCCGACCAATCCCGCCACCTGCTGTTCGAGGCGCTGAACTTCGCGGCCGAGCAAGGTCCCTGGGCCCTCTGCGAAGCGATTGGCCTGGGCGCCTGCCCTTTGCTGCTGTGGTACGGCGAGGATGACCGAGCCGTTGGCTACATCACGCAACTGGAGCGCGCGGCCGAGCATGCCGGGCTGCCGCTCTGGACCTCATGGGCCGATCTCTACCGCAAGGTGATGATCCACATCGCCGTCCGCGAAGGCCGTCGCAGCGAAAGCGCCATCCTGTTGCAGCCGGCGAGCTTCCTGCAGGCCGAGACCTGGGTGACGCTCACCGGCTCGCTGCGCGGGCTGAAGCTCTCCCCCGAACACAGCAGCGGCTGGTGCCGACCCGAGATCCTGCGGGCCTTCGCCCTCGCGAGGGTCGCCGATGGCGATATCGAGGCCGGCACGCGGCTGCTGCGGGAGGCCATCGATCTCGCTCGAACCCAGGGAGCGCTCGCCTGGGAACTGAGGGCCACGATGAGCCTCGCACGCCTGTGGTCGAGGGACCGGCGGACTGCCGCCTACGAGCTCCTTGCCGGCACTCACCACGCCTTCACCGAAGGCAAGGCTACCTCGGACCTCCTTGCCGCCACGGCCCTCCTCCGCCGCCTCGCCAATGGGTGACAGCAGCGGCGTTCCTGGACCCGACACCTGCTCATTCCGCTCGCTGCGCCCCCAATCGTAACGCAATATTCACCGCTCGATTGCAGAACATAACTGGAACACGTATAACACGTTCAGTCTTTGTTCCGATTCTGCTCACGGAGCCGCCCATGCTTACGCGCAAGCAACACGAACTGCTGATGTTCATCCACGAGCGGATGAAAGAGTCCGGCATCCCACCCTCGTTCGACGAGATGAAGGACGCGCTCGACCTGAGGAGCAAGTCCGGCATCCATCGGTTGATCACCGCGCTGGAAGAGCGTGGCTTCATCCGGCGCCTGCCCAACCGGGCCCGCGCGCTCGAGGTGATCAAGCTGCCGGATTCGATGAACCCCTCGCTCGGTGGTCGCAAGGCCCGCTTCGAGCCCTCGGTCATCGAGGGTAACCTCGGCAAGGTGTCGGCGCCTCCGGCCCGCCCCTCGGCACCGGTGGTCAATGCCGACTCCTATCGGGCGGTGACGATCCCGGTAATGGGCCGCATCGCGGCAGGCACGCCGATCGAAGCGATCCAGACCCACAGCCACTCCATCATGGTGCCGCCTGAAATGCTGGGGCCTGGTGAGCACTATGCACTGGAAGTCCGCGGCGATTCGATGATCGACGCCGGCATCTTCGATGGCGACACCGTGCTGATCAAGAAGCAGGACGCGGCCTCGACCGGCGAGATCGTGGTCGCCCTCGTCGATGACGAGGAAGCGACGCTGAAGCGGCTTCGCCGCCGCGGCAACTCCGTTGCGCTCGAAGCGGCCAACCCGGCCTACGAGACCCGCATCTTCCCGCCTGACCGGGTGAAGGTGCAGGGCCGGCTGGTTGGCCTCTTGCGCAAATACTGACCTCCAGACCCACCGCCAATCGGGTCCTTGGGCCGGCAGCCTTGCCGGCCCTTTTTCTTATGAAACCGAACCTCCCCGCCGATATTTGCACTAGGGCCGGGCCGGCAAAGACGTTACGGTCCGCGCCGCCAAGGGAGGCTTCAGGCATCCTCGGGCAGCGCCTCCATGCAAATGGCCGTCGCGATCGTACCAGGAGAGTGGACAACCTTCCCGATCGCGCTTTAGCGGCATGGCGGTGCGCAGCAAACGTGCAGCGCCAGGGAGAAGGTTTTGGCAGCAGAGGTCGAATGGGTCGCCGTTGATTGGGGCACTTCCAATCTGCGCGCATGGGGCATCGACGCCGCCGGCGAGATCGCCTTCGCGCGCTCGTCGCCGGATGGCATGGGTCGCCTCAGCCGCGAACAATACCCCGATGTGCTGACCTCGCTGCTCAGCGGTGTCGCCGAGGATGTCGAAGACGTGCTGATCTGCGGCATGGCCGGCGCCCGCCAGGGCTGGATCGAGGCCCCCTATCTCGACGCGCCGGCCGAGCTTGGTCGCCTCGTTCAAGGCGCGGTGGCGCCCGACATGCCCGGTCCGCTCAACCCCCGCATTCTTCCCGGCGTCTGCCTGCGTGATGTCGGCGCCGAGGACGTGATGCGCGGCGAGGAAACCCAGTTGCTGGGCCTGTCATCGTTGCTCCCGGGCTTCTCCGGTCTGGCGGTGATGCCCGGCACCCACAGCAAATGGGCGCTCCTCTCTGGCACCAGGCTCGAGCGCTTCTCGAGCGCCATGACCGGCGAGATCTTCGAACTGCTGCGCACCCACTCGGTGCTGCGTCACTCGCTGGGTGGCGAACTCGAAGGCGAAGATCGGGAGCGCGGCTTCGAAGCAGGCCTCGATCAGGGGCTGGAACGTCCCGAACGGCTGACTGCCACGCTGTTCAAGGTTCGCGCCGGTTCGCTCCTCTCGGGACGCAGCGCACCATGGTGCGCCGGTTTCCTGTCGGGTCTGCTCATCGGCGCTGAAATCGGCGGCCAGCGCGATTGGATCGGCGCAGCCGAGATCCCCTTGGTCGGCAGCGTCGGCCTTTGCGGGCTCTACCAGATGGCCTTCGCCCGGCTGGGCGCCAGCACCCGCATCATCGACGCCACCGACGCCACCCTCGCTGGCCTCAAGGCTGCAAGACAGGCATAGACCATGACCCACCGACACATCATCGCGATCCTTCGCGGCATCACCCCTCCTGAAACCCTCGAAGTCTGCGACGCCCTGGTGCTCGCCGGCATCACCATGATCGAGGTGCCGCTGAACTCGCCGGAGGCGCTGCGCTCCATCGAGGATGCCGCCAAGGTGTTCGAGGGCCGGGCGCTGATCGGCGCCGGCACCGTGCTGAGCCGCGCCGACGTCGATGCCGTTGCTGATGCCGGCGGCCAGTTCGTCGTCTCCCCCGACACCAATCCCTCGGTGATCGGCGCCACCATCGAGCGCGGCATGACCTCGTATCCGGGCGTCTTCTCGCCCACCGACGCCTTCACCGCCATCCGCTCGGGCGCCACGGGCCTCAAGTTCTTTCCGGCCGAAGTGCTGGGCCCCAAGGGCATCAAGGCGATGAAGGCCGTACTGCCATCCGACATTCCGCTTTACGCCGTCGGGGGCGCCAATCCCGATAATTTCACCGAGTACTTCGCCGCCGGCTGCGCCGGCTTCGGTCTCGGCACCTACATTTTCAAGCCCGGCATGTCCGCCGCGGATGTGGCATTGCGCGCCACCGCGGCCGTCGCTGCCTATGACCAGGGAAAACCGCGATGAACACCAAGGCCGAGCTCTTTGTCGATAGCCGCTGCGAGCTGGGCGAAGGCCCGTTCTGGCACCCGCTGCTCGAGCGCCTGTTCTGGTTCGATATCCTCAACCAGACCATGCTGAGCGCCGGAACCGATGGCCACATCGTCGACCGCATCACCTTCAAGGACACCGTCAGCGCCGGCGCGGTGATCGACAAGCAGAGCCTTGCAATCGCCCAGTCGGGCGCCCTGCTCCGCTACGACTTCCTGACCGACACGACCTCGGTGATCGCCGAGATCGACGGCGACGTTCCGACCAACCGCACCAATGACAGCCGCGTCGACCGCACCGGTGGCTTCTGGATCGGCACCATGGGCCGCAAAGCCGAAGCGGGTGTCGGCGGCGTCTACCAGTACCGTGCCGGGCAGACCACCAAGGTGATCGAGAACATCCGCATCCCCAACTCGATCTGCTTTTCGCCCGACGGCCGCACCGCCTACTTCACGGACGCCGGCAAGATGATCGTCAAATGCGCCACCGACCCGGAGACCGGCCTGCCGGCCGGGCCGTGGGAAGACTTCTTCACCATGGACGGCCCTGGCGGCGCCGATGGCTCGGTGGTCGACTCCGAGGGCTATCTGTGGAATGCCCGCTGGGGCGGCGGCAAGGTCATCCGCATCTCGCCCGACGGCAAGCTCGACAAGGTGGTCGAGGTGCCCGGCGTCAGCCAGGTGAGCTGCCCGGCCTTTGGCGGCAGCGACCTCAAGACCCTCTACATCACCACGGCGCGCGAACACATGACGCCCGCAGAGATCGAACGCGAGCCGCATGCGGGCAGCGTTTTCGCCGTGGCGCTCGACGTGCCCGGCATCGCCGAACCCTTCCTCAAGCTCTGAGTTTCACGTGTCTTTTCCCGCTGTCGGCGTCTGCTACTACCCCGAACACTGGCCCGTCGAATGGTGGGAGGATGACGCGCGCCGCATGGCGGAAATCGGCATCCAGTATGTCCGCATCGGCGAGTTCGCCTGGTCGCGGCTCGAGCCCAGGCCGAACGAGATGGACTTCGGCTGGCTGGTGGCTGCCATGGATGTGCTCGGCAAGCATGGCCTGAAGGTCATCGTCGGCACGCCCACGGCCACGCCGCCGCGCTGGCTGCTCGACAAGATGCCCGACATGCTGGCGGTCGACCGTGATGGCCGGCCGCGCGGCTTTGGTTCGCGGCGACACTACGACTTCTCGCATCTGGGCTATCGGCGTGAATGCGCCCGCATTACCCGGCTGCTGATCGACCAGGTCGGCCAGCACCAGGCGCTCGCCGGCTGGCAGACCGACAACGAGTATGGCTGCCACGACACCGTGCACTCCTACTCCAAAGCCGCCGCGCTTGGTTTCCGGCTCTGGCTGAAAGACAAGTACAAGTCCATCGATGCGCTGAACACCGCCTGGGGCAACGTGTTCTGGTCGATGGAGTACAACAACTTCGAGCAAATCGACCCGCCGAACCTGACGGTGACCGAGGCCGCGCCGGCAGCCTGTCTCGATTTCCGCCGCTACTCCTCCGCGCAGGTCGCTGCGTTCAACAAGACGCAGTACGACCTGATGAAGGCCGCACGTCCAGATCTGCCGGTGATCCACAACTTCATGGGCCGCTTCACCGAGTTCGATCACTACGAAGTGGCCGAGACCCTCGATGTGGCGAGCTGGGACTCCTACCCGATCGGCCATCTCGCGGTTTCCAATGAATCCGACGAAGTGAAGGCTGCGTATTTCCGCCAGGGCGAACCGGACGCGCAGGGCCTGCAGCACGACATCTACCGTGCCGTCGGCCATGGCCGCTGGTGGATCATGGAGCAGCAACCCGGTCCGGTGAACTGGGCCGAGTACAACCCCGATCCCCTGCCCGGCATGGCTCGCCTATGGGCCTGGGAAGCCTTCGCGCACGGCGCCGAGGTGGTGTCGTACTTCCGCTGGCGGCAGGCGCCGTTCGCGCAGGAGCAGATGCATGCGGGCCTCTTGCGTCCCGACAGCCAGCCGGCCCCGGCCTACCATGAGGCCAAGCAAGTCGCAGAGGAACTCAAGCGGCTCGGCATCGATGGGGTGGCCAACAAGGGCCGCGTCGCCATCGTCTACGATTACCAGAGCGAATGGGCATGGCGGATCCAACCGCAGGCCAAGGGGTTCTCGCACCACCAGCATGTCCGCAACGTCTATGTGCCGCTGCGCAAGCGCGGCGTCGACGTCGATATCCTGCCGCCTTCGACCACCGATTTCTCTGGTTATGACCTGGTGGTGATCCCGGCGCTGTTCGCCTGGAACGACCAGCTCCGCACCGCCATCGAGAATTTTGACGGCCACCTGCTGATCGGTCCGCGCACCGGCTCGAAGACCGAGAACTTCTCCATCCCCACCGGCCTTGGTCCAGACCTGCCGCAGAACCTCCTCGACGCAAAGGTAGCGCGCGTCGACAGCACCGATCCCCGCCGCACGGTTTCGGTCAAGGGTGGCGGCGCCGTCGGCCATTGGCGTGAGCGGCTCGACACCCGGGCTGAGATCGTCATCGAGGACGAAGAGGATTTCCCGGTGCTGGTAGCGCAGGGAAAGCTCAATTACCTGGCAGCCAGCGGCGATCGCGCCCTGATGCAGCGGATCGTCGACCACCTGCTCACCGAAGCCGATGTTCCGACGCTCAACCTCCCCGCCGGCGTGCGCTGCCGCAGCAGAGGTAAATGGCGCGTTTACTTTAACTACGGCGACACTGTGGCAAACCTGACTGCGGCGCCCGACGAGCAGGGCTATGTGCTGGGCGGCGCCCAGATCGAAGCGGCCGGGGTTACGGTAGCGTTGCTCGCCACGGCCGGCTGAGTTGCGGAATAGCGGGGCGGATTTCGAAACCGCCCCGCGCTTCATCCCAGCGTAGCCACTGCACCCCGCCGCGGGCCAGCGCAGCTGCGTCGATCACCGTATCGGCCGCGCAGTTGGCTGGGATGGCCCGGCGGGCGATCAGGAGATCGGCCATGCCGCAATCCTCGTAGAAGCCGGCCGGGTCCCGCACGATCGATACGGTGAAGCCCCGGCTGCTGGCGCCAAAGCAGCCGATACTGTCGCAGCTGAGCAGCGCGCCGGGTTCAATGGCCTCGCCATAGGTCTCGCGCCACACGCCGACGGCAAAGCTGTCGGCTTTGCCCGCCACCAGTTGCAGGCCCGCGTCGCCCCGTAAAGCCACCGCCTGCGTGGTGTCCGCGATAAGGACATCAGGCGGACGATCAACGGCGAACAGCAGAACAGCCGGCACCAGCAGCACGGGAGCGATCAGCCGGTGCCAGGTCGAGAGGAACGTGAACCAGGCAAGCGCTGTGAGCCCCAGCAGCAGGGCAACGGGCGCCAGCAATGGGCTGGCATCGAGGCCCGAACTCCAGCTGGCCACCAGCCCGCCAAGCTCGAGCATCCGGTCGATCGACCACCCCATCACGGCAAGGAAAGGAGCCTCCCAGCCGAACGGCATGGCAAGCGTTGCCAGCACAGCGAAGGGCATCATCACGAAGCCGACCAGCGGCAGCGTGAACAGGTTGCCCAGCACGCCGAGCGGCGAGGTCTGCTGGAAGTGGTAGACGGAGAACAGCAGCGTCGCCGCTCCGGCGATCAGGCTGGTCAGCACGATGCCCCACAGATATCCGCCGGTACGCGCCAGCAGGGATTTCTCTCGTCCCTCCGGCGGCCGCATCAACTCCCATGCGCCGATCAGTGCCACGACTGCCGCGAACGACAGCTGGAAGCTCGGCCGGAACACGCTGGCGGGATCAGTGGCAATGACGATCAGCGCCGCGATGGCGACATTGCGCATAGTGAGCGCGCGCCGGCCGAACACGATAGCGCCGAGCACCAGCACCAGCATGATCGTCGAGCGCAGCGCCGCAACATTGCCACCCGAAATGGCGAAATAGGCGAGCGCTGCGACCACGGCGCCCGCCGCAGCCACCCGTTTGACCGAAGCGAACCGGTGGATGCCGCTCACCAGCGCCAGGCCGCCTCGCAGCGTCACCAGCACCAGTCCCGCGACGATCGTCAGGTGCAGCCCGGAAACCGACAGCACATGCGCCAGCCCAGCCGCGGCCATGGTCTCGCGCGCCTCGTCGGGCACCGCGCTCTGGTCGCCGGTGATCAGGGCGCGTGCGATGCCGGCGGTCGGCTGCCTGAGGTCGAGGTCGATACGCGCCGCGATGCCGCGGCGTATGCCGTCGATCACCCGTTCCGGCGCCGAGTTGCTGCCGGTCGATACCCGCTCGACCGGCCCCGTGGCGTTGCCATAGGCGCCGACCCCATCGAAGAAGGCGTGGAACTGGCTATCGAAGCCATTCGGGACCACCGGACCGGGCACCGCGTAGAACCGCACTGGCGCACGTATGATGTCACCGGGCGCGAGCGATGGCCCCTCGGCGATGACGATCCGGGCGCGCCGCATCGGCACGTTACGCGATGTCCCGGTCGGGGTGATCGCCGAAACGATGGCCCGCGTCCCGCTCTCGAGCTCTGAGACGATCTCGTCGACGCGCATCTCATAGGTGCCGTAGGCCGGCCGGGCCAGCATTGTCGTGCCGAACATGGCCGCGTGGATGGAGAGCAACGAGGCGCCAACCCAGAACGCACCGGCGAGGGTCAGGGTGCGAAAGACAAGCGTGTGGCCACGAGAGAAAAGCAGCCCGATTGCGATGGCCGCACCAACGAGCCCAAGTACCCAGGGCTCGGGCTCGGTCGGCGTCACCAGCGAAACCATGAGCCCAGCGATGATGGCATAGGGCCAGAGCAGAAACAGCCGTCGGTGCTCGAGGGCGGTCGCAACGCTGGTGCGGAAGCCCTGCCAGGGCGTCAGGCGAGGCCGCAGGCTGGCGGGCAGCTGTGGCGGCAACGCCGGTTCGACACGCGTCGGAACCAGCCGCTCGGCCACCGCCTTTCCGACAGTCACGGTCATCCGCCGAGCCCCCGCTCCGCCCGATCGCGGCAGTAATGCTAACCGGGTGGTGCCGCCATGCCAACTGCCGCGCTTGCGCTTCGGCCCCGGGGTGCTTACACACCGCCAAACGCCAATTCTCCGGGATGTTTCACCGACCCATGGCTACCCCAGTCGTCACCCGCTTTGCTCCCTCGCCCACCGGCTATCTTCATATCGGTGGGGCCCGCACTGCCCTGTTCAACTGGGCCTTTGCGCGCCACACCGGCGGCAAGATGCTGCTGCGCATCGAGGATACCGATCGCGAACGTTCGACCGAGGGCGCCGTCAAGGCGATCTTCGAGGGGCTGAGATGGCTGGGGCTGGATTGGGACGGCGAGCCGTTCATGCAGTTCTCCCGGGCCGCCCGGCACGCCGAGATCGCCAACGAACTGCTGGCGCGTGGCCAGGCCTATTATTGCTACTGCTCGCCCGAGGAGTTGGCCGAGATGCGCGAGACCGCGCGGGCCAACGGCCTGCCGCCGCGCTACAACGGTTACTGGCGCGACCGCGATCCGTCCGAGGCGCCGGCCGGCGTTGCGCCCGTCATCCGCATCAAGGCGCCGCAGTCCGGCGAGATCCGCGTGCAGGATCACGTCCAGGGCGAGGTGGTGTTCAAGGCCGAGAACCTTGACGATTTCATCATCCTGCGTTCCGACGGCACCCCGACCTACATGCTGGCCGTGGTGGTCGACGACCACGATATGGGTGTCACCCACATCATCCGCGGCGACGACCACCTGACCAACGCCGCGCGCCAGATCGTCATCTACAACGGCATGGGCTGGTCGGTGCCGGAGATGTCCCACATCCCGCTGATCCACGGCCCGGATGGCGCCAAACTCTCCAAGCGCCACGGTGCGCTGGGCGTCGAGGCCTACCGGCAGCTGGGCTATCTGCCTGAGGCACTGCGCAACTATCTCGCCCGCCTCGGCTGGAGCCATGGCGACGAAGAACTGTTTTCGACCGCGCAGATGGTCGAGTGGTTCACCCTCGAGGCGCTCAACAAGGGCGCGGCGCGTTTCGATTTCGTCAAGCTCGAGAACATCAACGGCCACTACATCCGCCAGGCGACGCCCGAGCGGCTCTATGGGGTGATGCTGGAGACGGCGACCGAGCTGAACCGGGTGTTCGACATGGATGGCCTTGCGGCCAACAGTGAGACGGTGCTCGCCGCCCTGCCCGAGCTGCAGCCGCGCGCCAAGACGGTGCTCGAGCTGATCGACCTGGCGCAGTTCATCTATGCCGTCCGCCCGCTCACCATCGATGCCTCGGCGGCCGACCAGCTGACCCCCGACGCCCGCGCCAATGTCGGGGCCTTCGCCGATATCCTGAAGGGGCTCAACGACTGGTCGGTGGAAGCCATCGACGCGGCCGCCCGCGCCTTCGCCGAAGCGCGCGGGCTGAAGCTCGGCAAGGTGGCGCAGCCGCTGCGCGCCGCGCTCACCGGACGCACGGTTTCTCCCGGTATTTTCGAGGTCATGGTGCTGATCGGGCGCGACGAAACGCTGGCCCGGCTCGGTGATCAGGCCGGCTGATGCATATTGGGAAAAGTGATTAGGTCAGCGGTGTTCACCCACCTGTTGCAGTGCTGGGGTATATGAGCTACGCCAGCCGAACCTGCCTCTAAACGACCATACGGCCTGCCCGCTCCCACCTTCCGCGGGCCATTGAAGGCCATCAAGGAGTGCGAAGATGAGCGATACCGTCGCCAAACTCACCATCGGGGATCAGACTTTCGAGTTCCCGGTGCTTTCGGGCTCGGTTGGGCCGGATGTCATCGATATCCGCTCACTCTACGCCAAGACCGGCATGTTCACTTATGACCCGGGCTTCACCTCTACCGCTGCGACCGACAGCGCCATCACCTACATCGACGGCGACAAGGGCGAACTGATGTATCGGGGCTACCCGATCGAGCAGCTGGCCGAAAAGTCGAACTACCTCGAGGTCTGCTACCTGCTGCTCTACGGCGAGCTGCCCAACAAGGCGCAGATGGCCGATTTCGAGCAGCGCGTCACGCGTCACACCATGGTGCACGAGCAGATGCACTATTTCTATCGTGGCTTCCGTCGCGATGCGCACCCGATGGCCATCGTCTGTGGCGTGGTCGGCGCCATGGCCGCCTTCTACCACGACTCGATCGACATCAATGATCCCGAGCAGCGCGAGATCGCTTCGATCCGCATGATCGCCAAGATCCCGACGATCGTCGCCATGGCCTACAAGTACTCGGTCGGCCAGCCCTTCGTGTACCCGCGCAACGACCTCGATTACGCTTCGAATTTCCTCCGCATGTGCTTCTCGGTTCCGGCCGAGGATTTTGTGGTGAACCCGGTCGTGGCGCGCGCCATGGACCTGATCTTCACGCTGCACGCCGACCACGAGCAGAACGCCTCGACCTCGACCGTGCGGCTTGCCGGCTCGTCAGACGCCAACCCGTTCGCCTGTATCGCGGCGGGCGTGGCCTGCCTCTGGGGCCCCGCACACGGCGGCGCCAACGAAGCGGCGCTCAACATGCTCAAGCAGATCGGCACCGTGGATCGCATCCCGGAGTTCATCGCCAAGGCCAAGGACAAGAACTCGGGCTTCCGGCTGATGGGTTTTGGCCACCGCGTCTACAAGAACTACGATCCGCGCGCCAAGGTGATGCAGCAGGCCGCCAACGAGGTTCTGGCCCAGCTCGGCGCCGACAACCTGTCGCCGACCCTGCAGGTGGCCAAGGAACTCGAGAAGATCGCGCTCTCCGACCAGTACTTCATCGATCGCAAGCTCTACCCGAACGTCGACTTCTATTCGGGCATCATCCTCGATGCGATCGGCTTCCCGACCTCGATGTTCACCGCCATCTTCGCGCTCAGCCGCACCGTCGGCTGGATCGCGCAGTGGAAGGAAATGATCGCCGACCCGCAGAAGAAGATCGGCCGCCCGCGCCAGCTCTACAACGGCGCACCGGTTCGCGATTACGAGCCGATCAGCAGCCGTTGATTGGCACAAGCCAACACCCGCTCGGCGGGATCGACAAGGGGCGCCTCGGGCGCCCCTTTCTGCATCAGGGCGCGAAGCTCATGGAAGGCGGCGACCTGCGCCGCGATCGCGTCTGGATCGTCCAGCAGCGCGCCGAGCGGCGCCAGTGAGCGCCCTGCCCTGGGATCAACGAACTGCAGTTCCGGCACCACCTCGCGCCCGAGGACGATGTTGGGCAGGGCGATCTGCACCGGGCGGCCAATCTTCGCGGCGCGCTTGGCCTGCTGCGGATCGGCGACATAGGTGACGACCATGGGCACGCCCGACATGGCGAGCTCGAAAGTGATGGTGCCGCTGACCGCAAAGGCGGCATAGGCGACTGCAAAGGCGGCGCCACGGCCTTCGCCGGCAACCACCTCGACCGGTACCGGCCACGTCGCGACTTCGGCCCTGAGGCGGCCGGTCAGCGACGACAGGGTCGGCATGATGAAGCCGCTAACCCGCGGGTGCGCCTGCAGCAATGTCGCCGCTTCGCGCATCAGCGGCAGGTGCCGGCGCAGCTCGCCCTCGCGGCTTCCGGGCAAGAGCAGCAGCGGACCACGCTCCGGTTGTGCCGGCCGTATCGGGAAGCGTGCGAGCGCAGGATGACCAACATAGCTGGTGGGCGGCCCGCCGAGTTCCGCCATCACCTTGGGTTCGAACGGCAGCACCGCCAGCACCTCGTCGAACAGCGGCTTGAGCTCGGCGGCGCGTTCCGGTCGCCAGGCCCAGACGCTGGGGGCGACATAGAGCAGCATCGGCAGACGCACCCCGGCGCGGCGCACACGTTTCGCAACCGCCTGCACGAACACCTGCGAGTCGATGAGGACGACCACATCCGGACGCTGTTTGATGATGGCACTGGCCGTCTGCCGCACCCGCCACAGCAGCAGCGGCAATCGACGCAGCACGTCGCTCCAGCCCATCACGGAGAGGTTCTCCATGGGAAAGAGGCTCGCCAGCCCCTCGGCCTCGAGCTCCGTTCCGCCAATGCCGTTGAGAGAGAGCTCTGTCCGCCGGCGAAGCCGTTGGACCAGGTCCGCGCCAATGCGATCGCCCGAGGCTTCTCCGGCGAGGACAAACAGGCGCAGCGGCTCAGCCATCGATGCTGAGGCCGATGACCGCGATGCCGTGCCGCTCGGCCGCTGCGACAAGGCTTGGCCGGTCGAGCACCAGTGCCCTGCCCGCTTCGACGGCAATCACCTCGATCCCGGCTGTGGCCGCATTGGCGATGGTGTCGGGGCCGATCGCCGGCAGATCGACATAGAGCGGCTGCTGCGGCTTGGCAGCCTTAGCGAGGACGAGCGGCCCGGTGCCATTGCCAATCCGGCCGGCGGCGCGATGCGCTGCCACCCGCACCAGCAGCTCGTCAGTCCCGCCGACGTCCTCCGCGGCGACGACGCGCCGGCCCGCGACCACCACGGCTTGTCCAAGGTCGAGCCGGCCGACCTCCCGTGCTGCGGCCAGACCCTGACGCGCCGCGGCCAGCTCGGCGTCCGTTGGCAACCGACCGGCGATCTGGCCTGCGTCCGCCAGAATACCCGCCGCCACCTCATGCACGCCGATCACCTTGGCGCCGGAGAACTTCTCGATGGACGCGGTGACCGACGACAGAGCGGCGTCACCCTGAGCCGCGCCGGGCGCGCCGCCGGCGAAGCCGGCCAATGCTTCGCGATCGCGGTCCGAAATCATCAGCGCGCCGGCGAGCACCACGTGAGTCGCCTTGAAGGCGACGATCGCCGCGATGGCGGCGGCCGGGTTGGTCAGGCTGCCAGCCGCGAGCGGTACCCCCTGGCGTTCCGGCTGCGGCGCAAAGCCGACCACCTGCACGACATCGCCAGCCGCCAGCGCAGCCTCGACGACGTGGGAGACAAGGGCTCCCGATCCGGCAAGGACGGAGAGCCGGCGAGGCATCATTCCTCGCCCGGCACGTTGATCGGCAGGTTTCCCGGCAGCGTCAGCGGGCGCTCGGCCGCGGCGACGAACTTCACCACGTCCTGCACCAGCTCTTCGTCGGGGAACATGGCGGACGCATCGTCGACCCGCTCGCGCAGCGTACCTTCGCTGGAAAAGATCATCCGATAGGCCGTGCGCAGCCGATGGATCGCCTCGCGGTCGAAACCACGACGTTTCAGGCCGACGATATTGACGCCGGACAGTGCCGCCGGATTGCCCAGCACGGTGCCGTAGGGGATCACGTCCTTTTCGACCTTGGTCATGCCGCCGATGAAGGCATGCGCGCCGATATGGACGAACTGTGCCGAGCCCGAGTGACCGCTCATGATGACGTAATCGTCGATCACGCAATGACCGGCGATGCCGGTGTTGTTGGACAGCACGATGTGATCACCGAGGATGCAGTCGTGCCCGATATGCACCCCGATCATCAGCAGGCAGTGGTTGCCGATAACCGTCTTCATCCCGCCGCCGGCCGTACCCGGGTTGATGGTGACGTGCTCGCGGATGACGCAGTCGGTGCCGATCGACAGCGTCGATGGTTCGCCCGCATACTTGAGATCCTGGGGGCGGTGTCCGACCGACGCGAACGGAAACACCACCGTGCGGGCGCCCACACTGGTGCGGCCGGTGACCACGGCATGCGAGATCAGCTCGACGCCGTCCTCCAGCGTCACGTCGCTACCGACCACACAGAACGGCCCCACCTTGACGCCGGCGCCGATCCTGGCACCTGGCTCAACGATCGCAGAAGGGTGGATGGTCATTGCTCGCTGGGGCTCACCATGGCGCCGACCTCGGCCTCGGCAATGACGACACCGTCGACGATCGCCTTGGCCTCGAACCAGCCCATGGTCATCCGCCGGCGCAGCTTCCTGATATGATACTCGATCTGATCGCCCGGCCTCGCGGGCTTGCGGAACTTGCACTTGTCGATCGTCAGCAGGTAGACGATGTGCTTCATCCCGCCGGCCGCGCCCGCCGCGATTGCCATGGCGCCCGCCGTCTGCGCCATGCCCTCGATGATCAGCACGCCGGGGAACACCGGCTCGCCGGGGAAGTGGCCCTGGAAGATCGGCTCGTTGAACGTGACGTTCTTGATGCCGATACCCGAGTTGTCGCCGTCGACCTCGATGATTCGGTCGATCAGCAGGAACGGGTAGCGATGGGGCAGAACCTGAAGGATCCGACCGATGTCCATCGAGGAGAGTTCTCTCGTCTCACTCGCTGGCGCCTCGTTGGTAACCGTCACTCTCGTCCCCTTTTGTTCAGTCGCCGCAACATCGCTATCTCGCGCTGCCAGGCCTTGAGGTCCTGCGCCGGATAGCCTCCGACTCTCGCGCCCGCCGGCACGTCCTTCGTCACCAGGCATCGGGCCGACAATATGCTGCCATTACCGATCCGCAAGTGTCCCGCCGTACCCGCGCCGCCGCCCACCAGCACGTTATCGCCGATGATCGTGCCGCCGCCGATACCGCAGGTACCAGCGATGAGGCAATACCGACCGATGCGCGAGTTGTGGCCAATCTGCACGAGATTGTCGATCTTGGTACCTTCGCCGATCACCGTGTCGCCCAGGGCGCCACGATCGACTGTCGAATTGGCGCCGATCTCGACGCCGTCCTGCACGATGACCCGGCCGAGCTGCGGGATCTTGCGGTTGGAGCGGCCCTGCCCCAGCCAGCCGAATCCCTCGCTGCCGATCCGCGCGCCAGCATGCAGCACGACGTTGTTGCCCAGATACGCACACTCGATCGAGACATTGGAGGCGATCACCGCATTCCGGCCGATCGTCACGCCGCGACCGATCACCGTGTTGGGCCCGATGATGGTATTGCGGCCGATCTCGACGCCGGGGCCGATCACCACATTGGCGCCGATCCGCACACCCTCCTCGATGAAGGGGGCCGGACCGCCAGGCTCGAACAGTCCTGACGCGATACCGCGAGTGCCCAGCGGGTAGAGCCGTTCCAGCAAATCGACGAACAGCTCATGCGGTCGCTCGTCGACGATGGGCACGGTTCCAGCCGGCACATCGGCGAGGAATTTCGGGTGGACGATCACTGCGCCGGCACCGGTCTCGGCGAGCGCCGTGCGGTACTCGGCCTGCGCCGCAAGCGCAAGGTGGTCGGGCTCCGCCAGGGAGAGCTCCTCGGCGCCGCTGATCACCAGTTCGGCTGCTCGCCGCTCGTCGACATCGACCTTCCGGCCCAGCGTCGACAGCACGACACCAAGCGAAATCGGTCCCGACGAGGAATGGAAGCGCGTATCGACCATGGCTGTCATTACACAACAAAGAGGCCGCGGGGCAACCGCGCCGCGGCCTCGATAACCAGGAGGGAGGCCGGCGATTGCGCCGGCCGACCGATTACAGCAGCTGCTGCAGCGTGAGCGAGAAGACCTGGGTCTTGTCGTCCGTCGCCTTGTTCAGCACGTGGGCGAAATCGCCACGCAGCGGACCGAACGGGCTGTCCCAGATGATCGAGGCGCCGACCGACGACTTGAAGTTCTGGTCGATACTGCCCGGATCGAGGGGGCCCATGACGCCAACACCGCCATTGCCGTCGATCAGGGCCGCATCAGCCCACACCGCGCCGCGGACACCATAGGTCTCGGGCAGGATCGGGATCGGGAACTCGATCTCGGCCGAGGCAGCCACATAGCCGGTATAGCCGAGCAGTTCCTGCGAGCTGTTGAGACGCGGACCCATGCCGCCGCTCTGGAAGCCGCGAACGATGGAGCCGGCGCTGCGGAAGGCTTCGAGCGGGCTGACCGTACCGCCATCCAGGGCAGTGATGTAGCCAGCCTGCGCCTTGACGCTACCGATGACGTTCCAGTCCGACAGCAGCGGCATGAAGTAGCGGGCCTTGGCTTCGGTCTTCAGCAGGTTGTAGTCCCAGCCGATATACTGCTGCGAGAAGGTCGCATAGATGCCCTCGGTCGGACGTTTGGTATCGTCCAGCGTGTTGTAGGCCAAGGAATAGCCAACCCACGCCTTATTAAACGTGGACTCCGGGGTGTTGTGCGGGAGGGGATTAAAGATATCCGAGAACGTCGCCTCGTGATCCTTCAGCACCTTCTGCTCGAGACCGGTGAAGATCGACGCGCTCAGGTCCGTAGTGATCGGCGCACCGAAGCGGATCTGCCCACCGGTCGCGGTCGTGCCGTAGGTGTTCTTTTCCGTCTCTTCGGTGATGCGGTGATAAACATCGACGCCGGACGACACACGCAGTCCCATGAAACGGGGCTCGGTGAACGAGAAGTCGTAGCTCTGTCCCGACTCCGACGCACTCACTGCGGCGCGAACATACTGCCCACGACCGAGGAAGTTACGCTCGGTGACCGACACCTCGCCCAGGAGACCAGCGCTCGAGTCGAAGCCCGCGGTCAGGCCGTAATCGCCGGTCGACTGCTCTTCAACGGTGATGTTGATGACCACCTTATCGGGCGCACTGCCGGCCTGCATGTCGAAGGCGACCGTCTTGAAGAAGCCGAGCCCCTCGATGCGGGTCTTGCCGCGCTGCACCATCGAACGGTTGAAGGGGTCGCCTTCACCGAAATCCAGCTCGCGACGGATAACCGCGTCGCGGGTCTTGGTGTTGCCGCTGATGTTGATGCGCTCGACATAGATGCGGGCGCCCTCGTCCACCAGGTAGGTGACGTTGAAGGTGCTGTTGGTCACGTCACGGTCGACACGCGGACGAACGTCGGCAAAGGCATAGCCCTGCGCGGTCGCCTCGAAGGCCAGGTCTTCCTGCGACTTCTGCAGATCGGCCAGCGAATAGGTGCCGCCCTTGCCGGTGCGGATGGCACCGGTCATGGCGTCGGGGTTGAGACCCGGGATCGAGGTCTCCACACCGATCGAGCCGAAGCGATAGCGCTCGCCCTCGGAGATGGTGAAGTTCACGAAATACGCATTGCGCGACGTGTCGTACTCGCCGACGGCCGACGTCACCTGCGCATCCGGGTAACCGTGGTTCATGTAGTAGAGTTCGATCAGCCCACGGTCGATCGTCAGCAGATCTTCGCTGTAGGTGTCGTCACGGAACAGCCAGCTCAACAGGCTCGTCTCATGGGTCCGGATGATGGACTTGAGGGTGCCCGAGCTGATCGAGTTGTTACCGGTGAAGTTGATCGCCGCGATGCCGGTGCGCTGCCCTTCATTGACCACGAAGGTGATGCGGGCGCGACCGCTCTCGGATTGTTCTACCCGCGGCGTAACCGTCACGCCCATGTAGCCCTTGCCGACATAGGCAAGGCGGATCGACTCTGCGTCGGCTGCGAGGCCGCCCTCGGTGAAGCTCCCCTGCTCCGCCACGTTGACCATCGCGAGCAGTTGGGCGTCGGAGAAGCCGCTGTTGCCTTCGAACAGCACCGCCGAGATGAGGCGTTGCTGCTGAGCCTGGGCCGCATCGACCCCGATGAATGTACCGCTGACGCCTGCGAGCGGCGCTGCCACGAGGGCGAGCGCTACAAAAACACCGCGCATCAGCTTTTTCGGGTTCGTCATGATTCTTGTTGCCTCGTGCGACCTACGCTGGGAATCGCCATGCACAGCGTCCCCAGCTAACTCCATCAAAAGCTTTTACTGGATTTTTAACCACGGACAAGCCGCGACCGGCTTCGAGGTTAGCGAAAGATTGGCCCTCGTGCATTCCTGCAACACCTAGAAAACTAAGCTTATCCAAGGGTTAACAGGAATGTAGGGGCATTCGAGCAAATGCGTCGGAGGCGCGGCGACAATGTGGCTGCACGCCGCGTTGCGGCGTGCCCTCACCCGAGGCTGCGAATGTAGCTGAGAATGGTGTCGTTGAACGTGGCGAACACCATGAGGGTGAACACCAGTGCCATCCCGAACCGATTTCCAATGTCCTGCACCCGCTGCGGCAGCGGCCGCCCCCGGATCGCCTCTGCAACGTAGTAGAGCAGATGGCCGCCATCGAGCACCGGAATCGGTAACAAGTTGAAAATGCCGATATTAAGCGACAGCGCCGCAGCAAGATAAATGAGCGCTATGGGCCCCAGACTGGCCATTTCGCCGGACACCTTGGCGACTTTCACCGGGCCGCCCAGCTGTTCGAGATCGCCTCGGCCGACAAAGAAATCGCCCAGGAAAGCCACCGTGCGATCGATGGTGAAACGGACCTCTTCGAACGTCATCCCGATCGCCTCGACCGGGTTGGGTCGGTACTGCACGACTTCGGCCTGATCGACATCCTTGGTGACGCCAAGGCGACCGATCCGGTGGTTGTTGCCAAACCGATCCTTGACCGACACGGCCAGTGGCACAGCGGTGACGGTCTTCGTGTGCCCGGCGCGCTCGAATGTAATTGACACTCGACGCTCCGGAGCCGTCGCGATCAGCCGTTGGAAGTCCTCAAAGCCGCGCACCTCGTACCCATCGACCGAAAGGATGCGGTCCCCTCCCGCGAGGCCTGCCTGCCCGGCGATCGATTCCACCGGCACCGTATCGAGCACCGCTGGAATGGTCGTACGGCCATTGCTCAACAGCAGGGCATAGAGCACGAGCAACGTGAAGATGATGTTGGCGACAGGCCCGGCGATCACCACCGCGATGCGTTGCCACACGTTCTTGTTGACGAATAGTTGCCGGCTCAACTCGGGACCGGCGCGCTCAATGAACGCCTCGTCCGGCATGCTGGCTGCGTTCATGTCCCCGACGAAGCGGACATAGCCGCCTAGCGGGATAGCCGAAATCTTCCAGCGCGTGCCGCGCTTGTCGTCGAAACCGATGAGCTCTCGTCCAAAACCGATCGAGAAGGTCTGGATGGCAATGCCGTTCCAGCGCGCCACCAGATAGTGTCCCATCTCGTGCACGAACACGATGATGGTGAGCACCACCAGGAACGGCACCACGAAGGAAAGCAGCCAGAAAACAAAGTCCATGTCGTCGGTTCCGAACGCCCCGCAGTTGCCGAGAACCTAGGGGTCGAATGCGTTAAGATTGCGATAGGACCGGGTGTCGCAGCGTCACCAGTTGAGGAAGCCCGACGCCACTGCGCCCAGGCCGCCATGTAGGGCTCCCACGACGCAAAGGAAGATCGAGCTGAGCGTCAGGCTGTCGAGCCGGTCCATCAGGCCACCATGCCCGGGGATGATGTCACCGGAATCCTTGATCCGGAAACGCCGCTTGATGGCGCTCTCCGCCAGATCGCCGACCTGCCCCAGGATGCTGAGGGTGGCGCACAGCGCGAGGCCAACCCACCATGGGGATTGCGGCACCACCAGCAGCCAGACCACCAGCCCGACCAGGGTGCCCAGCGCAAAGCCGCCAATGGCGCCCGACCAGGTCTTGGACGGCGAAATATCGGGCGCCAGCTTCTCGCCACCAACCTGACGGCCGGTGAAATAGGCTCCTGTATCGGTCGCCCAGATCACGCAGCCGAGCAGCAGGCCGGCCCAGAGGCCACTGTCGAACACCCCCGGCTGGTTCCAGGTTGCGTCGCCGCGGATGAGCAGCAGCGCGATGATGACAATGCCGTAGAAAACCACGCCGCCGATGCGCCAAAGGCGGCTGCCGGGGCTGCCGAATGCTGCAACCACGGCAGCCGCTGCCACAGCGGCGAGCGATGCCAGCGGCCCGAGCGCGGGATAGATCAGTGCGGCAATGACCAACAGGCCGATCAGCGCGCCGCCAACGGTGGTCAGTGGCTTCAGCGTCACCATCCGTTCCCACTCGCGATAGCAGCCGGCAAACACCACGGCGACCAGCGCGGCGAAGACGTAGGAACCGAAATAGAGCCCCACGCCGGCCATGATGAGCAGGACAATTGCCGAAGCGAAACGAGGACCGAGGTCGGTCCAGGACCGACGGGCAAGCGGGTTGAACTGGGGACGCTGGTCCTCCGGTGCGCTCACTGGCTCCTCGACTCGATCCCGCCAAAGCGTCTGCTGCGCGCGGAATATTCATCGAGCGCCTTGAGGAAAACCTGCTCGCCGAAATCTGGCCAGTTCTCCTCGACGAACACCAGCTCGGAGTACGCGCCCTGCCAGAGCAGGAAATTCGAAACCCGCTGCTCGCCGCTGGTGCGGATGATCAGGTCGGGATCCGGCGTGCCGGAGGTGTAAAGCGCCCTCGCGATGGTCTCTTCAGTGATGTCCTCGACGCGCAGCTTGCCGGACGCCACCGCCTGGGCGATCGCTTTCGTCGCCTCGGTGAGTTCGGATTTGCCGCCATAGTTGAAGGCGACGATCAGCTCGAGCCCGGTATTGCGGGCGGTCTTGACCTGCACTTCGTCGATCAGCCGCTTCAGCGCTTCGTCGAGGCCGGTACGGGTCCCGATGATCCGCACCCGGACATTGTTCTGGATCAGCGTCGCCAGGTCGGAGGCGACGAACCGGTGCAGCAGCCCGAAGATGAAGTTGACCTCATCGCGCGGCCGGCTCCAGTTCTCCGATGAGAAGCTGAACACGGTCAGGTGCTTGACGCCGTAGCGGATCGACAGGTCGACCAGCCGGCGGAGCGCCTTGACGCCCTCGACATGCCCCTCGGTACGCACCTTGCCGCGCGCCTTGGCCCAGCGCCCATTGCCATCCATGATGACCGCCAGGTGGGCGGGAATCTTGAGCCCAGGCTTCTCGTTGAGCGTCGTGGCGACGGCAGTATCGGCGGACATTGACGCCCTCCAGGGGCAGCGCGTTACAGGCCTATACTAGACCTGCATGATTTCCTGTTCCTTGACGGCCAGCACGTTGTCGATATCGGCCACGGCGGCGTCGGTCGCCTGCTGCACCTGATCGCCCAACTTACGGCTGTCGTCCTGGCTGAGGTCGCCGTCCTTCTCCAGCTTCTTGAGCAGGTCCATGCCGTCACGACGGATGTGGCGAACGGCGACGCGCGCCTGCTCGGCATAATTATGCGCAACCTTGGTCAAGTCGCGGCGGCGCTCTTCGTTGAGCTCCGGCAGCGGCACGCGGATCACCACGCCCTCGGCCGCCGGGTTGAGTCCAAGGCCGGAATTGCGGATGGCCTTCTCCACGGCGCCGGCGAGGGTGCGGTCCCACACCTGCACGCTGAGCATGCGGGCTTCCGGCACGGTGACCGTCGCCACCTGGTTGAGCGGCATGCGACCGCCATAGGCCTCGACCGTTACGGGCTCCAGCAGGCTGGCGCTTGCGCGTCCGGTCCTGAGGCCAGCCAGTTCGTCCCTGAGCGAGACGATCGACTTCTGCATCCGGTCCTTGAGTGCGGGCAGCGAGAATGCCTCGGCCATCGTAAAACTCCTTGATATCCCGCGTCTTAGCCGACGCGTGTACTCCTTGCCCGGCCGGCCAGGACGCCTTTGAGGCCTTCCTTGTCGTCGAGCGCGTAAACAATTATCGGCAAGCCGTTGTCGCGGGCAAGCGCGAAGGCCGCCGTATCCATAACCCGCAGGTCCTTGGCGATCACTTCTTCATGGCTGATCGTCTCGAAGCGCAGCGCCTTGGGGTTCTTCTTGGGATCCTCGGAATAGACTCCATCCACCTTGGTGCCCTTGAGCAGCACATCGCACCTGAGCTCGATCGCCTTCAGCGCCGCCGCCGTATCAGTGGTGAAGAACGGGCTGCCGGTGCCGCCGGCGCACACCACCACGTAGCCATCGGCCAGCGCCAGGTTGGCGTCGCGGGCCGTGAACGTATCGGCCACCGTCTCCATCGGCACGTTGGAATAAACTTTGACCTTCAAGCCCTTCTGCTCGATGGCGTCGCCCAGCGCCAGCGAGTTGATCACTGTGCCCAGCATGCCCATCAGGTCGCTGGTGACCCGGTCGCCGCCCTTGGCTGCCACGGCCATGCCGCGGAAGATATTGCCCGCACCGATGACGATCGCCACCTGGACGCCGCTCTTGGCGACTTCCGCGATCTGGTCGGCCATGGCGTGGAGGAATTTCGGCTCGATGCCGAAGGACTGGTCGCCGGCAAGCACTTCGCCGGAGACTTTCAGCAGAATCCGTTTGTAGGCGGATTTGGCCATTCGTCAGTCTCCCGAGGTGCACAACAATGCCCGAATCTAGGGGCGTCGCAGGCGGTTATGGCATATTCGGACGGGCTGTTGACCAGCCCGTCCGAAACTTATCCCGCGTCTTACTTCACGCCGGCAGTGGCAGCAACTTCGGCAGCGAAGTCGGTTTCTTCCTTGGCGATGCCTTCGCCCAGCGCGTAGGCGACGAAGCCCGTCACCTTGATCGGAGCGCCGGCATCCTTCTCGGCGTTCTTGACCACGTCGGCGATCTTGGTCTCGCCGTCGATCACGAACACCTGCGAGAGCAGCGTCACTTCCTCGTAGAACTTGCGCACGCGGCCTTCGATCATCTTCTCGATCACGGCCTCCGGCTTACCGGATTCCCGCGCCTGCTCGGTGAAGATGGCGCGCTCGCGGGCCAGCACGTCCTGGTCGATGTCGTCGGGCGACACGCTCAGCGGCTTGGTGTTGGCGATGTGCATGGCGAGCTGCTTGCCCAGGGCATTCAGCGCTGCCTTGTCACCGGTCGACTCGAGCCCGACGATCACGCCGAGCTTGCCGAGGCCGGGCGCCACGGAGTTGTGCACGTACGAGCCGATCACGCCGTCCTTGACGGTGAGCGTGCCGGTGCGACGCAGGTTCATGTTCTCGCCGATCTTGGCGATGGCGTCGGTGAGTTCGGCCGAAGCGGAGCGACCCGAGCCCGGGTACGGCATCTCGCTGAGCTTGCTCACGTCGCCATCGGCGTCGAGGGCGAGCTTGGCAATGTTGGCGACGATCGACTGGAACTGGTCGTTGCGGGCAACGAAGTCGGTCTCGGAGTTCACTTCGACGATCGCGCCGCGGGTGCCGTTGAGCGACACGCCGACCAGACCTTCAGCCGCGACACGGCCGGCCTTCTTGGCGGCCTTGGCCAGACCACGGGTGCGCAGCCAATCGACTGCCGCTTCCATGTCGCCACCGGTCTCCTCGAGGGCCTTCTTGCAGTCCATCATCCCCACGCCGGTCAGTTCGCGGAGCTCTTTAACCTGCTGAGCGGAAACAGCCATTTGATATCACCTTTCCGCGGCCCCGTTCCGGAGCCGCGCCATTGTTCGAATGCGTAACCCGGAGCGAACCGGATTAGTTGGCGGCAGACGACGTATCGGCGTCTTCGGCGCTGAGCGCCGGCTCTTCCGGAGCCTCGGCGGCAGCACCGAGATCGGCGCCACGGCCGGCGGCCGAACGGCCGATGCCGTCGATGGCGGCGCGCGATACCAGCGAGCAGTAGAGCTCGAGGGCGCGAGCCGCGTCGTCATTGCCCGGAATGGCGAAATCGACGGTGTCGGGATCCGAGTTCGAGTCGACGATCGCGATCACCGGGATGCCAAGGCGCTTGGCTTCCTTGATGGCGTTCGCTTCCTTGTTGGTGTCGATCACGAACAGCAGGTTCGGCAGGTTACCCATGTCCTTGATGCCGCCCAGGTCACGCTCGAGGCGCTCCTGCTCACGGCTGAGGAGCAGCAGCTCCTTCTTGGTCAGGCCATGGCCGCCGTCGGCCTGCTGTGCTTCGAGCTCGCGCAGACGGGCGATCGAGTTCGAAATGGTCTGCCAGTTGGTCAGCGTGCCGCCGAGCCAACGCGAGTTGACGTAGTACTGGGCGGACTGGCGGGCAGCCTCGGCCACGACCGGAGCGGCCTGGCGCTTGGTGCCGACGAACAGCACGCGGCCGCCGTCAGCGACGGTGTCCGAGATCAGCTGCAGCGCGCGCTGCAGAGCCGGAACGGTCTGCGACAGGTCGAGAATGTGGATGTCGTTGCGGACGCCGAAAATGTGGCGTTCCATCTTCGGGTTCCAGCGGTGCTTCTGGTGGCCGAAGTGAACACCTGCTTCGAGCAACTGACGCATAGAAAAATCGGGCAATGCCATGGAAGGCTTCCTTTACCGGTTATTGCCTCCGCGAGCGTTTGCGGCGGGATGTCCCGCCACCGGTTGGAACCATCGGCCTAAGTGCCGTGGCGCCGCGCTTCGCGTGTGAATTACGCCTGGGTCTCAGGACGCGCCGCGCATATAGGGGGTTTTGCTGTCATAGGCAAGGGTCGCGCCGTCAGCTATCAAACCCGGCATGAGCGAGCTTCGACTAACCTACATTGCAGACGACGACGAGAACCGGCTTGGCACCCTCGTCGTACAGGCACAGTGAGGCGGCTTCGCAGGACGCGCGGAGAGCTACGTGGCCCTCGATCCGCTCCTGCAGTTCGTCGACGACCTTGGCACCTACCCTGTCAACGCCGAGACCGGCATCACCTACTACACTGGCGTGATCGAGGACGAGGTGCGCATTTCTGTCACTCCGCTGACTTCGCGCGGGCACTTGAAGGTTACGGTCGAGCTGCGGCACCGCCGCTGGTGGGAAGATCGGCAACTACCGCAGGTAGCTACGCTCCAGATGGCTACCGACTATGCCGCCCTCGAAACGTTCCAGAGGAAACTCAGCCGGCTGGGATTGGAAGAACAGGTCGAAGCGGTCCTGGCCGGGACTGCTTAGCCCTCGCGGTGGGCACTCTCGACGCCCCTGCCCTTCGAAGCTAGATTGTCGCTGTCCGTGCCGATCGCTTCGATGGCCGCGCGGCCTCGGGGCCCGGCGTCACTGCTCGATGGAGAGGTGTGGCATGGCCTTGCTTTCTGAACAGGCGTTCGAATCTTTGCGGGCCGGCTTCGCGGGCGAGGTCGTGACACCCCAAAGCCCGTCCTTCGGCGAGGCCCGAACCGTTTTCAACGCCATGATCGACCACCGTCCCGCCGCTCTGGCGCAATGCGCCACATCGGCCGATGTCGTCGCGGCGCTGGCCTTCGCCGACCAGCACGGCCTCGAAGTCGCGGTCCGGGGCGGCGGGCATAGCGTGGCCGGCAAGGGCAGCGTCGATGGCGGCCTGGTGGTCGACCTCAGGCGCATGAATGCCGTTTCCGTCGACCCCGATCGCATGACGGCCAGGGTCGGCGGCGGCGCTACCATGAGCCACCTCGATCGCGCCACCCAGCCCCATGGGATGGCGACCACCGGTGGCCGGGTCTCGACGACGGGCGTCGGCGGCTTCACCCTCGGCGGCGGTACCGGCTGGCTCGACCGCAAGTTCGGCCTCGCCTGCGACAACCTGCTGTCGGCCGACCTCGTCACCGCCGACGGGAAATTGCTCACCGCCTCCGAGACAGAGAACGCGGAGCTGTTCTGGGCGCTGCATGGCGGCGGCGGCAATTTCGGCGTCGTGACATCGCTGACCTTCAAGCTCTACCCGCTCTCGTCGGTCACCGCCGCGCTGCTGTTCTGGACGCCCGAACAAGGCCCGGAGATTCTCAGGCAGTTCCGTGACTTCATCGAAGCGGCGCCCGACGAAGTGGGGGGCGGTGCGGTCTACCTGACCGGCCCCGAGGCCGAGTTCGTTCCCGCGGCTCTGGTCGGACA
Source organism: Devosia sp. Root105 (assembly GCF_001424865.1). NCBI lineage: Bacteria > Pseudomonadati > Pseudomonadota > Alphaproteobacteria > Hyphomicrobiales > Devosiaceae > Devosia > Devosia sp. Root105. The sequence goes on from NZ_LMCR01000016.1 coordinate 125,942, forward strand.
GCTCTCCTTCATCCTGCTGCTGGTGTACGCCGGCGGCGAGGCCGATGCGCGCAAGGCGCTGGCGCCGATGCTGTCGCTCGGGCACGCCGGCGGCATGATCGCCGAGATGCCGTATGCCGATTTCCAGTGCATGATCGATGATCCGCCGGGCTACCGCAATTACTGGTCGGCGCAGTACCTCACCTCGCTCCCAGACGCCGCGGTCGACCGGTTCTGTTCCCGGGCGGCCGATATGATCGTGCCGTCCGCTTCACAGCACGTGCTGTTCCCGGGTGGCGGCAAGGTCGCGCGCGAAACGGCGGATTGGCCGGTGCCGTGGCGAAGCGCACCTTGGTGCGCCCACCCGTTCGGCCTGTGGACTGACCCAGCCGATGATGCCAGAGGCCGAAGCTGGGCCCGAAACATCGTTGCTGACCTCAAGCCATGGTCGACGGAGCATGTCTACCTGAACTTCATCGGCGACGAGGGGGCCGACCGCGTGGTCGCCGGGTTTGGTGCGGATCACTACAGGAGGCTGGTACAGGTCAAACGCGAGTACGACCCGCGCAACGTCTTCCACCTCAACCACAATATCGCGCCGGGCTGATCGACCAGGCCTATCGGTCTGGCGGCCGCGACCCCGACCTAGTTCAGCCGGACGTCCACCACGCCTTCCATCGCCTTGATGCTGCCGGCGATCTCTGCGCTGAGGCGGTAGCCGCCCCTGAGCTCGATCTCGTACTCCTTCGCCCCAGCATCGCGGATGACGATGAAGCTGACCTGCCCCTCGCCACCGGGCTTGAGCTGCGACGCGATCGGGGCGAGGCACTTTTCGGAGCCTGCGAACACCGTGAGGCGGCGACCGACCTTTTCAGCCGCGCCCTCGATCGGCTCGGCCTTGTTCAGGCGAATGCTTATGCCGTCGGGGCGTTCATCGGCTTCAACCGTCAGGATCACCGACTTGCCTGGCTGCAGGACATTGGAGAACTGGCTGATCTGCTCGGAAAAGGCGATCACCTCGTAGCCGCCGCTCGCGTCCGACAGGCTGAGGATCGCCATCGGCGTGCCCTTTTTGGTACGGCGATCGTTACGGGACGCAATCGTGCCGGCAATGCGCCCTGCCCGTGCATCGGCTTCCTTTACCGCCCGCTCGAAATCACTGTAGGGCGTCACCCGCAGCCGGTCGAACAGCTCGGCGTACTGATCGAGCGGATGACCCGAAAGGTGGAAGCCGATGGCGCCGTGCTCGCGCGCCAGCCGTTCGGCCGGTAGCCAATTGGTTACGGCTTGATTGAGCAGGATCGGCGGAGGACCATCGAAATCCAGCAGGCCGAGCTGACCGGTGTCACGATCGCTGTTGATCGAGGATGCCGTCGCGACGATAGCGTCGATGGCAGTGAAAGCCTGCTCCCGACGTGGCACCAGTTGGTCGAACGCGCCGGCGTTGACGAGAGCCTCAAGCGTCCGCCGATTGATGATCCTGGCGTCGACGCGCGACGCGAAATCACTCAGATCCTTGAACGGCTTGTCGCCGCGCGCTTCCATGATGTGCTCGGCCACCGCCTGGCCCACGCCCTTCACTGCGCCGATGGCGTAAAACACCTTGCCGTCGTGGGTGTTGAACACCGCATCGGAGCGGTTGACGCAGGGCGGCACGATCTCGATGCCGTGCTTCTTGGCGTCCTGGCGGAATTCATTGAGCTTATCCGTGTTGCCCATGTCGAGCGTCATGGTCGCCGCGAAGAACTCGTGCGGATAATGCGCCTTGAGATAGGCGGTCTGGTAGCTGACCAGCGCATAGGTCGCGGCGTGCGACTTGTTGAAGCCGTAGTTGGCGAACTTGGCGAGCAGGTCGAAAATGGTGTCGGCGAGGCCCTTTTTCAGGCCGTACCTGATCGCGCCCTCCTGGAAGCGCGCCCGCTGCGCATCCATTTCGGCCTTGATCTTCTTGCCCATGGCGCGGCGCAGCATATCGGCTTCGCCGAGCGAATAGCCGGAAAGGATCTGCGCGATCTGCATCACCTGTTCCTGGTAAACGATGATGCCGTAGGTCTCGTCGAGGACTTCGCTCAGCGCCTCGTGCGGATACTCCACGTCCTCGCGGCCGTGTTTGCGGTCGTTGAAGAGCGGGATGTTCTCCATCGGGCCCGGGCGGTAGAGCGCCACCAGCGCGATGATGTCCTCGAAATGGTCGGGCTTCATGTCGACCAGCGCCCGGCGCATGCCGGCGCCTTCCACCTGGAACACACCCGCCGTGTCGCCGATGGCGTAGAGCTTGTAGGTCTTCTCGTCGTCGATCGGGATGTCTTCGATGCGGAACTTGCCGTCGCCGCTGCGATTGATCATGTCGACGGCGCGCTTGATGGTGGTCAGCGTCTTGAGGCCGAGGAAGTCGAACTTCACCAGCCCGGCCGTCTCCGACCACTTCATGTTGTACTGGCTGACCGGCATATCCGAGCGCGGATCGCGGTAGAGCGGCGCCAGTTCCTGCAGCGGCCGGTCGCCGATGACGATGCCGGCAGCGTGGGTCGAAGCGTGCCGGTAGAGCCCCTCGAGCTTCTGCCCGATGGCCAGCAGCTCGCCGACCTGCTCGTCTTCGTCGGCCAGTTGCCTCAGCTGCGGCACTTCCTTCAGCGAGCGCTCGAGCGTCCAGGGGTCGGCCGGGTTGGCCGGCACGAGCTTCGCAATGCGGTCTACCTGCCCATATGGCATCTGCAGCACGCGGCCGACGTCACGCAGCACGGCGCGTGCCTGCAGCGTTCCGAAAGTGATGATCTGCGCAACCTGCGCCTCGCCGTATTTCTGCTGGACGTAGCGGATCACCTCTTCGCGGCGGTCCTGGCAGAAGTCGATGTCGAAGTCCGGCATCGACACGCGTTCGGGGTTGAGGAAGCGCTCGAACAGCAGGTTGTAGCGGAGCGGATCGAGGTCGGTGATGGTGGTCGCATAGGCCACCAGCGAGCCGGCGCCGGAACCGCGGCCGGGGCCGACCGGGATGTCCTGCGCCTTGGCCCACTGGATGAAGTCGGCAACGATCAGGAAGTAGCCGGGATACTTCATCCGCTCGATGATGCCGAGCTCGTATTCCAGCCGCTCGCGATAGATTTCCTCGGTCTTGCCGGGGGCGACGCCGACCACGCGGAACCGCTCCTCGAGGCCGGTGCGCGCCATATGGGCGAGCGCCTGCGCCTCGGCCGCCACCGCCTCCTCGGCCGATTGGCCGGGGGATGCGGCAAAGGTCGGCAACACCGGATTGCGCTTCTTGGGCCGGTAACCGATGCGTTGCGCGATCTCGATGGTGTTGTCGAGCGCTTCGGGCAGGTCGGCGAAGAGCTTTTGCATCTCCTCGCGGGTCTTGAAATAGTGCTGGTCGGTGAGCTTGCGGCGTTCGGTCTGCGCCACCACCGTACCGCCGGCGATCGCCAGCAGCGCGTCATGCGCCTCATGGTCGGAGGGGCCAGGATAGAACGGCTCGTTGGTGGCGACCAGCGGCACGCCGCGGGCGTAGGCGTAATCGAGGAGCTTGGCTTCGTTCAGCGTTTCCTGCGGGCGGCCATGCCGCTGCAGCTCGATATAGAACCGGTCGCCGAACAGCTCACGCAGCCGGTCGAGCCGACCCAGCGCAATCGTATCCACATTATTGGCGAACCACGGGTCGATCGCGCCTTCCGGGCCACCGCTGAGACAGATGATGCCCTCGAGCGCCTCGCGCTGCAGCCAGCCGAGCTTGGCGGCGGCGCGCCCATTCTCGCCCTCGAGGTGAGCACGGCTGACGAGACCGGACAGATTGGCGAAGCCGGTCTCTGACGCCGCCAGCAGCACCAGCCCGCCCTTGCCATAACGGCCACGATCATGGCCGCGCTCCTGCATGCGATCCTGGCTGTCCTCCATGGCGGAGAAATCCACCGCCAGTTCGACGCCGATCAGCGGCTGGATCCCCTTCCCCGCCGCCTTCTCGGAGAACTCGAGCGCGCCGAACAGGTTATTGGTGTCGGCAATACCGAGCGCCGGCTGCTTGTCCGCCTTGGCGAGATCGAGCAACTTGCTGAGCGGCAGCGCTCCCTCGAGGAGCGAGTAAGCCGAGTGTACATGCAGGTGAATGAAGCCGGGGCCAGCCATTCGTCGTTCCTAACCCCGTGGCGGCACCACGGCCACACACGAGGACGTCAATCCACAGCTCGTCACACGAGTCGGGCAGCGATATCCATCCAGGTCAGCGAGGCGACCGAAAAGCCGCAGATAGTGACGAAAGCCAGCAGATCCTTGACGAAAGAGAGCATCGGAACCTCCAAAGTTTCTGTTCCGTTCTTGTATGTTCTCAATTTGTTCTTGTCTAGCACCATCGGCCTAGCCATGAATACGTGGTTAACGCGCGAGTCGCCGATCCACCAAGCCGCAAGGAGAACGAGAGTTGAACCAAGAGCAGAAAGCCGAGCGTTTCCAGGCGCTTCACCAGGGCGCGCTGTTCGTCATCCCCAACCCGTGGGACGCCGGTAGCGCCCGCCTGCTCGCTGGTTTCGGCTTCTCGGCGCTTGCCACCACCAGCGCCGGCCTGGCTTTCGCACTCGGCCGCCGCGACGGCGAAGGCAGCGTCAGCCGCGATGAGGCCCTGCGCAACGCTGCCGAGATCGTCGCCGCGACCGACCTGCCGGTCAGCGCCGACCTTGAGAACGGCTATGGCGACACGCCCGAGGACGCCGCCGAAACCACGCGCCTCGCTGCCGAGGTGGGCCTGGTGGGCAGCTCGATCGAGGACGCGACGGGCAACGCGGCCGATCCGATCTACGACTTCAACCTCTCGGTTGAGCGCGTCGCCGCCGCGGCCGAGGCGGCGCATGCCCGCTCGTTCCCATTCACCTTCGTCGCCCGCGCCGAGAATTTCCTCCACGGCCGCAACGACCTCGACGACACCATCCGCCGCCTGCAGGCCTATGAGAAAGCCGGCGCCGATGTGCTGTTCGCGCCGGGCTTGCCCAACCTCGATGCCATCCGCACAGTCTGCGCATCGGTGACAAAGCCGGTAAATGTCGTGCTGGGGGCGAAGAACACCCCCTACTCTCTCGCCGACCTGGCGGCGGCCGGCGTGCGCCGGGTGAGCACCGGCAGCTCGTTCGCCCGCGCCGCGCTCACCGGCCTCAGGGATGCGTCGCTGGAGCTCTTGGGCCCGGGCACTGCCACCTATCTGGACGACGCCATCACCTTTGCCGAGGTGACGGCGCTGATGGCATCGAAGCGCTAAGCTGTGAAAGTCTGCGGAGCCTGCTGTTTTGCACTTCTCCCATGATGGGAGAAGTGAGGCGGCTGGATTTCGCGTAGCGATGCGGTTACCCCTTCGGCCATGGCGATAGATGCCCGCACCCGCAAGAAACTCGTCCGCATCCTGAAGCTGCTCGGGTCGGACCAACCAGGCGAACGCGACTCCGCCGCGCTCGCCGCACACAAGCTGGTCGCGTCGCTGGGGACCGATTGGGACACGCTGCTCGAACCGCCACCTGAAACCAAGGTAGTGGTCCGTCGGGTGCGGGAGTGGGACATCAACCACCAGGAAGCAGCCGAGACCCGCATCCGCCAGCTCCGGGACACCAATGAGCGCCAGGCCCGACAGATCCGCGGCCTCAGGACCCGGGTAAACAGCCTGCTCGACCGTGAGCGCTTGCGGCGCGCCAGCGAGGGCGATGAGGACGAGGTCCGGACGGACGGCTAGAGGGGGGAGGACCACACCGTTCGTTCCACCCACTCGGTGTCATCCCAGCGAAAGCTGGGATGACAGCCGGTGGGGAGGCGAGTTGGTGGCCGACCCTCCCTCCCGTTTGGATCGCAAGCGGCCTACAGCGTGATCGGCTCGATCAGCCCGCCGCGCAGCGTCACGATCCGGTTGGCCCGGCGCGCCAGCTCATGGTTGTGCGTGGCGATCAGCGCTGCGGCGCCTTCTTCCCGGATCAGCGCGGCAAGCGCTTCGAACACCACGTCGCTGGTCGCCGGGTCGAGGTTGCCGGTGGGTTCGTCCGCGAGGATGATCCGCGGATGGTTGGCCGCAGCGCGGGCGATGGCGACGCGCTGCTGCTCGCCGCCCGACAGTTCGGCCGGTCGATGCTGGGCCCGCGGCGCGATGCCGAGGATATCGAGCAGCTGCATGGCCCGCTTCTCGGCCGCCGCGCGGTCCCGCCCGGCGATCAGCTGCGGCATGGTGACGTTTTCGAGCGCCGAGAATTCCGGCAAGAGGTGATGGAACTGGTAGACGTAGCCGATGGTATCGCGGCGCAGCACGGTGCGGCCGCGTTCGTTGAGCTTGCTGGTCGGCACGCCGGTGATCTCGACCTCGCCGCCCTGCGGCCGCTCCAGCAGCCCCGAAATATGCAGCAGCGTCGACTTGCCGGCGCCCGACGGCGCGACGATCGCGACGAGCTCGCCGCCCTTGACCTCGAGGTCAGCTGCCTCGAGCACCCGCACCAGCGTGGCGCCCTCGCCGTAATGGCGATGCACCTTGGCGAGCTTCAGGTGGACATCACTCATAGCGAAGGGCCTCGACAGGATCGTATTGGGCGGCGCGCCAGGCGGGATAGAGCGTCGCAAGGAAGGACAAGCCCATGGCGACGGCAACGATGGCGATCACTTCGGATGGGTTGGTGCGGCTCGGCAGCGAGGACAGGAAGAACACCTCGGGCGGAAAGATAGTGAAGCCGAGCACGCTCGAAAGGAACGCCCGGATCGCCTCGGCATTGGCGGCAATCACCAACCCCAGGGCCAGGCCGAGCAGCGTGCCGCCGACGCCGATCGCCACGCCCGCAATGCCGAAGATTCGCATGATCGAGCCGCGCGTCGCGCCCATGGTGCGCAGCACCGCGATATCGGTGCCCTTGTCCTTCACCAGCATGATCAGGCTGGAGATGATGTTGAACGCCGCGACGACAACGATCATCGACAGGATGACGAACATCACGCTGCCCTGGGTCTGCAGCGCATCGAAGAAGTTCTGGTGCTGCTGGCGCCAGTCCGAGAGGATCAACGGCCGTTCGATCTCTTGGCCGATCTTCAGCCGCATCGCATCGAGCGCGTTCGGATCGGCGATGAACACCTCGATCGCCGTGGCGCGATAGATCCGGTCATACGCCGCCTCGCGGTCAGCCTCGTCCGCGTCGACCGGTGGCACGCTCGCATTGGGCTTCAGCACCCGGTCGAACATCTCGAGATAGTCCTGCGCCGGCCTGAGCGGCATGTAGAGGTAGAAACTGTCGAACTCGGTCATCCCGAGATCGAAGATCACCTGCACCGGGAACGACCGGGTGCGCGGCCGGGCGCCGCTCTGCAACCCCGATGCGTCCGGGCTCAACAGGGTTACGGTGTCGCCGATATTGACCTTGAGCTTTTCGGCCAGGCGCCGCCCGATGGCGACACCGTTGCCGTCGTCCCAGCCATCCCAGTGCCCGAGGATCGCCCCGTCATGCAGCAGCTTCAGCTTCTCGACCGAGTCCAGCGAGATACCGCGGACGATCGCCCCGGTGGCATCGGCCTTGGCGCCGGAGGCCAGCGCCTGCCCCTCGACAAACGGGATCGCGGCGACCACCCCGTCGACGCTCTGAATCTGGAACGCCGACTTCTCGTAGTCGGTGAAGCGCGCCTCGATCGGATAGGCCGAGAAGTGGCCGTTGAGGCCGAGCAGCTTGCTGACGATCTCGGCATTAAAACCGTTCATCACCGAGGTCACGACGATCAAGGCCGCCACCCCAAGTGCAATACCGGTCAGTGTCAGCGCGGCGATCACCGAGACGAAGCGGTCGCGCCGCCGGGCCCGCAGGTAACGGCCGGCCACCAGGAACTCGAAGCGCGAGAACGGGCCGGGATCGGAAGCCGGGGCGCGATCGGTCATTGGTTCAACCCCTCGATCGGATCGAGCCGTGCCGCCCGCCAGGCCGGATAGAGGGTTGCGAGGAAAGTTAAGCCCAGCGACAACAGCACCACCACCGTCACCTCACCCGGATCGACCCGCGACGGCAGGGCCGACATCAGGAACAGCTCGGGCGGAAAGATCGAGATGTTGAGGAGGTTGGAGACAGTGGAGCGGATCGCTTCGACGTTGATCGCGAACACCAACCCCAGGATCAGGCCAAGCAAGGTTCCCGACAGCCCGATGGCGAAACCGGTCATCGAAAAGATGCGGAGGATCGAGCCGCGCGTCGCGCCCATGGTTCTGAGCACCGCGATGTCAGGCCCCTTGTCCTTCACCAGCATCACGAGGCTGGCGATGATGTTGAAGGCGGCGACGAGAATAATCAACGACAGGATGACGAACATCACCACCCGCTCCACCTGCAGGGCGGAAAAGAACGTGGCGTTGCGCTGCTGCCAGTCGGTGATGGTGAAGTCGCCGTCCAGCGCCGCCTGCAGCTTGCCGCGCATCCCGGCAATGTTGTCGGGATCGGCGACGAAAACCTCGACGCCGCTCACCTTGTAGGCACGCTCATAGGCAGCATCGATCTCTTCGTCGGTCGCCATCACCCCGGGCATCTGCACCCCGGGCTTCAGCTTGTCCTCGAACAGCCGGAAATAGACCTGCGCCTCCTGCATCGGCAGGTAGACATAGAAGCTGTCATATTCGGGCATGCCGATATTGAAGATGACGTTCACCGGCAGCGACAGTTCCGCTGGTGTCATGCCGAACGGCGTCGGCGTGCCATTGGGGTTGATGATGGTGATCTGGTCGCCCAGCGACACGCCCAGCCGCTCCGACAGCCGCTGACCGATGGCGACGCCCTGGCTGCCATCCCACTGGTCCCAGCCGCCCAGCACCGCGCCCTCGCGCAGCAGGTCGAGCTTGGCCAGCGAGGCCTCGCTGATGCCGCGGACCACCACGCCGGTGGCGCTGGCATTGCCCGAGGCAAGCGCCTGTCCCTCGACATAGGGGATGGCGTAGCGCACGCCTTCGACGCCTTCGAGGCGCGTCACCACATCGTCGTAGCCGTCGAAGCCCGTACCCGCGGTCTGCACCACGAAATGGCCGTTGAGGCCAAGGATCTTGCCCAGGAGCTCGGTGCGAAACCCGTTCATCACCGACATCACGACGATCAGCGTCGCAACGCCCAGCACCACGCCCAACAGCGTCAGGACCGCGATGACCGAGGCGAACTTCTCCTTGCGGCGGGCGCGCAGATAGCGGCCCGCCACCAGGAACTCGAAGCGCGAGAACGGCCCTGTCCGCTTCGCCGCGATAGGCGGGGAAACGCTCAAACGCTATCCCGCCGCTGCGGCACGATCAGCGACTTGAGCCGGCCGACGGCTTCTTCGATCGACAGCGTTTCGCGCTCGCCCGACTTGCGGTGCTTGATTTCGACCACGCCATCCTTGAGGCCGCGCGGCCCGACGATCAGCTGGTACGGGATGCCGATCAGGTCGGCCGCGGCGAACTTGCCGCCGGCGCCCTGGTCGCGATCGTCGAGCAGCACATCGATGCCCTCGCGCGTCAGATCGTCGTAGAGCCGTTCGGACGCCCGGTCGCTCTCCGCGTCGCCGACCTTGAGGTTGATCACCACGGCCTCGAACGGCGCGACGCTGACCGGCCAGATGATGCCGGCATCATCATGCGAGGCTTCGATAATGGCAGGCACCAGCCGGGTCGGGCCGATGCCATAGCTGCCCATCTGCACCTCAACCGCCTGCCCTTCCTGGTTGGTCACGGTCGCCTTCATCGGCTTGGAATACTTGGTGCCGAAAAAGAAGATGTGGCCAACCTCGATGCCACGGGCCGCGAGCTGATGCTCGGGCTCGACCGCGGCCTTGAAGCCGGCTTCGTCGGTCATTTCATCGGTGGCGGCGAACAGCGACGTCCAATCCTTGAAGATCGGCGTCAGGTCGCTGCGGAAATCGATGTCGATGTCAGGGATCGGCTTGTCCACCAGGCGCTTGTCGAGGAACACCGCGCTCTCGCCGGTCTCGGCCAGCACGTGGAACTCGTAGCTCAAGTCGCCGCCGATCGGCCCGGCATCGGCGCGCATCGGCACCCCGACGAGGCCCATGCGGTGGAAGGTCCTGAGGTAGGCCACGAACATCCGGTAGAAGGCCTGCGTCGCGCCGGCCTCGTCGAGATCGAACGAGTAGGCGTCCTTCATCAGGAATTCGCGCGAGCGCATGGTGCCGAAACGCGGGCGCACCTCGTCGCGGAACTTCCACTGGATGTGGTAGAGGTTCAGCGGCAGGTCCTTGTAGGACTTCACGTAGGTGCGGAAGATGTCGGTGATCACCTCCTCATTGGTCGGCCCGAACAGCATGTCGCGCTCGTGCCGGTCCTCGAGGCGCAGCATCTCCTTGCCATACGCGTCGTAGCGGCCGGATTCCTTCCACAGGTCCGCCGACTGGATGGTCGGCATCAACAGCTGCACGGCGCCCGAGCGGTTCTGCTCCTCTTCGATGATGCGGATGATCTTGTTCAGCACCTTGAAGCCGAGCGGCAGCCAGGAGTAGCTCCCGGCGGCCTGCTGCTTGATCATGCCGGCGCGCAGCATCAGCTGGTGCGAGACGATCTCGGCCTCTTTCGGCGTCTCCTTCAGGAGGGGCAGGAAGTAACGGCTCAAACGCATGTACGGTCCTCGATGGCGCCGGATTCGGAATTGCGATCCCTATAGCGCAAAGCGGGGCAAAGTGGAGCCCGCAAAAGCGCGCGAAACTTAGGCAAACGCTTGGCTCTGCGGCACTTTTGCGCAGTCTGAGCGGCCTACCAAATGATGACTTGAATACTATGTAAAAATGCGATGGCTGCCATGCAGAATCCGCTTGGCAGCCCCAGATTCAGTTGTTAGGGTCCGTCGCCATAAGAACACAGGCAACCGCAAGTTGCCGGACGTCGACAACGTCAAGGGAGGAGCGTTGGCAGCCACCTAACCGTGTGCCTAAGACCAGCGTATTGTCGAGAAACTTTACAAAGCAGGGCTCCGGCCCTGCTTTTTTCATTTGCGGATGAAGAATCGATGACAACTTCTTCTGACTTCAGGGCAATTGCATTGGCGCTCGACGGCACGACCGAGGCGCCGCACTTCGATCGGCAGGCTTTCAAGGTCGCCCGCACCTACGCCACCCTCGCGGCCGACGGGCTCACCGCCAACCTGAAACTCACGCCCGACGAGCAGGAGTTCAAGGCGATGCTGGCGCCCGAGGCGTTCGTACCGATCGACAATGGCTGGGGTCGCCAGGGCTGGACCACGGCGATACTGGCAAGGCTGTCAGCCGAGGAGCTGAAGGCCGCGCTGGAGATGGCCTATGCGCATGCGCTGCCGAAGGTGAAGACGAGGAAGAGAACGAAGACAAAGGGAAGCTAGCCCCCTCCTCACCCACCGGCTGTCATCCCAACGAAAGCTGGGACCCATCTATCCACCTGCGCGGGCTGCGAGTTGGGTCCCAGCTTTCGCTGGGATGACACTGAGTGCGTGGAAACCGTGTGCCCGCCCCAGCCTACCGCCAGTATTCCTGCAGCCACGGGGCGGTCAGCCCCCACAGCAGCAACCCGGTGACAACAGCCGCGAGCACGGTGGTGATCAGCAGCTTTGGCCACAACCGGAGAATTCCCGCCGGCGCCCCGCGCTCCGTCCCCTCGATCCACTCGCCCGCGTCGACCTGGTTGCGCACCTTGAACGGCAGCACCAGGAACAGGCAGATCCACCAGGTGACGAAGAAGATCGCGAGGAACGTTCCGACTTGCATGGCGAGCCTCAGACTCGGTGTACGAACACCGTTACATTGGGTTTGCGGCCCCAGTAGGACGAAACCTCGCTGCGGACCGCCCGCTGCAGCGCCGTGTTGACCAGCTCAGGGTCATTGCGGCGCTTGGGCGGAATCGACTTGAGCGTACCTGTTACCGCACGACGGACGAGATCGGGCAGCGACTCATCGTCATCCTCAACATCCGGCAGACCTTCGATCACCGTTTCCGGTCCGGCCAGCACCTGGCCCGAAGCATTGACGCAGAGGCTGACCACGATATGGCCGCCGAAGCTGAGCCGGCGGCGCCCCTTCACGCCGCTCTCCTCGGGCGTGCAGAGCACGTTGCCGTCGAGATAGAGCTGACCGACGCGAATCTCGCCGGGGAATTGCGTGGTGTTCGGGAACAGCCGCACCATGTCGCCGTTGCGAGCGTGAACGACCGTCTCGATGCCATGCTGCCGGCCGAGCAGCGCATGCGCCTCGAGATGCGCAGCCTCGCCATGTACCGGCACCAGCACTTCGGGCTTGATCAGGTCGTAGAGCCGCTTCAGCTCCTCGCGGCGCGGGTGGCCGGTGGTGTGCACCAGCCCGTGCGTCTGGGTGATGACGTCGACGCCGCGGTCGATCAGCATGTTCTGGATGTCGATGACTTCGCGCTCGTTGCCCGGGATCGCCCAGGACGAGAAGATTACCCGGTCGCCGGCATTGAGCGAAATCTCAGGGTGCTCCTCGCGGGCAATGCGAGCGATGGCGGCGCGCGCCTCGCCCTGGCTGCCGGTGCACAGCAGCACCACCTTGGAGCGCGGCAGCGACTTGTACTCGTTCTGGTCGAGGAACGGATCGATCCCCTCCAGCATACCGAGTTCGCGCGCGATGCCGCTGATCCGGTGCAGCGCCCTGCCCGACATCACCACCTTGCGGCCGGCCTTCTGCGCGGCGCGGGCCACCGAAATCACCCGGCCGACATTGGAGGCGAAGGTGGTGACGGCGACGCGGTGCGTCGACGAAGCAATCAGCGCCTCGAGCGTCGACGCGACCTCGTCCTCGGACGGGCTGGTGCCGTCCTTCATCGCGTTGGTGGAATCGCAGATCAGCGCAATCGGGGTCGAACGGTCCTCACCGATCCGGGCGAAGCGGCCGACATCGGTCGGCGGGCCGCCCACCGGGTGCGGGTCGAGCTTCCAGTCGCCGGTATGGATGACCCGACCGACCGGCGTGGTGATCAGGAGCGCACAGCTCTCGGGGATCGAGTGGGCGACGTTGATCGCCTCGATGGTGAAGGGGCCGACGGTGAAGGGCTTGCCCACCCGCATCGGCTTCACTTCGATATCCTCGACGATGCCCTCGGACTCTCGCTTGGCGCTCAGCATCGCCTCAGTGAAGGCGGTGGCATAGACCGGCCGATCGAACGCCGGCCACAGGTCGAGCACGGCGCCGTAGTGGTCTTCGTGGCTATGGGTGAGGATCAGCGCCAGGATGTCGTCGGCATTCTCCTCGAGGAAGGCCGGATCGGGCAGGATCAGCTCGACCCCCGGCTCCTGCGGTCCGGCGAAGGTGACGCCGCAATCGACCACGATCCACTTGCGGCCGCGCTCCGGCCCGAAGCCGTAAGCGCCCATGTTCATGCCGATCTCGCCCACGCCGCCTAGCGGCACGAACACGAGCTCATCGGGTCTCGGCTTTGCCATGATCAGTTCCTAACGCTTGCGGTCGTGCCGAAATGCACATCACCGGCGGTGATGGCAATTCGGCTGTTGTCATTGGCGCGAACGATCAGTCGTCCGCCCTCGTCGATTGTTTCAAAAATGCCGCGCACGATGTCGCCATCGCGGTTCACCGCGACTTCGGCGCCGATCCCGGCGGCCGAACGGCGCCACAGCTCAAGCACCTGGGTCACGCCCCTACCCCGGTCCCAGAGTTCCACGGCATCGACCCAGGCATCCGACAGCGCGCCGAACACGGTCTCTGCCGAAGTATCGAGCCCGAGGGCGCGCAGCGACGTTGCCGGGTATGGCAGGCCCTCGGGGGCCTCGACCACATTGACGCCGATGCCGACCACGATGGCCATGCTGCCATCGGGGCGCTTGTGCGCTTCGAGCAGAATGCCGGCGAGCTTGGCGCCGTCGGCCAGTACGTCATTGGGCCACTTGAGCGCGATGCGTCCGTTGGCCATGTCGGCGCCGTCAATGCCGGTTCTCAGCAGGCCAGCTGGCACGATACCAGCAAGAGCCTGGTTCAGCGACACGCCGGCAACGAAGCCGAGCGTCGCGGCAATCGCCGGATCGACATCGGGAACCACCAGCAGGCTGGCGGCAAGGTTGCCGTGTGGCGATTGCCACGGTCGGCCGCGCCGGCCGCGACCGGCGCTCTGCTGCAATGCGCAGAACCAGACATCGCCGATATCACCGGCCTGGGCAGCCCTCGCCGCCTCGGTCGAGGTCGAACCGACGCTGTCGAAGCCGTTCAGCCTGTAGCCGCGCGAGACCGCCCTGGACCCAAGCCAGAATCCTGCCACTAGAACAGGCTTCCGGCCGCAATACTGGCAGCCGCGGTCAGCGGCGAACCCACCGTGACGAAATAGGTGACGATCAGGAAGCCGATGCCGGCCATGACCACGTTCAATTCGCCCGGCACGGCGGCAAATTGCGCCACCGGCTCGTCGAAATACATCACCTTGACGATCCGCAGGTAATAGAACGCGCTCACCGCCGAAGCGAGGACGCCGATCACCGCGAGGATGAACAGGTTCTGTTCGACCGCGGCGAGGAACACCTGCCACTTGGCGAAGAACCCGGCCAGCGGCGGCAGCCCGATCAGCGAGAACATCAGGATGGCGATGATGGCGGCGACGAACGGCCGCTTCTGCGCCAGCCCGGCAAGCTCGGAAATCGTCTCGACCGGGCCGTTCTCGGTCCTGAGCGCCAGCACGCAGGCAAAAATGCCCACCGTCATGGCGATGTAGATCGCCATATAGACGGCAACGCCCTCGACGCCGGCCTCAGTGCCGGAAGAAAGGCCAACCAGCGCGAAGCCGACATGGCCGATCGATGAATAGGCCAGGAGGCGCTTGAGGTTGTTCTGCCCGATCGCGGCGAAGGCGGCGAGCACCATCGAGGCGATGGAGAGGAAGATGACGATCTGCTGCCAGTCATGGGTGATCGGCGCGAAACTGACCGTGGTGACGCGGATGAACAGCGCCATCGCCGCAACCTTCGGCGCAGCCGCAAAGAACGCGGTGACCGGCGTAGGCGCGCCTTCGTAGACGTCCGGCGTCCACATATGGAACGGCACGGCCGAGATCTTGAAGGCGATACCGGCGAGCAGGAACACCATGCCGAAGATCAGGCCGATCGAGCGGCTGTCGAGCGTGATGGCGGCGACGATCTGGTCGATCTGCGTCGTGCCGGTGAAGCCATAGACCAGCGAGGCGCCATAGAGCAGCATGCCGGACGACAGCGCACCGAGCACGAAATACTTGATGCCGGCCTCGGTGGCCTTCTTGTCTTCGCGCTTCATCGCCGCGACGACATAGAGCGCCAGGCTCTGCAGCTCGAGGCCGATATAGAGGCTCATCAGATCATTGGCCGAAACCATGATCATCATGCCCAGCGTCGCCAGCAGCACCAGCACGGCGTACTCGAACTTGTCGATGCCGTGCTCCTTGCTGTTCGACAGCGAGATCAGCAGCGTCGCCGCCGCACCGCCCAGCACCAGCGCCTTCATGTAGCGGGCAAAGCCGTCGACGATGAACACGCCGTTGAACAGCACACCGGTCGCCGGCTGCAGCAGCAGCACCGCCAGTACCACAAGGAGCAGCACGATGGCGACGATCGACACCGCCGTCGAGCTGATGCCCTTCCAGAACAGCGAGACCAGCAGCACCACGATGGCGCCTACGGCCAGCAGCAGTTCCGGATAGGCGGGGGCGAGCGAAGCGAAGCTCGTGACGTCGGACAGCATGCCCGTCTCCTAATGGCCGGTCGCCGCGGCAACCGCTTGCGGTGCGGCACCAATGGCGTTGGCGAAGTTTTCCGCGACGAGGTTCACCGATGCGGCAGTCGCATCGAGGATCGGGGCGGGATAGAAGCCGAAGAGAATGGTGAGGAGCACCAGCGGCACCAGCACGATGGCTTCGCGCCGGTCGAGATCGAGAATGCCCTTCAGCGATTCCTTGGTGAAGGCGCCGAAGATCACCCGGCGATAGAGCCAGAGCGCATAGGCCGCCGACAGGATCACGCCGAACGCCGCGAAGAACGCCACCCAGGTGTTGGCCTGGAAGGCCGCCAGCATGGTGAGGAATTCACCGACGAAGCCCGAAGTCCCCGGCAGGCCGACATTGGCCATGGTGAACACCATGAACACCACGGCGTAGCGCGGCATCGGCGACACCAACCCGCCATAGGCATCGATCTCACGCGTGTGCATCCGGTCGTAAACCACGCCGACGCAGAAGAAGAGCGCGGCCGAGACGATACCGTGCGAGATCATCTGGAAGATCGCGCCGTGGATGCCGTAGATGTTGCCGGTGAAGATACCCATCGTCACGAAGCCCATATGGGCGACCGACGAATAGGCGATCAGCTTCTTGATATCGGTCTGCACCAGCGCGACGAGCGAGGTGATGATGATCGCCGCGATCGACAGGACGAACACGAAGTTCGCGAACTGGTGCGAGGCATCGGGGAACATCGAGATCGAGAAGCGGATGAAGCCGTAGCCGCCAAGCTTCAGGAGGATCGCGGCCAGGATCACCGAGCCTCCCGTCGGCGCTTCGACGTGCGCTTCCGGCAGCCAGCGGTGGAACGGCCACATCGGCATCTTCACCGCGAACGAGGCGAAGAACCCGATCCACAGCCAGGTCTGCACCTCGGGCGGGAACTTGAAGGTCAGGAGCCTGGCGATATCGAGTGTGCCGGCCTGCCAGTACATCGCCATGATGGCGATCAGCATCAGCACCGTGCCGGTGAAGCTGTAAAAGAAGAACTTGTAGGTCGCCTGGATGCGCCGCGCCCCGCCCCAGATACCGATGATCAGGAACATCGGGATCAGCGTGCCCTCGAAGAACACATAGAACATCGCCAAATCGAGCGTCGCGAAGGCGCCGATCATGAACGTCTCGAGGATCAGGAAGACGATCAGGTACTCCTTCACCCGCTTGGTGATGGAGCCAAAGCTCGAGAGGATCACGGCAGGCATCAGTACCGCGGTCAGCGGGATGAACAGCACCGAGATGCCGTCGACGCCCATGCGGTAGCCGATCGAGTCGCTGAACGCCCACACTTCAACGAACTGGAAGCCGGTGTTCGATGGGTCGAACAGGTACCAGAGCCAGAGGCTGAGGGCAGCCGTCACCAGCGTCACGCCGAGCGCGATATAGCGCGCCAGGTTGTTCGCAGCCTCGTCGCGACCGCTGACGAACAGCAGCAGCAGCGCGCCCGCCGTCGGCAGGAAAGTGATGAACGTCAGAAGGTGGTCACTGAAGATCATCCAAGAAGTCCCCCGGCGGCGATGGCCCAGGTGAGCAGCGCCGCGATACCGATAAGCATGGCGAAAGCGTAGTGATAGAGGTAGCCGGACTGCAGCTTCACCACCTTGCCGGTGATGTCCTTGACGCGATTGCCAAGGCCCTCGGTGATGGTCTTGTCGATCAGCATGTCGTCAAAGCCCTTCCACAGGGCATTGCCCAGCCAGAGCGCCGGCTTGACGAAGATGCGGTCGTAGAGCTCGTCGAAGTACCACTTGTTCAAGAGGAACAGGTAGAGCCCCGGGTTGGCGTGCGCCAACCGCTTCGGCGCTGCCGGATCGCGGATGTACATCTGGTAGGCCGCGGCAAAGCCGAGCACCATGGCGATGGTCGCCGACCACTTCACCCAGATCGGCACGCCGTGAGCGGCCTCGAGCAGCTCTTCGGAGACGACCAGCGAGCCCTGGAAGAAATGCTCGATATGCTCGGCATGGCCGAAGAACAGATCGTTGAACACCACGCCCGCCAGCACCGCACCGGCGGCCAGCACGTAGAGCGGCACCAGCATGACATTGGGGCTCTCATGCGCGTTGTCATAGGCGCTGCCGTGATGCCCGTGATCGTCGTGCGCGTGGTCGGCATGGGCATGGTCATCATGCGTCGCGTGCGCACCGTGCCCGTGATGCTGGCCACGCGTCTCGCCATGGAAGGTCAGGTGGATCAGGCGCCACGAGTAGAAGCTGGTGAACATGGCCGCGATCACCAGGGCCCAGAAGCCGATGTAACCGGTCGAACCACCCGCCGCGTAAGCGACTTCGATGATGCCGTCTTTCGAGAAGAACCCGGCGAAACCGAGCGGCGTGCCCGGGATGCCGACGCCAGTGAGCGCCAGCGTGCCGATGATCATCATCCAGTAGGTGATCGGGATCTTCTTCCTGAGCCCACCCATGTTCCGCATGTCCTGCTCATGGTGCATCGCATGGATGACCGAGCCGGCGCCCAGGAACAGCAGCGCCTTGAAGAAGGCGTGGGTGAAGAGGTGGAAGATACCCACCGAATAGACCCCTGCCCCCAGCGCCACGAACATGTAGCCGAGCTGCGAACAGGTCGAATAGGCGATGACACGCTTGATGTCGTTCTGAACGAGGCCAACCGTCGCCGCGAAGAATGCGGTCAGCGCGCCGACCAGCATCACCACGGTCATGGCGAGCTCGGAGGCTTCGAACAGCGGCGAGAAACGGGCCACCATGAACACGCCGGCCGTCACCATGGTCGCGGCATGGATCAGCGCCGACACCGGGGTCGGGCCTTCCATGGCGTCCGGCAGCCAGGTGTGAAGCAGGAACTGCGCCGACTTGCCCATGGCGCCCATGAACAGCAGCAGGCACACCACGGTCATGGCGTGCAGATCCCAGCTGAGGAAGCGGAAGGTCAGGTCCTTGTTCGCTTCGACCGCATGGAAAGCGCCATCGAAATCGAGGTGACCGAGCACCACGAAGGCCGCAAAGATGCCGAGCGCAAAGCCGAAGTCGCCGACGCGGTTGACGACGAACGCCTTCATCGCCGCCGCATTGGCCGACGGCCGCGTGTACCAGAAGCCGATCAGCAGATAGGACGCGAGACCCACGCCTTCCCAGCCGAAGAACATCTGCAGGAAGTTGTCGGCGGTCACCAGCATCAGCATGGCGAAGGTGAACAGCGACAGGTAGGCGAAGAACCGCGAGCGGTGCGGATCATCGGCCATGTAGCCGATCGAGTAGAGGTGAACGAGGCTCGAAACGGTGGTCACCACCACGAGCATCACCGCGGTCAGCGTATCGACACGCAGCA
Organism: Devosia sp. Root105; assembly: GCF_001424865.1. Classification (NCBI taxonomy): domain Bacteria; kingdom Pseudomonadati; phylum Pseudomonadota; class Alphaproteobacteria; order Hyphomicrobiales; family Devosiaceae; genus Devosia; species Devosia sp. Root105. The sequence goes on from NZ_LMCR01000016.1 coordinate 144,903, forward strand.
CCCAGCGCAGGTCGAGCGCACCGGAGACGATCCAGCGCATCACTTCGACCTTGGTCGCGGCATGCTCGGCGCCGTGTGCGCCTTCGACCGCTGCCGGCGCGAACCAGTACTGGGCGAAGACGATCCAGCTCAACACGGCGGCGGCGATCAGCAGCCCGGTGGTGATGTACTCGCTGGTGCGGTGACCGATGATGCGGCCCAGCAGACCCGCGATCAGGGCCCCGACGAGCGGGAAGAATACGATGGCCTGGATCACTTTGCGGTCAGCCCTTCAGCGAGTTGACGTCTTCCACGGCGATGGAGCCGCGGTTGCGATAGAAGATGACGAGGATGGCGAGACCGATCGCCGCTTCAGCGGCGGCCACGGTGAGGATCAACAGCGCAAACACCTGCCCGGCGAGGTCGCCCAGCTGCGACGAGAACGCCACGAAGTTGATGTTCACTGCCAGGAGGATCAGTTCCACCGACATCAGGATGACGATGATGTTCTTGCGGTTGAGGAAGATCCCGAACACGCCCAGCGTGAAAAGGATCGCCCCGACGGTCAGGTAGTGCCCGAGCCCGATGCCTGTTGCTGCCAGCATTTAGAGCCCCTGCCCCGATTTGACCTTGACCAGTTCCGTGCCTTCCGAGCGCTTGCGCCCGGTCTGGCGGAACACATCCTGCCGCTTGACGTTCGACTTGTGCCTGAGGGTCAGGACGATCGCGCCGATCATGGCGACCAGCAGCACGCCGGCAGCGCCCTGGAACAGGAAGACGTAGCGCGTGTAGAGCAATTGCCCGATGGCGCGGGTATTGTCGATCGCCGCATCCATCGGCACCGCGGCCACGGCCCCGCCATCGACCGGCAGCACAAAACTCCCCGCCACCAGCAGCAGCTCGAGCAGGAGGATCACGCCGACCACCACGCCCACCGGCGCGTATTGCAGCATGCCCTGGCGCAGCGAGGCGAAATCGACATCGAGCATCATGGTGACGAACAGGAACAGCACCGCGACGGCGCCGACATAGACGACGATCAGGATCAGCGCCAGGAACTCGGCGCCGGCCAGCATGAACAGGCCGGCCGAATTGACGAACGCCAGGATCAGGAACAGCACCGAGTGCACGGGATTGCGCGCCGCGATCACCATCAGCGCCGAAGCGACGGTGATGACCGAGAACACATAAAAGAAGAACAGCGGCAGCGTCATCTCGATCCCTTACCGGTACGGCGCGTCGGCGGCGAGGTTGGCCGCGATCTCGCGCTCCCAACGATCGCCATTGGCGAGCAGCTTCTCTTTCGAGAAATACAGCTCCTCGCGCGTTTCGGTCGCGAACTCGAAGTTCGGCCCTTCGACGATCGCGTCGACCGGGCAAGCCTCCTGGCAGAAGCCGCAATAGATGCACTTCACCATGTCGATGTCGTAGCGCACCGTCCGGCGGGTACCGTCGTTCTGGCGCGGGCCGGCTTCGATAGTGATGGCCTGCGCCGGGCAGATCGCTTCGCAGAGCTTGCAGGCGATGCAGCGCTCTTCGCCATTGGGATAGCGGCGCAGCGCGTGCTCGCCGCGGAAGCGTGGCGAATATGGGATCTTCTCGAACGGGTAGTTCACCGTCTTCTTGGGTGCGAAGAAGTACTTCATCGCCAGGAAGAAGGCGCCGACGAACTCACGCAGCAGCAGGCCGTTGAGGAACTGGGCGAAACGCATCAGACAGACCCTCCGTGCCAGCCCCAGCCGGTGAGCTGGAGAACCGCGGCGACGACGACCACCATGAGCAGCGAGATCGGCAGGAAAACCTTCCAGCCGATACGCATCAGCTGGTCATAGCGGTAGCGCGGCACGATCGCCTTGGCCATCGCGAACATGAAAAACACCAGGCAGAGCTTGAGGACGAACCAGACGACGCCCGGGATCCAGGTGAACGGCGGCAGGTCGATCGGCGCCGCCCAGCCCCCGAGGAACAGGATCGTCGTCATGCAGCACATCAGGATGATGGCGATGTACTCGCCGAGCATGAACAGCAGGTACGGGGTCGAGGAGTACTCAACCATGTAGCCGGCCACCAGCTCGGATTCACCTTCCGGCAGGTCGAACGGCGGGCGGTTGGTTTCCGCCAGGGCCGAGACGTAGAAGATCACGAACATCGGGAACAGCGGCAGCCAGTACCAGTTCAGGACACTGAGCCACGGCACGCCGAGCATATGCGCGATGCCGCCCGACTGCTGCGCCACCACGATATCGGTGAGGTTCAAGGAGCCGACCACCAGCAGCACCGTGATGATCACGAGGCCGATCGAGACTTCGTACGACACCATCTGCGCTGCCGAACGGAGCGCACCGAGGAAGGCGTACTTCGAGTTCGAAGCCCAGCCGCCCATGATGATGCCGTATACGCCCAGCGACGAGATGGCGAAGATGTAGAGGATGCCGACATTGATGTTGGCCAGTGCCCACCCCTTGTCGAAGGGGATCACGGCATAGGCCGAGAGCGCCAGGATGGAGGTCACCAGCGGCGCCAGGATGAACAGCACCTTGTCCGAACTTGCCGGAATTACAGGCTCTTTGAGGACGAACTTCAACAAGTCCGCGAAGCTCTGCAACAGCCCGAACGGGCCGACGACGTTGGGGCCGCGACGCTGTTGCACCGCCGCCCAGATCTTGCGGTCGGCGAGCAGGATATACGCGGTGAACAACAGCAGCGCGATGAGCAGCAGCAGCCCCTTGTAGATGAAGCCGACCTGTTCACCCCACCCGAAGATCGGGATACCGAGCAGGTAGTCCAGCGCTGAAACAACGAAATCCATCTGGGCCCCTTACTCTGCTGCCTGCCGGAGACCGGCCTGCAGCGCGGCGCATTCGCCCATCGTCGCGGACGACCGCGCGATCGGGTTGGTGAGGTAGAAGTCGGCAACCGGCGAGGTGAAGGTCGCGGACTTGGTCTTGATCGCGGCGCCGGCGAGCTTCTTCACATCGGCCAGCGAACCCTGGGCGATCTGGTCGAGCCGCGCCAGGTGCGGGAACTCGGCATAGATCGCGGCGCGCAACTGGCTGAGCGAGTTGAACGGCAGCGGCTGGCCGAGCACGGCGCTGAGCGCCCGGAAAATCGCCCAGTCTTCCTTCGCCTCGCCCGGCGGGAACACGGCGCGCTCGGCGAGCTGCACGCGACCCTCGGTGTTGACATAGGTGCCCGACTTCTCGGTGTAAGCGGCAGACGGCAGGATCACGTCGGCGCGGTGCGCACCAGCATCGCCATGCGTGCCCACGTAGATCACGAACGCCTTGCCCATCGCCGAGGTGTCGTACTCATCGGCACCGAGCAGGAACAGCACGTCGAGCTCGCCCTTGCCGGCAAGGCCGATCTGGTCGGCCGAACAGACGCCGCCGTCATGCGGCACGAAACCGATATCGAGGCCGCCGACGCGGCCGGCGGCATTGTGCAGCAGCGCGAGGCCATTCCAGTCTTCCGCGGCGCCCGAGCCGGTGGCGAGCTTGGCCGCCATGGCGAGGACGTCACGGCCGATCTGCTTGGAATGCGCAGCGCCATGCGACACAGCGCCCTCGCCCACGATGATCAGCGGACGCACGGCCTTCGACAGGATCTCGCCGAAGCTGCCCTTGCGCGCCACGAGGTCGGCCAGCGCCGACAGCCCGTTGCCCAGGTACTCGTACTTGTAGGTGAGGTCGGCATTGTCGCCGATCACCGCGATCGGGGTGTTCTTGGCGCGCCAGGCCTTGCGGATACGCGCGTTGACCAGCGCGGCTTCCTTGCGCGGGTTCGAGCCGATGATCAGGATCGCGTCGGCTTCTTCGATACCCGCAATAGTCGGGTTGAAGATGTAGGCCGAGCGCGGCATCGACGGATCGATCCCCGACATTGCCGGGCGGCAATCGGTCATGCCCGAGCCGAGCGAGGTCATCAGCGCCTTGAGCGCATACATATCCTCAACGGCTGCCAGGTCGCCGGCAATGGCGCCGACCTTGTTGCCGCCGCCCGAAGCCTTGATCGCCTTGGCGATGGCGGCAAACGCCTCATCCCACGACGCCGGCTTCAGCTTGCCGCCGGAGCGGACATAGGGGCGATCGAGGCGCTGGCTCTTGAGGCCATCCCAGATGAAGCGGGTCTTGTCTGAAATCCACTCTTCGTTGATCGCCTCGTTGACGCGCGGCAGGATGCGCATCACTTCGCGGCCACGGCTGTCGACGCGGATGTTGGAGCCGACCGCGTCCATCACGTCGATGGTCTCGGTCTTCACCAGTTCCCACGGACGCGCATGGAACGCGTAGGGCTTGGAAGTGAGCGCGCCGACCGGGCAGAGGTCGATGACGTTGCCCTGCAGCTCGCTGGTCAGCGCCTGCTCGAGATACGAGGTGATCTCGGCGTCTTCACCGCGGCCGAGCAGGCCCATCTCGGTGATGCCGGCAACCTCGGTGGTGAAACGGACGCAGCGCGTGCAGTGAATGCAGCGATTCATCTCGGTCTTCACCAGCGGCCCGAGATACTTGTCCTCGACGGCGCGCTTGTTCTCGGCGAAGCGGTTCTTGTCCACCCCATAGGCCATGGCCTGGTCCTGCAGGTCGCACTCGCCGCCCTGGTCGCAGATCGGGCAATCCAGCGGGTGGTTGATGAGCAGGAACTCCATCACCCCTTCGCGGGCCTTCTTGACCATCGGGGTGTTGGTGAACATCTCCGGCGGCTCGCCGTTCGGGCCGGGACGCAGGTCCTTGACCGACATGGCGCAGCTGGCCTGCGGCTTGGGCGGCCCACCCTTCACCTCGACGAGGCACATGCGGCAGTTGCCCGCCACCGACAGGCGCTCGTGGTAGCAGAAGCGCGGGATTTCCGCGCCGGCTGCTTCCGCGGCCTGCATCAGGGTGTAGTAATCGGGGACCTCGACGAGCGTACCGTCGACTTTGATGCTGGCCATTGGCCTTACTCCGCCGCGATCGAGGGCACGGCGCCCTCGCTGGTCGAGGACCAGGTGTATTGGTCGATCCGCGCCTCGATGACGTCGCGGAAGTTGCGGATCAGGCCCTGCACCGGCCAGGCCGCCGCATCGCCGAGGGCACAGATGGTGTGCCCTTCGATCTGCTTGGTCACATCGAACAGCATGTCGATTTCGCGCTTCTGGGCGCGGCCTTCGACCATGCGTTCCATGACACGCATCATCCAGCCGGTGCCTTCACGGCACGGCGTGCACTGGCCGCAGCTCTCGTGCTTGAAGAACGCCTGGATGCGCCAGATCGCCTTGATGATGTCGGCCGACTTGTCGAGGACGATCATGCCGCCGGTGCCGAACGAGGATTTCTTCTCGCGCAGCCCATCGAAATCCATGATCGCGGTGCGCATGTCTTCGCCGCGCACCACCGGGCAGGACGCGCCGCCGGGGATCACCGCGAGCAGGTTATCCCAGCCGCCGCGGATGCCGCCGCAGTGCTTTTCGATCAGCTCTTCGAAGGTGCAGCCCATCGCATCCTCGAACACCGCCGGCTTGTTGACGTGGCCCGAGGCCATGAACAGCTTGGTACCGGTATTGTTGGGCCGGCCGATGCCGCCGAACCAGGCGCCGCCGCGGCGCAGGATCTCGGGCACCACGGCAATGGATTCGACGTTGTTGACCGTGGTCGGGTTGCCGTAGACGCCCATCGCCGCCGGGAACGGCGGCTTCAGGCGCGGCTGGCCCTTCTTGCCCTCGAGCGACTCCATCAGCGCGGTTTCTTCGCCGCAGATGTAGGCGCCGGCGCCGTGATGGACGACGATCTCGAAGTCCCAGCCATGCACGTTGTTCTTGCCGATCAGCTTGGCGTCATAGGCCTGCTGCACGGCGGCTTCGAAATTCTGCCGCTCGCGGATGAACTCGCCGCGGATGTAGACATAGGCGATGTGTGCGCCCATGGCGCGGCCGGCGAGCAGGCACCCTTCGATCAGGTGATGCGGGTCGTGGCGCAGGATCTCGCGATCCTTGCAGGTGCCAGGCTCGGACTCGTCGGCATTGACGAGGAGCTGGCTCGGACGGCCGTCATTGACGCCTTCCTTGGGCATGAAGGTCCATTTGAGCGCAGTCGGGAAACCGGCGCCGCCACGGCCACGCAGGCCCGAACCCTTGACCTCGTTGACGATCCAGTCACGACCGTTGTCGATGAACTTCTTGGTATCGACCCAGCCGCCACGCGCCCGGGCGCCTTCGAGGCCCCAGTCGCCAGTGCCGTAGAGATTGGTGAAGATGCGATCCTGGTCAGCGAGCATCAGCGCGGGTCCTTCCCGAACACCTTGCGATATTCCTCGACGCCGCCCTTGGCGAGCGCCTTGGCCTGCTTGATCCACTCATCGCGGGCCACCCGGCCCGGGAATGCGAGGTGATCTTCGAGCTTTGCGATATCAGCCTTCTTCAGCGCCGCCACCTGGGCCCAGGTGGTGATGCCGATGGCGTTGAGCTTGCCCTCGAGCACCGGGCCGACGCCCGAGATCAGCTTGAGGTCATCCGGCGTGCCGGCGGGGGCCTGGAACAGCCTGGCGCCGCCGTCCTCGCTTGGCGACACGGCGGTCGCCGGGGCGGGTGCGCGCTTGGCCTTGGTGTCGGTCTTGCCGGCGTCGATCTTGCCGGCCGGCGATTCCGCGCCGGTGGCCGTCTCGCGCATCGCCCGGTTGGGCGTGCCGTCGGCCTTGGCCGCCTTGTTGGCGGCCTTGCGCTCGGCTTCGGCGGTCGCCGTCGAGACCTTCTCGGGCGACGGCGACTTCAGGGCCGGCGCCGTCTCTTCCGTCGTGGTATTCTTGCGGCCCGCAGCTGTCGGCTCGGGAGCCTTGGCAGCCGGGGCAGCGGCGGCGGCGGGAGCCGCAGGAGCTGCCGCACCAGGAGCAGCCGCGGGTGCTGCCGGTGGCGGCGGGAACGGCTTGTAGGTGCGCTTGGCGGTCGGCTTTTCGAGCAGCGTCGTCTGGCCGCCTTCCGCCGCAGCGAACTGGCGCACGACCTGCGGGCCAGGCTTTACGTCGCTGCCTTTGCCGGCGGCGAACTTGTCGAGGATCGCCTCAAAGCTCTCGACCGTCAGGTCTTCGTAGGTGTCGCTGCCCACCATCACCAGCGGCGCATTCACGCAGGCGCCGAGGCACTCGACCTCTTCCCAGCTGAGGGTGCCCTCGGCATTGGTCTCGAACGGGTTGTGGTTGATGCGGCGCTCGCAGATGTGGCGGATGTCCTCGGCGCCACGCAGCATGCAGGGCGTCGTGCCGCACACCTGGATGTGGGCGCGGGTGCCGACCGGCTGCAGCAGGAACTGCGTGTAGAAGGTCGCGACTTCAAGCACGCGAATATAGGGCATCTCGAGCAGCTTGCCGACCGCTTCGATCGCGGCGCGGCTGACCCAACCCTGCTGCTCCTGGGCGCGGAACAGCACCGGAATCACGGCCGACTGCTGACGGCCCGGCGGATACTCCGCCATCTTCTTTTCGGCCCAGGCCTGGTTTTCCTTCGTGAAGGCGAAGGTAGTCGGCTGGACGGCCTCATCTGCTAAACGGCGGACGGACATTACCGATCGACCTCACCAAACACGATATCGAGCGAACCGAGGATAGCGGCGACGTCGGCCAGCATGTGTCCCCGGCAGAGGAAATCCATCGCCTGCAGGTGCGCAAAGCCCGGCGCGCGGATCTTGCAGCGGTATGGCTTGTTGGTGCCGTCGCTGACCAGGTAGACGCCGAACTCGCCCTTGGGCGCTTCGACTGCGGCATACACCTCACCGGCCGGCACCTTGTAGCCTTCGGTGTAAAGCTTGAAGTGATGGATCAGCGCTTCCATCGACTGCTTCATCTCGCCGCGCTTGGGCGGCACCACCTTGCCGTCGGTCGAGGCGACGGGCCCCTGCCCTTCGGGCGAATTCAACAGGTCGAGCACCTGCTTCATGATCCGGATCGACTGGCGCATCTCGTCCATGCGGACGAGGTAACGGTCGTAGCAATCACCGTTCTTGCCGATCGGCACGTCGAACTCGAGCCGGTCGTAGCACTCATAGGGCTGCGACTTGCGCAGGTCCCAGGCATCGCCCGAGCCGCGCACCATCACGCCCGAAAAGCCCCACTTCCATGCATCTTCCGCCGACACCACGCCGATATCGGCGTTGCGCTGCATATAGATGCGGTTGCCGGTAAGCAGTTTCTCGAGGTTGTCGAGCACCAGCAGGAACGGGTCGCAGAACGCGCCGATATCGTCGATCAGCGCCTGCGGCAGATCCTGGTGCACGCCACCCGGACGGAAATAGGCCGCATGCATGCGGCTGCCCGAGGCGCGCTCGTAGAAGATCATCAGCTTCTCGCGCTCGTCGAACCCCCATAGCGGCGGGGTCAGCGCGCCGACGTCCATCGCCTGCGTCGTGCAGTTGAGCATGTGCGACAAGAGCCGGCCGATCTCGGCATAGAGCACGCGGATCAGCTGGCCACGCAGCGGCACTTCGATGCCCAGCAGCTTTTCGACTGCGAGGCAGAAGGCATGCTCCTGGTTCATCGGCGCGACATAGTCGAGCCGGTCGAAATACGGCACGGCCTGCAGGTACGTCTTGGTCTCGATCAGCTTCTCGGTACCGCGATGCAGCAGCCCGATATGCGGATCGACGCGCTCGACCACTTCGCCGTCGAGCTCGAGGATGAGGCGGAGCACACCGTGGGCGGAGGGATGGATCGGCCCAAAGTTGATGGTGAAGTTTCTTACATCGACTTCGGACATCAGTTCTTCGCCTTCTCGTCGCCGGGCAGCACGTAATCCGTACCCTCCCACGGTGACAGATAATCGAACTGCCGGAATTCCTGCGGCAGCTTCACCGGCTCATAGACGACGCGCTTGCGCTCTTCGTCGTAGCGGACTTCGACGTAACCGGTGGTCGGGAAATCCTTGCGCAGCGGATAGCCGTCAAAGCCATAGTCGGTCAGCAGCCGGCGCAGGTCCGGGTGGCCGGTGAACAGGATGCCGAACAGATCGTAGGTCTCGCGCTCGAACCAGTCGGCACCCGGGAACAGGCCGGTGATCGACTGCACCGGCTGGGTGTCGTCGGTGGAGAGCTTCAGCCGCACGCGCAGGTTCTGCTTGGGGCTTAAGAGGTGGTAGACCACGTCGAAGCGCTCTGCGCGCTCCGGATAGTCCACCCCGCACACGTCGGTGATACCCGCAAACGCCTCGTGATCGTGCAGGAACGTCGCGACATCGATGATCGCGTCGCGCTGCACCGAGAGCGTCAGTTCGCCGTAAGCCAGCTTGTGGTCGATGATTTTTTCGCCGAGCGCGTTGCGGGCGCGTTCAGCGAGCGCCGCGAGCGGTGAAGGAATGGGGCCGTCAGTCATGGCCGGTCCTAACGTTCGATCGTGCCGGTGCGGCGGATTTTCTTCTGCAGCAACAGGATGCCGTAGAGCAGTGCCTCAGCGGTCGGCGGGCAGCCCGGAACATAGATGTCGACGGGCATGACGCGATCGCAGCCGCGCACCACAGAGTACGAATAGTGATAGTAGCCGCCGCCATTGGCGCAGCTGCCCATCGAGATGACGTAGCGCGGCTCCGGCATCTGGTCGTAGACCTTGCGCAGCGCCGGGGCCATCTTGTTGGTCAGCGTACCGGCGACGATTAGCACGTCCGCCTGGCGCGGCGAGGCGCGCGGCGCAGTGCCGAATCGCTCGATGTCGTAGCGCGGCATCGACATCTGGATCATTTCCACGGCGCAGCAGGCGAGGCCGGTCTGCATCCACATCAGCGAGCCGGTGCGTGCCCAGGTGATCAGCTGCGACGCTGTCGAAACCAGGAAGCCCTTGTCGGCGAGCTCGGCATTCACATCCGCCATGAACGGATCGTCGGCGCCGATCGGCTTGTTGGTGCGTGGGTCGATCAGGCCCTTGGGCTGCGGCGCGACCAGCGTCTGTTCACTCAATCCCATTCCAGCGCGCCCTTCTTCCATTCGTAGATGAAGCCGATAGTCAGCACGCCAAGGAAGATCATGACTGACCAGAAGCCGAACCAGCCGACATCACGGAACGCCACGGCCCAGGGGAACAGCAGCGCCACTTCGAGATCGAAGACGATGAACAGGATCGACACCAGGTAGAAGCGCACATCGAACTTCATGCGCGCATCGTCGAATGCTTCAAAACCCGCTTCAAACGCCGACACCTTCTCCGGGTCGGGTCGCTTGTAGGCAACGATGAAGGGGGCAACCATGAGGGCCAGGCCGATAACGGCAGCCAGACCGACGAATATGATGATCGGCAGGTAGTTGCTGAGCAACTCGTTCATTGTGCAGCCTAATGGTCGGGCCGGCTGGAGTGGCCGGCTCGCGCGGCCAGACGGGCAATTTTGGGCCCCTCAGACGACGCGACTTCGTGTGGCACGGGCTTAGCCCACGCCTTGCAGCGATTCAAGAAAAACTAATGTTGATCATTACGCTCAACTTAGTACGGAAAACTGGCTGAGACGCCCTGCCCGCAACGGTCTTCCGGCTATTGGTGCCGCGTGAGTGTTCCACTCATGGTTGAGGCCCCGCAAACGCAATGCTGCGCCCGGCTATGTGACCCTCGGATTCGCCTAGAAGTGGAACCGCGCGCCGAGGCTGAACTGGTCCTTGGGGTTGCCGCCCTCGAGGTCGAAGCCACGCAGGTATTCGGCATTCAACGAGATGTCGTCGGTGACGGCATACTCGAGGCCGCCGCCGGCAAGGAAGTCGCGCTCGCCGGTCCCGCCGAGTTCCATGCCATAGCCGGCCGAGGCATAGGCCAACAGGTCATCGGTCACCAGCACCCCGCCGCGACCGGTCACCTGGCCATAGGCCGTATCGATTGTGTCGCCGGTCAGCCCGTGCAGGGCCACCTCGCCGCCAATGAGGAAGAAGTCGAGTTGCGCGTTTACGCCGGCAGCGATTCCCGCGCCGACCTCAGTCCCGCGAGCCGGGCTGGACTGCACCACGCCGTAGACCCCGGCGTAAAAGCCGCTCCAGTTGAATCCCGTGGCGACCGGTACCGCGACATCGCTCGAGCCCACCGGCACGGTGATCAGATCAGAAGCCGTCGCAGCGCCTGCCATGGCGGCCAGCAACGTTCCTGCAAACACCAGTCGCAATGGCACCAGCATGGCCGGTTTCTCCTGGATCGCCTCCAACAGTTCTAAATGCACGACACACATCCGCGGTTCCGTCAGGATTCGCGGACACCTACATCTGAAATGTGGTGTGGCGGCGGCCATTGCAAGGACAGCCGCCCCCAAACCGTAACGAGCCGGCTACACGAGATCGTTCGGTGCACCTGGCTGGTTTTCTGGTTGGCAGGGGCATCAGACGCGCCCTCTTCGAGCATCGCCAACAATGACCGGCATTGAGCTTCACGGTGGGGCTTTCACCCGCAACCTTGCCTAACAGCGGGCATGAAAAAACCCGCCGATGTGGCGGGTTCGCTCTACTCGTCGATGCGCAGCGGCTAGCCGCCTCGAAGCGCCGAAGGCGCCTGGGCTCGCTGGAACGCCGGTTTCTTCACCGGGGCAGCGATCAGGCCTTCACGAATGGCAGTCTTGCGAGCGGCCTTGCGGCCCCGACGTACTGCCTCGGCGGCTTCACGAACCCGCTTTTCCGACGGCTTCTCGTAATAGCTGCGGAGTTTCATCTCCCGGAAGACACCCTCACGCTGCAAGCGCTTCTTGAGTACCTTGAGAGCCTGATCGACGTTATTGTCGCGAACGAGAACCTGCAAACATTGTCCTAACGTGGGGTGGCGGCTTCATGATTGAAGCCACTTCGAACGCCAATGCGTTCGCCGCGCTAATAGCATGCGTCAGCCTGAACATCACCCTCTGAGTTGGATGCGGCACTGAAGCGATCGCCGTCGACGCCCCGGCCAGCGTTCAGTCAGAACAAAACGGCATAGAAAGTGGGAACATGTCGGCGGGGGAAATGAGAACATCGCTCGAAGGCGATCAGCGCCACCCAAAGTTCACCACTGATGTGAAGAAAAAGGGTGGCGCGAGAGACGGGGCTCGAACCCGCGACCTCCGGCGTGACAGGCCCTCTATATATAGAGAGTGGTCAGGAGGTGTTCCTACTCCGGATCGGCCGGAAACGGCCAGACGGCGGCCGATAGTGGGAACGCCGTGTTTGCTTCCCTGCGGGGATCGAAGCTAGGCTGCTCACATGTGCAACCTCTACAGCATCACCACGAAAGAAGAATGCTCTCGCCCAGTATGCGATGCTTGTGAGGCCTTGCCTTGAAACCCCGATCACCTACCCCGTTTGGTCGTCGCCCAAGGATCGCTCCGCAGCAGCCCAGACTGATTCCTCGATCTCCCCGGCTAGTTTCCCGGGGACGTGGCTCGATGGGCGCCTACGCGATCCTGGCGTTGTGCGGCGTTGGGGCACTCGGCTTCGTTGCGGGATCCAGCAACGACCAGCGCAGTCCTGCGACATCGAGTTTTCAGCAGGCTTCGGCTGGCGAGTTCCGGATGCAGTTCGCGATGTGTGGCGGCGGCAAGCGCTACACGTGCGTTGTCGACGGTGACACCATTTGGCTGCAGGGTATGAACCTGCGACTTCAGTCGTTCGACACCCCAGAGCCCTTCAACGATATCTGTGGTGGAAAGCAGGAGGTGGCTCTCGCCAAGCGAGCAAGCGCGCGCCTGCTGGATTTGCTCAACGACAATTCTTTCACGGTTGAAACCTTCGGAATCGACGGAACAGGAAAGCGCACTCTCGCGACGATCAAGATCGCTGGTCGTGATGTAGGGGACATTCTGATTGAGGAGCGTCTGGCGAGGCGATGGCCGGACGGCGAAGAGTGGTGGTGCTGAGTCGCCATATCGTGATGTTCGGCCTGCTGCGCAGAAGGGATGGCGCGCGATTCAACGCACAACCCTCAATCCGCCCTTCCCCATCCCGGCAGACCTATGCACCGCTGGTGCCGTCGGCGCCGGCGCCTGCAGCTTCTCCCACCTGATCAGCACGTGGTCGGACTGGCATTCCGGACATTTCAGATGTCTCGGCAACTTTGAAAGCGGGAAATCGTAGGGTAGCGCCATCAGAAGCGAGTGCACGTCGGCCATGAACTCGCCCGGGCACGCCTTCGCCGGCTTCAGTGATGCGCGCCGTCTGTCACAGGACAGCCAGCCCACCCAGTTGCCCAGCCGAGCATCCGACAGGGTCGCCCACTGTTCGAAGGGCGGCTCCATTGGCTGGACAGAGCAGCCCTCCCCCAGCTTCGCGAGTTCGCACGGGGGATTTCCGTCCGCCGCCACCAGGCGCGCCAGTTCGCCGAGAGGACGGTCTCCGTACCTGCGCTGCAGCTTGCCGGTGCCGGCGGAGGCAATGCGCTGGCATCGCCGGCAGACGATATCGAGTTGCCTCGGCGTATAGGCCGAGAGCCGTAGATTGGCGAGGTCGTCCACGGCTTTCAGTCGGCGATTTCTCGCATCGCGTAAACGGGCATCCGGTCTGAGTTTTCCTGAGGCAACTCGCGGAGCGCGCGCTCCACGGTCCCGAGGCGAAAGCCGGTGACTTGCGAGATGTCGTGGGCGGTGAAGAATGGGCAGGTCCGTTTAAGCGACTTGATCTGATCGGACGGACTGATTGAGGTGGACATTTTGAGCTCCTTTACGTCGGGAGCCACGAGTCATATACCCGTGAACGAAATGAGAACAAGCCACGAGGGATGGTGGGCTGTGAACAGCGAATCCCACAATCGCTTCACCTGGGCTCCGGTTGCCGCTAGCCCGGGCCAGGATCCTGCGATGCGGCGCCTAGGCGCTCAACTGCCGTCACCCACCGGTGACGTCGTAAGAGGGCATATGGCCGAGGCGTTGGCGCACCAAAGGCGCGACAACCAGGGCTCATGGAACTGGTCGGTCGGGATCTACCGCCATTGGGGCGTGCACTTCATCCGGAGCGGCTATGCCGATACCTCCCAAGAAGCCGCGGACTTGGCAAATTCCGCGCTACCGGAAGTGATCGGCGAGGCGGCGGCGCATGATGAGCGGGAGGCGGCGCTCGATGCCATCCTCCATGCGGCTCGTCAGCCCGAGGGGGAATGGGTCGTTCCCTTACTTCCGATCGAGGGCCGCGACGAGCGGTTCCTGCGCAGCCTTCAATGGAGGGTCGGTCAGGCCGGGAAGAACGACTGGCCGGGCTACCGCGCCTTGGCGGCCGGCCTACGGGAATATCTTGGCTCCTAGTCGAGCTTGTGGCGCTCCTTCAGTCGAGCCTTGAGCGACGGCGGCAGGTCGAGCTTGGCGATCATGTCTTTGACGATCTCCTGCTGCGTCATCGGTAGTTCCCCCGACACCGCCCGGCTCCGCTCGATCGCAGCGCCTACGATTTCCCGGACGCTGGGCGCCGGCGGCTTGTGGGGGACCTTCGGCCGGCCCATCACCAGGTCTGCTTCGAGCGGTTGTAGACCTCGAGCGCCTCAGGCCCGTCCAGCAATTCGAGCAGTTCGTCGAGCAGTGTGTCCCTTGATACGCCGCTGTCCGGCAGCATCGCGTGCTGCACCACCGAAACGGCTTTGACGAGAACACCCTCGGCAGTTGCGATTGGGCGGGGATTGCGGACTGGGAACTGGAACAACTCGGCCATGGGGCACTCCTACGCGGCGGGGGATTCAATCCGCTGGATAGCGCCCGGTTCCGGCAAAACGAATCAGTGATCGCGAGTCGACTCGGATTCCTTCCGCTCCCGCACTAAATTGCCGGCATGCTGCTTGAACGCCCTGCCCTCCGCTACATCCAACCCATGAAACCGCGCCTCGTTGAGACCGCGCCCAGCGGTGACGGCTGGCTGCACGAGGTGAAGTTCGACGGCTATCGCACCCAGCTGCACGTGGAAGCCGGGACCGCCCGGGCCTTCAGCAGCAGCGGGGCGAACTGGACAAGCAAATACCCGCAGATCGTCGCGGCCGCTGCTCAGCTGCGGTGCACATCCGCGATCCTTGACGGCGAGGTCTATCTACCGGACACCCGCGGCGCGGCCGACTTCTCAGGCTTACCAGCGGCCATCCGCTGGCGGCCGCAGGATCTGATCTTCGTCGCATTCGACCTGCTGCATCTGGACGGGGGCGACGTCCGCAGCAGGCCGGTGGAGAGCCGGCGCGCTATGCTGAGTGGCCTCTTGCAGAGCGCGCCGGCCCCATGTCTCGCGTTCAGCCAAGAGCTTGGCGCCGACGGCCCGGAGGCGTTTGCCGCCATCGACGCCATGGGCCTCGAGGGCATCGTCAGCAAGAAGCGCGGCAGCCGCTACAAGAGCGGCGACGCCGACACCTGGCTGAAGACGAAGACCTTCACCATCGGCGAGTTCGATGTGATCGGCGCCGACCTGTCGCCAACCGGCGCGCCGGTAGCGATCCTCGCGCGACGCGACGAGCGTGGGCTGCACTATGTGGGGGATGCCTTCATCACGCTGAAGGCGGCGGACCGTGAGGATTTCTGGGCCTACGTCGAGGCGAACACGGTCGAGGTCCCTCCTCTGGCGCTGAAGCGGCGCGGGACGTGGTTGCGGCCGGGGCTGGCGGCAACGGTCAGGCACCTACGCGGCGAGGGCATGCTGCGGCACGCCACCCTCAGGGGGCTGCGCCATGCCGGCTGACGATCTGCCCAAGCCGGGCATGCCGGCGGTCGTATCGCCAGAGCCTGGCGTGCAGCGCTGGACCTTCGCCAGCGCCGAACCCGAGGCGCAGCGGAGGGAGTTCCGCTACTGGCTTGGCTGGTTTGGTCTCGAGGAGGATGCTGCGCCCTTCGAGCAGAACGAGCGGTTCTGGTTGGTGAAGGGCCCGACCGTCTAGCTCGGAATGAATCCGCGCCGCTGCAGCCAGCTCTTGCCGCGCTGGGTGATGTGCACGCGCTTCTTGTCGCCGCCCATAATGAGACGCTCGTCCCACAGGATCTGGAACTCCGGCCGATCCTCGATCGGCGTGCCGACCTCTTTGGCCAGGCGGATGAGTTCGTCGATCGCGATCTGCGGAAGGTCGTAGTCCTGCATGCCGCACGCCTAACAGATTCCCGAAATGCAAAAAGCCCCGGCCTCCAAAAGGGAGCCGGGGCCACACTCGTAGGGAATGTTCGCTTACGTGCGATCGTCTACGTAGACCGTGAACGAACCATCCGTCTCAGTCGTGACGGCGACAATCTTGTCGATCGGACAGCTACTGGTCTCGAGCTTGGTCTTGAGATCCGCATTGCCTTCGATTGAGGTCTTGAGGCCCGCGACCTGAGCAGAGTTCTTGGTCAGGGCGTTATCGAGCGCTGTGGCGTCGGCTGATGCGTCACCCTTCAGGGTCGACACCTTCACGCAGTTCACCTTCGAGGTCGCGGTGAAGGTGCCGATATCAGCCATCTTCCCCGCATTAAGGCTCGAGATGAGCGACCCGTAGTTCATATTCCCGCCGGCGGTTGCGGCGTCCGTCGACGTGGTCGTCGTGGTCGTCGCATTCGCATCCTGGGCGACAGCGGCAAACGGGGCGCTTACCAAGGCTGCCGCGATCATGAGAGTGGCAATGGCTTTCATCGTGTTCTTCTCCTCTTTTGCCCTCGGCGCAGACAACTTCCATCGCGGTATCCGGTTCCGAACTTAAGGCTGCTAACCCGGCGGCTTTCCACCTGAGTTGATCCACGTCCAGAAGCCAGTGGCGATGATGCCGCCGGCGACCACCAAAAGAGCGGCCAGCACTGCATTCCCGATCTTTGCGGCCGCCCCGTCCCAGCGAAGTCGGAAGCGGCGCAAGAAGCGGAAATCCTCCCGGGCCTCATCCTGGTGGCTCGCGTCGTCGAGCCGCAGGCCGGCGTCCGCCAACTCTTCCCTGAAGGCAGTCCGGATCTGGCTCACCTGCTCGGGCGTGAAGCCCTTCTGCACCTTCTGAATGAGCTCGGTTATCGCTCGGGATTGCTGAGCGCGATCGCGCTCGAGCAGTTCGATGCGCTTCGTCATGCTCATCTTCCCGCGCCCGAGCTCGTCCGGGTGCTCATCGTCAACGGCCATGCGTCTCGCTCCAGGTTGGAGTTGGTAAGCCTCAGCGGCCGAGCTTGAGCTTCAGCAGCTTCTCGACGATCGTCTCGCCTCGTCTGAGGATTGCGGTCTGAGCGAACTGCTCGACGGCATTCGCAGTACCCTCCGGCAACTCGCGGAACTCGGCCTGCTTGCCGTCCTCAGTGACGATCTGGGGCTTTACGGTCGCCCGATACGAGCGCCACTGGGTGAAGGCCCAAACGATGAAGCCGCCGGCAGCTGCAAGGCTCACATCACCCCAGCGGCCGCCGAGAATGGCGAGCACGGTCTGCTGCACCTCATGGGGCATGAGGCCATAGAGGGTCAGGAGACCGCCGATCCAGCCGGCGAGCATGCCGCCCCAATCCCAAATGCGACGAAGCCACCACTGAACAGCAACAGAAGAGAGAAACGCGGTCATGGTCAGAACCTCACGGTGAAAGCAGCGATGGCGAGCCCGGCCACGACGACCAGGCCGAAGATGGACCAGCCGAGGCAACCCCATCCCTTGCCGGTGCGTGGCGGGGTGGAGGTAGGCGGCAGCGGTCCAGTGGGGTCGGCTGGAAGTCCGTCGTCAGGGAAGGGGATGGTCGGCTGAGGCTTCTGGTCGACGGCGTTGAGCACTTCGGCGAGGATCGCCTCCACGTCGACGGGTGCAACCAGTGCTTTGTTTCGGCCGTCGCCGGCATAGTAGGACTGCCCGCGGGTGACCTTGCGCTTCTGACCCGTGGTGTCCGACAGCACGGGCAGAGACGCCCACTCCTTGGCGAGACCCAAGCCGAAGGCCTTCAGCGACAGATCGCCAGCGATGAACCGCAGGTACCCGCGCCGCTTGAGCAGGTGATAGGCCATTCGGTCCTGAAGGTCGGGCGCGAACAGTTCTTTGCCGCTCAACCCCATTTCACCCTCGATGTCGAGCAGAGTGCCGGGCTTATCGAGGGTGTCGCGCATGAACTGCGCAGCACCAGCAGCCGAGGAGCCGTAGGCCTTGGTGCGACGTGGGCCGTCGGCCTCTACCTCATCCAGCGTCATGCTGATGAGCGGCTTCGCCAGCTTGCCTTGGTTGTGGCCGTAGACCACGCCGTAGCAATCGGGGGGACCCTTGCCGGTTTCGGTACGATAAATGAAGTCGAGCAGCATCGCCGCCCCGCGGGGGACGTTGGGGTTCATCGAAATACCTCTGGTGTTGTCGTGGGATTGGGCGCTTAGTCACTTGCCGCCCCGAGATCGTCCGGTATTCCGGCCGATGGCGGCAAAAGGGCTCACATGCTCTGGGGACGCCACGGCGTCTGGTGGATGCTCGCCGCTTGGCTGGGGCTGTCGCTGATGCTCGTAGGCTGCGTCTGGGCCGCGGTCTGGATCACCGACATCATCACCTGATCTCGCTGCTCTTCACGAGGTCAAGGCAGATGCGCTACGAGTGCGCCATGGATTGACGAGGTCGCATGGACGCTCGACAGCAAAACAAGGGCAAGGTCTGCTCAGTCGACGGCTGCGGCCGCTCAGCCGTGGCGAAGGGGCTGTGCAAGCCCCACTACGATATGCAGCGCGATCATGGCCGGACCGACTACCAGTCCGTCCTGATGAAGACCACTAAGTGCAAGGCAGATGGCTGCGCCGCGCTCGCGCGGCAGAAGGGCCTCTGCGACAAACACTACCAGCGCTTGCGCAGCTACGGCGATCCGAACCACGTCCCGGTCAAGGTTAAGGTCAACGACGGCCACTGCTCGGTCGATGGCTGTTCCATATCCGCGATGACCCGAGGCCTCTGCCAGACGCATTACTGGGCCTGGCTCAAGTATGGCGATCCAACCGCCACAAGGCCCTTGAAGCCAAAGCAACCGAAGTACCCTCGGCCCCGAGGGCCGAGGTCGTTCCATGGCCCCTGCTCCGAGTTGGGCTGCGGCAAGGTCGCCACGAGGTCCGGGCGGTGCTCGCGCCACAGCAAAGCCCGTGCGAGCCGGCCGATGTTGTCGGCTGCAGCCATCGAGCACATCCGAATCAATCCGCAGCGCATGCCCCCCGACGCGCTCGCGGAACGGTTCAACACCACCCCGAAAGCCGTCATCGCGGTTCAAAAGGGGCGAAACTGGGGCTTTCTCCGGTCCTAGCCAAAATGTCAGCCAAGGCAGGCGTTTGGGGCCGAGGGACACGTCGAACTACTTAGAAAATGCTGTGACCCCGCCGCAACACTCGGTGGAAACACTGCTGTTCCGTGGCAAAAATGAGTCGATTAGAGGGAAGCGGTGTGCCTTATTTAGCGGCAGGTATCTCTGGAGGCACCTTTATGAAGAAGTTCACCCTTTCACTACTCACTGGCGTCGCCGTCCTCGGCTTCGCTTCCACTGGCTTCGCGGCTGACCTGATCATCGAAGAGCCGGCTGAAGTTGGCGTTGTCGATGTCGGCGGCAGCTGGGACGGCGCGTTCATCGGCGGTTTCATCGGCGCAGGCTGGGGTCTCGCGGACCACGAGCCGGCCGGCGGCGGCGTTGGTAACGACGTCGACCTTAGCGGCTGGATCCTGGGCCTCGACGCGGGCTTCAATGCCACCGTTGGCTCCGGCATCGTGCTCGGTATCGTTGGCGACGTCGCCTGGTCGAATCTGAGCGGCACCAACGAGGACCCGCCGATCAACTTCGATGAAGTTTCCCAGGATATCGACTGGATGGCTTCTCTGCGTGGCCGCGTCGGCTTCGACGGTGGCGCCTTCCTGCCGTACCTTACTGCTGGTTTGGCCGTTGCTCACTCGAATCGCGAGACCGTTGGCTTCGCGAGCGAGTTTGACAACACCCATATCGGCTGGACCGTCGGCGCCGGCGTCGAGTTCGCCGTGTCCGAGGATCTGTCGATCGACCTGCTCTATCGCTATAGCGACTACGGCAGCGAGGTCTACAACCCCTCGCCGGCGACCGTTCCGGAAGTCAGCCTGACGACTCACACGATTCAGGCCGGTCTGCACTGGAACTTCTAAGCTCCTAGTGCCTACCTAGAGAGAGAGAACCCCGTCGCGTCACACCCGCGGCGGGGTTTTGCTTTCCGAGGACGATGGCCAATGGTCAGGCCCAAAGATCCTTGATCCTGACCCGTGACCCATTTGAGGGGTGCGAGAATACTGCCGGCAGCCCTGCGGCGTTCGCGATGTTGGGGCTTTCAAACACGATCGCTTTGGCCATGCTCTGTGGCGCATAGACGCCGTGCATTTGCCAGAGAGAATGCTGGCCGCCCCGCACCCGGATGTTTCCGCTGGTCGCACTGTTGACGCACCAGAGGTAATTTGCGTTTTCGTAGTCACCCACGTCGAACTCGATGTCGACGTTGAATCCGCCGTCGAACAGCACCGCATGCGACGCGTTGCCATACGACGGGTTCGAGTGGAGCACGAACCGTGCCTGCCTGTGGTGTAGCGCGGTCCCGTAGTTTGCTCCCTGCCCGTTTGCGAAACAGTTCGCCTGGCAGTTATCCAGATGCCCGTTGACCAGATAGTTCAGTCGGAGCGCTTCAGTGTTCCAGCCCACCTTGGGGTTGAAAACCATCAGATTGCGAGCCGTGAAGAAGTTCATGGGATCGCGGAAATCGTCGTGCCCGATAGTGAGCGCGACACCGTCGAAGGTCGTCTCGACGCAGAAGTCAGACGCGTCGAGATAGTACCAGTCAGATGACGCTCGCCACTGCCACGCCTTCACGCCGGGGCCACCCGAGAAGGTGGGCGCGAGCTGGATGATGCTCTGCCGCTTGCCCTGCCCGGTAATCTTGAGGCCGTCATACTTGACCGGGTCGAAGTCCCACACCCATGGCTCCGATAAGACGGCCTTGAAGCGCTTGCCGCCCGGCAGAAACAGAGGCGCGCCGCACGCCGTGGCCGCTGAAAAGGCCGCATCGAGCGCCGCCTTGTCATCTGCGATGCCATCGCCGCAGGCGCCGTGATCGATCGGACTGACGCCGATGTCGGGGATGGTCATTTCTCGCTACACCTTTGCTTGGTCGCATGGCGCGTCTCAGGCGAGCGCACGGGGGGGGGGATGACAGTCGGAGGACCTCTGTTGGCCCTTCCGACGTTGGGATGCGAAATGAGGGAGCAACGTTCCTAGGCGGCGGCGAAGTAGGCTCCGCCGCCGATCATCACGCCCGTATTAGGAATGTTCGTATCGGTCATCTGGACCGATGCAGTTGCGCCCGACATATTGATGACGGCTTCGGTCGTAGATGGGGACACGGTCAGCGTTGGGTTGCCGACGACGCCTGATAGCGCACTCCATTGCGATACCTGCATCTGACCAAACGAGGCTCCCTCGCTGGTAAAAGGTAACCCAGTGAGTGACGCGCCCCCCGCTCCAGATCCATTGTTGCTGAGCGTGAAGTTGAATTGCACCATCACGATGCGGCCGATCTTTATGTAGGTACCGCCTCGAGATGCGAACGTCACGCCTGTGGCCGACCCACCAAAGGCAAGGCCGGGTGTCCACGCGCCCTCTTCGTAGTCGTCAAGCGTGTTTGCGTCTGACGAGGGAACGGCCGTCGACGGGAACTTCAGTTGCCCCCTCGGAACGCCAACGACACCGCCACCGATGAGGAGGTGCTCAACCATGGAGCCGGCGACAAGGGCACGTAAACTGACCGATGCGTCCTCGCTACCGTTGGCCGGATCATCGAGAATGCTGCGGAGCAGCGCATACAGGGTCTTGTTGCCCCCTGAATCCTTGCCATTGAACTGCAGTTCGCCCATCCCGTCCGCCGCGGCGGGTGAGGCGCTGTTTCGGTAGAGACTGAGTGTCGGTCCCTCCGTCGCGCCCGCGTCGGTGCTGATTTGCTCAACGTTCCGAAGGCCGGAAGCGTCAGCGTTGTCATCGACCACCAGCGCAGACGGCTGCAGGGCGGCGCCACCGGTTCCGTCGGTACGGGGCACGGTGTTATCAGCGGAGCCAAGGCCGCTCAGTCCTCCCGTGAACTCAGTCAACGTGATAGCCGTCACCCCCAGCGTGCCGCCCTTGTTGGACGTGCAGCGCCAGAGCGTGTCGGCCTTCGCCGTCCCCTCCATCACCGAGAAGTAGGCGCCCGGGTGCTCATTGTAGGTGTCGAATGAAGTGTCGCGGGATGCCCCACCCGTTGCAGGAGCAAGCCATACGCCATTCCGCTCCGGATGCCCCGCGGCCGCTCGCAATACGAGATCGCCGGTAACCAGGGAGACCGCGTCCACCGACGAACCATTGCTGTATCCAGAGGTGGCCGGATCACTGTCGGTCGTGTCGACCACCCGAACCCGGGTCAGCATGCTGGCGCCGTCGACGCCATCGCCGCCGGTGGTGCTGCGTAGCAGGCTGATCGAGGCGACATTCAGCGTCGTCTCGCCGGCGTGGGTGTTGACGTTGATTTCCTTGTAACCGGACTGATCGACGACGGTGGAGACCTTCCAGCTCACAGTGTCGCCAGCAGGCTGCTGCGTCAGGATGATGCCGTTCTGCTGGCTCTTGCCGGTTGAATCCATCTCCTGCAGGCGAGCAGCGATGTCAGAGCCGGCAAGGGTCACTTCGGAGACATAGAGTTTCGTCGCCAGTGAGAGATCGGCATTGTTGGCCCGCACGCAGCCGGCCGAGGGCGGCGCCGTGGTGCCGCTCTCCCACTGCATGCCGTAGCCCGCGAAGTCCTGCCCTGTGTCCTGCTCCTGCTTCGTGCCGATGCCCACGTACCGGAGGATTCGCTCGAAGCCGCCCTGCGTGACCGTGATCTTGTAGGCCCCACCGACGCAGTGGAAGGCGACCGACCCGCCCGAGTTCACGAACGGGTTGCCCAGCGCGCTGGCTCCGGCCCTATCCGAATAGACGGGCACCAGGCCACCGGTTTCCCGGCGCACCTCGACCGAGATGTTCCCGGTCAACAGATTGCCGGCGTCGTCAGTGAAGTCGCGTTCGAAGCGTGCAAGCACCATCAGATCAGCTCCGAGAGGTTGGTCACAAAGTCGGCAAGGCGCGGGGCGCTCTTCTGGGTGGTCGGTTCGGTGACCATCAGGTCGAGACCGAGAGCCGAGAGCGCTGCCGAGACGCTGGCGCGGCTGATATCCTCATAGGCGAGCTCGACGTGCGGCAAGTCGGCGAGCGCGATGCGCAGTTGCTCGAGCTGCAGCGCATGGTTGAACATCGCGCGGCCGGCGCGGTCGGGGTCGAGCGTCACAGGGGTGCCAGCCGGCGCCACCGTACCGCGGAAGGCGCCGGTTTTGGTCGCCAGCGCCCACGACGCCTGTTGCGCCAGCAGGTCGCGGCGATGCAGCAGCAATACCCTGGCGCCGGCATCCTGCAGCACCCGGGTGCGCGGGGAGACCGGCAGGGCACCGAACCCCCATTTGGGATTGCTCAGCACCACCTTGCCGGGGTTCGCCACGGCCTGCTGGTCGAGAAAGGCGCGCAACCGCCCCGGCTGTTCCATGTACTCGCCGCTATCCACCAAGCGCGGATCGCCGGCCAGCATCGACCGGAGCATATGCGAGCCAGAGCGAAACGAGCTCCAGATGACGAGGTGCATCATCCCGTCTCCGTTCCGCGGATATCTCCCGAGCCCGTCTTGTCGACGAAGCTCACGCCGCTGATTGCGCCGCCAGCCGCGCCACCGGCGCCGCCATCACGACCGCCGCCATAGCCGCCACCTGTTGCGCCCACCAATCCGGGCCCACCACCATCGCCGCCGTCCCAGATTTCTTCGCCGATACCACCATAGTCAGCATGGCCGCCTTGCCCCCCGGCCTCGCTGGTGCCAGGGCTGCCTGGGCTGGCTGGAACGCCGCCTGTGTTTCCGATTGGACCGCCACTGCCGGGATTGCTACCGGCACCGCCACCACCACCATTGCCGAAGTTCGAATACCCAACCGCGGCGCCGCCACCGCCGCCACCACCGCCCCAGATCTCTGCATCGCCCGTGGAGAGATCGACGTTGATGCTGTAAGTGGCCAGGAACGCCGGCCCGCCCATGCCGCCAGGCAAGCCGTCGTCGCCGGCATCAAACGTGTCGGCACCCTGCCCGCCGTTGCCGCCCTTGCCCTGTATGCGGCCGCGCAACGCCAAGTTGATGATGACGCTATGGATGGTCAGAGCGGTACTGGTGTTCGTGCCTGAAGAGGCGTTGGCCGTGAGCGTGATCGAGGTGTTCGGCACGATCGACAGGATCTTGGCGCCGGCCGGGATGCCGGTGCCGAACACCCGCTGCCCAATGGCGAGCCCTGTGGTGTCGGCGATGCCGGTCAGGGTCGGGCTGCCGCTGGTGCGGTTGCCGGTGATCGACAGCGTCGGCCAGTTCCCCACGATCATCGCCGCCACCGACGTCGAGGTCGAGCCGATGATCACCCCGGCATTGACGATGAAATTGACCGTGTCGCCATGCGTGGCCAGCGGATACAGGTTCTCGAAGTCGTCCTTGAGGTTTCGGTTGTTCTGGTTGGCCGAGTAGGTAACCGTCGGGATGTCTTCGCCGCCGGTGTCATACTTCGGCTCGAAGCTCATCTCGTCGGCTTCGACCATGAAGACCGCATCATCGAACGAGACGCGGTTGTTCTGGATCGGCACGACCTCCCGGGCACCGGGAGCATCCTCCATGTGCGCGATCAGCTGTGCGCCCTGCCCCAACGTCGGCTTCGGACCCAGCCAACGGTAGGTGGCATAGCTGACATGGCGCGGCGGGTGCACATACCTGCCCAGCAATTTGGCCGCGCACTTCAGCGCTGTCGCCTCGCCGCCGGTGGCAATCCATGGGGAGAAGACCTGCTTGATAGCAGGGCCCCCGTACAGCTCTTCGGCGTCGGCGTCCTCAATCTCGACCGAGGAGAGATAACTATTCGAGTCCTCGGTATCGAGGAGCGGGTTCTTGAGGCCGAAATAGACCTGCACGCGGCTGAGACGACGCTCCGGGCGCGGCTCGACTGCGACCGATCCCTCGACGACGTTCACCAGCGTGTCGAAGCGCTGCGCGTCCGTTGCGATGTTCCGCAGTACCTGCAGACGCAAATTCCCCTCGAGCTCGTCCCACCACGGGCCCGCGAGCCCACACTGCTCGATGATCTCGCCTGACAGTCGGTTGACCGCCGTCGGTTCCGGGATCAACCGGTCGACCACCCGCCCCCAGTAGGCATCGGTTTCGGCAAGCCAGTCCGCGATCGGGATGTAGCCAGACGGGATGCCGGCATAATCGACGAACAGGGTCTGCAGCACCTCTGCAGGGTCGACCGAGTCGAAGTAGAGGCACAGCTGGCACCGGGCGCCGGCTCTGTGGTCCTGAGCCTCGGTCTCGAACGCGCCTCGCTGCGTCAGGGTCAGCGTGTCGCCCGAGCGGGTGAACGCGACGATCTCGTCGCCGCCGATATTGATCCAGCCCGACGCGGGATAGTGCTCGTTGCCGACGCCGGCAGGGGCAAGCGTTGCTGTACCGGCGGCAGCGAGGATGTCGGCGACGAGCTTGCCCGGCGTGAACTTCGGCGCCTGCGCCCGATCGGCGTCGGCCAGCTTCAGCGGATCCTTGCCGATGACAGACCAATTGCCCTCGAGGGTCGGCGGTTCATGGCTTTCGACGACGAAGTGCCGAACCTCCATGTCCTCGAGGGCCTGATCTGCCTGCCCGCTGATGAGGCGCATGGCGAAGCCGCGCAATGACTTGTAGCGGGCTAGCAGCTTTCCGGCGAAGGTCCCCTGTTGCCAGGCGTCCCACGGTCGCTCCGACCGGTACTTGTCCCCCAGCGGCCCGGTGTCCGGCCACGCCTCGTTGACGAGGTGCGCTTCGATAGAGGGCCGCTGACCGAGGCTCGGCTCACCCAGAGGAATGACGGCCGGCGAGTATTCTACGGTCTGCAGGTAGGGCAGCGCCGCAATGTCGAGGGCGCGAGTCTCGGTTGCCTTGGTGAAACGCAGCGTGACGACGCTCGAGGCGAAGTTTGCAGTGTCCTGGCACGTGCCGAGCGTGTTGAAGCACTTGATCGTGCCCGTCGGGTTCGGTCCGCTCAGTGTGGCCGCGCACGGCGCAACGCCGAAGGTGCGGGTGCACCGCGGCAGATCGATCTCAAGGTAGGTGACGGGAAAGTCAGCCATCAGAGCGCAACTGCTTTGATCGGAAAGGTGATGTTGACCTGGCCGGTGGTCTGCACGATCCGCGGCGTGGCATCGCCGCCGCGCCAGCAATAGCCGACCTCGTCGGGGTACCGTTGGGGAGACCAGGAGAAGAAGAAGGTGTCGCCGTCGCGGAAGCCACGGCGGAACTCCTCTAGAGTGCTCCGGTACCAGTCCCCGCGGACGTTCTGCTGAACGATGTTCCCAGAGCGGGCACGGCTGATGATGGCGATCCCCAGATGGTCACCACCCTGATTGCCGACATCCCGCTGTTCGGTCTCGTCCCCGAACTTGATGGGCGTGTGCTCCGGAGGGATGCCCTGAAGCACCGTGAGTTCGCCACAGCGCGCGACGGCCGCGTAGGGCGCGGTCGAGAAGGGATCGAGCTTCCACCGGAACCCGATCAACTGTGTCTTGGTGAAGCGCCACATGCGGACGCCGTCGTCGTTTAGGAGGTGCGTCTCAATGAGGTCGACCCAGTCGGCGTTGTCGTTGGCATCGCCGCCGGGAGGAAGCCCTTGCAGAGTGGTCTCGATAATGGCCGATGCCCAGTTGTGGCGGCACACCCCCGCCCAATCAACGTCCCGCACCTGGCCGAACAGCGAGGTCAGGTACTGCAGGGTGGTGACCGCGCTCGTCCATCGCCAGCTGGTCGAAGGATTTCCCAGATTGGTCGCGGGATCCTCGGTTGTCTCCGACGTCGCGGTGACGTTCTCTGCGGTGAGATAGTTTTTCCACCCGATGATCGGACGCTTCGCCGACACCTGCTCTGCCGGCGAGAGCGCATAGGCGCCGCTCGCAACAATGACGCCGGCCATCAGCGGAACTCCAGGTTGAGCTTGCCCCCACCGTCCCGCTGAAGGTCGTTGATCCGCTTGATCAGTCCCTCAATGCAGCGGCGGCCGATCGAGTCTCCGTAAACGATGATGCTGGTCGATGTGTCGTTGACCGCTGCAGGCGCCACGGGAGCTGCAGGTTGCGCAGCTGCACCCCCGCCACCGGACGAGCCTGCGACGCGCGCCGAACCCGGCTTAGCGCTCAGGACGCTCGCCAACTGAACGGCGCCAGCCGCACCAATGGCCAGCGCCATGGGAGCAGCGAACATGCCGCCCTGGCTCCACGCCTTCATCACGCCAGCGGCAGTATCGACGACGATATTTGCCGCCTGGATGGCCTTGTTGTCCTCGAACGCCCCCGCCAGCACGCCGGTGATCTGGCTGACGGAGTCGAAGATGCCCGCGGCCGCGTTCATGCTGGCCCGGGAGGCGGCCTCGCCGTACTGCGCCCAGCTGATCTCACCAGCGGCGAGCAGCGCCCCGAGCTTGTCCATGTTGGACTGCAGTTCGACGAGCGGATCGTTCGCCCCCTCAAGGAGAGGCTGAACATCGCGCATCATCTGATCGAAGACGTTCAGGCCCTCGGCGGCCTTGGTTGCGGCCTCGCCGATCTCCTCGAGCTCGCGAGCCCGGGCGTTCTTCTGCGCCTGCGCGCCGATATCGGCGGTGTAGCCGCCCGCCATGGTCTTTGACCGCACGTCGGCAGCGTTCTGCCCCAGTTGGTCGGAAAGACCCTTGTCCTTGCCGGCAAACGGGTTCTTCAGATCGCCGAGGTCTACCTTGCCGAGTTCTCCAATCTTGAAGCCCTCGGGGAGCAGCTTGTTCGCCTCGACGATGAAGCTGTTCAGGAGCTTCAGGGACTCGTTGATCAGATACTCGATACCCGAGATCGTCCCCTGCGCGGCCTGGAAGGCGACATCACCGAGGGCATTGGGCAGCATGCTCCAGATCGTCCCGACGTTACGGAAGCCGAGGTCGAACGCCCCGATGAGGGCGTTCATCGCGAAGTTGATGCCGGGCGAGATCTGGTCCCAAAGGTTCCCGAGCCAACTGACAACGGGCTCCATGGCACCAGTGATCGCCCGAGCGCCAAGCTGCCACGTCGCGAGCAGCACGTCGCCGAGCTGAACCTGCTGCTCAGCGGTGCGGTTGATTTCGGTGGTCATCGCCGCGAAGCCTGTGGTCAGCACCGCGACAACTGCGGCGACTGGGGCAAGGCGGGAAGCGGCGCCACCAAGCATGCCGCCCATATCCTTCAAGGCGGCGCCCATGCCACCATTGCCGTAGTAAGCCTGCCCCACCTGCGTCATCTGGTTGGCGAGGTTGATCAAGCCATAGCCGGGCGACTGGAAGAGCAGCGGCACGCCCTGACCGATGTCGGCCATTTGGAACATGAGGTTCCGGCGCATCATCAGAGCGTTGTTCATCAGGGACGAGGAGCGCGACGCAGCGCCACCGAGACCGTCAAATGCCTTCTCCGCACTCACGACGTGGTGTGTGAGCACGGTCAGATCGCGCTCAAGGCTCTCGAGCACGACGACCATCTTCTGCATGGTCGCGGAGGTACCGCCCGTCGAGCGGGTCAGCTTCTCAGCGGCCCCCTCGGCGGCATTTGCCGCCGCGGTCATCTTCTGCAGAGCCGGCGTAGCGGCAACGACAGGACTGGAGTCGACTGCCAACCCGAGATGAGCAGTGGTCATGAATGCTCCCGCTACCCGAAGACCGCGTCATAGAGCGCGGGGGTCATCTCTCGTTCGGATCGAACATGCTGATCGGATTGGGTGGCGCCGTCGCTGCTGCCGAAGACGGCGCCGAGCATGGCCACCCTGCCCCGGTGGGCCACGACAATGGCATTGACGTCGGCAGCTAAGGCCTCGGCCTCAGTCCACCCGAGCCAGCCGAGAGCGACCTCGGCGAGCTCGTCGTAGTAGTCGGTCAACTCAATGAGCGGACCGCCTACTGAGGGTTTTTGTCACCGGCCGCCGGCCGCCCGCCGTTCGCGAGGTTGGTGAGGTACGTGGTCACCGGTGGCACCAGGTCGGTCAGACCGGTCTCGTAGACCTGCTCTGCAACGAGTTGGATATCCTCGTTCCGGGTCTTGCCGAGCCCCAGAGCAACGACGCCGGCGATCACATCGAAGTCGAACTTCCCAACCGCCTGGATGGCGGCGACGATGCCGCCTGCCTGTCGGGAGATGGTCTGCGCTGCCCGGAGGTTGGGACGCAGGACGACCTCTTCCCCCGACAGGGTGATGGTGACGTTTCCGGCGCCGAGAGTGGGGTTTGACATGGTTGCTCCTTACCCGAGCGCCGGAAGGCGAACGGTGTTGGTGTTGACCTCGACGGTGCACTGAAGCTGACGGACGTTGTTCGGCCCGCCGAAGGCCTCGGTCGCCGCAGTGACCAGGCCGATGAACAGCCGTTCGGAGGGCGACGGCACAGTGGTTGCCGTATGGGTGCCCGAGCCGGCGCCGGAGGTGTTGATCGCCGTGCCGCCTGGCGTCGCCGACAGGGTGAACGTGTCGTCGTCCGCCGTCTTCACGTAATAGGTAGTGCCCGCCGTCAGTCCGGTAGGGAGTGAGCCCATCGTAGCGAACTTCACGGCCGTGTTGACGGGGAGCCCGTGGTCGACCTTGGTCACCACGGCCGGAGACGCATTGGAGATCGTCACCGCGAAGGTGCGGACTACCGGCTCATCATTGAGCACGCAGCGGATCGGGTAGTTGTAGTCCGTCTGCTCGGCAGCGATCATGGCCATCTGGCCCGGGTCGCTGGGAACGACGCCGAAGTTGTCCTGGCGGGAGGGAGCGTTGCGCGTGCCCTTCTGCTTGATGTCGCGACTGCGATCGATCACCGGGGTGGTGATCAGCGCCGCGGCGTCGCCGAGGTTACCCGCCTCGAGCCAGCTTTTGACCTGCGTCCACGCGATGCCCGTGAATGTGGCCTCGGTGATGTCGTCGTCGGGAAGCTCGATGGCTGGCCCGATATAGTACTTGCAGCCCGCGACCGGGTAGAGCGTGCCCATGTGGGCCTCCATGAGTTTGGGAACGCCAACCCGTTGAGCAGGTTGAACGTTCGTTGCAGTTGAACAAAGGCCCGCGCCATGTCCCAGAAAACCCCGCCTGATGGCGACGACACACGCCTGGTCGCGATCATCCACCAGGAGACGATGAAGAAAATCGAGGAGTTGGCCGAACAGCTCGGCATCGAACCGCTGGACGTGGTTGTTGAGCTGATCCGGCTGGAAGCTTCAAAGAGACCTGAAGGCGTTACGCTCCACTAGGCCCAGCACTCCCAACTGATCATCACCGGGATCTGGATAGCGGCGTCCTCGACGATCAAGTCAGCCACGTCCGGGCGTTTCGTGATGCGCACCGTCACCGGTGCGTTGTGGATCTTGAAGTCGGGGGGGAAATGCGCGGCCACCAGGCCGGCCGTCTCTCGCGCCCGTCCCTCGCCCTGCCCCTTCGTGTCGTAGATCGAGACTTGCAGCAGCCCGAGCAACTGGTGCGGACCATCGCTCGAGATCAACAGCCGGTTGGCCACATTCGGCACGAACTGCACCCGCAGATAGCGCTGGTTGCCGGGCGGCGTGAACGGCACGTTCGGCCAGGCGATCGTATGGACCGGGACCAGAGCGAGCGTTGCGAGGTGCCCGAACAGCGCCTCCATGATGGCTACTTCCGCCGTGGTGGCCATTCTGATAACTCCGCCCGCCGAGGGCTCTCAGATGTTCAGACGACTTGTCGCCGCCGCTATTGTCATGCTCGCGTCACCCGCAATCGCGAGGAGCGTCGACGCCAAGTTCATCGGGAGTGTCGATCTCCAGCAATTCCGTTGCACTGAGACCGTTTCGAGCTTCGTTCATCGCATCTGCTACGATGCCGCGGAGAGCCGTGTCATCGTGCTGCTGAGAGAGACCTTCTACCAATACTGCAACGTCGACCCGGGCACCGTCGCCGCCTGGCTCGGTGCGGACTCCAAGGGGCGGTTCTACAACCAGAACATCAAGAGCAACGCGGTCGACGGCCGCTTCGACTGCCGCTAAAGCCCCAGCCTGCCCTTCACCTCTGCCGACTTAGCCGCCACGATCGAGGCCCAGCGCTGCGCCACCATGTCGACCCATGGGCGCCCGGGGCGGCCGTTCGCCCCGTAGTGGACATGCGCGCCATACTTGGCCGTGTAACCGAGATAGATCGTGTCCCCGAGGTCGGCGCCTACGATCACCAGTTCGATGGTGCCGGCGTCCGGCGAGTGCGCTCCGCCAGGGTTATCGAGGCTCAGGACCGGCATCGCCGAGGTGGAAGCCCGCAACGATGCCCGGAGGAAGCCGGTATCCACCGGCACCAACGAATTCAGTTGCGAGACAAGCTCTTGAACGGATACCTTGAAGACGGCTTCGAGGGCGCCTTGAACATCATGAGCCCATTCGCCGACCACGGCTGAGAAGCTGGTCATGCGGCCAGGCGCCGGAGCAGTTGCCCGGCGTAGTCGACCTTGTACTCGACGCTGCACCGGCAGCCGCTGGTCTCCGAGATCGGCGCCTGAGGATCACCGGGGAAGCGCAACTGCACGCCAGAGGGCGACTGGAAGGCCTCATAGAAACCGACCGAGTTGCCGTTGAGGACTCGATGGGTATGCCGCACCCGGCTATCGCCGGCCGAGCGCCAGTGCTTGGTCACCAGGTCCGCCGAAACCTTGCCGGCCCGGATTGCCTGCCGCATCGCATCGTCCCTGCTCTGCCCTAAAGCGAACATCGTCTCGGTCCTCGCCAGCAGCTCGCCCCTGAGGGCCAGGAGACGGTCGGCGTACCTGCCGACCATCCGGACCACCGTTTGCCCGCCCACGGGCTTCTCTGATGAAATGGCGCGCCTTACGGCCCCGTCGAACCGCTTGTCGCGACGCTCTCGGGTCAGGTAGTTGCGGAGCTGCGCCGGATCGCCCGAGAGCAGCTCGGCACGAGCGGCGGCAACGAACCGTTCCTGCGGCGAGGTGAGGCCGATGATCCCGCCTTCCCGCTTGCCGCTGACTCGGTTGATCCGTCCCACCACACCGAGGGCGGTCACGCGCGGGTTGTTGCCCTGCGCCAATCCCTCGGCCAGCGCCTGGCGGATACCGTCCCGTTGATCCTCGACGATATGCGTCACTAGAGCCGCGGAGTGGGTTCTGAGCCACGCCTCGGCCTCTGGATTGCGCACCCCGAAGCGAAAGGCGATGCGGTGCCCCTGTGGGTCGCGCAGCAGCAGGCTTTCGGCCATCGCCATGCCGCCGCCGTTGTAGGCCTCGGCAATGGCGACCTCGACCCTGGCGAAGGCCTCGGGCTCGATCTGCAGGGCATCTACAGCGCCGAGGATGTCATTCCGCTCGAGCCGCTCGACCAGCACCCGCAGAGTGATCGACGACTTGATCTCTGCAATGACAGCGAAGAACGCCTCTCGGAATTTCGGCTCGAACTCGGCGATCAGCAGCACCAGGCGCTCGTGCTGGGAAAGGCGCTTGAGCATGTTGATTCCAGTCTACATTTGGCGCAACTTTGGTGATCGGACAGTAAGAAACGGGGGGTGCGCCGATGGATGACAAAAAGCTGAAAGAGCTCTTGGAAATTAGAGAGCAGACTACGGGACACAATCGCGACCGATTGGGACGCATCATCGTCGGAGGGGACGATAGCGCTAAGCGCCCAGCCGATGAGAAACCCAAAGAACCGTGACACTCGAAGAGGTTTCATGGATTGCCACCGCTGTATCGCTACCGCTGGCGGTCGCGGCGGTACTCTATTCGGCATACCAGACTAGCCTGGCCAGGCGCGCTACCGCCGCGTCAATGATGCTGTCGGCGACGAGCGCGTTTTCTGAAGCGTGGCGCGCGTTCGGTGAGGCTCAAACTGCCAAAGACCAGGAAAGCTCGTTCGCCGACATTCTTAACTTGCTCGAAGCCTGTTGCGCTTCACACCGCGACGGCCTTTCGGCGGGGCACTCCGGTGCCGTCTTAACCAACTATCTCGTTGCCGTGCTTGTCGATATTGATAGTGAGCCGAGAGCAATCGAATTGTTCAAGCGGTTGCTCGAGACTAAGACGACCTTCGATGAAATCCGACGCTTCCTGGCGAAAATGCGCGGAAAACGCGCAAATCGACTAGCACGCCTTACAGAGGCCGCTGGTCCACCGGCTTCCCTCAACTAGACGACCAAGGCGACCTCGTAAAGCACAACTGTCCCGGCCGGGCTGACCGGACGCACCTCGGCTATCTCGTTCCAGACCGTGGACTCGATGACGTCCGCCTCGGCCACGCCCACAGCGATCTGCTGACCCTTGGCAGGCACGGCGCCGATGGCGCTCACTAGCAGCGTGCGCTGTGTCTGCAACACGGTCGTGCCGGCAGCATCCCGGATCTCACGAACGCCCTCGACCACGAAGACGGTGGCATAGGTCGGTGACCCTGCCGGCGGATCCCATGGGTTGGCCGGACCGCCCGAAGGCGGCATCTGCAGCGTGGCCGGATACCCGCCTGTCTGGCTGACGTCGGCGACCGACTTCAGCGCGGCGTCAACCTCGGCCGCGATGGCGTTCCAGTCCTCAGGCATTTGAGCCGAGCGCCTGGAACATGAAGCCGGCAGCGTCGCGGTCGAAGATGTACGGCGCGAACAGCGCCTCGATGAGCGTGCTTACCGGCATGGCGGAGTAGGTGCCGGCGGCCTCCCCGGTGACCGTCCACTTGATGCCCTTCACCTCGGTCAGAACCTTCTGCTCGGCAGCCGTGTAAGTCTTCGAGAAGAAGCCGGGGTTAGCGAGCTCGAGCGAGGCCGCGATGTATGCCCCCTCCTCTACCAGCGGGAGGTCGGAGCCCGCGGGAACGAAATCTACGCCGTAGCCCGGCAGCAGGTTGGCGACATACCGCAACCGGATCATGTCAGAGCCACGAACGAGCGCGGCCGTGGCCGTCCCGTCGTTTGCCGCAGTGGGAGCGTTATCGCCCCGCGCCGCGGCGTATGCGCGCCAGCCTGCCAGCGAGCCGTACATCGTCAGGCGGCCAGCTTCGCGTCGATCAGCTCCTTGAGCTTTTCGGTCGTGATGTTCCGGGGGAACTCGATCCCGAGCTCGTTGGCCTGCTTCTTCAGCTCGTCGCGCTCGGCGGTGATGGGCTCCTTGTCGTCGGTCGAGCCGCTGATCACCTCGTAGCGGCCGGCCCAGCCCGTCGGCTCGCCCTTCACATCGAGTTCGGTACCGACACGGATTTCCTCGCCCTTGGCATTGTAGATGCCGGGCTTCGTGATCTTGATGCGCATCAGGCGCTCCTATGGTTGGGGGACGGTCTCACCGAACGGGCCGGCCGAAGCCGGTCCGTCTCAGAGATCCATCAGTCCAGGTCGGTGGTGTAGAAGACGCCGGCCTTGCCGTTGATGTCGGCGCGGATCTCCATGCCCAGCGCGCCCATGACGAGGAACTGGTAGTTGTCCGTCGGGTTGAGGCGGGTCATCGCCGTCGTGTTGACCGCCATGCCGATGAGCGGGCGGATGTAGTCGCTGTTCGGCACGAAGCCGAAGAACGCGTTGCCCGTCAGCTCATAGGTCACCGCGATCTTGTTGATGCGACGGTTGGTCAGCAGGTACTGCAGCAGAGTGCCGCCCTTGAAGCCCGAGGAGCCCGAGTAGGAGCGGTCGAGGTTCCGTCCGATCTCCGGCGAGACATAGATGTTGACCTTGCCGGTGATCAGGTTCGCGTCGAGCATCGCACCCAGGGTCTGGGTGAAGAAGGCGTCGATCGCGTCCGAGGTCGTGCCGGAAGCGGTCAGATCGATGTTGGCGCCGCCGCCGGCCGAGCCGAGGTTGATGACCTTGGACAGCGACGAGGTGCGGATGCCGGACGCGGCATAGCCCTGGAACACGATGCCGGCGTCGCCGTCGAGCGCGTACTGGGCCATGTTGCGCCGGATCTTGGCGGTGTGGGCTTCCTGATCGTCGGCGAGAGCATCGAAGTTCTCGGACTGCAGGGTGTTCCACTCGCGCCATTCACGGCCATAGGCGGTCGCGAAGATCGGCACCGGCACGCCACGATAGTCATAGGTGACCTTGTCGAGGCCAACCGGCACCTGACCGCTCATCGAGCGGACAACGGTACCGGCATCGCCGGAGACGCGGGTCATGTGCACCAGCTTGCCGATATGCACCGGCTTAGCCAGCGGCATCAGGTCGGCCATGTAGACCTGGCCCTCGTCGTTGCGCATCACCCGGCGGGTAATGCCGTCGAGGTCCATCCAGGCATCGCGGGGCAGGATGGCAGCGGCGTTTGCCACCGAGGCCATCTGCTCCTCGACCTGGTGCCACCACTCGCGGGACACCGAGAGCTCGTTCCACCAGGCCTGATGCGGCCGGGAGTTCGCGACGAGCTGTTCGTCGAAATAGCGCATGTCGCTTTCTCCTTACGACGCGGCCGACAGGTAGCTCTGCGAGCCCGCTGCGCGGACACGGACGAGCTGCTCGGAGCCGGAGTTGTTGTTGTAGACTTCGTCGGCATAGGCGACGACGAGGTCCGAGGTGGAGGCAATGGCCAGCGTGCCATTGGCGCCGGGGGTCAGCGGGGTGCCAATGGCCGAGACG
The DNA here is from genome assembly GCF_001424865.1 of Devosia sp. Root105. Lineage (NCBI taxonomy): Bacteria > Pseudomonadati > Pseudomonadota > Alphaproteobacteria > Hyphomicrobiales > Devosiaceae > Devosia > Devosia sp. Root105. The sequence goes on from NZ_LMCR01000016.1 coordinate 180,367, forward strand.
TTGACGCCGTTCGCCACGCGCGCGGCGTAGAGCTCGTCGTCCTGCATCTCGATGCCGATCGCAGTGGAGTCGGCCGCCCAGTCATCATCCACGCTCTTCAGAGCGAGGTAGTTGTCCTGGACGATCCAGACCTTGCCGACGGTGGTGGCGCCGGCAAGCACCCACTTGCCCGAGCTGATGACGGCCAGGCGGCCGGGCTTCAGCGCAGCGTTCGCGATGAGCTCGCGGACGTCGGGCTTCACCTTGGTCACGGGACCAAGGAAGATCTTGTTGAAGCGGGCCATGGGCTTAAGCCTCCGCCTTCGGGAGCTTGAAGGCCGCCGGCTGCGTCGGGCCCTTGAAGGCACCATTCAGCGTGGCAGCCTTGCCGGGCTCCGCCTGCTTCGCGAGGGCCCGGGCGGCGTTGAGCGTCAGCTCGCCGGCCGAGGCCTCGTCGAGGAGGTTGGCCTTGACGATCTTCTCGCGAAGACCCTTCAGCTCCTCGTCGTCCTTGGCCTTCTGGTTGGCGATGACCGAGTTCTGGGCATCGACCAGGGGCTTCATGGCATTGGCGACTGCGGTACCGACGGTATCGCCAATCCTGCCGAGGCCTTCCGAGAGGGTGTCGACCTTCTTGGAAAGCGCATCGAACTGCTCCTTGGAGATGGTCTCCATGGGTGCTTCCTTTCGATTGGTGGTTGGTTCCCGCTCGGTGAAATCCAGTCCGAGCGCTTTCAGGATGCTGTCCTTCAATTCCTGCCACTTGGACGCATCCGCCTTCCGCCTGACAGCTTCGATGAGGCGGGTGCCCGCCCAGTCGATCTCCTGGTCCATCCCCTCCAGCGAGGAGTTGATGACCTCGATTTCTTCGGTCTCGCCCTGGGCGTTGACCAGCATGCCGACGCCCTGCTCCGGCGTGGCCGCGCCTTCCTCGTTCAGGAGGATGGCGTCATGATCGAACACCATTGCGCGGGCGACGCGCTGATGGCTGGTCGAGTTGGTGACGTCCTCAAGGTGGGCCAACAGGCCGGTCGAAGTGTGGATGGGGCCGCCGGCGTCGATCGCCGCCAGCACGGCCTTGCCGCCCTCGGAGCGGTTCGCCACTTCGACGTCGATCACCTTATCGAGCAGGACGCGGCCGCCCTCCTGGCGGACGTTCTCGTTCCACGCACCGATGTGCCCGATGTTGATGCCCTCGGGATCCCGCGCGGACACGAACTTGCCGTTGATCATCGGGTGACCGAGCGGCGCCGGCGTGCGCTCGAGCTGCTTGAACGACTTGGCGATCTCATCAGCGGGATACAGGACCTTGCCCTGGCTCCCGTTCATGATGATGTCATCGGGCATGGTCGCCGACGGCACGATCACGACGTCGCGGCCGTTGCGCTTCTCTTTGCGCACGGCGGCCACGTTCGCGACCGCGCGCACATTGACGCGGACGGTCTTGGACATCAGGGTTGCCTTTCAGAGGATCGCGCCCGAGGAGGACGTCAGTGCCATTTTCGTTCGTCTACCAGCCGCTCAACCGCATCGCCGGGGTTCACCCCAAGACCGCTGAGTTCGAGACCGCCACCAAGTGCTTGAAAGCGATCGACGACTTCGAGCACAGTGATGAGCGGGTCTCGGATATCCGCGACGCCTCAGGTCGCCTCATCGGGAAGCGCGAACTCACGCTTCTGGCTGAGGCGGAGAAGAAGTCGTAGCAAGGGCGGCCTCTTCGTCGTCCTCGGACCGATCCTCGAGCGCCGCTTCGGCGGGCGACAGCGGTTCGAGATCGACAACGGCGCGGATTTCTTCGTGCGTGAACACGATCTCGCCGCTGTCCTTCATCTTCTGGTTCGTGTCGGCCATCTTCACCGCCCGATCGACCTTCTCAGCCATCGAGCTCTCGGTGAGGTCGGTCCAGTCGACGAACCAGTCTTTCGCCGGAAGGATGCCCACGCGCTCAAGGCGCTGGACGAACGTGGTGATGTTCGGCACCACAACATTGTTGCGGCGCGAATTGTTGGTCTGCGCCCACTCCGCGGCGTCCTCGGTGCTGGCGCGCTCCCCTGTCTGAGACCCGACGAGGATCTTGAGCGGGATGGGGATCGAGGCGGCGAATGACTGCAGCGCGATGGCGAAGAAGTGCTCCGGGCTGGGCAGCGTGACGCCGAGGGTCTTCGCCTGCATGCCCTGCACCATCAGCAGCTTGTCGAAGCCCTTCTGCCAGTCGTCGACCTGCTCATTCATCTTGTCGGCGAGTTCGTTCGGCTGGATGCCCATGGCCTTGGCCATCTCGGCGATCTTGGCTTCTTTGTCGACCTCGAACACGGGGGCAGACTTGGCGTTCTTCCAGAACCCCTCTCCACCGGCGCCGCTGATCTTCTCCAGCGTCATCAGGTCGTTGTAACCGGGCTCCAGCATCGAGCGGCCGTGCACCGTGCCATCCTTGGACCAGACGATCACTCGATCGGGGTGGATGTTGAACTGCCGGTGGTTGGTCTTCCCCGTGGCCACGTTGGCCTCGTTGAAGGCGAACATCCTCGGCTGCCCGTAATTCTCCGACAACTCGTCCATGTCCCATTCGGACACGGTCAGCTGCCCCTCCCATGCGGGAATGAGCTCGACGATACCGAGCAGCCCGCCAGGCACCCGCTGAACGGGCTCCTGAAAGCGCCGACTGTCTGCAAAGCGCAGGATCACGCCCGCGTAGGCGCCGACCAGCGAGCGGCGATCGGCCTCGGCGAGATGCTGCCAGACTCTGAGATCATCGAAGCGCTGCCGGATCTCACCCTCAAGCTTCGTCTCTTTCGTTTCCGCGCCCTCGGACCCGTCGCGCTCCTTTTCGAGGAGGAAGGGCATGTCCTGCCAGGTCTTCAGGATGGTCTTTTCCACCCCGGCATGCGCGATCCCGTTGCGCAGGTACATGTCATAGAGTTGCTGGAATGACAGCGTGGTCGGATAGCCGAAGTCCGCATAGTGGTTGTGCTTCGCCAGGGCGAAGAAGCCCGGAAACATCACGTCGAGCCGCCGCATCGCGGCGTTGGCCATCACGGTCAGCGCGTTCATCGGTGCCTCGAGGTCAGGAACATGGCCACCGCAGGGGCGGCCGGCGGGTCGACGAAGGTCAGCATCAGGGCATCGGCATAGTCCGGCGAAGAGATCCCGCGCCTAGCGAGCGCCTCTTTGCGCTCGATGACGATCTTGCCCTTCTCGTTTCGACCCCACTTCACCAGCGACAGCTGCAGGCAGAGCTCGTCGCTCTCCTTGTCGCCGCTGGGCAGCGCCAGCAGGTCAGTGACCGAGTGCTCCTTGCCGCCTTCCTTGCCCTCGAGGAACCGCACGTGCTCGTGCGACCTCTGCAGTGCGGTGCGGCAGAGCCACCAGATCTCGGCCTTCAGGTTGCCAAACATCTCCTCGGATGTGCGGCCGTCGGGCCAGATGCGGTCCTCAGGCGGCGGCAGGCCGGTGTTCACCGGCACCACCACCAAGCCCTCGGCCGGATTGTGCATCAACGTCGACGAGACGCCTGCGCCCACACCAGGGGCGTCGAAGTTCAGTCGGTCCGCTGATGCCTCGGCGGCAATGCCCAGCCCCCAGTATGCGGTCTCGGTAGTGTCTGGATCGCGGCGCGACTGCGGCTTCTCGACAACCGCGCCACGGCGAGGCACCGCCACCGACTTTGCCTTGCCGGCACCGACGTCCAGCCCTACCACACCGTCGTTCGACGGCTTCAGGCGAGGCTCCAGAGCCCGCAGGCGCTTGGCGCTCTCCACCCACAGGGCGGGGATGCAAATGCCCTCCACCGAGGCCGTGTAGTCAATATCGTACTCACTGGCCCACGTGGTCGGGTCCGAGAAGCTGGCTTCCTTCGCCTGCGCCCATGCCTCGGTTTTCCGCGGATCATCCCGCCAGTGAAGGCGGAAGATCTGGCGCGGCTTCAGGATCGAGTGGCGCTTGCGGGCGAACAGGTTGCCCATGCCATTGACCGACGAGACCCAGATCACGCAGTCGGTGTTGCCCGACAGCGCCTTCTCGACCGTCTCGGCGTTGGGCACGAAGGCCGCCTCGTCGACGAAGTAGACCGACGATCGGCCACCGCGGCCCATGTCCTCGCCACCCTCACCCGAGATGACCGATCCGGTCTCCGGACTGACGATGCGCATGTAGTTGTCGTGCTGGGTCCAATTGAACCCCTTCGGCAGCAGCTCCGGCGGCTGGCGCCGCAGCATGATGCGGAGCTTCGCGAAGATGCTGTCCGGGTTGTCCTTCTTGTCCACATAGTCGACCTTGCGGGAGCCGAATGTGGCCTTGAAGCCGTCGATGAACTGCCAGTGATGCAGAGCGAACCCCGCGCAGAGGTAGGTCACCCCGACGTCGCGGCTCTTCTCGCCGAGGCCTTCCTCGCCGGCCTGATATCGCTCCTCGAGCCAGCGGATGAAGTCCCGCTGCTTCGGCCAGAGCTTGAAGCGGACGAACGGCCCGCCGGGCTTGCCTACCAGGCGCGGGTCATAGGTCCAGACGTAGTTGTCGAACCAGTGGAGCAGCCCCTCGACGCCATCGGCGCAGCGCTGGCGCTCTGCTTCCCATCCGCCCTTCTCGGACTCAACCCGCCTCTTCTGGCGCTGCGCTTCCAGCGCCTCCGACCAGCCCGAGCTTTTCGAGAACTGGGTAGGCTGCTTCAAGAGCGGCAAGTTCATCGTCGGTCAGCCCGTCCAGATCCTTGGCGGATAGGGTCACCACCTGCACGGTGCCGGAGTGGCGGTGCTTCTCGACGATCAGCCCGAAGAGCTTCGCCTTGCCCATGGTGGCCTGCACCATGGCGCTCGACTGCTTCTCGCCCTTGGCCACATCGCGGGCCTCATCGAGTTCAGCGGCGAGGGTGTCGAGGGTCACCTCGACCTTCTTGGCGCCCCTCGCCTGCAGCTCGGCCACGCGATCTTGAATGCTTTGCTTTGCTTTAAGCGTGGCAGCGTTGCCCCGGTTGGGCTTGAACCCTGCCAGTGCATATGCCTCGTCAGCCGTCTTGCTCTTCGCCAGGTGCTGGGCGAAGCTCTCGTGGCGGGGATTGGGAAGGACTGACATGGACTACAGGGGCTCGGAGTGGATCGCGGGCGCCATACTGGTTGGCTTGGTCTTGGTAGCGCTCAGCATCCAAGTGAAGCGCACCGAGTTCGATACCTGTGTCGACAGCGTAAACACGATGACCCGCGATCAGGGCACACCGGAGAAGCGCCTAGAGTTCGCCATCGGGCGGTGCGCCCCGAGTGGACGGATCGGCTGACCACCGCATATCGCGACCGTCGGTGACGATCCATGTCTGGGGAACGGGCCTGCGGCAGCCTCTGTGTAAGCCTCTGCCGCACTCTTGCCCTTTGCCTGCGCCTGGGCGAAGGCTTCGTGCCTAGGGTTTGGGAGCACGGCCATGTTCAATTTCTATCAGTCTCGGCCTCGCCTTGCGTGGTCGGCCACCGGCGCGATCGCGGGCGCATTGATCGGTGCGTTCTTCATCCGCAACTTCGGTGTTGCAAGTGGCGGCCAAGGCTTCGGCGTGTGGGGTTGGGCATTCGGATTGGCGTTTGGCGCCTATGTCGGCTTTCGCGTCGGTGAGTGGCGCCATAGACGTTCACGAGAACCGGCGGGCCCCAAAGCTTCATGACTTGGCGAGGACGGGCATGGCAACCGAACAGGTGGGCGTTGATCGACATCGCCCCACAGGCGACTGGGTGCAGATATTTCCAGTTGCCTGCCTAGTGGCCGGCCTAAACTTCTGCGGCAGCGGCCCCGCCAACTTCCTGCTCGCAGTGCGCAAAGCAGAGCGCAACGGGTGGCACTACACTGTCAGACTTGAACGAGAGCCAACCAATAAGGCCGACGCAAACGCTATCAAAGTGATTGGCGTATCCGAAGTGGCGGGTTGGTTCCGTCGAAGGGCCCAGGAGTGGCACATCGGCTATGTCAATCGCGACGACGCCGCGATCATCTGCAACGAGGTGCTGGCGAAGGGCGGCCCGCTCTCTGCCGAACTCTACAAAATCTACATCGAACCGTCAGGATGGACGGACATCCGCTTCATCCCACTATCCAGCAGCCCCTATTCTCACTCAAGCCGAAGCAAAAGGCGGGGCTGAGACGCAGGCCTCTGCGTGGATGGACGCACTACCGGCACAGCGACCCACGGTATCGATTTGCCCCCTCAAAATCGGGGGAAATGGCTCACGGTGTCAAAGTGGCGGCAGAGTCAGGAGCCGCAGCGGTCCCGTCCAACTGACTCGTCATCACAAACTCGGAACCAGACAACTGATAAACGCGAACCCAACTGGGCTCAATCTGCTTGGCGGCCGCTCGGGCAAATTCATGCAAGGCGGTCTGTTCTGTGACCGGGAGAATTGAGGCCAACGCCCTTCCGGTGCTGGTCAGCACGTATGTTGGTATCGAGGGAGCTGGCTCCGCTGGATCCCCCAGGCTCATCAAGGGCTTTATTGAGTCTAGGTCGAACTCGGGCTCAATCTTTGTGGAGACGTCTATAGCGATGGCGTTATCGCCGAAGCGGAACACCCACATCTCCGTCCCCGTTCCATCAGCTTGCTTGCGGCAGAGCCGCCGCTGACCGCCGGTGGGGTCTACAATTAGGTCGGCCCCCGTCAAGCTGACGCTCACTCCGAAGCTCAATCTGCCACTGAGTGCTCGGGGAACAACATCGTCTATGCGATGCCGACATAGTTCCTCGAATGCCTTAGCAGTGTCGCTATCCAGCTCGTCGACGACTCTGAGCACCTTGCGGCTGAAGGTACCCGGAGCGCGAACCTCGGAAGCCAAGACGCGGCCCCAGCGTTTCCGCAGCTCATCCGTTATCGCATCCTCAGCATAGTGCTCGAAACGAGATAAGAACTCCTCGCTGAGCGGCTCCTCATTCGCGGCTTGTGCTTCAGTAGGCGCGTCGTTGCGCAAGTCTTCCAGCGCTTCCTGTAGTACGGCGTCCTTACTTTCCTGCTTTCTCGCGGCGGCCCCGACCATGCCGGCGATTACGCGAACTGCTGTCTGAGGATCTTCCTTCACCGCCCTAGCCGCGGCAGTTGCAGCGGCCTCGATTACCTTAATCTCCGCCTCCGAAATTGCTCGCTTCTTTCGGTTGCCTGGCTCGAAGAGCAAATTGACGAAATCGGCGACGTTCCCCCCTAGCCGATCAATGGCAACCGCGAACCGGCTGTTTGTGCCGGCCTTAATACCGTTCTCCTCGAGCTTCCCTGAGACGGTCAGCTCCTTCTCAAGCACATCTTTTGCCATTGCCCCCTCCACTTGCGACCTTATTACCAGACGTCAACACGTCCAGTATTGAGGGATTGCGCAATTATCCCCGCTGCTCTGTCCCGGTGCCGCTTGAAAGTAGCTAGCGCCCACCCCTTCCGGATGCAGAGGTCCGTCGTCGCGTCGCCACGCAGCTCCGCGAACACCCATGCCTCGAGCTTCTCGCGGAGGTCCGAGTCCGGGATCCCAACGAACCAAGCGGGATGCTCCCGCCCGTCCTCGCCCTTCCACCCGCACAAGACTATTTCCATGCGGGTGACGTTCATGCGGGTGCGATACTCCGGCCGCGAGCTGCTGCGGTCCCGCAGCGTCCCGGCGATCGACTGCTCCATGAAGTCCGCCTGATCCATCCGATAGGCCGGCCACGCCGCCCGAACGGCGGCAGGCCCCACCCTGCCCCCGGTCCGCCGAAGCATGCGGAAGGCGTCGACCAAGGCATCCTTGACCAGCTTGGGCGTCCAAAGCTCCTGGTCGCCCTTCGCATAGTCGGGGATCTCCATCAAGATTGCTCGAGCCGATGCTTTCACGGGTCCACCACTGCGTCATAGAGGTCGTTGGGAATGCCGGCGTTCACGACGATGTCGCGCATCCACTGCTCGAGCGACATCCCGCGGGCCTCTGCCACGCGGCCGAGCATCTTGCGCTCATAGGCCGTCAGCCTCACCGGGACGTAAACGATGTTGCGGTCCTTGCCGATCAGATCGAGCTCGGCGCGCTGCAGCTGGGTGCGGATGGTCTCCGCCGACGTGCCGTCGGCGAGGTACCGCGCGATATCGGTGGACTGGTTGCCGCGGCCGGCGAGCCAGCCAACCTTGATGGCCTTGAGGTTCGGCCAGCGCGGTTCGAACTGTGGGGCGCCCTTCTTCAAAACGGCACTCCCTCGACGAGCGCCTGACGAACATCCGCCGGCAATGGTGGTGGTGGAGCCTCGATCTTCTTCTCGCGCTTCGGCCGGTCTTCCTTCCCAGTGTGCCAGACGATCTTCAGGTCGTTGTCCCGGCCGATGTACTCACCGGCCAGCAGTACCTTGCCGGCGTGCGTCATCACCCGCTCCAACTCCTTGTTGCGCTTCTCCGGTTCGTTCTCGGGCGCCTGGAACACCCAGACCTTTCGAACCCGGTCGACCCAGTGCTGGTACTTCACCACCACCTTCAGCGCGGACCCTGCCCTGATGCCCGCCGGCGTCGGTTCGCCATGGTCCTCAAGTGCATCCTTCAGCGCCTTGAGGATCAGGAACTGGTTCAGGCTGAGCTTGCCCTGACGGGCCGCCTCCTCCTCGTCCCCATCCGGCCGATCGACAACGCAGGTGGTGACGATCTTCCCGTCGGGTTCTGGATCGAGGACAACCTGGCGGAGCACGAAGCGCATGGGCCGGCCCTTCTCGCCGTCCTTGTTCTTGTCGAGGGTCACGGTGCGGATGATTCGCTGGTTGCGGTCCTTCATCTCGAGCTCGGTGACGTTGATGACGTTCGAGACGTCACCGGTGAGCGAGGTGTGGCCGCGCATCTTCCCCTCGGCGGACTTGTGGATCGGTACGACCACGGCGCAATCCAGCGTCACCGAGATCCGTTCGAGGCGGGAGAGAACCTTGGTCATGTCCTGGCCGGCGTTCTCGTTGGCACCGGTGATCGCCTTGTTGAAGGTGTCGATCACCACCATCCGAACCGGGACGCCGTAGTATTCCGACCACGCCCTGCCCTCGGCGATGATGTCGTCGGTATCCTTGTCGTCGTTGAAGAGGTTGATCCGGCGGGTGAGCATCTGGAACGGGATCTCCTCGGACGGTGAGATGCCCCGATCGAGCATCCAGCCATCGAGGCGCTTGGTGACGCCCTGCTTGCCCTCGCCGGCCTGGTAGAGCACCAGCCCGGGCTTCACCTTCATCCCCCAGAAGTCGAGATTGAGCGCCGTGCACATCGACATCTCGAGGATGAGGAAGGTCTTCCCCGATCCCGACGCGCCCGGCATCATCGCAACGCCCTGCCGATCGAGGAATCCGTCAATCAGGAAGTCGTGCTTCAGCGACGGGTGGTGAAGCTGGTGCAGCCCGACCGCGCCCATCGCTGAGGTGGGTGGTCGTGGTCGCCAGTCAGGGAGGCGGGCGATAATCTGCTCGAGCTGCTCTGAGGTGCCGCCGAACTTCTCCACCCAATCGGTGATGTCGCCCTTGTGGTCGAAGCCCTCCACCACCTTCGCGAAGTCGAGAACGCGCACTCGGCGCGCGATGCCCTTCAATGACCGAGCCACCTTGTCGGCCCGATCGCCGGCCTCGTCATTATCGAGGCAGATCACCACGTCCGCATCGCGAAAGCAGGCAGCATGTGCCGCCGTCCAGTGCTTCGAGCCGCTGCTGTTGGTGGTGCCGCACCACCCGAGTTCTTCCGAGGTGTCGGCGTCCTTCTCCCCCTCGACGAGGAGGATCGTCTTGCCCTCGGCGATCGCGATCTCGACCGACGGCAGGCGGTAGACCGTGTGCTCAATGCCCTCGGCGAAGGTCCGGATCTCGGCACTCGGCCACTCGGCGCGCTTCTTTTCGTCGTAGGCCGACCAGTCCTTGCCCGGACCCGGGCGCATGAAGTCGCCGGCCGACAGTCCCCAGATCCACGAGCCATCACCGATGTTTGCTGGACGGCGCTGCAGGAACGTCTTCCAAGTCCCTGTGCGATCTTTCGTTTTGGCGAATGATCCGTCTGGCATTTCGATCTGGAACCGGCAAACCTGGTAGATCAGGTTCCCATCCCGATCGGTGTAGTCGTAGGTCTTCACCAGCTTACGCTGGCCCTCCGCTGCAGCTGGCTGCGGACGGGCTTTCTCCTGCCGCGGCTGCTCCGGTGTCCGGGCGGGCTTCGCCGCCTCCCGTCGCCCTGGCAGTTCAATGCCGGCCATCTCTGCTACGGCTTCGACCGCCTCGGGGAAGTTGCGCCCGTCGAGCGCCATCAGGAACTCGAAGTGATCTCCCGATGCTCCGCACCCGAAGCAGTGGTAGCGACCCTCCTGGGCCTCGGCATGGAAGCTGGGGGTGCTCTCCCCGTGGAAGGGACAGCACGCCCACATGTCACCGCGCCCATCGTTCGACTTCGCCCGGTCCCATACGACGTACTGGCCGACCAGATCGGTGATCGGCAACGCGGCGCGGATATCGTCGAGCAGGGATTCTGGGAGCCGGTCGTTCATGCGGCACTCAGCGCCTTCCCACGAGCGACCAGTTCTGGATCGGATGAATCTCCATGAACCGCCTCGGAGCGCCTTGCTGCCGCGTCGGCCTTCTTCCGCTCGAACTCCGCCATCACGGCCTTGTAGCCCTCGCGCACCATCGGCCCGAGACGGGTCCAGTCGCCCTGCAGCCCGACGAGGAGATTGCCGACCTGGTCGAACTCGTCGGCGTCGATGCGGACCCGAGCGGCGTATGAGCGAACTTCGGGCGCCGCGGAAGTGTCGAAGCTCTCGGCAGCCTTCCTCAGGGACTCGGCGTGCAGCCTGACCCTGATCTCGAGGCGGTAGATGTCGTCCTGAGAAAGCACGGGAACCGCCTAGATCGTGGTGTATGCGCGTCGGTGGTGGTTCTGGCAGTAGGGACTGCCCGCCTGCGATGGAGCACCGCAGAACCCGAACTCGGGCGTCAGCTGATCCCCGTGCGGCCACTTGCAAGTATGCTCGGTGAGCTGTTGCAGGCCGATCAGGTGGGTGACGTCGACTCCGTCCTCGAGGGGCAGCGGAAGGGTTGGCAGTTTCCGCATCGTGAGGTTGTGCAAGATGGCGGCGGCCTGCGGCTGGCCGGCGTTGCCGTGCCGCTTCGGTGGTCGTAGCTTCGGTGCTGCAGATGGGTTCTTCCGCTTCGCCAGCTTCAGGCGATGGACCTTCGCGACAACCGCGTTGCGAGTGACGCCCTGCCCGATTTCCTTCGCGATTTCAGAGCCTGAGGCTCCATCGTTCCAACGGCGCTTCAGCAGCTCGACAGCGTCATCGGGCCAGCCGAACTCGTTGCCGGTACCGCGCACGCTCATCTGCCGAACTCCTTCGCTTTCTGGACCAGGTCAGTCATGCAGGCGCTCGCCGGGCGACCGCGGAGAAACTCCGCGACGACCCGCACTGTGGTTTCGGCGATCGCCTCGTTCGTCTTGTGCTTCTGCGCCGCGCGCTGGCGCAGGCGGTCGTGATCGGCGCGGGACTGGATCTGGAGGTCAGCCATGGGCGACCTCGTCGAACTTGCTGGCTTCGTTGCCCCAAGCGTCCCAGCCCTGACGGGACTGGCGGGAGAAGAGATCTGCTCGCCGAGCATGCGGCATCATCCGTTCGGCCTCGAAGTAAGCGGCATCGGGCTTGCGGGAATGCTCGCGCACCGGTCCCTCGACAACCGAACGGATGTTCTTCGCCGTCTCCGGGTTGCCGTTGGTGGCGAGGATGAAGGGCTCCGACGCGCTGCGCAGGCGATACCCGGTACCGAAAGCGAGCTTGCCGGTGGAGGTTCGCTTGACCCAGACGCCCGAGGTGACGAAGCGGAAGCCCCACTGCCGGACCACCTCGATCTGCTGATCGATCATCGGATGCGTGCCCCAGAGCCAGAGCGTGCAGTCGATGCCGGCCAGATGGCCGACGGGGAGCGCGGCGATGTCGGCGATCGACATCGTGTCGTAGTGGTTCTCGGGGCTCTTGTGGGTCTTGCCGGCGCCCGACCATGTCTCGAACCGCCACGGCGGATCGGCCATGATGAAGTCGTATGCGAACATCGGGAGGTGGGCGAAGGGCCATGTCACTCCGCCGCCTCCCGCACGACAGCGAGGTCGTTGCAGTTGGCCGAGACGAGGGCGGCCGCGATCGGCGGGCAGACCGAGTTGCCGCACATGCGGACCTGGGCAGTCTTGGTCAGGGTGCGGCGCGCGCCGTCGGCGAAGACGCCGGTTTCGATCTCATAGTCGGCAGGGAAGCCTTGAGCCTTGAACAGTTCGCGAGGCGTCAGCATCCGCATGCCGATGTCGACGATCTGGTAGGGCTCGCCCTCGACGGTGACGATACCGAACCGGTCGCGGGTGGTGACGGTCGAAAGCGGCTCCTCGAGGCGCGGGTCCTGGTCGACTCCGTAGTACTTCATCAGGAATGCGCGGACCTCGCCGAGGTGGTTGCCCTGCGAAGTGACGGCCGGGCTTGGCTCCCCAACATCGGACATGCGGCGGGCGCTACCCTTGAGGTTCAGGAGCCCGGCCGAGACAACGGCCTGGGTGCTGCCCTTCTGAACGATGGTGCTGACCGGCTCATGCGCCGAGTGCCCGACGACATCGGTGTTGTGCTGGGCGAGGAACGCTGCGACCACGGCATGCTTCGCCGCACCGGCAACGACCGTGCCGAGCGGTTTCTCGATGTCGAGCGCTCGGGGCTCTTGCCCTTCCCGCTCGCCGTAGCCGGTCTGGACCATCGAGGCCGCCACGAGCGCATCTTTCGAGCGGCCGACAATGGTGTCGGTCGGGGCGTCGGCGGCGCTACCCACTGAGCGAGAGAACTGTCTCTGCAGGTGCGCGGCAAGCACCTGGTTCTGGTCCTTGGGCGAGGCAGTGACGGTCGGGTGCGGCGTATCGACATCGTGCACCGAACCACCCTGCTGTGCCTGGGACAGAACAGCCGCTACCACGCCGAGAGGCGCGGCCCCGCCGGCTCTCTTGATGAAGCTGTTCGCCGTGACCGTCGGCATGGGTTCGCTGATGTCGGAGCCGACAGCACCGTTCCGGAACTTGGTGACGTGGGGCACGACCAAGCAGGCGTCGGCCTTGGCGGTCAACGTCTGCGCCGGACGGTCAACACCGCGCGCCGGGCTCTGCCCCATCCGCCCGCCACAGCCGACGATGAACGGCTTTGCCGCATCGATCACGTACCGCTTCACGCCCTTGGCGATGCGCGCCAGCGTGGCCTCAGCCAGCGGGCGGACAGCGCGCAGGCCGTAGCGTTCGAAAATCTGCTCGGACGTGTCGAAGATCGACGGGCACGGAATTGACCAGTCGATGACGTCGTTCGCGGCGGTCCGATAAGGCAGCAGCGCCGGGTTGCCGCCCGGGGCAGCATGCGTCGGCGCCGGCCAGACGATCTTCCGACCATCCCGACGAGCAATGACGAACAGGCGCTTGCGGGTCGTCGGCGCGCCGAAGTCGCAGGCCCGAAGCTCGCGCCACTCAACCGCATAGCCTAGCTTCTTCAGCGCCGCGACCCATTCCTTGAACGTCTCGCCGCGCCGATCCGGGCACGGCATCAGCTCGCCCTTGTCGTTCGCCACCAGCGGGCCCCAGCCCTGAAACTCCTCAACGTTTTCGAGGATGATCACGCGGGGCGAAACGCGCTCTGCCCACAGCACCACCGTCCAAGCCAGGTCGCGGATGTTGCGCTTCACCGGTGCGCCGCCCTTGGCCTTCGAGAAGTGCTTGCAGTCCGGCGAGGCCCACAGCAGCCCGACCTTGCGCTTGCCGACCACGTCCATCGGGTCGACCTTGTAGATGTTCTCGGACAGGTGGACCGTCTTCGGATGGTTGGCGGCGTGCAGCGCCAGCGCTTCGGCATCGTGGTTGATCGCGAAGTCGGGCGAGCGACCGAGCGCCATCTCGATGCCCGTCGACGCGCCGCCGCCGCCGGCAAAGCTGTCAACGATGATCTCGTCGCCGAACTCAGCGTCCTCGAACAAGAATGGGAGGTGCGCGTTCATTTCGCCTTCCCCAACCGGGCGGCGACATCACCGTAGTGCTGCCGCATCTCCTGCTCGCTGCTGAACTCTGGCTTCGGCTCGGCCGGCGCTCGCACTTCCTTCCGGACCGTCGCTAGCAGCGTGCTGACCGTGCCTTCCTTCTCGCCGAGCTGCAGCGCGATCATCCGCGCGGTCCAGGTAGGGTGCTGCTCGTGCATCAGCCTGACGCGATCGAGCTTCGTGATCGACGAGGAGGCTGAGACCGCCGCGGCACCGGCCGAGAACTTGATGCCGAGGGAAGAGGCATGGCCGCTGACCGAGCCCTTGCTCAGGCCGAGGTGCTCGGCGATTTGGGCTCCCGACCAGTCCGGATGATCCTCGTGGGTGATCCGAACCTGTTGCCGCTTGCTCAGGGCTGGAGGTTCCTCCGGAGCAGCCGGGTGCGAGTCCGACTGCTCCGAAGGGCCCGCCGTCTCTCCGGCTGGCACGCCTGTCGCGTCGGCGTCCACGTCCAGTTCTCTCCGCTCCGGGATCTCGCTCCCGGCGGCTGAGGCGCTGCAGGCACTGGCAACCCCGCCCACCTCTTCGGACGCCCCTTCGGGCGAAACTGGTGCGGAGGATGCGTGACCATCCTCCGCCGTCACGCGGTCGGCAGCTGCGGGCGTAACCACCGCATACTCGGCTGCCTGCCCGTCCGTTGCGTTCAGACGGGGTTCCTGCTCGGGCTCGTCTGCAAGCTCGCGAGCCAAAGTGATGAACTGCTGCAGCTCCTGTATGCCGAGCCGGCAATCCAGGGCGCGGTCCCTGATGTCCATCGCCTGCGCATCCAGCGCGACAACCTGAGACGTCAGGGAGAAAATGCGGGCCTCGGCCCGCGCGATCAGATCGACGGTCATAGCGCCCACCCGTTCGCGATAATCTTCTGCATCCGCCAAGCCGAGGTGCCGGTGATCTTGAAGCGGAAGGCGTTCGAGCCCTCAACCTTCTCGCTCTCGATGCCGATCGAGAACGGCTTCAGATCATCCCTGAGCATCCGAACCAGGCTGCCGGCGTTGTCGCCGATGCTCTCGACGCCCAGCCGCACGGCCAGGTCGAGGATCTCCGACGTGGACACCCCATCAGAGCGGAGAAGCAGCGCGACAACCTCCCGCTTCCAGCGGACCGGCATCAGTCCGTCGGGGAAGTCCACCACCTCGGCCCGGTGCTCGTCACCGGTGACGGCCGGGACCCTGCCGACTGAGCCCTGACGGGCCCGATCGAGAAGAGAGACCAAGGAGCGGCTGCGCACCAGCCGCGCCAGTTTCTGGATTGGAGCGCCCTGCTCTGCCAGGAAGAGCAGCCCGTGCAGGCTGTCGGGGTCGCGGGCTCCGGTGGTGGCATAGCGGTCGGTGATGACGGTCACGAGGTTCATGGCTGGCCTCAGAATGGGATGTCGTCGGACGGGGATTGGCCGGCGGCAGAGCCGCTGGAGGCCGGGCGATCGCGAGGCGTGCCGTAATCGCCTTCGTCGGAGGGCCCACGCGCGCCTGAGCTTTCGAGCTTCTCAAGGGAGGTCAGGACCGAGCCGAAGCCGCGCAGCACCACATCGGTCGAGTAGAAGGTGTGGCCGTCCTTCTCCCACTTCCGGGTCTTGTTCTGACCCTCGATGTAGACCTTCATCCCCTTCTTGAGGTGATGCTCGGCAAACCTCACCAAAGGCTCAGAAAACACCGTGATGTTGTGCCAGTCGGTGACTTCCTTGCGCTCGCCCTTGTCGTCCTTCCAGCTTTCGCTGGTGGCGATCGAGAACACCGCGAACGTCTTGCCGTTGCCGTTGTTCTTGAGCTCGGGATCCTTGCCCAAGTTGCCGATCAAAATTGTCTTCGAGACTGAACCAGCCATCAGAAGGCCACCTCGCTCTTGGGGATGAGATTGACGACGTTGGATCTCCGCGCACCGAGCGGCGTCATGCCGGCGGCGAACTCGGGGCAGATGTCCGCGACGGCCTTCGCCCAGACGCACATCGCGTCCGCGCGGTCGGGCTGCAGGCCGTCTTCATCGAGCCAGCCGAGATCAAGGCAGCGGCGCTGAACCTGCTTCTTCGCTTCCTTGCCCGGCAGGTTGCCGTGGCTGATGAAGAACTTCCGCGCGCTCTGGACGTGGATCAGCTTGGCGGTGACCGGTAGCTTGATCTCGACGACCGTGCGCAGCACCGCCTGCAGGCCGATCAGACGGCCCAGGGTGTGAGCGTTCGACCCGCCCTCGGGGCTGGCGCTGTTGATCGGCGCCTCAATGGCCACCACCGTCGGCTGCAGAACGTTCAGCTGCTCGGTGAGCCAGATGAGTGCCCGCTTCCACACCTCGGCGTCGGGAGCCCCTTCCCGCCCGAAACGGATGTGCCCGGAGGTGGATGGGCGAGCGTCGGCCTCGACCGGACCGAACGCCCAGCCTGTGGTCGTCGCGACATCGAGGGCGAGAAGGGATCTGGACATCAGTTCACCAGGTCCTTGAGAGCGGCTTCGCCCTCGGCCTGCTCGGCTTCGTGATGTGCGTCGGCTTCGGCCCTGCGCTGCCGTGCGGCACGCTGCGCTGCGGTCTCGCCGGGTTCCTCCGGCTCCTCCTCATCAGGCGCCAGGAATGAGAACTGGCCCGAAGCCTCCTCCCACAGCTCGGCGAGGTCGTCGGGGATACCCTGCCCGGCCGCCGCGATCTGGCGCTCGAGCTTCCGGGTCTTCAGCAGGCCGTTGAGGATGGCGAGCGGGATGCCGAGTTCCTT
This sequence comes from Devosia sp. Root105, assembly GCF_001424865.1. Lineage (NCBI taxonomy): Bacteria > Pseudomonadati > Pseudomonadota > Alphaproteobacteria > Hyphomicrobiales > Devosiaceae > Devosia > Devosia sp. Root105. The sequence continues at coordinate 197,052 of NZ_LMCR01000016.1, forward strand.
AGCCCTGCCCTTGGCGTTGCCGATCTTCTTCGAGATGCCGCCGCACTCGCCGGCCGTCTTGGCGCGGATCGAGACCTTCTCGGATTCGAGGGTTTCGATCTCGCCGATGAGCTGGCGCATGTCGTCGTCTTCGAACGAGTTCTTTTTCTGCTCGGGTGGTCGCTTGGTCTTGGCCATGTCAGGCTCCTTCGACTTCGGTTGCGGGAGGAAGCGAGGCGCGCAGCTGTGCCAACCAGGCGTTGCGCTCGTCGGTGCGCCGGCGCTCGTCGGCGTCCTGCTTGGAGTGGTATTCGACGTTCCACGCGGCCTTGCGGCACTCCTCCGCCCACCACTCGACTGGCGAGCGGGTCGGCTCGCAGTGCTTCAGCGGTTCGTCGCTGGTGTCGAAGTCCCGGGACTGGCGAAGCTGATCGAGCATGAAGCCCTTCAGCCCTTCAGGCGCGCCCTGCCACGCCTCGGCCTCGGCGATCAAACGGTCGTACCGCTCGCGCCGCTCTTGGTTCTCGCGAACCTGCTTCAGCTTGAAGGTGTCGTTTTCGGCGTTCCACGCGGCGGCGCCGGCGGCCAGCTGCTCCGGCGACATCGCCTTGAGCTCCTTCAGCCGCTCGATCGCCTTGTCGAGTTCCTTGCGGCTGTATTCGGAGGGCTCGAAGCGCTCCGGTAGCGGAGCATCCATCGGCTCGTCGCGCATCATGATCAGCGCGCCCATGCCTCGGGCGCATGTCAGGGCGAAGGTGCGAAGGTCCGTTACCGTGCCGTCGGCAACGCCTGCTGTGTATCCGGTGGGCATAGATCGGGCTCCTGTGAAGCCCCGCGCACCACGCGCGGGGTGCGGTCGTTAGGTGGATGCGGTCTGCTTCGGTCGGTCGGCCATCAGCTGCGCGTAGCGATCGTGGATGCTCTCGCGGTCGGCGAAGCTCGGCGGGAAACCGATGATCTCGGCAACCTCGGCGCGGACGCGGGCCAGAATGTCCGCCTCGTCGTCGGTGAGCATCCGGGTAGGCCAGCCCTTCACGTAGAGCATCGGCTTGGTGACGCGCTTCTCAGCTGCGACCCGACGCGCTGCGCGGACCTTGGCCTGCGCCAGTCGTTCCTCAAGGTTGGGGTTGAGGAGATGCGGCGCGACGTCACCCAGCCACCGGGCGCCCTGGAATGCGAACGTGCTGTCGGCTTCCAACCCCACCATGCGGCGGTAGATGCCGTGGGCCTCGGGCTGCGCCGCCGCGGCGACCATGTCGTCCCGGTTGGACATGATGCAGAACCGGCAAGAGACACGCCCCATCCCGAACACGCGGTAAGCTGGGTGCGGAGCCATGCCGCTATTGTCGATGGCGTCGAAGACCTGCTCGGTCGACCAGTCGATGATCGGCCGCCACGTGAGGATTCGCCCGTCGGTATCCCAGCCGGTGATTGTCGACTTGGCGCGAGCCGCGCTCTCGGCGCGCCGGACGCCCGTCACGTTGACGATCTGGCGGCCCTTGAAGCGGCGCTTCAGCTCGGCCGTGATGACGTGGGTCTTTTGCTCGGATGTGCAGAACCGCATGCCCGGCGTGGACCATGGCAGTACCAGGGTGACGGTCGACAGCTCGCGATACCTGGTGAGGCTGGACTGCCAGCGCGCCTCCCAGCGTTCCATCAGGCCGCCAGCCTTGCGGCTGACGATGATCAGCTCGGCGCTGAAATGACGCGCCAGCGCCTGGCACGATGGGAGGGAGTCGTTCCACTCGACTGATCCGAGGTCAGCGTGCACCAACAGGCGCGGGCCGGCGTGGCCGATGCTGTCCAGATAGCGGAAGCCGGCGAGCACCGCGGACTGGCTGTCCTTGCCACCCGACACTCCGAACGCCACCGGCGCGTCGCCGGTGAGGAGTGCAAGGACCTCCTCGTCAGTCGCGACGGGCGGGAGCGGGAGGAGCTGGTTCATCACCGCCCCCACCCGTTCCGCTGGTCGAAGTCGGCATCGGTTTCAGTGGCAGCAATCCGGCCTTCCTGGCCTTCCTGATCTCGGAGGAACTCCTCCATCTGAGCCACCAGCCGATCACGGCCCGGGTTGGAGGGCAGCGAGCGAAGAATGAGAAGATTGTCCGCAAGGCTGGCCTCCACCGATGCGACGTGCCGCTCGTAGGCGGCCTTGATGGAAAAGTAGGCGGCGACGTCGAGCTTCTTCGGCATCCGGTAGCGGAAGCTCCAGATCATGCTCGCCGAGACCTTCGCCAGCCGCGCCGCGCGGTGCATGGCGCTCTCCTGGTTCTCGCCGGGCATGGCTGCCAGCCGATCCCACAGGGCGAGAGCCCACTTTTTGGCCTGCTCGATGCGCTGCTCGGGCGCCAGGTCGATTGCGCCGGCGTCAAACATTTTTTGCTCCGGGAGCAAGGGCTTTTTGCCCATCTGCAAAATCCTTCGATGCATGTTGGGGCATCGAAAGGAGCAGCCCATGAAGAGGCCCACGCAGCGAACGACCGGCACACGCCTGGAAGCTTTGGCGGTCGTTCGCGCAGTCTCTGGTTGGGGTGACTTTCATCAGGTTTCACTCGGCAAAGACGATCCCGTCCTGCCGAACGGCAGGCGCGGAGATTGACGATGGGAAAGGCGAAGAAGCGGACCGCTAAGGTTGGCCGCGGGAAAATGGGCGAAGCCGGTCAGCCACCACCACGACTGAGGACGATGGCGTCATGCGGCGCTCGCCTGTTCAGAAGTAGTCTCGGCCATCAACTGCGCGAGAAGACGCGCTACCGGTCCGGCCATGTTGGCGCCACGCTCGATGCGCGACACGGTGGCCTGATCAACCCCAAGGCGTTCAGCCAGATCGGTCTGGCTCCAGCCGCGGGCCTTCCGAAAGCTCTTGATCTCGTCGGTGCTGCTCATACCGACGATCTATGCTATCTGCATAATTCTCTGTCAATGCCTCACGCATAGAATTTTTATGCAGACTGCATTCCATGGCGACGAACAAAGATATCGGCGGACGAATCAAGGCTGCGAGGATCGCGGCTGGCTATCGCCGTGCTGCAGAGGCAGCTGAAGCACTTGGGGTGGCCTACCCCACCTACGCTGGCCATGAGAACGGCAGCCGGGACCCGAAAGGGAACATCGAGCTCTATTCCCGTCGCTTCGGCGTTTCCACCGATTGGCTGCTTACCGCACGCGGCGCCGGCCCCAAGGCGGCCGACGGCAGTCGTCCGCTGTCTCCTCCAGGTAAGGTTCGACTTGCGGGCCGCGTCGGAGCGGGCCAGGTCATTACCCCGTTCGACGACGAACCTTTCGAATGGGTCGAAGAGCCGGCCGACGCAGCTCCGGATACCGTGGCGGTCGAAGTTGTCGGTGACTCGGGGTTCCCCGCCTTCGATGAAGGCAGCCTGCTGTATTACTCGAAGCTGCTGCCGCCTTCGGAAATGGTGAACAAAAAGGCCGTGCTGAGGACCGCTGTCGGGGACATGTACGTCAAGATCCTTCGAAAGGGATCAACCGACGACCTATGGACCCTCCAGAGCATCAACAGCCTATACCCGGATCTCGTCGACCAGGTCGTCGAATGGGCCGCGCCGATCGACTGGATCAAGCCGCGCTGAGTCTCGCGCGCGCATCCGAGATCTCAACGTCAGTGCAGAGAAGCTTGAGAGTGGGGCGTCAGCCCCACACTTCAGTGCTGCCTGCCGGTGAGCCCGGCGCTCGCCGCTGACGCGTCGGCGCCTCTCTCTCGATCACCCCATTATCCGCATGCATACGCGCGAGGTCGAGCGCCCGTCAAGAAAAATATGCGCTTGGCATAATTCTGCTTGACCATGAATTATGCAGAGCGCATAGATATGTCCAAGACGAAGCGATTGACGCTTTCGAAAAGGCATTCAGATGGCGAGCATCGAGTTCACCGTTACCCGCGAGACCGACGACGACAGCCGCGATGTGACGGTCACCGTCGCATACACCCGCTCCGGCTACGGCATCGACTTCGAGGTTGAGGGCGGCGTTTCGCTCTCCCCGTCCGAGACCGACAGCCTCCTCGCCGCGATCATCGAGACCGAGGGGGACGAGTGATGCGCTCCACCCTCAAGCAACTCGCCAGCGACCGCGACGAGGCCCTGGCCTCGCTCGACGCCACCCTCGAGGCGCTGCGCCAGCCCCTGCCGTACTTCGATGCCGACCTGAACGAGATGACCACGCGGCCCGCCGCGACCGTCGCCGGCTCGGTGAACCTGCTCGATGCGGTCAACGAGAAGCGCGGCATCGGCAAGACGGCTGCAATGGTTATCGCACTCGCGAACCTCAACCTCGACGAAGTGGCCCGCGCGGCCGTCGAGGGCGAGCAGATCGCCGAGGTGGCGTGATGCTAAAACAGGAACATCCGCTCACGGCGAAGCTCGGCACGCAGGAAAAAATCCTGGTTCGGATGCCGAACAAGAGCCTGCGGTGGCGCCGGCCACACTGGCGCCGTGGCGGCTGGTACGTCCGGGATAGTTACGGCTGGCGCGAACTTCTGACATCGACCCCCGGCGGATTTGAAGCGGGGACCATGTGATGGCCCGCAAGCACCACACTCTGTGGCTGGCATTCCAGCTTGTCCGTCTTCATTGGGCCGGGTGGCGTCAGGTCCCCGGTTACACCGTGGCCGAGAATCGAGACGGCGAGATCTACGTCGCCGTCTCGCTCGCCAAAGCGGAGGGCCGGTGATGCTCGGCCTCATCCGTAACGGCGACCTTACCGACTTCGGCATCTTCATCGCCGGCATGTTCGCCGTCGCGATGTTCCTCATCGCCATTGGCGCAGGTGCGTGACATGCCCCCCGTCACCCCTGCTCCAACGCCGGTCCTTGGCCTGATCGCCCTCTGGTCGGACCGGCATCCCAGCGAGTTCCCGAGCGCCGCCCCTCCCTGCGATGCGCTCGGGGACCCGTCTGCGGATCGGGTGCTGGCCGCGGCCTTCAAGTCGATCGCCGATCTGTCCGACGGCGACCGGGTCATTCACTTGGCGAAGCTGGTGCTGATCCACACCAAGGCGGCCCGCGCGGCCCTGCTGGCGCGGTCTGAGCGCAAGCCTGAGCTGCAGGCGTACCTCGCCATGATCCAAGTGCTGGCGCGCTGGAGCAGCGCCATCAACGCGGCGAGGGCGCGCGCATGAACGTCCTCAGGTTCGGCGCCTACGCCGCCGCCTTCCTGCTCGCCATGACCTTCGTGGCGATCGTCACCCTCCCCGACTTCGTCACGCCGGCACTGCTCGGCTTCATCGAGGTGTTCAAGTGAACGCAATCCATCCGATCGCGGCGGAAGTCCGCACCATCGCTGAGGGCCAAAAGATCACCGAGCCCGGGGTCTACGATCTCCCGATCGAGATCTACCATTCTCAGATATGCGACGGCCCGTCGCTTAGCTCGACAGGCATCCGCCGGATCCTGCAGAGCCCGGCGAACTACTGGAAGCACTCCGAACTCAACCCGCATCGGGTCGACGAGGAGGACAAGGAAGCCTTCATCCTCGGCCGCGCGGCGCACCACCTTCTGCTGGGCGAACGCGAGTTCGGCAAGCGTTTCATCATCCAGCCGTCGACCTATGAGGACCGAAAGACCGGCGAGGAGAAGCCCTGGAACGGCAACGCTACCGTTTGCCGGGACTGGAAGGCCGCTCAGGCCAAGAGCGGCAAGACGATCCTCACGCCCACCCAGATCGAGAAGATCAAGGGCATGGCCGGGCTGCTGCCCTGGCAGGAAGGCATGACCAATTGCGGGCTGCGCAATACCCCGCTGGTGATGGCCGGCGCGCTCTCTGGCGAGATCGAGCGATCGCTGTTCTGGAAGCAGGGGAATGTGTGGCTGAAGTCTCGTCCGGACGCCATCCCCGGCTCGAGCGATGACTTCGCTGACTTGAAGACGATCAGCCCGCGGTCCGGCGTCGGCATTTCCGACTACGACCTCGAGCGCGCGGTGCGGGAAAGCCGGTACTTCGTCCAGGGCGCCATGGTCGGCATGGCCGCCAGCGCCGTCCTCAATCGGACCATGGCCGGCTTCCACCTGATCTTCGTCGATACCGGCGACGTCCATGCCGTCTCGCCCATCACCGTCGACGACGAAGACCTGATCCGCGGCGAGCGCGCGGTCTTCGCTGCCGTTGCAATCTTCGAGCGCTGCCTCAAGACCGGCATCTGGCCAGGGCCGACAGCGCGGCAGGCCGATGCCCGCAAGTTGCCCATCCACCAATGGGGGCGGGACGCATTCGACCGTCACCTCGACATTCTTGAAAGCGAGATCTGATCATGGGCGAAGTCGCCACCATTGAACGCACGCCTACGACTTCGGTTGGCATGGTCCGGGAGGGCAGCGGCTCCCGCATCGCCCCGCAGAACCTTGGCGAGGTAATAAAGTTCGCCGAGGTGATGGCCCGCGCCGGCAAGATGCTGCCGCCTCACCTACAGGGCGACGTCGGCGCCTGCATGGCGATCGCGCTTCAGGCGCTCGACTGGCAAATGAACCCCTTCGCCGTAGCCTCGAAGTCCTACTTCGTCAGCAACCGGGTTGCCTACGAGGCGCAGCTGATCGCCGCCGTGGTCAACACCCGGTCGGGGATCAAGGGTCGCCTCCGGTACGATTACGAAGGCGAGGGCGCAACGCTGACCTGCACGGTCACCGGAACGCTCGACGGCACGGAATGCACCTATCAGTCGCCGCCGATGGGCGCGATCACTACGAAGAACTCACCGCTCTGGAAGACCGATCCCCGGCAGCAGCTCGGTTACTTCTCCGCTCGCTCTTGGGCTCGCCGGCACTGCCCGGAGGTGATCCTCGGCGTCTACGACCGCGACGAGGCGCAGGAGATCAAGGACGTCACCCCGCCGCCCGGTTCGGGGTTCGCCGCCCGTCTCTCGGATACGCCCGTCGGCGGCTTCGATCCCGCCGGCGTGGCAACTGCGATTGGCGAGGCCGTAGAGGCCGACCAGACCGCCGAGGCTGTCGTCGACCAGCCGAAGGTCGAAACCCCGTCAGCGAGTGTGGCTGATCCCGCGGCGTACGATGCTGATGCTGTCCGCGCTGGCGGAACGGCCTGTGTCGACGGCGAGGTCCGGGAAGCTCCCGAGGACTTCACGCCGGAGCAGGCGGCTGCATGGCTGCACGGCTACGACGAGACCGCAGCGGCCATCGGCGGGAGGCGGTGATGCAGACCGTTTCCGGCCGCCTGGAATACTTGAGTTGGGACCGACCGTGGAAGGTGGGCGAACTCGATGCTGCGCCCCACTTTTGGGATGTCGCCGAGAGCCTCCAGAACATCCGCGCCGAGCACGCCTATCACCGCGACGGCTACACGCTCCGGGCGAACCCGGAGGCTGTTACGGAGCTTCGTCATGGCGGCCGAGGCAACGGCGCCGGGTTGTTCAACGCGGACGGACGCTTCGGCTTCTCGAACGTTGCCGCTTATCTGGAGTGGTCGCTCTGCGCCCTCAACGGACGGACGGTCAACCTCATCGTCTCGCCCAGCACCATCTTCTCCATTGAGGCGGCTGCCTTCGAGGAAGTGCCAGAGGTCCGGTTCTTCGGTGAAGGCAACATGTCGCGCGGCTCGCCGGACGCCGCTCCGAACGACGAGTTCGTGAAGCGTGTCTGCCAGCCAGGATCGGCCGACTGCTGCATCTTCCTCACAGCCGGCGCCGACGGGTTCTCCTGCGCCAAGTTCTCCGGGTCAACGGCCCGGCTGCTCCTCGATCGGAAGGCCGAAGGTACCATGCGGGCCTCCCGTATCGGAAACTGCCGCATCGTCGGGCGGGAGCCGTCATGACCGATCCAGCGCGCATTGTCCGCGTGGTCGACATCGAGACCAGCGGACTCCCCGAGGACGAGCAGCACGCCATCTGCGAGATCGGCTGGGTGGATCTCGATCTCTCCACCATGTCGATCGGCAACCCGGTGACGTTCCTCGTGAACCCCGGGCACCCCATCCCGCCGCACATCCGCGCGGTGCATCACATCAGCGACCAGGACGTGGCCGACGCCATGCGTCCGGACCAGGCGCTCACCCAGCTGATGAAGGGCATGGGGCCAGATGACGTGTTCGCGGCTCACAAGGCCGACTTCGAGCAGAACTTCATCGGAGGTGGCGGAAGGCGTTGGATTTGCACGTGGAAGGTAAGCCTTCGCGCGTGGCCCGAGTTTGTCAGCCACTCGAACCAGGCGCTTCGCTACGAGTTGCAGGTCGACGCCGAGCCCGGATTCGATCCCGCGGCCGCTCAGCCCGTGCACCGCGCTTTGCCCGACGCTACCGTCACGGCTCACATTCTCCGCAAGCAACTCGCTCTGCGTCCGCTGGAGCGGCTGGTCGAGATCACCAAGGAGCCCGGCTTCCTCTACTGGATCGGCGGGCAGAAGCATAAGGGCAAGACCTTCAAGCAGGTCGCTGTCGAGGATCCCGGCTACCTCCATTGGATCGTCGACAAGTCCGACATGAGCGCGGACGACAAGTTCACCGCGAAGTGGCACCTCCAGCGGAGGGCCGCGTGATGCCCCGCAGCGAACTCGTCGACATCGAGGTCAACATCAAGCATCGGACCGACAAGGCCGTGCTGGTCGAGTCCTTGGACACCAATGCCGAGGCATGGCTGCCGCTCTCGCTGATCGAGATCGACGAGTCCGGCCGGCTGCTGGTGGACATCACCCTGCCGCGTAGCCTTGCGGAAGAGAAGGGCCTCATCTGATGCCCATCAGCCCCAGCAAGCTCACGCTATACCCCGGCGGCTCGATCCAGTCCCCCGAGTGGCTGGCGCTTCGTCGTCAGGTCGAAGCCCGTGCCGGCGGGTGCTGCGAGAACTGCGGGGTAAAGAACCACGCACTGGGAGGCCGCACGGCGGCCGGCGAGTTCGTGCAGGCCCTGCCCCTCGGCGACAACGGGCTCCGCATCCTGTGGCCCCGCCAGGGCGACGAGGCGTGGTGCCGGAACGGGACCGAGGAACCGGTCGTCCTGAAGATCATCATGATCGTCTGCACGACGGCGCACCTCGACGGAAAGCTCGTCGACCACAGCCTGAACAATCTCCGGTTCTGGTGCCAGCAATGCCATTTGCGGCACGACGCTCATCTGAGGAAGCTCGAAGAGCTTGAGCGTGCCGGGCAGTTGCCGCTGTTCGCGGAGGCTCGGTGATGCTCCGCCAGCGCCGAACCGTCATCCGTTCCCAGAGGCACCTCGCTTTCATCCGGGAGCTGCCGTCCCTCGTCCGCGGCGCCGGCCCGGTTGATGCTGCCCACGTCCGCTACGGCGAGCTGCGCTACGGCAAGGACATCACCGGCATGGCTCAGAAGCCCGGCGACAACTGGACCGTCCCGCTCGCCCACGACGTCCACATGGCGCAGCACGCCCGAGGCGAGCGCGACTGGTGGGAAGCCCAAGGCATCGATCCGATTCTCGTGGCGGCTCTCCTCTGGGCCCACAGCGGCGACCACCAGGCCGCCGATAGAGTGATCTCAATGGCCAGGTACTGGCCGATCAGGAGCATTGTTGCATGACGGACAGACCGATCACCTTCAGCGGACCGATGGTGCGCGCCCTGCTCGCCGGCACCAAGACGCAGACTCGGCGAGTTATCAAACCGCGCGGTCGCCTGAGCCTGTTCGACGGGACATGGTCGGACTCCTATGTGCTCGACCCGGGCAACGCTGGTTGGCGGGCCAAGGATGTTCGGATCTTGGTCGGCGACCGCCTCTATGTCCGCGAGCACTGGCACGCTGAGGTCGGATACGATGGTACCTCGCCGCGCGACATTCCGGGCGGAAATCCCGTCTGGTTCGTCGCCGATGGGAAAGGACCGGCAGCCGACGCTTTCAAGCCCGGTAGGTTCCGCCAAGCCATGCACATGCCGAAGTGGGCCAGCCGCATAACCCTCCACGTCGCCGAGGTGCGCGTGCAGCGGTTGCAGGAGATCAGCGACGAGGACGCGATTGCGGAGGGCATCGAGGATGTGACCCGCGAGATCGCGCCCGGCGATACCTCGCTGCGGTTTTGGAAACGCTACCGCGACGGCGGCTGGAATGGGTACGTCGACAACCCTATCGGTTCCTATGCATCACTCTGGACCGAGATCAACGGCCCCGGCTCATGGGAGGCGAACCCTTGGGTCGCCGCCACCACCTTCGAGGTGGAGCGCTGCCATATCGATCAGGCGAGGGCCGCCTGATGCCAAACCCACCAGTCCAGCCCAGCCCAATTGTGCTGATCCAGATCACCGAGCGGAGCGAGCTCGTGCTCCTCCAGACCACCGGTGTCCGGATCGGCTTCATCGATTACCGCATCGAGAAGGACCACCTCACCATCATGCCCGAGGTCGACCAGGCCGAGGAACTGCTGACCGCCATCGGCGGGCTGACCCTGATCAGTCCGAAGTCCGATCACGACGATCTCGTGAGAACCGCGACCGCGACCATCATGCGGATCGGCGACAAGCGTGTGATCGTGGCGAAAGGTCCGAAATGACCTCAGCCCAGCTGCAGCCGCAGGATGTCCCAGTCGTGGATCAGCTCATCGACCACGACGCGCTCCTCCTCGGTGTCGTCGCGGAAGCCCTTCAGGGCGGTGATCTCGGTCTCGCAGATCCCGCGCGTCATGTCGCGGTTCGCCCAGGGCAAACCGGCCTCGTGCGTCCACGCACCAAGCATCTGCCGCGATCGCGAAAGTCTCGCGAGAAGGTCCGCCCCATTCATGCCGGCATCGAGCCCGGCGCCCCGTCTCTTGTCAACAAGGAGGCCACCATGGCCGACGTCATCAACCTTCAACCCCGCGACCAATGGCAGTTCACCTGTGACATCATCAGGAAGCCTGACGGCAAGCTCGCCGCAGTGCTCGTGGATGCGCGTGGCTCGATCATTGAAGGAGAAGGCTCTCCATCGGAGAAGCTGAACAGCATCGCAAAGATGCTCGAGGACAGCGTCGCCGGCCTCCGGGCAACCGCTCAGGCCATCAAAGCGTAACGATGCGGTTCCACGTCCAGCCTCGATGCGTCCCGGCCCAGGTGGCGGCTCGCCGCCTCGGGCTGACGCTCGCCCAATTCGAGGGCTCGCTGGACGCCCTGCGCGGGCTCGGTTTCCCCCTGCCTGACCAGGTGACCGGCAACTACGACCTCGAGGCGATTGACCGCTATGTTGAGCGGCGCAATCCTGAGCTCTTCGGCGCGGTCACTTCAAGCGAGGCGGTGACCGACCACAACGTCATCCGTGGGCGCCTCGCCGCGCTGAGGTCTGGACGTGGGTAAATTCACGCCGCGGCACTACAAGAAGAAGCGCAACGGCAGGGCATTCTGGGAACCGACGAAGAAGATGAGGGAGGCGGGCTTCCAGTCCGTCCCCCTCGGGCCCGACGGCCCCGACGCGTTTGCCCTGGCCGAAACCTGGAATCGTCGCTGGGACGACACCCGCAAAGGTGTGGCGCCCTCCCCGGCCCTCACCTCAGCAGAGAACCTCTCGCCCGAGCGCGCCGAGGAGCTGACTGTCTACCCGCCGAAGTCGATCGGTGCTGGCTTCAAGGCGTTCCGGAAGACCAATGAATGGTCTCGTAAAAGCAAGGGCACCCGGGAGGACTGGTTCCGGGGCTGGAAGCGGATCAAGCCTATCTTCGGCGACGTGGATCCGCGCACGGTCACCCTCGATGAGATCAGCGAGCTGCGCCAGCACGTCGAGGAGACCGTATCTCTCCGGGAGGCACATCGGACCATCAAGATCTGGCGCGCCCTCTGGAAGGTGCTCGCTGCGCTCGGATACTGCATCCGAGACGCCGACCCTTCCCTCGCGGTGCGCAACAGCGCCGCCAAGGGGAGAGACCAGCGCTGGAATGAAGGCGAAGTGGCGCGCCTGGCCAAGGGCGCGTGGCGAATGGGCTTCCGGGGGCTCGCCGTGGTGATCGCCGTCGTCTGGGACACCCAGATGAACCCAGGCGACGTGCGACCGCTGTCGGCGCAGCAGCTCGCCACCAACGGTATCGGGGGACTGTTCTTCACCGAGCGCGGCAAGACCGGCGTACCGGTCGGCGGCCAGCTGAGCCGTCGCACCGCTCGCCTGCTGATCGCCTACATCGAGTTCCTGGGGGTGGAGCTGCTGGGTGACGCTCCCATCTTCCGAAACCGCTCAGGGGCTCCCTATAGCAAGGATACCCTCGGGGATGACTTCCGGACGGTCAGGGCGGCCGTTTTCGGTCTGGATGAGAAGAGGATGCTCGGACACGACTTCCGCCGTTCTGGAGCTGTGGAAGCGATCGCCGGCGATGCCACACCGGCGCAGCTGTCTCACGCGATGGGCAACACCCTCTCCGCTTCAAACGCGCTGTTCGCCACCTACGTGCCGGTCAACGCCAGCTCAATCCGAGCGGTAGCCGAGGCTCGCAAGCTCGGCCGCAAGCGGCTCGCGGAGAACGGAAGCCGCACGAAAAGTGGGAACACGCCGGCGGGGTAAGTGGGAACAGCGCCCTAAGGCACTCAGCGCCACCCTGAATTCATCAATGATTTGAAGAAGAAGGGTGGCGCGAGAGACGGGGCTCGAACCCGCGACCTCCGGCGTGACAGGCCGGCGCTCTAACCAACTGAGCTACTCCCGCAGCGCTTGCGAACAAGTCGTCCGCGCAACGTGGCGTCCGTTTAGAGGGCGGGTCAGAGAGTGTCAAGCGCCGAAACTCCGTCGCCGGCATACTTTCTTCCGGCTTTTCCACGTCTGCCTGCAAATGCCTTTGCGGACTGGCGTTTTCCGCCCGTTTACGCCCCGGCAGCGGCCGGCCGGATGTTGTGGTTGTGCCGGAACACGTTGTCGGGGTCCCACTTGGCCTTGAGCTCGCGCAACCGCGCGAGCTTTTTCTCGCCGAACGCCGCGTCGACGCGCTCCTGCCCCTCGTTGCCGATGTAATTGAGATAGACCCGCCCGGTCGACCACGGCTTCAGCACAGAGGCGATCTGTTTGACCCGCGCCGTGTTGGCGGCGTTGTCGGCGGGATTCGTCCAGCCGCAGATATAGTGCACGTTCCATGGCGCGGTGCGCATGCCGAAGGCAGTGGCTTCCTCATCGACTCGTGACGGCGCGCCGCCTCCCGGCACGAGGATGATTGCCGACTGCGGCGAGAGCGGCGTCAGCGCCAGCGCCGCATAGGCGTCGATCGCTTCCTCCGGCAGCTCGTTGAGGAAATCCGCGGTCCAGTAGTTCTGCGAGCCGGGAAAGTTGCCGCCCATCTTCTGGAACTCGGTATAGGGCATCGGCTGCACCAGGTCGGCCGCTGGCGGCCCGAAGGCCCGGAACGGCGCCAGCACCCTGATTCCCTCCTCCACGTCGCCGGCATAGATCAGCTGCACGACGACGATCGGCTTGCCGCGCGCCGGCTCGGGAACGAACGGCGCATCCGGCGCGGTGGTGAAAACCATGCCGATGCCCACCTCGTCGGGCGCTGCCCGCATGAAATCGCGCATGTGGCGCAGTACCGCCGCCGCCATCGGTGCGGGGTAGAGCAGCACGCCGGCGAGGACGATCGGGCCCAGCCGGTGCAGCCGGAAATGAAAGGCAGTGACGATACCGAAATTGCCGCCGCCGCCGCGCAGGCCCCAGAACAGATCCGGGTTCTCGGTTTCGGACGCAATGACCTTGCGACCGTCGGCGGTGACCACTTCGGCCGAGATCAGGTTGTCGCAGACATAGCCGAACTTGCGCTCGAGCCAGCCACTGCCGCTGCCCAGCGACAGCCCGGCCACCCCGGTCGTTGGGTTACGGCCACCGGTGAGCGCCAGGCCGTGCCGCGCCGTCGCCGCGTCGAATTCGCCCCAGTTGAGGCCGGCCTCGGCCCGGCAGGTCTGGCCCGCCGGATCGATGCGGATATCCTTCATGCCGCGCAGGTCGATGCAGACGCCATCGTCGCAGACGGCCGAGCCGGTGACCGCGTGGCCACCGCCGAACACCGAAACCGGCAATCCCTCGCGACGCGCCAGGGCGAGCGCCAGCACCACATCGTCGGCGCTGTTGCAGCGCGCGATCAGCGCCGGCCGGCGATCGATCATGCCGTTATAGACGCGGCGCGCCTCGTCGTAACCGGCATGGTGTGGGTGGATCAGAGTGCCCGCGAAACCGGGCAGATCAAAGCGGCCTACCTCGGCAATCGACATCGAGCCCTCCCCGGCCTCAGTCCGACGAACCGTCAGCGTAGCGGCACTACTCTATAGGGGGAAGCCGCCGGGGCACAGCGAGATTCAGCGGCACGGGTTGACGGCCTGCGGCCGAGACCCTAGTTAGTGCGCCTTCGTCGCTCCCCTGCGTCGCCAATAGGCGACCCCAGGAGTAGCTGACGGGCGGTTAGCTCAGTTGGTAGAGCATCTCGTTTACACCGAGAGGGTCGGCGGTTCGAGACCGTCACCGCCCACCATTTCCCCAAAGCCCACGCGCCTGCTGTCATCGCGGCGAGACCGGGCCCCTGCCCCCAAAAACAAATGGCCCCGGCGACGAGCGCACGGGGCCATGTGGTCTGTCGACCGGAACGCGATCTTAGTTGATCGCGTCCTTGAGGCCCTTGCCGGGCTTGAACTTGGCCTGGTTAGAAGCCGGGATCTTGATCTCCGCGCCCGTTGCCGGGTTGCGGCCGATCGAGGCCTTGCGCTTGGAAACGGCGAACGTACCAAAGCCGACGAGACGGACTTCTTCGCCCTTCTTCAGCGACGCGGTGACGGCGTCGAACACAGCATCGACAGCCAGTGCAGCGTCGGCCTTGGTCAGGCCCGCCTTGTCGGCGACGACGCCGATCAGATCGTTCTTGTTAGACATAGCGTTTCCTCACTGTGGGATGCCCGCCCTGTGGAGGCGAACCAAAACGCCGTGACCCTTCTTCGATTCTGCTCGGAACGCAAGGAAATCCGGGCTTTTCCGCAGGCGAGGCACAGCAATTCTGTTAATGAAGCGTCAATTCTGGCTCAACTTTGTCAGCCGTCGGGCGTCACTGTGGCAACGCGCGTCCGGCGGATGCCCAAAAGCAGCGGCAACGCCAGCAAATACACGGCTCCCCCGACGATCCAGATCAGCCCCGGCCAGGTCGGTTTGAGGGCAAAATACACCGCCGAGAAGAAGATCGGACCGAACACCGCCGAGAGGCTGACAAGGCTCGCCAGCACGCCCTGGAGCTTGCCCTGATTGTCGCCATCAACCTGCTGTGTGGTGAGCGACTGCAGCGCCGGCATGCCGATGCCGCCGAGCGCGAACAGCGGCGCCAGCGCGAACAGGATCCAGCCCTGCGCCGCAAAGCCCAGGATCAACAGCGCCGTCAGCTCGCACGCCATCCCCAGGACCATGGCCCAGCGCTCGCCCAGCCGCGCCGCCGCAGGGCCGGTCAGCAGCGCCTGCGCTCCGGCATGGAACAGCCCGAACGCGCCGAGCGACAGCCCGATCATCAGCCCGTTCCACTGGAACATGTCCTGGCCGAACAGCGCCCAGATCGTGCCGTACATGGTGCCGACGAAGTTCATGATGACGAAGATCGCCATCAGCGGCAGCAGCGCGGTGAAGCTGAAAGCCCAGCCGAGCGGCCGGAACGGGTTGAGCGTCGCGAAATCGAACTTGGCGCTGGCATCGCCCGGCCGTGATTCCGGCAGGACGAACAGCGCCAGCGCGAAGTTGACCGCGTTGAGCCCGGCCGCCACCAGGAACGGCGCCCGCACCCAGATGTCGCCCAGGATGCCGCCGATCACCGGCCCGATGATGAAGCCGATGCCGAACATGGCGTGGAAATAGCCGAAGCGCTTGGCGCGCTCCTCCTCGGCCGAGATGTCGGTGATATAGGCGGTGGCGACCGCCATGTTGGCGCTGGTGATGCCGGCGATGGCGCGGCCCAGCACCAGCATCCAGAGCTCGGGCGCGAACGCCATCACGAGATAGTCGATCGCCGCGCCGGCCAGCGACACCAGCAGCACCGGGCGACGGCCATAGCGGTCGCTGAGCACCCCCAGCACCGGCGAGAACAGGAACTGCATCGCCGAATAGAGCGCCAGCATGATGCCGATGATCATCGTCACTTCGCCGGTATGGGTGACGTCCTCGAGCAGGCGC
The DNA here is from genome assembly GCF_001424865.1 of Devosia sp. Root105. Classification (NCBI taxonomy): domain Bacteria; kingdom Pseudomonadati; phylum Pseudomonadota; class Alphaproteobacteria; order Hyphomicrobiales; family Devosiaceae; genus Devosia; species Devosia sp. Root105. The sequence continues at coordinate 213,070 of NZ_LMCR01000016.1, forward strand.
GGCAGAATCGGGAAAATCAGCCCGATGCCGACCGCATCGAGCGTCACCGCGGCCAGAATGATGATCAGTGCCTTGTTCAATTCAGGGCCCTCCAGCCGGCTGACACGCGGGGACGCGTTCTATATTCGTTCTCGTTTGGCGGTGCAAACGAAATGCCAGAAGCGCTTTCAGGAAAAGTTGCAGACCTTCCGTTTCGAAAGCGCGAAAGACCCCTACGTGGTGATCACGCGGGCGTTACACCAGAGCGAGAGTGCGTGAATGACGGGAGGCAAACTGGCGAGGGACGAACAGCTAGTCGGCTGCTCCGTGTGCATCGATCACCCAGCTGCGGCCGTTGCTCGGATCGAACGCCAGCGTCATCTGCAGCAGCACGGGCAGGCCAATCAGCGGCCGCCCGGCCTTGAAGAACCGGACCACCGGGTTGTTCAGGGTGACCGGTCCGATCTTGATGTCGCCAGTGACCTGCCCCTCGTAGACCGGCTGACTGCCGGACGCCGAAACCACCTTGCCGATCTCCTTCAGCGTGCCGCCGACGCCGAGCTCGTCGGCCAGATCCAGCGGCAGCACGAGCGTCGAATCATTACCGCTGTCCAGTATCGCGTCGACCGTTCCGCTCGGCAGCTCGATGGGTATGGACGGCAAACCGGCAGCGCCGTCGCCGAGATACGGCATGCCGGGGCCCTGCATCGACGCGATTGCAGTTCCCGGCAGGATGCGCAATTCGGCGTTCCGCAAATCCAGCAGCACCAGCTTTCCGGGAAAGCTGTTGGGCCCGAAGATGCCGACCTCGTCGGTGCTGCGATAATCGAAGACATTGGCCGGTGCGTCGGCAATCGGCGCGCCGCCAAGCCGTACGCCGACGAGGTGCGTCTGGTAGCCCGGCACGGGAATGCCGGTGTTGCCGTCTATCGACGTCGATGGACCGATGCGCGGCAGCTCGAACGGCGCTGCGTAGACCGTGTCCAGGATGTTGTCATTGGTGCCAGTATCGAAGACCACCGGCGCCGGCGGATGATCGCCGATCCGCATCATCACCAGCGGACGCTTGGAGGACAGATAGACCGGAATAACCGCTTCCGCTTGGAGCGGCCTCCGGGCGAGCGCATCGCCCGCCCAGGCGGCGCAGAGCGCCAGACCTCCAACGATCGCTCCCGCAGCGACCAGGCAAGTCAGCGATCGTCTGGTGAAGGTCATCTGGCCGGTGTCCTCGGTTAGCGCTGCCTTGCCCTATCGGCGCAGCGAGGCAAAGCAGATATCGGTTGCGGGATGATTGCGAAGCGCGCAGGGAGGCTGGCCGCCGGAAATATGGTGGGAGCCTTGAGCTGGGTATGGAAACGGCGCCCCAGAGGGCGCCGCTTGTTGTTCCCGCGCCAGGCCCGGCGGTCAGTTCACGGCGATGAAGGTGCCATCCGCCTTGAAATAGCAGTTGAAGAACGTCGTACCACCCGAGCCGTCGAACCAGCCCTGCGAGACGAAGAGCTTGCCGCTCTTGAACGCGGCGTTGGTGGTGATGTCCTGCAGGCGCACTCCGAACTGCGCCGAGGCTTCACCCGTGCAGTAGCGCGGCATCATCGCCACCGGCACGCCGTCATCGGAGCTGAGCGGCGGCTGGCCGGCCGGCGGTGGGGTCACCGGGCGCGACGGGCTCGGGGCGCGGGTCGACTCGTGCAGGTACTTGCCCGAGACCCAGCCATTGAGACCGGTCTGATCTTCGACGCGGCACCAGCGGGTAGAGCCGTTCATCTTGCAGCCGAGGTTGCGGATCACGTCACCCTCGTCGAGCACACCCAGCACCGACGCCCCGGAGGCGGCCGAGGCGCGCACATTCAGCGTGTCACCGCGCGCGAGGCCATGCACCTGCCAGAAGTCCGGGCCGCCGGCGAGGCCATCGGCAAAGTCGGGAGCAGGCTTGCTGGGCGCCGGCTTGCTCGGCGCCTGCGCAGCCGCCTTGCCCTCGACGGCGATGCTGAGCTCGTAATTCGCTGTTTCGCCCCGGCGCGCCGCATTGCGCATCAGGTAGACGTCGATCTTGTAGTCGCCGCTCGACGGGATAACGAACGAAGTGCTGTTGCCCGAGGTCGAGCCAATGAACAGCGCCGCGGACGCGCCGGGCGCCGTGATGTTGAAATAGTTGCTGGTATTGTCGGTATCGAGCTCGACGCTCATCCGCTGCCCGGCACTCACACCCACGATGTAGCTCACGCCCTCGTAGCCGGTGATGCTGTCATCGATCGACGTGCTGCTCGCGCCGCGTTTGAACTTTACCGTTTCCGTCCGCGTATCTTGGGCGAATGACAGTCCCGTCAGCGAGACGACGGCTGCCAACAACGTCGCTATCCCCAAAACCCACTTGCTTCGCATTCGCTTCTCCAGCGCTGTCCAACCGGCAGCTAGTCGGACGTCCGTGAAGATTTCGTGGCAAACTACCTGGACCTTCGCCCTAACTCTGCGGCGCACAAACGAAAACGGCGCCCGAGGGCGCCGTTTCCAACTTCATCGATCAAAGACCGGCTCAGTGCGGCAGGCTCGCGCCGCTCTCGTCGCCGTCGACCGAGCTCTCGACCACCGGCACCGCGGCCGGCTTGTCGTCGTCATACTTCCACTCGATCGGCTCGGGCTGCCGGATCAAGGCGCGGCTCAGCACCTCGTCCATCCGGCTCACCGGGATGATCTCCATGCCCTCGGTCACGTTCTTCGGGATCTCCTTGAGATCCCTGGTGTTCTCCTCGGGGATGAGGACGGTCTTGATGCCCGAGCGGAGCGCTGCAAGGAGCTTTTCCTTGAGCCCGCCAATGGGCAGGACACGGCCCCGTAGAGTCACTTCGCCGGTCATGGCGATGTCATGCCGCACCGGAATGCCGGTCATCAGCGAGACGATCGTCGTGGCCATGCCGATGCCGGCCGACGGGCCATCCTTCGGCGTCGCGCCTTCCGGCAGGTGCAGGTGGATGTCGCGCGTGTCGAACAGCGGCGGCTTGATGCCGAGCTCGGCGGCCCGCGAACGCACGTAACCCGACGCGGCAGTGATGGATTCCTTCATCACTTCCTTGAGGTTGCCGGTCACCGTCATGCGGCCCTTGCCATGCGTCATAATGCCCTCGATGGTCAGGATCTCGCCACCGACCGAAGTCCAGGCAAGCCCCGTCACCACGCCGACCTGCGGCTCGGCGTCGATCTTGTCGTTCCGGAAGAACGCCGGCCCGAGATATTCCTCGAGCAGCTCCGGGGTGACGACGACCTTGGTCGACTTCTTGACCAGAATGTCGCGCACGGCCTTGCGCATCAGCTTCGAGAGCTCACGCTTCAGGTTACGCACGCCGGCTTCCCGGGTGTAGTTGCGGACCACAGCCATCAGCTGGTCGTCGTCGATGACGAACTCCTTGGGCTGCAGGCCGTTCTCCTTCAGCGTCTCCGGGATCAGGTGGCGCCGCGCGATCTCGAACTTCTCCTCTTCGGTGTAGCCCGACAGGCGAATGATCTCCATGCGGTCCATCAGCGGGCCGGGGATGTTGAGCGTGTTCGAGGTGGTGACGAACATCACGTCCGAGAGGTCGAAGTCGACCTCGAGGTAGTGGTCGGCGAACGTGTTGTTCTGCTCCGGATCGAGCACTTCGAGCAGCGCCGACGACGGGTCGCCACGGAAGTCCTGGCCCATCTTGTCGATCTCGTCGAGCAGGAACAGCGGATTGTTCTTACCCGCCTTCTTGAGCGACTGGATCACCTTGCCTGGCATGGAGCCGATATAGGTCCGGCGGTGGCCGCGGATCTCGGCCTCGTCCCGGACGCCACCGAGCGCCATGCGCACGAACTCACGGCCGGTCGCCTTGGCGATCGACTTGCCCAGCGAGGTCTTGCCGACGCCCGGAGGGCCGACGAGGCAGAGGATCGGGCCCTTGAGCTTGCCGGTGCGCGACTGCACCGCGAGGTACTCGAGGATACGCTCCTTGACCTTCTCGAGGCCATAGTGATCCTCGTCCAGCACCTGCTCGGCGTAGACCAGGTCGCGCTTGACCTTGCTCTTCTTGCCCCACGGCAGCGTCAGCAGCCAGTCGAGATAGTTGCGCACGACCGTCGCTTCGGCCGACATCGGGCTCATGGTCTTGAGCTTCTTCAGCTCGCCATCGGCCTTGATCCGGGCTTCCTTCGACAGCTTGGTCTTCTTGATCTTCTCTTCGAGCTCGGTCAGCTCGTTCGAGCCTTCCTCGCCATCACCCAGCTCGCGCTGGATCGCCTTCATCTGCTCGTTGAGATAGTACTCGCGCTGCGTCTTCTCCATCTGCCGCTTGACGCGGGAACGGATGCGCTTTTCGACCTGCAGAACGCCGATCTCGCCTTCCATCAGGCCGAGAATCTTCTGCAACCGCTCGGCCACCGAAACGGTGCCCAGCAGCTCTTCCTTCTGCTCGATCTTGATCACCAGGTGGCTGGCGATGGTGTCGGCGAGCTTACTATGATTGGTGATCTGGCTGACGGCGTTGACCACCTCGGCCGAGATCTTCTTGTTGAGCTTGACGTAGTTCTCGAACTCGGACTGGGCGGAACGCGCCAGCGCTTCGAGTTCGGTCTCGTCTTCCTCCGGTTCCGGCAGCGTCGTCGCTTCGGCTTCGAAGTAGTCGACGGTCTGCAGGTACTGGTCGATCTTCGCCCGGCGCAGGCCCTCGACCAGCACCTTCACGGTGCCGTCGGGCAGCTTCAGCAGCTGCAGCACCGAGGCGATGGTGCCGGTGGCATAAATCTCATCAGGCGACGGATCGTCATCCTGGGCATTCTTCTGGGTGACGACGAGAATGTGCTTATCGTCGCGCATCACTTCTTCGAGCGCCTTCACCGACTTTTCGCGGCCGACGAACAGCGGCACGATCATGCCCGGAAAGACAACGATATCGCGTAGCGGCAGCACGGGGTAAACCCGATCGCGATCGAATCCGGCGCCGCCTTGGGTAACGTCCGACATATTTGGTCCTTTCCTGGGCGCAGGGCTCGTTTCGGGAGGATGGGCGAGCCCGCGCCCGTCTAGCAATCGGGCCGGTCCCCACGATGGGCGGCGAGCCTGATTCTGCTGATTAAATAGGGCGCCCGCGGCAAAGGGCAAGTCAACCTACCCGTAATGACGGGTATGCCCGCAATGCGGCACTACTGTGTGCTGCGGCTGCATCAGCCCGAGGCGCCGACGGGCGGCCCCACATAGTGGGCGCGCGGGCGGATCAGCTGGCCGCTCGCCACCTGTTCGAGCATGTGCGCCAGCCACCCCACAGTGCGGGCCAAGGCAAAGATGGTAGCCGGCGCGTGCGGCGGCAAGTCATGAGCGGCGCTCAGCGCGGCCAGCGCAAAATCCACATTGGGCCGATCGCCCAGCAGCTCCTCGGCGACCCGCGCAAGCCTGCGGAACGCCGCGGGCACCTCGATTGCCGCCAGCAGCGCCTCGGCGCGGACGTCCCCCCGCGGATAGAGCCGATGCGCGAAGCCGGGGATCACCCGCCCTTCCCCCAGCCACTCGCGCAAACCATCGCCCGGCCGGTCGGCATGCGGGCCGATATCGAGCGCCAGCGCCAGCACCGCCGCTGCGGCTGTGCCGTGGCGCGGACCGGTGAAGGTGGCGAGCCCGGCCAGCGCGCCGGCCCACAGCGAGGCCCCCGTAGAAACCGCGACCCGCGCAGCGAAGGTCGAAGCGTTGAGTTCGTGATCAGCCAGGAGCACCATCGCGCGCCGGAGCACATCGGCTGCGCCGGGGCGTCCCAGACTGTCGGCCAGGCGAACGTGCAACGAACCGGCGCCGGCCCCCAGCATCGCGTCCGCGACGCACCCGAGCACGTTCGCAGCCTCGCTTCGCAACTGCCAGGGCCCCAGGCCCGAGCTCGGAGCGCCCCCGGCAGCACGCTCCGCCAGCGCTGCGAACGCCGCGGCCATCGGTGGCGTGGCGACGGGCCCCGGCCCGCTTGCCGGCAAACTCCATGTTCCGTCCCACAACAGCGTAGCCACGTCCTCGAGCGTCGCCGTGGTCGCCAGTTCGATCGCGTCCACGTTACGATAGGAGAGCCGCCCGCCGCTCACGGTGGAGATGGCCGACGGCAGCACCGGATCGCCCCAGCTGATCGCCTCCGAGGCCACCGCGGCAGAACTCCGCCGGCCGCGAGCCCGGGCGGCCAGCCGGTCCACGTCTTCCTCGCGATAGAGGCTCCGCCGCGTATCCGCCGGATCAGGCTTTGCCCGGATGCGGCCCCGGCTGACGCTCGCATAGAGCGACTGCGGCTTGGAGCCGAGCCGTGTCAGAGCTTCCGCTGCGCTGAGCCACATGTTGACCTCGAACATTGATCAATATGATCAAGATTGACGTCAATGTTAGCGCGCCTACCTTCCGTTGCAAACAGCCAAGGAGGCTCAGATGAGCAATGGACTCGAAGACGTCATCGCAGCGGAAACCATCCTCTCGGATGTGGATGGGCTGGCGGGTCGGCTGATCATCCGTGGCCAGCCGCTCGACGCGCTGACCGGACACGTGAGCTACGAGCAGGTGCTGGCGCTGCTCTGGGATGGCTTCTTTGCCGACCTGCCGCGCGATCTGGCCACGCCGCTGGCCGACGCGAGGGCCGCCGTCTACCGCACCGTCGAGCGCGAAATTCCGCTGCTGGCCGAGCTGCCGGTCTACGATGGGGTTCGGGCCGTGATGGCACGGCTCCCTGACGGCACGGATCTCGAAACCGCGCTACTGCTGACCGCGGCTCCTGCGGTCGCCTTGCCGGCGGCGATCCGGCTGCAGGCGGGCAAGAGCCCGCGCGCTCCGCAGCCGGGCCTCGGGCACGCCGCCGATATGCTGAGCATGCTCGGCGACAGGCCGGCGGATCCGGCGGCCGCAGCGGCACTCGACAGCTATCTCGTCACCGTGGTCGACCACGGGCTCAACGCCTCGACCTTTGCGGCCCGTGTGGTGGCCTCGACCCTCGCCGGCCTCAACTCATCGGCGCTGGCGGCCTTGGGTGCGCTGAAGGGCCCGCGGCACGGCGGGGCACTCGGGCCTGTTCTCGACATGCTCGACGCCATCGGCACCGCCGACAAGGCCGCGGCCTGGATCGAGAACGAGCTGGCCAACGGCCGGCGCCTGATGGGCTTCGGTCACCGCATCTACCGGGTGCGCGACCCCCGCGCCGATGTGCTGAAGGCGGCGCTGGAACGGCTGACCCGGTCCGGCGCAGTCGATACCACCCGCGTCGAACTGGCCCAGCACGTCGAGGCGGTGGCGCTGGCGGCGCTGAAGCGCCACAAGCCCGACCGGGTGCTCGCCACCAATGTCGAGTTCTACCCTGCGCTGCTGCTCGAAACGCTGGGCTTTCCCCGCTCGGCCTTCACCGCGATCTTTGCCGCCAGCCGTATCGGCGGCTGGATCGCCCATGCCAGGGAAGAAGCGGCGAACGGCCGGCTGATCCGGCCGAAATCGCTCTATGTGGGGCCGGTGCCGAGGGTAGCGGCGTAGTCCGTCGCTTCTTCACGCCGGTGGGAGCTGACCCCCACCCCTGTCCCCTCCCCCTCTAGGGGACGCGGTAGCGCCCCGGAAAGGGGAGGGAGACCAAAACACAGGCTTCTCGGTAAACGTCTCCCTCCCCTTGTTTAGGGGGAGGGATCAAGGGTGGGGGTCAGCCTTGTGCTAAGCCGCCACCTTCGGCGGCAGCTGCTGGCCCGGGGTCGACACCGAGATGGCTTCCTCTTCCGGCGTCATGTCGGCCGGCACATCCGCGAATAGCGGGGTCGAGAGGTAGCGCTCGCCGGTATCGGGCAACATCGCCAGAATGGTCGAGCCGTCGGGCGCGGTCTCGGCCACCTTCAGCGCCGCCGCGAAGGTGGCGCCGGCGGTGATGCCGACGAAGATGCCTTCCTTCTGCGCCAGCTGCATCGACTGCTTCATCGCATCGGGGCCGGCAATGGTCAGCACCTGGTCGATCAACTTCTCGGTAACCGCCTCATTGGTGATCCACGGGATGAAGTCCGGGCTCCAGCCCTGGAACGGATGCGGCTTCCACGCCGAATGGCTGCCGGTCGCGGCATGGTCGGCGCGACGCTCCTGGCCTTCACCGCTGGTCAGCATCGGCGCGCCCTCGGGCTCGGCAACGATGATCTTGGTGTTCGGCATCTTGTCGCGCAGCACCCGGCCGACGCCGGTGAGCGTGCCGCCAGTGCCAAAGCCGGTGACCCAGTAGTCGAGCTTCTCGTCGGCGAAGTCGCGCACGATCTCCTGTGCGGTGGTCCGCGAGTGCATGTCGGGGTTGGCTTCGTTCTCGAACTGGCGGGTCTGGAACCAGCCATTCGCCTCGGCCAGGGCTTCGGCCTTGCGGATCATACCGTTGGCCCGCTCGGCCGCCGGAGTCAGCACCACCTTGGCGCCGAGGAACCGCATCAGTTTACGCCGCTCGACCGAAAAGCTCTCGGCCATGGTGACGACCAGCGGATAGCCCTTGGCCGCGCAAACCATCGCCAGCCCGATGCCGGTATTGCCTGAGGTCGCCTCGATCACCGTCTGGCCCGGTTTCAGCGCGCCGGATTTCTCGGCCGCCTCGATCACACCGAGCGCCAGGCGGTCTTTCACCGACCCGAGCGGGTTGAACGCTTCGACCTTGACGTACAGCTTGACGTTTTTCGGGCCCAGCTTGTTGATCCGGACAACCGGCGTATTGCCGATGGTCCCCAGAATATCCTTGAATTTCATGGTTCTTCCTCTTTGTGCCCCGTTGAGCGAGGAGATTACGCTTTGGCCCCGGGAGCGACAAGTGAACCTATGGTAGGGAATTCAGTAGAGGACTGCCGAGCCTACTCGGAGGTGACATCGCCCCAATCGAGCTTCTTCGCCGCCTTGAAGGCCGGCCTGTCCCGGCTTGGTACCACCCGTGTCTCGAGCCCATCGGCGCCGCAGACCGCCAGCGTCACCGAGAACTTGTTCTCTTCCGGCCGCCGCAGCACGCGCCCCGGTGCCGGCTTGCCGATATGCGGCCGCGCCACGACCAGATAGCTGTACTTTTCATCCTCGTAGCCGAGGGTTGCGCCCTTCATCCGCATGTGGTCGCGGCTGCGGCTGAGCCGCACCGAGAAGTGGCACCAGTCCGGCTCGACCAGCGGGCAATCGCGTTCATGCGGACAGGGCGCCAGCACCCTGCCCCCGAGTTCGATCAGCCGCCCGCGCACCGCCATCAGCCGCTGGTAGTCGCGCGGCCGGCCTGGCTCGATGATCGCCAGCACCCCATCGCTGTGCCGCCACAGCCGTTCCGCCGCCGCCAGCATCTCGGCATCCGGCAGCTCGGTCAGCGCATAGGCACAGGTAACCAGGTCGTATCGGGTCACCAGCTCGAACTGCCCGAGATCGGCCTCCAGCAGCTCGGCGCCGGCCAATGCCGTTCCCTCGGCCAGCGTCCCGGCCAGCGCGAGAAACGCCCGGTTGTGATCCATCAAAGTCGGCGCGATCCCCCCGAACGCCTCGGCCGCTGCCCGGCCGGCGGTTCCCGGCCCTGCCCCGGCATCGAGCAGCGTCTCCGGCGCGAACTCCGGCGCCCTCGCCTGCAGTTCCTCCAGCACCGCTGATACTGCCGCATAGGTCGCCGGCATCCGGCTCAGCGCATAGGCAATGGCATCCTCTGCACCGCCGATCACCTGCCGCGACGCGCCGCGTTGGCGATAGTGTTCGGAGATGCGCGCAGAGCTGTCCATCAGCCCCTTGCGCCCCTCGGCGAGGCGCCGCACTGCGGCGGCGAGATCGGCCGGCAGGTCGGTCAATGTCGGTTCGCCTTACGGATGCTGTGCGCCAGCAGCGCGTCGCTGACCGCCCGCTTGAACCGGTCCTTGTCGCCCGCCGCATTGTCGACGATCTCGCGCACCCGCCAGAACTCGCTGCCGCCGAACGGTCCGACCTCGGCACGCACATAAACGTCCGGCGGGTATTGCAGGACCGTGGCATCGACCAGCTTCTGCGACATGATCTCGGTCGCTACCACGGCGGAATCGGTGATGCTCGGCTCGCGCGAGGCATCGAGCAGTTGCGGCGTGCGATGTACGTCGATGCCGATGAGCACGTCGCACTTGCCGGCAATCAGCCCCAGCGGCAGCGGATTGGTGACGCCGCCATCGATGAAGTACCGGCCCTCGACATTCACCGGCCGGAACAGGCTCGGGATCGCCAGCGAGGCGGCGATCGCCGGGCGCAGCGGACCGGAGTCGAACACCACTTCCTTCCAGGCGTAGAAATCCGTCGCCACGACCGAGAACGGCACCTTGAGATCGGCGAAATCATGGGGAAACCCATCCGGCAGGAATGCCGTGGTGATCCCCCTTGGGTTCACCTGCATCGACAACCCGTCTTCGACGATCTGCTTGAAACTGAAGCGGTTGCGGTTCCACAGCGTGCTGGCGATCTGCTGCAGGCTGCCCAGCACGCTGTAGGCATGCTCACGCAGCTCCGCGCCGGTCATGCCGTTAGCCCAGCCCGAACCGATCAGCGCCCCGATCGACGAGCCTGATATCACCGAGGGTTTCAGCCCCAGTTCGTCCATCGCCTCGATATAGGGAATGTGTGCCAGGCCGCGCGCCGCGCCGCTGCCGAGTGCCACGCCGATCCGCATGGTGCCGCCTCCAGTCCGTTTCCTTATGCGACGGCCTTGCCCCAAATGAAAAGGCCCCGCCAGTAGCGGGGCCTTTGAACTCTTGCTCCGAGGGATCAGGCGCTGGTGGACAGCGCCTCTTCCTTCTTGCGCTCGGCGTAGATGTACAGCGGACGGGCGTCCTTGCCGTTCACCACTTCCTCGCTGATCACCACTTCTTCCACGCCATCGAGCGAGGGCAGGTCGTACATGGTGTCGAGCAGGATGCCTTCGAGGATCGAGCGCAGGCCACGGGCGCCGGTCTTGCGCTCGATGGCATGCTTGGCGATCGCCTTCAGCGCATCCTCGTGGAAGGTCAGCTCGACCTCTTCCATCGAGAACAGCCGCTGGTACTGACGCACCAGCGCATTCTTCGGCGCGGTCAGGATTTCGATCAGCGCGGGCTCGTCGAGATCTTCGAGCGTCGCGAGGATCGGCAGGCGGCCGATGAATTCGGGGATCAGCCCGAACCGCACCAGGTCTTCCGGCTGCACGTCCTTCAACAGGTCACCGACGCGGCGATCCTTTGGGTCCTTGACCACGGCCGAGAAGCCGATGCCCGAACCCTCGCCGCGCGCCGAGATGATCTTCTCGAGCCCGGCAAACGCCCCGCCGCAAATGAACAGGATGTTGGTCGTATCCACCTGCAGGAATTCCTGCTGCGGGTGCTTGCGGCCGCCCTGCGGCGGCACGGAGGCAACGGTGCCTTCCATGATCTTCAGCAGCGCCTGCTGCACGCCTTCGCCCGACACGTCGCGGGTGATCGACGGGTTGTCCGACTTGCGGCTGATCTTGTCGACTTCGTCGATGTAGACGATGCCGCGCTGCGCCTTCTCGACATTGTAGTCGGCGGACTGCAGCAGCTTGAGGATGATGTTCTCGACGTCCTCGCCAACGTAACCGGCCTCGGTCAGCGTCGTCGCGTCGGCCATGGTGAACGGCACATCGAGGATACGGGCCAGCGTCTGCGCCAGCAGCGTCTTGCCGGTACCGGTCGGGCCGATCAGCAGGATGTTCGACTTCGAGAGCTCGATGTCCTGGTTCTTGGTGGCGTGGTGCAGACGCTTATAGTGGTTGTGCACGGCGACGCTCAGCACGCGCTTGGCGCGGAACTGGCCGATGACGTAGTCATCCAGCACCTTGCAGATTTCGGCCGGCGTCGGCACGCCGTCCGAGGACTTCACCATCGAGGTTTTGTTTTCCTCGCGGATGATGTCCATGCACAGCTCGACGCATTCATCGCAGATGAAGACGGTCGGCCCGGCGATCAGCTTCCTGACCTCGTGCTGCGATTTCCCGCAGAACGAGCAGTACAGCGTGTTTTTGGAAGATTCGCCGCTGGTCGTGTCCTTGGACATCCTGTCACTCCTGGGAGTTCGGGCTCCCATCCCGGCTAGAAGAGAACGCTAGCCCCGGATACCTAAACAAAATGTAAGCCCGACCGACCTTAACGGCCAGCCGGGACCCACACAATCACACAAGTGTCACACTCGCGTAGGGCATTGAGATTCACCTTAACGGGAGAATCCTCACACCGCGTCGGGTGCTGCCCGCTTCTCGAAGATCGAGTCGATGATGCCAAAATCCTTGGCCTCTTCGGGGTTGAGGAAACGATCGCGCTCGAGCGCGTTGTGAATGGCCTCGTAGTCCTGGCCGGTATGCTTGACGTAAATCTCGTTGAGCCGGCGCTTCAGCTTCTCGGTGAACTGGGCGTGGATCAGGATATCGGTCGCCTGACCCTGATAGCCGCCGGACGGCTGGTGCACCATGATCGAGGCGTTCGGCAGCGCCGCGCGCAGGCCCTTTTCGCCGCCTGCGAGGAGGAGCGAGCCCATCGAAGCCGCCTGCCCGATGCACAGCGTCGCCACCGGCGGGCGGATGAACTGCATGGTGTCGTAGATGCCGAGGCCGGAGGTCACGACGCCGCCGGGCGAATTGATGTAGAGGCTGATTTCCTTCTTCGGGTTTTCCGACTCGAGGAACAGCAGCTGCGCCGCGATCAGGGACGCCATCTGGTCTTCGACCTGGCCGGTCACGAAGATGATGCGCTCCTTGAGCAGGCGCGAATAGATGTCGAAGGCGCGCTCGCCGCGCGTCGTCTGCTCGACCACGGTGGGCACGAGGTAGTTGTAGAAGGTATCGACCGGATCTCTCATTTCGAGATTTGTCCCTTATGGCAGGAAGAATCAGCGCTCGCGGCCGACTGAAGGCGATGCCCTGTTAAGGGCGGGTAAAGCGACAGATAGGCGCCAATGTGGCAGGCCGCAATACTCACATATTCGCGCAAAGCCACGGATCAGCGGAACCTGCCCGTATGGGGAGGGCCGGCCGCCTTACGCCTTGAACCCCACCGCCACACCGCGCTTCTTGAAGTAGGACTGCATGGTCTTGCGGCCCTGGCGGTTGTTCTGGGCCAGCTTAGCCGGATCGAACACCGCTTCCTTGGCGCCTTCCTTGGCCATCGCCGCCTTCAACGCCGCGATATGGACGTCGATATCCGCATTGTTCTCGCGCAGCGAGGTGTAGATGTTGTCGATCGCTTCGGTCAGGGTGAGGTCGCTCAAGGGCTCGAACTCCAATCAGTGTCTGGCGAGGCTACTAGCCGGTTTTTCCGTTGCGGCAAGCTGTTTCAGCAGGTCGTGATGGCTTCCCGACCGCCCGACGCGCCGTATAGCATGGCCCGCAGTATCAGTTTCAACGGGTCCTCTCTTGTCCGCAGCCGCTCCCTTCGCCCTCGCCGACCGTCACGCCAGCGCCCAGCCGCGCGAACTCGCCTTCTACCGCGACCCCTACGCCTTCTATGACGCGGTGCACGCGGCCTCACCGGCCTTCTTCTGGGACAATTACGATCACTGGTGCTTTGCCGGCTTCAAGGATGTCAGCGCCCTGCTTCGCGACAAGCGCTTCGGCCGGCAGATCCTCCACCTGATGAGCCGCGAGCAGCTCGGCATGGCGCCGCCCAAGGCTCACACCGCCGCTTTCGACCAGACCGAGAAATACACCCTGCTCAACCTCGAGCCGCCGGCCCATACCCGACTGCGCGCCCTGGTCAACCGCGCCTTCGTCTCACGCAATGTCGAGCAGCTGCGTCCCCGCATCGAGCGGCTGGCCAATGAGCTGATCGACGGTTTTGCCGCCGATGGCCAGGTCGAGCTGCTCCGCGCCTTTGCGGCGCCGATCCCCGCCATCGTCATTGCCGAGATGATCGGCATGCCCGCCGACATGGCGATGCAACTGGTCGATTGGTCCAACCGCATGGTCGCCATGTACATGTACGGCGTAACCTACGAGACCGAGCTCGATGCCAACCAGGCCTCGATCGAGTTCATGGATTATGTGCGCGAGATGATCGCCGAGCGCCGCCGCCAGCCGCGCGAGGACCTGCTTACCCACATGCTGACCACCGAGGTCGATGGCGAGAAGCTGACCGACGACGAGGTGATCTCGACCACCATCCTCCTGCTCAACGCCGGCCATGAGGCAACGGTCCATACCACCGGCAACGGCGTGAAGGCTATCCTCGAAAGCGGCCTCGACCCCAAGGCCCTGTTCGCCGATGCCGACCAGACCGAGGCGACGGTCGAAGAGTGCATCCGCTTCGATGCGCCGCTCCACATGTTCACCCGCTACGCCTTGCAGGATGTGACGCTCGACAACGGGTTGAGCTTCAAGCAGGGCGAGACCATCGGCCTGATGCTGGGCGCCGCCAACCGAGACCCCTCGCGCTTCGCCGAGGCCAACCGGTTCGACCCGTTCCGCAAGGATGGCGCCAATGTCAGCTTCGGTGCCGGCATCCACTTCTGCATCGGCGCCCCGCTGGCGCGCATCGAGCTGCAGGTGGCGATGCAGACCCTGTTCGACCGGCTACCCGGACTGAAGCTCGCCGCCGAGCCGCAATACAAGAACATCTACCATTTTCACGGGTTGGAGCGGTTGGAGGTCAGCTGGTAGCTCCGGCGCCCCCAGCCACCGGCTCATTCCCGCGAAAGCGGGAAGCTCCGTTTACGATCGTGCCGTAGGCGGGAAAACAGAGGTTCCCGCTTTCGCGGGAATGGCTCCGTGCATAACCGCGTCTACTCAGTCAGCTCCGCCAGCACATCGGGGATCAAGCCCGGCAAATCCTCGGCGATCAGCCCCGGCCCGCCCCACAGGTTCCCCGTTTCGCCGTGGATCCACACCCCGGCCGAGGCGGCATCGAACCCTTTCATCCCCTGCGCCAGCAACCCGGCGATGATCCCGGCCAGCACATCGCCTGAGCCGGCCGTGCCCAATATTGCCGGCGCATTGTCGTTGATCACCGCGTGCCCATCGGGAGCCGCGACCACCGTGTCGCTGCCTTTCAGCACCACGATGGCGCCGGAGCGCAGCGCCGCCGAGCGCGCCCTGTCGACCTTCGAGCCATCCACCTTACCGAACAATCGCTCGAACTCACCCTCGTGCGGTGTCATCACCACTGCCCGCTGAGGCCTCGCCTTGATCGCCGAGAACAGCGCCTCCGGGCTGTCCTTGAAGCTGGTCAGCGCATCGGCATCGAGCACCGTCGCCGCGTCGCTTGCCAGCACCGCCAGTACATTCGTCTTGGTGGCCTCGCCCAGCCCCGCTGCCGGCCCGATCACCACCGTGTTGATCCGATGGTCCTGCAACAGCAATTGCAGGCTCGCCGCGCCATCCACCGGCTTCAGCATGATCGCCGTGACGTGGTTGGCCTGGATCAGCAGCGAGGAATGCGCGCCGGCCAGCGTCACCAGCCCTGCCCCGGTGCGCAACGCCGCGGTCGCGGTCATCCGGCTGGCGCCGGTCTGCAGCGGCCCGCCCGACATCACGACGCAGTGGCCGCGGGTGAACTTGTGCCCCTCCGTCTCGAGCCTGGGCAGATGCCAGAGGTCGGGACTGTTGCGGTTGAGGTTCGGCCGGATCTCGCCCAGAACGCTGTCCGGGATGCCAATCTCCGCCAGCACCACCTCGCCGCACTGCTGCCGGCCCGGCAGCAGCAGATGCCCCGGCTTCAGCCGGAAGAACGTCACCGACACATCGGCTTTGATCGCCACGCCGCGGACCTGGCCACTGGACCCGTCGATGCCCGAGGGCACGTCCACCGCGACGATCGGCACGCGCAACCCGTTCACCGCCTCGATCAGTTCCGCGAGACCGCCCTCGATATCGCGATCGAGCCCGGCGCCGAGCAGCGCGTCGACTACCACCTTGGCGCCGCGCAACCCGTCCGGCCGCGCCGCCTGGATCGGTCCGTTCCACAGGTCGGCGAAGAACGCCGCATCGCCGGTCAGCCGGTCGCGCTCGCCGAACAGCGCCACCCGCACCTCGCGGCCGAGCTCCTTGAGTTTCTTCGCCGCAACGAACCCGTCGCCGCCATTATTGCCGGGGCCACAGAGGATCAGCACCCGCCCATCCGGATAGCGCTCCGCCACCAGCTCGGCCACGGCATTGCCCGCCGCCTCCATCAGCTTGAACGACTGAATACCCGACGCCACCGCCAGCGCATCGGCGCGGCCCATTTCGGCAGGCGTGAGGAGGGTGTGAATATTCTTGTCTGACATGCCGAGCCGCCGCGAGGTTCCCAGCGTCATCAATACCGCACGATCGGGGTGACCACCACATCGCCCCGTTCACGGATGTCATCGCGCAGCAACAGTGCATGGCCCAAAACAAAAAGGGCCGCCCCGAAGGGCGGCCCTGAACTTGTGATCGAGGCACCAGCTTAGTGGTGGTGCTCCTCCGGAACCTCGTCTTCGTCCGCAGCGATGATCTTGGAGAGCTCGGCGCGGGTCATCGGCTTGTCGGTCTTCTTGGCCAACTCGGTGACGAAATCCACCACCTTGTTCTCGAACACCGGAGCGCGGAGGCCGGCAAGGGCCTGCGGGTTCTTGCGGTAGTAGTCGTAGACCTGCTGTTCCTGGCCCGGGAAGCGACGCACTTCGGCGATCAGCGCCTGCTGGTGCTCTTCCTCGGTCACTTCGACCTTGTTCTGGTTGCCGATCTCGGCGACCACCAGACCCAGGCGCACGCGGCGCTCGGCGATCTTCTGGTACTGCTCCTTGGCCGCTTCCTCGGTCGTGCCCTCGTCTTCGAAGGACCGGCCGTGGTGCTCGACTTCGTGCACGACGCGCTGCCAGATGGTGTTGAACTCGGCTTCCACCAGCTGCTCGGGAACGGCGAACTTGTGGCCTTCGTCGAGCTGGTCGAGGATCTGCCGCTTGATCGCCTGGCGCCCCATCGAGTCGAGCGCGGTCTTCATCTGGTCCTTCACCGCGTCGCGGAGGCCCGCAACGTTCTCGAGACCGAGCGACTTGGCGAACTCGTCGTTGAGCTCACCGGCCTTCGGGCCATCGATGTGGAGGATGGTGACCTCGAAGTCGGCCTTCTTGCCGGCCAGTTCGTCCTGTGCGTAGTCCTTGGGGAACGTCACCTTGACGGTCTTGGTCTCGTTCTTCTTCATGCCCACGAGCTGCTCTTCGAAGCCCGGGATGAACTCGCCCGAACCGACGGTCAGGTGCGCATGGTCGGCCGAGCCGCCCGCGAAAGCCTCGCCCTTGATCGTGCCCTTGAAGCTGAGGCCGAGGCGATCGCCGGTCTCGACGAGGCCGTCCTCACCCTTTTCCTCATAACCACGCTGCTGCGCGAAGACGCGCTGCACTTCGGTGTCCACGTCTTTCTCGTCGAGCTCGACCACCGGCTTGTCGACGGCGAGCGACTTGAAGTCCATCAGGGTGACCGGCGGCAGCACTTCGTAGCTGACCTCGAAGTTGAGATCAGCTTCGCCGTCCAGAACCTGGTTGATCACGCCCTGGTCTTCCGGCAGGTCGACCTTGGGCTGGGTGGCGGCGCGCTCGGAGCGATCATCGAGGGTCTTCGATACGGTCGAGTTGATCGCGTCCGACAGTACTTCCGACATGGCGGAGCGGCCGTAGACCTTCTTCAGGTGCGCGGTCGGCACCTTGCCGGGGCGGAAACCCTTGATGTTCGCGGTGCCCTTGAGCTCATCGAGCCGCGCATCCAGCCGGTCGCTGAGATCCTTCTTGGGGATGACCAGGGAGAGTTTGCGCTTGAGGCCCTCGTTGAGGGTTTCTGTGACCTGCATTGGGGTATCCCGTTGTCTCTACAAAATTCGGTTGGCCGAAGTCGCTGGCAGTATCGCGGCGAGCTCTGGTGCGGGTGAGAGGGCTCGAACCTCCACGCCTTGCGGCGCTGGAACCTAAATCCAGTGCGTCTACCAGTTCCGCCACACCCGCAAGGTGCCCCGTCGGCCGGGTCGCGTGCATATATGTGAAGAATTGGGGAAGGTCAAAGGGAGAGGTGCAGACGTCAGGACGAGACGCGGCTACGGCCCATGGACAGGTGGCGGCGCAGCCTGCTGCCGCGGCCGCTTTCTTGCTTCCCGATCGATCCGCTCGGTGACGAAGTAGACATAGCCGGCCACCGCGCCGGCGGCAGCCAGCATGCCCGCAGGCCAAGGGGAAGCGCCTACGGTACTGCCGACAGCGGCTCCGATCCCGATGCCAAGCGGATAGTACGCTGCAGCTCCCACTGCGCCGAATGCCATGGCATAGCCGCTGGAGCGCAGCTCAAAGCGATTGCCCA
This sequence comes from Devosia sp. Root105, assembly GCF_001424865.1. Lineage (NCBI taxonomy): Bacteria > Pseudomonadati > Pseudomonadota > Alphaproteobacteria > Hyphomicrobiales > Devosiaceae > Devosia > Devosia sp. Root105. The sequence continues at coordinate 231,279 of NZ_LMCR01000016.1, forward strand.
GCCAGATGCCGAGCAGCACTACCGGCAAAAACAGCAGCATTGCGGGCAGCAGGCCGATCATGACGGCGAAGAATGCGAACAACGGGATGCCAAGCCCAACGTTGCCGAACGCCACCACCGCCGCCAACGCGAAGACCACGCACCCGGCGGCAACCGACAGCAGATATCCCGCAAACGAGAAGGTGTATGTCGACTGCGCCACCAGCATTTCCCGGTCAGTTGCAACAGCGATACCTAGCGCACTTCCCTGAGCGTCTCCACTCGGCCGGCCAATCCGGATCATAGTCGACCAGCGCGTTGGTGCCGTTCTTCAGCCCGAGCATTTGCCCACTTTCGCTGCAAACCGATCTTTGCCACTGTCTGTTTGCTCGTTTCGAACCGTCGAAATGAACAAATCGGCATCGTCATGCACATTCTTTGTGCAGGCACCTGCCGCCGTGCCTAGAGCGGCGGATCAGATGTTCGTCCTAGGCGCTTATTTTGGCAAGGTTTTCTCCGCTGCCGGGAAGCTGGCACGGACCCTGCATACAACCGAGCGGCACCCGACCGGTGCCTGTTGGAGGCCTGAATGAAGAAGATCGAGGCTATCGTAAAGCCGTTCAAGCTCGACGAAGTGAAGGAAGCGCTGCAGGAAGTTGGTCTGCAGGGCATCACCGTCACCGAAGCCAAGGGCTTCGGCCGTCAGAAGGGACATACCGAGCTCTACCGGGGCGCGGAATATGTCGTCGACTTCCTGCCCAAGGTGAAGGTCGAGGTGGTGTGCCCCGACGACCTCGCCGAGAAGGCAATCGAAGCGATCCGCACGGCTGCGCAAACCGGCCGCATCGGCGACGGAAAGATCTTCGTCTATTCGATCGAACAGGCTATCCGCATCCGCACCGGCGAATTCGGCGACGACGCGCTCTAAGGGGCACCTCTTCGCGCGTCTCTCCCGCCTAGCATCAACTCCAGACTTACACAGGGGAACCTAATGACCACTGGAAGCGACATCCTCAAGAAGATCAAGGACGAGGACATCAAGTACGTCGACCTCCGCTTCACCGACCCGCGCGGCAAGCTGCAGCACGTCACCATGGATGTGACGGTCGTCGATGAGGATCTCTTCGAGGAAGGGACCATGTTCGATGGTTCCTCGATCGCTGGCTGGAAGGCCATCAACGAGTCCGACATGGTGCTGATGCCCGATCCGAACTCGGCCTATCTCGACCCGTTCTTCGGCGCCCCTACCCTCGCCATCAACTGCGACATTCTCGAGCCGCTGACCTACCAGCCGTATAACCGCGACCCGCGCACCACGGCCAAGAAGGCCGAGGCCTACGTCAAGGAACTCGGCATCGGCGACACTGTGGTGTTCGGCCCCGAGCCCGAATTCTTCATCTTCGACGACGTCCGCTATTCGAACACCACCTACAAGGTGGGCTTCTCGGTCGATCACTCGGAACTGCCGATCAACAACGACACCGAGTACGAGTCGGGCAATACCGGCCACCATATCGGCCTCAAGAAGGGCTACTTCCCGGTGCCGCCGCTGGACAGTGCGCAGGACATGCGCGGTGAAATGCTCGCCGCCATGGCCTCGATGGGCGTCACCGTCGAAAAGCACCACCACGAAGTGGCCTCGGCGCAGCACGAACTGGGCATCAAGTTCGCCCCGCTGATCAAGTCGGCCGACGACGTGCAGATCTACAAGTACGTGATCCAGCAGGTCGCCCAGGCCTACGGCAAGACCGTGACCTTCATGCCCAAGCCCGTCTATGGCGATAACGGTTCGGGCATGCACTGCCACCAGTCGATCTGGAAGGACGGCAAGCCGCTCTTCGCTGGTGACCAGTATGCCGGCCTTTCCATGGAAGCGCTGTATTACATCGGCGGCGTGATCAAGCACGCCAAGGCGATCAACGCCTTCACCAACCCGACCACCAACAGCTACAAGCGTCTCGTGCCGGGCTTCGAAGCTCCGGTGCTGCTCGCCTACTCGGCGCGCAACCGCTCGGCTTCGTGCCGCATCCCCTTCGGCCAATCGCCGAAGTCGAAGCGCGTCGAAGTCCGCTTCCCCGATCCGCTGGCGAACCCCTATCTCGGCTTTGCCGCGCTGCTGATGGCCGGCCTCGACGGCATCAAGAACAAGATCCACCCGGGCGACCCGATGGACAAGGATCTGTACGAGCTGCCCAAGGAAGAGCTGAAGCAGATCCCGACCGTTTGCGGTTCGCTGCGTGAAGCCCTCGAGTCCCTCGACAAGGACCGCGACTTCCTCAAGGCCGGTGGCGTGTTCGACGACGACCAGATCGACAGCTATATCGAGCTGAAGATGACGGAAGTCATCAAGTTCGAGCACACCCCGCACCCGGTCGAGTACGAGATGTACTACTCGGCCTAAGCGCCGGATCGATCGAAGGAATATGGAAGGGCCCGGCAACGGGCCCTTCTGCTTTTCGGTGGACAGAAACAGCCGGGGGCTGAACACTGCCGCAATGACTCAGAAGAACCTTGCTTTGGTGCTCGGCGGTGGCGGCGCTGCCGGCAATGCCTGGATGATCGGCATCGTCGCGGGTCTCGCCGAGGCTGGCGTCGACCTGACCGAGACCGCCGACCTGGTGATCGGTACCTCGGCCGGCGCCAATGCGGCGGCGCAGGTGCTGAGCGGCATTCCGCCGGCCGAACTCCTCGCCGCGACGCTGGCGCCCCCACCGGCTCAGCCGGCGGTCCAGTCGCGACCAGCGTCGCCGCCGCGGCCGATGGAGGCAGTGTTCGAGCGGATGCGGACCATCTCGGCCGCCGCCACCACTCGGGCCGAGCTGCAGCGCGCTATGGCCGCGTATGGGTTGGAAAGCGATGCGTCCTTCGGACCCGAGGTGGCAGAACAGCGGCGAGCCCTGGTCGCCCGGCGGCTGCCGAGCCTCGACTGGCCCGATCGCCCGATGCTGATCGTCGCCGTCAACGCCGAGACCGGGGAGCTTGCGACCTTCGACCGCGACTCCGGTGTCGCGCTGGTCGATGCGGCCGCGGCGGCCATCTCGCTGCCCGGCGCCGGGCCGACGCACCGCATCAACGGCACGCGCTACATTTCCGGCGGCGTGCGGTCGGTCGACAATGCCGACCTTGCCTCCGGCTACAGGAACGTCATCGTGCTGTCGCCGTTCAGTGGTCGAACGGGGCCGCTGCCGCCGGGCCAGTTCGAGGGCTTGCGCCGGCCGCCGGGTGCGGACCTTGCCAGCGAGGTTGCGGTGCTGCGCCAGGCGGGCAGCCGCGTCGAGGTCATCACCCCGGATCCCAACTCCCGCACCGCCATGGGAACCAACCAGATGGACCTGGCAACCCGCATCCCCTCGGCCCGCGCCGGCTACGAGCAGGGCAAGCGCGAAGCGACACGCCTGGCGGACCTCTGATGTCGAGCCGCTGGCGCGAGACATCGCCCGGTGAGCTTGCCGGATGGCTGGCCGAAGCCACCGTGCACTGGGGCATCGCCGGAGGCTGGGCGCTCGACCTATGGCAGGACAGCGTCAGCCGCCTGCATTCCGATATCGAGATCAGCTGCTTTCTCGCCGACCTGCCTGCGCTGCTGCCGATTCTCGACGGCTTCGAGATCGTCGTCGCCCGCAACAAGCAACTGACGCCCCATGAGCCCGGAGCGGCGCTCCCGGTCCCACCGTTCAGCCTCTGGCTCCGACGCCACGGCGAGCCTCTGTGGGATTTCGAGATCGTCTCGGAGGCACAACTGGACGGCCAATGGGCATACCGCCGGGAACCGACCGTCCGCCGCCCCCTGAGGAGCGTCTTCACGCGGACCACATCGGGCTGGCCGATCATCGCGCCCGAAATCCAGCTGCTCTACAAATGCAAACAGCCGCGCGACAAAGACCTGCTCGATCTCGAGCGTTACGTGCCCGCGCTTGACGATGCGGCCCGTGTCTGGCTCCGTTCGGCGGTAACGGCGGCACATCCGGAATTTCTGCCGACACTGCTCGCCCTTGAAGCGCGGTACTGAAGCCACGATGGAGCGAGCCCGGACTGCCCAGCGACAGCCATTCTCAGGTGGTGGCGCCGGATAGCCGCAGCACTTTACCCGTGTGCCAGGTGACGATGCCGCGCATAAATTCGCGATCTGGAAAATCGGTTTCGAGAATACGCAGCGGCCCCTCGACCAGCGACAGGGAGCGCGCCAGCTCGTAGAGCGCCATGCGCTCTGGATCGAGCTCGACATCTATGCCAAGCGCCTCATAGCTGCTGCCGAAACGCATCCGCGTGAACTCGTGCTCCCACTCGGCGTCGAAGAACATGACGCCCTCGATGTCGATGATGACAGGGCGGCCATCGCTATCCAGCATGACATGGTCGGCGCCGAGCTCGCCATGGATCAGGCTGTACCAGCCGCGCGAGCGAACGCGGGCATGGCGCTCGCGCAAAGCACCCTCGATCCGCTCGCGCGCCTGTCCCAGCTCCGGGACCTTTGTTGCGACGCTCGCCAGGTGCGCGAGGCCCTGATCGAGCACGATCTGCTCGGCATTGCGGTCCTGTGGCGCGCTGCCGGCCACGACGGCAGCGACCTTGCCCAGCCTCGGACCCCGGTACTTGGCCATGCCGTTAAGCATCGCACCCACTGAGCGCAGGGGAGCTGCCGCTGCGCCGGCATCGCTGGAGATCATCGCCTCGAGTGTGCCGCCTCGCAAATCCTCGACGATGGCGATGTCGGCCGGATAGATCGATTGGCTGCGGTCGACGAGCAGAAGCGCGGGTGCCCGCGCGCCGGCTTCCGCCAGCGCCAGGCTGGCCGCTTCCAGCAGATCCAGTCCCGAGGCCTCGGCGAAGGGGTCGCGCGGATCAGTGCTATTGTCGGTCCAGTAGTTCTCGGCAGCGCTCCAGGCGTAGAGGACCACCGAAGACGCATCATCGAGCATCAGCCGATAGACGCCCTTCTTGCTGCCACCTGCCAACCGCTCAAATCCTGTCAGTTGCCTGCCGCCAGGTAGCGCGGCTGCGAACGATGCCAGGTCCGTGTGTTGCATGAACCGACGCTCGGCCATTGCATCCCCCTTGTGCCCCCGCCGCCGATGCCGGTCCCACGGTCAGGGGAACTGCTTCTAGCCTCGCGTCGGCGTCGATGACAGCAGTTTCCCGCAAGCGCTCAGGCTGGCATGGTGTGCAAGCAAGGGGATTCGGAATGAGCGTTGGACTACTCGGCCTTCTCGATGACGTGACCGCCCTCGCCAAGGTCGCCGCCGCCTCGATCGACGATGTGGCGGGACAAGCGGCCAAAGCCGGATTGAAGGCCGCCGGCGCGGTGATCGATGATGCGGCCGTGACGCCGCGCTACGTCACCGGCTTCTCGGCCGACCGCGAGTTGCCGATCGTATGGAAGATCGCTGTCGGCTCGATCCGCAACAAGCTGCTGTTTCTCTTGCCGGCCGCGTTGGCGCTGAGCTTCTTCGCACCCTGGCTGATCACCCCGCTGCTGATGATCGGTGGTGCCTACCTTTGCTATGAGGGCGCCGAAAAAGTGTTCGAGGCGGTGTTCCCGCACGAGGCGCATGCGCACGAAGCAGAAGCCCTGCCGCAGCCGGCCGATCCCAAGAAGCTCGAGGAAGAGCGGGTCGCTGGCGCCATCCAGACCGATTTCATCCTCTCGGCCGAGATCATGACCATCGCGCTCGCCGCCCTGCCCGACCTGCCGTTCTGGGAGCAGGCGCTGGTGCTGGTGGTCGTCGCCTTCGGCATCACCGCGGCGGTCTATGGCGCCGTGGCGCTGATCGTCAAAGCCGACGATTTCGGCCTGGCGCTCGCCAGCAAGGGCCGCACCGGCGTCGGCCGCGCCACCGGTCGCGGCATCCTCATCGCCATGCCCTGGGTGATGCAGACCCTCAGCATCGTTGGTACCGCGGCGATGATCTGGGTCGGCGGCGGTATCGTCGTCCACGGCCTCGCCGGCTTCGGCCTCGACCAGATCGAGCACCTGATCGAAGCCATCGCCCACGGCGCCGAAGCAATGCTGCCGGCGCTCGGCGGCTTTGTCGAAGGGCTCGCGACCATCCTCGCCGATCTGGTCCTCGGCCTCGCACTGGGCCTTATCCTGATCCCGGTGGCCGGCAAGGTGATCGGCCCGGCCTGGAAGGCGATCCGCGGCCTGTTCCGCCGTCAGCCCGCCTCCTGACGAACGAAAGGGCCCAGAAGGGCCCTTTCCTTTTTCTCGCAAAGACCACGCCTCAACCGATCTGGCTGAAGAACCCGCGCACGTCGCCGACCCAGACGCCGGGCACTTCCAGCACGGCATAGTGCCCGCCGACGTCGAACTCGTTCCAGCGCACGATGGTGTTGCTGGTCTCGCCGTAACGGCGGATCGGCACTTCGTCGAAGCCGAACACCGCAACGCCGGTCGGCACGCCCGAGTTCGCCTTGGGCGACCAGGCCTCCGGATCATGTGCATTCTCGTAGTAGAGCCGGATCGACGAGGCCGCGGTGCCGGTGAACCAGTAGATCATGAAGTTGGTCAGGAACCGGTCCATCGGCACGGCGTCGACGCGATCGCCAAAGCTGGTGAACAGCTCGCTGATCCAGGCCAAGAGCCCCGCCGGCGAGTCCGAGATGCCGTAGGCCAGGGTCTGCGGGCGGCTCGACTGCATGACGTTGAAGCCGAAATGCTCCGCCATGAAGCGCTGCACCCGCTGCAGGCGCACCTTCTCGCTGTCGGTGAAGGTCGCGATCTCCTCCGGCGACACCGGGCCGAACGGAATGAAGCCCATGGTTGCGGCATTGAGGTGCACGCCGATCACCCGCTCCGGCGCCAGCCGGCCGATCTCGGGACCGATAATGGCGCCGGCATCGCCGCCCTGCACACCGAAGCGCTGGTAGCCCAGCCGGCTCATCAGCTCGATGAAGGCCTTGCCGATCCGCACATTGTTCCAGCCGGCCTCGCGGGTCGGACCGGAAAAGCCAAAGCCGGGCAGCGAGGGCACCACCACGTCGAACGCATCCTCGGCCCTGCCGCCATGCGCCACCGGGTTGGTCAGCGGCCCGATCACGTCGAGGAACTCGACGATCGAGCCGGGCCAGCCATGGATCAGCAGCAGCGGCGTGGCGTTCTTTTCGGCGGACTTCACATGGATGAAATGGACGTTCTGGCCATCGATCTCGGTGGTGAACTGCGGCAGCTGGTTGATCTCGGCCTCGGCCTTGCGCCAGTCAAAGCCACCCAGCAGCCGGTCGACGGCGCCACGGACATAGGCATTGGTCGGGCCGGCGGCCCAGCTGCCATCGACTTCGCTCGGCATCACGGTGCGAGCCAGACGGTCCTTGAGGTCCTGCAGCTGAGCGGCGGAAACGTCGATCTTGAAGGGGGTGATGGTGGCCATTTCGGGTACTCCGTTTCGGGGTGATCGTTGAAGACACCCCTTCGTACCCAACCCCCACTCGGGATTATTGGAAGTTTCCGACAACCTCATCAGGTCCGGCGCGAACGATTTCGTTCGTCGCCTCGCGAACGATCTCTCTCGGCGTCTGGCCCATGATCGCCTTCAGCGAGTTGATCATGTGCGCCTGGTCGGAAAAGCCCAGCGCCAGCGCCACGTCCACCGCCGGCCGGCCCATCTGCAGCATGGAAACAGCCTTCTGCGCCCGCTGCACCAGCGTGAAGTGCTTGTAGGTGAGCCCGGTGGTCCTGAGGAAATGCCGCTGCAGCGTCCGCTCGGTCATCGCCTTGGGCTGTCCCTCGACCACCGAGGCCACCAGCTCGTTGCTGTCGATGATCCCGTCGCGCACCAGCCGTTCGACGAACACATCGGCATTCTCGAAGGTCGGGATCTCCCGCACGTCGGTGCCGATCCAGAACCCGCCCTTGCCGAACTTTTCGAGCATCACGCCCTCGTCGCGCATGATGTCGCCGGGCATCAGCGGCATGAAGCTGTGTGGCTTGAACGAGATCACCAGCTGCTCATCGCCCGCTTCGTGCTCGTAGACCACCGCCTGCGTGGTGAGCCCGGTGCGCAGCACCATCGTCTCGTCGCCGCGCTTGATGATGGCGATATCCCAGCAGCCGTCGGGCTGCATCAGCGTCGTCCCGGTCGTGTCGAAACGAACGGAGCTGATGCTCTCGACGAAGGGCGAGTCGATCGGCCGGCTTTGCACGATGCGCTTCATGGCTGGGAGCCTAGCAGCGACTTGTGAAGATGCCAAATCACCTGCATCGCCAACCCTCTGGCGCTCTTTGTCGGCATGGCTATGCTGGCACCGCCCTCGCTGGTCAGGAGCCCGCCATGACGCCCGAATTCCTCATCACCACGCTGGTCATCGTCGCCTCGCCGGGCACCGGCGTGCTCTATACCCTGGCCGCCGGGCTGACCCGCGGCGCCCGCGCCAGCATCCTCGCGGCTTTCGCCTGCACCCTCGGAATCATCCCGCACATGGCGGCCGCGATCACCGGCCTCGCCGCCCTGCTCCACACCAGCGCGCTCGCCTTCGAGATCATCAAGTATCTCGGCGTCGCCTACCTGCTCTACATGGCCTGGGCGACGCTCAGGGAGAAAGGCGCGCTCAGCGTCGACACCGATGCGGCCCCGAAATCGGTCCGTCAGGTATTGGTCTCGGGCATCTTGATCAACATCCTCAACCCAAAGCTGTCGATCTTCTTTTTTGCCTTCCTGCCGCAGTTCGTCAGGACCGACAGCGCCGACGCCCTGCCCCAGATGCTGGAACTGAGCGCGGTGTTCATGGCGATGACCTTTGTGATCTTTGCCATCTACGGGATATTTGCCGCGGCGGTGCGCCAGCACGTGGTCACCCGTCCGCGCGTCCTCACCTGGATGCGCCGCACCTTCGCCGCCGCCTTCGTGGCGCTCGGCGCCAAGCTGGCCTTCACCGAGCGCTAGCCGTCACGCGTCGACGAGGTGGAGCCGGTCCTCGAGGCTTTCCGGCTCCTGCTCGACCAGGAACTGTACGGCGAAGCCGACGTCGAGCCAGCGCACGACGCGCGCTACCACACGGCCGACCGCCAGTGGCGTGCCGAGGTCCGGCTGCACGTCAGCCGATAAAGCTGCGCCCGAGCGCGACATATCGATGATCAGGCACGGCAGGCGGCTCCCGTCGGCGAACAGGATGGTGGAGCGCGGATCCCTCGGCATCACCCGGCGATGCGCCCGCTTGTCGGCAACCCCATGGAAGACCCGCTTCTTGTACCAGCCGATGCGCTTGATCAGCAGGTCGCGTTCCTCGGCACTGGTCTCGATGGCCATCGAGAAGCCGCCATCGATCAATCGATCGACCCGCCCCCTGACGGTGCCGAACGGCTCGAAATTGGCGGAGAGTTCCTCGCCCGGTGCCCCAAGTACCGGCGCCGAGGCCACCATCAGCTGCGGCGAGATCGATTGCAGCCGGCAGGCAAACACCTGCACCCGATGGCTGCGGTTCTTGCGGCTGGCAAGCAGGTAGCGCCCCATCAGCGCCCCGATGAAGCGGATGTCGCTGGAGCGCTGGGAGGCGTTCTGCCCCATTGCAAGCCTCCTGGCCGGCGTTCGATGTAATCGTTATCATCACGCTAGCGTGTAAGCTTGAACAGCCAGTTGCGCCGTACTGGAAATCCCTCGGCACGCCGGCAAGGATTTGTTTCCCATACTTGGCGTGAGCGCTACTTGCTCAGCTTCAGGCGCTCGCCAGCGAGGATGCGGTGGTCGCTGGTTTTGAGCGTCAGCAACGCCTCGAGCTGACCGATCTGCTGCACCTCGCCGAACTGCACAGCAAAGCCGGCCTCGATGTGCCGCACCACCCGGCCGGGAACCGCGCCCACCCCGGCCAGCGAGCCAACCGGCGGCAGCACATCGGCCGACACCGCGACGCCCGACTGCGACATGTCGATGATGAAGCAGTCGAAGCGCTGTCCGTCGCCCAGCGTCAAGCTGGCGCGCGTCTCCCGCGGCAGCACCCGCTTGTGCGCCCGCCGATCGCTGACCGTCTTCAGCGTCCGGCGCTTCAGCCAGTCGATCCTGGAGCTCAGCACGGCGCGCTCCTGTTCGGTGCAATCGAACGCCACGGCGAAGCCACCCTCGAGAATGCGGGTGATCCTGCCGCGCACGAGCCCCAGGCCCTGCAACGTCATGGTCAACGCGTCGCCAGGCGCCCCGCTGACCGGCGCGTTCACCACCGCCTCATGGGCCGAGACGCTGCGCGAACGGCAGGCAAACACCTGCACGGCGCCCGGCGTCTGCGCGCGCGCCGCCAGCACATAGCTGCCCATTACATCGCCGATGAAGCGAGCATCCTTGCGACTGCTCGCGTCGGCCCTGCCGGCGGGTCCGTTCTGCATCGTCCAAGCCATCGCCGAACAATCTCACACTATCGTACGCAAGATTGCCTATTCAGCCATGACTCAGACCTTACCAGCCAACCAACTGAACAGTATTTCAGCGGAGCAACACGGGGCATTGAGCGATTTCTGTTCACCGCCTTGGCCGCCAGCCAAGCGTCTAGGCAGTTTGTACTAAGTCGAACGATCTAGACTTGCTCAGTCTCCAGCATCATCTCCTCGAAGAACGCCTCCGGCCCATCGACCTCCTTGAGTCGCTTGCCGCTGATCTCCAGGTACCGTGTCCCGACATTCCGCACGAAACTACGGTCATGCGAGACCAGCACGGCCGTGGCTTCGTGAGCGAGGATCTCACTCTCCAGCGCCTCGCGGCCCGGGATGTCGACATGGTTGGTCGGCTCATCCATCAGGTAGAAGTTCGGCTCGGTCAGCCGCAGCGCCAGCAGCCCCAGGCGCGCCCGCTGGCCGAAGCTCAGTTGGCCGATCGGCCGCGACTGTTTCTCGATGACGAAGCCGGTGCTCGCGAGGAGGCTCCGCACCCGTGCATCCGGCTGCTTGAAGGTCACCGAGATGAAACTCTCGGGCGTCTCCTTGACCGGCAGTTGCGACATGTCCTGGTCGGTATAGCCCAGCACCAGCGACGGCGTGACCTTTATGCCCGGCACGCTGTCCGGCTCCACCATGGCGCGGTGGATCAGCTTGACCAGTTGCGACTTGCCGGCGCCGTTCTTGCCCAGCAGCACCACACGATCGCCCTGGAAGATGTGGAGCTTGTCGATCTTGAACAGCGCCTGCCCCGATGGCGTCGTCACCGTCACGTTCTCGATGCCGACCAGCAGCTTGGCGTGGGTGCCGCGGTTGCTGAGCCTGATCTCGCCCGAGCGCTCGCGATGCGCCGGACGCACCGCCTCCTCGATCCTCGCGGCCCGCTCGCGCAACTGCTTGGTCTTGACCACCAGCAGGTCGCTGCCCGAGTTGATGCCGATATTGTTGAGTTTCGCGGCCTGCTTCCTCAGCTTCGTGGCTTCCTTCAGGTCGCGCTCGTTCTGCGCCTCCTGCGAGGCGTCCTCGCGTTCGATTTCGAGCCGGGCCGCCGAGTAGCCGAGCGGCATGTAGCGCGAGGTTCCCGGCCGCAGGAACAGCGTCCGGTTAGTCACCGCATCGAGGAAGTCGCGATCGTGGCTCGCCACGATCAGCGGAATATTGCGGGCCTCACGGTTGAGCCAGGTCTCCAGCCGGAACAGCTTTGACAGGTCGAGATGGTTGGTCGGCTCGTCCATCAGCAGCGCATCGGGATCGGTCACCCATACCCGCGCGATCAGCATCAAGCGCTGCCAGCCGCCGCTCAACGCCGAAACCAGCCGGTCGCGCAGCTCATAGGGCGTCTCCAGCCCATCGAGCGCCACATCGGCCCGCCAGGCGTCGGTCTCGCGGTCGGCAGCCGGCAGGGCATCCAGCACGGCGTCGCGCATGGTCAGCGGCATCAGCGCCGCCGGCACGTCCTGCTCGACATAGCCGATGCGCAGGCCGCGCGAACGAACCACTTCGCCGCTGGTGGGTTCCGCCAGCCCGGCGATGACGCGCAGCAGCGAGGTCTTGCCGAGCCCATTGCCTGCAACAAGCCCGACCCGGTCGCCATCGGCGACGACGAGGCTCAGGTCGCGGAACAGCGGATCGGTGGCGGTGATGGAAAGGTGCTTGAGGCTGATCGAGCCCATTTTCGTCTCTCTGGTATCGTGACGGTCCATATGCGGACCAGTGCCGTCAATGACTCACGCGCGAAGCGGAGCCGGCTTGGGCAGACCAGAATGGTGTGAGACGACGAGGACGTCCGGACCCGTTCGGTCAGCCCTGCAACTAAAGCTGCAGGGCCGAAACAGGGCCGCGACTGCGGTGCTGGTCATGACGATAGCCCACGCGACCCTCCTTGGTTGGCATTGCGGACAAAATGCTTAGAGCACCGGGGGCGATTGCAGGTCAAGTGGCAGCCTTTCCCCCCCTTCCACAGCCACCGGGTCATTCCCGCGAAAGCGGGAACCTCTGTTTGCAGTGGCTGCCCAAGGACAGGCGGCTCGAGAACTGAGGGCGTCGGTTCGCACCGGTTGCACCCCAAACTCGGTGTCATCCCAGCGAAAGCTGGGACCCATTCATCCACCTGCGCTGCGGCGAGTTGGGTCCCAGCTTTCGCTGGGATGACACCCGGTGGGTGGGGGAATCCGAGCCTCTCACCTAAAGGGGGAGTTACAGCGCTTTCCACGCTTAACGAGATCCCCGCTTTCGCCGAGATGACACCGTCCATTCGGGTCACAAGCAGCAACACCCGGCCTTCACGCCAGGTAGAAGAACACAGCCACGGCAGCGAGGGTCAGCGGGCGGGGCAAAGCAAGATGGGCAAGCCGGTACGCAAAACTATCAAATCCGGCCTGCTGCCATCCGCTGTCGCGTGGCGCCCTCAAAGCTGTCTCAAGGTACGCGAGACCGCTCTTGGCTTGGGCGCGCATACGGCTACTCCGAACAAAAACCGTATGTGAAATTCATACCCGCGAGCGCTTAAGAAAGTGCTTCCGAGAAGCAAACGAAGTCTGAATCAAGTGCTCCAAAACAACGCGCCCGGCCCTCTGTACGGAACCGGGCGCATTGGATTCACTGGCGATTTCCTCAGCTGCGGCGCAGCCGTTCACGATTGAGGATCGCTCCAGTGCAGGTGGAAACGCGGAGCAGGTACACCCAATTGCCGCGTGTCGCGCGGACCTGGATGCGCCGATCGTTGCGCACATTGAGCGAGATGTTGGTGTAGCCCTGCTGGCGCACCGCGTTGCGGATCTGCCGGTCGGTCAGCTCGATGCAGATCAGCGGCCGGCGATAGCCGAAGCCGTCGGTGCCGAAGCCGAACTGGAACTGCATGCTCTGCGCCTGCACGGGGAGTGCCGAAGCGCCGAGCGCCAGCCCAAGCACGGCGGCGCGGATAAGCATGGTAGCTTTCATGTCGTTCTCCTTTGCAAATCACCAAACAAAAGATCCCGGCCCTGAGGGGCCGGGATCTGGCGGGAGCGCGAGGGAGGAACCGGCTCCCGCCGGAACTTGGCTAGAAGCGGAACTGGAACTGGAAGCCCGGGAAGTACGGGCGACGCAGCCGCTCGATATCCGAGACGCGGCCGGTGCAGCGGTTGATGGTCATGGCGTAGGTGCGACGGCCATAATCAGCCACCACCTTTACCCGGACCCCGCGACGATCGACGAAGCGGATGTCGTCAAAGCCGGCCCGGCGCAGGCCGCGGCGGACTTCGTTGTTGGTCAGGCAGTCGCGCTTCATCCGACGGCCATTGTCGAAGCCGTACGAGAAGCTGTTGCCGCCGCCCTGAATGCCGAAATCAAAGTTGAACGACTGGGCCTGGACCGGCATGGCGGTGAACGCCGCCGCACCGAGGGTCACGGCAACGATAGCGGCACGGCCGGACTTCATTACGGATGAGAGGATTGAGGTCATGATAGTCTCCTTCAAGATCAACTGGTGCCAGGTCCGCTAGCGTGCCACGACCCTAAAGGTTGCATTCTTAACCAATGCGGTATCGCCCGTTCATCCACCGTTCATGTTGCAAGGCAACCTGGGCGGCGGAATTCCGAGTGAGATCAGGCGCAGTCGATGTGAGATTGCCGAACACCCAGCCCGGACACTGCCTACTGGCCCCAGCTGGGCGCTCCGCAATCTCGAGCAGTGGAATAATGCCCGGCCGTTGAATGCTCGCGGAACCGTGCATTCACATGCCGTTCACGACCGGTTGACAGCTCGAGCGCCGGGCCCTACCTCCCGCTTAACCCACCCAAAGCAGCAAGTATGCTAGAGCTTGTGAGGCGCACGATTCGCGCCTCGGACGGAGATTTCATGGCGGCGATCGAAGACCTTTTCGGCCCTGATGGTGAGGACGCTGCGCCCCAGCGTACGCCTGCTACTCCCACGCCGAAAACGCCGGCTGCCAGCCCTCCCCCGAGCGTCGCCCACGCCGCCTCCTATTCGGCTGCCGATATCGAGGTGCTCGAAGGCCTCGAGCCGGTGCGCCGCCGCCCCGGCATGTATATCGGCGGCACCGACGCCAACGCGCTGCACCACCTGTTCGCCGAAGTCATCGACAACTCGATGGACGAGGCGATCGCCGGCCACGCCAGCCGCATCGAAGTGCATTTCGGCGAGGACGGGTTCCTGACCGTCACCGACAATGGCCGCGGCATCCCGGTCGAGAACCATCCGAAATTCCCCGGTGTCTCGACGCTCGAAATCGTCATGACGCGGCTGCATGCCGGCGGCAAGTTCGACGGCAAGGCCTACGAGACCTCCGGCGGCCTGCACGGCGTCGGCGTCTCGGTGGTCAACGCATTGTCCGACAGCCTCATCACCGAGGTGGCGCGCGACCAGATGCTCTACCGCATCGCGTTCTCGCGCGGCAAACCACTGGGCGCCGTCGAGACGGTGGGCAAGGTGCAGAACCGCCGCGGCACCACGCAGCGCTTCCACCCCGATCCCCAGATCTTCGGCGAGCACAAGTTCTCTGCCGCCCGCCTGTTCAAGATGACCCGCTCGAAGGCTTACCTCTTCGGTGGCGTCGATATCCGCTGGACCTGCGACGAGAGCCTCGCCACGGCGGATGTACCGGCCAAGGCGACCTTCCACTTCCCCGGCGGCCTGCGCGACTTCCTCGCCAACCGCATCGAAGGCGAACCCCGCATCGCCGAGGACATTTTCTCGGGCATCATCGGCAAGCCCGGCACGCACGGCTCGGTCGAATGGGCTGTGGCCTGGTGCCTCGGTGACGGCTTCGTCAACTCCTACTGCAACACCGTACCGACCGGCGATGGCGGCACGCACGAACAGGGCCTGCGCGTCGCCCTGCTCCGCGGCCTGCGCAACTATGCCGAGCTCTCGGGCAACAAGCGCGCCGCGCAGCTGACTGCCGAAGACGTGCTGGTACAGTGCTCGGCCATGCTCTCGGTGTTCGTGCGCGAGCCGGAATTCGTCGGCCAGACCAAGGACAAGCTCAGCTCGCCCGAGGCCACCCGCATCGTCGATGCGGCGCTGCGCGACCCGTTCGACCACTGGCTCGCCGCCTCACCCAACCAGGCCTCCAAGCTCCTGGACTGGGCCATCGAGCGCGCCGAGGAGCGGCTGCGGCGGAAGAAAGAGAAAGAGGTCGACCGCCAGTCCGCGACCAGAAAGCTCCGCCTTCCCGGCAAGCTCGCCGACTGCACCCAATCGGCCGCCCAGGGCGCCGAGATCTTCATCGTCGAGGGTGACTCGGCCGGCGGCAGCGCCAAGCAGGCGCGCGACCGCAAGAGCCAGGCCATCCTGCCGCTGCGCGGCAAGATCCTCAACGTCGCCGGCGCCACTCGCGACAAGGTGCAGGCCAGCCAGGCCATCGCCGACCTGACCCAGGCGCTCGGTTGCGGCACCCGTGACCGCTATCGTGAAGATGAGCTGCGCTACGACAAGGTCATCCTGATGACCGACGCCGATGTCGACGGCGCCCACATCGCTTCGCTGCTGATGACCTTCTTCTTCCAGGAGATGCCCAAGCTGATCGAGGGCGGGCATCTCTACCTCGCGATGCCGCCGCTGTTCCGCATCAGCGCCGGCCCCAAGGTCGCCTATGCGATGAACGACGCGCACCGCGACCAGTTGCTGGCAGATGAGTTCAAGGGCAAGAAGCCGGATATCACCCGCTTCAAGGGCCTCGGCGAGATGCCCTATGTGCACCTGCGCGAAACAACGATGGACAAGAAGACCCGCACCCTGCTGCAGGTCCGCATCCGCGACGACTTCGAGGAGACGCGGCTGTCGGTCGACCGCCTGATGGGCAACCGCCCGGAAGCCCGCTTCGACTTCATCCAGGAAAACGCCGCATTCGTCACCGATCTGGATATCTAGGGACGAGCGTCCCTGAGGGTCAGGGGCGAACATGATCACCAGACGTGGGTTGCTGAAGCTTTTCGGCGTGGGCGTGCTCGGGCTGATCGCCACTGCCGCCTACCCCTTCATCGAGGCCCTCGCCCGTCCGCGCGTCACCACCTACGCCCTCACGCCGCGCGGCTGGCCGGCCGGCCTGAAACTGCGCGCCGCCGTCATTGCCGATCTCCATGCCTGCGAGCCCTGGATGGACCTGAGCCGCATCGAGGAGCTGTGCGCGCAGACGCAAGGATTGGGCGCGGACGTCATCCTGCTGCTCGGGGATTATGTCAGCGGCATGCGGCTCAGGACCGGTCAGGTCGCCAATGTCGAATGGGCCAGCGCGCTCGGCAAGCTCTCCGCTCCGCTCGGTGTGCATGCCGTTCTCGGTAATCACGACTACTGGGAGGACCGCGCCTTCCAGTTGGACCATTCGATGACGCCGCTGGCCCGCACGGCGTTGCGTGACGCCGGTATCGCCACCTACGTCAACGAAGCCATCCGCCTCGAAAAGGACGGGCACCCGTTCTGGCTTGCCGGTCTTGGCGACCAGTTGGGTATCCTGCCCGGCGGCGTCCATGACGGCCGGCACACCTGGGGGCTCGACGACCTCGACGCCACGCTGGCCCAGATCCCCGACGGCGAGCCGACCCTGCTCCTCGCCCACGAGCCTGATATCTTCCCCAAAGTACCCGACCGCGTCAGCCTGACGCTGTCCGGCCACACCCATGGCGGCCAGATCTCGCTGTTGGGCTGGCGCCCCTGGGCGGCATCGCTCGGCTCGCGTCGCTTTCCCGCCGGCCATTACACTGTCGAGGGACGCGAGCTGATCGTCTCGCGCGGCCTTGGTTGCTCCGTCATTCCCGTGCGGATCGGCAACTGGCCGGAAATCGTCATGCTCGATGTCGGCACGGCCTGACCGACCACAATTAATCACCCGCCCGCGAACCCCGTTGACTCGCAAGGGGTTTCCACTATGTTCCGGGCGCGTCGCGCGCAGCCCCGGACAGGGCGGAGTCCGGATCGGTTGCTGCAAGGCGAAGCCTGATTATCCGGCTTGTACTTTGCGACCTGTTCGTCGACCCGCACCTCCTCAAGTAGCTGCCCGTCGACCTGCCTTCCCTACTTGAGCGGACCACTGATTTGGCAAATGACTTTTCCGGGTTGGGCCTTAGCGCCAAGGTGATCGATGCGGTTGCCGCATCCGGCTACACCAAGCCCACCGATATCCAGGCGCAGGCTATCCCGCATGTCCTGCAGAAGCGGGACATCATCGGCATCGCACAGACCGGCACCGGCAAGACCGCGTCGTTCGTGCTGCCGATGCTCACGCTGCTCGAAAGCGGCCGGGCCCGCGCCCGCATGCCGCGCACGCTGATCCTCGAACCGACGCGCGAACTCGCAGCGCAGGTGCACGAGAACTTCGAGAAGTACGGCAAGAACCACAAGCTCAGCGTTGCCCTGCTGATCGGCGGCGTCAGCTTCGAAGACCAGAACCGGGTGCTCGATCGCGGCGCTGACGTGCTGATCGCCACGCCCGGCCGCATGCTCGACCAGTTCGAGCGCGGCCGCATCCTGCTCACCGGCGTCGACATTCTCGTCATCGACGAGGCCGATCGCATGCTCGACATGGGCTTCATCCCCGACATCGAGCGCATCTGTGGCCTGTTGCCGCCGCGCCGGCAGACGCTATTCTTCTCGGCCACCATGCCGCCGGAAATCCAGCGCCTGACCAGCCGGTTCCTGCGCGACCCGATCAAGCTTGAGGTCGCCCGCCAGAACTCGACCGCCGAGACCATCGAGCAGCGGATCGTCCGCGTCTCCGGCAAGCCGGAGGAAAAGCGCGACGCGCTGCGCCGCCTGATCCGTGGCGAAGAGAACCTCAAGAACGCGATCATCTTCTGCAATCGCAAGCGCGATGTGGCCACCCTCGCCCGCTCGCTGGAGCGCCACGGCTTTTCGGCCGCTGGGCTGCATGGCGACATGGACCAGAAGAGCCGCATGGAAACGCTCGACAGCTTCAAGACCGACAAGCTGCAGCTGCTGATCGCCAGCGATGTGGCGGCCCGCGGCCTCGACATCCCGGCGGTGAGCCACGTGTTCAACTTCGACGTGCCGACCCACGCCGAGGACTACGTGCACCGCATCGGCCGCACTGGCCGTGCCGGCCGCTCGGGTGTCGCCATTACGCTCGCCACGCCCTCCGACGGCAAATATGTCGATGCCATCACCAAGCTGATCGCCAAGGATATTCCCGAGGTGAAGCTGGGTGGCGGATCGGTCGAGCGTTCCGAAGCGACGCGCACCGAGGAACGCGGCGAAGTTCGTTCGCTGCGTGACGGCCGCGGTCGGCGCGGTGGCCGCGGCTCGCGGGAGACCGCCGCGCCGGTCGAAGCTGCGGCGGTGCAGGAGACCCAGCAGCCGCGCGAGGAACGCAGCGAGCGGCCTCGCCGCCCTCAGCGCAACGATGCGCCTCGCAACGACAACAATCGTAGCAATGGCGGCGAAAAACCCGCCCGCGAACCGCGTCCTCAGCACATCGAAGGCATCGTCGCCGATTCGCCTTTCGGTTCTGACGGTCCGATCCCGGCCTTCCTGCTGCGGAAATAGCCGCGATCTACAGAACTTCCACGGCGATCTCAGTAGAATTGCTAGCAGATCGCCGTGTTTTTACGCCCCGTTAATGCCGAACAACTGACAATGCCGGCCGAACAACCGGCAGGAGCCGGGCTTGGGGGAACGGTGTCAGAACAGGAATTCAGACGCGCCCTCGGTTATGCCAATGCGGCGCTGGACCTGCTGAAGCGGGCCACGATTCCTCCGTACCCGCAGTTCTATGAACTGCTCTACACCTATGCCACTGGCATCAATCCGGCGCTCAACGCCCGCGTCAACGCCATCTTCCGCGACGGACACCCGACCGCCGATATCGCCGAGCGGCTTTACAACGAGTTCCTCCGGGCGCAGGACGCCAACGAACGCATCTCCAGCGTATCGCAGCGGATGTCGAACCGCATCGTTGCCATTCACGATGCCATCGACACCGCCATGACCACGGCCGGCGCCTACTCGGCCTCGCTCCAGGTTGCCAGCGGCGACCTCGGTTCGGACGAGTTGGATGCCACCAAACTGCGGACCCTGGCCGACGCGCTGCTGGCGGAAACCCGCCGCATGCAGGATGCCAACCATAAGCTCGAAATGAACCTCGCCGCCTCGCGCGACGATATCGAGGCGCTGCAGCGCGATCTCGACGATGTCCGCCGCGAGGCGCTGCTCGACCCGCTCACCAAGGTCTACAACCGCAAGGCCTTCGATGATGGGTTGCTGCGCGCCGTGAGCCGGGCTGAAGAACACGGCGACCACATGTGCCTGATGCTGATCGATATCGATCACTTCAAGCGCTTCAACGACACCTGGGGCCACCAGACCGGTGACCAGGTGCTGCGCCTCGTTGCGATGACGCTCAAATCCAACATCAAGGGCCGGGACATCGCCGCCCGCTATGGCGGCGAGGAATTCGCCGCCGTGCTCCCCGATACCGACCTCGAAGGCGCGGTGATCCTCGCCGACAACATCCGCAAGGCCATCCAGGCCAAGGAACTGCTGAAGCGCTCGACCAACGAGAAGCTCGGCCGCGTCACGGCCTCGTTCGGCGTCGCCATGTACCGCACCAGCGACACGCCCTCGACCTTGATCGAGCGCGCCGACCGCTGCCTCTACGCCGCCAAGCACCGCGGCCGCAACATGGTGGTCGGCGAAACCGAGCTGGGCGACGAGGACATCGTCGCGGCGTAGCGGCTAGCCGCTCCTTGCTGTCGCTCGAAGCGCGCAACCTGCGGTTGCGATGAGGGGTATGCGATGCGCAAGCATCGCCGATTCGAGCGGAGCGAGGAGCGACCTAAGCCGCCACCGTCTCCACCCCCAGCGACCGCAACGCATCCCAATACCCCGGATAGGTCTTCCCCACGCAGTCCGGATCGAGGATCGTAATCCCGCCGATCTTCAGCGCCGCCAGCGCAAAACTCATGGCGATGCGGTGGTCTTCATAGGTCTCGATGCTGGTCCGCTCGTTGCGGTGCCTGAGCTCGCTGAGCCGCGGGTCGGACGCAACCACCAGGTCGTCGCCTTCTTCATGCGCGAGGCCCGCCCGGATGCGGTTAAGCTCGGTGGAGAGCGCCGAGATCCGGTCGCATTCCTTGACCCGAAGGTTGGCAATACCGACGAAGCGCACCGGCGTCTCGTTGAACGCCGCGAGCACGGCGAGCGTCGGCACTGCGTCCTGCATCTGCGAGCCGTCGATCACCGTTGGCATGTGCGGAAACATCCGGATCAGTTTGGCCGCTTCGGCGTCGGGTTGGGTGAAGGCGTCCATCGGCACGCCAAGGTCGATCCTGCCGCCGGTCAAGGCTTCCGCCGCCCAGAGGTAAGTCGCCGCCGAAGCGTCGGGCTCGATGTGGAAATCGCTCGCTTGGTAGCCGGTGGGCTGCACCTGCCAGGTCATTTCGTCGAGCTGTTCGACGCTGGCGCCGAAGGCCCGCATCGCCGCGAGCGTCAGGTTGACATAGCCGCGGGCATCGAGATCCTTGCCGGTGAGCGCCACTTCGATCGGGCCCTCGCCGAACGGCGCCGCCATCAGCAGCGCCGAAACATACTGGCTCGAGAGCCCGCCATCGATCTCGACCCGGCCGCGACCGAAGGAACCGGTGCCGTTGATCACCACGGGGGGACAGCCGGTCTCGCTGGTGGCATCGATGCCAAGTGAACGGAGCGCCACCAACAGCGGCTCGATCGGGCGCTTGCGCATTGCCTCGTCGCCATCCACCACCACCCTGCCCTCGACCAGCGACACCGCGGCCGTCAGGAAGCGCGTCGCGGTGCCGGCATTGCCCAGCACCAGCGGCTCGGTCGGCGCCTTCAGCGTGCCGTCGCTGGTGACGACGAAGCTCGTCGCATCCGGCTCCTCGACGCTGACGCCCATCTGGATCAACGCCCTCGCCATCAGCGCCGTGTCCTTACTCTTCAGCGCCCCCGTGAGCCGGCTCGTGCCCTTCGCCATCGCTGCCAGCAGCAGCGCGCGATTGGTGATCGACTTCGATCCCGGCGGGGTCACCCGGCCGACGAGCGGGTGGTCAGGCGGAACGATCGTCAAAGCCTCGAGCTTTGAGGAAGCGGCAGCGGTCAATGGAGAACTCCGTCAGGCAGCGGCGCAACGGCCGCACTCACTCCGGCAGGGCCGGACACATCGATCTGTCGATTTGGCCCGGGCGTCGCCGGGGTGAGGTTGAAGCAAGCCAGATGGATGTAGCGGATTGCGCCACCTTTTGCCAAGTCCGTCGTTATGACAGCGCCCTGGCCCCAAACTGGATGTCATCCCAGCGAAAGCTGGGACCCAACTATCCCCAAGCGCAGGCTGAGAAATGGGTCCCAGCTTTCGCTGGGATGACACCGAGTGTGACGAGATGCAGGAGGCAAGGCCTCAAATCAGGCCTGCGCCCGAGCCTCAGCCAGCGCCTTGAGGTCGGCCGGTTTCAGCTGCACGCTTTCGCCGCAGCCGCATTCGCCGGTCTGGTTCGGGTTCTTGAAGGTGAAGCCGGACTTGAGGATGTCTTCCTCGAAATCCATCACCGTGCCGAGCAGGAACAGCGTCGCCTTGGGTTCCACATAGACGTGGACGCCCTTTTCCTCGATGTGGTCATCGCCCTTCACCGGCTCGCCGACATAGGCCAGCGTGTAGGACTGCCCGGCGCAGCCGGCATCCTTGATGCCGACGCGCACGCCCACCACCGGGGTGGCGCTATCCTCGATGATCTCGTTGATGCGCTCGACGGCGGCATCGGTGAGGCTCATGATCTTCAAAGGCATCGGCTGCGGACCTTCATCGTAACAAGACGATATATAGACCTAAAGCGCAGAACTTACCACCAGTTCAGCGCCACCTGGGCTTCTTCGCTCATCCGCGAAGCGTCCCATGGCGGATCGTAGACCATGTTGACGGTAACGTCCTGGATGCCCTCGACGTTGCGCGCCGCGTTCTCCACCCAGCCCGGCATTTCGCCGGCCACCGGGCAGCCCGGCGCGGTCAGCGTCATGTCGATGGTGAGGTTGCGGTCGTCATCGAGGTCGACCTTGTAGATCAGCCCGAGCTCGTAGATATCGACCGGGATTTCCGGGTCGTAGACCGTCTTCAGCGCACCGATCAGGTCACGGGTGATCCGCTCCACGTCGTCGGCGGGAATCGCCGCACCGACATTGGGCGTAATCCGAGGCGCGTCGCCGGCATTCGGCTCGGTGGCCTCGACCTCGGGAGCAATCTCGTTCACTTCGTCAGACATATCAATTCCTTAGACGATCCCGTTTCACGCCCTCAGGCGAAGAAGCTCCGCGCCTTTTCGATACCCTCTACCAGAGCATCTATATCGTCCTTGCCGGTATATAGGCCGAAGGAGGCCCGGCAGGTAGAGGTGACGCCGAACCTTTGTAACAGCGGCATGGCGCAGTGCGTCCCGGCGCGCACCGCGATGCCGTAGCGATCGAGAATGGTTGAGACGTCGTGCGCATGCGCGCCCTTGACCTCGAACGAGAAGATGCCGCCCTTGCCCGGCGCCGTGCCGATCAACCGCAGTGAGTTGATCCGCCCCAGCCGCTCCATCGCGTAACCGGTGAGTTCCGCTTCATGCGCCTGCGCCGCCTCGCGCCCGATGCCCTCGACATAGTCGATAGCGGCGCCGAGCCCGATCGCCTGGACGATCGGCGGCGTACCGGCTTCGAAGCGGTGCGGCGGCTCGTTGTAGGTGACGGTGTCGCGGGTGACGGTGTCGATCATCTCGCCGCCGCCCTGGTAGGGCTGCATGTCGGCAAGCAGGTCATAGCGCCCGTACAGCACGCCGATGCCGGTCGGCCCGTAAAGCTTGTGGCCGGTGAAGACGTAGAAATCGACACCCAGCTCCTGCACATCGACCTTGAGATGCACGGCCCCCTGGCTCCCATCGACCAGCACCGGGATCTTTCGCGCGTGCGCGATTTCGACGATCTCTTTGATCGGCGTCACCGTGCCCAGGACGTTGGACATATGGGTGATCGCCACCATCCGCGTCTTCGGCGACAAAGCCGCCTCGAACGCGTCGATGTCGAAGCTGCCGTCGTCACGCACATCGACCCACTTCAGCACCGCACCCTTGCGTTCGCGGTGGAAGTGCCACGGTACCACGTTCGAGTGGTGCTCCATGATCGACAGCACGATCTCGTCACCCTCCCCGATCCGCGGACCGAGGAATGACGCGGCGACGAGGTTGATCGCCTCGGTGGCCGAGCGGGTGAAGATGATCTCTTCGGGTCGGCTGGCGTTGAGGAACCGCCGCGTCGCCTCTCGCCCGCCCTCGTAGGCTTCGGTCGCCCGGTTAGCGAGTGTGTGGAGACCACGATGCACGTTGGCATAGGCGTGCCGATGCGCCCAATCCATCCGGTCGAGCACCTGGTTCGGCTTCTGGGCCGAGGCGCCGCTATCGAGGTAAACCAGCCGGTTGCCGTGGATCTTCTCTTCGAGAATCGGGAAATCGGCGCGGATCTTGGCGAGATCGAAACTCATTTGCCCGCCAGCCATCCCTCGATCACTGCGGTCAGCGCCTCGTTCAGCGCCTCATCCTCGATCGGATCGACCAGTTCGGCGAGGAAGGCCCGCACCAGCATGGTCTCGGCGTCGGCTTTCGCGATGCCGCGGCTCGTCAGGTAGAACAGCGAATCTTCATCGAGCTGGCCGCAGGTCGAGCCATGGCCGCAGACCACGTCATCGGCATAGATCTCGAGCTCGGGCTTGCAGAGGATTTCCGCTTCGTCCGAAAGCATCAGCCCCTGGCTCATCAGCTTGGCGTCGGTCTTCTGCGCATCACGCGCCACCACCAGCCGGCCCTGCACCACGGCCTTGGACCGTCCACGGGCGATCGACTTGAACAGCGGCTTGGACGAAGTGTGCGGCACGGCGTGCAGCGCATCCATGGTGATATCGGCGTGCTGCCCCTCGGAGACGAGGTTCAGCCCGGTGATGTCGGCATGGGCGCCGGCGCCTTCGTAGCGCGGGAACAGCTGCGTCCGGCTCAGCGCCGCACCGGCGTTGATGATCAGTGTCCTGAGCTGTGCGCCCTCGGCAAGATGGTACTCGTTCGAGGCGAAATGCGTCGCCTTGGCCGCGGCCAGGTTGACGGTGATGTGGGTCACCTTGGCGTTCTTGCCGAGCGCCAGGTAGGTCGCGTGGTTGCCGAGGTGCGCCTCTTCGCTGCCCGCATAGGTCTCGACGATCACCGCGCTGCTGTCATCGGCGACGAAGATCTTGGCGGCGCTGGTCGAATGCCCGGCGGCGCCTTCGGTGCGGCGATCGATCTGGATTACCGGATCGACCGAACCGTCGAGGTCGAGCGTCAGGCACTCTTTGGTCAGCGCCATGTTGAGACGCGTAACCACATCGTCACGCGTCGATAGCACGCCGCCTGCCGCCTTGCCGACGATGACGCCGGCAGGCGCCGTGCCGGTGTCCTGCACCACGCCATTGGCGATCATCAGCTGGTAGGCGCCGGCGACGCGCAGCGCCGGAGCGCTCGCTTCGGTGGCGGCGGCAGCGAGTTCCGGAACCGCCCGCAGCAGCTGCTTCAGGTCGGTGTAGTGGTAAGCCTCGACGCGCCGCGTCGGCAGCCCGGCGCCGGTCAGGCGCTCGGCTTCCGCAACCGCACCGGCGGCCGTCAGCTGGTCGATGAGCTTCAGTTCAGCCGGCCCAAGCCGGACGGGGACATGCATGGTCATCGGTCCTTACGCCGCCGCTTCGTCGAAGCCGGCATAGCCCTTGGCTTCCAGTTCCAGCGCCAGCTCCTTGCCGCCGCTCTCGACCACGCGGCCATCGGAGAACACATGCACCACATCCGGCACGATGTGGTTCAGGAGCCGCTGGTAGTGGGTGATCACCAGCATCGAGCGGTCGGGACTGCGCAGCGCGTTGACGCCTTCCGACACCACCTTCAGCGCATCGATATCGAGGCCGGAATCGGTTTCGTCGAGGATGCACATCTTGGGCTTCAACAGCGCCATCTGCAGGATCTCGGCGCGCTTCTTCTCGCCGCCCGAGAACCCGACATTGAGCGCACGCTTCAGCATATCGCTGTCGATGTGCAGCGCCTTGCCGGCATCCTTGACCGCCTTCATGAAGTCCGGCGTCGACATCTCGGTCTCGCCATTGGCCTTCCGCTTGGCATTCAGCGCCGCCTTGAGGAAGGTCATGGTGGCGACACCCGGGATTTCGATCGGGTACTGGAAGGCGAGGAACAGGCCGGCCGTAGCACGGTCCGAAGGCTCCATCTCGAGGATGTTGACGCCATCAAGCAGCACTTCGCCGCCGGTGACCTCGTAGTCTTCCTTACCGGCCAGCACATAGCTCAGCGTCGATTTGCCCGAGCCGTTGCGCCCCATGATCGCATGTACTTCGCCCTTGGGGACGGTCAGGTTCACGCCTTTGAGGATTTCGCGTTCCTCGATGCGAACGGTGAGGTCGCGGATTTCGAGCATGGGGGTGGTCATTTCACTTCTCCGATATTTTCGCCGTCCCAGTAGTCGAGGCTCGCTGCCTCACGTGCGATGTGCCGAAGCGACGATTTGTCGGTCGGGTTACCGCTGGTCCGGGAAAAGACGCCAAACTTGTTTGAGTCCGGGTACTCGCATACCTCGGTCGCGGCCATCGTCGAGATGCCGAAATACCGAAGCACGCCAGTGCCGGTGTTGATGATCTGATGCGCTGTCGAGCGGTCGCCTGCCGGGGCACCCAGCACGTCGCCGGCCTTGATAGCGTGGCTGTCGGCGCCGTAGCGGTAGGTGCCCTCGCCTTCGAGCACGATGAACAGCTCGTCCTCGACGTGATGATTGTGGAACGGGCAGCTCGACTTGCCAGCAGGCACTTCGTTGTAGCTGATGCCGAGGTTGCGCAGCCCCAGCAGCCGGCCGAACGAGGCATCCGACGACTGGTAGTTGGCGCCCTGCGTCCAGCTCTCGAGCTGCAGTTCAGCGATGTTGAGGAAGGGCTTATTCACGGTGCCGCCTCGTTCGATACACGGCCTGACCGGTAATCCTCTGCTGTGTGCAGCGCGTCGCCCTTGCGGGACGCGAGGCCGATGAACAGGCCCATGCCCGAGGCAGCCAGCACCACGAAGATCGCGATGCCCAGCAGCGGCGAGCCCGTAAGCGCAAGGCCAAGGAATGCGAGCCCGCCAACAGCCATGCTGGCGACGAACGCCCAGGCCACGAGCCAGCCCTCGCGGCTGACCGGGGTCATCGCATTGCGCGGGTGTCCGACAGGAAAGCGCCGGGCGAACCAGTATTTAGCCATGGTTCTCGCCCTCGGTGTCTTCGCCGTCCCAGTAGCCGAACGGCGTCAGCTTGCCGGCGGTGCTGAAGATCGACATCGGCTCTTTGTCATTGCCATGCGCGATATCGACGGCGATCCGGCCGCTATCGGGGTATTCGGTCACATCGGCGCGGCCGTGATTGGCGAAGGCGATGTAGCGCAGCTCCGCAGCGCTGCTGTTGATGATCTGGTGCGCTTCGCCACCGGCCGGAGCGCCGATGCAGTCGCCCGCCTTGATCGGCAGCCGCGCTTCGCCCACCCGATAGGTGCCGGTGCCCGAGACGATGAAGAACAGCTCGTCATTGCCATGGTGCCGGTGGTACGGCCAGGCCGTCTTGCCGGCCGGCACCACATGCAGCGTCGCGCCGATCTGCTCGGTACCAATGGCCGCGTCGATATCGTGGAGCCCCACCTCAAAGCGATTGCCCACCTTGAGCCACTTGAGCTCAAGATCGGCCACGTTGACGATGTTGTGGGGCGAGGACGTCATCAGCCGACGCTGCCCTCGAGCGAGATCGAGATCAGCTTCTGCGTTTCGACCATGAACTCCATTGGCAGGTGCTGCAGCACATCGCGGACGAAGCCGTTGACGATCAACGCCACCGCTTCCTCTTCCGAGAGGCCGCGCTGCATGCAGTAGAACATCTGGTCGTCGGAGATCTTGCTGGTCGTCGCCTCGTGCTCGAACACGGCCGAAGCGTTGCGGCTCTCGATGTAGGGCACGGTATGCGCGCCGCACTTGTCGCCGATCAACAGGCTGTCGCACTGCGTGAAGTTACGGGCGCCCTTGGCCTTGGCGTGGGCCGAGACCTGACCACGGTAGGTGTTGTCCGAATAGCCCGCCGCGATGCCCTTGGAGATGATCCGCGAGGTGGTGTTCTTGCCCAGGTGCAACATCTTGGTGCCGCTGTCGACCTGCTGATAGCCGTTCGAAATGGCGATCGAGTAGAACTCGCCCGACGAGTTGTCGCCGCGCAGGATGCACGAGGGGTACTTCCAGGTGATCGCCGAACCGGTCTCGACCTGGGTCCAGCTGATCTTGGAATTGTCGCCGCGGCAGTCGCCACGCTTGGTGACGAAATTGTAGACGCCGCCCTTGCCGTCCTTGTCGCCCGGGAACCAGTTCTGCACCGTCGAGTACTTGATCTCGGCGTCCTTGAGGGCGACGAGCTCGACCACCGCGGCATGCAGCTGGTGCTCGGCGCGCGCCGGCGCCGTGCAGCCCTCGAGGTACGAGACGTAGGCGCCTTCGTCGGCGATCAGCAGGGTGCGCTCGAACTGGCCGGTCTTGGCCTCGTTGATGCGGAAATAGGTTGAGAGCTCCATCGGGCAGCGGACGCCCTTGGGGATGTAGCAGAACGACCCGTCAGTGAAGACCGCCGAGTTCAGCGTGGCGTAGTAGTTGTCGGACACGGGGACGACCGAGCCGAGATACTGCTTCACCAGGTCGGGGTACTCGCGGATGGCCTCCGAGATCGAGCAGAAGATGATGCCCATCTTCTCGAGCTCGGCCCGGAAGGTGGTGCCGACCGAGACGGAATCGATCACCGCATCGACGGCAACCTTGGGCTGCTCGATGCCGGCCAGCATCTCGCGCTCCTTCAGCGGCACGCCGAGCTTCTCGTACATTTCCAGCAGCGCCGGATCGATCTCGTCGAGGCTCTTGGGCCGGTTCGAGCTCTTGGGCGCCGCGTAATAGTACATGTCCTGGAAGTCGATCTTGGGGTAGTGCACCTTGGCCCAGGTCGGCTCGTCCATGGTCAGCCAGCGCTTATAGGCATCGAGCCGCCACTCCAGCATCCACTCCGGCTCGTCCTTCTTGGCGGAGATGAAACGGATCGTGTCTTCGTTCAGGCCCTTGGGAGCCTTGTCGACTTCGAGCTGAGTTTCGAACCCGTACTTGTATTTCTCGACATCGAGCGCGAGTACCTTCTCAACGGTATCGTTCTCGATCTCTTCCTTCAAAGTCGGGATGTCGTAACGGGCCATCGTCTTCTTCCTATGCTGCGACACGGCGGGACTTGTGACGTCCGACCACTTCGCCAAAACCCTTCAGATAAGCTTCGACGTCCTCGATTGAAGAGGACCAGCCGAAGCTCACACGCATTGCACACTCGCCGAGCTCTGCCGGCACACCCATGGCGGCGAGCACATGGCTCGGGCCAACCTTGCCCGACGAGCAGGCGGAACCCGACGAAACGGCGAGACCAAGCAGGTCCAGCCCCATCATCGCCACCGCATTCTTCAACCCCGGCACCGCGAAGTTGGTGACGTTGCCGATCCGGTCGGCCTTCTCGCCGAAGACCACCAGGTCCGGGGCAATCAACCGCATTCCGTCCTCGGCCGTCCGCACCAGTTCGCTGACATTGGCCTGGTAGAACCGCTGGGCGAACACCTCAGCTGCGGCGCCAAACCCGGCGATCGCCGCCGCCGACTCCGTACCGCCGCGCCGCCCGCTCTCCTGGCCCCCACCGGGGATCAGTCGAACCTGGTCGGCGTGGCCTTTCATCAGCAGCGCCCCGATACCGGCGGGGCCGCCGATCTTGTGGCCACTCACCGCCATCATATCGGGTGCACGCGAGGCAAATTCGAGCCCCACCTTGCCAAAGCCCTGCACCGCATCGACAAAAAGATAATGCGGGCTCGGGCCGACCAGCACTTCGATGCGATCGACCGGCTGGATAACCCCGGTCTCGTTGTTGACGAGGTGCACCGCCACCAACAGCCGCATCCCGACGAGGTCCGCCGCGGCCAGCGCCGACGCGATCTCCTCGAGCTTGATCACTCCATCGGTATCGAGGCCGACCTTCTTGATCGGCAGGCCGGTCGCCTCTGCGGCCTTGAGCACGGCAGCGTGCTCGCCCTCCGAAACGACGATGGCATCGACATTGAACGCCTTGGCGCCGCCGACAATGGCCTGGGTGATCGCTTCGGTGGCCGAGCCGGTGAACACCACCTGGTCGCGCTCGGCCCCGGCCAGCCGCGCCACCTGGGCGCGCGCCTTGTCGATCACGGCACGCAGCGCCCTGCCCTCGGCATGCACCGACGAGGGGTTGCCGACGAGGTCGAGCGCCCCGATATGGGCAGCGCGAGCCTCCGGCAGCAACGGCGCCGACGCATTGTGATCGAGATAGATCGACTGTCGCGCCATAGATCCGAGACCCGCCTCATCCGCTTCGAAAGGCCGCCTGCGACGCCGGAGCGCCGCACGTGCCTGAAACAAATCTTGAAATCGGGCGCTCACTTTCTCTACAAGGAGCGCTCACCAGCAACCGGAAGCGGTTGGACCACCACCTGCCGCCTTCGAAAACCCAGTTTAGAATTATTCGAAACTGGAGTTTTCGGCCCATGTTTTAGGCAGCGGCGCAGCATTCGTCAAGCCGAGAGACCGGCCCGCGCGCGAGGCATGAGCCCAGCGCATAGAGGTTCGGCGGGGCGCCAAAAAGAACGGGCCCAAATAACGGGCAAGGAAACGACCTTATGCCAGAAGTCATCTTCAACGGACCCGAAGGCCGCCTCGAGGGGCGCTACCAGCAGGGTAAGGACCCGAACGCTCCGATTGCGATCGTGCTGCATCCGCATCCGCAGTTCGGCGGCACGATGAACAACCAGATCGTCTACAACCTGTTCTACATGTTCGCGCAGCGCGGTTTTTCGGTGCTGCGTTTCAACTCGCGCGGCGTCGGTCGCAGCCAGGGCCTGTTCGATCACGGCATCGGCGAACTCTCGGATGCCGCCGCGGCGCTCGACTGGCTGCAGTCGCTCAACCGCGAGTCGCGCGGCTGCTGGATCGCCGGCTTCTCGTTCGGTGCCTGGATCGGCATGCAGCTGCTGATGCGCCGCCCCGAGGTCGAAGGCTTCATCTCGGTGAGCCCGCCGGAAAACCTCTACGACTTCTCCTTCCTCGCCCCCTGCCCGTCCTCGGGCCTGATCATTCACGGCGACAAGGACCGCGTCGCGCCGCCGCAATCGGTGCAGAAGCTGGTCGACAAGCTGAAGACCCAGAAGGGCATCACCATCGAGCAGCAGCAGGTCGAAGGCGCCAACCACTTCTACGAAGGCAAGATCGACGAACTCACCGAACGCTGCGCCGACTATCTTGACCGGCGCCGCGCGGAAATCGCGGCGGGCAAGGGGCGCTAGCCATACGCCCCGGACCTCCTCCTTCGGAAGGCTCGGGGATGAGGTCCTCATGGGGGTAACGTGCCTCCATGACGAGCCGGTCGATTACATAGGGCAAGCCGATGGCCGCCAAGTTCAAATCCGATTTCCTGAACGTCCTCGATCAGCGAGGCT
Organism: Devosia sp. Root105; assembly: GCF_001424865.1. NCBI lineage: Bacteria > Pseudomonadati > Pseudomonadota > Alphaproteobacteria > Hyphomicrobiales > Devosiaceae > Devosia > Devosia sp. Root105. The sequence continues at coordinate 262,176 of NZ_LMCR01000016.1, forward strand.
TCATTCACCAGATCTCCGATCCCGAGGGCCTCGATGCCCTGGCGGTGAAGGAACGCATCACCGGGTATGTCGGCTACGACGCCACGGCGACCAGCATCCACATCGGCAACCTGATCACGGTGACGATGCTCTACTGGCTGCAGGAAACCGGCCACCGCCCCATCAGCCTGATGGGCGGCGGCACCTCAATGGTTGGCGATCCCTCATTTCGCGATGATCAGCGGAGCCTGCTCAGCGTCGAGAAAATCAAGACCAACATCGAGAGCATCAAGCAGGTCTACTCGCGTATCCTCCGCTACGGCGACGGCCCGACCGACGCCATCATGGTGGACAATGCCGATTGGCTGCTGAAGCTCAACTATGTCGAATTCCTGCGCGATGTCGGCCGCCACTTCTCGGTCAACCGCATGCTGAGCTTCGACTCGGTGAAGCTGCGGCTAGATCGCGACCAGTCGTTGAGCTTCCTCGAGTTCAACTACATGATCATGCAGGGCTACGATTTCACTGAGCTCAACCGGCGCTATGGCACGGTGCTGCAGATGGGCGGCTCCGACCAGTGGGGCAACATCATCAACGGCGTCGACCTCAGCCACCGCATGGGCGGCCCGCAGCTCTACGCCCTGACCACGCCGCTGCTGACCAAGGCTTCAGGCGAGAAGATGGGCAAGTCGGCCTCCGGTGCCGTCTGGCTCAACGGCGAACTCTTCAGCCCCTATGATTTCTGGCAGTACTTCCGGAACACCGAGGACGCCGATGTCGGCAAGTTCCTCAAGATCTTCACCCGCCTACCGCTCGACGAGATCGAAAAGCTGGCGTCGCTGGGCGGTTCGGAGCTGAACGAAGCAAAGAAAGTATTGGCGACGGAAGTCACCGCCATCGTCCATGGTCGCGAGGCCGCGGAGCAGTCAGCGTCGACCGCTGCCGCCACCTTCGAGGCGGGCGCGCTCGACCTGTCGCTGCCGACCGCCGAGGTCTCGAAGTCCGACCTCAACGCCGGCATCGGGCTGCTCGCCGCGTTGGTCACCGCCGGTCTTGCCGCATCCAACGGCGAGGCGCGCCGGCACATCCAGTCGGGTGCGGTTCGCGTCAACGATGAGCCGGCAACCGACGAGCGTGCCTCCCTGGGTACGGCCGCCTTGCTGCCGGAAGGCGTGATCAAGCTCTCGGTCGGCAAGAAGAAGCACGCCCTGCTGAAGCCGGTCTAAGCGAACTGAAGTGCGGTTCAACGAACCGCACTTCACCTCTCACCTCAACGGGTCACCAGCACCGGGATGGCGGTGTGCGCCAACACATTGTTGGTCTGGCTGCCGAGCAGCAGCCGGCCGAGCCCGCGGCGGCCGTGCGAGCCCATGACGATCAGGTCCGCCCCCACCGAATTGGCGGTCGAGATAATGCCGTCCGCCGGGAAGCTGTCATTGACATAGACCGTCTTGGCGCTGACGCCGGCGGCGCTGGCCGCAGCCTGAGCCTTGGCGAGCAGTTCCTTGGCCGCGGTTTCCTGAGCCTCGATCAGCTCCGGAATGGGGTCGAACGCCGTGCCGGCGACCGTGGCATAACCGCCGCCGAGTACAGCAGTGGGCTCCGTCACGGTGACGATGGTCACCGCCGAGCCGAGCGCCTTGGCGAGACCGAGTGCGTGGTCCAATGCCCGCGAGGCGAGTTCCGAACCATCCGTTGCGACGAGAATATGTGCGTACATTTTGTGTACCTCCGCACCATCATGTGGAGATCGTAAGCCGTTGCGCCAACCTATACTTTGATCGAAATCAACCTATTCCCGCATCACTCGACGCGCGGGATTTCCTTGGCCCGGTACTCGAACATCCGGCGGAACGCACCGGGCACCAGCGCCGACATCGGGTTGATCTTGAAATCCGGCTTGTCCAGCGGCCCACGCACCGCGAAGGTCACCCCGAACAGCCCCTCGCCATCGCGCCCGGCCAGCGGCCCCAGGAGCTTCGAGAACGCGTTGTTGAGCCCGAACAGCGGCACATAGGTGCCGGTAATGTCGTACTGCCGCTTGTCAGTGTAGATGAAACCACGCGCCGTGCCGCCCACCGTGGCACCGGCCAGCACTGCATCGGTGATCTCCACCCGGTCGCTGCGCCGCACGAACTCCGCCTCAGCGCTCTTGAACTCGAGCTTGTTGGAGCGCGCGATCATCTGCTTGGATTGGGAGTGGTTGCCGAGAATCTGCGCCACGTTGCCCTCGTTGACGAAAGCGAAGTTGCGCAGCGAGAACTGCCCGACATCGATCTTCTGGTCATTGACCGTCTGGACCACCAGGCTGCCGGCGCCGCCCTCGACATTGGGGTAGACGTTCATCAGCCGCAAAAGCGTGCCCAGGTCGTTGAACGCCACCGACATCACCTTGCCGTCCGGCGTCGGATTGGTGGTCACCGAGACGCTGCGGTTGCCGCCGAGATTGGCCTGCAGGTTCACCCGCTGCAGATCCGCCCCGCGCAGCACCAGGTCGAGGTTCACGTTGAACGCCGTGGTCTTGTAAAAGCCCAGCGCCCGCTTCAGTTCGAGATCGACCGCGATGGTCTGGTTGTTGACCGCCGTCGCCTGCGGACCGCCGGTCGAATCGCCCGACAGGCTGAAGAAGCGCTGCAGCATCGGCTTGAGATCGAGCTGATCGCCGCGCAGCCGCACCTGGTAGCCGTTGCGGATCGGCGTCAGCGAAATCTGCGCCTGATCACCTGGACTGAGCGCGAACGAGGTGAACTCGGCCGATTGCAGACCTTCCTTGAGGTCGAAATCCAGGCCGCCCTGGAGCTTCACATCGCCGAAACCAAGGTCGAGGTCGTTGATGGTGACAGCATCACCCGCCAGCTTGATCTGTGCCGCCGCCGTTCCCTTGACCCCGGCCGCCTTGCTGATGCCGAGGTCCTTGACGCTCAGGCTGGCGTCCTTGAGGTCCGCCGCAAGCTGCATGCTGCCATCGCTGAGCGGCTTCACCGAAATGGTCAGCGGCCCGTTGAGGAAGGCCGAGGTATCGACGCCAAACTTCTTGAACGCGTCGGAATCGACCTTCGCCGTCAGCACCACGTCCGGCTTCTTGGGGTCGAGCGTCCCCATGGCGGAGATCGCGGCCGGCACCCCGTCGAGCTCGGTCGTACCGCTTACGTTGAACCCGGCCTGGGTCAGGCGGAACTGCAACTGCCCCTTGCCGACGCTATGTCCCTGGATCGGCGAGGCGGTCTCGAGGTCCTGCAGCGTGCCGTTGACCACATAGTCCATGGTCCGCGGCTTGTTGGTCTTCTTGTCCGTGACGAAGGTCGCCACCAGCCCAAGCGACACCTGGCCCTTCAGCACATCGAGGTCGATCGGCAGCGCCGCCTGCTGCAGCGCCTGCGGCTGGTTGGTCTTCACCCAGTCGATCAGCGCCGGGATGCCGCCGGACAGATCTCCGGAGATCTCGTACACCGCCTCGGTGTCACTGTTCGAGCCGATGATGAAGCCGGCATTGGCAATCGAGATGTTGCCCTTGGAGGTCGGAATCGTCGCACCGTCACCGGAAATCTGGATGTCGGCGTCTTTGAGGCTGAGCTTCATCTCGCCTTCGATGGTGATCGGATCCATCGTGTCGAGCGCTTTGATCTTGACGCCGACGCCGACGATGTCGATCGACATCGCGTTCTTGGGCATCGGCTTGTTTTCCCCCGGCTCGCCGAGCGAGCCGACCGGGAAGTCGTAGCGCATGGTCGACTTCTTGATCCGGCCGCCGACCACGTTCTTGACGAACCAGTCGCGCGACTCGCTGGCGAGGAAGGCCGGCCACAACCGCTTGAGGTCGTCGGCCGACAGGCCGTCGCCGGCGATGTTCATCTCGAAGCCCGTGCCGCGTCGCACCATGTCGATGCGCCCGGTCGAAACCAGCTTGCTGCCGTCGGCCTTCTTGGCCTCGAACTGGTCGATGCCGGTGGCGCCGTAGAGCGGAGCCGACCAGCCCTGGAAATTCACCTCCGAGAACGGCGCTTCGGGCATCCCCTGTTCGTTGGCGATGGCGACATCGCGCGCCGCCACCTTCATGCCGACGATCGGTCCGTAAAGCGGATCGAGGCCAAGCTTGAACACCCCGCTGACCGTGCCGCTGCTGCCGGCGATGCTCACCTGCATCTCGCCCATGGTGAACTGGCCGATCGAGGGATCCCATACAACCTCGGCGATCGATGTGGCGATCGGGAAGAATTGGCCGTTGACCCGCACGTCCATGCCGGTCAGGTCGACGTGGAACAGCCCGTCGGTGATCTTCTGCGTGTCGGTGAAGCCGACATCGATCGATACCGATGCGGTGCCGACCACTGAGATCGCCGTCTCCTGTTCACCCACGAAGGGGGCAAAGGCGCCGGGGTCGAGGTTGGTGATCGAGGCCTTGAGGCGCGCCCCGCCATCGTCGGTCTCGACCCACTCGAGAATGCCGTTCATCACCGACCCGCCGATCCCGGCGGAGAAGTTGCCCGAGGCCGATTTGCCGTCGGCGTTCGGCGCGATGTCGATGTTGATCTCGGTGAAGTGGCGCAAGACGCCATAGAGCGCGTCGTTCATGTCGAGCGCGCCGTGTTTGACCACCAGACGGGAGAAATTCCCGAGCTTGGCCTGTTGTACGATGCCGGCAATGCCTTTGGCGGCCGCCTCGAGGTTGTAGACCAGCCAGTCATTGTCGGAGCGGATGCCGAGGCTGGCCTCCGGCACCTGCCCCTTCACGTCGACGCCATCGGGCGACAGGTTTACCTCGGGGAACTGATCCTGCCCTTCGATGACCCGCACCGTCCGGCCGCCATCCGGCTCGTCCACGTACTCGAACTTGGCGAGGCGCGGACCGAACAGGTCCTGGTTCACCTGCAAATGCGGACCGACGATCGTCACGGTGGCGCCCGGCTGCCCGACCAAAGCCCTGAGCGGCGAGAAGCCGACCTCGAGCGCATCCATGCTCACCGTGCCGCCGGTCTTCACATCGGTGAAGGTGACCGGCTTGAACTGGATCACCGGCCAGACGAAGCCTTCAAGCGCCAGCGCCATATCGCCCAGCTCGAGCTTGCTGCCTGATGGCATCGAGCTGAGCACCAGGTTGCGCACCTGCGAACTGACGAACGGCAGCGGGATCGGGGTCACGAGCAGCACGGCGTACATGACGACGAGCAGGATAACAGGCGCAGCGACTGCCGCCGCTGCGATCCTACCCAGGATGCGCCATGCCGAGCGCTTGCGGAGCTGGGAGCCAGGGGCTGGAGTAGGTTTCACTGCTTTCCGACTTGAGGCCGCTCGCTTTGCCGCCCTATCCTAGAATCAAACCGAGCAGCCGTTCACTGCCAGATGATACCGGCTGCAATATGGCACTAACACCCACTGGATGCGCGGCTTTTCCGGCGTTTTCCCGTCTACCGCATTGGACCACATGACCCTTCCTGCTCCCGGCACCCCGGCCCCAGACTTCGAACTTGTCACCGACAGCTACGAGAAGTTCCGCCTGTCGGATCATCTTGGCCACCCGGTCGTGCTCTACTTCTACCCACAGGACGATACCGAGGGCTGCACGCTCGAGAACATCGAGTTCACCGACCAGATGCCTGAATTCAGGCGGCTCGGCGCTGTCGTCGTCGGCATTTCTCCCGACACGGTGGAAAAACACTGCTCCTTCCGCGACAAGTACAATCTTGGCGTCATCCTCGCCGCCGACCCCGAGCGCAAGGCCATCGAGGCTTACGGCATCTGGCAGCTCAAGAAGCTCTGGGGCGTCGAGCACATGGGGGTGAAGCGCATCACCGTGCTGATCGGCCCCGATGGCAGGGTCGCCGAAGTCTTTCACGCCACCCGCATTAAGGGACATGCCGAAAAGGTGCTCGCCGCGACGCGCGCGCTGGTCGCCAAGGCTGGAGCCCCGCCCGCCAAACCCAGGCGCGGCAAGGCTTGAACGTCACGCCGGCGCGCCCTTTTCGCGTTTGTTAACCCTAACGGATCATGATCGGGACCAGTGAAGTGGCGTCCCGGAGTATGGCGGTGCGTACGAAGTCGAGTGGCGTTCAGCCGGCCGCCCAGCCGGTCATCAAGGTGTTCGGCGCTCCCCCGCAGAAGGCGAAACGGGAGCCCGGCTTCCGGCCCGGCCTGTTCTACCTGGCCTTCGCAGCGCTGTTCGGCACCAACGTCCTGACCCTCGTCGGCTTCCTGATGGCTCCCGATATCGCCGCGCTGCTCAACGGCCAGAACGACGTGGTCGTTTCCGCCTATGAGGACCGCATCGCCCAGTTGCGTGTCGAGGTGGATCGCCTGCATTCGCGGCAGTTTGCCCAGGCCGGCGATATCAACCTGCAGCTGCAGGAACTGACCCAGCAGCAGGAAGTACTGCTCGAGCAGCATCAGCTGGTGAAACAGCTCGCCGCCAAGGCCGCTGAACTCGGCATCGAAACCGCGGCAACCCAACCGCTTGAAGACGACGCCACGCCGTTGGCTGCGCTCGCTCCTGTCGCCGCAACCGGCGACCTCGCCGAGGTCGGCGCCTCGATGACCCGGATGATGGACGACAGCCGCATGGCGCTGGCCGCGCTGTCGGTCTCCGCCACCGAATCGACCGATACCATCCTCGACGTGCTTGGCGGCCTCGGCATCAAGCCGAACATGCCGGACGGGCTTACCGATGCCGTCGGCGGCCCCTACCAGCCACCGGTCGAGGGCGGCGACGCCAGCGGCATCGTCGACGACGCCAACGACGTCTACCTCGCACTGGCGCGCTTCAAAGCCGCCCGTGGCGCGATCGACCTGGCGCCGATCCACAAGCCGATGGATTCGCTCAGCCGCATCAGCTCGACCTTCGGCAACCGCAAGGACCCCTTCACCGGTGGCCGCGCCTTCCACGCCGGCCTCGATTTCCCCGCCCCCAAGGGCACCACCGTGCTCAGCGCCGGCTACGGCAAGGTCACCTTCGTCGGCGAGAAGTCCGGCTACGGCAACCTGGTCGAGGTCACTCACCTCACCGGCCTTGTCACCCGCTACGGCCACCTCAGCGCCTTTCTCGTCAAACAAGGCCAGGTCGTGAACACCGGCACGCCGATCGCCAAAGTCGGCTCTACCGGCCGTTCCACCGGTCCGCACCTGCATTTCGAGGTGCGCCGCAAGGATGTTGCGGTTGATCCCGGCAAGTATCTGGCAGCCGGCAAGCGGCTGGCGCGTTTTCTCGGGGCATAGAGCGCCTTCAGGAAATTGCAACGCCGCAACGCGTTCGGCAAATCAGCCATGCATTCGCCCAAGACCAGCTAGTTGCTCTGGTTTTTCGCGGGGGACGGGTTTAGGTTCCCGCCACAATGCTGATGACCTCAGACATTCCAACGATGCTGCGGCTGCACCGGGCGATGTTTCTCGCCCGTGAGATCGACCGCGTGGAACAAGACCTGGTCAAGCAGGGCCTTGCGCATTTCCATGTCTCGGGCGCCGGCCACGAGTCGACGGCACTGATCGCCGATTATCTCGGCCAGCAGGACTGGCTGCACCTGCACTATCGCGACAAGGCGCTGCTTCTGGCGCGTGGCCTGCCGCTGGTCGAATTCTTCCGCAGCCTGCTCGCAACTGGCCCCTCGCACTCCGCCGGCCGCCAGATGAGCGCGCACTATTCGGCCCGCGAGCTGAATGTCGCCTCGATGGTCGGCCCGGTCGGCAATAACGCGCTGCACGCCGTGGGCAACGCCCAGGCGGTGAAGTTCCACCCTGATTCTCCGGTGGTGATCTGTTGCGTCGGCGACGGCACGACTCAGCAGGGCGAGTTCCTCGAGGCGGTCGGCGAAGCGGTGCGCACCGGCGCGCCGGTGGTCTTCGTCATCCAGAACAATAACTGGGCGATTTCGACCAAGACGCCGGGCCAGACCTTCTTCGATCTGCCCACCGGCCCCGCCGGCAGCTTCTTTGGCCTGCCGATCCGCCGCGTCGACGGCGTCGATCTGGCTGCCACGCGCGCCGCCTTCGAATCTGCGGTGACCCATACCCGCGCTACCCGCGGCCCGGCGCTGCTGCTGATGGAGCTCGAGCGGCTGTCGGATCACACCAATGCCGACGACCAGGCGCTCTATCGCGCTGCCGACGAGCTGAAATCGGGCAAGAGCCGCGATCCGCTCGAAGCCATCCGCCAGTCGCTGCGCGAGTCGCAGATGGGCGACGCGGCCCTGGCGCAGCTCGAAACCAGCCTGATCGCCGAAGTGGCGGCAGCCGTCGCCGAGGCGCGCCGCGAAGCCGTGCCTGAGACCGCCGGCCAAGCCAAGGCGCCCTACCCGCCCGAGTTTGCACACGCCAAGGAATACCGCGGCGACGCCAAAGCGTCGAACTTGACCATGCGCGAAGCCCTCAACCGGGTGCTGCGCGATCAGCTCGCCGCCAATCGCGACGTGCACCTGCTCGGCCAGGACATCGAAGACCCGAAGGGCGACGTCTTCGGCGTCACCAAGGGCCTGTCGACTGCTTTTCCGGGTCGCGTCCGCAACGCCCCGCTCTCCGAATCGACCATTGTCGGCACTTCGATCGGCCGCGCCCTGACCGGGCAGCGGCCGGTGGCGTTCATCCAGTTCGCCGATTTCCTGCCGCTCGGCTTCAACCAGATCATTTCCGAGCTCGGCTCGATGTACTGGCGCACCGATGGCAGCTGGCAGGCGCCGGTGATCCTGATGGTCAGCTGCGGCGGCTACAAGGCCGGCCTCGGCCCGTTCCACGCCCAGACCCTCGAATCGATCCTCGCCCATGTGCCCGGCATCGATGTGGTGATGCCCTCGAGCGCCGGCGACGCGGCCGGGCTGCTCAACGCCGCCTTCCAGAGCAAGCGGCCGACAGTCTTCCTCTACCCCAAGAGCGGCCTCAACCTTTCCGACCGTCGCACCTCCGACGATACGGCGAAGCAATTCGTGGCCCCCGGCAAGGCGCGCGCCGTGCGCCAGGGCAACGACCTGACGCTGGTCACCTGGGGCAACCCGCTGACCCAGTCGCTGCTCGCCGCCGAGACGCTGTCGGGCGCCGGCGCCGAGCTCGACGTCATTGACCTCCGCTCGATCTCCCCCTGGGATGAGGATGCCGTGCTCCGCTCGGTGCGCCGCAGCAAGCGGCTGCTGGTGGTGCACGAGGACAATCACACTGCCGGCTTCGGCGCCGAAGTGATGGCGACAGTGATGGAAAAGGCCGGTCTCCCGGTCAGCGCCAGGCGCGTCACCCGCGACGACATCCACGTGCCGTTCCAGTTCGAGCGGCAGATCGATACCCTCCCCTCCTACCGCCGGATCATGGAAGCCGCCGCCGCGCTGCTCGAGTTCGATCTCGCATGGGAAGCGCCCAAGGCCGATGCCGGCCCTGCCGCCATCGCGGCGATCGGCTCGGGCCCCGCCGACGATGAAGTCGAGGTCGTCGAGCTCCTGGTGAAGCCGGGCGACATGATCAAGACCGGCGATCTGGTCGCGGTCGTCGAGGCCACCAAGGCCGCCGTCGACGTACAGGCGACCGTCACTGGCAAGGTGCTGTCGATCCCGGTCGAACCCAAGCAGAAGATCGCCGTGGGCGCACCGCTGATGTTCGTCGAGGCCGACGCCTCGGTGGCGCGGCAGCAGGCGACCGTTACCGCCGAGCGCATCGACAAGGCCATCCTGAAGCGCCGCGGCGCGCCGCAGCCCGCCCCCGTTACCATCGGCCGCGCCGAGGTTCCCGTGGGCGTTGCCGGCATTGCCGGGATCACCGGCGGGCGCAAGGTGCACAATGCCGACCTCAAGGGCAACTGGCAGACCCGCGACGCCGGCGACATCGTCAAGCTGACCGGCATCGAGAGCCGTCGCTGGGTGCAGCCTGGCGAGACGGTATTTTCCCTCGCCGTGTCCGCCACGCAGAAACTGCTCGACGAGCAGCAGCTCGAGATCGGCGACATCGACCTGGTGATCGCGGCCACCGGCACACCCGATGTGATCACCCCGTCGCTTGCCTGCCGCGTCGCCGACGCGGTCAGCACCGCCGGTCGAGCCAGCCTGCCGGCCTACGACATCAATGCCGCCTGTTCCGGCTACCTCTACGCGCTGGCCAATGCCCGCGACTACGTCACCAACAACCCGAACGCCCGGGTCCTGGTGGTGACGTCAGAGGTGCTGTCGCCGCTGCTCGACCAGAACGACTTCAACACCGCTGTGCTGTTCGCTGATGCCGCCACTGCCTCCTTGGTGCAGGGTCCGGGTCACGAACAGCCGACGCTGTTCACCTTTGCCCAGCCGACGATCGCCGGCGCGCCGGAATCGGGCGAGCTGCTGAGCGTGCCGCGCGCCGGTGAGGGCTATATCAAGATGAATGGCCGCGAGGTGTTCGCCGACGCCGTCCGCGCCATGTCGGCGACGCTGACCTCGGCCTGCGCGGCGGAAGGCATCACCATGGACGATATCGACCTGATGGTGCCGCACCAGGCCAACCAGCGCATCATCGACGCCATTGCCCGCCGCTCGGGCCGCCCGGCCCACTCGATCATCCGTAACCTCGGCAATACCAGTTCCTCGACCATCCCGCTGGCGCTGATAGACGCGCTGCCCACCACCAAGCCCGGCGACCGGCTCGGCCTCGTCGCCTTCGGTGGCGGCATCACTTACGCGGCGGCAATCGCGACGGTGGGTTCGGAGCGCTAGCGGTCGGCACCAGCCCCTGCAGCAGGCCGACCAGATCGGCCTGTCGATGCATACCGGTCTTGCCGAATACCGCCTGCACCTGGTTGCGCACGGTCGCCGCGCTGGCGCCGGTGCTCGAGGCGATCTGGCCGATGGTCATGCCGCCGCCGAGCGCCCGGGCGATCCTCGCTTCCGCCGGCGTCAGGTCGAACAGCCCCTGAATCACCGTGGCATCGGGCAACTCGCGCAGGGTCACCGGCGTCATCAGCAACACCGCTGCCGCCCCGGTGAACACTTCGCGAGCCGACGCACGGATCGGCAGGATGTGGGCCACCATTGCCGCATTGCCGTCCCCCGCGGGAATGGGGATCGAGCGCACCGGCCCGGTATGGAGCCCGGCCTCCGCGGCCTCGAGCGCCGTGGTCAGCATTTCGTCGGCGCGCGGATTGGCGAGGCCCAAGCGCGTCGGGCGCGACTGCACCACCGAGGGGGTCAGCGCCTCCAGCATGCCGTTGGTGGCGATGGCCGCACCGCGCGGTCCGAGGACGGCCGCGGGAATGCCGACCATCTCAAGGGCGGCGACGGCGCCCTGGGCGCGCTCGAAGGCGATGCGCGCCGACATCAGTGCCGCCCGCGCCAGATGCGGCCGCAGCAGGTCGAGGCGCTCCACCACTTCGCGCTCCACCGGCCCATCCTCGAGCCGGCGCTCACCGTGAAAGATCAACAGATCGCCGGTCGGCACCTTGATGCCCGTTGCCACGCCCCAGCCAAAACCGCGCGGCACGAAGAACTCCTTGCGGATTGGGTCGGCTTCCCATTCCTCGCGGCTGAACACATCGAGATCAGTGACAAAGCCGGGATGGTCGTAGGCGAGGAGGCGCGCTGTACGGTCGTCGCGCCCAGGGTAGCCGCCCTCAAAATAGCCGCGTGACATCTCCTGCAAGCCTGGCGACGCCGTCCAGTGAGCAGCCTCGCCGCGCACCGCAAACAGCACCGTTCCCGCGACACCGCCGAGCTCCCCGAGTTCCTCGAGCACGCGCGGCCAGAGATCGGGGACAGCCCCGGCCTCGTAAATTCTGTCGACTAGTTCGTCGTCCTCCATCCGCCGCTTCCCCGAGCATGTGCCGCCTGAGTGACGTAACTCATGGCACCTCGCATTAGTTCAAATGCATCATGCGCGCGCAAGACGTTACCGGTAACAATAGGCATGCGCCAAGGTGGCCCTGGGCGCTCATCTCGATTTCGGGTCTTCGGATGGTGGTTGGCCGGTGGCGGAGCTGCCGGCCAACTTCGTTATTCAGCGTCCGCGACCGCGTCGGCGTCGGCGTCAGCGACTAGTCGGCGTCAGCGACTAGTCGGCGTCAGCGACCTTGTCGGCATAGCCAGTGACACGTGCCGCCAGAGAGGCTTCCATGAAGTCGTCGAGATCGCCATCGAGCACCGCGGAGGTGTTCGAGGTTTCGTGCCCGGTGCGCAGGTCCTTCACCATCTGGTACGGCTGCAGCACGTAGCTGCGGATCTGGTGCCCCCAGCCGACATCGGTCTTGGCCGCCGATTCTGCGTTCGCCGCTTCCTCGCGCTTCTGCAGCTCGATCTCATAGAGCCGCGCCTTCAGCATCGCCATCGCCGTCGCACGGTTCTTGTGCTGGCTGCGCTCCTGCTGGCAGGCGACGACCACGCCGCTTGGAACGTGGGTAATGCGGATTGCCGAGTCGGTGGTGTTGACGTGCTGGCCACCGGCGCCCGATGAACGGTAGGTGTCGACCTTGAGGTCAGACTCGTTGATCTCGATGTTGATCGTCTCGTCGACCACTGGATACACCCAGGCGCTCGAAAAGCTGGTGTGGCGGCGAGCCGCGCTGTCGTAAGGCGAGATACGGACGAGGCGGTGCACGCCCGATTCCGTCTTCAGCCAGCCATAGGCATTGTGGCCGGTGATCTTGATGGTCGCAGACTTGATGCCGGCTTCTTCGCCGTCATGCATTTCCATGACGTCGATCTTGAACTTCCGCCGCTCCGCCCAGCGCGTGTACATGCGCAGCAGGATATTGGCCCAGTCCTGGCTCTCGGTGCCGCCGGCGCCGGAGTGGATTTCAAGATAGGCGTCATTGGCGTCGGCTTCGCCGGAGAGCAGCGTCTCGACCTGAGCGGAACGCGCCTCCTTCAGCGTCTCCTGCAAGGCCTGCTCGGCCTCCTTGATCACGTCGGCGTCGTTCTCCGCCTCGCCCATCTCGATGAGCTCGGAGTTGTCGCGGATCGATGCCTCGAAGGCCTTCACGGCCTTCACCTGCACGTCGAGTTCGTCACGCTGCTGCATGATCGGCCGCGCCTTCTCAGGGTCGGCCCAGAAGTTGGGATGCTCGGTACGTGCGGTCAGATCGTCGAGACGGGCTTCAGCTGTATCCCAGTCAAAGATGCCTCCTCAGCAGGCTTACGACCTGCTCGATTTCGGCGATGACCTTGGTGATTTCGGCGCGCATTTCTATCCTCAAATCCGTTGCCGCTCATGTAGTTGAGACGAAGGGCCCAATCAACCCGTTCTTCCCCGCGTCACCTGTGCATGCTAGGCAGCGGGCTTGTTAGCGAGGGGCCGGCCGTGACGGAACGCATCGAAGGGGTAAGCTTCGTATCGAGCGGCACGCCGGAGGCGGATCGCGCTGCCGACCTGCTGCGCCAACGCTATGGTGACAACGGCTTCGATCAGGCCACCATCGTCGTCGCCCTCGGTGGCGACGGCCTGATGCTGCAGACGCTGCATCGCAAGATGGGCAGGAACGTGCCGGTTTACGGCATGAACTTCGGCTCTGTCGGCTTCCTGATGAACGAGTTTTCCGCCGATGGCCTCGCTGCGCGCCTCGCCGCTGCCAAGCCCACGCACATCTATCCGCTCGAAATGAACGTCCGGCTCGCCGATGGCTCGGAACACCGGGCGCTGGCGCTCAACGAAGTGTCGCTGTTCCGCATGACCTATCAGGCGGTGAAAGTCGAAATCCTCGTCGATGGCCAGCCGCGGCTCGAAGAGCTGATCTGCGACGGCGTGCTGCTGGCGACGCCGGCCGGTTCGACCGCCTACAACCTCTCGGCGCATGGGCCGATCCTGCCGATCGACTCACCGCTCCTGGCGCTGACGCCGATCTCGCCGTTCCGCCCGCGCCGCTGGCGTGGCGCCATTCTCAACAACCGCGCCGTCGTCACCTTCCGCACCCGCGAGGCCGACAAGCGCCCGGTGAGCGCCGTTGCCGACAATGTCGAATTCCAGCGGGTGATCGAGGTGACGGTGCGCGAGAACCGCAGCCAGAAGGTGACGCTGCTGTTCGATCCGGGAACCGGGCTCGACGAGCGCGTGCTGAGCGAACAGTTCCGCTACTAGGTCAAGTCACCATTGAGGTGCACAATTTGCTCCAGGCGGGTCGGTCGGTCATCTCGTCCGACGGTTCAACTTGGTCGTGAACGTCTAAGCCGCAGGCAGCGCCAGGCGTTCGTCAGCCTCGAGCTGCGGCAGGGCCATCTCCGACTGCGTCATCCCGGCGAAGGCCGACATCACGCCACGCGCCGCCCGCCGGGCGAGAATGACGTTCTGTTCGCTGAGATAGGCAAACGCCTCCTCGAGCTCAGGCGGGATCACCCCGTCATGCTCGACGATCAGTTCTTCGGTCAGTGCCGTCACGACGAAATGCCGCGCCGCAAGATCATCGGCGAGGTCGGCGGCACGGGCGTGAAAGATCAGCCGCGCCAGCATGTTGCGTACCGCTTCACTGAGACCGCAGCGCGAGAACAGCGCGTTGAGCGCCGACCGGCTGCCATGCTCCAGGAGTGTGAACACCTTGTCGCGCGGCGTCTCGGACAGCTGCGCCACGCAATCGGCAAAGAACAGCACGTGCCCCTGGACGATGGCGTGCAGCATCACCCGGGTCGAGACGAACTCGGCTTCCACCAGCTCTGCCGCATAGGGCGCCCTGCCCGCCGCCGCTTCCTGCTCGCCGATCGCCGTCAGCGCCGTATCGGTCGCATCGCGCAGCAGCCGCTCCAGCCGATGCGGCGCCACCGCTCCGCTGACCATGCGTGTGCTGCGCAGCGCTACCGCGACGGCCTGAACGAGAACGAGCCGCGCATCAGCCGGCAGGTCATCGCGCGCCAGCAGCAACCCACGCAGCTCGGCGTCGTCAGCGCCCTCACGGTCCGCCACCTGGCGCAGCATCGTTGGAGAGAACGGTACATCCGGCCGATCCAGCAGCTTGGCCAGTAACGGTCGTCCGCCTCTGGCCACCAAGGCCTCGGCGACCCGCTGGCTGAGCCGCTCGCGCGTCGCCGTCGCCATCAGCATGGCCTCGTCGGCGCCGCGGATCAGCGCCATCAGGTCGGCATCGACCAGCGCGGGAGAATACTGCACCACGGCGCGTGCAATCACCGGGCTATCCTGCAGCAGCGCCAGGAGGATCGGTCGCGGCGCCTCCACCGCGTGCAGCAACCCATAGGCCAGCGCACCGCGCACTCGAACCGAGGGATCATCAAGAAAGCCGATCAGCGCCGCATAGAGCGCCGCATGCTCGTCGGCCGGGCCATAGTGGTTGAGATAGGCCATGGCAGCGAGGTGGGCCGCCTGCCCCCGCTCCTCACTGTCGCGCGATTGGCTCAGCGCGACGAAATCCTGGTACGCAACCATCAACCTCTCCGCGGAGCGGGATCAGGAAAAGTTCTGAGGCTTTTCCGGTTCGATCTCGCGACAAAACAAAGACTCGGAGCTGGAGTGCGATTCCACGAAGCGCAATCCAGCTCTCGGCGCTGAGAAAGACGCTATCGGGGAAGGCTTAAGGAACGGTTCACCATAATTTCGGCGGCTTGGGCAGCGTGCCGTCCTGCCCGTAAAGCTGGGTGAACAGCGCGCTTCCCTGCGCTTCCGACGCCGGGCTCAGCAGCGTCCGCGCCTGTACCTCACCGTCGCTGGCGAACAGCGAGGTGAACGACATGTCATCCGGCGAGAACCGCGATGGGATCGGGGCCGAGTCCCACTTGCCTGCCGGCGCGGCTGGGTCGACCGCCAGCTGCTGCGCGGCAAAGCGCGGATCGACAGCGCCGTCGTGCTTGGCGACCAGCGCCCGGTAGACCTCGCGAATCGTCCGCGCCTCGCCGCCCTCGTAGAAGATCGTCCGGTTGGCCTTGGCCTGCTTGGGGAACAGCTTGGCGGCGATCTGGTCGGGATCCTGGAGGCCGGCATTGAACAGCTTCTCCGCCCCCTGTGCCCCAAGGAAATGCGCGA
Organism: Devosia sp. Root105; assembly: GCF_001424865.1. Taxonomy (NCBI): domain Bacteria; kingdom Pseudomonadati; phylum Pseudomonadota; class Alphaproteobacteria; order Hyphomicrobiales; family Devosiaceae; genus Devosia; species Devosia sp. Root105. Next base: position 278,037 of record NZ_LMCR01000016.1, read on the forward strand.
TGTAGAGCTCGCCCGGGCTCGGCATGCGGCCGAACTTCTCGAACAGATACGCCCCATTGCTCCGGGTGAACGCCGCCGCCATATCCGAAGCGATCTGCGGATCCTCACGCAGTTTCAGAACTTCCTGCCGCAGCGCCTTGTCAGCGATATAGTAATCGCCGTCGGAATCGACCTTGATGGCGTCCGCGTATTGCCCGTAGCCGAGCCGCGGCCCCTCCTCCTTCATCACCTGCAGCCAGGTGCTGTCGAGGAACTGGAACAGCCCGGTCGCACTCGACGTCCGGGCCTTGGCTTCGGGGTTGAGGCTGCTTTCACGGATCGCCGTGCGCAGCAGGTAGTCGAAGTCGACATCGCTCTTCGCCCCTGCCGTGTCCATGGCATAGGCAAGTGGCTGCGGCACCGATATCGGCTTCACGCCCATCGACTCGAGGGGTCCGTTGCTAACGTTCGGTTAACCAATCGCTCGCGACTGGTTAACGAATGGTTAGCCCTGCCACCTCGTCACCACTTCATCGAGGTTCGGCCGGTCGCGGTCTTCGATCACCGTGGTCGGGGTGCCGATATGGATGAAACCGACGAAGCGTTCGCCGCCGCGCGCCCCGAGCATGGCCTGTGCCTCGGTGTCGAAACCGTACCAGCGGTTGGTCCAGCTGGCGGCAAAGCCCAGGGCAAAGGCGGCGTGCGAGAGGTTGAAGCAGACATTGCCGGCCGATAGCAACTGCTCCATCTCCGGCGCCTTGGGGTTGGGCTTGGGCGACAGCAGCACGCCGATGGTCACCGGAGCCGGCAGGAACTGCCGCCGCTCGATATCGAGCCCAGCCTCATCGAGTTCGGGCCGCTTGCGCTTGGCGATCTCGGCGAGCTTGTCGCCGGCTTTGATCCGGTCGTCGCCCTCGATCAGAATCAGCCGCCACGGCACGAACTTGCCGTGATCTGGCACGCGCGTGCCGATGGTCAGAATCTCGCGCAGCTCGTCCGGCGTCGGGCCCGGATCCTTGAGGAAGCCGATACCGACGGAACGGCGGGTTTTCAGGTAGTCGCGCAGTGCGGCGTTGATGGGCATGGTCTGGTCCTTGCGAGCGTCCGGTCCTTATGACACAGCTTTTCCCCAATCCAAGCGTAGGCACGCGAGGCATTTTGAAGCGAGGCGCTGCGGGGCGCCGGTTGCGGAGTCTTAGGGTGAAGCTCAGGTACTGGATCGGCATTCTCGGGATCGCGGCGATGCTCGCGCCGATGCTGGCGATCGCCGAGGATCCGCCGGTTCCCCTGCCCCGCCGTGCCGATCGCATGCCGCAGCAAGCCGTAGAGCAACTGGCCAACGCCCCTGCCGCCGAAGTCGCGACCCCCGAGGCGACGGAGACCCCCGTCGTCGATCCCGGGCCGGCTGCAGCTGCCGCCGAAGCCGTGGCTGTCAACACCACGCCGCAACCGGTGACGCTGATGGCCAAGATCACCGAGGACGGCAATTCGCTGCCCGACGGTGTCACCTGGCGTGTTTTCGAGACCCGCACCGATGCCTCTGGCGACCTGGTGCTGGCGCAAAAATCCGATGACGCCACCGCACATCTCGAACTGCCGCCCGGCAGCTATGTCGTGCACGTCGCCTATGGCCGGGCCCAGACCACCGACACGCTCACCGTGGCCGAGGGCGAGAACTCGAAATCCCTGATCCTTGATGCCGGCGCCATGCGCCTCAACGCAGCGGTGACCGGCGACGTGGCGATCCCGATCAACCTGCTGCGTTTCGATATCTACACCAGCGGCAGCACTGAGGCGGATCGGACGCTGGTGGCGCAGAACCTCAGCCCTAACGACATCGTCACCCTCAATGCCGGCACCTACCACATCGTGTCGTATTTCGGCGACGTGAACGCTGTGGTGCGCGCCGACCTCCGCGTCGAGCCCGGTCAGCTGACCGATGCGACGCTCTACCATCGCGCCGCGCAGATCTCGTTCAAGCTGGTCAGCGAGGCCGGTGGCGAGGCCATCGCCGATATCGACTGGACGGTGAAGACTGCCGACGGACAGACCGTCTTCTCCAATATCGGCGCCTTCCCCTCGACCGTATTGGGTGAAGGCGATTACCTGGTCTTCGCCAAGCGTGGCGACCAGGTCTACAACCGCGAGTTCCAGGTCCAGCCCGGTGCGGCCAAGGAGATCGAGGTCCTCACCGCGGTCTATTGAGGCCATCTCGAAAAATCTTCACAGCCCGTGTCGATCTCTCGATCGGTCGCTCGTCGTGTCACTGCAGCAGGATGAACTCGCGCCATACGGGCCGCGACGTCCGGGCACAAGGAGACCGAAGATGCGCTTCATGATCATCGTCAAAGCCACCGCCGACAGCGAAGCCGGCATCATGCCGCCGCCCGAGAGCTTCGAGGCGATGGGCCGCTTCAACGAGGCGCTCATCAACGCCGGCGTGCTGCTGGCAGCTGAGGGCCTGCACCCCTCGAACCAGGGCGCCCGCGTCACCTCGGAAGGCGGTAGCCTGATCGTCAGGGATGGCCCGTTTGCCGAAACCAAGGAACTGATCGCCGGCTTCTGGGTGATCAGCGCCAAGTCGCGCGACGAGGCGCTCGAGTGGGTCAAACGCATCCCGTTCGACGATGGCGAGACCATCGAGCTCAGGCGCGTATTCGAGGCGGCCGACTTCGCCGAGATCGTCCCGGCAGAGGCCGTCGCCCAGGAACAGGCCTGGCGCGACGCCACCCAGAAGCCCATCACCAACTAACGACAACACGAGGACATCGACATGAAGTTCATGGTCATCCGCCGGGCGGACGCCGAGACCGAGGCCGGAGTGATGCCTGGCGCCGACCTGATCGCCGAAATGACGCAGTTCCACGAAGACGCGGCCAAGGCCGGCATCGTCATCGCCGGCTCCGGCCTGATGCCGACCTCCCGCGGCGCCAAGGTGAAGTTCAACAATGGCAGGCCCACCGTCATCGACGGCCCTTTCACCGAGGCCAAGGAGCTGATCGCCGGCTACACCCTGATCGAAGTGCCGTCGCGCGAGGCGGCGATCGAGTGGGTGAAGACCTGGCCCAGACTCGACGGTCACGGCAATGTCGAGATCGAGATCCGCCAGCTGTTCAGCGAAGAGGATTTCGGCGAGGCCTATACCGAGGCCATGGCGAGCAGGGACGCCGCCCGCAACCCGGTCCGCAACCCTGAGTAAGCCACCTTGCTCACCGCAGGGATGAGCAAGGTGCTCACCCCAGGGATCACCATCTTGCTCCGGCGGATCGGATTTGGTCTGATCCGCTGCCATGACCGAAAGAGATACCCATCGCGCCATCGAGGCGGTGTTCCGCATCGAGCAGGCCAAGCTGATCGCTGGTTTGACCCGAATCGTGCGCGACGTCGGCCTTGCCGAGGAGCTGGCGCAGGATTCGCTGATCGTCGCCCTCAATCACTGGCCGGAGAGCGGCGTCCCGCGCAACCCGGGCGCCTGGCTGATGCAGACGGCTAAGCGCCGCGCCATCGACTATTTCCGGCGCAACAAGATGGCGGCGCGCAAGCTCGACGAGCTCGGCTACGACCTGCGGGAGATCGAATCCGCCGCGCCCGATCTCGATACCCCGCTCGACGACGATGTCGGCGACGACCTGCTGAAGCTGATCTTCACCTCCTGTCATCCCGTGCTCTCACCCGAGGCGCGGGTGGCGCTGACGCTCCGCCTGCTCGGCGGGCTCACCACCGACGAGATCGCTCGCGCCTTCCTTTCCGCCGAGCCGACCATTGCCCAGCGCATCGTGCGCGCCAAGAAGAGCCTTGCCGAGGCCGGCATGCCGTTCGAAGTCCCCCGCGCCGAGGAGCGCGCCGGTCGCATGGCGTCGGTGCTCGAGGTGCTCTACCTGATCTTCAACGAAGGCTACTCCGCCACCGCCGGCGATGACTGGACCCGACCGCAGCTCTGCGAAGAGGCGATGCGGCTGGGCCGCATCCTCGCCGGGCTGGCGCCCGACGACGCAGAAGTCCATGGGCTCGTCGCGCTGATGGAGATTCAGGCGTCCCGCCTCCGCGCCCGTACCGGCGCCAATGGCGAGCCCGTGCTGCTGCTCGAGCAGAATCGCGCCCTGTGGGACCAGATGCTGATCCGCCGCGGTCTCGCTGCCCTCGACAGGGCCGAGAGCCTCGTCGGCGCCGGCCCTTACGTGCTGCAAGCCGCCATCGCCGCCTGCCATGCCCGGGCCCGCAAGGCCAACGAGACCGACTGGCGGCGCATCGCGGCGCTCTACGACATGCTGGCCGCGATGACCCCAAGCCCGGTGATCGAGCTCAACCGCGCCGTCGCCCACTCCATGGCCTTCGGCCCAGCCTCCGGTCTCGCCATCCTTGATGCGGTTGCCGACGACCCGGCGCTCAGGGGCTATCACCTGTTGCCCAGCGTCCGCGGCGACTTCCTGGTGAAGCTCGGCCGGCTGGCCGAGGCCCGGCTCGAGTTCGAGCGTGCCGCCGGGCTCACCCGCAACGAGCGCGAGCGCATCCTGCTGCTCGACCGCGCGGCCGCCTGCCAACCGGCCGCTTGAGGTCTTCCCGTCGCGACTATCTGCTCTGCGCGAATTGTTCTGAAGCAGAACGCTGTTCCGCTATCTCCGTTACATTTCACAGTGCTATAGAGCGAGAGCTTGCAGCAGAAGCATACAGTATGGCTCAACCTGACCGCCGATTGGTCCCGATCGTATCGCTGGACATCGTGGGATATTCCCGCCTTGTCGAGCGCAGTGAACGTCAGACCCTGCGCCTCGTGCAGCGGGTCTACGATCGGCTGATCTCGCGCACCATCGGCGCCGCCGGCGGCAAGGTCTTCAAGACCATGGGCGATGGCCTCCTGGCCGAGTTCAACAGCGTCGTCGCCGCCGTGCAATGGACCGCCGACCTGCAGCGCCAGATCCATGAGCGCAAGATCCATGCCCCGGGCGGCGAGATGTTCCAGGTGCGCGCCGGCATCGTGCTCGCCGACGTGCTGGTGGCGGGCAACGATCTCTACGGCTCCGGCATCAATCTCGCCGTGCGCGTCCAAAGCCATTCGCCGGCCGGCGGCATGTGCATCACCAAGTGGATGTACCAGTACCTCGACGGCACTATCGAGCTGCCCTTCGTCGACATGGGGCCGACCGAGCTCAAGAACATCTCCAAGACCGTCCGCATCTATGCCTGGCATCCCTCCGGCCTGACGCGCCCGCAACAGCCCGAGTCACCCCCGCCTCCGCCGCCGAGCAACCGGCCCTCGGTGGTCGTCTTGCCGTTCGACAATCTCTCGGGCGAGGCCGATCAAAGCTATTTCGCCGACGCCGTGGTCGAGGAAATCACCGCGACGCTCAGCCGGGTGAAGGACTTCTTCGTCATCGCCCGCAATTCGGCCTTCACCTACAAGGGCCGCGCCGGCATCGACATCCGCCAGATCGGCCGCGATCTCGGCGTGCGCTACGTCGTCGAAGGTTCGGTGCGCCGGGTCGGCGAGCGCGTCCGCATCACGGCGCAGCTGGTCGAGACCGAGGCGGGCAGCCACATCTGGTCGAACAAGGTCGACGGCGCCGTCGCCGACCTGTTCGACCTGCAGGATCGCATGGCCGCTGAAGTGGCGAGCGCCATCCAGCCCTCCATTCGCCGCGCCGAAGTCGAGCGGGCGCGCAAGAAGCGTCCGGAGACGCTTGCCGCCTATGACCTGGTGATGCGCTCCCTGCCCCACCTGTGGTCGCATAGCCCCGACGACAACCGCGAGGCCATCGACCTGCTGGCCCGGGCCCTGGCGCTCGAACCGCACTACGGCCTTGCTGCAGCGCTGGCCGCCTGGGCGCACGGCCAGCAGGTCGCCTATAACTGGACGGCGGATTTCGCCGCCGAGCGCCGCACCGCTGGTGCGCTGGTCGAAACGGCGTCGCAGCACGTCGCTGACGACCCGACCGCCCTCACCGCCCTCGCCTCCGCCATGATGATGCTCGGCGGCGACGTGCGGCAGGCCGCGACCTTCGCTGATCGGGCGCTGGAACTGGACCCGAACCACGCCTGGGCCTGGATGCGCCGCGGCTGGGGCCACGTCTATCTCGGCAACCCCGAAGACGGCCTTGCTGCCTTCGAGCGCTCGGCGCGGCTCTCGCCGATGGATCCGTTCGCCTTCAACGTGCATCTGGGAATGGGGTTGGCCAATTTCGCCGCCGGCCGGCCACAGCAGGCCATCGACTGGGCGCAGCGCGCCATGTCGGAGCGCCCCGGCCTCACCTGGCCGCATCGTGACCTCGCGGTCTACTTCGCACACCAGGGCGATCTGGCGGCGGCCCGCGACGCGCTGGAGCGTTTCCAGCGTGCGCATCCGGATGTCACCCTCGCTTCGATCGGCGATGGACTGCGCTTCATGTATCCGTCATTGCTCGCGCGCTATCTGCAAGGCCTGCAACTGGCCGGATTGCAATAGGCAACTCGCGGCGCAACTTTATCCATTCCGTAAGCAGTTCACCAACACCGGATCGGCATTGTCGCCTGGGCTTTGGGGGTTTGAGCTTGGATATCCGTCTCGAGAAACGGCTTTCGCCGCGGCGTAACACTATTATCGAGGCGACGATCGTCTTCGATGGTGGCCGTACGCGGATCCGTTGCATCATCCGCAACCTGTCGGAGACCGGCGCCAAGCTCGAAGTAGCATCCGTTACCCGCATCCCCCGCACCTTCGATCTCGTGGTCGACAAGGTTCGCCCGCAGGCCTGCATCGTCATCTGGCGCTCCGTCAAGGAGCTGGGCGTGCAGTTCCGCGACCCGATAATTCGCTGAACCCCGCCTGAACCGCAGGTTCGGAATCCATTCAAAGCCCGCCTCCTATCAGACCGGCCATCGAAGCGGACGACACGCTCCGCCTCATCTTCCGCCTTCGGGTGGAATGCTCGTCTAACAGGAGAATAGAATGCAGAAGACTATTGCGCTGGCTCTGCTGGCTGCATCCATTGTTGCCTTCCCGGTCGCCACCCCGTCGTTCGCTTTCGACGCCAGCAAGAGCACGCTGTGTGGTCCCGACGCCCCGGAAGGCTACAAGCGCCCGGGCGGCTACTGCGATACCATCACCGAGAACAAGTCGCTCCTCGAAACCGAGGAAGGCTGCACCCAGTACCTGCCGAGCAGCTTCTTGCTCGGCACCTCGGCCAAGCCGGTCCTCGTCGCCGAGTACTGCGACGACGACTGGATGCTCCCGCTCGCGGCTGTCTGAGAACTCTCGGGAAGCGGTCTTTGGGCCGCTTCCTCTTTCAGCCTATTCAAATGCCGTTCATCTGCCCTATCTTAGGTATGGCAGCACGTTTCGGACACACGTCCCTTGGGGGGGACTCGCAATGTCGAGGCATGCATTTTTCATCGCCGGTGATCGCGTCGTTCACGTCGCTAATCCCTGTGGTGCCGGTTTCCAGTATCAGGCGCAGTCGCACACGCTGCCGCCGCAGGCCCAGGTCGGCCCGCATCAACACGACGCGGCTGAGACCGTGCTCGTGGTGCAGGAGGGCATGCTCGAGCTGATGGTCAACGGCGCGGCCGGCTATGTCGCCGCCGGATCGTTCGTCCGCATCCCCGCCAAAGCCTGGTTCGCTTACCGCAGCGTCGGCGACGAGGCAGCCCGCCTCCTCTGCCGCACCGCACCGGCGCAGCCGGCTGGCGATGGCTGCAAGATCACTATCCAGATCGCCGCCGCTTAGCCTGGCGACCTCTTCTTCGAACCAAGGGCCTGTCCGTCTGGACGGGCCCTTTTCGTTTGCCTTCGATTCCGGCCAAATAGTCATAAGTCGTATTATGATTATGAACCGACATTGAATGCCGGGTTCGGCTTCAATTCACGCCGGCCTCATTAAGCCTCTCCACATCGGCGGACGACATGCCCGCTTCCCCCTGCCAGTCCGCTGGCAAATCCGTTCAGGAGAGACGACTTGAAGAAAATCCTTGCCATTGCCCTGCTGCTCGCAACTTCGGCAGCATTTCCCGTTGCCACCCCGGTGCTCGCCGACTCGAGCACCAATGCGCTGTGCGGCCCCGATGCGCCTGAAGGCTACAAGCGTCCGGGCGGCTATTGCGAGCAGCTCGACCAGGGCTCGCTGGTCCAGTCCGACGGGGACTGCAACTACGTGATCGAGAGCATGCTGACGATGCTGAAGCCGGGTCAGACGATCCTCGTCGCCGAGAACTGCTACTACGAAGTCCCGGTCAAGCTCTGACAGCTCAAATGAAAGGGGCCGCATCGATGCGGCCCCTTTCGTATCTTGCTATAGGGCCTGCTGCTTGAGGTCCGGTGGTACGGCCTCCGCCATCAGCTCGACGATCGCGTCGGTTGCGGCGATCACCTTCTGGCCTTCGGTGCCGAGGCGACGAACCGATACGGTCCCCTCCTCCGCCTCGCGCTTGCCGACCACGAACATCAGCGGCACCTTTTGCACCGAGTGCTCGCGCACCTTGTAGTTGATCTTCTCGTTGCGCGCGTCGAGCTCGGCCCGGATGCCGCCGGCCTTCAGCCGGTCGACCAGCTTCTGTGCATAGTCGTCGGCGTCCGAGACGATGGTCGCGACCACCACCTGAGTGGGCGCCAGCCACATCGGCATCTTGCCGGCATAGTGCTCGATCATCATGCCGATGAAACGCTCGAGCGAACCGAGGATCGCGCGGTGCAGCATCACCGCGTACTTCTTGGTCCCGTCCTCGGCGACGTACATGGCGCCCAGCCGCTCCGGCAGCACATAGTCGAGCTGCAGCGTACCGACCTGCCAGGAGCGCCCGATGGCGTCCTTCAGGTGGAACTCGAGCTTGGGGGCATAGAAGGCGCCCTCGCCCTCGGCGATGACGAAGTCGTAACCGGTGGCCCTGAGCGCATCGCCCAGTGCCTTCTCCGCCGCGTCCCAGCGCTCGATGGTGCCGCCGAACTTCTCCGGCCGCGTTGCGAGCTTAATGACGACATTCTCGAAACCCATGTGCTCGTACACCGAGTACAGCAGGTGGACGAAACGCTCGGTCTCGGCCTGGATCTGCTCCTCGGTGCAGAAGATGTGGGCGTCGTCCTGCGTCATCTGCCGCACGCGCAGCAGCCCATGCAGCGCCCCATGCGCTTCGTTACGGTGGCAGCAGCCGAACTCGGCCATGCGGATCGGCAGGTCGCGGTAGCTCTTGATGCCCTGGTTGAAGATCTGGATGTGGGCCGGGCAGTTCATCGGCTTGAGCGCCATGAGTTCCGCCTTGCCCGACAGCACCGGACCGGTCTCCTCGGTGCCGGGCACCTCGTCAGGCACCACGAACATGTTTTCGCGGTACTTGCCCCAGTGCCCCGAGGCCTCCCAGAACTTGGACGACATCAGCTGCGGGGTTTTAACCTCGTTGTAGCCGTTGGCGTTCACCCGGCGGCGGATATAAGCCTCCATCTGGTTGTAGAGGACATAGCCCTTGGGGTGCCAGAACACCGACCCCTGGGCTTCCTCCTGCAGGTGGAACAGGTCGAGATCCTTGCCGATGCGGCGGTGGTCCCGCTTCTCGGCTTCCTCGATCATGTGCAGGTACTCGTCGAGTTCCTTCTGGCTGGCAAACGCCGTGCCATAGATGCGGCTCAGCACCGGATTGTTGCTGTCGCCACGCCAATAGGCGCCGGCCACCTTGGTCAGCTTGAACGCCGTCCCGATGTCCTTGGTCGAGCGCATGTGCGGGCCGCGGCAGAGGTCGAACCACTGGCCCTGCTTGTAGATCTTGATCATCTGGTCGGCCGGAATGGCATCGACCAGCTCGACCTTGAAGTTCTCGCCCTTGGCGGCGAACACGCGCTTGGCCTCGTCGCGCGACCACACTTCCTTGGTGAAGGCGGCGCCGCGCGCGATGATCTCGGCCATCTTCTTTTCGATGGTGGCGAAATCGTCCTCGCTGAACGGCGTATCGCGCTTGAAGTCGTAGTAGAAGCCGTTCTCGATCACCGGACCGATGGTGACCTGCGTCTCAGGCCACAGCTCCTGCACCGCCTCGGCAAGCACGTGCGCCGCGTCGTGACGGATCAGCCCGAGCCCATCGGCGCTGTCGCGCATCACGAACTCGATCTTGCCGTCTGCCTCGAGCGGATCGGACAGGTCGCTGAGAACCCCGTTCCACTTCATGGCGACCGTCTTCTTGGCGAGGCTTGGGGAGATGCCCTCGACCACGGTGGTCCCGGTGGTGCCACGCGCATAGTCGCGTACTGCACCGTCGGGGAACGTCACCTTGATCATTTTCATCTCCAATGGAAATTGCCGGCGGAAGTGCCGGCAAGGCGGGGTGTCTAGCATGTGTCGCGGGGCTACGCCAAGCGGACGCGCAAATGCGCCCGGGGCGTGCTGGCCCCGGGCGATGTCATCAGTCCGACCGGGCAGAGGCGGTGGAGCGCTAGGTTCGCCGGCTCGATACCGCTCTGCCGATGGCAATAAGGATGCAGGCGCCGATCACGCCGGCAATCAGGTAGCCAAACCAGCCACCGAATGAGATGCCCAACAGCCCGAACACCAGACTGGCGACGATGGCGCCAACGATGCCAAGGATGATGTTCATCACCACGCCGCTGCTATTGTTCATGAACCGTCCGGCAAGCCATCCCGCTATGCCGCCGATGATGATCGCCGCAAGCCAACCCACGCCGTCGAAAGCCATCGCACGTTTTCCTTCTCGTTAAGTCGCTAGCCAGGCAGAACATTCCGGCTGGCAAGCAATAACGACGGACAACGAAAAACGATCCGTGGCTACGTCCACCGGCCATAGGCACCTGCGATCCTCGCAGGACCCATCCAGCGTCGGGCAAGCTCAGCGAAAGCCCACCCTCCAAGGTGCCCCTGGCGCACAACCGATATCGCTCACTGACCGGTTTACAAATCGGCGACAGCAAAGGATTGTCGCTCGAAGTACTCAAAGGGGGGCGAACATGCGCCGGACAATACTGCTGATCTTGGCCGCTCTCGTTGCGGCCTGCTGCTTGGCCACCCCCGCCTCGGCTCAGGCTCTACCACTCAACAAATGGTACAAATACTGCGATGCGGATGACACCTGCATCGTCGAGTACCGGATTCCCAAATGGCAGGTCATCTTCCAGATACTGATCCGGCCGACGGCAAAACAACCAATTATCGCGGCGGCAATCTGGTGGCGCGACGCTGAACGAAAACCGGGCATGACCTGGCAGATCGACGACGGAAAGACACTGAATGTCCCCTATATCGAGTGCAGCAAGATAAGATGTTCGGCACAGGTCGAACTCAACAACGAGTACCTTGACGTTCTTCGCAAGGGCTCGGCTTACCATCTGGGCGCGACGCGTGAGGGCCAGTATGTGCTGGTCGACGTACCGCTTCGCGGCTTTCGTGCCGCCTATGACGGCAAGCCTTCGATGACGTGGGACAAGCGCCGCAAACTGCAGGAAGCCGGGAACTTGCTCTACTAAGGAGCAGCGCCCCTACTTCCAGCGCCCGTAGCTCCATGGCGCATACCAGTGCGTGTCCGCCGGCAGCGCCTCCGGTACCGGGTCGTAGCCGTGCGTGCCACCCGGCCGGCACCGGACGATCCGCGCCAGGCCCATCCAGCCGCCGGGCCAGAAGCCGTGCCGCCAGATGGCATCGCGGGTGAACTCCGAGCAGCTCGGTGCGTGCCGGCAGGTGCGGCCCATGAACATCGACAGCGAGTAGCGATAGCCCTGTATCAGCCCGTAGGAGACGAGCTTGAACGGCCAGTCGACAATGCTCCAGAACACCTGGGCGATGCGCTGCATCAGCCGGCGGCCGCCACCTGCGGGGCCTCGATCTTGTCCAGTGCCTCGCACACCGCGTCGAACACCAGCAGCGTCGAGGTGTGGCGCGGGCGGTATTCGCGCACCGGCTCGAGATACTTGAGATCGATCCACTTGGCGCCTGACGGCGGAGGACCATCGGCCTTGAGCATCGCCGTCATCTCGTCGCGTACCCGGCGGAACTCGCTGACCGGCGTGCCCACCACATGCGTTGCGACCACGGCGGCCGAGGTCTGCCCCAGCGCGCAGGCCTGGATGTCATGGCCGTAGCCGGTGATCACCCCGTCGATGACATTGATATCCACCTCGATGGTCGAGCCGCACACCCGGCTGACCTTGCGAGCGCTGGCATCGGGATCGGTGAGCCGCCCCGGCCTTGGCTGATTGCCGGCGAGTTCGAGGATCCGGTCCGAATAAAGATCGCTGAGTTCCATCTTTTTCGCGAAACTGTTTCTTGGCCGCTGTCGTTGCCCACCTATATAGTGATGGAGATGCAACAAGTCAGCGGCGTCCATCGTCACTGACACCATACCGGGAACCGTGGGGCGACGTATTGCGTCTGTCGCCTGCTATTGACCGAGGAACCAAAGATGGACGCCAGCGCCAAGCCGCAGCACGTCAAGCTCGTCCCTGAAATCACCCGTCCCAGCCGCGAAGAAGCGGAAGCGGCGGTTCGCACGCTGATCGCCTGGGCCGGCGACGACCCGACGCGCGAGGGCCTGCTGGAAACCCCGCACCGCGTCGCCAAGGCCTACCGCGAGTTCTTCGCCGGCTATGGCAACGATGCGCGCGAGGTGCTGCACAAGACCTTCAAGGAAGTCGGCGGCTACGACGACGTCGTGCTGGTGCGCGATATCCCGTTCTCGTCGCATTGCGAGCACCACATGGTGCCGTTTTTCGGCAAGGTGCACATCGCCTACTTGCCGCATGACGGCGTTGTCGGGCTGTCCAAGCTCGCTCGCCTGGTCGAGGTCTATGCCCGCCGCCTGCAGGTGCAGGAGAACATGACGGCGCAGATCATCGACGCGGTGAACGAGCACCTCAACCCGCGCGGCGCCGCGGTGATGATCGAAGCCGAACACATGTGCATGTCGATGCGTGGCGTGCGGGCCCACGGCGCCCTGACGATCACGCAGCGCTTCACCGGCGTGTTCGCCGAGGACCGCAACGAGCAGGATCGCTTCTTCGCCATGGTGGGCAAGCGGTGACGTCACGCGCAGTGCGCTGACCGCAACCGCGATCAAGTCTGCTATATCTGGGCGGGCATAGGGTGAGCCCATGTCCGCCGTCGCCAAGACCCTCTGGATCATCGAATCGCGCTTCGGCATGCCGCTGACGCTCGAGGAAATGGCCGTACATGCCGGCGTTTCGCGTTTCCACCTGTCGCGCATCTTCCCCCAGGTGACCGGCTACTCGATCTCCACCTATCTCCGCGGACGCCGGCTCACCGAAGCGGCGAAGGCGCTGGCCGGCGGCGCCCCCGATATCCTTGGCGTCGCGCTCGATGCCGGTTACGGCTCGCACGAGGCCTTTACCCGCGCCTTCCGCGCCTTGACCGGCCTGACGCCTGAGGAGGTGCGGCGCCGGCGTCGCCTCGACGACCTGCCTTTGCTCGAGCCGCTGCGCATGGATCCCGAGGTGCCGGTGGACCTGTGCGCGCCGCGCATCGAGGACCGCGGCCCGATCCGCGTCGCGGGGCTGGTCGCACGCTATGCCGCGAACGCCGATGCCGGGATCCCGGCGCAGTGGCAGCGCTTCGGCCCCTATGTCGGCAACGTTCCGGGCGAAATCCCGGGCGTCTATTACGGCCTCTCCGGGCGCTATTTCAGCGAAACCGGCGAGTGCGAGTACATGGCCGCCATGGAGGTGCGCGAGACCGCCGAGCTGCCGCGCGAGTTCACGCTGGTTACCGTGCCGGCTCAGCGTTACGCCCGCCTCGCCCATCGTGGCCATATCACCACCATCCGCTCGACCATCGAAGCGATCTTTGCCCAATGGCTGCCGACCTCCGGTTATCGCAAGAAGCACGCGCCCTGGAGCTTCATCGAGTATTACGGACCCGACTTCAACGAGCATACCGGCCTTGGCACCGTCGAAATCTGGATCGCGCTCGAGGATTGAGCGCGAGCCCGGTGCGGGATAGAACCCCGCCATGAGCACCACCTTTGCCGACCCCAGCACCCTGGACCATGAGCAGCGCGACGAGGGCACTGTCTTCGCCCCCAAGTTCGACGCGCACGGTTTGATCACAGCCGTGGCCCAGGAGGCAGGTTCAAACCGTGTCCTGATGGTCGGCTTCATGAATGCAGAGGCGCTGGCCCGTACTATCGAGACCGGAGAGGTTCACTACTACTCGCGATCGCGCAAAGCCCTTTGGAAAAAGGGAGAAACGTCCGGCGAGATCCAGCGAGTGGTGGAACTCTCGGTCGACTGCGACCAGGACGCCATCCTGATGCTGGTCGAGCAGACCGGCCGCGGCGCCGCCTGCCACACCGGCCGGAAAAGCTGCTTCTACCGCATCGTCGAAAGCGCCGGGACGTTGCGCCACAGCGGCGAGCCCCGGCTGTTCGATCCGGCTGAGGTCTACAAAGCTCAGTAATGCGGCGGCGGCGGTTCGACCGCCGCCAGCGCCGGATGCGCCTCGACGTCGCGCAGCTGCGAGCCGAGGTTGCTGAGTTCGCGCTTCAGCGCCTCGATCTGCTTGAAATGCTCGGCCAGCGCCGCGTTCAGTTCCTCGATCGCCTGATCCTGGAAGGTGATCGTCGTCTCCAGCGTGACCATGCGGGCCGTGAGGTCAGTGATATCGCTCATTTGCTTTCCTCCTCAGGGGCGCCGGGGCGGCGTTCGAACAGCGGCGTGAGGAACAGGCCGGCGAGGAAGCCGCCCAGGTGCGCCTGCCAGGCGATACCGATCGATTGCCCGATCAGCATGGGCAGGAACGGCACCGCTGCGTTGAGCACCAGCCACACCACAATGAAGAAGGCGGCGCGCTGGTTGCGCATCAGCTCCCTGAGACTCGCCATCCGGCGCCCGAGCACGTGCTCGGCGCCAGTCTCGGGATCGCGCCCGACGATCACCGGCTGGAAGATGAAGCGGCACGCTACCCCCGTCAGGCCTGCGACGCCACCTGAGGCGCCGATCAGCAGTTGCACTTCCGGCAGCGTCGTTGCGGCGAACGCCGCGGCGCCAACCGCGGCGCTCGCGAGGAAGAGAATCACCGTGGCGCGCGGCCCATAGCGACGGGCCACCGGGGTGCCGAAAATGGCCAACCAGGCGCAATTGATTAAAAGGTGCTCCCATCCCGCATGCAAAAAGGCGTGCGTGAACGGTGTCCAGAGCAGCGGTATCCACCCTCCCTCGAACCCTGCTCCGGGGATGCCGCGAGCCGGGATGAAGGCCAGCCAGTAGATGAGCTGGAGGTCCCCTTGTTCGTTAAGAACGAAGGCTCTGGCGAGGTGTACGGCCAACATCAGGCCCAGCAGCGCAGTCACCACACCGGGCAGCAGAATGGCTGGCTGACGACCGTCAGACGTCTGATTTTGTTGGTGATTTCGCTCGTCAGACATGAAAACTCCCGGTTTTCCGGGCTTTGTAGCCCATTCCCCCGACTTATCCACACGGGGCCCGCCGCGTTAACCCTAACAATTGTTTAAGGGCGATTTCCGCTCAGGCTTTTGTCACTCTTGCTGTTGCGGCGGTCGCCCCTTTTCCGGGACGCGATGCTCGGGGTTTGGGAACAAGGCAAAAAGACTATGCAAAAGGCCAGCACCAAGGCGCTGTTCGACTATTGGAATGCGCTCCGCGGTTCTCGCAGTGCTCCGGATCGGCGCGATATCGACCCGACCCGAATCCGCTCCGCCCTCGCCAACACCTTTATCCTCGAGCTCAACGATTCCAACGAGTTCGATTTCCGCCTCGCCGGCTCGCATCTCTGCTCGGCCTATGCCCGCGAGCTGAAAGGCCGCTCCTTTACGCGTCTGTGGCACGAACGTGACCGCGACGCCATCGACACCCTGGTCCGCGCCGTCACCGAGGATCATGCGGTTGCCCTCGTCACCTTCCAGGGCACGACGGCGGTGCACACGCGCCTGTCGGTCGAAACCATCCTCCTGCCGCTCCGTCACAACGGCAGCACCCAGACACGCCTGCTCGGCGCCATGACCTCGATCGACGAACCCTATTGGTTCGGCGTCCAGCCGATCATGGAGCAGCGCATCACCGGCCTGCGGCTGATCTGGCCCGACGACGTGTCGCTCGCCGACATGGCGAGCGATGTCGCGGCCGCCGTGCCGGCCGAAGACCTGGTTTTTGCCAGCGCCGGAGCAGCCGTCCCTGCCCCGATGAGCGCCACCGTGTTCGGGCGCACCGCCCGCCGTTACGCCCACCTCGCAGTGATCGACGGCGGCCGGCGGTAAAGCGATCAGGAAAAAGCCCGTCCCCGCGAAGGCGGGGATTGCAGACTTTTCCGCTTCGATCTCGCGACAACCAAGGACTTGGAGTAGCAGTGCGGTTCAAGGAAACGCAATGCTGCTCCGAAAATCGCCGATTTGGCGCATTACGCGCCGCAAGCCTTACCTTCGATTAACCAAGAGCGGACTAGTGTAGGCCAATCAATCGCTTGGCCCCGGCAGGTCCCTCTGATGCTCACCGATAACGCACGCTCTGCGCGACCTGCCCGCTCGTATGCGCAGCTGCCGCGCTTCCAGCGCGTCAGGGTCTCGCTGCTCGGCCGCTACATGCTTACCGATCGCCGTGAATTTCCCTGCCAGGTGCTCGAAATGTCGCCGGGCGACGCCGTGGTGATCGCGCCGATCTCGGGGATCGCCGGCGAACGCGTCATCGCCTACATCGATCATCTCGGCCGCATCGAAGGTGACGTCACCGACGTCATCGACGGCGGCTTCAAGATGGACATCGTCGCGACCTCGCGTAAGCGTGACAAGATGGCGGCCCAGTTGACCTGGCTCGCCAACAAGGACCTGCTCAACCTGCCGGAAGACCGCCGGCACGAGCGCGTGGTGCCCGACAACCGGCACTCCACTGTCGTCCTCGACGATGGCCGCCGCTACAATTGCAAGATCATCGACATCTCGCTCTCGGGTGCCGCGATCGAGCTTGCCGTCCGCCCCGCCATGGGTACCCCGGTGACGCTCGGCCGCATGCGCGCCCGCGTCGTCCGTCATTTCGGCGACGGCGTCGCGGTCGAGTTCGTCTCAGCCCAGGAAATGCTCACCGTCGTGCAGCAGAACCTCCGGGTCAACTAGAGCGCTTCGCCGTTTCGTTACGAGCGCTCTAACCCGCCTCTCATTTCCATCCGCCCCGCTATGCCTAACGAGTCCTCACCAGGACCGTTCGAATTCGCATAAAAACTAGCTTGCAGTTTTTCGTTCGGGGCAATTCGGCCCCGGCATCGTGGCTTCCGTCAGGGGGCAACCACGATGTCGAAGTTCAAAGGGTTCATCGCAGCGGCAGTCGCAATCGGGATGGCGGCATTCATTCTCGCCATGCCGGCACATGCCGACCAGGTCGATTTCACCAACCCCGCCTTCGCTCCGGCCGGCGGCATCACCAGCATCCCGGTGGGCGCCTCCGAGTTCTGCAAGTCGCATCGCAGCGAATGCAAGGCCAACCCGAACGCCGTTGGCGCCATGGCGCTGAACGAAGCCCGCTGGTCTGAGCTGGTGCAGATCAACAACGTCGTCAATTCGGCTATCACCGCCATCACCGACGAGGACTATTACAAGGTCGCCGAGTACTGGGCGTACCCCGATGACGGCTATGGCGACTGCGAGGATTTCGCGCTGGCCAAGCGCAAGGCGCTGATCGCTGCCGGCTGGAACCCGTCGACCCTGCTGGTCACCGTGGTCCGCGAAGCCAAGGGCACCGGCCATGCCGTGCTGATGGTCCGTACCGACCGTGGCGACCTCGTGCTCGACAACCAGGATGGCCGCATCCTCGTCTGGAACGAGACGCCCTACACCTACTTGAAGCGCCAGTCGCAGGCCGACGCCGGCCAGTGGGTCGACCTAGTCGATCCCCGCACCACCTTCGTTGCGTCGAAGTAAGCGTCAGCCGAGCGCAGCCAGCGCCTCGGCTTCGATGCGCCTTATCCAATCACCCTTACAGGTGCTGTAGTCGTGCGAGCTGGCGTGATGCTCCTCGAAGCAGTGTCGCTTCACGGCCTCGTACTGGGCGGCGAGCTCGGCGTGAGCCACCAGATAGTCGCGAAACGCCAGATGTCGCCCGATCGCGGCAGCACCCACCTGGTAGCAATGCAGGTGAACGCGGCGCTTGCCGGTCTCAGGATCGTCGAGCGTACAAAACCGCCGGCCGGCGAGGCCGTACTCCCCCCACCATCGATACCCCAGTGCCTCCACCTCCAGCCGCATGGCATCGAGCGCGTCCAGTGAGCGAACCACGGGGACAATGTCCAGGGTGGGCTTCGCCACGATGCCCGGGATGGCGGTCGATCCGACGTGATGGACGGCAAGCAGTTCCTCGCCAAGCGTCACGGCAAGCCGCTCGGCTTCCGCCGCTACGGCACTTGCCCAAAGCCGGTCATGCGGCTTCAGCTCGACGGGAACGGGTGGCGCCACGCGCTGGCCAGCAGCTGGCTTACGCCGTCAGCGCGAAATAGGTGCCGACGAACATCAGGCCGGTGATGAAGGCCCAGCCGAAGCCGACGAATGCAGCGATCAACGCCGAACTGATCGACAGTGTACCGTTGCGATCATGCTGCCAGCCCAGCTGTAGCATGATGATCGGACCACACACGAAGCTCAGTGCCAGGTAGCCGAGGCCGTGGGCAATGGTCTTGCCGTCATAGCGCAGCACTGCCTGTGCCTTCGCCAGCCACTGATAGAGGTAGGTGCCGACACCGGCGATGGCGAGCCCAACCGCCATGATCAAGCCTGCCAGCAGCAATTCCCTGAGCATTCACGCACCCTCTGAATGATCGTCTTAACTCTTTGTTAAGCATATCCAGCGCCCAGTGGGATGTCACCTGACGCACACAACACTGGTTAATTTGAGAGCGATGGCCCGCGAGGCTCAGGTCCACAGACCCCATCACCACGCGATCGGCTTCAATCTCGCCGCCATCGCCGTGCTGCTGGCTCTCGTCGGAATCGGCTTTGCCTACCTGATCGACGCCGCTGGCCGCAGCGCCCGAACGCAGGCGCACCGCCTTGACACTGAGACCACCCTGACCCGCACGCTCGGCGGGCGCGATCTCGAAATTCCGCTATCCTGGTTTCGCTACGAAGAGCAGCGGATCGAAGGCTTTGCCAAACAGATCGACCTGCGCTTCGAGCTGCCGTTCGGTGTCGACGGACATAGCGAGCCGGTGGATGTGACGCTGCTGCCGCGCAGCCGGGCGCGGCCGAGCGCAGCCCTGCTCGACGGAGTATATCTCCACCAGTTCCTGCCCGAGCAACTGGCCGGCCCACCGGGTCTCGTGGGCAAGCCTTTGCGGGCCGACGGGGGTTATACCGATGAAGTGGTCTGGTACGACCCGCTGTCGGCCGAGCCGTTCGTCGCCAAATGTTCGAAGCCGATTGCCTCGGCGGCGACAGGCCAGTGCCTGAGGACAGTCTATCTCGGGCCGGGCATCGCGGCGGTCTACGCCTTCCCCGAACCCGCGCTGCAACACTGGCGTGATTTCGACGCGGAACTCACCGCCAGGCTGGGGCAGATCGGCGCGCTCTGAGGCGCGCGCCGTGCAGGCTCTGCTTAGTGGATCTCGTCCAGGTCGACGTCCAGAATAGCCATCTGGAAGTTGTAGGAACGATCGCCGTCCTCGTCGTCGACATAGATCAGGCCGAGGAATTCCTCGCCCAGATACACTTCCACGCTGTCGTTCTGCTTGTTGCGCGGGCGGACATCGATGTTCCGGTTGCCGAACTTCTGCTGCAGAAACTTCTGGAGCTTGATGATTTCAGGATGGTTCACGGCGGCTCCTTCAAGGGCATTCGCGGGGGTCGATTTGGGATCGCCACAATAGGCATTGCGCCCCGGCGGGCAATCCCGTGCCGCGCATTTTTCCGCGATGAAGAGCGCAAAAAATGGCGGAAGCGCCGCCAATCAGCGGCAGAATCAGCCGGTGAGGTCCTGCACCACGGCCAGTTGATCCATCACGGACGCCGGATGCGGCGTGCCGGCCTCGCCGATGATCCGCGCCGGAACGCCGGCCACTGTCACCCGCGGCGGCACTTCCTTGACCACCACCGAGCCGGCGCCGATACGCGCGCAGTCGCCCACGCGGATATTGCCCAGCACCACGGCGTGCGCGCCGATCAGCACGCCATTGCCGATCTTGGGGTGGCGATCTTCCTCGGACTTGCCGGTGCCGCCCAGCGTCACGCCCTGCAGGATCGAGACATTGTCACCGATGCTGGCGGTCTCGCCGACCACGAAGCCGGTGGCATGGTCGAGCATGATGCCCTTGCCGATGCGCGCCGCCGGGTTGATATCGACCTGGAACACCGCGCTCGAGCGGCTCTGCAGATAAAGCGCGAAATCCTTGCGCCCCATCAGCCACAGAGCATGCGCGAAGCGGTGCGTCTGGATGGCATGGAAACCCTTGAAATAGAGGAAGCAATCGACCGCCTTGTGCAAGGCGGGATCGCGCTCCAGCGTCGCTGCGAGATCGGCGCGCGCCTCGAGCCCGATCTCCGGGCGCGACTCCTGCGCTTCGCGGAAGGCCTGGCGGATCAGGTCGGCTGAAACATCCGGGTGGTCAAGTCGCTCGGCCAGACGGTGGGCGAGCGCATCTTCGAAGCCGTCGTGGTTGAGCACGTTGGAATAGAGCAGATTGGTCAGCGACGGTTCGCTGGCCACCACCTGGCGGGCTCCCGAAACCACCGCGTCCCACACCGGGTCCATGGCCGTGACATTGGCCGTTCTCAAATTCGTGCTCATAACGCTCTCCATCGGCGGATGCCGATATAAGCCAAAACGTGCTCCGATACCAACCCATAGCGCGCAGATTGGTTCGCGGCCGCTGAACTCGCGCTGAATGGTTACTCCTGGGCGTGCCGCGCGAGGAATTCCAGTGCCGCCGCCTTGAACTGCTTGTCGCCGGTCGCGCGCATGTGATCGCGCCGCTCGATGGTGAACGCCTCGCCCTCAGGCAGCAGCGCCGCGAGTCCTGCCGCCGAGCCCGCCATGTCGTCGTCGCTGCCCACCGCCACCAGCACCGGCTGGCTGATACGCCGGACATCGGCCTCGCGCATCGGCTCGCGCGAGTTGACCATGCAGGCGGCGAGCGCCGCGCGGTCCGCCTTGTTGTGGTCGGCAAAGATGCGGAACTGCCGGCCGGTGCGCCCGGTCACCTGGTCCAGCGACTCGGCGGTCAGCGCCGAGATGATCTCCTCGCTGTCCTCGAGCCCCGAGATCAGGTTGAGCCCCATGCCGCCCCACACGGCGCAGCTGACCGCGTCCGGATCCTGCAGCATCAGGTAGGCGGCGATGCGGGCGCCCATCGAGTAGCCCATGATCGGTGCCCTGCCGATGCCGAGATGGTCCAGCAGCCGCTTGGCGTCCCTCGCCATCTCATGCGCGAAATAGAGCTGCGCGTCATAGAGTTTTCGCGAAGCGCCATGGCCGCGATTGTCGAAGGTGATCGGCTGGTACCCCGCCTCCACCAGTGTCTCCACCCAGCCCGTGTCGATCCAATTGACCTTCCCCGACGAGCCGAAGCCGTGGATCAGGAGGATCGGCCTGCCCTCGCCATGCACGTCATAGGCGATGGAAATTCCGGCTGAGCTGAACTGGGGCAAGGGAGCGGCCTTTCGATTGGGGCGCTGGTTTAGCAAGTGTGGAGGCATCGTCAAAGCTACATCCGCTGGCGCGAGCCGCCCCCGCCGGATCATCAAGCGGACTCTTGGCTTCCCGGCTTCGCGCCGTTATGTTCCGGCCGAATTCGAACCCGAGGACCACCCGATGGCGCACGAGAGCACCCCGCATTTCCACAATACCCAGGGTCTGCCGCGCATCGAGGTCGGCTCCAAGGAGTTCATGTGCGTCGGCGCCCTGCCCCCGTTCGACCATCCGCACATCTATATCGACATGGGCAAGGACAACGAGACGGTCTGCTCGTACTGCTCGACGCTCTACGTGTTCAACCCGCAGCTGGCGCCCGGCACCTCCGAGCCGCTCTCGGCCGTCTATCACTCCGAAGCCGCCTGATTTCCCGATGTCCGGCAACGGACGCACCGTCTACATCGCGGGAGCGGGCATTGCCGGCATGACGCTGGCGCTGGCGCTCGCCAAGTTCGGCGCCACCGTCGTGGTGCTCGAACGGCACACGCAGGTGCAGGAAGTCGGCGCTGGGTTGCAGGTCAGTCCCAACGCGCGAAAGATCCTCAACCGGCTGGGCCTCGACAAGGCGCTGGCCGCCAAGGCGTTCGAGCCCGAGGGCATCGACGTCTATCCTTATGGTGCCAATCAGCCGCTGCTGACGCTGGAACTTGGCCGGGTGATGGAGCAGCGCTTCGGCGTGCCCTATACCGTGATGCACCGCGCCGATCTCGCCGAGGTGCTGTACCGGGCCTGCAAGCGCTTCGCCAATATCGACCTGCTGTTCGGCGTCCGGGCCTACGACGTGGTGAGCCACTCGCGCGGCGTTTCGGTCACCGTCGATGAGGCCGATGGCAAATCGCGCTCGGCCCGGGCCTTTGCCTTCATCGGCGCCGACGGGGTCAACTCGCGCACCCGCACCGGCGTGCTGATGGGCCCCGAGGCGACCTATTCCGGCATGGTCGCCTGGCGCATCACCCTCGGCCAGTCGGCGCTCGATGGCGTCTTGGCGGCGGATCGCACCAGCCTGCTCTGGGGGCCGGGCTATCATGCCGTAACCTACCCGTTACCGCACCGTCACCAGGTCAACGTCGCGCTGTTCGCCAAATCCAAGGCAGCACGCACCTTTGGCGCCGAGCCGCCACGCGCCCCTGACTTGCCCTGGGCGGCCCTGAAGAGCCGGCAGTTCGCCGCCATCCGCGAGGCCGCCGGCGACCAGTGGGGTTTTTGGCCGGTCTCCACCATCACCACGCCGACCTGGTCCGAAGGCGGCGTCGGCATAATCGGCGATGCCGCCCACGCCATGCTGCCGTTCCAGGCGCAGGGCGCCGCCATGGCCATCGAGGATGCCGCCATCCTCGCGCCGCTGCTGATGACCGAAGCCGACGCCGACTCGGCGCTTCGCCGCTATGCCGCGCTCCGCCAGCCGCGCGTCGAGCGGGTCCGGAACCTTTCCAACTCCAACGGCTTTGCCTTCCACCTGGAGTGGCCGTTCACCCTCGCCCGCAACGCCGTGGTGAAGCTGCAGGGGCCGCGCGGGCATTTGCAGCGCCTCGGCTGGCTCTACGGCTACGACGCCGCACCCGACCCCGAGGGACTGCCCCCTGCACCGCGCTCGCCGCGCCAGGATGTTCACTAAACCGTTGGCGCTTGCCTTCGTTGAAGGCGATGTGTCAACTGCCGCTCCAAAACTGGGAATAATCGCCCCGCATGCCTGTTTCTCCGCAATCCAATCTCACGCTCGCCTGCGTGCTCATCACCATCTTCCTGGATATGCTGGGCTACGGCATCATCCTGCCGGTGCTGCCGCAACTGATCGGCCAGCTCTCGGGTGGCAGCGTCGCACAGGCCGCGGTGATCGGCGGCTATCTGGTTTTTGCCTATTCGCTGATGCAGTTCCTGTTTGGCCCGGCGCTCGGCAACCTGTCCGACCGCTTCGGCCGCCGCCCGATCATCCTGATCGCACTGGCGGGGCTGACCATCGACTATACCATCATGGGCTTTGCCAACTCGATGGTGCTGATCTTTATCGGCCACACCATTGCCGGCATCTCCGGCGCCTCGGTGGCGACAGCAACCGCCTACATCGCCGACATCACTCCACGTGAGAAACGCGCCCACCGCTTCGGGCTGATCGGCGCCGCCTTCGGCCTCGGCTTCATCTTCGGCCCGGTCATCGGCGGCCTGCTCGGCGAGCTGGGACCGCGCTGGCCGTTCTACGCCGCGGCTATTCTCGCCGGCGCCAACCTGCTGTTCGGCTTCTTCGTCCTCCCCGAGAGCCTTGCAAAGGACAAGCGGCGCAAGTTCGATATCCGCCGCGCCAACCCGTTCGGCGTGCTGTGGAGCTTGAGCAAGAACCCGGTCGTCCTCTGGCTGATGGGTTCGCTCGGCATGTTCGTCCTCGCCAGCCAGTCCTTCCCCTCGGTGTGGAACTTCTTCACAATCGAAGTGCTGAGCTTTTCCTCCGCCCAGATTGGTGTCGCACTTGGGTGCTTCGGCCTGGGCTTCGCCGCCAGCCAGGCCCTGCTGGTCGGCCTCTTGACCAAACGGATCGGCGAGTGGTCCACGGTGCTGCTCGGCATGCTGGCCGCCGCGATCGCCTTTATCGGCACGGCCTCGATCCACTCCGAGATTCCGCTCTACTTCTTCCTGATCTTCGGTTCGCTCGCCGGTGTCGCCGGCCCGGCCATCAACTCGCTGATGTCGCGCCAGGTGCCCGACGATGCGCAGGGCGAGTTGCAGGGCGCCATCAACGCCACCAACTCGCTGGCCTCGATTCTTGGGCCCCTGCTGGCAACCCAGCTCTTCAGCCACTTCACCCAGGCCCAACCCGGCACGCCGGGCTATTTCCCGGGCGCGCCGTTCCTTGGCGCCGGCATCCTGGTGATCGTCGCGGCGCTGCTCTTCATTTACACGGTGCGCCGCTTCGACCTGATGCATCGCCCGCGCGTGGCGAAGAAGGATCACATCCACGAAATGGGTCAGCCCGGCCAGCAGCAGACCCCGCCGCATGACGAGAACGGCGATCCGGTCGAGCGCCCGGCAGGCGAATAGCACAAATGAAGATCCCCGCTTTCGCGGGGATTTTTCTTGGTGCTGCGGGTGTTGCTTACTTCCCCAGCGTTGACGGCCACTTGCCGTGCTGCTCGCCTTCACGGTCGGTGAGGATGAAGCCGTGCGCACCGAAGAAGTCGCGCTGGCCCTGCGTCAGGTTGGCCGTGCCCTGCGCCTGACGGTAGCTGTCGAAATAGGCGAGCGAGGCGCTGA
Source organism: Devosia sp. Root105 (assembly GCF_001424865.1). NCBI lineage: Bacteria > Pseudomonadati > Pseudomonadota > Alphaproteobacteria > Hyphomicrobiales > Devosiaceae > Devosia > Devosia sp. Root105. Next base: position 302,854 of record NZ_LMCR01000016.1, read on the forward strand.
GACAGATCAGCGGGAACTCGCCGATCGCCCCTGCCGCGACGATCTTCCGCAGCGATTTGTGCGCGTCCTGCATGATGGTGACGAAGTCCGGCACCATCAGCAGGTTGGTGGCTTCGCCCTTGGCGTAGGCTGCCGACATCTGGTCGAGGAAGCGCGAGCGGATGATGCAGCCGGCGCGCCAGATCTTGGCGATGGTGGCGAGCGGCAGGTTCCAGCCGAACTCTTCCGAGGCCTTCGACAGCACCGCAAAGCCCTGCGCATAGGAGACGATCTTGCCCGCCAGCAGCGCCTTCTCGAGCTCAGCGAGCGATACGTCGGCCTTGCCGGCGGACGGCTTGCCGTAGGCCGCCTCGGCCGCCACGCGCTCATCCTTCCGCGACGAGATCGAGCGCGCCGCGACGGCGCCCTCGATCGCGGTGGCCGGCACCGCGAGCTGCTGCGCCGCGATGGCGGTCCAGGTGCCGGTGCCCTTCTGGCCGGCCTTGTCGAGGATCAGCTCGACCAGGGGCTTGCCGGTCCTGGGCTCGATCGCCTCGAGCACATAGCCGGTGATCTCGATCAGGTAGGAGTTCAGCGGACCCTGGTTCCAGTCCTTGAACACTTTTGCGGCGGCCGCCGGGTTCATCCCCAGCCCGTCGCGCATCACGCCATAGGTTTCGGCGATCATCTGCATGTCGCCATACTCGATGCCGTTGTGGATCATCTTGACGAAGTGGCCCGCGCCGCCTTCGCCGAGATAGGCGCAGCACGGCTCGCCGTTGAACTTGGCCGAGATCGCCTCGAGGATCGGCTGGGCGTTCTTCCACTGCTGCTCGGGGCCACCCACCATGATCGACGGGCCATGGCGCGCACCTTCTTCGCCACCGGAAACGCCGATACCGAGAAAGCCGATACTCTTGGATTTCAGATACTCGTAGCGCCGCTGGCTGTCGGTGTAGAGCGAGTTGCCGCATTCGAGGATGGCGTCGCCCGCTTCGAGATGCGGCAGCAGCTGCTCGATCATCTCGTCGACCGGCTTACCGGCCTTGACCATGATGATGATCGAGCGCGGCCGCTTCACCGACTGGATGAACTGCACGAGGTCCGCTTCCGGGACGACCTTCTGATCAAGCCCCTGCTCTTTCGCCATCGCGACGAAATCATCGATCTTCGAGGCAGTGCGGTTGTGCACCGCGATGGTGTAGCCGTTCTCGGCGATGTTGAGCGCCAGATTGGAGCCCATTACTGCGAGCCCGATCAGGCCGATATCGGCAGACGCCATCATTATCTCCATTGGGAGTCATTAGGATTTCTTTGCGCGGCTTTTTGGCACGGGCGACGCCCGAATGCCACCCCATCGGGGACCGGACGCAGCTACGCTGTGCACGTCCCTCACCACGAAGGTCTCTTGGTCTTACCAAGCCGCGCGTCATCTACTAGTCTCGCGCCGCCTGAGCCTGGGAGGGGCACTGACTTTGGACTCGATTTCTCTATTCAATCTGAGCGGCAAGCGCGCTCTGGTCACCGGCTCGAGCCGCGGCATCGGCTTCGGCATCGCCGCGGCGCTCGCCGGCGCCGGCGCCGAGGTGATCCTCAACGGCCGCGATCCTGCAGCCCTCGGGGAGGCCGCCGCTCGTCTCGCTGATGACGGCGCGCTGAACGTCAAGGCGCTGGCCTTCGACGTCACCAGCGAGGACAGCGTCGAAGACGCCATTGCCCACGCCGAGACGGAGATCGGCCCGATCGATATCCTCGTCAACAATGCAGGCATGCAGCACCGCGCGCCGCTCGAGGAATGGCCGCTCGAAAAGTTCAAGCAGGTCATCGACACCAACCTGACCTCGGCCTTCATCGTCGGCCGCGCCGTGGCGCGCGGCATGATCGCCCGCAAGCACGGCAAGATCATCAATATCTGCTCGGTGCTGAGCAACTTTGCCCGCACCTCGGTAGTGCCTTATGCCGCCAGCAAAGCCGCCATCGCCAACCTGACCCGCGGCATGGCGGTCGATTGGTCCAGGCACGGCCTCAACGTCAACGGCATAGCTCCCGGCTACATCCGCACCGAGCTCAACGAGGCGCTGCTGAAGAACCAGGAGTTCAACGCCTGGGTCGAAAAGCGCACGCCCATGGGCCGCTGGGGCGAACCCGCCGAACTGGGCGGCGCCGCCGTCTTCCTTGCCTCCGAGGCTTCCACCTTCGTCAACGGACACATCCTCTATGTCGACGGCGCCTTCACTGCCACCGTTTGAGAATGCCCGCATCATCATCGCCATGGGGGTGTCGTCGTCAGGCAAATCGGCGACCGGCGCGGCCATAGCGCGGCGGCTGCACGCTCCGTTCCTCGATGGCGACGGCTATCACCCGCCCGCCAACAAGGAAAAGATGCGCAACGGCATCCCGCTCACCGACGCGGACCGCTGGCCCTGGCTGGAGACGCTGGCCGGCGCGCTGCATGACGCGGCCGAGCAAAAGGGCGTCGCGGTCGGCGCCTGCTCGTCGCTGAAGCGCGCCTATCGCGATTTCCTCACCGAAAAGGCGGGAGAGCCGATCCTCTTCGTCTTCCTCGATGGCGACATCGACACCATCCGCAAGCGCATCGAGGCCCGCAACCACGAGTTCATGAGCCCAAAGCTGCTCGACAGCCAGTTTGCGACGCTCGAGCGCCCCGACCCGGATGAGAACGTGCTGGCGGTTTCGATCGCAGATCCGATCGAAACCGTGGCCAGCAGGGTGGTCAAGCAACTCGGCCACCTGAAGGTATTCAAGCGAGGGCAATGACCCTGGCCTAGAACCCGAACGAGAACTGCCCGGTCGGCGAAGCAGCCTTTTCCAGCGCCAGCATTTCCATCTTGGCCCGGACCCCACCAGGCGATGAGAAGCCGCCGGTGCGGCCGTCGGCGGCCAGCACCCGGTGGCAGGGAACGATCAGCGGGATCGGGTTGGCGCCCATCGCAGCGCCCACCGCCCGCGACAGCGCCACGTCACCGAGCCAGCGGGCGATCGCGCCATAGGTGGTGGTCTCGCCCCAGGCGAGTTCGCGGATATGTTCGTAGATGCGGCGGTTGACCTCGGGCACCCGTGACAGGTCGAGTTCGACATCGGCGAAATTGTCGTTCGTCCCCTCGGCATAGGCGAGAATCCGCGCAGCGATCTCCGACTGACCGCTCGCATCCTCGACGCCCCCGGACTTCTCGAGCCGCGCCCGCATTTCCTCGGGCGTATCGCCCGGCAGCAGTACGCGCGAAATCCCGGCATCGGTCCAGCCGATCGCCATGGGTCCCAGAGCCGTGTCGAGCATGCGGTAGTGCATGAGGCTGAATGTAGTGAGCGTTCGCGGCGGAATGAACCCGAAAACTACGAAATTCCCGTCGCCATCAGCCACTCGCGCAGTTCGCGCCTGAGGAACCCGCGCAGCGTCCCCTCGCGCGAGAACCCCCACCACAGCACGGCGCCCTGCCACTGGCTGGCCATCAGCCGGCCGAGCAACTCCTGCCGCGCCGGATCCTGGCTGAGTCGCCGCCCCAGCGCCTGCGTCATCGCCTGGTTCCACGCCACGCCCCGGGCCCGCAGCGCCGGATCGCGAAAGTCCTCGCGCAGCAACAGCAGGCCCTGCGCCGCCTCGTCGCCCGCGCCATAACCCGCCGACAGCCGAACCAGCAGCGCGATCGCCCCTTCCGGATCGACCGTATGGCTCGCATCGGCGCCGGCAACGTTGAGATCGAGCTGATCCCACATCCACAACAGCGCCGCGCGCAGCAGTGCCTCGCGATTGCCATAACGCTGCACCAGTGTCGCCGGCGACAGGCCGGTGACTGCCGATGCCGAGGCGAAGGTCAGGCCGGCCGGGCCTTCGCGCGACACCAGCGCGGCGACTGCTTCTACGACATCCTCGTCAGAAATCTTGCGGGGCCTGGACATGGCTTCCAATATAAACGAATGTTCGTTTATAAACGCCTTACAGAAGTGCCAACAAGGAGAATCGTCATGGCCCGCATCGTCGGTTACATCGCTTCGAGCCTCGACGGCTTTATCGCCGACCCTCAGGAGTCCCTCACCTGGCTCACCCAGCGCACCGATATGCAGCTGGGTGAGTTCGACTACAACCTGTTCATCAAGCGCATCCGCACCGTGGTGATGGGCCGCGGTACCTATGACTGGCTAGTGCGCGAGAATATCCCGTGGCCCTATGGCGAGCAGCGCGTCATCGTCGTCACCTCGCGCCCCCTGCCCGCGCCGATCGGTCAGCTCGAGACCCGCACCGATATCGATGCGCTGGTCGCCGAACTGCGTGCGCTTGACGACGGCGACGTCTGGATGCTCGGTGGCGGCCAGCTGCAGATGGCGTTCATGGAGCGCGGCGCACTCGACGAGATCGAGATCTATGTCATCTCGCAACTGCTCGGCGGCGGCTTCCCGCTGTTCCCAGCCACCGGGTTCGAAAAGCGCCTCAAGCTGCTGTCGTCGAATACCCTCGGCGCCGGCTGCGTGCGGCTGCACTACAGCTTCGAGTAAGGCGTCGCCCTAGATCGGCTGACTCTCCAGCACGATTTCCCACTTATCGCCGAGCGCGATCTGGATTTCCGAGACGAGGAACGGCAGCAGCGCGTTGAACTCGTTGCGGTCGCGCTCGGAGATCCGCCAGGTCGGGTCGTTCGGGTTGTCCCAGTTGACCTGCCGGTCGTAGAGCTCGTTGAGCCGCGTCAGCCGGCGGATAATGTCGTTGGAAAAGCCCCAGAAGCCGATCTCGGTGGCGTGGCCGTCGACGAACAGCGGGGCCAGCCCGTGGCTGACCATGCCGAAATCGACCAGGAACACCACCTGCTTCACCGTGGATCGCGCCCCAGTTTGCCGAGGCTCCCAAGCCGCTGCCGGCGCCTCGTCCGCCCACGCGACGGATCCTGTCTTGCTCGAGGTCATAGGACCTCCGCCATGTGCCGGAAATAGGGCGGCACCGCCCCCGGTCGGAGGCGTGGCCTCCGCTTCGACTCAAGATAGCTCACTGTCTATCGCCCCTCAGATCCGTCCGCAGGGCAAGGTTAGCCAGTTCGTCACTCGTGGGCAATTTTTGCCCAAACGAGTATCTGCCTGCTTGTGCAAAAGCTCAGGTGAGCCACACCGCAACCAGCGCCACGACAGCGGGAATCGTCTGTATGAACAAGATCTTGCGGCCAGCCGTGACCGCCCCGAAGGCACCAGCGACGGCAACGCAGAGCAGGAAGAAGATTTTGATCGGATCGCCGGCCTCACCCAGCCAGATGCCCCAGATCAACCCGGCCGCGAGGAACCCGTTGTAGAGTCCCTGGTTGGCGGCGAGCGTCTTCGTCTCGGCAGCGAAGGCCGGCGTCGTGCCGAACGCCTTCATCCCCTGCGGCTTGTCCCACAGGAACATCTCGAGGATCAGGATGTAGATATGAATGAGGGCGATGACGCCCGTCAGGATGCTGCCGATCATGCCCGCGACTCCATGCTGGATGCCTGCAGCGTAATGCAAAAAGGCCGCCCGGTGGGCGGCCTTCACGCGAGTCGATCCGGCAGCTCAGCGCTTGAGCGCGTCGCGCGCCGCTTCCTTGACCTTGCCGGCGGCCTTCTGGACCGAGCCTTCCACCTTGTCGGCGGCGCCGTCGGCCTGCAGCTTGCGGTCGCCAGTGGCCTTGCCGATGGCTTCCTTCACATTGCCGCGTGCCTGCTTGGCTGTGCCCTTGATCTCGTCCTTATGCATTTCCCGGTCTCCCTGGGGTTTGGCGTTCGGGGCGAATAATGCAGGCCGGCGGCCAAACGTTCCGGCCGCCAGGCGAATTAACCCGGCGGCCATGATCCTACGCCTGCCGGTTGGCATAGACCTTCATCGAACCGGACAGGTACTCGGCGAACCCCGGCTCGATCGCCTCATAGCGCGCGATGAAATCCGGGTGCGAGAGATAGAGGTCGGCGAGGCCGGCATAGGCCTCTGGCGGGCACGGCCTGCCCCACATCTGAGACACCCACGCCCGATGCCGCCCGAGCAATGGATCGAGGCTGGGTGAGCCCATCGGCAAGCCGCGGCGCAGACCCTCGGCCAACCCCTGCTCCATGTCGTGCAGCTCCTGGTTGAGCTCAAGCTTTTCGGCTTCCGACAGGCTTTCATACTTGCGCTTGCTGAGCGCGATGCGCTCCGGCATGTCACCGCCGTACTGTTCCACCAGCCAGGCCTCATACTCGGCCTGCTTGTCGGGCGAGATGCCCTTGTACAAATCCGCGTTTCTCATCGCGCGATCTCCTTCCAGACTGGCGATCGTGCGGTCGATCGTCCGGACAAGTTGGGCATAGCGCTTCGCTTCCTCGTTCAGCCGTTCGCGCTGCAGGCGCAGCGCTTGCAGCCGGTCGAAGCCCGGCGCATCGAGGATGGCGCCGATCTCTCCCAGCGGGATGCCGAGCTCTCGATGCAGCAGGATCTGCTGCAACCGCAGCAGTTCCTCCTGTCCGTAGTAGCGATAGCGGTTCTGCCCGGTGAACGCGGGGCGCAGAAGGCCGATCTGGTCGTAGTGGTGCAGCGTCCGGACCGATACCCCGGAAAGCTTCGCAACCTCTTTGACCGTCAGTGTTTTCATCGCACGCGTTCTCCGCGGGATAAGGGGATAGTCCCTGACGCTACGTGAGGGTCAATATCGATTTGCGCAGAAGCTGCGACGCCGAGCTTCACACCGCATCAACCAGCCCTCCCGCTATCCCCGGCAAATGTGGAAACTCGGTATTTCGTCGGCCGTTTCTCCCCGACAGACTGGGAGCGCTTTCAGGAAAAGGCCCGTCCCCGCGAAGGCGGGGTTTGCAGACTTTTCCGGTTCGAAAGCGCGACAAACAACGGACTTGGAGCATTTCGGCGAAATGCTCCAGACGTCTGCGAGGTGAAATGGCCCAACGGATCGACATTCAAGACCTGCTCATCTGGGCCTTTCGCCACCAGTCGGTGGAGACGGCGACCGGGGCCGATCCGGACGCGTTGACGGTCTACTGGGCAGTACTCGCCCTGCCCGTGCCGCACGCCACGGTGATCCGCCGTTTCGCCCGCGAGGCGCGCCGCCCCGATTGGCACGCTGCCCATACCCGCTGCGTTTCGCTCGACGGCGTCCGCCGGTCGCGCCGGCTCTACACCGAATGGGTCCGGGCATTGGTGGTCCTGCAGCGCACGCTCGAAGGCGCGCTCGGCCGTTTCACCGTCACCGGCCCCAGCCTCGACGACCAGCCCTGGCTACGCGAGCGCCTGCGGGCTTAGCTACACTGCCGCACTAACCGAGACAGCGCGTCCGATGAACCGGTGAGACCGAAGCTGTGGATCGGATAGCGACCGTCGGCATCGACGACGCTCAGCCCCTCGCCCGACTTCAGCAGCGCCATCAGCGGTCCGTTCGCCGGCACCTCGCTGGCGAACAAGCCATCCATTTCCTGGTAGCTCATCGACAGCCGCTGGGTAGAGACCCCCACAGTAAAGTCGACGTCGGTTACCTCGCCCAGGTCCGGTGACCGCTCGGCGCCCGCTGCGAGGTCATAGCGGATGAACACCTCACCGGCCGAGCAGGTGAGGAACAGGTAGGTATCCGGCCGATCCGTGGCGCAGGCAGCGACAGTGAACACCAGTCCACCCTCGTCCTCCTGTGCGCCCGCCGTCCAGGCCTCACAGGCCTCCTCGGCCACCGCCGGCACCGCCCCTAGCAGCAGGGCGGCCGCGAAAAGCGCCAGCCGCATCATGGTGCTTCGCCAAGATAGCTGACCTCGATTCGCTGGAACAGCGGGCCTTCCTTCATGGTGCCGAGCCACTTGTTGAATTCGGCAACATCCTTGAAACCCGCCTTCTTCGCATCCGCCTCGGTCACGGCGGATGGCGACATGTCGTCGATCCGGCCGATCTGCAGCAACCCCACCTTGGTCTTCAGCGTCCCGCCCGGCTTCACTGTCGGCCTGGTCCAGCGCCGGAACTGCAGCGTGACATCGCCGCGCTTGATCGCCTCCAGCACCTCGAGCTTCAGCAGCATAGGTCTTTCCTCCAAAAGCTGGCGCGGGCGGTAGGGCTCGAGATCGAGGACGCTTGCGGAACCCTGCGTCCGAGGGCCCTGCAGAACGTTCCGCCCCTGCCCTTTCAAGCCTTCCGATGTCCGGCGGGCCGCTGTCAAGGTCGCAGCTCGACGGCTCGAGGACCGCCCGAGCTTTCGGAGCGACGGTTGCGGTGGAGGACTACGCGCTAACCACATCTGGCCGAAAGCGGCATCGCGAGCAGCTGCCCGAAGCTCGCATCTGTGAACTGGGAGTTGAATGACCTCAGCGATGCCCCAGCAAACTTCATTAGTTGCAGATATCGTCGTCTCGGTACTTCCGCGCGCAAGAAATAGCGGCTACGGTCAGGACAGGAGACGGCCATTCAATTCAATCGGATTTCCTGATGTGAGAACTGACCTGTCACAGCCCCCGGGAACAGTTGCAGAACGAACGACCGGCACTATTCCTCGACTTCTGATTGTTCCACCACGCCACAGCTCGCCACTGGTTGACGTACAAGATCACAAGATCGCGCTGTCGCTCGTCACAGATGTTACGCTCAGCCTCTGCAGGAGCCGCCTCTACGAGGTAATCGCGCCACACTCGGCAATGAAGCTGACGAGCGGTCCAATCTGGGAAGAGATGCTCCCCGCCGACTACGTCGTTCTGACTGACGTCGTGCTTTGCCAGCGAGAACTGCCATTTGCGTTGATGAGTATCGACGTGGTCGCAACGGGTCTGGGCCGGCGAATCTACCGCAGTGAAGTCGAGCTGCGCTCGGGTGCGCTGCAAGGCATCCATGACAGTTTTTGCGCAGTACTCGTCGATAAGATCTGCGGCGAAATCGGCGCCTATGAACTGCAGCAATATCGACGGACCGGCGCCGCATCGGCATATGTCCACTACCTGATCGCCATGCAACGGCGGGATCGCAACGATCTCAACTCCTTGCTTCGCGCCCAGAAATCGCTGGAGCGCTCGATCCAGTTGTCGCCGGACTTTGCGCCGGCGCTGGCCCAGCTGGCGCGAACCAAGACACTGGAGTGGCTGGAGCGCGGCAGCGCGGATCGCACACTGCTCCACGAAGCTCGACATCTGGCGCAGCGCGCTTACGGCTATGAACCGAACGACAGCGCCAGCCTGCGCGAGATCGGCCACGCCACATTGTACCTGCATGACCTCGCCGGCGCCCGTGAGCTTTTCGAGGCGGCCCATGAGTTCGCCCCGAACCATGCTGACCTGCTTGTCGACCAGGCAGACGTTCTCACCCACCTCTCCCGGCACGACGAAGCCGAAGCCAAGATCTCGCGGGCTCTTTCCCTCAATCCGCTGGCACCGGACGACTATTACTGGATCGCCGGAGCCGTCAGCTTCTTCCGGGGTGAATACCGGCAGGCCCTGACGAGATTGTCAGCGATGGAGTCCCCTGGGCTGGCGCTGCGCCTGATGGCGGCCTCCGCGGCGATGCTGCACGACAAGCAGGCTGCGGCAGCATACCGGGAGCAAGCGTTGGCCCGGGATCCCGGGTTCACGGTTGAAAAGTGGCAAAGCCTCTATCCGGCCCCCAATCCGGACGACACGGCGCACTATCTCAACGCTTTGCTTTTGGCTGGTTTCTCTCGCCACGCCTAAACTCTATCTTAATTCGATTGTGGGCCTCCTGCCGTGTCATCAGGAGTATTGCAATTGAACACTTCATCCGCTTCGCCGAAGATCACCCAGGTTGCCAAGGCCCTGCCGGCTCTGCCCCGCATTCCCAGCCGCAAGTTCTTCCGGCAGTAATCGGTGGACGGCGCCGTTTCGACGCCGTCAAGCTGGTTTGAGTATGGCGAACGCAATACGCCGGCCGCGCTGACCGTTGAGCGATTGCGGCCGCATCTTGCCTCGCTCGGCATCACCCGACTGGCGCGCCAGACTGGCCTCGACCGTATTGGCATCCCCTGCTTCTCAGCAATTCGGCCCGCTGGACTGACGCTTAGCGTCAGCCAGGGAAAGGGGCGCGACGATGCCAGCGCCATGGCATCGGCGCTGATGGAGGCCGCCGAGTTCGCAGTTGCGGAGCGATCGGAGACCCCTTCGCGGCTTGCCACTGCCGATGCGCTTCGGCTGGCCGGCGAGAGCTACTACGATGCGGCCCGCCTCTTGCCACCCGATCGCCCGCTGCCCACCGGCGCGCCGATCCGCTGGCTGCAGGGAAGCAGCTGGCCCCACAATGAGCCCCTCTGGATCCCCCGCGACGCCCTGACCATCGGCGAGGACGCCGCCGACCTGCCGGAGGTCGGCCGGAGCACCAACGGCCTCGCCTCGGGCAACACCACCGAAGAAGCGCTGTTTCACGCCATCTGCGAGTTGGTGGAACGAGACGCCACCTCCCTATGGTCACTCCTCCCCGACGCCGCGAGGCTCGCGACGGAGTTCCCGATCGAGGCCGTGGATGATGCCGTGATCAGGGCATTCGGCAAACAGATAGGGGATGCCGACCTCGAGCTTCGGCTGTTCGACCAGACCACCAACCTCGGCGTTCCGTGCGTCATGGCAGTGATCAGCGAGCGTGCCTCCGACACCGCCAGATTGTTCGATATCGCCGCAGGTTATGGCTGCCACCCGACAGGAACCCGCGCCATTGGCCGCGCCATCACCGAAGCGGCGCAGACCAGAATTACCAACATCGCGGGCGGTCGGGACGATTTCCTGCCTGCCGAGTATTTCGAGCAGGCAGACGAGTCGATCGCGTTCCTGGAGCATCCTGGCCCAGGCGAGGCGCGCGCCCCCGCTTGGCTGCCCCCTGATACGCCATTGCCGCAACTGCTCGAACAGTTGGCGGAGCGCATCGGGCCCACCGCCGAGATCGTCTGGAGCGAATTGGGCGGTGCCCCCTACGGCATCTCCGTGGTGCGGGCGCTTTCTGCGGTGCTCGAGGACAGGGAAACCAACGTCAACTGGTCACCTGGTCGGCGGGCGCTCGAGGTGCTGGCGCTATGAGGGTGCTGTTCGTCGGGCCATCGCTTTACGGCGAAACGCCGGATCTGGCGGATATCTCCGTCCGCCCGCCGGCAAAACAGGGAGACATCGCCCAAGCCGTCCTCGACGGCGCCGAGGCCATCGGCCTGGTTGATGGTTTTTTCGATGCCGTGGCGGCGCCCTGGCACAAGGAAATCCTCTTCGCGCTCGCACGCGGGGTGACCGTGCTCGGATCATCCTCGATGGGGGCGCTTCGTGCGGCCGAATGCGCGGCGTTCGGCATGGTTCCCATCGGCGAAATTGCCCAGGCGTATCGCAGCGGGGCTCTCGACGATGATGCCGCGGTCGCGATTTCCCACGGCCCCGAAGAACTCGGCTACCCTCCGTTGACCGAGCCTCTGGTCAACGTAAAGCCGACGCTCGATCGCCTGCGCCACCGGCAGCTCATCTCCGAGGCGGAACAGCTGCGCATCTGGGACCGAGCCTGTCGGCTCTATTTCAAGGATCGCTCGCTGGAAGCGCTGCTCCCCTCAGAGGAGCGCCGGGAAATCCTTGCCGCCTATCGCGAGCACCGGGTCAACCGCAAGGCCGAGGATGCGCTGCTGCTGATCGCCGAGCTGAAGCGCAGCACCGTACGCGGCAACCCGCCCTCGGTAGAGCCGCAGCATCCTTCGTTCTTTTCGAGGCACATCCTCCCTGGCATGCTCGGGTGACGCCAGTTGCGTTCAACGAGCGAGACATCAGGCCCACGGTCAGCCACACTGCCCCACCGGCTCAACGGCCATGCGGATGATTCCGATCTTTGAGTGGTGCGGGCGGTGGGACTCGAACCCACACGGGGATACCCCCTCCGGATTTTAAGTCCGGTATGTCTACCATTCCATCACGCCCGCGGCCGCTGAGCACTGCCACATCGGCTCGGACACTGACAACCACACAATTTGCCGCCATAGTCATTGGCGGCAGAAGGAGAGTGCACCGTGCCCAACGCGCGACCGAACCTGGTCGGAGTCAACATCTACGGCGGCCTTGGGAACCAGATGTTCCAGTACGCGGCCGGGTTGACCCTGTCGGAGCGACTCGGGACGGAGCTGTGTTTCGACATCCGCCACTACGAGCGCAGGGATCGCGGCGACCGCCGGCTGGGCCTGCGCGACTTTGGCATCGAGCTGCAATCGGCGCGGGTGCCGCCATTCAAGATCGGCCGCCGAATCGGCGCCGCGCTGCGGCTGTTGCCCAACCCCTTCCGCGGCGGCTCACGACTCGTCAGCATCGAGGGGTTTGATCCACGGTTTTTCGAGTTGAAGGCCCCCGCCGCCTTGTCCGGCTTCTTCCAATCCTGGCACTATTTCGAAGGGCACGAGGCATCGGTTCGCCGGGCATTCGACGTGCAACGGCTCGCAACGCCGCGAACCGCCGAACTCGCCGCCGAGATCGCGGCGGCGAAAAACCCTGTCGCCGTCCATATCCGGCGTGGCGATTACACTGACTCGCCCGAGACGATTGCCTTCTTCGGTCTGCTCCATGCCGACCACTATTTCAGGGCGAAATCCGCCCTGGAAGCGAGAGTGGAGGAGCCCACCTACTTCCTGTTCAGCGACGATGTCGACATCGCAAAAGCCGAACTGGCAGGCTGGCCGGGGTTGCGGCCGGTGACCGGCTTCTCGGCCTACGAGGATATGTTCCTCATGTCCTCGTGCCGGCACTTCATCATCGCGAACTCGACCTTCAGCTGGTGGGCCGCGTGGCTTGGCGCCGCGCCGGACAAGCTGGTTATCGGGCCCCAGCAGTGGTTCGGGCCGGACTATCCGTATCCGGTCGATCCGACCGATCGCTCGCCGCCGGGCTGGCTTCTGGTCTGAACCGTCAGTCATCGAGACTCATTGCGTGCCGTAAACCCTGACATCAGCCGTCAGGGTCGGTGCACTATCCCTGTCGCTCCAACCTGGCACAGGAGGCCGACATGCAGTTCATCGACCGCTACCCCATCACCGTCACGGACCAGTTCATCGCCTGCCGTGATTTCTGGGCCAGGCACCTGAGCTTTTCGGTGATCTTCGAGAACGAGTGGTTCGTGCTGATGCAGGCCGATGGCGCCAGCATCGCCTTCATGTCGCCCAGCCACCCGTCGTGGCCGCCGGGCCCCGAGGGCTACACCGCCGGCACCAGCATGGAGCTCGAGGTGCAGGACGCCGCGGCGGCGTTGGAAGAGGTTCGCGCCACCGGCAAGGAACCCGACTACCCGTTGACCGACGAACCCTTCGGCCAGCGCCGCTTCAGCCTGAAGGACCCGTCTGGTCTCTGGATCAACGTGGTGCAGCAGCTTTAGCTGCTACACAGAGCCGAGCGGCTTGTAGTCAATCGATCCCTCTAGCAACTCGGCGCGGTCTATCCTGCCACCGCTCCAGTATCGAAACTCGAGCGGGGCATATGTGCCCGAAAGTTCCAGTTCATACTCGATCGTATCGAGGACCGAGTACCGATCCTCTTGGCGATTGTGGACGATGACGAGCGGTCGTTGACCAGGTCATCAGCGAACGCCCAAGCCACTTGCTCGGGAGTTCGCCCCTTGGCGTCGAACATATCGGGGTGCTGGTGCCAATCCGACTCTTCGAAACCAAACGCCAGGCTACCATCATCATACCGCTCGATGCGGATGTGGAGGAGGCCGTCAGGACTTGTGCGGCGATCAAGAACCTCCGCCCCAGTCATGATCAGTCCGTGGCGCCGGAGATCGGCGGCACATAGGCCACGTCGAGATCCCACGGGAAGAAGATCCAGGTGTCCTGGCTTACTTCGGTGATGAAGGTGTCGACCATCTCGCGGCCCTTCGGCTTGGCATAGACAGTGGCGAAATGCGCGCCGGGGAGCATGTCGCGCACCACGCGCGCCGTGGCTCCGGTATCTACCAGGTCGTCGACGATCAGGATCTTGCCGCCATTGCGGGCCTTTTCCAGCAGCTCCGGGGCGATTGGCTTCAGCACCTTGATGCCGCTCTGGTTCTGATGGTCGTAGCTCTTCACCGCGACGCTCTCGACCACCCGAATGTTCAGCTCGCGCGCCACGATCGCAGCCGGCACCAGGCCACCGCGGGTGATCGCCACCAGCGCATCGAACGGCCCAAGCGCCTGCAGCCGCCAGGCAAGCGCCCGGCTGTCGCGGTGGAACTGGTCCCAGGTGACTGGGAAAGATTTCTGCTGGGTCTGGTTCACTTGCTTCTCCTGGACGGCCCGGCCGCCTCGATCTCAAACGGGGGCCCCTGCGGGCCGGAAACTCAGTAGGCCTCGACTTCCGTCGAAAGCCCGGCAGCGCGATGCGCCTCGGCGACCATCTCGCGCACCCGGCCGGCGGCCTCGGCGAGCCGCGCCTCGTCGGACGAGCGCAGCACCAGCTCTGTCATCACGAAGGTCTGCCCCATCTGCGGGTAACTGCCCATCTTTACATCGGGGAACTCGTCCTGGATGCGGCCAAGCGGACCACCAATGCTGCCCTCGCCCACGCCGCAGCGGATGGTGATCGATTTCACCTTCTTGCCGCCCTGCAAGGTCGGCGCGATCGCCTCGAGCATGGCCAGCATGATCTTGGGCACGCCGGCCATGACGTGGACATTGCCGATGCGGAAGCCCGGCGCCGCGCTGACCGAGTTGACGATCAGCGACCCGCCTTCGGGAATTCGCGCCATGCGCAGCCGCGCCTCGTTGACCTCGGTGCCGGTCTGCTTCCAGCGCGCTTCCAGCATGGCGCGCGCCTCGTCGTTGATCGGCAGCTTGACACCGAACGCTTTGGCGATGGCGTCGGCGGTGATGTCGTCATGTGTCGGCCCGATGCCGCCGGTAGTGAAAACGTAGGTGTAGCGTGCCCGTACGGCGTTCACCGCGGCGATGATATCGTCCTCGACGTCGGAAACGACGCGCACTTCCCTGAGTTCGATCCCGAGCTCGGTGCAGAAATCCGCCGTCGCGCCGATGTTCACATCCTTAGTCCGGCCGGACAGGATTTCATCGCCGATGACAACGAGGGCGGCGGTAACGGCTTCGGGCGATGGCATGGTGGCCCCGGATTTGCGAGGCACAATGCATTGCCTCACCAAAGCCCGAAAGGTCAAGCAATCCGGCGGGTCATCGGGGCCGGTGCCCACAGTATTGCCCGTGGGCTGGCAACGCCAACACACTTCCAATCCTGGGCCCGAACGCCTACTTTCGTTTCGAACGGAGCTGCCATGATCACCTACGTCGAAGCCGAAACCAAAAGCCGCCGCACCTCGGGCGTCATCCCGCTGCACGGCGAAGCGGGCTTCAACGGCATGCGCAAGGCCGGCCGCCTGACCGCCGAAGCGCTTGACCTGCTGGTCGATGCGGTGAAGCCCGGCGTCACCACCGCGGCGCTCGATCGGCTCGCCTACGAGTTCGCCCGGGATCACAACGCGATCCCGGCGACGCTGTTCTACAAGGGCTACCGCCACTCGATCTGCACTTCGATCAACCACGTCGTCTGCCACGGCATCCCCGAGGAGCGGCCGTTGCGTGAAGGCGACATCGTCAACATCGACCTGACCTTGATCGTCGATGGCTGGTACGGCGACAGCTCGCGCATGTATCCGGTGGGCGAGATCAGCCGTAAGGCCGAGCGCCTGATCGACGTCACCTATGCCGGCCTCGCCGCCGGTATCGCTGCGGCCAAGGCAGGCGCCACCACAGGCGATATCGGCGCCGCCATCCAGGCGCTGGCGGAAGCCGAGCGGATGAGCGTAGTGCGCGATTTCGTCGGCCACGGCGTCGGCCAGCTGTTCCACGACGAGCCCAACATCATGCATTTCGGCGTGCCGGGCACCGGTGTGCCGCTGAAGCCGGGCATGATCTTCACCATCGAGCCGATGATCAATCTGGGCCGCCCGCACGTCAAAATCCTCGCCGATGGCTGGACCGCGGTAACCCGCGACCGCACGCTCTCGGCCCAGGCCGAACACTCTATCGGCATCACCGAGACCGGCGTCGAGATCTTCACCTCCTCGCCGCGGGGGCTGTTCAACCCGCTCGATGCCCGTCGCTGACCGATGAGCGAGGGGGAGAAGCCATCGCCGGATGGACTCGGCGAGGCGGCTCCGCCCCACTATCTCGGCCATCGCGAACGTGCCCGGCAGCGGTTTCTCCAACTCGGCGAGCAACACATCGAGGATTACGAGCTGCTGGAGCTGATCCTGCAGATCGTCATCCCGCGCAAGGATACCAAGCCGCTCGCCAAGGAGCTTATCAGAGCGTTCGGCTCATTTTCCGGCGTGTTCTCAGCCACCCCGCAGCAGCTCGACGAGATCAAAGGCCTCGGGCTGGTCTCGGCCACCAACCTCAAGATCATCCAGGCCGCCGCCCAGCGCTTCGCGAGGGATCGTCTCGTACCCGACATGCCGCTCCTCAACTCATGGAGCACGCTGATCGATTATTGCCGCGCCCAGATGGCGTTCAACGATATCGAGCAGTTCCGCATCCTGTTCCTCGACAAGAAGAACCGCCTGATCGCCGACGAAGTGCAGCAGACCGGCACGGTCGACCACGCCCCGGTCTATCCGCGTGAAGTGATCAAGCGCTCGCTGGAACTGAGCGCCAGCGCGCTGATCCTGGTGCACAACCACCCCTCGGGCGATCCAACGCCTTCGCAGGCGGACGTTGAGATGACCCTGAGGATCAACGACGTCGCCCGGCCGCTGGGGATTACGGTGCACGACCACATCATCATCGGAAAGTCGGGCCACGCATCGATGAAGGGGCTGAAGCTCATCTGACGGTTCGTCCCAGCGTGCCGATCACCAGCGCTGCAACGAGCAGAACCGCGGCGACGGCGAACGTGATGTGCATCCCGCCCGCGACCGCGTCCGCAGATGCCGTCGTGATATCCGCCGCCGCCGACCCGAACGCGAACACCGCCCCCATCACGGACGCTCCGGTGATCAGACCGAGATTGCGTGACAAGTTGAGCATCCCCGAGACGACGCCCCGCTCGCCGGCGCCAGCAGCCATCATGACCCCGCTGTTATTGGCCGCCTGAAACAGCTGATAGCCCGGCGTCAGGACGACCATGGCAGCAATATAGCCGGCGACACCGAACGCCACCGGAATCGCAGCGAGCCCAACCACGCCGGCCACCATCGCGACGAGCCCGACGATGACCATCAGTCGCGCGCCGAGGCGGTCGACCATCCGCCCCGCCAGCACGCCACTCAGCGCTGAAACGACTGGGCCAACCGACATCGCGATGCCAACCAGTGCGGCGTCGAGCCCCAGCGCATGGGACAGATAGAACGGCCCGACCACCAGCGTCGCCATCATTACCGTCGACACCAATGCACTCATGGCGAGGCTGGCGCCGAGTCCAGACCGGTGGAACATCGCCGGCCGGATCAATGGCGACGCGGCTTTCGTCTCGGCCAGCAAGAAGACCCCCACTCCGAACCCGGCAGCTGCCAGCAGGGCGATATTGAGCGACCCGAAGTTCCCCCGCCCGATGGTCATGGCCAGGGCATATGCCGCCAGCGTCATGGCGAGCAGCAGGGTACCCACCCCGTCGAAGCCGCCCCGCCGCACTGTCGCAGCGCGGCCATCGACCGGGAGGCAGCAGTACGCGAGGACGAACGCCGCGAGACCGAGCGGGACGTTGACCAGGAAGATTGCCCGCCAGTCGAACCCGGCAATCAGCAGACCACCAAGCGAGGGGCCGAGCGCCGTACCGACAGCCGACATGGTCCCGAGCAACCCCATGGCCCTGCCCGTCTGCGCCTTCGCCACCGTATCCCCGACAAATGCCATCGCCAGCGCCATCATGATGGCAGCGCCGAGCCCCTGTAACGCCCGGGCGGCGACCAGCAGGGACAGGCTGGGGGCTGCACCGCAGGCCACTGAGGCGATGGCGAACAGCGCAATCCCGCCCAGCAGCAGGCGCCGACGGCCGATGATGTCACCAAGCCGTCCCACGCTGACGATCAGGGTTGTGATGGCGAGCAGGTAGGCCAAGACGATCCACTGCACATCCTGGAACGAGGCATCGAGCGCCTCGGCCATTGTCGGCAACCCGACATTGGCAATGCTGGTACCAAGTGAGGACAGCAGCATCGCCAGCGACAGCGCGGCGAGGGCCAATCCGGGGCCTCGTACCGCGGCACGAATATCAGAACGCATCAGGCTCTCCTTGGTCAGCCCTGACTAGTTCTTTCCCTGGCATGGCGGAACACGCAGCATTTGCACTTCATTCGTGCGCTCAACGCCACATCACTATAGAGTCGGCGCATGTCGACGCCCGATCTCAACCTGCTCGTCACCCTCGATGTGCTCCTCGCTGAAGGCAGCGTGGCGCGCGCGGCCCGCCGGTTGCGCCTCAGCCCATCGGCAATGAGTCGGGCCCTGGCGCGATTGCGCGAGACCACCGGCGATCCGCTGCTGGTGCGGGCCGGTCGCGGCCTCGTGCCGACGCCGCGGGCGCTCGAACTCCGCGAGCGGGTCAGTCAGTTGGTGGGGGATGCGCAGGCGGTGCTGCGGCCGCAGGAGATGCTCGACCTCACGCGGTTGGATCGAACCTTCACGTTGCGAAGCAGCGACGGTTTCGTGGAGAACTTCGGACCAGAGCTCATTGCTCGCGTCAACCGAGAGGCGCCGGGCGTGCGGCTGTGGTTCGTGCAGAAAGCCGAAAAAGCAACCGGATCGTTACGCGATGGCAGCATCGACCTTGAAACCGGTGTGGTGGACCAGACGGCCGGGCCGGAGGTGCGGGCGGTCGCCCTGTTCCGAGACCGCTTCATCGGGGTCGTCAGGACGGGTCACCCACTGAGCGAGGCGGAGATCACGCCTGCCAGCTACGCTACCGGCCGACACGTTCATGCCTCGCGGCGCGGCCTCGGCAAGGGCTTGGTCGACGAAGCGTTGGAACAGCTTGGCTTGCAGCGCGAGATGGTTGCGATCGTCGCCGGCTTCGCAGCCGCTCTGGCTCTGGCACGTGCCTCGGAGCTGATCGCCACAGTTCCTGAGCGCCACACCGGAAATCTGCGTGCCGGAATGACCAGCTTTCAACTGCCGGTCGCCGTACCGGGGATCACAGTGTCATTGCTCTGGCATCCGCGACTGGATGCAGATCCGGCGCATCGCTGGTTGCGGAGCTGTGTCCGCGACATCTGCGCCGGACGAAGCAACGTGTCGGTCTAGTCTGACGCCTCAGGCACCGGGGCCGCGCTCCTGGCGGCCAGCATCCGCCCGCGAACCGCTTTCACCACGCCCATTACCGCCTTGTTGGCCTTGAGCTTCTGCCGCAGCACCTGCCAGCCGAAGTGCCCCTTGGCGGCAACCGCGCCCAACGTCGTCAGCGGCACGTAGTGCTGGCGCACCGGCAGCTTGAGGTTGCACCAGTGGCGCTTCTCGTCGGTGAAGCCGGCGCCCATGTCGAAGACACGGTAGCCGGCATCGAACACCGTCTGCATCACCCGCAGCAGGCACTGCTTGCCTGGCGAGCCGGTCTGGATCGTCGCGTCGTCGCTCATCGACGAGATGAGGCAGAACAGCCGCTCGCCATGCGCAATATTGTAGCGCACCGCGACGATCTCGCCATTGAGCCGCAGCACATGCAGGCGCACATCGATGCCGGCCGCCGACGACAGCGTCGCGTCGTAGAATGCCCGTACGCCTGGCTCGGCAAACGGATCCGGCACGCCCATGGCGACGAAGCGCGCCGCGCGCTGGCGGAACATCACCTCGAGGATCGGCAGGGCCTCCGGGCCACCACGCACCTCCTCGAACTCCACCTGCCCCAGCGCCTCGAGCCGCTCGCCCTGCTGGCGATCGTGCTTGCGGCGCGATTTCGAGCGCTGCGTGGTGTTGGCATCGTCCCAGCTCGCGAACTGCGCCCGATAGAGCGTCTCCGCCTCGATCGTCTGGCCGAGCTCGGCGAAGATGTCGACGCCCCCGACGAACAGCTGCGGCACCGATTTCAGGTAGATCAGGTCGGCGCCATCGAGCCGCTCCAGCATCGCCGACCACAGCGCCGCCCGCTCGACCGAGCCGAGCGTCGCGAGCCGCGCCGCATCGACCAGTGGCGCGTTGCAGCCGACATGGGCCCCTGGAAACCACGACAGCAGCCGTACCCCTTTGACGCGCCGCCGCCACAGCGGCAGCAGCGCCACCGGCTCGCCGTCGAAGGCGGCCGTCAGGTAGAACTGGTCGGCCTCGGCAATGCCGAACGCATTGACCCAGGCACGGGTGAAGGCGGCGCTCTGGCCGGGCGACTCGATCTGGCCGTCTTCCAGTGCCGCCCAGGTCGCCGCGACCTCGTCGATCCGATGCGCCAGCTGCACCGTCGCCACCGGCACCACGGTCAGGCGCTGGCGCTGCGGCCGCGGCGGCGTATCTTCTGCATAGGCTTCGAGAGCCATCGTCGCATCCTCGTCCAAGGTTGCGGCGACTATCGCGAGCGGCAGTGAATGGGCTGTTGACGGAACCGTGATCGATCGGTTCGGCGTCAGATTTCGGCAGCGACGGTTAAGCCGCGCTTACCCGAATTGCTGCAGAACCGGGAAGGTCTCGAGGAACCAGTAGGAAATGCGGGTGAACTGCCCGGTGAGGAACAAGAGCCCAGTAACCACCAACAGCGCCCCCATCACCTTCTCGACCATCCCCAGGTGCTTCTTGAAGCCGGAAAAGAAGGTGAGGAACGGTCCGATGGCGATACCGGCGAGCAGGAACGGCACGCCCAGCCCGAGCGAGTAGAGCCCGAGCAACGCGGCGCCATCGAGCGCCGTTTCCTTGGTCGAGGCCACTGCCAGGATCGCCGCCAGCACCGGCCCGATGCACGGCGTCCAGCCGACGGCGAAAGCCAGCCCGAGCAGGAACCCGCCGACCGGGCCACTGGCCACACCCGGACCATTGTGGCGCAACTGCCGGTCGAGGAAGGCGATCCGGTAGACGCCGAGGAAGTGCAGCCCCATGGCGATGATGAACAGCCCGGCGATCGGCGTGATGATCGGCAGCGCCTGGCGGAAGGCCTGCCCGAACGCCGTCGCCGTGGCGCCGAACAGGATGAAGACGATCGAGAACCCGGCGATGAAGAACAGCGAGGTGAAGACGCTCTTCCGCCAGATCACTCCAGCTGTGGCGCCATCGTCACGCAGCTGGTCGAAGCTCGCGCCGCTCATATAGGTGAGGTAGGGCGGCACCAGCGGCAGCACGCACGGGCTGAGGAAACTCAGCACCCCTGCCCCAAACACCAGCCAGAACGAAAACCCGTCCATCATGCCTCCGACAAATCGCGCGAAGTCATAGCCGGTTCGGGGCCGAAGGCAATGCGACGGGCCGCCGCTCGCTCTGATGTGAAGCAGCCCCTGCAAAACTTGACTGACGACATCATCTTTAATCTATTGCCGCCCGATAATGCTTTGAGGGATTTGAGATGAAACTGCTGCTTGCAACGCTGTCCCTGCTCGTCACCCTGGTCGCGCCCGCCCTGGCGCAGGATTTCCCGGTGACCGTCGCGCATATCTACGGCACCACCACGGTCCCGGCGAAGCCGCAGCGCGTCGTCTCGGTCGGCATGCACGAGCAGGATTTCCTCTATGCCCTCGGCATCGCGCCGGTCGGGGTGAAGGAGTGGTGGGGCGAACACCCCTATGCCACCTGGCCCTGGGCCGAGGCAGCCCGCAAAGCCCTCAACGCCACCCCCGAGGTGATGACCGCCGACGGCATCAACATCGAGTGGGTCGCCGCGCAGCGCCCCGACCTGATCATCGCCATCTACGTCACCATGGACGAGGCGATGTACCGGAACCTGTCGAAGATCGCGCCGGTGGTGGTGACGCCGGCCGGCTACCAGCACTGGGGTGCTCCGTGGCAGGCGGAACTGACCATCATCGACCAGGCGACCTCGGGCAACACCACGAAGTCGGATGCCATCGTCAAGTCGTTCGCTGACCGCTATGCCGCCGTTCGCGCCGAGTACCCCCAACTTGCCGGTAAGACCGGCACCAACCTTTACCTGAGGGAAGACGGCAGCTTCGACGCCTGGAGCAGCAATGACCTCGCCAGCAAGTTCCTGATCGAACTCGGCCTCAGCTTCCCGGCTGAACTCGACAAGCTGGCCCAGCCCGACAACCGCATCACCGTCAGCCCCGAATTCATCGAGCTGCTCGACATGGACGTAGCGATCTGGCCCGCCGACAATGCCGAGATCCAGCACAAGGTCGAAGCCATGAGCCTCTATCAAGGCCTGAAGCTCGCCACCGAGGGCCGCTCGATCTGGCTCGACGACGGCGCTGGCCTCGCCAGCGCCGCGATGAGCTGGCAGACGCCATTGTCGCTCGGCTACCTGCTCGACCTGCTGCCGCCCAAGCTCGCGGCGGCGCTGGACGGCGATCCGGTTACGGCTGTTCCGTAATTGGATCGAACCACCAAGTATGCCTAGAATTCGGTGTCATCCCTGCGAAAGCAGGGACCCATCCGTCAGCCCGTGCTGGCTGCAAGTTGGGTCCCTGCTTTCGCAGGGATGACATCGAGGTTGGGGCGGGGTATCAGCCACGTAAGCAACCCGCTTTTGCCCGACGAGGCCCCATGTCCCGCCCGATCCGCATCGCGCCTTCTATCCTGTCCGCCGATTTCACCCGGCTCGGCGACGAGATTCGCGCCATCGATGCGGGCGGCGCCGACTACATCCATGTCGATGTGATGGATGGGCACTTCGTCCCCAACATCACCATCGGCCCGCTGATCGTCTCGGCCATCCGACCGCTCACCAAAAAGCTCATCGACGTCCACCTGATGATCGCCCCGGCGGACCCCTATCTCGGCGCCTTCGCCAGGGCCGGCGCTGACTCGATCACCGTGCATGCCGAGGCCGGCCCGCATTTGCACCGCTCGCTGCAGGCGATCAGCGCCGAAGGCAAGCGTGCCGGCGTCGCCATCAACCCGGCCACCCCGGTTTCCGCCATCGAGCACGTTATCGGCGATGTCGACCTGGTGCTGGTGATGAGCGTCAACCCCGGCTTCGGCGGACAGAAGTTCATCCCCGAGAGCCTGAACAAGATCCGGCAGGTGCGTGCGCTGATCGGCAATCGCCCGATCGACCTCCAGGTCGATGGCGGCGTAACCGAGCACAATGCCAAGGCCCTCGCCGATGCCGGCGCCGACCTCTATGTCGCCGGCACCTCGGTATTTGCCGGCAACGACCCAAAAACCTATGCCGGCCGCATCGCGGCCATCCGCAACGCCGCTACCGCCGTTACCGCGTAACGTATCGATTACGCGAACAAAGAGCCATAAGCCCATGATTCCGCGCTATTCCCGCCCCGAAATGGTCGCCATCTGGTCACCCGAGACCCGCTTCAAGATCTGGTTCGAGATCGAAGCGCACGCGACCACCAAGCTGGCCGAACTCGGTGTGGTGCCGAAGGAGGCTGCGGAAACCATCTGGGCCAAGGGCGGCAACGCCACTTTCGACGTCGAGCGCATCGATGAGATCGAGCGCACCACCAAGCACGACGTCATCGCCTTCCTGACGCACGTGTCGGAAATCGTCGGCCCCGAGGCCCGGTTCCTGCACCAGGGCATGACCTCGTCCGACGTGCTCGACACCTGCCTCGCGGTGCAGCTGGCCCGCGCCTCGGACATCCTGCTCGGCGATATCGACCGGCTGCTGGCGGCGATCAAGAAGCGCGCCAAGGAGCACAAGTACTCGATCACCATCGGCCGCAGCCACGGCATCCACGCCGAGCCGACCACCTTCGGCATCAAGCTGGCCGAGGCCTATGCCGAGTTTGCCCGCAACCGCGCCCGGCTCGTCGCGGCGCGCGCCGAAATCGCCACGGCCGCCATCTCCGGCGCCATCGGCACCTTCGCCAATATCGACCCACAGGTCGAAGCCTATGTCGCCGAAAAGCTGGGGCTGAAGCCCGAGCCGATTTCCACCCAGGTGATCCCCAGGGACCGCCACGCCATGTTCTTTGCCACGCTCGGCGTCATCGCCTCGTCGATCGAGCGCATCGCCACCGAGATTCGTCACCTGCAGCGCACCGAAGTGCTGGAAGCCGAGGAGTTCTTCTCGCCCGGCCAGAAGGGCTCGTCGGCCATGCCGCACAAGCGCAACCCGGTGCTGAGCGAAAACCTCACCGGCCTCGCCCGGCTCGTCCGCGGCATGGTCACCCCGGCGCTCGAGAACGTGGCGCTCTGGCACGAGCGCGATATCTCGCACTCCTCGGTCGAGCGGATGATCGGGCCCGATGCCACGGTCACGCTGGATTTCGCGCTGAACCGTCTCGTCGGCCTGATCGACAACCTGCTGGTCTATCCCGAGAACATGAAGCGCAACCTCGATCTGCTCGGCGGGCTGCATAACTCGCAGCGCGTGCTGCTGGCGCTGACCCAGGCCGGCCTCAGCCGTGAGGATTCCTATGCCGCAGTGCAGCGCAACGCCATGCAGGTCTGGCAGGCCCGCGGCGACCGCGCCGGGCTGTTCGCGCAGCTGCTGAAATCCGATCCCGAGGTTTCCGCCAAGCTGAGCGCCTCGGACATCGACGCCATGTTCGACGATTTCTACCACCTGAAGCATGTCGACGCGCTGTTCGAGCGCGTCTTCGGACCGGAGGTGTGATGGCGGTCGTCTACGCGCGCGAAGCTGCCCTGCCCGTCGACGACTATATCGACGTGGTCGGCCACAGCGCGCTCGGAGCGACCCGGCCGATCAATGATCGCGACCGCATCGCCGCAATGATCGAGGGCGCCGACCTGATCGTCAGCGCCCGCCTCGACGGTCGCTGCGTCGGCCTTGCCCGTTGCCTCACCGATTTCGCCTGGGTCGCCTATTGCGGCGATCTCGCCGTGCACGACGATTTCCAGGGCCGCGGCATCGGCAAGGGCCTGCTTGAGGCCTGCCGCGAGCACTTGGGCGACGGCGTCGGTATGGGGCTGCTCTCTGTTCCCGGCGCGGTCGGCTTTTACGACAAACACGGGCCGTCGGTGGATCTCCACCCCTATGGCCACGCCTACTTCATGAACCGAAAGCGCGGCGTATGAGAATTGCGGACGCAGACATCCTGATCCTGCCCGGGCTCGGCAATTCCGGCGCAGGCCACTGGCAGCGCCGCTGGGCTGATCGCTTCTCCACCGGCCGCATCGTCGAGCAGGACGAGTGGGATGACCCGGATCTGCGCGACTGGACCGCCGCGATCGTCGAAGCGGTAGAAGCCGCCGAGCGACCCGTGGTGCTGATTGCCCATTCGCTGGCCGTCTCGGCGCTGGTGCATGCCGCGCCGCGCTTTCCAGCCGGCAAGGTCAAGGGCGCCCTCCTCGTCTCGCCGCCCGATCACGAAGGGCCCGGCTTCCCGCGCGAAGGCCGCAGCTTCGACAACGTGCCGACCGACCCGCTGCCCTTCCCCTCGCTGTTGGTGGTCTCGACCAACGACAGCTACGTCTCCCCCAACCGCGCCGCCGATATGGCCACCGCCTGGGGCTCCGAACTGCACTTTGCCGGCGAAGCCGGCCACATCAACCTCGCCTCCGGCCATGGCCCCTGGCCCGAGGGCTTGTTGATGTTCACCCGCCTGATGCAGCGGATCTAGCTGCGCGTAGTTGCGAATGATTCGCATCTGCGATAACTTCGCTGGATGTGGCCGTTCCTGACTGATCCGCCCTCGTTCGTCCAACTGGTCGTGCTGATCAGCAGCCTGATCGTCGGCCTGTCTCACATCTTGCAGCCGGCACTTTGGGGCGAGTACTTCGCCGACCTCCGCGCCCGTGGCCGCGCCGGGCTGGTGAGCAAGATCATGCAGGTCGAGCTGTGGTCGGCGTTGCTGATCGTCAGCCTGCACCAAGTATGGGCGGGTCCGGCGATCGTCGTCACCATATATGGCTGGTTGCTGCTGTTGAAGGTGACCATCGGGTTGACCCTGCCCAACCTCGGCATGGCGTCGATGGGCATCCCCGAGCGGGCTCCCAGAAGCTTCATACCGGCCGGCGTGCTGATGCTGGCAATCGGCGCCGCAGCGGGCGCCGCACTGTTCTGGCCGACCTGACCGCTACATCGCCGAGAACTGCGCTACCACCTTGCCTGCGGCGTCGCTGAGGAACAGCTTCTTCTGCTCGGCATCGATCCGGTAGGTGCGGGTGTCGGCAAGCGCGGCGTGGAGCTTCATTTCCTGGTCCATCGCGGCTTCGGTGCAGGCCATCATGGTCGAGGCCAGATCGCCGAAGCTGATCTTGTCACCGTCGATCGTAGCGCTGCCGCTGAAGCGGTTGCAGCCGCCATTGCCGGAGACCTTGCCGTCCGCGGCGATCTCCAGTGTGGTCTGCAGGTTGTCGATCACCCCGCCGCCATTGATGTCCTCGGCCAGCCACGCGCCGGCCAGCGGCAGCGTCGCAGCTTCGCTGCTCGCGACGCGCTGCACCAGCAGCTCGACGCCGGCGGCCTGCGGATCGAACGTGTGGCGCTCTGTGGTGGTGAACATCAACTCGTCGCCCGCGGTGATGCTGGCCCGCCAGGCATAGGTGCGCCCGGCCTCGATCTGCGCCGGATCATAGTCGATGCTGAAGGCGGTGGGGCTGGTGCTCGCTGGCACGCTGGTTTCTGCAATCACTCTGGCCGGCGCGTCGGCAAGCGACACATCCTCGAGCCGCACCGTCGCCACGGCGCCCTCGGGCAACAGCATCCGCTCGCGATAGACGACGTTGCCGGTGATCGTCGCGCCGTCGGCCAGTGCAACGCCGGCGATCGAGGCCAGCATCACGCCGGCAATCAGCGCCATGGCAGGGCGCCGGCCCATGAGCAGTGTGCTTTCCATCTCGATCCTCCTGCGGAGGTCAAGACGAAACGCCTCGCGCCTATGGGGCGCAAGGCACAAATCCGGACGATGGTTTCGGGTGGCTTACCGGGAGGGTATCAACCCTCGTTGAGCACCTGGTCGCGCGCCACGGGGACGAGCTCCGCCATCTTCTGGCGAATCATGTCGTCGGACACCGAAGCGCCCTTGGCCTTCAGGTCGCCCGAGATCTTGCGGAACACGTCCTCGTCGCCGGCTTCCTCGAAGTCGGAAGCGACAACTTCGGCAGCGTACTGCTTGGCGTGCTCTTCGCTCAGGCCCATGTGTTCGGCGGCCCACAGCCCGAGCAGCTTGTTGCGACGCGCCTCAGCCTTGAAGCGCAGCTCCGAGTCGTGAGCAAACTTCGCTTCCTGACCCTTTTCGCGATCGTTGAATCCCGACATCTACGCTCTCCGCAAATCTGCCCGGCAGTCGGGCGCCCTCGATGGGTTTGCACATAAGCTGGACCGCCAGCCAAATCAACGGGTGGCGGTCGCGGCATTTGGTCAATCCGATCAACGATCCACGGCGCCATTGGATGCGCGCGAGGCGCCGGCATCCCCCAATTTGGTAAGTTCGGCGCGACGTGCCACTCGGTCCCGCCGGCGGTGAAAGAGCTTGCATTAGGCTGCCATTCTGGCGCATGAACGCCGCAATTCCCTACATTGTCCGAGAGGCAGGGCTCATATGAACCGTCGCCGCAAAATCTATGACGGCAAGGCCAAGACGCTCTACGAGGGCCCGGAGCCCGGGACGCTGATCCAGTACTTCAAAGACGACGCCACGGCCGGTAACGGCGCGCGCCACGAGATCATCGATGGCAAGGGCGTCCTGAACAACCGGATCTCCGAGTACATCTTCACCAAGCTGAACGGCCTGGGCATTCCGACCCACTTCATCCGCCGGCTCAACATGCGCGAGCAGCTGATCAAGGAAGTGGAGATCATCCCGCTCGAGATCATCGTGCGCAATGTCGCGGCCGGTTCGCTGGTGAAGCGCCTCGGCCTCGAGCCGGGCACCCAGCTGCCGCGCTCGATCATCGAGTTCTGCTACAAGGACGACGCGCTCGGCGACCCGATGGTGTCGGAAGAGCACATCACCGCTTTCGGCTGGGCGACGCCGCAGGAGCTCGACGACATCATGGCGCTGGCCATCCGCGTCAACGACTTCCTCACCGGCCTGTTCATGGGCGTCGGCATCCAACTCGTCGACTTCAAGATCGAGTGTGGCCGCCTCTATGACGGCGACCTGATGCGGGTCGTCCTGGCCGACGAGATCAGCCCGGACAACTGCCGCCTGTGGGACATCAAGACCCGCAACAAGCTCGACAAGGATCGCTTCCGCGAGAACCTCGGCGGGCTGGTCGATGCCTACCGCGAAGTGGCGCAGCGCCTCGGTATTCTTGTGGAAACCGACAACGCGTTGACCACCGGCCCGCGACTCGTGCAATAGCCGCCCCGGAGCGTGGCCAGGAAAGGTTGCAAACCTTTCCGGTTCGACCGCGCGACCACTGAAAATGCAGGGTATTACCCCCTGCCCTGTTTCGGGAATTTTCGATGAAAGCCCGCGTCACCGTCACGCTCAAATCCGGCGTCCTCGACCCCCAGGGTCAGGCCATCCAGGGCTCGCTGAAGAGCCTCGGCTTTTCCGGCGTCGGTGCCGTACGGCAGGGAAAAGTGTTCGACGTCGAGCTGGGTGAATCCGATTTGTCACAGGCCGAGGCTAATGTCCGGGCGATGTGCGAGAAGCTCTTGGCGAACACCGTCATCGAAAACTACACGATAGAAATCACGCCTTAAGATTCACCGCTTATGGTACGGGCCGCTCGCGTAACCCTGAGCCTGTACCAGTAAAAGACCGCCCCGATGCTCAAGACATTCTCCCTGTCGATTGCCTTCTTCCTCGCGCTCGGCCTGCTTTTCGCCGCCTACGCGTCGGTCCCCGTCTGAGGCGTAAGCCTTAGCGTTTTTCGGCAGCGCCGCGGCTCGCCTCGTACCATCGAGAGCGCTTGCGGCGGCGCGCTGCCGCCGCCTTCCACTCGGTGTCATCGGCGGATGGGCACCAGGCGTGCCCCATATCGGCATAGGCAGACCGGCTTAGACTTTGGTCGCGTGACGCGGATGCCACAACGTGGCCGCCGCCACTTTTTCGCCGCCCCGCGCTCACCGAATAGGCGCACCGTCGCATCACACCCTCCAATTAACCGTGCTGGTTCAGACTCCATTCAGCCATAGGGGCGCATTGGAGCCATGCACGGGCCGTGACTATTCCGGTCCCGCGAACCGACCTAAACACCGCCCTGACCTAAGCGCAGTTTCGCGCTGCCGACCGATATCGAAAATGATCAAGACCTTCTCGCTCTCTGCCCTGTTCTTCATGACCATCGGCGTCCTGCTCGCCACCCACCTGTCGCTGCCGCTCTGACACTGGCAGCGCGGCGGGCCGGCGGGCCCGCAGCTCGATAAATCTTTAGTTATTAAGCACTTGGCTTAAGCCTAAGTGCAGGCATTTCGTCCCAGATGCGATCCCAGGCGTTACAACGCGCGGGACGCGCCCCGGGAGCCCCAGAGAATGCCGACTGCAGCCAACCGTCTCGATTGGGTAGATGCCGCCAAGGGCCTCTCCATCATCCTCGTGGTGATGATGCATTCGGCCTACGGCGTCGGCGAAGACCTGAACGGCACCGGCGTCCTGCATTACATCATCGGCTGGGCCACCCCGTTCCGCATGCCGGAGTTTTTCCTGATCTCCGGCCTGTTCCTCGGGCAGGTGATCGCACGTCCCTGGGCCGCCTATGCCGATCGCCGGATTGTCCACTATCTCTATTTCTATGCGCTCTGGGCCGTGCTGCAGATCGTCTTCAAGGTCGGTCTCGGCACCGGCGACTTCGCTGCCGTCGGCAGCCAGATCCTCTGGGCCATCGTCGAACCCTACGGCGTTCTGTGGTTCATCTACATGCTGGCGGTCTACTCGCTGGTGACCAAGCTGCTCTTCAGCTGCAAGGTGCCGCACTGGCTGGCGCTTGCTGCAGCCGCCGGGCTGCAGATCTTCCCGGTCACGACAGGCATCGCCCTCGTCGACCACTTCGCGGCCTATTTCGTCTACTTCTACGCCGGCTATGCCTTCGCGCCGCTGGTGTTCCGCATCATTGCCGCGGCGCAGGGGCAGGTGCTCTGGGCTGCGCTGGCGCTCGTGGCCTATGCCTTCATCGAGGGCTTCCTGGTGTTCGGCGGCGGCTCGGAACTGCACCCGCGCGGCATCACCATGGGCTATGCCGCCCTGCCCGTGCTGCACCTGGCGCTCGGTTTCGTCGGCTCGCTCGCGGTCTGCCTCACCGCGGCGCTGTTGATCAGGCTGCCATGGATGGGCTGGCTGCGCTGGCTCGGCGAGCACTCGATCGTCGTCTATCTCAGCTTCTCGATCCCGATGGCCGCGAGCCGCACCCTGCTGGAGAGCACCGGCCTGATCCCCGACGTCAGCACCGTCAGCGTCATCGTGATGACCATCGCCCTGCTGTCGCCGCTGGTGCTCCACTGGCTGATCGAGAAGACCGGCTGGGGCAGGTTCCTGTTCGAGCGCCCGGCCTGGGCCCACATCCCCGGCACGCCCGGCAGCCGCAGCACCATCAAGCCGGCTGCGGTGCTCCCGGCCGAGTAAGCCACAGCCGATCGGGCGGAACTGCGGTTCCGCCCTTGCTTTTGCCACCAAGACCTGACCAAAGGATCGGCATCCCGCATCTGGAGCTGCTGCCGATGAAAGCCGCCGTCGTCGTGTTCCCCGGTCTCAACCGTGATCGCGACATGATCGCGGCCCTCACCAAGATCGGCGGCGAGGCGCCGGCGATCGTCTGGCACAAGGATGCGGAGATCCCCAAGGTCGACCTGATCGTCATCCCCGGCGGCTTCTCTTATGGCGACTACCTGCGCGTCGGCGCCATTGCGGCGCGCTCCCCGGCCATGGATACCATCCGCGAGCGGGCGGCACAGGGCGTCAAGGTGATGGGCGTCTGCAACGGCTTCCAGATCCTCAGCGAGGCCGGCCTCGTTCCGGGCGTGCTGATGCGCAACGCCTCGCTGAAGTTCGTCTGTCGCGAAGTGAAGCTCTCGGTCGAGAATGCCACCACCG
This sequence comes from Devosia sp. Root105, assembly GCF_001424865.1. Lineage (NCBI taxonomy): Bacteria > Pseudomonadati > Pseudomonadota > Alphaproteobacteria > Hyphomicrobiales > Devosiaceae > Devosia > Devosia sp. Root105. The sequence continues at coordinate 333,734 of NZ_LMCR01000016.1, forward strand.
CTTTCACCAGCGGCTACGCCCAGGGCCAGGTGATCCGCTGCCCGGTCGCCCACCACGATGGCAACTACTTCGCCGACGCCGAGACGCTGGCTGCCGTCGAAGGCAATGGCCAGGTGGCGTTCCGCTATGCCGAGGGCACCAACCCGAACGGCTCGCTCAACGATATCGCCGGCGTGTTCAACGATAAGAAGAACGTCCTCGGCCTGATGCCGCACCCCGAGAACCTGATCGAGACCGCGCATGGCGGCACGGACGGCAGGCAACTGTTCGCGGCGTTGCTCGAAGCTGCCTAAGCGGTAACCCACAGGTCACGAATGTTGACTTGATCGCCTTGCACTCCAGTGCGAGGAATCGTCTCGTTGCGGCGCTGGCTCGAGCCCGGGAGAGGGACGATGCGTTGGCGACTGGGAGAGGCTGGCCTGGCGCCGGCGGTCTTGTCCTTCTTTCTGGCGATGATGATGGGCGGCCTAGCCGTCCTTTTTGTTTTCGCCGGCAGCGCCTCGGCCCAGGGGCCGTATCTCGAGATGATCGAGATCGTGCCGGATGACCCCGGCAACGATCCGCGCTGGGGCGTCGCAGACGGGCACATCTCGATCGAGGACGCTCAGTACAAGACTTATCAGGCCGACTACACCTGGACGCCGCCACCACGCACCAGCGACGGCGCCGGCTTTACGGTCAACATGACCATCGAGGGCAAGGCAACGCCGAATCGCATCTATGCGGGCATCGGCATGAACAGCCCCACGGGTGGCTTTGAGTTCGACAAGGACCCGGCCAGCGCCGACGTGTCGGTGCCCGACGCACAACAGGGCGGGTCCGAAAGCCGGACGAACTCGATTTCGGTCCATGTTACGCCGTCGCCGACACTCGCCGACGGTTCGACCATCGAGCTCAGAATCGGAGCGTTTTACGGCTATGGCGTCACCTATCGCTATCGCGTCTCGGCGACCGACACGGGCGGTGGTGGCGGCGGCGGAGGCGGTGGAGGAGGCGGTCCGGATGAAGGCCCGCTGATGGTCACCGTCGATTGCCCGACCGAGATCGTCATCGGGCAGCTGCCCAGCCTCAACTGCCACCTGCTGATCAGCGGCTACCGTCGCAACACCGCCGATCCCGTCGAGGTGCTGGTCCCCAACATGCTCGACCAGTTCGGCAACCACGCCAACGGCATCCAGGTCGTCGATCTCGACGGCGCGCAGGATGTGTTCAACTGGGTCGGGACCTATAGCTGGGGCTTCTTCGTCTATGCCTGCCAGGCACCCAACATCGGAGCGAACTGCTACAACAACGTCGCCGTGCCGGGCCCGGCCAGTATCCCGGTGATCGTGCAGCAGAAGGGATTGCAGCCGGTCAACCTGCTGCTCAACTTCAACGTGGTCGGCAAGGGCGGCGGCCAGCTGGGCGGCGTGGGTCAGGAAGTGCGGATCGGCAGCCGGTGGATCGCCAGCGCGTTCCTCAACAATGAGACCGGCCAGCCCACCAGCACCACCATCCTGCTCGACTGGCTGAGTGCCCGCTGGACCCTTGATCCGGTGGAGGGCGGCTATGTCCGTATCCATAGCGTCTGGAAGCCCGACGAGTACCTGCATGTCGAGAACGGCTATCTCGCGGTGGGGCCGATCCAGCCCGAGTGGCAATCGGCGATGTGGCAGATGGAGCCGAGCGGCGGTGGCTACTACGTGCGCTTCCGCAACGTCTGGCAGGCCGACGCCTACCTCAATGTCGAAAGCGGCGCGCTGGCGATCAGCCCGATCGGGCAGGATTGGTTGAGCGCCGACTGGTGGCTGCTGCGCTAGCGGAAAAACTGCTCGGGCGCTCTGGCGATAGCGCCGGGGCGCGCCCTACCCTCGCGACCGCGGTCCAACTTGCGATGGCGGATCGCCGCGACGCGCTCTAGTCTCAGCTCATTGCAACGATTTCTGCTGAGATTGCCAATTGCGGATATTGCTCGCCTGGGCCGCGATCCTTGCCGGCGCTGCCGGCCTTGCGCTCGACTGGTCGGCCATCTTCCCGTCAGTGATGACCGTTTCGACGACCAATCTGGTGGCGCGGTCGTTCCCCGACGCGTTCATCTACTTCTGGACCTACTTCACCCACCTGACCAACCTGTGGCTGCTGCTGACCTACGCCGCCGTGCTGTCAGGCTGGAACTGGCTTGGCTGGTTCCGCCGGCCGGTGATCATGGCCTCGGCGGCCGCCTTCATCACGCTGGTAATGCTCTACTACCACTTCATGCTGGCCCCGACGCTGCAGCTCGAAGGGGCGCTCGGCATCGCCACCTGGTTGCTCCACTATGTCGCGCCGATCCTCTACCTCGTCTGGTGGGCCCTGTTCGCGCCGCATGGCGTGCTGCGCTTCCAGCATATCGGGCTGATGCTGCTGCCGGGCATCGGTTATGTGGCCTGGGTTCTGCTGCGCGGCGCCGTGGTCCACGAGTACCCCTATGATATCCTCGATGCCGGCAAGTTCGGCTATGGCGGGGTGGCGATCGGCGTTGCCGTGCTGCTGGTTGCCGTCAGCATCTTTTCCGTGATCATTGTCTGGGGCGATCGCGTTTTGGCGCAGAGGGGGAAACCGGCATGACGCTACGAACGGTGTTGCTGTGGTTCGGCGCCATCGCCGGGCCGATTACCCTGCTGGCGCGCACCTGGCTGACACTGACCAGCCGGCTCGAGAGCGGCGACAACCTGGTCGGGGCGCTGGCCTTTCTCTTCACCTTCTTCACCGTGCTCACCAACCTGATGATGGCGCTCTGCTACGTTGCGGCGGTGACCAGCTGGGGTTGGCTCGGCTGGTGGAACCGTCCCTTCGCCCGCGGGCTGACGGTCGGCTCGATCGTCATGGTGTCGGTCTACTACATCTTCTTTCTGTCGGGCCTCGAGTCCTTCACCGGCATCGACAACGTCCTCAACATCTACATGCACTACCTGGCGCCATGGCTGTTCGTGCTGTGGTGGCTGCTGACGCCCGAGCACGGCGCGCTGCGCTTCGCCGACGTGCCGAAGATGCTGCTTTATCCCCTCCTCTACGTCATCGTGGTGATGCTCCGCGGCGCGCTGGTGCACGAGTACCCCTACCCCGTTCTCAACGTCGACCAGCTGGGTTACGGCCAGGTCGCCATCGGCTGCCTCGGCATGCTGATCGGCTTCGTCGCGATCTATGCGCTGACCGTCGCCGTCGACCGCTGGCTCGGCCGCCGGCAGCTGGCGCGAGTCTGATGCCTGGCTCGAGTCTGACGCCTTGTTTGTGACACTCGCTCGCCCCTAAGCTCGCCCTTTCATCGGGGCGGTAAGTCCATGAGTTTCGAGTGGTCGCGGGACGATGTCACCGTGGGTGACGGGTTCCTGCGTATAGCGCGTGAGCAGATCGGCAAGGCCATCGCCGGCGCCGAGAACGGCCAGGAGTCGCCCGAAAGGCGGGTGCACGAGGCCCGCCGGCGCTGTAAGAAACTGCGCGCCCTGTTCCGCCTGGTCCGCCCGGGCTTCGCTGCTTACGCTGCCGAAGATGCCTTCGTGCGCGATGCGTCGCGCAGCCTCGCCGCCGCCCGCGACATGCGGGTTACCCAGCAGACATACATCGAACTGATGGCGTGGGCCCACCGGCCGGCGCCGCCTCTGCCGTCCGACACGGCCGACCATGACGGCGAAGTGGCAGCCCTGCGCAGTTTTGCCAAACAGATGCGCAACCTCGATGAGCGCAGCGGCGATTGGCATGTCCAGCGAATCGATCTCGATACCCTCGCCAGCGGCCTCAAGCACACTTACGGCCGTGGTTGCCACACCGGCCGGGAAGCCAATCGACGCCGTACCGACGAGGCCTTCCACGAGTGGCGCAAGTACAGCAAGTACCATTGGAACCAACTGGGGCTGCTCGAGGGCTGCGCCCAGGAGATCCTGCCCTCTGCCCATAAATGTGCCGGCGATCTCGCCGACCAGTTGGGCCTGCATCACGACCTGGCGGTGCTGCAGGACCTGCTGAACACTTCGCCGGCCGACCTCGGTCCGGGTATCGATGTGGCGTTCGCAACCGATGCGGCCGACCGGCGCCAAGCCGAGATCGAAGCGAGGATCGCAACCCTCGGCCGGCAGGTCTTCGCCGAAAAGCCCAAAGCCCTCAAGGCGCGCTTCTCCGCCTATCTCGAGGGCTGGATGAGACGCGAGGCGGCTGAGTAATGGGCATCGAGATCGAGCGGAAATACCTCATCGCCAGTGCCGGCTGGCGCGACCTTGTGACCGCCACCCAACTGCTGCGCCAGGGCTACCTCACCGCCGGCAGCGGCGTCACCGTACGCGTCCGGACCGTCGATGACCGGCTCGGCTACATCACCATCAAGAGCGGCGGCTCGGCTCTCGCCCGCGCCGAGTTCGAGTACGAAGTGCCGATCGCCGACGCACGGCAGATGCTGGGTTACGTCCGCGGCGCGCAGATCGAGAAGCTGCGACATCTCCTCGACCTGCCCGGCGGTGATTGGGTGGTCGATGAATTCCAGGGCCGGCACGCCGGCCTGCTGATCGCCGAAGTCGAGCTCGAATCCCCGACCGGCAAGCTCGACCTGCCCGACTGGCTCGGCGACGAGGTCACCGGCGACCCGCAATACTACAATTCCAGCCTTGCCATGCTGGTCGGCGGGGAAATCTGAGGCATTTGTGGTGTCCCCCGCGAGTCGTATCCGCTATAGCGAACGCCAGCGGATCAGGGCCGGAATCGGATGACCTTCAACAACCACATCACCATCACGCCAGAGCTTGTTGCCGACCATGGACTTAAGCTCGACGAGTACCAGAAGATCCTGCAGCTGATCGGCCGCACGCCGACCTATACCGAGCTCGGCATCTTCTCGGCGATGTGGAACGAGCACTGCTCGTACAAGAGCTCGAAGAAATGGCTGCGGACCCTGCCGACATCAGGCCAGTTGGTGATCCAGGGGCCGGGCGAAAATGCCGGCGTCGTCGATATCGGCGATGGCCAGGCTATCGTCTTCAAGATGGAATCGCACAACCACCCCAGCTACATCGAGCCCTACCAGGGCGCAGCGACCGGCGTGGGCGGCATCCTGCGCGACGTCTTCACCATGGGGGCGCGGCCCGTTGCGGCGATGAACGCGCTGCGTTTCGGTGATCCCAAGCACGAAAAGACCAAGCACCTTGTCTCCGGTGTCGTCGCCGGCGTCGGCGGCTACGGCAACTCCTTCGGCGTCCCCACCGTTGGCGGCGAGGTCGAATTCGACGAGCGCTATAACGGCAATATCCTGGTCAATGCCTTCGCCGCCGGCCTCGCCGATACCGACAAGATTTTCTATTCCAAGGCCGAAGGCGTCGGCCTGCCTGTCGTCTATCTCGGCGCCAAGACCGGCCGCGACGGCGTCGGCGGCGCCACCATGGCCTCGGCCGAGTTCGGCGACGACATCGAGGAGAAACGCCCCACCGTGCAGGTCGGCGACCCCTTCACTGAAAAACGCCTGCTCGAGGCCTGCCTCGAGCTGATGGCCACCGGTGCGGTGATCGCCATCCAGGACATGGGCGCCGCCGGGCTCACCTGCTCGGCCGTGGAAATGGGCGCCAAGGGCGACCTCGGCGTCGAGCTCAACCTCGACATGGTGCCGGTGCGCGAAGATGCGATGACGCCCTACGAGATGATGCTGTCGGAAAGCCAGGAGCGCATGCTCATGGTGCTGCATCCCGAGAAGGAAGCTGAGGCCCGCGCCGTCTTCGAAAAGTGGGAGCTCGACTTCGCTACCGTCGGCGTGACCACCGACGACCTCCGCTTCCGCGTCATGTGGCAGGGCGAGGAAGTCGCCAACCTGCCGATCAAGCAGCTCGGCGACGAAGCGCCGGAATACGACCGCCCGTGGACCGCGCCGGTGGTGCCTCCGGCGCTCGCCGCCGACGACATTCCGCAGATGGACATCGCCGATGCGCTGCTGAAGCTGCTCGGCTCGCCGGCGCTCTCGTCGCGCCGCTGGGTGTACGAGCAGTACGACACGCTGATCCAGGGCAACTCGCTGCAGCGCCCCGGCGGCGATGCCGGCGTCATCCGCGTCGATGGTCATCCCACCAAGGCGCTCGCCTTCACCTCCGACGTCACCCCGCGTTACTGCGAGGCCGACGCCTACGAAGGTGGAAAGCAGGCTGTCGCCGAGTGCTGGCGTAACCTCACGGCTACCGGTGCCGACCCACTGGCCGCCACCGACAACCTGAACTTCGGCAACCCGGAACGCCCCGAGATCATGGGCCAGCTGGTGCATGCGGTGAAGGGCATCGGCGATGCCTGCCGTGCGCTCGGCTTCCCGATCGTCTCGGGAAACGTCTCGCTCTACAACGAGACCAACGGCCGCGGCATCCTGCCGACCCCGACCATTGGCGGCGTCGGCCTGATCCCCGACTGGTCGAAGATGGCCCGCGCCGCCTTCGCTGCCGAAGGCGAAGCAATCCTCTTGTTCGGCGCACCGGATTGGTGGGGTACGCATCTGGGCCAATCGATCTACCTTCGCGAGCTGTTCAACCGCAAGGACGGCACCCCGCCGCCGGTCGATCTCGCGCATGAGCGCAAAGTCGGCGACCTCGTCCGCATCCTGATCCGCGATGGCATCGCGACAGCGGTGCACGATCTTTCCGATGGTGGCCTCGCGGTCGGTCTCGCCGAAATGGCGATGGCTTCGGGCATCGGCGCCACCGTCAACCAGCTCGATGGCGGCGACCCGCTGCCGCTGTTCTACGGCGAAGACCAGGGCCGCTACCTCGTCACCATGAGCCGGGCCAACCTCGATAAGTTCTACGCCGAGGTCTACCCCTATGCCGGCGTGTTCGCCCCCTGGATCGGCAATACCGGCGGCACCTCGCTGACCCTGGGCGAAGCCCGCCCGGTCTCGATCGCCGACCTCAAGGCGGCGCACGAAGGCTGGTTCCCGGAGTTCATGGCGGGCGAGATCGCCGAAGTCTAGGCACCCGACTGATCGAGACGGCCCCCTCCCGGCCTCCCCCATCAAGGGGGAGGTGAAGAGTCGAGGCTCTGTCTTCGATCGCGCCAAAGACGCCGGCGCGGCACCTCCCCCTTTATGGGGGACTTCGAACCGTCCCGTAGGGCAAATCGCTCCAGTGGAGCGATTTGAGGCGAGAAGGCCAAGAGAAGCTGCGCTCGAATGGCAAAGGAGGGGGCCGTCTGCCTCAACGACGCGCAATGCCAAATTCGTGACCGGGTGTAACATTCCGCCTCGTCCGTGCGTATATAGAGCGCATCCCAAATAATGGAGACCATCATGACGACCACTGAGCGGGCGGTTCTGGCTGGCGGGTGTTTCTGGGGCGCGCAGGAGCTGCTGCGCCACAAGGACGGGATTATCTCCACCCGTGTCGGCTACTCGGGCGATGACGGCTTCGCCAACGCCACCTATCGCAGCCACGGTGACCATGCCGAGGCGGTCGAGATCAACTTCGATCCCAGCCGCATCAGCTATCGCGACATCCTGGAGTTCTTCTTCCAGATCCACGATCCCTCGACCAGGAACCGGCAGGGCAACGATGTCGGTCGCGCCTATCGTTCTGCGATCTTCTATGAGAACGCCGAGCAGAAGGCCGTGGCCGAGGACACCATCAAGGACGTCGACGCCTCCGGCCTGTGGCCTGGCAAGGTCGTGACCGAGTTGCAGCCGGTCGGCCCGTTCTGGGAGGCCGAGCCCGAGCATCAGGACTATCTGCAGCGCATCCCCAACGGTTACACCTGCCACTGGGTGCGGCCCAACTGGAAGCTGCCCAAGCGCCAGGCGGCCTGACCGGAACGATCTCAGAAAACCAAACGCGCGCCGGGAAACCGGCGCCCGTCTCGTTGAACGCCCCTCTGCCGCATGCCATATCTCAGGTGGGCTCAACTACCGGGAGACATGTCATGGGCATGGCCGCTAACGAAATCGAACGCCGCATCCTCAAGGCCCTTCCGGACGCCATCGTCGAGATTCGCGATCTCGCCGGCGACGGCGATCACTACGCCGCAACGGTCACCTCCGAAGCCTTCCGCGGCAAGACCCGCGTCCAGCAGCACCAGATGGTCAACGCCGCGTTTGGCGAAGACATGGGGACGGTGCTGCATTCTCTGGCGCTACAGACGAAAGCGCCGGATTGACGCTGGTTCAGCGATAGGGACATGCGATGGCATCCGACGTCGAACCCGGCTGCCGATTCTGCCTCGACAACGGCTTGCTCGATGACGAGCCCCTGTTCGGCAACGGCACCTGCTATTTTCTGACGAGTGCAGATCCGGTCCTGCAGCGTGGCGGCATGATCATCCCGCATCGTCACGTCACCGCGCCGTTTGAACTGACCGAAGCGGAGTGGAGCGACACATTCGCTCTGCTTGCACAGGCCAAGACCCATCTCGATGTCCACATGCCAGACGGCTACACGCTGGGCTGGAACGTCGGTCGTGTGGGTGGCCAGACGGTGGACCATGCCCACCTGCACATTATCGCCCGCTTTGCTGACGAGCCGCTCGCCGGCCAGGGGCTTCGGCATCACCTGAAACAGCCCATCAATCGCCGGCCGGGTCCCTGATATGTCGGAACGCATCGTCCTCTTCGACGTCGATGGCGTGCTCGTGCACGGCTATCATGCTCGCCCGGAAAAGCAGATCCGTTGGGATGAGAACCTGCTCGCCGACCTCGGTGTCGACCCCGAGCGGTTCAAGAGCGAGTTCATCTACGACATCTTCATCAAGAAGGTGATCGTCGGGCAGATGTCGCTGCTCGAGGCGCTGGATCGCACCCTGCCCAGCCTCGGCTATCGCGGCCCCAGCATGGCCTTTGCTGGCTACTGGCTGAGCCATGACAGCAACGTCAACCAGCCGCTGCTCGATGTGGTGGCGCAACTGAAGACCGCCGGCACGACGCTTTACCTCGCCACCAACCAGGAACACATGCGGGCCCAGTGGCTATGGCAGCAGCTGAAGTTCGGCGAGCTGTTCGAGGACATGTTCCACTCCGCCCGGATCGGCCACGCCAAGCCGGCAAAACCCTATTTCGACTGGGTAAGCAACCGCCTCGGCCGACAGGCCGAGCCGCCGCTGTTTTTCGACGACCGCGAGGACATCGTGAAGGCCGCCCGCGCCCACGGCTGGGAGGCGGTGCAGTACGAAGAACTCGAGGATGTCACTGGCCACCCCTGGATCGCGCAGCGGCTAAGCATCGTCAAATGACGATGAGCACCTCGACAGCGCCGCATTGCAGGACTATTTAACCAGAGAGCGGAGCCGGCATCCTCCCCGGCCTGAAAGGCATGCATATGAGCGACATCAACGCACTGATCGACGAGCAGGTGAAGAACAACGACGTGTTCCTCTATATGAAGGGCACGCCGGATTTCCCGATGTGCGGCTTCTCCGGCCGCGTGGTGCAGATTCTCGGCTATCTCGGCGTCGACTATCAGAGCGCCAATGTGCTGGAGAACCAGGACCTGCGCGAGGGCATCAAGGCCTACGCCAACTGGCCGACCATCCCGCAGCTCTACATCAAGGGCGAGTTCGTCGGCGGCGCCGACATCGTCACCGAGATGTTCCAGGCGGGCGAACTGCAATCGCACCTCGCCGATAAGGGCATCGCGGTCAAGCAGACCGCCTGACGCCAGTCACCGATCGATAGCAAAGGCCGCGTCTTCGGACGCGGCCTTTTTGCGTTCAGTAGTCCAGCCCGAACTGGATCTCGATCCGGTGGTAGCTCCCGCCCTGCCCGGCCCACTGGTGGTAGATCTCGCGGCTTTCCCCGGAGAAGACGTGTCGGGATGCCTCGATCGCCGCCACCAGCGGCGCGTACCCCTCAGTGAACAACGTCCGCATCGAGCCCTGATGCATCGCGCTCGCCACCATGATCGGTTCAAGGTGCGCAACCGCGAACGGCCCATCATAGCCATCGGCGCGGCGTACCGGGCGGCAGAAGCGAAGCTCGAACTCGGTCTTGCTGTCCCTGGGCAGATTGCGCGCCACGAATACCCACGGCCCGGCGATCTCCAGCCCGCTGCGCGCGATTTCGGCATCGAGCTGCCCGGTGATCTCTGGGCTGACCTGCGTGATCGCTGCAATAGTGAGCCGCCGGCTGGTGCTCAGCACCACCATTGCTTCGGTTTCCTTGATGTCCATCATCGCCCTCCCGGTCGCGGCAAAGCTGATGCGCGCTCAGTTTCCCGGCAAGCCGAATGCTGGAAAATCCTTCCGCTCGAGTGCTAATCCGATGGCGGGAAAGAAATAGTCTTGCGTTCAGGCCGAACGGCGCAGCACCACACTCGCCTCGTGCGCCGGAACATCCGCCGCGAACCGCAGTTCACGCAGCGGCCGCACGCGACGGGTGGCTTCGGCATAGATCGGGTGCGCCTTGTAGGCAGCCAGGGCCGCTTCGTCAGCGAACTCGGCATAGACCACCACATCGACGTCGTTGCCGAACTGGTCGACCTTGGCGTTCCGCGTCACCTCGAAATGCAGCGCGTGCGGGATCTGGCCCAGGAGATTCAGGCCCTCGACAACGGCGTCGAGGTTGGCGGGCTTGGCGGTGAAGAAGACGATATGGCGGATCACGCGGCGAGGGCTCCGTTGCTGCCATCGCATATAATCCTCCCCGATCGCGTGACAACTGCGGCATGAGGCCACGATCACGCAACGTGATGGCTGGCATAACCGAAATGCGTTTCCCGCATTCGGCGCCCAAGTGTAAGTACACGGTCTTCCTTCCCGGATTTCCCGAGTCCCCGCCATGTCCTCGATCACCGCCTCCCGTTCCGTGGCGACGCCGTTGATTGCGCTGATCGTCTGTGGCTGCATCATCGCGGCCGTGACCAATGGCATCCGCACCAGCTTTGGTCTTCTGACCCTGCCGATGACGTCGGACCTCGGCCTGACCCGCGAAGCCTGGGGCATGGCGATGGCCATCCAGAACCTCGCCTGGGGTGTCGCCCAGCCGTTCGCCGGCGGTCTCGCCGATCGTTACGGCACGGCCAAGGTGATCATCGGCGGCCTGTTGATCTATGCGGCAGGTCTGGCGCTGATGGTGGTCTCGCCCACCGGCTCGATGCTCAACCTCACGGCGGGCGTGATCACCGGGGTTGGCATCGCCACCTCGTCCTTCTCCATCGTGATGATCGCCTTCGGTCGCCGCGTGCCGCAGGAAAAGCGCAGCCTGGTTTTCGGCGTCGCCACCGCGGCCTCATCATTCGGCCAGTTCGCCTTCGCGCCGATCGGACAGGCCTTCATCAGCAATTTCGGCTGGCAGAGCGCTCTTATTTACGCCGCCGCCATCCTGGCGCTGGTGATCCCGCTGACCTTCGCGCTACGCGGCCGCACCGAGCGCGCCGCCGGACAGGCCGATCTCAAGTTCATGGAAGCGCTGAGCCGCGCCTGGGGTTTCGGGTCCTACCGCCTCCTGGTCATCGGCTTTTTCGTCTGCGGCTTCCACCTCGCCTTCGTCAACGTCCACATGCCCGCCTATCTGGTGCAGTGCGGCCTGTCTCCGGAAGTCGGCAGTTGGGCCATCGCGGTGATCGGGCTGTTCAATATCGTCGGCTCGCTCACCGCCGGCTATCTGGGCGGTCGTCTCCCCAAGCAGCTGCTGCTCGCCTCGATCTACTTCAGCCGCGCCGTGGCCATTGGCCTGTTCGTGCTGTTCCCGGTCACCGAGGTCAGCGCCTACATCTTCGCCGCCGCGATGGGCCTGCTGTGGCTCTCCACCGTGCCGCTGACGGCCGGGCTGGTGACGCTGTTCTTCGGCGCCCGCTACATGGGGATGCTCTATGGCGTTGCGTTCTTCAGCCACCAGCTGGGCTCGTTCGTCGGGGTGTGGCTGGGTGGCTTCGTCTACGATCACACCGGCTCCTACAGCATCGTATGGTACCTGGGGATCCTCCTCGGGCTCGCGTCGGCGGCCATTCACCTGCCGATCCGCGAACTCGGCGCCCAGTCGTTCCAGCTGAGGCAAGCTCCTTCCAGCTAAGACTCGGCAATAGCCTCAGCCTCTCGAAAGTATTGATCGCCCGCGGGTTGCCAAAGGCCGGAGATGCGCGCATCTTGCCGGCCTTTCCGGCCCTCCCCCGGCCATTTCTGAGCAAACAATGTCCGATACATCGCCGACCACGCGGGACCTCTCCCGCGTTGAATTCATTATCCTTGTTGCAGGGCTGATGGCGCTCAACGCGCTGGCCATCGACGTCATGCTGCCGGCGCTGCCCTATATGGGCGAAGCATTCGGTATCAGCCACGAGAACGAGCGGCAGTTCGTCGTCGGCGTCTACATGTTCGGCTTCGGCATTGCCCAGCTCGCCTTCGGCCCACTTACCGACCGCTTCGGCCGCCGCGGTCCGCTGCTGGTCGGCCTCGCCATCTACCTGATCTGCGCCTTTGCCGCGACCTTCGCCCCCACTTTCGGGGCGCTGCTGGCGCTGCGCTTCGTCCAGGGCATGGGCGCTGCCGGCACCCGCGTCATCGCCACGGCCGTGGTGCGCGACAAGTTCTCCGGCCGCGAGATGGCCGAGATCATGTCGCTGACCTTCATGGTGTTCATGGCCATCCCGATCCTTGCGCCGGGCATCGGGCAACTGATCCTCCTGGCCGGCCCCTGGCAGTATATCTTCCTGTTCATGGGCGGCCTCGCGACGGCGATCAGCCTCTGGGCCTTCTTCCGCCTGCCCGAGACCATGCACCCCGAATACCGGCGCCCGCTCAGCTTCGGCTCGATCGTCGACGGTTTCCGCATCGTCGTCACCAACCGGGTGGCGCTGTTCTATGGCCTCGCCGGCACCTTCCTGTTCGGCGCCATGTTCGGCTTCATCTCAGCGAGCCAGCAGATCTTCGTCGAGATCTATGGCCTCGGGCCGTACTTCCCGGTGGCCTTTGCCGCAATGGCCGGCACCATCGCCGTCGCCCAGTTCATCAACTCGCGCGTCGTGCGCCGCTTCGGCATGCGTCGCCTCAGCCACACCGCGGCGCTGGTCTATCTCGGCGCCGCCGCCATCCTGGTGGCCGTGGCGCTGATGGGCCCGGTGCCGTTCCCGGTGTTCTTCGGGCTGCTGATGGTGATCCAGTTCTTCTTCGGCTGGGCCGCGTCGAACATGAACTCGCTGTCGATGGAGCCGCTCGGCAACGTCGCCGGCACCGCCGCCTCGGTCTTCGGTTTCACCCAGACGGTCGGCGGCGCCTTGATCGGCACCTATATCGGCCAGCATTTCAACGGCACGATCGTCCCCAACGCGCTCGGCTACGCCACCATGGGCGCCCTGGTGCTGGTCTCAATCCTCGTCGCCGAGAAGGGCAAGCTGTTCGGCGTCAGCCCGCAATACGAGACGCATCACGACGACGGCGGGCACTAGTCTAGCGCTTTCTGCCGAGCCGTCTGCACAAGCCTTGCGCTCCCCTCCCCTTGCGAGGAGGGAATCAAAACTGGCCTGCACTCAGCCGTTCTTACGCCCCACGAAGATGGTCCAGCCGAGCATCGGCCGAATGATCCGCTGGTAGTGCATCCAGTCGTCGCGGCTCTTCTGCAGCACCTCGGCGTGGTCCCGGTGGTTCGGGTTGTCGCGCGCCCACATCAGCGTCGCGTGCCGCTGGTGGCTCTGGTAGCGCTCGTAGTCGGCGTCCGAAGCGCTGATCGTTGCTGAGACCTCGGCGCCGTGGCGCTCCATCACCCCCATCATGCTGACCGTGTCGGGCGGCAGGATATCGCCCTTCGGCACCGCCGGTGGATGCCTGAGGACGGTCGTTCCGAGCACCAGAGACCCACCGGGTTTCGCGGCGGTGGCCATCCATTCGAGCGCCGCCGGCACGTCGCCGAGCGAGGCTGCCGCGCCGAGGCAAAGCACCACGTCGTAGGACGCCGGCTCGATCTTGAAACCCTTTACCGACGCATTGTGGAAGGTCAGCTGGCCGCGGGCCGGGGTCTTCCGGCGCGCCGCTTCGAGAAACCGCGCGTTGATGTCGATGCCGACGCCCTGGATGGCGAATTTCTCCGCCCAGTGCCGCATCAGCCAGGCCTTGCCGCAGCCCATGTCGAGGACACTCATCCCATCGCGGATGGAACAGTAATCGTCGAGCAACCGCAGCTTCCGATCGGTAATCGGGTTCTGGATTTCGACTTCGCGATCGGCGATCGCCCAGTAGTTCAGCTGGTCCAAACCGCGTCTCCCCTCGACGGATCAGACCCTCACTATAGCGTAAACACTTCTGAGCGCAGTAAATTCCAGGTATCGCGATCACTCGCAATTAGTAGCCCACCGTCGCGATGGGCCGGCAGATAGGCCGAGCCGTCGAACCGGGCCACATGGCCACCGGCCTCCTGCGAAATCAGCGTTCCGCCCAGGTGATCCCACGGCATCAGCTTGTTGAACATCACGAAGTGCGAGAAGCCGGTCGCGAATGTCCGGTAGTCGTGCCCGGCGACACGGTAGTTCGCCGCCACTTTGATTTTGGCGAGGTTGGCCAGCACCGTGGGCTTGCTCTCGGCCGGCAGGAAGGTGATCGACACGTGGCCGACCAGGTCGGCCAGCCCCGGCGCCGTCGCCACCTTGAGCCGCCATTGCGTGCCGTCCGGCCGCCGCTGCCAGGCGCCACCGCCCTGCTCCGCCAGCACCCAGTCGTCGCCCATCGGGTCGTAGATGATCCCGGCAATGGTCTCGCCATTCCGCACTACCGCCGCCATCGTCGCAAACAGCGGCAGCCCCGCCGCGAAGTTGGCCGTGCCGTCGACCGGATCGACGACGATGGCGAACGCGGCCCGATCCAGTTCGTCGAGCAGCGCCGGATTGGCCGCCACCGATTCCTCGCCGACGAACAGCGCCTCGGGCCAGGCCGCCTCTACTGCTGCCTTGATCCGCCGCTCCGCCTGCTCGTCCGCCTCGGTCACGAGGTCAATCGCATCGGTCTTCTGCCGCACCATCCCTGCGTCGAGGTGCCGGAAGCGCGGCAGGATTTCTGCCTTGGCCGCATCACGCAGGATGACGGCAAGGCGGTCGATATCGAAGTTGGACATGGTCACTCTCGGTGTAATCGGGGTCAGGCGCCGGAAGCGCCATCCTTCGGCGCGCCGCTGAGGCCAAGGAAGTCGAACAGTTTCGGGTCGAGCAGATGGCTCGGCCGCACGTTGCCCAAGGCGCGGATCATGATGTCCTTGCGCCCCGGCATCCGCTTCTCGATGTCGTTGAGCATCGCCTTCATGGCGTTGCGCTCCAGCCCCTCCTGCGAGCCGCAGAGGTCGCAGGGAATAATCGGGAACGCCATGTGCTCGGCGAATTTCTCGAGGTCCGGCTCGGCGCAGTAGATCATCGGCCGCAGCACCTCGACATCGCCGTCATCGTTCATCAGCCGCGGCGGCATCGCCGCGAGCTTGCCGCCATGGAACAGGTTCATGAAGAACGTCTCGAGGCTGTCCTCGCGGTGATGCCCCAGCACCAGCGCCGAGCACCCCTCTTCGCGCGCGATGCGATAGAGATTGCCGCGCCGCAGTCGCGAGCAGAGCGAACAATAGGTCGCGCCCTGCGGCAGCGTGCTGGTCACCACCGAATAGGTGTCCCGATACTCGATGCGGTGCGTGATGCCGTTCTGGGTCAGCCACTCCGGCAGGATGTGCTTGGGAAAGTTCGGCTGCCCCTGGTCGAGGTTGCAGGCGATCAGCTCCACCGGCAGCAGCCCGCGCCACTTCAAATCGAGCAGCAGCGCCAGCATGCCGTAGCTGTCCTTGCCGCCCGAAATGGCCACCAGCCACTTCTCGCCGGCCCGCGCCATGCCGAACTTCTCGATCGCCTCGCGCATATTGCGGACCAGGCGCTTCCTGAGCTTGTTGAACTCGACGCTGCGCGGCGCCGCGGCAAACAGCGGATGCGTGCCGGAGAGGTCCTCGGCATCTGCTTCGAGTACGGCTGGGCTGACGATCTGGTTCATGGCGCTGCTGTAGCAAACCCGGCGCCTTACCGGAAGCTTGCGGCAATTTTAACTCGCGGCAAGGTTCCACCGGATTTGTTGCCGGTCGCGGATTTAGTCAGTTAGATGACCCCGACCTCACGGAACCCCAAGGAGTCTCCCTTGTTCCGCTCATTTTTCCCCGAACCCAAGCTGTTCTTCTCATCGGCCGTGATCTGGATGGTCCTTGCCACCGTGATCTTCTTCGTCGCCGGTGGGCCGATCCGTTCCCTAGTCGGCCTTGATCGTTTCCTGGCTCCGGCGATTTGCGCGCCGGCGCCAGCCACGGCCGATTCCACAGCGCCCAGCAATGAAGCGCCGGCAACGCAGAGCGCTGCCAACCCTAACGCGCCGGCCGCGACCGACGGCAGCGCCCCTGTCGCCACACCGGCCAACTGCGTCGCCGAGGATACTAACTTCCTCAACGGCGCGAAGCTCTGGGAGTATCAGTTCGTCCTGATGGTCGCGATCGCGTTCTGCGTGTTCTGGTACTTCTACAAGCGCAACGAGTGGTACTGGTGGTCGGTCGTTTCGTCGACGGCGATCCTTCTGGTTCTCTATTTCAACGTCCAGGTCGATGCCTGGATCAACGATTGGTCCGGCACCTTTTTCAATATGGTGCAGCAGGCCCTCAGCCAGCCAAGATCGGTGGAGCCGGCCACGTTTTACGGTCAGGTATTCATCCTCTTCGCCGTGCTGATGCCGAACATCCTCGTTCTGGTGCTGCTCAATTTCTACACGTCGCACTACGTGTTCCGTTGGCGCAAGGCGATGAACTCCTACTACATGGCCTACTGGCCATCGATCCGCACTACCGAGGGCGCAGCACAGCGCGTCCAGGAAGACACGATGCGGTTTGCCGACACAGTGGAAGACCTCGGCACAAGCTTCTTCTCCTCACTCATCACGCTGGTGGTATTCCTGCCGCTGCTCTGGGGCTTCTCCCAGCACATCACCGAACTCCCGATTCTGGGTGCCGTGCCTGGTAGCCTCGTTTGGGTAGCATTGGTCGCCGCGGCCCTCGGTACCGCGATGCTGGCCCTCGTTGGCATCAAGCTTCCGGGCCTCAACTTCGCCAACCAGCGGGTCGAGGCTGCCTATCGTAAGGAGCTGGTCTATGGCGAGGACAACGCCGATCGCGCGGAGCCGGTAACGGCGCGGCAACTGTTCGCCAACGTGCAGAAGAACTATTTCCGGCTGTACTTCCACTACACCTACTTCAACCTGGCGCGGTACGCGTACCTTAACCTGGTCGGCTATGTACCCCTCCTCGCCATGTCGCCGTCCATCCTCGCCGGAACGCTGACATTAGGTCTCTACCAGCAGATTTCGACGGCGTTCAGCCAGGTCTCCTCGTCGTTCCAGTTCTTCGCTCGAGCCTGGACAACCATTGTGAACCTGCTGTCGGTCTACCAGCGCCTGCACCAGTTCGAGGGCTTCATCCCGAGCGATCAGGAACCCATCAAGGAATCCCTCTCCGGCGCGCCGGCTCAATAGCGGGGGTAGGCCGCCCAAGGGCGGCTATCGCCCCAAAACAAAAGGGCCGCCCCATCGGGGCGGCCCTTTCCAATTCCGCGGTGTGTCGCGCGATTAGCGCGAGTAGAATTCCACCACCAGGTTCGGTTCCATCTGCACCGGGTACGGCACGTCCGACAAAGCCGGGACGCGGACGTAGACGGCGGTCTGCTTACCGTGATCGACTTCCACGTATTCGGGAACGTCGCGCTCGGCGAGCTGGTTGGCTTCGAGCACGATGCCGAGCTGCTTGGAGCGCTCGCGCACCTCAACCTTGTCGCCGACCTTGACCTGGTAGGATGGGATGTTGACGCGCTTGCCGTTGACTAGGATGTGGCCATGCGACACGAACTGACGGGCCGCGAACACGGTCGGCACGAACTTGGCGCGGTAGACGATGGCGTCGAGACGGCTCTCGAGCAGGCCGATCAGGCGCTCGCCGGTGTCGCCCTTGACGCGCGAAGCTTCGGTGTAGAGCTTCTTGAAGGCCTTCTCGGTGATCGAACCGTAATAGCCCTTGAGCTTCTGCTTGGCGCGCAGCTGCAGACCGTAGTCGGAGGTCTTGCCCTTGCGGCGCTGGCCGTGCTGGCCGGGGCCATAGGCACGGTTGTTGAGCGGGGACTTCGGACGACCCCACAGGTTTTCGCCAAGACGGCGGTCGATCTTGTGCTTAACTGAATCGCGCTTCGACATCGGAATCCTTTCATAGATCGTCGAAAGTGATTGCGCCCTCCTCTGCCCGTCCTTGCGGAACGGACCGACAGATTCTCTGAATTCAGGGAATCCCGGGTGCGCTCGAGGAGCCCGAGGGCTCGACAAGTGGGCGCGTGATAGAGGCGGAAGCCGCAGGAGTCAAGCGCCGCGGGCCATTCGGGCGTGCCGGCGGCGCTTCGGACGCTTAGCGTTCCTTGCGGCGCGTCCTGCCTTCGAGTGGCCCGATTGCCTCGAGCAGGGCTTCGAGAAGCGGCTGCAACTCGGCGCTCGCGACGCCAGTGGCCGGCCCTTCCTCGTCGAGCATCGTGAGCGTCTGGTCTTCCCCGTTGCCACCGCCCACCACCGGATAGGTCCAATGGTAGACCAGCGGCAGCCTGGCGTTGCTCTTCTTGTGCTTCAGGCGCACGACGATCGTGTCACCCGGTTTCACGTTGATCCCGGTGATGTCGATCACGCCGTTGGCGTCGATGCCGACACCATGCGGACTGACCGGGCTGTTGGGATCAATCCCGCCGATCCCGAGCACCTCGACGCTCGCGTCCGTCTGGTTGATATGCACGTCGGTCGCCGTCATGTTCGGCTGGTTGTTCTTGGGTGGTCTGCTGCCCAGCTTTTCCGGGCACTTGAGTTCGTAGTTGTCCGTGTGTTGAGGCATCCTTTCCTCCCTTGCATGCGGCCGGACGCTCCGGCCTGCAGGGCAGAATTAGCCCGCGCTCACTTGTTCGGCGCTTTAAGTTCTGGACACAGATTATTTCAACTCGTGTCAACCCGTAGCGGGCTACACCATTTTCCGGTCGAGGGTGCGCTGGTTTCTCAGCCCCGGGAACAGCCGGCTCCACAGCACCGCGATAGCGATCGAGCCGAAGCCGCCAATCACCACCGCTGGCACCGGCCCGATCAGATGCGCCACCGTGCCGGCGCGGAACTCGCCCAGTTCGTTCGAGGCGCCGATAAACACCGAGTTCACGGCGTTCACCCGGCCGCGCACCTCTTCAGGGGTCCAGAGCTGCATGATGGTCTCGCGGATGGTGACGCTCACCATGTCGGAGGCGCCCACCAGCGCCAGCGCCGGCACCGAGATCCACACCGTGGTCGAAAAGCCGAACAGCACGGTAAAGGCGCCGAACAGCCCGACGAACAGGAACAACAGCTTCCCCGCATGGTCGCGGATCGGGAAACGGGTCAGGAGCAGCGCCATGGCGATGGCGCCGATGCCCGGTGCGGCGCGCAGGAACCCGAGCTCCTGCGGACCGGCATGGAGGATGTCCTTGGCATAAATCGGCAGCAGCGCCACGGCGCCGCCCATCAGCACGGCGAACATGTCGAGCGAGATCGCCCCCAGCACCACCTTGTTGGAAAAGATGTAGCGAAAGCCCGCCAGCATGGTCTCGAGGCTGGTCGCCTGGTGCGACTCCCGATGCTGCGGCTTCGAAATCATCAGCACCGAACCCATGGCGATGACCAGCAGCACCGCGCCGGTACCGAAGGCCACCGACGGCGCGATACCATAGAGCAACCCACCCACCGCCGGTCCGGCGATCGAGGCGAACTGCCAGGCCGACATATTGGTGGTGATGGCGTTGGCCAGCGCTTCCGGCGGCACGAGGTTGGGCGCCAGCGATTGCGCGGCGGGGCTCCAGAACGCCCGCGCCGTGCCCAGCACGACGAGAATGCCGAAGATCGGCCACACCTCGTGCGCCTCGGCATTGACGAAGGCCAGGAAGCCCAGCGCGCAGAGCAATTCCACCCCGAGGCAGATCGCCATGATCATCCGCCGGTTGAAGCGATCGGCGGTGAGCCCGGTAATCAGGATCAGCACCAGCGCCGGCAGGAACAGCGACAGCCCCACCAACCCGAGCAGGAACGCCTCGCCGGTCACGTCGTAGATCTGCCAGGCGATCGACACCGACATGATCTGCACCGCAAAGCTGACCAGCAGGGTGGTCAGCCAGAAGAAGCGGAAGTTCCGGTAACTGAAGGCGAGCTTGGAGGGCTCGGCGGCGGGGGGAGAAGACATGGTGATGGGTGATGCCACGCGCACCGACAAGGCGTCAAAGCATACTTTGGGCGTTGTTCGGCTGCCCGGAGGTCAGTCCTCGGACTTCGCCGCCTTTGCCGCCTCGGCCTCTCGCGCCTTCCGCCCCTGCCGCAGATGCGCCCGGTCGATCGACGAAATCACGCCGCGCAGCGTCCGGATTTCCTGGGTCGAGAGTTGCGCCCGGGCAAATGCGGCGCGCAGGTTATCCACCATGGTCGGTCGCTTGTCCTCGGTCTTGAAGAAGCCGGTACGATCCAGCGTTTCCTCGAGATGCAGAAACAGCCCGATCAGTTCCTCGCGCGGTGCGGTCGGGTCGAGCCCGCCGCTGAACGGCAGCACCTCGCCCTTGTCCGCCTGCTGACGCCACTCATACGCCATCAGCAGCACCGCCTGCGCGATGTTGAGCGAGGCAAACGCCGCCTCGACCGGGAAGGTTACGATGGCGTCGGCGAGCGCCACTTCCTCGTTATAGAGGCCCCATTTCTCCCGCCCGAACAGCAGCCCGGCCTTCTCACCGCCGGCGATGTGCGAAATCATCCGCTGCGCCCCTTCCTCGGGGCCATAGACCGGCTTCTGCATATCGCGCCGTCGGGCGGTGGTGGCGAAGACCAGTTGCAGGTCGGCAATCGCCTCTTCGACCGTCGCGAACACGCGCACCTTGTCGATGACGTGGTCGGCCCGCGATGCCGCGGCGATGGCCCGCTCGTTCGGCCACGGGTCACGCGGGTTGACGATCCTGAGGTCCCACAGCCCGAAATTCGCCATTGCCCGCGCCGCCGTACCGATATTCTCGCCCAGTTGCGGTTCGCACAGGATGATCGCCGGGCTTGGCCGGAAGGTGAACTCCTGCGATTTATCGGTTCCGGCCATCGGCCCTGATATCCTTTCAGTGCATCGGCGGGCGTTCCGATCCATCGAGGTCTGAGACCACCACCTGGTCGCGCCCTGCCCGCTTGGCCTCATACATCGCGCGGTCGGCGAGCGAAACCATTTCGGAGAGCCCGCCGCTGCTTGCGACGTCGAATGCCACCCCGATACTGACGGTGATCCGCTGCAGGTTGCCGCTTTCCAGTACCACCGCGAGGTTGGCGACGGCCTTGCGCATCCGCTCCGCCACCGCCTGGGCTTCGCGCCGCGTCACCCGCGGCAGCACCAGCGCAAACTCCTCTCCGCCGATCCGGCCGAACAGATCGCCCTGTCGGATGGCGGTGCGGATCGCCGCTGCCACCGCCACCAGCACCCGATCCCCGGAGGGGTGGCCGTGCACGTCGTTGATCTGCTTGAAATGGTCGGCATCGAGCACCAGCACCGCGACCGCCGCCTGTTCTTCAAGCAGTTGCGACAGCAGCCGGATCCCTTCGTCCATGAAGGTGCTGCGGGTCAGCGCATCGGTCAGTGAATCGTGGCGCGCCAGCCGCTCCAGTTGCTCGATCCGGCGGCGGCGTTCCGCATTGACGCTGGCGATAACCATCGGCCCCAACGCCACCAGTGCCACGGCCATGTGTACTGCGGTGATCGCATCGCCCGTCACATCGGCGCCGAGCCCCAGGTCGAACAGTCCGAGCTTGATGCCGATCATCGCAAGCCCGGAGTAGATCATCACCAGCACCGCCGTGGCGGCCAACGGCAGCGCCAGCGCGCACCAGATCAGCGCCGGCACCGGAAACACGATGGCGACCGGATGCGCCACCAGCAGCGACAAACCGATCGCCGCGCCAAGCACCACAACCGGCAGCAGCAGCGGCCACGCCCGGCCTGCCCGCAGCTTGGGCAGCGGCAACCACTTCGATGGCGGCGGCACCGTCAGCAGCACCGGCAGGAACGCCAGATAGTTCACCAGCTCGGCTGCGAACCATCCGGCCCACGCCTCGAAATAGCTGAGGCCGGTGATCTCGCTCAGCGCCACCCCGCCGACAATGCCGGCGGCCGCCGACGCGGCGCATGCCATCAGCAGCAGCGAGATCACGCCCTGCGGTCGCGACAGCGCCCGGTCTTCCGGCTCGAGCGAACCGAACAGCAGCATGAAGGCGAGCACGCCCAGCAGGTTGCCGCCGGTCAGCACCAGGGCGAGGCGCAGGCTGTCGCCTATCACCACTGCCGCCGCGAGGTATCCGGCGGCGGCGCCGAGAATCACCGGCAACGTGCGCAGCCGTTGCGAGCGCACCAGCACACCGGCGAGCACCGCGTTGGCGGGCCAGAATGCCGCAAGGAACCCGATCGGTCGCGACAGGCTACCGGCGATGGCGGCAAGGAAGATGAGGGTGGCGACGATCAGCACGTCGCGGGCGTGAAACGATAGAAAGCTGGGGGTGCGGCTGCCCCCGGCCGCGGGCGTCAAGTCCATGGGGTCCTCTATGCGTGCGTCCATTCGCGACATCGCGCCGAACGCCTGACCCCTCAATCAGCATTCTGCCGAAACGCGATGCCTCAGCAGCAACAAGTAGACCACGCGGCCTGGCAGGCGTCAGGCAGTTTGCATGCCAGCCATGCGGCTTTACCAAGTCGACGCCCAGCCGCCTTGGCTCTACCATAACGCGCGCGTGAAATCAGGCCACCATGTGGTGGCTCAGTTCCTTCACCTTGCTGCCGCGCAGCCATTCGCGATCGAGAATGGCGAAATGCAGCTCCTCGTCCCATTCGCCCTGGAACAGCGCATGCTCACGGAAATGCGCCTCGAGCCGCATGCCGATATCCTTTAGCAGCTTGGCCGAAGCCTGGTTCCGCCCCGAGCACCGGGCATAGATCCGGTGCAGCCCGAGCTCGTTGAAGCCGAGATCCAGCATGGCGCGGACCGATTCCCGCGCATAGCCCTGCCGCCGCTGGGCGGGGCTGAGAATGAAGCGCAACTCGGCCTGCCCCGCCGTTGCGTCGGTCCAGCGCAACGAAATCTGCCCGATCAGCATATCGTCGGCCTTGCGTACTACTGCCAGGGTCAGCGCATCGCCCGGCCGGGTCAGCCGGTGCTGCGCGCACATCGCATCGAGGGCGGCTTTCACCTCCACCCGGTCGCGCGCTTTCCAGTCGAGGTAACGTTGCACCTCGGGCAAGGCATGGTACGCCATGACGGCGTCCAGGTCGGATTTGTGGAAGTTCCTGAGAGTAAGTCTCTCTGTCTCAATCGGAAAGTCAGGCATCGCCATCTCCGCTCCTCCCCTCATGGTGCTGCTTACTCCAGCAACGCGACGGGTTGATGGCGGTTCCGCCTTAGTCGTTGAAATATCTTGCCAAATCCACTCAGTCGAGCGGGAATAGCCAAGTCCTTGGCAGGACTTAGCGCTCGGAGCGGTCGTGCCATTCGCCTTCGAGCAGGGCGTAGACGAACTCCTCGTCCCAGGCGCCCTTGAACAGCGCATGCTCGCGGAAATGCGCTTCCCGCCGCATGCCCAGCCGCTCCATCACCTTCCACGATCCGGCGTTGCGGGCGTCGCAGCGCGCGTAGATCCGATGCATCCCGGCGCCCTCGAATCCCATCTGCAGCAGCATGCGGGCCGCCTCGGTGGCATAGCCTCGCCCATGGAACTCGGGGTGGAAAATGTAGCCGATCTCGGCCTGCCGCGCCGGCCCGTCGCGCAGGATCAGCGACACCTCGCCGATGACTCGCGGCGACGCCCTGAGCTCGGCCGCGAGGAAGACCTTGTCTCCCTCGTTGGTGAGCTCGTATTGCCCGATCCGCTGCTGCACCACTTCGGTGACGCTCTCGTGACTCATCGGGCCGTCGAACAGATACTGCGCCACATCCTCGCGCTGCCGGTACGCGAACACCGCGTCGACATCGCCGCGCGTGAACGGGCGCAGCCGCAGCCGCTCGGTTTCGATCGGATAGTGAGGCGCGTAGACCATGGCGTTCGTCTAAAGCCAGCGCCATCGGCGATCAAGCAGACGCCTTGCGGATGGCAAATCCTCGGTGTCAGCATGCGCGCATGACCACGAACGCCAAACCCGAGATCGAGCTCCGCGCCAACTGCGCCTGCGGCGAGGTTACGCTGTCGGTAGCGGGCCGCATCCGTTCGATGTTCATGTGCTCATGCGAGGATTGCCAGCGCGCCACCGGCACCGGGCATTCCACCGTCGCCCTGGCCCGCCCCGCCGACGTCACCGTCACCGGCCCTACCGCCAGCTTCGCCCGGCCGGCCCATTCCGGCGCCACGCTGACCCGCTGGTTCTGCCCCGCCTGCGGCACGCCGCTTTACGCCCAGTCGAGCCGCGCCCCAGACCTCCTGATGCTGCCGGTCGGCCTCTTCGGTTGCAGCGCCGATTGGTTCGCACCCAACCAGCTGATCTTCGCCCGCAGCCATCACGAGTGGGACGCCCTGCCCGATGGCCTCCCGCAGCACGACACCTACCGCGATCCGGAGACACCCCGATGAGCAGCGCCTCCGACACCATGGGCGACCGCCTTCGGCCGCTGCTGCCCGCCGGCCTCATCGAAAAGAAAATGTTCGGCGGCCTCGGCTTCATGCTCGGTGGCAACATGGCCATCGGCACCACCGCCAAGGGCGAACTGCTGGTCCGCATCGATCCCGGAAAGCAGGCCGAGGCGCTCGCCATGCCCGGTGCCTACCAGATGCACATGGGCGCCCGCCCGATGACCGGCTTCATCGCGGTAGCGGCCGGCGGCACGCCCGACGACGCGGCGCTCGGCCGCTGGATCGCCTACGCCCTCAGCTATACCAAAACCCTTCCCCCAAAATAGGCCCCTGCCCCCGAAATGAAGTCCGCTTCCACCACCATGACGCACCTCGCCGAGCGCATCCGCGACATCCTCGACGGCGACCCGCGCATCACCGAAAAGACCATGTTCGGCGGGCTCACCTTCCTGCTCAACGGCCACATCCTGGTCGGCTGCAAGAAAGATGGGCGCATCCTGCTCAGCGTCGGCAAGGACAATAACGAGGCCGCCCTTGGTCGCCCCGGCGCCACCCAGATGATCCACGGCGACAAGGCGATGCGCGGCTTCATCTGGGTCGATGCCGAAGCGATCGAGGAAGACGACGACCTACGCGACTGGGTCGAAACCGCCGAGCGCTGGGTCGCCGCCATGCCACCGAAATAGAGAGCCGCCGCGGGCCCCTTCAGAAGGTTCAGCCCCCGAGCCTGCCCTCAGTGCCGTAGACCTCCAGCGCACGTTCTCGCGTCAGATAGCCATCGCGGATATCGCGGGCGATCGCGTCGTTGCTGCGATCCCTGGGATCGCCATAGCCGCCACCATTGGCGGTGACGATGCGGATCACGTCGCCGGTGTTCACCACCACGTTCGTTGCGAACGCATAGCGCTCACTGCGTCCATCGGTGCGGCGCAACTCGACATAGTTGAGCGAGCCGTCGAGGCCACCGGCGACGCCCCATGGGGGTATGGTGGAGCGGGTATAGCCGAGCGACAGGAAGTTGTTGTCGCCACGCACCCGGTAATGCACCTCGATGCCCTTGCCGCCACGCCACTGCCCCTCGCCGCCAGGCTCGGCATTGAGCGCCACCTGGTCGACGAACATGCCATAGCGGGCTTCGGCGATCTCGGCCGGGCAGTTAAAGGTTTCGCCGTGGAAGCCGGAGAACTGTCCCGAATTGCCGTCATTGCCGTCCCAACCGCCCCAGCCACCCACCTGTGGCTCGACGATGGTGTAGTGGCGGCCGGTATCGGGGTGCTTGCCGCCCATCACGGTGCCGCAGATCGAGGCGAAGTTGCCGGCCGGCACGATGCCGCCGAAATGGTGCGCCAGCGCCCTGAGCGTCATGTCGAACAAGCGGATCTCGACCTCGGAATAGTAGCCGAGCGCGCCCGGTTCGACGACGTGGAAGATAGTGCCGGGCTCGGTGATCACCTCGAGCGGACGGAAGCAGCCGCCATTGCCCGGGCCGTCCGGATCGGTGAAATCCTTGAAGGCCAGCTGCAGGGCGATCTCGGAGCCCTCGCGCGAGGAGTTCTTGGAGCCTGATTGCTTGGGGTTACCGCGCAGGTCGACGGTGAACTTTTCCGGCGTGATGACGAGGCGAACATTATGCACCGCGCCATCGTCCTGGGTTTCCGAATAGTCGTAGGTGCCAGCCGGCATCTGCCCGAGCGCCGCCAGCGCCCGGCGCTCGCCCAGGTCCATGTAGTCAGCCACAGCGGCGAGGTAGGTATCGGCGCCGTATTTGGCGAGCAGTTCCTGCACGCGGCGCTCACCGATGCGCAGCCCCGCAATGCCGGCCCACAGGTCGCCCTTGAGGAAATCGGGCAGCCGGGTGTTGACGTAGAGGATGTCGAACACCGCCTGGTTCGCGACGCCCTGGTCGAACAGCTTGACCGCCGGGATGCGCACGCCTTCCTGAAAAATCTCGGTGGCGTCGGCCGACATCGAACCGGGGACGTTCCCGCCCACATCGTTCCAGTGTGCGATGTTGGCGACCCAGGCGACGATCCGGTCGCCTGAAAACACCGGCGAGGTCAGCACCATGTCGTTGAGGTGCGTTACGCCGCCGTAATAGGGGTCGTTGGAAGCATAGAGGTCGCCCGGCCGGACGCTCTCCAGCGGAAACTTCTTGAGGATGCCTTTGACCGCCTTGTCGAGCACGCCGATGAAGGCCGGAATGCCGGCGCCGGCCGCGGCGATATCGCCGACTGGATCGAGGATCGACGACGAGAGGTCGAGCACTTCGTAGATGATGGCCGACATCGACGCCTTGCGCTGCGCCACGAACATTTCGTCGGCGATCGCTTCGAGGGCGTTCTGGATGATGTCGAAGGTGACGGGGTCGTGCTTGCTCATGTCGCTTCAGCCCTCAATCGCGATGTGGATGTTGCCGTAGTCGTCGATGCTGACACGGTTGCCCGGCTGGATGACCACCGTGGTGCCCGGATCCTCGATCACCGCCGGGCCGGCAAAGCTCATGCCGGGCTCAAGCCTCGTGCCGTCGTAAATGGTGGCCTCATGGACGCCGTCGGTCGCGTAGTCGACCTCGCGGCGGCCCTTGATCGCGGCCTCAAGGCTGGCGCCGGTCCGCTCCAGTCTGGTGATCTCGAGCTTGCCGACCTCCGAGGCCGCCACCAGGTGCAGCCCGATGATCTCGACGCCGGCGTCGAGCCGATAGGTGTATTCGCGCTCATAGGCATCGTGGAAGTTGGCGATCAGTTCGGCCATGGAGACCGGGCTCGGCTCGCCCGCCGGCAGCGGCACTTCGACGGCGAACTCCTGGTTCTGGTAGCGCACGCGGACGAGACCGGTGATGCTCACCTTGTCGGCCGGCACGTTGCCGCGCGCGAAATCCGCGATGGCACGCTCGCGGGTGCGGTTCAGCAGGCCAGACAGGCTCTGGTGGTCGTCAGCATCCATCAGCTGGGTGACGAAATAATCGCGCCTGAGGTCCGACATCAGCATGCCCCAGGCCGAGAACACCGAAGCGCCACGCGGCACCACGACCTTCTTGACGCCCAGTTCCTTGCCAAGCTCGGCGCCGTGCATCGGACCGCCACCGCCAAACACCACCATGGTGAAATCGCGCGGATCGTACCCGCGGTTGACCGACACCAGCTTCAGCGCGTTGACCATGTTCGAATTGGCGATGCGCACGATGCCGCGCGCCACCTCGATGTTGCTCATCTTGAGCTTGCCGCCGAGCTCGGCCAGCGCGCCGTTCAGCGCCTCCATGTCCGCGACGACGTTGCCGCCGACGAAGTAGTCCTTGTTGATGCGGCCGAGCGCCAGGTTGGCGTCCGTGGTGGTGGCGTTCACGCCGCCGCGGCCATAGGCGGCCGGGCCCGGCACCGCGCCGGCCGAGCGGGGGCCGACATGCAGCTTGTCGAACTCGTCGACCCAGGCGATGGAGCCGCCGCCATTGCCGATCTCGACCAGGTCGACCACCGGCACCATGATCGGGTAGCCGGCCGACTTGCGGTCGCGCTCGATCCAGTAGTCGGTCTTGATGGTGACATGGCCGCCCTTGATCAGCGAGCATTTGGCGGTGGTGCCGCCGATATCGAGCGCCAGCACGTCAGGCTCGCCGATAATGCGGCCGAGCTCGGCCGCACCCCAGAAGCCCGAGGCCGGGCCGGATTCGACCATGGTGATCGGTGTCTGCTTGATCGAGTCCACGGTATCAACGCCGCAGTTGGACTGCATGACATAGAGCCCGCCGGCATAGCCCTGGTCGCGAAGGCCCGTTTCCAGCCGCTCGAGATAGCGTTGCGCCGCCGGCTGTACATAGGCCGACAGGATCGTCGTCGAGGTGCGCTCGTATTCACGCCATTCGCGGGTGATCTGGTGCGAGGCGACGGCGATCACCTCCGGCCACAGCCGGCGCAGCTCGGCCAGCGCCGCCTCTTCATGTGACGGATTGGCATAGGCGTGGATAAAGCAGATGGCCACGGCCGTAACGCCATCGGCCTTGAAGTCGGCAACGATCGGCGCGAGGTCTGCCAGGTCGAGCGGTACCTGCTCGTTGCCATGGAAATCGATGCGGCCGGCGAGCTCCCGGCGCAGGTAACGCGCGACGAAGGGTTCGGGCTTCTTGTACTTGAGGTTGAAGAAATCCGGGCGGTTGCCGCGGCCGATTTCCAGGACGTCGCGGAACCCTCTCGTGGTGATCAGGCCAACCTTGGCGCCTTTGCGCTCGGTCAGCGAGTTGATCACCACGGTGGTGCCATGAGCCAGGAAATCGAGGCTATCGAGCGCGACGCCCGCCTTGGCCAGCACATCGAGCACGCCCTTCTCGAACTCGGGCGGAGTGGTGTCCGACTTTTCGGTGCGCACGCTCTGCGCGCCAGTGCGCGTGTCGGTTTCGAAATACACGAGGTCGGTGAACGTGCCGCCGACATCGGTGGCCACGCGGGTAATCTTGTCGGACATATCTCAGTCTCTCGTTTGCGCGCCGCGGTCGGGGGCCGACGGCGCAGTATCCTGGGGGTGGCGCACGCTCATCGCTTGTTGCCGGTCGCGGCGAGCGCGACGGCGAGCACGATGATCACACCGGTGGTCAGGTCCTTGAAGAACGGGTTCACGTTGAGGATGTTGAAGCCGTTGCCGATCAGCGCCATCAGCAGCACGCCGGCCATCGAGCGCCAGATGGCGCCCGCGCCGCCCATGATCGAGGTGCCGCCCAGGATCACCGCTGCGATCGCCTCGAACTCGTAGCCGGTGCCGGCCTGCGGCTCGCCCATGGAGAGGCGCGACACGGTGATCACTCCGGCCAGGCCCGCTGCGCCACCGGAAACCGCGAAGGTGATGATCTTGACCAGGTTGGTGCGGATGCCCGAAAGCAGCGCCGCTTCCTCGTTGCCGCCCACCGCGAAGATGGCGCGGCCCAGCGTCGTGCGGTTGAGCATGAACATCATCAGCGCCATGAACGCCAGCATCACCAGCACGGCGACATTGACGAGGTCGAGCTTGGCGCGGCCCAGCCAGGCGAATTCCTCGACCCGCACCGGGATCAGCTTGCCGTTGGTGATGAGGATGGCCATGCCGCGATAGACGAGGCTGGTTGCCAGCGTCACGAGAAACGAGTGGACGTTGAAGGCGGTGATGATGATGCCGTTGATCGAGCCCAGCAGGAGCCCGATCAGCGGCGCCGCGATGATGGCCACCAGCGGGTCGACATTGACGGCGAGATACGCCGCACTCACTGAGGCGACGCCGAAAATGGCGCCGGTGGAGAGATCGAACCCGCCGCCGATGATCACCAGGGTGAGCGCGCAGGCGATGATGAACAGCGGCGTCGACTGGTTGAGGATGTTGAACAGGTTCCGCGGCGTCAGGAACGACGGCGACAGCATGGTGAGAGCGAGCAGCATCACCGCGATGATGATGAGCACACCATACTGGCGCACGAAGTCGCCGATATCGAAGCGCCGGCGCACGGCGCTGGGTGTCTTGGTGAGGGTGGTGTCGGCCATCAGCTGGCAGCCTCCTGGCGATTGCGTTGGCTGTTCTGTTCGAGAAAGACGCGGGTCAGCGCCGCCTCCACCGTCAGCGCGGCGGCGGGCTCCTCGGCGAAGATCCGACCTTCGCTGAGCAGGTAGCAGCGATGGGAGAGGTTGATGACTTCCTCGAGCTCGGATGAAATCAGCAGTACGCCGACACCCTGCCTCGCCATCTCGACGATGAAATCGTGAATGCGCCGCCGCGCGCCGATATCGACGCCACGCGAGGGCTCGTCGAGGATCAGCAGCTTGGGCTTGGCAACCGCCCATTTGGACAGCAGCACTTTCTGCTGGTTGCCGCCCGAATAGCGGGCCACCCGACCGTCGATCGCGCCCGGCACGATGCCGAAATGACCGATCATCTCGCGCGTCTGCCTGATCTCGGCGCCGCGGTCGAGGATGCCGAAGCGGCTGATCCGGCCGAGCGTGCCAAGGCTTATGTTGAAGCGGGTTGGCTGCGTCAGCACCAGGCCTTGTTTGCGCCGGTCCTCCGGCACCAGCGCCACACCGGCGGCGATGGCGTCGTGGACCGTGAAGCGGCCGCGCGCCGGCGCGCCCTCGATCAGATACTCGCCGCCGGTGATCCGATCGGCGCCGAACAGGGCGCGCGCCACCTCGGTGCGGCCCGAACCGACCAGGCCGACCAGCCCGACGATCTCGCCCGGGCGGATAACTAGGGAAACATCGGAGAGCCCCGTGCCGGTGCTGACCCCGCGCAGCTCGGCTATCGGCGGCAGCGTTTCGGCCGGGGCGGCGGGCAGCGCCGGCCAGAGGATTTCGGCCGCCTGTCCGAGCATGGAATCGACCAGCGTCTGTTTGGTCTCGCCCGTCATCGGCGAGGTACGCACCACCTTGCCGTCGCGCATGATGGTGACGTTGTCGCAATTGGCCAGGATGTGGTCGAGGAAGTGGCTGACATAGATCACAGTCTTGCCCTGCCCCTTCAGCCGCCGGATCACCTCATGCAGGCGGTCGGCCTCGTCCTCCGTCAGCGACGAAGTCGGCTCGTCCATGATGATGACCTGCGCATCGCGGGCGATGGCGCGCATGATCTCGACCTTCTGCCGCTCGGCGATGCGTAGCGTCGCCACCTTGGCGAGCGGATCGATGCCGAAATCGCAGGCCTTCTCCAACGCCGCGAAACGGGCGGTGTCGCCGCCGACGAGGATGCCGGCGCGCTGGCTCTCGCGGCCGAGAAACACGTTCTGCACCACGTTGAGCTCGGGCGCGAGCTGCAGCTCCTGGTGGATCATGGCGACGCCAAGACCCAACGCGTCGCGCGGCGAAAAGCGCGCCACCCGGGCGCCCAGGATTTCAACCTCCCCCTCGTCCGGCATGTAATAGCCACCGATGATCTTGCCGAGGCTCGATTTGCCGGCGCCATTCTCGCCGACCAGCGCGTGCACGGTGCCCGCGGCGATCTCGACGTCGATGCCCTCGAGGATGCGCGTCCCGCCAAAGCTCTTGGCGACTCCGCGCACCCGAACGGCGATGCTTGGCGTGGTCATGGGCGTCTCCAGAACGGCTCGATGCAGGTGGCCGGGGACGCTTGCGCCCCCGACAGGAATGTCGCCGTGGCGATCAGCCCTCCCACTCGGCCTTGAAGTCGGGGTTGGCGTCGAGCCATTCCTTGGTGACGAGCAGCGGGTTGGTGGCCTTGGTGGCCGGGTCGATCCAGTTCTCGACCGTCTCGCCCTTCTTGGCCCGGATCAGCGCATCGGCGGCGTAGAACCCCTCCGAGTACGGGTAACCGGAAAGCGTCGCGTCAAACACGCCAGCCTTGATCTTGTCGACGGTGATCTGGTTGAGGCCGCCGCCGATCAGGTAGATCGGCTCGATCGGGATGCCGGCATCGGCAAGCGCGATCTCGACACCCAGAAGGTGCTGGTCGGCGTTCGAGAGCACTACGTCGATCTTGGGGTTCGCCTGGATGATGTCCTGGAACGCAGTCAGCGACGCATCAGGGCTGTAGCTGCCTTCGCCGGTGGCGACGACCTTGATGTTGGCGTGCTGGCTCAGCACAGTCTCGAAGCTCTTGTAGCGCAGGTTGTCGAACGGAAACTGCAACTGGCCGATCATGATCACCACGTTGCAGGGATCCTTGTCGGCGCAGAACTTCACCACTTCCTCGGCCTGGGCCGTGGCGCCGTCCACCGGGTTGGAGGCAACCGTGGTGGTGAGGCCGGCGACCTGCGGGGTCATCACCGTCAGTTCCGGGCCGACCGGGAACAGCGTCGAGGCGACAAGCAGGCCTTCCTTGGTCGCTTCTTCGAGCGCGGTGGCGATGCCGACCGTATCGTTGGGAGCGATGATGATGCCGTCGAAGCGACCCCCGGCGATGATGTCTTCCACCTGCTTGTACTGGGTGGCGGCATTGAACTCGCCGTCGAAGATTTCGACCTCGACCCCGCCGGCCTTCTCTGCGGCAGCCTTCACGCCCTGCCAGGTCGCATCATTGTAGCCGTTCTGGCTCGATGCGGCGAGGAAGGCCAGGCGGATCGGCTCCTGGGCCATGGCGGTGGCGGGGATGAGGCACGTGGCCAGCAATGCCGCGGCGATGAGTTTATGCATGCGTTCTCTCCTGTCGGGACGGCTGTCCCGCTCCTGTTGCGTTCCCTTGGGCCCGTGATGACCGGACCACGTAATGCGCCGCCTGCGAGGCAGCGAGTTATCCCTCCATTGCCGCCACCGCGCCGGCGGTGTCGGTTCCGTGGAAGTTGGCGCCTTCCGACCCAGCAAGGTCGAGCAAAAGAAAGGCGAGTGTCGCCACCGGTTGCCAGGCAAGCGCCAGCGCCACCCGGTCGGCGGTGAAATGTCCCTTGCGGTGCAGGAGGTTGATGGTGCCGATCACGCGGCCATCGGCGATCGCCGGCAGGTTCATGTTGGATTCGAACCCCAGCTGCTGGATTTTCCGCCAGTCGAAGAACACCGTGGCGATCTCCTCGATGCTCGTCGAGGAGAACGGGCGGCGGCCTTCGATCACCGTCTCGAAGTAGCGGTTGCGGTCGAGCCGCTTGAAATTGCCCGTCGGGTAGGCTGCCGCATCGTCGGTCCACACCCGGCGTGAGCGCATCTGCTTGAGATCGTAGACCGAAGCGGTGGTGAGGAGCGAGCCGGCCGCCTGGTGGATACCCGCCCGGGCATAGGCGAACACCGCCTCGGCGGCGTGCTCGCCGGCGGCCAATCTGAAGGCGTGCGCGAAGTCAGGCGTCATGCGCGCCTCCGGTCATGCGCCACCACGCCGTCCTTGACCACCAGCTTCAGGTGCTCGGCC
This sequence comes from Devosia sp. Root105, assembly GCF_001424865.1. Lineage (NCBI taxonomy): Bacteria > Pseudomonadati > Pseudomonadota > Alphaproteobacteria > Hyphomicrobiales > Devosiaceae > Devosia > Devosia sp. Root105. The sequence continues at coordinate 367,082 of NZ_LMCR01000016.1, forward strand.
GGACGCCCCAGCGCCGCGATGTCGGTGAATGGGTCGACGTCGAAGGCCACCAGGTTGGCGCGCGCCCCGGCCGCCATGGTGCCGATCTCGCCCTCCATGCGGCAAAGCCGTGCGCCGGCGTCCCACATGCCGCTGAGGATTTCCTTCGGCGTCAGCACCTCGGCGAGCAGCGAAAACTCGAGCCCGCCATATTTGCGCAACTGGCCCAACAGGTCCGTGCCGAAGGCCATGGGCAGGCCTGCCCTGCGCATGATGCCGAGCGAGTTTCGGCCGCCATCGCGTACCACGTCCAGCTTCAGTTGCTCAGCCTCGCCGAGGCCGAGCTGCGCCCCCTCGAGCTTGAGGCCCTCATAGGCCGCCAATGTCGGGATGGCGATGCAGCCCGCTTCAGCCGCCATTGCCGCCGTCTCGGCGGCGATCAGGTTGCAGTGCTCGAGCGACTTGACGCCCAGCTTCACACAGCGGCGGATCGAGGCATCGGAATAGACATGTGCCGACACATAGGTGTTGGCGTTGCCAGCCTCCTCGACCATCGCCCGGATCTCGTCGTCCGAATACTGCAGGCCGTCGATCGGATCGTTCGGCGAGGAGACACCGCCATTGGCCATCACCTTGATGAAGCGGGCACCTTCCTTGATCATCTTGCGGCAGGCGCGACGCACTTCGTCGACGCCGTCGACCAGCACGCCCATGTTGCCGACGCGCCAGCCCAGGGTGTCGGGGCGGCTGTCGGTGCGCTGACGCAGGTCCGTATGCCCGCCGGTCATCGACAGCCCCTTGCCGCAGATGACCAGGTCCGGCCCGGCAATCAGCCCTTCGTTGACGCCGCGCACGAGCCCGTAGTCGGCGCCGCCGAGATCCCGCACCGTGGTGAATCCGTCGGCCAGCAGTTCTTCCATCACCTTGACGGCGCGCACCGCTGCAAGGCTGTCGGGCGCGATGGCATTCGCCCATAGGTCGAGCGACCAGGCCACGACATGGAAATGGCAGTCGATGAAGCCCGGCATCAGCGTCAGGCCGCCGAGGTCGATCACCTCGTCCCCGGGCAACGCCGTTGCACCGACGCCGATGATCCTGCCGTCACGCACCGACACAGTGGTCGACGGGCTCAGCGTCTGCCTGTCGAGGTCGACCAGACGGGCGTTGGTGAAGCTCAGCGCAGCGCTCATCGGCCAGCCACCGCCAGGTCACGCGGGGCGGCGTCGCGCCGTCGATGGGGCATCTGGCTCTGCTCGGTGAGGCGCATTGAGGTCCTGCTTGCGACGCTTTCATGTCAGTATGAGCGAATATTTAGTTTGTCGACAAGATGGATTCTGAGCCGGATTCTGCCCAAACTTTGGCGGTCATGCTGCCTTCAGGCCGCACCATCTGGCTACGAAACGGGCAATCACCTCGGTGGTTGTCTGTAAGCTGGCGAGTTCGACCGCCTCCGACGGTGCGTGCATGCCGCGGGCGTTGCCGCCGTAGCAAAGCGCCGGAATGCCGCAATAGAGGTCGTAGAACCGGGTATCGCTGGTGGCCGTCATGCTGAGCGGCTCGAGCTCCCGGCCGAGCAGTTCGGCGTGGATACCGGCCAGCAGCGCCTCGGCCTCGGTGCCCGGAGCAAAGACGTGGCCATCTGCCTGGAAGCCGATCCAGCTCAGCGCCGGCATCTCGGCTTCTAGCGCGGCGGCGCAACGGCGAACGGCCTCGCTGACACGCTCGCGCACATCGGCGAGGCTATGCCCCGGCAGCACCGACAGCCGGCACTCGAGTTCGCACCATGACGGGACCGAGCCCAGCCAGTCCCCGCCCCGGATCTTGCCGGGGTTGAACTTCACCGGGTCGGCAATGGCGCCGAAATATGGGTGCGTCACCGCCTCGGCATTGATCTCGGCCGTCAGGCCCTTGAGCGCCTCGATATAGGCCATGGCCGCGAGAATGGCGTGCGAACCGGTGGATACGCCTGCGTACACATGGCCCGGCCGGCCAAGGATGCGCAGCCGGAACCACACCGAGCCCAGTTCGGCGCGGATGATCTGGTGCCCCATGCTTTCAGGGATGAACGCCGCATCCGCGCGATAGCCCCGCGCCAGCGTCGAAAGCGCGCCATTGCCGGTGCACTCCTCTTCGCTCACCGTCTCGATATGCACGCGTGAGCCCGGCACATAGCCGAGCCGGCGCAGCGCATCGAGGGCGAAGACCATGGCCGAGACACCTGCCTTCATGTCGCCAGTGCCGCGGCCATGCATCCAGCCATCGCGCACTTCGGGCCTGAACGGATCCTGCGACCAAAGCTCGGTCGCCCCGACCGGCACCACGTCAATATGCCCCATCAGGATCAGGCTTCGCCCGACCGGCGCTTCGACCTGGTGCGTCGCCACCACCTGCACGGCTTTGGAGTAATCGGCGTCAACCACCGGCGAGTACCCCGGCAGGCCGGCGATCTCCACTTCGTCGATCGTGTACCTGTCGACCGCCCAGCCGCGCGCCGCGAATTCGCCGGCCAGCCAATCCTGGCACGGGGCCTCGTTACCGCGCGTGCTGTCGAACGAGGCGAGCTTGGCCAGCCATTCGGTCTGCCGGCCAAACCCTTCTGCCACCGCCGCGCGGAGCGCTGTCGGATCGATCATCGTGCCACTCCTCGGCTCCAATCGGCACCCCACGTGCGAGACTGGATTTCCCCTGTCGACAAACTGTCGGCTGAACCCTATAGGGAGATCACAACGAAGCGCAATATGCTTTGATGAGCCGCTTGATCGCCTTTAGCCGCTGGAGCAGACCCCATGGAAAAGAGCCCGTTCACCGGGTGCATTCCCGCCCTGATGACCCCGTGCCGCGCCGACCGGACGCCGGATTTCGATGCGCTGGTGCGCAAGGCGAACGAGCTGATCGGGCTCGGCATGTCGGGCGTCGTCTATTGCGGATCGATGGGCGATTGGCCGCTGCTTACCGACGCTGAGCGCATGGAAGGCGTCGAGCGGCTGGTCAAGGCCGGCATCCCGGTGATCGTCGGCACCGGCGCGGTCAACACCAAGGCGGCTGCCGCCCATGCCGCTCATGCACAGCAGGTGGGCGCCGCAGGCCTGATGCTGATCCCGCGGGTCCTCTCCCGCGGCTCGTCGGCCGCTGCGCAGCACGCGCATTTCAAGGCCCTGCTCTCGGCCGCGCCGGACCTGCCGGCGGTGATCTACAACAGCCCCTACTATGGCTTTGCCACCCGCGCCGAGCTGTTCTTCGCGCTGCGCGCCGAGCATAAGAACCTGGTGGGCTTCAAAGAATTCGGCGGCGAGGCTGACCTCTCCTATGCCGCCGAGCACATCACCTCAGCCGACCCGAACCTGACGCTGATGGTGGGCGTCGATACCGCCGTTTATCACGGCTTCATCCAGTGCGGCGCCGCCGGCGCCATCACCGGCATCGGCAACTGCCTGCCGCGCGAAGTGCTGCACCTTGTGGATTTGTGCATCAAAGGCCAGCAGGGGGACCCCGTGGCGCGCCGCCGCGCCAGGGAACTCGAAGAGGCGCTGATCACCCTCTCCACCTGGGACGCCGGTCCGGACCTGGTGCTGTTCTTCAAATACCTGCTCGCGCTCAACGGCGAGAAGGAATACGAGCTTCACTTCAACCAATCCGATGCCCTGAGCCCGGCGCAGCGGCGCTTCGCCGAACAGTCGCTCCAGCGCTTCCGCACCTGGTACTCCGCATGGTCCGAGGCGGCGTAAGCTGAACGCCCTGCTAGGGGCGCCGAACACGCAGTCGGCGGTCCTCTCCCGATGGGAGGGGGCGGCCGAGCCATCGTGCCCTCCAGCCCCCCGGGCCCTGCGGCCCCCGCTCACCGCTCCTGTAGCGCCAGGTCGATGCGGCTCGTGGTGTCGCGCGCCACATAGGCCTGGATCTGTCGCACGATCTGGGCAGCATGTGTCGCAGCCAGCGCGTCGGCGCGGTCTGCGTCGCGCGCCTCGATGGCGGCAACCATGTCGGCGTGCTCATCGACATACTGGCGCGGCAGGTCGTCGTCGAACGAGTAATAGAAGACCCGCATCACCCGCCGCCCTTCGTCGAGCAGCCGGGCGAACAACTGCGTGAAATAGACATTGCCCCCCGCCTCGGCCACCGCGACATGGAAATCGCGGTTGATCGCGATCATCCCCAACGCATCACGGCGTCGCACGGCATCGGCATAAGCCGCCTCGAAGGCCCGGATGCGCACCAGGTGCTCAGGGCGCCGATGTACCGCTGCGGCGCGCGTGGTGACGCGATACATCAACGTCAATGCCTCGAAATAGACCGGCAGGTTGATGAAATCGATCGGCGCGACAATGGTGTTGCGGTTCGGCAAGGTCGTCAGCAGCCCCTCCGCCGCCAGCCGCACCATGGCCTCGCGGATCGGGGTGCGCGACAGATCGAACTCTTCCGCCAGCCGCATCTCATCAAGCGGACTGCCCGGTGGCAGGCTGAGATCGAGGATCGATTGCCGCAGCTTCTCGTAGACCTTCTGCACGCCATGGCCGCGCTTGCGAACCGGCGTACTCGTCTCTGCAGTCGGCCGCGGCTTCTTCGCCATTCCCAAACCTCGATTCCACCAAACCGTCGGGACAGGCTTCATAGATAAAGTATCACCGGATTGCCAGACGGCGCGCCGCCTTGATTACTTCCCCCGAGCGTTACTGCCGCAATATGCAGTTGCCGGCAGGCTCGGACCTTCGGGATTGCTCCTTGGTCCGAGCCTGACGTTGCATGCCTTGTTTTGTGGCCTCGATGATTCTGGCTATCGGTATCTGCGCTGCATTGGCCCGCACGCGCACAGGCGACGTCTCACCGGCCGGGCGCGCCAGCGTTCCTGCCGCGCCGCAGTGCAATCGTGTGTGGCCGGGCCCGGGACGAGGGCAAGATCGTCGCCGAGCCGCGTCAACGCCTAAATCGCCGAGAACACCAGCGTGGCGTTCACCCCGCCGAAGCCGAAGGCGTTCGACAGCGCATGCCGCACGGTCTTTTGCTGCGCCACCTTCGGCACCAGGTTGAATTGCTCGCCCACATCCGGATCCTCGAGGTTGCGCGTCGGCGGCACGATGCCGTTGCGGATCGCGAGGATCGAGAACAGCGCCTCGATGGCGCCCGCTGCGCCCATCAGGTGCCCGGTCGCCGACTTGGTCGAAGAGATTGCGAGGTCCTTGCCGCGATTGGCGAACACCGCGCCGATCCCGGCCAGCTCCGCCGCATCGCCGACCTGCGTCGAGGTCGAGTGGGCGTTGATGTAGTCGATCTCACCCGGCGACAGTCCGGCCATCCGCAAAGCGCCGCGCATCGCTGCCTGCGCTCCGGCGCCGCCCGGCTCGCCGGCCGTCAGGTGATAGGCATCGGCCGATGTCCCGTAACCGGAAAGTATCGCGAGCGGCGTCGCGCCTCGGGCCTTGGCGTGACTCAGCCGCTCGATCACCAGCACTGCGGCGCCCTCGGCCAGCACGAACCCGTCGCGCTTGCGGTCGAACGGCCGCGAGGCGCCCTCGGGGTCGTCGTTGAACGCCGTCGCCAGCGCTCGCGCCGCGCCGAACCCGCCGACCGAAATCGGGTCGACCGAGCCCTCGGCCCCGCCGACAACAGCCACGTCCGCTTCGCCCGTAAGGATCAGCCGCATGCCGTCGCCGATCGCCTGGCCCGACGCCGCGCAGGCGGTCACCGGCGCGCCGATCGGCCCCTTGAAGCCGTAGCGGATGGAGATCCAGCCGGCCGCGAGGTTGGCGAGAAAGCTCGGCACGGTGAACGGCGACAGCCGCCGCGGCCCCTTCTCGATGATCGTCTCGACCGCATGCGCCATAACCGGCGAGCCGCCGACCCCGGTGCCGATCACCGTGGCGGTACGGGCCTTTTCGTCCTCGGTCTGAGGCGCCCAGCCGGACTGGGCGATCGCCTCCTGCGCGGCGACCAGCCCGTACTGGATGAACAGGTCCATCTTCTTGATGTCCTTCGGGTCGATCGCCACCAGCGGATCGAATCCCTCAGGGTCCGTTTCGCTCGTCGGCACCAGCCCGGCCACCTTGGCCGTATAGTTGGTCACGTCGAAGCGGGTGTTCCGGACAATGCCGCTCTTGCCGGCGATGAGCCGTGACCACACGGTTTCGACGCCGGTGCCCAGTGGGCTGACCACGCCCATGCCGGTGACGACGATCGGATCGGACTGAGTTGCCATGGGAATTCTTCCTTATGTGTAGTTACACGGGTCGGCTCGAGGTCAGCAGGCTGCCGCATCGCTTCAGATGGTGGCGAGCCGCTGCAGTTTCATCAGGGTATCTTCAAAGCCGTCGGCGCCGAGCTCGGCGCGGATCTCAGCCTGCGCCTTGCGCCACAGCGGCAGCAACTCGTTGACCAGGTCGCGTCCCCTCGGGGTGAGCGAACAGATCCGGCCATTGCCATGCTCGGCCGGGCGCGACGCGATCAGCCCCATCTTCTCCAGCCGATCGAGGTTCCGCGTCAGTGTCGTCCGCTCGAAGCCGCGCTGTTCGGCCAGCTCGCTGACGTTCCGCTCGCCGGAGGCCACGATCAGCCCGAGCACCGAGTACTGCGTCGAGGTGATGCCGAACGGCCGCGTATAGGCATCATAGCGCCGCGTGATCGCCCGCGCCGCCATCCGCGTATTCGAAACCATGCACCGGCTGAAATCATCCATGCGCCGATAGATAGTGTGTATATGCACGGTGTCAACGGAGAGCGGTGTTCGCTACAGTGGATCGGGCGGCGCAAGGGGGCGTTATGCACTTTCTGGTTCTCGGCGCCGGTGGCTTCATCGGACGCCATATTGTCGCGAAGCTGCTTGAGAGCGGTCATCGCGTGACGGCTGCTGCCCGCAGCCCGGCAATGGTCGCGCGGACCTTTCCAAGCGCAGAGGCGATTCGCCTCGACCTGATTGAGTCACTGCCGAGCGATGTTGCATCCCGCCTTGCCGGCGTCGACGTGATCGTCAACGCCGCGGGACAACTCTCTGGCCCCGACCTCGAACGCGTGCACGTCGCGGGTCCCGAGGCACTCTACCGAGCCGCAGCAGCCGCCGGCATCGCTCGCATCATCCTCATCTCGGCCATCAGCGCACGGGAAGACGTCGACACTCCTTACTCTGCCACCAAACTGCGCGGCGAGGCGGTGCTGCGGCAAAGCTCAGTCCCCTGGACCATCCTCAGGCCATCAATGGTGGTGGCGAAGGGCAGTTTCGGCGGCTCGTCACTGCTGCGCGGCGTCGCCGGATCGCCGCTCGTCACCCCGGTTATCGCGATCGGCGACGGCAGTTTCTCTCCGATCCACGCCCGCGACCTCGCCCAGACGGTCCTCCGTGTCGCCACCGACCAGAGCTTTGCCAACCGTACCCTGGAGCCGGCTGGCCCTGATACGCTTCGCCTGCCGGAACTGGTGCGCGCCTATCGTCGCTGGCTCGGCCTTTCACCGGCGCCGGAACTCGCCATCCCAGCCCCCTTCGCCTGGGCCGCCGCCCGGCTGGGCGATTGGTTCGGCGGCGGACCGCTATCGACCACGACGCTGCGGCAGCTCGCGGCCGGCAACGCGGCCGACGGAACCGGCTTCGCCGCCGCCATCGGCTTTTCACCAATGAGCCTGGCAACCATGCTCGAACGCGAGCCGGCCGACGTTCAGGACCGCTGGCACTCCCGGCTGTTCCTCCTCGGCATTGCTGCCAAGCTCAGCCTGATCTTCATCTGGCTCGCCTCGGCCGTGGCCGGCCTGCTGTCCGGCCAGCAAATGGCGGCCAGTTTCGTCGCGAGCCTTGGGCTCCCGGCCGCAGTCGCCCAACCGCTGGTGCTCGTCACCTGTCTGCTGGATCTGGTGGCTGCCGGCTTGCTGTTGTTCGAACGGCGCGGCCGCTGGGCCCTCGCCCTGCAGCTGGCACTGGTGCTCGGCTACACCGCCGGCCTGACCCTGGTGATGCCGGGGCTCTGGGGCGACCCGTTCGGCCCGCTCGTCAAGAACATCCCGATCCTCGCGCTCATCATGATCAACGCCGTGCTCTCGGACAGCCGCTGATGGACCCGTACCTGCTGCTTAAATGGGTGCACATCCTGAGCTCGACCGTGCTGTTCGGCTTCGGGGCCGGCACTGCCTACTCCTTCTGGTCGGCGCACCTGACCCGCGAGCCGGCGACCATCGCCAAGGTGGGTAAGATGGTGGTCCGCGCCGATTGGATCTTCACCGGATCGAGCGGCATCCTGCAGCCGGTGTCCGGCGTCATGCTCGCTTCGGTTGCGGGCTACAGCCTCGGCGAAAGCTGGCTGATCGTCAGCTACGGGCTCTATGCCCTTGCCTTCGCCTGCTGGGCGCCAGTGGTCGGGCTGCAGATCCGCGCCACGCGGCTTGCCGCCGAGGCCGCCCGCTCGGCGACCCCACTCCCGCCCGCCTATTTCAGCGCCATGCGGTTGTGGTTCTGGCTCGGCTGGCCGGCATTCACGGCGCTGCTGGCGGTGTACTGGCTGATGGTCGCAAAACCGCAGCTCTGGTGAGCCACGCCATTCGGCCACCCTTAGAAAACTCCGCGAACCAGTCCCCGTCGGGCGCTTTCGCTCGGCCGATTTCATGCTATTAGCCCCGGCATCAGATTTTCCGCGCCGCTGAGGAGCTTACGCATGGCCAAGATCAAAGTTGCCAACCCTGTCGTCGATCTCGACGGCGATGAGATGACCCGCATCATCTGGCAGGCGATCAAGGACAAGCTGATCCTTCCCTATCTCGATCTTGATATCGAATACTACGACCTCTCGGTCGAGAACCGCGACGCCACCAACGACCAGGTGACGGTCGACGCCGCCAACGCCATCAAGAAGCACGGCGTCGGCATCAAGTGCGCCACCATCACCCCCGATGAGCAGCGCGTCGAAGAGTTCAAGCTCAAGAAGATGTGGAAGTCGCCCAACGGCACCATCCGCAACATCCTGGGCGGCGTGATTTTCCGCGAGCCGATCATCTGCTCGAACGTGCCACGCCTCGTACCGGGCTGGACCCAGCCGATCATCGTCGGCCGCCATGCCTTCGGCGACCAGTACCGAGCTACCGATTTCCGCTTCCCGGGCAAGGGCACGCTGACCATCAAGTTCGCCGGCGAAGACGGCCAGGTTATCGAGCACGAAGTCTACCAGGCGCCGGGCGCCGGCGTGGCGCTCGCCATGTACAACCTCGACGAGTCGATCCGCGATTTCGCCCACGCCTCGTTCAACTACGCCATCAACCGCAAGGTGCCGTGCTACCTGTCGACCAAGAACACCATCCTCAAGGCCTATGACGGTCGCTTCAAGGATATCTTCCAGGAGATCTTCGAGGAGCACTACAAGCAGAAGTTCGACGAGCTGAAGATCTGGTACGAGCACCGGCTGATCGACGACATGGTCGCCTCGGCGCTGAAGTGGTCCGGCGGCTATGTCTGGGCCTGCAAGAACTATGACGGCGACGTGCAGTCCGACATCGTCGCCCAGGGCTTTGGCTCGCTCGGCCTGATGACCTCGGTGCTTATGACCCCCGATGGCAAGATCGTCGAGGCCGAAGCGGCGCACGGCACCGTCACCCGTCACTACCGCCAGCACCAGCAGGGCAAGGAGACCTCGACCAACTCCATCGCCTCGATCTTCGCCTGGACGCGTGGCCTGCAGCACCGCGCCAAGCTCGACAACAATGCCGAACTGGCGAAGTTCGCCCTGACCCTCGAGAAGGTCTGTGTCGAGACCGTCGAAGCCGGCCAGATGACCAAGGACCTCGCCTTGCTCGTCGGCCCGGACCAGAAGTGGCTCTCGACCCTTGGCTTCCTCGACGCTATCGACGCCAACCTGAAGAAGGCCATGGCTGCCTGACGTCCGACCCGATAGCAGGCGGCGACCACATCGCCGCCCGCGCCCTCTCTAGTGCCTCCGTTATCTGGCCGGTCTATAGTTCGCCCCACCAGATGAGGAGCGAACGATGGCAGCAGGTACCAGAGACGATCCGTGGTTGCTCAAGACCCCGCCGGGCAGCAGCGACATCACGCTTTACCGTGCTCCCGATGCCTCGCCGCCTGCCCTTATCTGCGTCGCCGCCGGCACCGAGTTGCGCTACCACCTCAGGGCCATCGAAGACCTGCACCAGATGCTGAAGCAGCACGGCGACTGGGTGGAACTCGGCAATGCCGATGAGCAGAAGGACGCCAAGCCTGGTACGGTCGAAGCCTGGGCCCGCTCTCCCGACAACCCGGTGGGTGGGTGGTATGGCATCCGGAAGGGATTTCGCGGCCGCTTCGCCAACTACGTGACGCCGGTGCTCGAGCTCCTGGGTCTCGTCGAACTGGAACACGGGCCGCGCAACAACCGCGTCCGGGCCCTCTAGCAGTTTCCGTCTCGACCCACCCCAAGGACGCTTGAACGGCGCGCGTCAAAGCTCCTAGAACTACAGTTCTCGGGGGAATTTTCGCATGCGTCTTCTCGCCTTCGCGACCGCTCTGCTGTCGATCTTCGTCGCCTTGCCGATCAACGCATCGGCCGCAACTATTTCCATCGTCTCAATGCAGTATTCCGCCGCGCACCCGGTGCCGCACCTGCACTATGACGGCGATACCGCCGACGGCGATGTCGCAACGCTGCAGAGCATGTACGACACCTTCGTCAAATGCCGCCTGTCGTGCATCGAGCCCGACGGAGGGGCAACGGCGGTGCTCACCCTGAATGGGCCGGGCGGCAGCTATTTTGAGGGCCTGGCGCTCGCCGACTTCCTCCGCGCCAACCATATCGCCACCGTCGTCGAGCGCGGCAGCGGCTGCTATTCCGCTTGCGCTTTCGCTTTCCTCGGCGGTTCCGCCTGGTCCAGCCAGGACGGCGTCGGCACCTATGTCGACCGGATGGTCGAGCCCGGATCCGTCGTCGGCTTCCACGCCCCCTATTCCGACGAAGTGTCCTTCACCAATGCCCTCAACGAGCGCGGCGCCATGGCTATGCAGGGCCAGACGCGGGATTTACTCGCCCTGATGGTCAAGGAGCTGGTGAAGTGGAACGTCGATCCCGAGGTGATCTTCAAAATGGTCGGCATGGGCCCGGAGGAAACCTACAACCTGGTGACCGCGGAAGACCTCTATTTGGCCCGGGTCACCCTGCCGCCCACACCGTCCTCCGGTTGGATCACCGACCTGCCTTCCGCCATCCGTGAGGCCTGCCTGCGCCTCCTCGCCATCGACGAGCGCGCCGCCCCGTACGACATGCAGTGGCGCTTCGTATCCGACTACACGCCGGCCATCGGCAAAGCCGAATTGGCCGGACCGATCTCCGGATACAAGCTGGGCGACCGGCTGCTCGATATCGGCAGCTGCTCGGCCACCGACGCCTCGATGGCGACGGATGGCGACTACGAGATCGCGCTCTACTTCAGCCCCGGCCTCGACGGCCTCAATGCCGCGAGCACCAGTTTCTTCAACCGCCAGCACGGCTGGTCCACAGCCGGCGTCGGGCGCGACCCGCTGAAGCGCATTTTCGCCAAGGGGCCGCTCAACAGTTTCTTCTTGCCGCTCGACGCCGATATCGACGGCCTCGACCTGCCCGGCGAAGCCGATATCGACGCCAACCGCTTCAACACGGCGCTGCCGCCGCTGCTGCCGACCATGCCCAGCGACCTCATCGTCGACGCCAGCACGCCCAGCTCGCGCGTCTCGCATTTGGGCGATGTCTTCGTCTTCGAACGCGTCGGCACTCGCCAGCTCTATGACAGCGCTTTCGCCCAGGGCGCGTTGGGCCGCGCCTACACCAACGAGGTCACCAGCGACACTGGTTTCGTGCGCGAAGGCGCCTTCGTCGATACGGCCGCGACCTTTGTCTGGTTCGGCATCCTCAATGGCGAAAGCAGCGCCGTGGTGGAGGCCATCGTGGTGAAACCCAACGGCGAAGCCCCCACCGACGAGGACCTGGCGACCCTCCGGCGCATCCAGTGCGAAGCCGATTTCCAAGGCTCCAAACTCAACTGCGGCTGAGGCCATCCGGTCATACTTGGGCCATGAACCCACCTGAGCGTCAGCCGCATTGAGGGGTATTGATGTTCAAAAAGATTCTGCTCGGCCTCGCGGTCATTGTCGCCGCGGTCTACGTCTGGAATGCGTCCTGGCGCGTCGTGCTGCCTCAGGGAAAGCTCGAGCTGATCGCCCATCGCGGCGTGCACCAGACCTTCGATCGCGCCGACCTCAACAACGATACCTGCACCGCCGAGCGGATCGATCGGCCGACGCACGATTACCTCGAAAATACCCTCCCCTCGATGCAGGCGGCCTTCGCCGCGGGCGCTGACATTGTCGAGCTCGATGTCCATCCGACCACCGATGGCCAGTTCGCCGTGCTGCATGACTGGACCGTCGATTGCCGCACCGAAGGCAGCGGCGAGACTCGTGGCCACGACATGGCGTCGCTGAAGCTGCTCGATATCGGCTACGGCTACACCGCCGATGGCGGCGCGAGCTTTCCGTTTCGCGGCAAGGGCATCGGCCTGATGCCCGAACTCAAGGAGGTGCTCACCGCCTTCCCCGCCGAGCGCTTCCTCGTCAACTTCAAGAGCAACGAGGCACGCGAGGGCGATATGCTGGCCGAGCTGCTGTCGTCGCACCCGCAATGGCGGCCGGCCGTCTGGGGCGCCTATGGTGGTGATCCGCCAACCTACCGCGCCGCCGAGCTGATCGGCGATCTCAATGTCTGGTCGCGCAAGGGTCTGGTCGATTGCCTGCTGCAATATGAGGGGTTTGGCTGGACCGGGTTTGTTCCGGACGCTTGCCGCAACACCAAGGTGATGCTGCCGATCAATGTCGCGCCATTCGTCTGGGGCTGGCCGAACCTCTTCATCGAGCGCCTGCAGCAGGCCGGCTCGGAGGTGATCCTGCTCGGCCCTTACAGCTCCGGCGATCCCGGCACTGCCGGCATCGATACGCCCGAACTGCTGGCTCAGGTGCCCGACAACTTTGCCGGCTACATCTGGACCAACAAAATCGAGACCATCGGGCCGCTGGCGCGTGAACGCTTCAAGTAGAGACGAAATAATTAGGCCCTGTGGCATTCCCGCCCATCGACGGTGCGGCCGGCCCATCGTATAGGACTAACATACCAGTTGCCGTCCCTCCCCTCTTGGATGCCCAGAAGATGCCCTCCGGCGTCGCTTTCGCGCTTTTTGCCTACCTCCTCTATTCCTGCTGCGACGCCATCATCAAAGGGTTCGGCACCAGCCTCTCCGTCTTCGAAATTGCCTTCTGGACGGCGCTGTTTTCCTTCATTCCCGCGATCTTCACCAAGCCCAAGGGCGAGCACTGGCGGCACCTGCATCGCATGCGCCACCCCTATCTGGTGCACTTGCGCAGCATTGCCGGGGTGATCGGCAACCTCTGCATCATCTACGCCTTCACCCATATTCCGCTGGCCGAGGCCTACTCGATCGCCTTCCTGGCGCCGATCTTCGTGGTGGCGCTGTCGCGGAGCTTCCTCGGCGAGACCGTGACCTGGCAGCGCTGGCTGTTCCTTGGCGCCAGCTTCTGCGGTGTGCTCCTCGTCGTCCGGCCGGGCTTCCGCGAACTGCAACTCGGCCATCTCATGGCGGTCGGCGCCGCGGTGATGGGCGGCATCGCCACCACCACGCTGCGCAAGGTCGCCCCGGTCGAAAAGCGCGTCAGCCTGCTCGGCCTGCCGCTGGGCTACGTTGTCGTGATCAACTCCATCCTGATGCTCATCGCCGGGTTCCATTGGCCGACGCTGCAGGAATTCGCCTTCCTGGTTCTGATCGGGGCTCTGGGCGGCACCGGCAACATCCTGTTCATCACCGCGACCCGCACCGCGCCGATAAGCATGATCGCGCCGGCCCAGTACAGCCAGATCGCCTGGGCCATCGTCTTCGGCGCGATATTCTATGCCGAGTATCCCGATACCGTCGCCTATTGTGGGCTCGTCGTCGTTGCCATCTGCGGCATCCTCAACGTGATGTCGGACGAAACGCGCATCCGCATCTTCTCGCGCCTGTCGGTCTTCGGTCCGGCCAGTGCCGTTTCCGAGGTCAGTCCGCCGCTCGGCGATGACGCCAAGCTGCCGCGACGCGGCGATGCCGACGACCAGGCGCAAGCGGCGCCAGGCAAGTAGATGCTGCGCTCCCTCTCACCGGTTTCGCTCGGCGTGCTCTGCGTGCTGGGCGGCATGGCGTCATTCTCGACCGCCGATGCACTGGTCAAAGCGCTGGGCGGCTCACTCAGCGTCTTCGAGATTGGCCTGTTCACCACCGTCTTCTCGTTCCTGCCGGCTCTGTTCTCCAAGCCGCGCGAAGAGCGCTGGCGCGACACCTTCAAGCTCAACCGCCCGGCGCTGATGCTCCTCGTCGCGTTCTGCCGGACGCTGAGCGCCGTGCTGATCACCTACGCCTTCGTCACCATCCCGCTGGCCGAAGCCTATTGCCTCGTCTTCCTCATCCCGGTGCTGGCGACCATCCTCTCGGTCGTCGTGCTCAAGGAGGAGGTGTCGCTCGATCGCTGGGCGCTGGTGGTCATCAGCTTCCTCGGCGTGCTGCTGGTGGTGCGGCCCGGCTTTCGCGAGATCGAGCTCGGGCACATCGCCGCCTTCATCTGCGCGCTCGCCGCTGCCGTGTCGCTCACCACCATCCGGTTGATCTCCGGCGCCGAGCGGCGCGTCACCCTGTTCGCCCTGCCCGGCCTGCTCACCCTGGTGGTCAACCTGGTCGGCGTCTTTATTGTCGGCTTCAGCTGGCCGAGCCCGCTGCTGCTGGGCGGGCTGGTGGCCTGCGGCGTATTGGGTGGCATCGGCTATCTGCTGCAGCTCAAGGGCGTCGCCCTGGCTCCGGCGAGCCGGGTGGCGCCGATGCAGTACAGCCAGATCATCTGGGCGCTGCTGTTCGGGGCCTTGTTCTTCAGCGAAGTGCCCGATGCGATCAGCCTTGCCGGGCTTGGCGTCATCGTCGCCGCCGGGCTCGCCAACATCTTCGCCGATGGCGCCCGCGCCCGCATCGCCGGACGCTGGGCCGAATATCGCGCCCGGCGAGACAATCCCTCGCCGGACGATTTCAAGGGTCCGGGCCCGGACCCGGTCTAGTTCGCTCAGGAAGTTCTGCGGGAAGGGCACGGGCTGCCCCACATTGTCCCCTCGCCCCTGAGGGGAGAGGGCTAGTGCAGCTAGGACCGTCAGGTCCGTAGCGGAACTAGGGTGAGGGGTTCAGCTTCTCAACGAGCGCGCATGGCGCGGCTTCACCCCTCAACCGGCCTTCGGCCACCTTCTCCCCTGAGGGGAGAAGGGAGAGGCATCGCGTCCGGTCGACGCGCCTGCGCCAACTGGAAAGAAAGTCAGGGTGAGGGGCAGCACGCGCCCGCTCACCGCCAGATGCTACAGCCCGCCGCGCACCGCGGCGATTGCGTCGGCGCCCCTGGCGCCATCCGGACCGCCGCCCTGCGCCATGTCGGGACGGCCGCCACCGCCCTGCCCGCCCAAGGCCGCGGTCGCCAGCTTGATCAGCTCGCCGGCCGAATATTTGCCGGTCAGATCCTCGGTGACGCCAACCGCCACGGTGCCGCGGCCGTCATCGCCTTTCAGCACAACCGTAACCACACCCGAACCGATCCGCTTCTTTTCGGTATCGACCAGGCCCTTGACGTCCTTGGCCGAAATGCCTTCGACGGCGCGGCCGACATAGGTAACGCCATTGACCGTCTCGTCAGCCGAAGCCGGCGCCGAACCGCCCCCGCCGAGCGCCAGCTTCTTGTTGGCGTCAGTGAGCGCGCGCTCCGCCTTCTTGAGGTTTTCCTGCAGCGCCTCGATGCGGGTGAACACCTCGTGCGGCCCCACATGCAGCGCGTCGGCGACGCCGGCAACGAGGTTGGCATTGGTGCGCGCATGCTGGCGCGCGCCCTTGGCGGTCAGCGCCTCGAGGCGGCGCACGCCGGCGGCAACGCCGGAATCGCCGAGTATGGTGATCAGCCCGATATCGCCGGTGCGGCGCACATGCGTGCCGCCGCAGAGCTCGACCGACCAGCCGACCGCGTTACCGGTCGGATCGCCCATCGAGACGACGCGCACTTCATCGCCGTACTTCTCGCCGAACAGCGCGCGAGCCCCGGACTCCTTGGCTTCCTCGACGCCCATCAGGCGCGTCTCGACCGGCGAGTTCTGCAAGACGATATCGTTGGCGATCTCTTCGACCTGAGCCAGTTCCTGCGGGGTGATCGGCTTGGTGTGGACGAAATCGAAGCGCAGCCGATCGGCCGAGACCAATGAGCCCTTCTGCGCCACGTGATCGCCCAGCACCAGGCGCAGCGCCTCGTGCAGCAGATGCGTCGCGGAGTGGTTGGCGCGAATGGCCGAGCGCCGGTCGTGATCGACGATCAGCGCCAGCGGTGAGCCGACCTTGATGGTGCCGTCGGTGACCTTCACCTTGTGGCCGAAGACGCCGTTGTTCTTGACCGTGTCGGTCACGGTCGCGGCGATACCTTCGCCGGTAAGCGAACCGGTGTCGCCGACCTGGCCGCCGCTTTCGCCGTAGAACGGCGTCTGGTTGAGCACGACATAGCCTTCGTCGCCGGCTTTCAGCTCGTCGACGATGGCGCCGCCCTTGACCAGCGCAGTGACCGCGCCTTCGGCGGTCTCGGTCTCGTAGCCGAGGAACTCGGTCGGGCCGACCTGGTCGGCAACCGCGAACCAGACCTTGTCCTCGCTCGCTTCGCCCGAACCGGCCCAGCTCTTGCGCGCCTCGGCGCGCTGGCGGGCCATCGCGTCCTCGAAGCCCGAGAGATCCACATTGATGCCGCGGGTGCGCAGCGCATCCTGCGTCAGGTCGAGCGGGAAACCGTAGGTGTCGTAGAGCTTGAAGGCCGTGACGCCCTCGAGCATGTCGCCTTGCTTGAGATCGGCGGTCGCTTCGTCGAGGATGACGAGACCACGGCTCAGCGTCTTGAGGAAGCGCTGCTCCTCGAGCCGGACCGTCTCCTCGATCATCTGCTCGCCGCGGACCAGCTCGGGATAGGCCTGGCCCATCTCCTTGACCAGCGTCGGCACGATCTTGTGGATCACCGGGTCGGTGGCGCCGAGCAGGGTCGCGTGGCGCATGGCGCGACGCATGATGCGGCGCAGCACGTAGCCGCGACCTTCGTTCGACGGCAGCACGCCTTCGGCAATGAGGAAGCTCATGGCGCGCACGTGGTCGGAGATGACGCGCAGGCTCGGCGTCGTCGGGTCGCCATTGAAGTTGGTGGCGTGCATGGTCGACGAAACCAACGACTTGAACAGGTCGATCTCGTAATTGTTGTTCGTGCCCTGCATCACCGCCGCGACGCGCTCGAGGCCCGAGCCGGTATCGACCGAAGGCTTGGGCAGGCTGGTGCGCGAGCCGTCCGCAAACTGCTCGAACTGCATGAACACCAGGTTCCAGATCTCGACGAAGCGGTCGCCGTCTTCCTCAGGCGAACCCGGCGGGCCGCCCCAGTACTTGTCGCCGTGATCGTAGAAGATTTCCGAGCACGGACCGCACGGGCCCGTATCGCCCATCTGCCAGAAGTTCGACTTGGCCCCGAGCCGCACGATGCGATCCTCGGGCAGGCCGGCGATCTTCTTCCAGAGCGCCATCGCCTCGTCGTCGTCTTCGTAGATCGTCGCGGTCAGCTTCTCCTTGGGCAGGCCCCACTCCTTGGTGAGCAGGTTCCAGGCCAGCTCGATCGCGTGCTCCTTGAAGTAGTCGCCGAACGAGAAATTGCCGAGCATCTCGAAGAAGGTGTGGTGGCGCGCCGTGAACCCGACATTGTCGAGGTCGTTGTGCTTGCCGCCGGCGCGCACGCATTTCTGCGAGCTGGTCGCCCGCACATAGTCGCGCTTCTCGACGCCGGTGAAGACGTTCTTGAACTGCACCATGCCGGCATTGGTGAACATCAGGGTCGGATCGTTCCGCGGCACCAGCGGGCTCGATGCGACTTCTTCGTGACCATTGTTCGCGAAGTAGCTCAGAAAGCTCGACCGGATATCGTTCACGCTCGTCATGACGGGTCTCTTACAGACAAATGGCGAGGCCATGAGCCCCGCCAAGAACAACAGGAAAGGCCTTCTATCGCGGGGCTTGCGGTTGTGTCCAGCGCAGGGTGGGGAGAGGTGTCAGATTGGGTGCGTAGGACGCGGAGATCGCACTGTCGTCAGTCCCGCAACAAGCACCGGCCGTCATCCCGGCGAACGCCGGGACCCAGTGCAACAAACATTCCGCCAACGTCGACCCATCCGACCTTGCTGTGACGGACCGGCGGGGTTCGTACCCAGTCCATTGTCCGAGCAGTGGGTCCCGGCATTCGCCGGGATGACGGCCGGTGGATGGGCACAATTGAGTTTACCCACCAGCGCCGGCGTGAATGGCACGATCGTGGAAACGCAACCCACCGCTCAAAACGAAAGGGCGCCACCTGGGCGCCCTCTTCTTCACATCCCGGCGGGTCCGATCACGCGTCCCCGTCGTCGCCCTCGTCACCTTCCGGCCCGGCCAACAGCGCTTCGCCGAGGATGCCGGAGCTTTCGCGCACGCCCTTTTCGATCTGGTCGGCGATCGCCGGGTTGTCCTTGAGGAACTGGCGGGAGTTTTCACGCCCCTGCCCCAGCCGCTGGCTGTCATAGGAGAACCAGGCGCCGGACTTCTCGACCAGTCCCGACTTCACGCCGAGATCGAGCAGTTCGCCGGTCTTGGAGATGCCTTCACCATACATGATGTCGAACTCGACCTGGCGGAACGGCGGAGCCAGCTTGTTCTTGACCACCTTGACGCGTGTCTGGTTGCCGATGACTTCCTCACGCTCCTTGATCGCGCCGATGCGGCGGATATCGAGGCGGACCGAGGAGTAGAACTTCAGCGCATTGCCGCCGGTCGTGGTTTCGGGCGAACCGTACATCACGCCGATCTTCATGCGGATCTGGTTGATGAAGATCACCATCGCCTTCGACTTCGAAATCGAGCCGGTCAGCTTGCGCATCGCCTGACTCATCAGGCGCGCCTGCAGGCCCGGCATCGAATCGCCCATCTCGCCTTCGAGTTCGGCTTTCGGGGTCAGTGCGGCCACCGAGTCGACCACCAGCACGTCGACGGCGCCGGAGCGCACCAGCGTATCGGCGATCTCGAGCGCCTGCTCGCCGGTATCGGGCTGCGAGATCAACAGCTCATCGACCTTCACGCCGAGCTTCCTGGCGTAGATCGGATCGAGCGCATGCTCGGCGTCGACGAAGGCGGCGATGCCACCGTTCTTCTGCGCCTCGGCCACCACATGCAGCGCCAGCGTGGTCTTGCCCGAGCTTTCCGGCCCGAACACTTCCACGATGCGGCCGCGCGGCAACCCACCGATGCCCAGTGCGATATCCAGTCCGAGCGAGCCGGTGGAAATCGCCTCGACCTGGGCAATGGCGCCCTCGCCGAAGCGCATCACCGTGCCCTTGCCGAAATTCCGCTCGATCTGGCTCAGCGCTGCTGCCAGCGCCTTCTCCTTATCCATCGATCCCTCAATAACTCGTAGAGGCGCAACAGCAGCCATCACCGGTCTCCCTTATTCCACTTCGGTCTGCGCCGCGCAAACCGATAAGATGTCCATCTAATGTACTCATTCTGTTCTCATTTCGTTTCCAAATCGTCAAGGGGGTAAATTCGCTGTTCCTTACGCACCGGCGCCTTGCGATTCGACCGCTGCGCACCCTTGGCACCCGCGTTGGTGATCTACATCCAAAATCCAAATGCAATCGCGGCTGCGCCGCGCTATAGGGCGGCAACGAAAATCAAGGGAATGGGCTTCATGCATCTCATCCAGTTCCAGGACGACAAGGGCGCGCGCGCCGTCGGCGCCACCGAAGGCGGCGTCACCAGCGTGGTCACCGGAGCCCAGAGCGTCTATGCGCTCGCTGCCGAAGCCGCCGAGCGCGGGCTGTCGCTGCGCGCCGTGGTCATCGAGAAGGGCCTCGGCGCCAAGCTCGATCGCGAGGCGCTCGCCCGTGAGGGCCGCCTGCTTGCCCCGATCGACCATGTCGATCCGTCGCACCTCTACGTCACCGGCACTGGCCTTACCCACCTGGGTTCGGCTTCGACCCGCGACGCCATGCACAAGTCGAACCAGCAGCAGGCTGAAGCGCCGCTGACCGATTCGATGAAGATGTTCCGCATGGGTCTCGAAGGCGGCAAGCCCGCGCCGGGCGAGATCGGCGTGCAGCCCGAATGGTTCTACAAGGGCAACGGCTACACCGTCACCGCGCCGGGCCAGCCGATCCCCTCGCCTGCCTTCGCCAAGGACGCCGGCGAGGAGCCCGAGATCGCCGGCATCTACTATATCGGCAAGGACGGCACGCCTTTCCGCCTTGGCTTCGCGCTCGGCAACGAGTTCTCCGACCACGTGACCGAGCGGGTGAACTACCTGTTCCTCGCCCATTCCAAGCTCCGCTTCTGCTCGTTCGGGCCGGAGCTGCGGGTTGGCGAGCTGCCGCGCAACGTCTCGGGCATGTCGCGGATCCTGCGCGCCGGCAAGGTGCTGTGGGAGAAGCCGTTCCTCTCGGGTGAGGACAACATGAGCCACACCATCGCCAACCTCGAGCACCACCACTTCAAGTACGACCTGTTCCGCCAGCCGGGCGACATCCACGTCCACATGTTCGGCACCGCGACGCTGAGCTTTGCCGACGGCATCAAGACCGAGCCCGGCGATGTGTTCGAGATCGAGGAAAGCCAGTTCGGCCTGCCGCTGCGCAATGCCGTCGCCTGGAACGACGACCGGCCCGTGACCATCCGCCAGCTCTAAGGGCTGGCCATCGTTGAGTTTTTGAGGAGCCGGGCCATGTGCCCGGCTCCTTGCTTTTCGGCCTTTTCCACAGCGTGCACATTTCGGCCCCCTCCCCGCCCAGATTGATGGGCGATGTTGCGGGCGTTCTCTTGGCAATTTGGTGCAAATCCGATCGATCGGCCTCAGCCGGGATTAGCGCTCGTCAGGAACACTATAGCCGCGGTGCAAAGGGAGGCATTCGCGTCCACCTCCACCTATAGCGAAAGGTACTCCCAATGATCACCGTATCCGCCTCGACCTCCGCGGCCGAGCTGCAGACCATTATTGACTCCGCTCCGGCTGGCGAAACCATCCTGATGGGCGCCGGCACGTTCGAGTTCAATGAGACCGTCGTCATCAACCGCGACGACATCACGGTGATGGGCACCGGTTCGGGCGCCACGACCATCGAACTCACCGGCAATGCCCGCGCCGGCGGCGCCTTCCAGGTCGGCGGCGTCATCGACGTACCAAGCTACTCGGGCGAGTTCGCGCTGGACGAGCCGGCGGCGGAAGGCTCGATGTACCTGCACCTGGCTGACGCGTCGGGACTCGCAGCAGGCGATCACCTGTGGATCGAGCTCGAGAACACGCCCGAATATCTCGACTCCATCGGCGATACCGAGTGGCGCGAGGATAAGCCTTTGCGCACCTCGATGGTCGAGGTCGCCTCGGTCAACGGCAACACCGTGCGGCTGACCAACGGCCTGGCCTTCGATTTCTCCACCATTGCCTCGGTGCAGAAGATCGAGGTGGCCGAGAACGTCAAGCTCGGCGGCTTCACCATCGAATCCGGCCTCGCCGAACAGGATCCAGGCAGCTTCACCAATGTCTCGGAGGCGTTCGACCGCTCCAACGTCATTTCGCTGTCGGGCACCAGCCACACAAAACTGTTCGACATCGCCATCGACAACGCCCCGTCCAACGGCTTCACCTTTGCCCAGTCGATCTTCCTCGAGGCCTCGAACCTCTCGGTCGATGGCGCGGTGAACAAGGGCGATGGCGGCAACGGCTACGCCTTCCAGCTCAAGGCGCTCTACGACAGCCAGCTGGTCGGGCTCGAAGCCTTCGACACCCGCCACGCCGTGCTGTTCGCCAGCTGGACCAGCGAAGCCAACAACACCATCCAGGTGCGCGAGACCAACCGCGACATCAACTTCCACGGCGGCGACGACCACGACAACATCGTCATGGTGCTAAGCTCGGAACGCACCGATCTCGAAGCCACCTACCTGTCGCCGACCCTGTTCGTGAACGACGAGGGCACCAGCTATGGCGCCCCCACTAACCCCCATGCCAACACCGTCACCTTCGACGTCGTCAAAGGCACCAACAAGAGCGAACTGCTGGTGGCCAATGACAGCGGCGTCGAGTTCCATGCCCGCGCCGGCGCCGACATTCTCGTCGGCGGCAATGGCAGTGATCGGCTCTACGCCGAAAAGGGCGACGACCTGGTGTTCGCCTCGAAGGGCAACGACGTCATCGATGGCGGGCTCGGCACCGATGTGCTGGCCTATGCCGGCGACCGTGATGACTACACGCTGACCCGCGACCTCTCCGGCCGCTTCGTCGTGCACAAGGCCGGCGGCAGTTACGACATCGTCGGCGGCGTCGAAGCCTTCCGCTTCGCCGATGGCACGGTGGCTACCTCGACCCTCACCGACCTGCCGACCACCTATTTCGGCTCCGACGACGCCGATCGCATCGTCGTCAGTTCGGTGCATGACGTGGTGCTGTCGGGCGGCGGCTACGACCGTATCGTGGCCTCGACCAGCTACGTGCTGGGCGACGAGAACGAGGCGCTGGAGCTCGTCGGCGATCGCGCCGTCAACGGCTTCGGCAACGCTTCCAACAACAGCTTCACCGGCAACGATGCCGACAACGAGCTGTTCGGCTTCGGCGGCGACGACCGCTTCTTCGCCCGTGGCGGCAATGACTATCTGTCCGGCGGCGACGGCAGCGACGATCTCTACGGCCAGGCCGGCAACGACCGGCTGTTCGGCGGCAGCGGCGATGACCTGCTGAATGGCGGCTCGGGCAGCGACACCTTCGTGTTCTCGGCCGGCCGCGACACTGTCGAGGACTTTTCGCTTCGCTCCGGCGACCGGCTCGACACCGGGCTCACCAGCTTTGCCTCACCGGAAGCGTTCCTCGCGGCGTTCCGAGAGGCGGCGGCCAGCGGCGGCGACAGCTTCGATACGCTCGGCATCGATGTCGATGGCAGCGGCTACCACGTCGAAATCCGCGTCGCCGATACGCATGGCGACCCGCTCGTCATGGGGCTCAACGGCGCGACGCTCGAATCCCTGTTGGCATCGTCGGACTGGATCGTCTGACCTGCCCTGAATTTCGGCACGGGGGCACCCAAATACCTGTTGCTGAAAAATGCGGCACCAACCCCGCATGACCTGAACCCCGGAACCCCAGTGTTCCGGGGTTTTTTCTTGCTCGGCATCGCATCGGCCATGCCATCCAGGCATGGCTACTATCCGACGGCGCCGGTTCATGCATGGCGCGGCCGAAACGAGACTCCGCCGCACTGGCCCAATCGGGCAGCGACGGGGTGTGAAATGTCGAACGGCGCCAGGCGCGAAAGCGTCGTCCGCGCCCTGATGAGGCGCACCGGCTTCCCGCTGCTGGCGCTTGGCCTCTTAAGCCTTGCCACCAACCTCCTGGTGCTCACCGGCCCGCTATTCATGTTGCAGGTCTACGACCGAGTGCTGGCCAGCCGCTCGGTGCCGACACTGGTGGCGCTGTTCGCGCTGGTCGCTGGCACCTATGCCTTTCTCGCTTTGCTTGACCTCTTGCGCTCGCGCATGGCCTTCCGCTTTGCCGGCGCGCTGGAGGCCTCGGTCGCGCCCGACGTGTTCCGCGCCTCGCTCCGCGCCGGGTTGCTGCCGCTCGGCCTCGTGCGACCCGACGCGGTGCGCGATCTCGATTCCATCCGAAACTATGTCGGCGGGCCGGGACCGCTGGCGCTGTTCGACCTGCCCTGGCTGCCGGTCTATCTGGGCGTGGTTTTCCTGTTCCATCCGGCGCTCGGCTGGCTGGCAACCGGCGGGGCGCTGGTAGCAACGACTTTGCTGGTGATCAACGAGCGCCTGTCCGGACGGCCTACCGCCGAAGCGGCCGCTGCCATGGCGCATCGCCAGGCGCTCGGCGAGGATGCCCGCGCCAATGCCGAGCCGGTCTTCGCCATGGGCATGCTCGACGATGTCACCGGCCGCTGGCAGGCGCGCTCCGAGGCACTGGCCGAGGTGCAGAACCGTGCCTCCGACGTCGGCGCGCTCTACTCGTCGGTAACCAAATCGTTCCGCTTCCTGCTGCAGTCGGCAGTGCTGGCGCTGGGCGCCTATCTGGTGATCCGCGGTGAACTCTCGGCCGGGCTGATGATTGCCGCCTCGATCGTTACCTCGCGGGCCCTGGCGCCGGTCGAGCAGGTGGTGGCGCAGTGGCGCGGACTGACAGCGGCCCGCCAGGCGCTGCGCCGCACCGAGATGCTGCTGGCAATGCAACCGCCGGCGGGCAACCGGCTGAGCCTGCCCGACCCGCAATTCACTCTGGAAGTCCGGCAGTTTGCCACTGGGCCGGACCTGGAAAAACCGCCGCTGGTGGCCGGTGTCAGCTTCACCCTCGCGGCGGGCGAAGCCATGGGCGTGCTCGGCCTTTCCGGCTCGGGCAAGACCTCGCTGGCGCGCGGCCTCTGCGGCATCTGGCCGGTGCAGCAGGGCGAGGTACGCCTCGATGGCTCGGAGCTCACGCATTTCGATCCGATCCAGCTCGGCCGCCGCATCGGCTACCTGCCGCAAAGCGTCGGGCTGTTCGACGGCACCGTCGCCGAGAACATCGCCCGGTTCCGCCCCGACGCCGACAGCGAAAGCGTGCTGAAGGCCGCCCGGCTGGCCGGCGTGCATGAGCTGATCACCGGCCTTGCCGATGGCTATGACACCCGGATCGGCTCCCGCGGCGCGGCGCTGTCGGCCGGGCAACGACAGCGCATCGGACTGGCGCGGGCGCTTTATGGCGACCCGTTCCTCCTCGTGCTCGACGAGCCGAACGCCAATCTCGATTTCGCCGGCGACAACGCGCTGACCACGGCGCTGACCGCCGCCAAGGCGCGCGGCGCCGTGGTGATCGTCATCGCCCACCGGCCCAGCGCCATCGCCGTGTGCGACAAGCTGATCTACCTGGTGAACGGACGCCAGAGCGCCTTCGGCGCCAAGGAGGACGTGCTGCGGCAGGTCACCGCCCCTGCCCCACGCATCGAAGGGGTGCGGATCAATGGCTGATCCCCTCAGAAGCCTCAGGCGGCATGCCTTGGCCGGACTCGGCGCCATTGCGCTGTTCATCGGCCTGCTCGGTGGCTGGGCCGGCACCACCGAGATCGCAGGCGCAGTGGTGGCGCAGGGCACTGTCGTGCCGCTCGAGGGCAGCAAGCGCGTGCAGCACCCGGAAGGCGGCGTGGTGAGCGCCATCCTGGTCAAGGACGGCGATGCCGTCGAGGCGGGCCAATTGCTGGTTCACCTCGACAGCACCACGGTTTCCGCCAATCTCGCGGTCATCGTCTCGCAGCTGAGCGCCGCATTCGCCCTCGAGGCGCGGCTCACCGCCGAGAGCATCGGTAACGACGAGCTGACGCTTCCAGCCAGTCTTGAGGCCTGGCCGGACCGCGCGACGCTCGACGGGTTGCTCGCCGCGCAGGAGCGGCTGCGCCAGAGCCGTGCCGCGGCGCAGGCCGGTCTCACGACGCAATTGGAAGAGCAGATCGGTCAGCTCGGCGAACAGATCGCCGGGCTTCAGTCCCAGCAGGCAGCGGTGCGCCGGCAGAGCGAAATCCTCGCCGACGAGGTCGTCGATGCCGAGGCGCTGTTCCGCGATGGCCTGATGGAAGCCAGCCGGCTCAATGCTTCCAAGCGCGAGCTGGCGCGGCTCGAGGGCGAGGCCGGCAACCTCACGGCCGAGATCGCCTCCGCTCGTACCGCCATCGCCGGCAGCCGGGCCAAGATCGCCGAGAACACCGCCACCTTCCGCGCCGGGGTGCTGGAGGACCTGCGTGATGTCGGGCTGCAGATCGCCGAACTGCTGCAGCAGAAGATCGCCGCCGAGGACCGGCTGGCAAAACTCGAGATCCGCGCGCCACAGGCCGGCATAGTGCACGAGTCGATCGTTCGCACCGTCGGTGGCGTGGTCGCGGCCGGCGAGACGCTGATGCAGGTCGTGCCCCATACCGACCGGCTGGCGCTCGAGGCGCGCGTCTCGCCGCTCGATGTCGACAAGCTGACCGTCGGCCAAGCCGCCGCGGTGCGGCTCACCGGGCTCGATGCCCGAACGACGCCCGAACTGGTGGCCGCGGTCGATTCCATCTCGCCCGATCTGTCGCGTGATCCGGCGACCGGCGTCGCCTATTTCTCGATCCGCATGAAACTGAGCGAAACCGAGCTCGCCCGCCTGCCTCACGGCCAGCACGTCACCGCCGGCATGCCGGCCGAGGCCTTTCTGCGCACGGCGGACCGAACGGTGCTGTCCTATCTGCTGGGCCCGCTGGCGGCGCAGCTCAGCCACGCGTTTCGGGAGGATTAGGTCCAAGAGAGGGTGGGACCATTGTGCCCTCCAAGTCCCCTCTCTTGCGATTTCTAAGGCTTAGCCAAGAAGCTAAGCCCAAGAAATCGCTTTCTCC
Source organism: Devosia sp. Root105 (assembly GCF_001424865.1). Taxonomy (NCBI): domain Bacteria; kingdom Pseudomonadati; phylum Pseudomonadota; class Alphaproteobacteria; order Hyphomicrobiales; family Devosiaceae; genus Devosia; species Devosia sp. Root105. Next base: position 393,526 of record NZ_LMCR01000016.1, read on the forward strand.
CCCACAAGGGGGGAGATGATCGGTGGCTACCATTCGCATCGGAACATCAGTCGGGCCTCTCCCCCTTGGCGGGGGAGAAAGCGAAAACTTGGGCTTAGCGTAGCTAAGTCCTTAGTTTTCGCCAGAGAGGGGGGTTTTGGGAGCCACAGTGGGGCAGCCCCGTTTCCGACTGTTGGACCGGCGCTTCCCCCTTGCCCTAAACCCTTTGGCTGGTTTACCCCGTGCAACTGACATGTCAGTGTCCGCCGCCGTCGGGCCAAGGGAGTTTGTACATAGATGAGCGCCACCAGTTTCAAGCAGCGCCAGGTTGGTCGGACCAGCCTCGAATTGACCGAGCTCGGGCTCGGCGGCGCGACGCTCGCCGGCATCTTCACCGAGGTCCCCGACGAGCAGGCCCGCGCCACCGTCGGCGCTGCCCTCGATGCCGGCATCCGCTACTTCGACACCGCCCCGCAATATGGCTATGGCCGCTCCGAACACCTGATGGGCGATGGCCTGCGCTTCCGCACCGAGGGCGTCGCCATCTCCACCAAGGTCGGCCGCCTGCTGCGGCCGGTACAGTCGGAGGCCGAGCGCGACTATCCGCATAACTGGATCAAGCCGCTGCCGTTCGAGCAGGTCTACGATTACAGCTATTGGGGCGTGATGCGCTCCTACGAGGCCAGCCTCGCCCGCCTCGGGCTGAGCAAGGTCGACATCCTCTATGTCCACGATATCGGCCTCGCCACCCACAGCGCCGAGCAGAACCCGATCTACTGGAAGCAGCTTGCCGAGGATGGCGGCTACAAGGCGCTCAACGAGCTGAAGGCGACCGGCAAGGTTTCGGCCATCGGCCTCGGCGTCAACGAGTGGCAAGTGCTGATGGATGCCTTCGCGCTCGGCGATTGGGACGTGTTCCTGCTCGCCGGCCGCTACACGCTGCTTGAGCAGACCTCGCTCAGCCCGTTCCTCACCACCTGCCTCGAACGCGGCGCCTCGGTGGTCTGCGGCGGCCCGTTCAATGGCGGCGCCCTGATGGGCACCGGCACCTGGAACTACGCCAAGGCGCCCGAGCACATCATCAAGCGCGTCTCCGACCTAGAAGCGCTGTGCAAGGAATTCGGCGTGCCGCTCGGCGCCGCCGCGCTGCAGTTCCCGCTCGCCCACAAGGCGATCTGCAACATTCTCCCCGGCCCCAAGTCGCCGGCCGAACTCAACGGCATCCTCGACTGGTGGAACGTCACGATTCCGGACGCGCTGTGGGATGCCCTCGCCGATCGGAAGCTCGTCGAAGCCGGCACGCCACTGCCGAACGGCCGCACCGCGTGATGCCACACAGGGTGCTGATGATGGACGTCGACGGCGTCCTCGTCAGCGGCCGGCCGACCGACGGCCGGCATCTGTTCGCCGAACTGGAAGCCGATCTCGGCCTGTCGCCCGATCGGCTGCGGGAGACGTTCTTCACGCCGTTCTGGGAAGACATCGTCACCGGTCGCGAAGCGCTGACCGAACGGCTGGCGCCGGTGCTGGCCGAGATTGCGCCAAAAGTTTCGTGCGAGCGGCTGATCGCCTACTGGTTCGAGAACGACTCGCGGGTCGACCAGGCCGTGCTTTCAGCAGTGAAACGTTATCGAGAGCGTGGCGTGCCGGTGTTCCTCGCCACCAACCAGGAGCACATGCGGGCCGACTACCTGATGCAGCAGGTCGGCCTCGGCGCATATGTCGACGGCATCATCTATTCGGCGGCGCTCGGCCACCGGAAGCCACATGCCGAGTTCTTCGAGCGCGCCGCGGCCATTGCCGATGCTCCGCCCAAGGACATCGTGCTGGTCGACGATACGCTGGCCAATGTCGAAGCGGCGCGGCAAAGCGGTTGGAGCGCCGTGCACTGGACAGGCGACAGCACGCTGGACGACGAGTTGGCACGGTACCTAGGCTGACAGGGCACTTTTCCAACACCACCCGCCGGTGTCATCGAGTTTGGGGCAGCAGCGGTGGTGCTACCACCTCAGCTCAAAGCCCCACCGCATCCTCGAGATAGTGCCGGCGGATGCCGAAGAACTCTTTGGCTTCCGCCAGCTTCCTCAGCTGCGCGGCATCCTTGCCCCGCTTGCTCTTGGTCGCAACGATCAGCACGTTCTTGGGCGTGTGCACGTCCGAGATGAACTCGAACACTTTGGTCGAGTAGCCGAAATGCTCGAGGATCATGGCGCGCATCGCGTCGGTGACCATCTCGGCCTGCCGCTCGACGAAGATGCCGTGCTTCATCAGGAAATCCAGCGCGTTGCCGTGGTTCGAGGTTTCGATCTCGCGGCGGATCTGCTTGTGGCAGCAGGGCGCCACGACGATCAGTTCGGAACCGGCAGCGATCCCCTTGGCGATGGCGTCGTCGGTAGCGGTGTCGCAGGCGTGGAGCGCGATCAGCACGTCGGCACCGGCGGAGTCGAAATTCTCGATCGTCCCCTGCTCGAAGCTCAGGTTACCGATGCCGGTGGCGCGGGCCGTCTCGTTGCAGAAGCTCACGAGATCGTCGCGGAATTCGACACCGACCACCTCGGCGGAACGTCCCAGGTTCTGCTTCAGATAGTCGGCCACGGCGAAGGTCAGATAGCCCTTGCCGGCGCCCATATCGACCACCCGGTTCAGCTTGCCCTCCGGGATCGCCTTCAGCAGCGGTCCCAAAATTTCGACATAGCGGTTGATCTGCCGGAACTTGTCGCCGGCCGCCTTCAGCACCTGCCCATCAGCGCCGGTGACGCCGAGCTCGGTGAGCCAGGCTTTGCCGGCCGCCGGGATCGGGCGGGCCTTGGCGCGATCGTGTGACAGGGTGGCCGGCGCCTTGCTGGTCCGCTCGCTCTGCTTCAGCCGCGGCGCCTTGCCCTGGCTGTCGAACTGCAGATCGAACGCCGTGGTGAACAGGAAGGCCTGGCGAAAGTCCTTCTCCATCAACCGCCTGAGCTGGCCGATCGCGCCAGCGGGCGGATGGTTCTGCGTGAGGTCGCGGGTCTGGTGGTGGAAGGTGAAGCTGAGCTTCAGCTGCTCGCGGATGGTCGCGGGTTTGACATCGACGCTCTTCAGCGTCTCGTCGGCGCCGAACGGCAGGCGCAGCGCCAGGCGCACAAAGCTGCCATCGGCGACGGCGCTGTCGAGAGCGGCAAGGAACTGGTCGATCTTGGGAAGGCTGGTATCCATGTCCGGCATATAGGCCTGCTGGAGCCGAAAGGCTACTGCCCGCTACTCGGCGCCCTGTTCGACCTTACCCAGCACGTCCTTCACCTTGGTGTTGATCTGGTCGAGCGAATACGGCTTGGGCAGGAACTCGACGCTCTGGTTATCGGCAATGTCCTGCCGGACGTTCTCTTCGGCATAGCCGGAAACGAAGATCACCTTGAGATCCGGCATGTGCTCGCGCACCTTGGTGAGCAGCGTCGGGCCGTCCATTTCCGGCATCACCACGTCCGAGATCATCAGGTCGATCTTGTAGTCGAGCTCCTCCAGCACATCGAGCGCCTCGTCGCCGCTATCGGCCTCGAATACCTCATAGCCGGTGGTGCGCAGCGCCCGCGCCGAAAACGCCCGCACGCTGTCCTCGTCCTCGACGATCAGGATGCGCTCATGGCCGGTGAGGTCCTTGACCTGCACCACTGCCTGTTTGACCGGCACATCGCTTTCGGTCGGCACGTAGCGCGGCAGGAAGATGCGGAACGTGGTGCCCTTGCCGACGATGGAGTCGGTGTAGATGAAGCCCGACGACTGCTTGACGATGCCATAGACCGTCGAGAGCCCGAGGCCGGTGCCCTTGCCGAGTTCCTTGGTGGAGAAGAACGGCTCAAAGATCTTTTCGAGGATTTCCGGCGGCATGCCGGTGCCGGTGTCCTCGACTTCGATCAGCACGTAATCGGCCGGCGGCATCCCGGTATAGGTGAAGCCGCTGGCCTCGCCCTCGGTGACATTGCGCGTCCTGAGCGTGATGTCGCCGCCATTGGGCATCGCATCGCGCGCGTTGACCACGAGGTTGACCACCACCTGCTCGAGCTGCACCAGGTCGGCCTTCACCGGCCACACTGGGTTGGAGTGCTCGACACTGAGGGTGATCTGCTCGCCGATCAGCCGCTTCAGCAGCACCGTGAGGTCGTCGAGATGCCCCGGCACCTCCAGTACCTGCGGCCTGAGCGTCTGCCGGCGCGAGAACGCCAGCAGCTGCCGGGTGAGGCCGGCTGCGCGGTTGGCGCTGTTCTTGATCGACATCAGGTCGGCAAAGCTCGGGTCACCCGGCTTGTGCTTCAACAGCAGCAGGTCGGCGAAGCCGATAATGGCGGTCAGCACGTTGTTGAAATCGTGCGCCACGCCGCCGGCCAGCTGGCCCACAGCCTGCATCTTCTGGCCCTGGGCGAACTGCGCCTCGAGCTTGCGCTGCTCGCTCATGTCGAGTGCGTAGACGTTGATCCGCTCCGCCGCGCCCTCGGCTTCCTCGGAGCTCGAGACATAGAGGCGCACCGCGTGGTCGCTGCCACGGGTCAGCGTCGCATCCACCGGCTCGATCTCGGAGCGGCTGGCCAGCGCCGCGTCGATCGCCTTGGCGAAGGCCTCGCGGTTGCCCTCGGCCAGCAGGTCTGCCATCGGCTGCATGTCGATCGACTGCTCGCCACCGGCCCAATCGAAGATCCGGCTGAACGGCGCATTGGTGCGAATGATGCGGCCGGCTTTGTCGAGCGTCGCGATGGCGAACGGCGTGTCGTTGAAAAAACGCGAGAAGCGGACTTCCGACGCGCGCAGCGCCTCTTCCTTGTCGGCGCCCTGCCGGCGATCGAGCACCAGCGTGCGGGTCTCGCCGAGCTCGCCATCGGCGAGGCGCGCGGCGCGATGCATCAGCCGCACCGGGAAGCTGGTGCCGTTGCGGCGGACGAGGTCGATATCGATGATCTCGGTGCGGATCTCGCCGTCCGAGCGGCCGCGCATCAACAGGCTCGCGCCGTCGCCGCGCACGATGTCGCTGAGCCGGATGGCGGTGGATTCGAACTCGGCGAGATCGTAGCCGAGCCAGTCCGCGAGGGTCGAGTTGAGGTACTGCACCCTGCCCTGCGCGTCGGCAGAGAAGAAACCGGCCGGCGCATGGTCGAGATAGTCGATGGCGCGCTGCAGTTCGAGGAAGGCGTTGTCCTGCCGCTCGCGGTCGCGGGTAATGTCCTCGACGGTCCACAGCACCAGGGGCTTGCCGCCCTCGTCGATGGTGGGCAGGGCCCGCACCCCGACCCGGTACCAGAACGGCTTGGTCGAGCCGCCCACCGAACCGCCGAGCCCGCCGATGATGCGGATATCCTCGATCGCCGGCCGGCCATCACGGGCCGCGCGCGCCAGCCGATACACCGCTTCGGAGGCCTCGGGCTCGCCGGCGAACAGCCGCGGCACCGAAACCGGCACGCCGTCGGTCACCCCGCCGGGAAACTCGCCGTAATGCGCGTTGACATAGCTGATCTTGCCTTCGCGGTCGGTGACCAGCGCGCCGAACGGCAGGCTGTCGACCACGGCGCGGCTGAGCGTCTGGGTATCCTCGCTGGCCGAGAAGCGGAACAGCCCTGCGGCCACCGCGAACAGGCAGAACACGCCGACCACGGCGAGCAGCCCGAGAAACACCAGGATCAGGTCGGCCGGAATGCGGTCGCCCAGCGTCGCCAGCAGCACGGCGCCCGTAATGAAGAAGGCCGCCAGCGCCACCACGCGCCAGAGCCCCGCGCTGCTGCGCCCGCGGTTCAGCAGCGGGTTGGGATAGTTATCCTCGTCGAGCGGCAGAGGTGCCATGCGCTGGTGGTGCCCCGGGGAAAAGTCACGCCGAATCGGCCTTCTCAAGGTCTAGCAAAGCCACAAGTCGGTTGGGTAGCCGCAATGGCGTTATCCCCGTCAGGTCGGGCAGATTTGTGAGGGGGATGGAAGGGATACAGCACCAGCCTATCAGCCATCTCCCCCTCGGCGGGGGAGAAAGCGAAAACTTGGGCTTAGCGCAGCTAAGTCCTTAGTTTTCGCAAGAGAGGGGGACGTGGAGAGGCACGGAGGCTCCGCATCCCCTCTCTCTTGGAATTTCGAAGGCTTAGCCAAGAAGCTAAGCCCAAGAAATCCCACTCTCCCCCGCACGGGGGAGATGGGCATCGAGTTGCCTCTCCCTAACCCGCCTTCCACCCGCGGCTCTGCTTCAGCCGCATCACGAAGCCGATGACTTCGGCCACCGCCTTGAAGTGCTCGGTCGGGATGGTCTGATCGATGTCGACGCTGGCATAGAGCGCCCGGGCCAGCGGCGGGTTCTCGACGATCGGCACGTTGTTCGCTTTGGCCAACTCGCGGATACGGAAGGCGATGGCGTCGGCGCCTTTGGCGACGCATTGCGGCGCCGCCATGTCGCGATCGTATTTCAGCGCCACGGCGAAGTGGGTCGGGTTGGTGATCACCACCGTCGCCTCGGGCACCGCCGCCATCATGCGCTTGCGGCTGCGCTCCATGCGTACCTGCCGGATGCGGCCTTTGACCTTGGGGTCGCCTTCCTGCTGCTTGTATTCGTCGCGGGTTTCCTGGACCGTCATCTTCAACCGGTTCCACCAACGGGTGCGCTGGTAGACGTAGTCGGCGATGGCGACGACGGTGACCACCGCCAGCACCGCCCCGAAAATGTTGAGGCTCAAATCCATGAACTCGGCGGCGATCATCGCCGGCTCGAGCTGGATCATCATTTCGAGGCTGTCGATCTTGGGCGCCAGCACGAACCACAGCACCGCCGAAACCACGGCGAGCTTGATCAGCCCCTTGACGAAGTTGACCAGCGCCTCGGTCGAGAACAGGCGCTTCGCCCCTTCGATCGGGTTGATCTTGGAGAATTTCGGCTTGATCGGATCGAGCGACAGCAGCGGCCGGTGCTGCACCAGGTTGGCGGCAATGCCGAATGCGGCGAGGACGATCGATGGCAGGATCGCCACCATCAGGATCGAGCCCGCGAGGCTGCTCCAGAACGCCGCCAGCGCCTGACTGCCGACCTCGAACTTTTCCGCATTGCCGAGCAGCACCTTGAGCTGTTCGACGAGGCTGGCGCTGGTCGGTCCGGCCATCATGGCAAACACCAGCGCCGAGCCCGACAGGATGAACCAGGTATTGACCTCCTGGCTCTTGACCACGTCGCCCTTCTCATGGGCGTCACGAAGCTTTTTTTCCGAAGGGTCTTCGGTTTTTGATGACTGTTCCGGGGCCTCGTCGCTCATCTACCGCATGTCTCCCGAAAGTGCGTACCGGTTTCGGGACAAAGACATGCGCAAAAACAAAGAGCTAAGGCGCACGAAGCGACTCCTGGAGATCGCGACGCGCATTAGCGAACGCCGCGCAGCATGGCGAGCACGCCCTCGAAATGCATCAGGTAGAGGCCCATCATCATGGCCAGCAGCAGCGCCATCAGGATCAAGCCGACCCCAACCGTCGCCGGCATGGCGATGAAGAACACCTGCAATTGCGGCATCAGCCGGCTGAGGATGCCCATCCCCAGGTTGAACACCAGCCCGAACACGATGAACGGCGCCGACATCTGCACCCCGATGACGAAGGCGCCGGCGACGGTATCCACCACCGTCTCTGCCGCATCGCCGAACATCAGCGGCTCTTTGGGCGTGAAGATCATGTAGCTGTCATGGATCGCCGACAGCGCTACGTGGTGAAGGTCGGTGGCAAAGATCAGCGTGATGCCGAGAAAGCTGAGGAACGCACCGATCAGCGCGCCCTGCACGCCGCCATTGGTCGGGTCGGCCGCCTGCGCCACCGAGAGGCCGGATGACGAGGCGATAATGGCGCCGGCGGCCTGGGTGCCGGAAACCGCCAGCCGGGCGATGGCGCCAAGGATCAGCCCGACAATCACCTCGTGCAGCACCACCACCACCATCTCGGGCAGGTTGGTCGGCAGCGCCGGCAGCTGCGGCGAAACGATCGGATAGAGCACGGCGGCGAAGACCAGCGCGAAACTCAGCCGCATGCGGGCCGGGATGGCGGTTTCGCCCAGCGCCGGGATCAGCATCAGCATGGCGCCGACGCGGGCAAAGATCAGCACATAGAAATAGGCGGTCTCGGGCAGCCAGTTGAGCGAGATCATCGTCAGCCGCCGGACATGATCATGTCGGCGAGCTTCGTCATATAGCCACCGAGGATGGCGCCCATGAACGGCAGCGACAGCAGCATGGTGACGAAGATCGCGAGGATTTTCGGCACGAACACCAGCGTCATTTCCTGGATCTGGGTCAGCGCCTGGAACAGCGCGATGACCACGCCGACCACCAGCCCGACGATCATCATCGGCGCGGCAACGAGGATCATCACCCAGATGCCCTCACGGGCAAGATCGAGAACCGCGGCGCCGGTCATGCTGTGGCGCTCCCGAAGGCTGCTGGTCCGCCGGTACCCGCCTCCCACTCGGCGTCATCCCCGCGAAAGCGGGGATCCATTCCGCCGCTTGCGCGGGCGGAGACCTGGGTCCCAGCTTTCGCTGGGATGACATCGGTGAGTGGGTGAGAGTGGTTCATGAGCGGCCCTGCCTGCTGCACGATATCGCGAGTCGCGAACCGTCAGATCGGCATCCGCATGATTTCCTCATAGGCCGAGATCACCCGGTCGCGGACCGTCACCATGGTATCCATGGCGAGCTCCGTCTGGCTGATGGCCGTCACCACGTCGACCATGTCGCCGCGGCCGCTGACCATCTCCATCGCCTTGGTGTCGGCGACCTTGCCACTGTCGACCACGCCCTGCACGGCCTGGCCGAGCATCTTGGCAAAATCCTGCCCGCCGCCGAGATCGGCGACCTGGTTGAGTTGCGGCTTCTGCGCCTGCCCCAGGAGCTTGGCGGCATTCGAATAGGCCGCCGTGGCGGCGTTGATTGGAAGAGCCATGATCAGTTCCTGGAAAAAACGCGTCAGCCGCGCAGGATATCGAGGGTGGACCCCAGCATCTGCCGGGTGACGGTGACGACGTTGAGGTTGGCCTCGTAGCTGCGCTGCGCCTCGCGCATATCCATCGTCTCGATCAACGAGTTGACGTTGGGGTAGCGCACATAGCCGGTGGCGTCGGCGGCCGGGTGGCCGGGCTCGAAGCGCGAGGTGAAGTCGGACTGGTCGTAGGCGATGCGGCCGATTTCCACCTTGGTGGCGCCGAGCTCGTTGTCCATCACCGCCTTGAAGGTCGGGATCTTGCGCCGATACGGGTCCTCCCCCGGCGTCTTGCCGGCCGAGTCGGCATTGGCGAGGTTTTCGGCAATCACCCGCATGCGAGCCGACTGGGCATGCAGGCCCGTCGCCGCGATCTTCAGGGACGAAAGAAAGTCGTTCATCGCTATGCCTGCTTGCCGAGGGCGGTTTTGATCAGCTTGACCGAGCGCGTGTAGAGCGTCGTGATCGCCTGGTAATCCATCTGGTTGCCGGCAACCTTCATCATCTCGTCCTCGAGCGTCACACCGTTGCCCTCTGGGGTGATCTCAAAGCTGTTCATGGTGCGGGCGCCGAACCCGTCGGCATCGGTGCCGGAAATCGCGATGTGCCCCGGCTGCGTCGTCACCGTCGCGATCTTTGCCGTCGACAGGTTCTTCATGTGCTCCTCGAAGCCGTAAGCCTTGAGGTCACGACCGCGGTAGCCGGGAGTATCGGCATTGGCGACATTTTCGGCGAGCAAGGTCTGGCGCGTCTGGTGCCAGCGCATCTTCTCGCCGATGGCGTCGAGCAGTCCTAATTTCATGGTGAGCCGGGTCCAGAATCCCCTGAGGAACTGGGCAAATCCTGCCTAGCAAGCGTTAACGAGACATTAACCACGAGCCTCCGCACGCCGAGTTGTCTCGCATTTTGCATAATCTGGGCGCATTACTCGGCAATAAGTTCCACTGATTTGCGTTCGGATGGCCACCCCGAGCGTCGAGGGAGTGCGCGGCGATGCAATTTATGACGAGTTTGCTGGGCGAGTCGGCCGGAACCATCGTCACCTCGGTGCTCGCTTTGGGCATCGTCCTGGTGCTGATCGTCCTCGGCCTCTGGGCGCTGAAACTGCTCACACGTGGCACCACCGTCGTCGGCCGGGGCCGCAACCGGCGGCTCAGCGTCATCGACCACATGCAGGTCGACGCCAAGCGCCAGCTGCTGATCATCCGGCGCGACAATGTCGAGCACCTGATCCTCACCGGTGGCCCGCAGGACGTCATCGTCGAGACCGGCATTCCGGTGGAGCGCCCGCCGATGCCGACCCGCCGCAGCGTCGAACACGAAGTGCCGCCGCCGGCCACCCCGACGCTCAGCACGTCCGAGATCGACCGGCTGCGCGAGTTCGTTCGCCCGGGCGCACGCAAATCCACCTCGCTCCGCCATACCGGTTTGTTGCGCCCGGTCAGCACCATGGAGCCCGCCATTATCCCGATGCCGGCGATGACTGGGGATAACTCCGGCCGCGGCAAAGCCGACTCAGCTACAACGCCCGCAGGCAAGGACAACGGGCGGACTGCGCTTGGCGCTCAACGCAATCTCGGGGACGAACCCAAAGCGGATAGCCGCTAGTCGCCCCGCACTTCGCCGGGTCCTTACGCTACTCGCCTTTCTCTGTGCGCTGATCCTGCCGGGCCTCGCCTTCGGCCAGGACATCTCGATCGATTTCGGCAACGACGCGACCATCACCGAACGGGCGGTCCAGCTCGTCGGGCTGATCACCCTGCTCTCGCTGGCGCCGTCAATCCTCGTCATGGTGACGAGCTTCACCCGCATCGTCGTGGTGCTCTCGCTGCTGCGCACCGCCATTGGTCTTCAGACCGCGCCGCCCAACTCGGTGATGGTCAGCCTCGCGCTGTTCCTCACCCTCTTCGTCATGGGCCCGACGCTACAGCAGAGCTACGACAACGGCATTGCGCCGCTGGTTGCCGGCCAGATTCAGGTCGAGGAAGCCTTCACCCGGGCCTCGGCGCCAGTGCATGACTTCATGGCGGCCAATGTCCGGCCCGCCGACCTGCAGCTGTTCTTCGACATGTCGTCAACCCCGGCCCCCGCCGATCGCACGGCGATCCCGCTGCAGGTGCTGATCCCGGCCTTCATGATCTCGGAGCTCAGGCGCGCCTTCGAGATCGGGTTCCTCTTGTTCCTGCCCTTCGTCATCATCGACATGGTGGTGGCGTCGGTGCTGATGTCGATGGGCATGATGATGCTGCCACCGGTGGTGATCTCACTGCCGTTCAAGCTGATCTTCTTCGTGCTGGTCGACGGCTGGCACCTGGTCGCCGGCTCGCTGATCAGAAGCTTTGTGAGTACTTAGCAAAGCTGTGTGGACGTCCCTCTGGCAATGCGCTGATCAGAACCGGTCACGATCCCGCCGGGATTTGAAGCGCAGGTTGGTCCGAGGAAGCGGAGCTCGTCCCGGTGAACCATTTGTTTGCAGCAGCCCTCTTGTGGGTAGCGCTAACCGCACAAAGTCCCGCTCAGAGCATTCCGCAGTTCACCGTTGACGTACGCAACGGCAAACTCGTGCTTCCGACGCATGGTTGGGGAGAACCGGATCACCCCGACGTCTATTGGTTCGATCTCGACGAGACCACGCAGCTTTCGGAAGGTGTAGAGTATCTCGCCGACATCGAACTGACCTCTCCCGATGGGACCAAGCACCAGTTCGGGGCGGCGAAGGTGTTTCGAGAGAGCGTGGAGCCGCCACCGATGGGTCTTACCCCGTCTGTTCGGCTCATCCTCTGGCTAGATGACAAGATCGAGCCGGAGCTTGTCGAGACGGTCACTATCAGCGCGAGCGAACGGTGCGTGCTGCCCGAGAGCGGAAACTTCTACTATGGCATCTCGCCGTTGGCGGCCTGCTGGTAAGGGCCGCGTCCGGCTGCTTGCATAGGCTGCTGTGGCCCGGTGGTCCATTCCAGTGAAAGCGGGAACCTCCGTTTTCGCGCACCTCCACGATAGCAAACGGAGATCCCCGCTTTCGCAGGGATGACATCCAGCGTGAGAGACGACCCGCCGTTACGCCGCTCCCGGCACCGATTTGTCCGGCACCATCTCAGCGCTGCCATAGAGTTCGCGGTACGACGCGAGGAACGCATCGAGCGAGTCGGCGCTGGCCACTTCGCGCGCCACCTTGCGGAACTCCACCGATTGCGGGGCGATGTCGCGCGTCACGTACTCGAACAGCGGCCATTCGGCCGAGTTCGCCATCTGCTCTGAGAATTTCGAGCGGATGCGCGACAGCCCGAGCTCATCCCCGGCCAGCACGAACCCGACTGCCGCCTTGACCACGCTCATCCGGGCCGGCTGCGACAGCTTGCCATCGATCGGCGCGTTGAGGATTTCGAGCAGCTCCGACGCCATGGCGTAGTTCTTCGACTTCCAGTAGCCGTCGACCCTGAGGATGTCGGCATCCTTGCCGGTGAGTTTTGAGATCAGGTCGAGCGCCAGCTCCTGCCGGCCGGCATCGATCAGCGCCCGCGACTCGAGGATGCGCCGCTGCCGCTCGAGCTGCGGCGGCAGGTCGGCGAGACGGGTGCGATTGAGCACGCGCAGCGCGCCCTCGGGATTGCGGTCGGCAATGCGGATCAGCGCCAGGTCGGCCGCCACCTGCGACTGCGCCACGCCGGTGAGCCGGCTGTCGATCTGGTACTCGAGCAGGTCCGCCGCCTGGGTCAAGAGGTCCACCTTCACCAGCCGGCGCGCCAGGTTGCGGATCATCTCGTCGCCGCGCGTTCCGGGCGGGGTGAGCTGGCGGAAATCGTAGTAGAGCGCCAGCGCATCGAGGTCGCTCAGGTTGTCGGCCGCGCCGTTGAGGTAGAGATCCTCAAAGGTCTGCTGCGCCTCGCCCAGCAGCGTGTCGGTGGATTCGCTCTCGGGGAAGCTGGCGGCAGCCTGCTTCACCGCATCGAACCCGTCGCGATAGTCGTGATTGGCGAAATAGAGCTCAGCCAAGAGCTTCTGCATATCGGCCTCGAGCGCCGTGCCGCGCCACATCAGCGACTCGGCCGAGAGCGTTTCGGTGGCCTTGGCGAGATCGACCTTGCCCGCTTTGCGCAGCAGGACCAGCGTGCGGTACACCGCCTCGGCCCGGGTCGGGCGGAAGTCATAGGCGATCACCTGGCCATAGGTGTCGACTGCGTCCTGGTCGTGCCCTTCGAGCTCGGCGACCCGCCCCTGCATCAGCTGGAAGAAGCTGGTCTGTTCCGGGTCGAGCTTGGGGAAATCCACCTCACCGAGCAGCCGCAGCGCCATCTGCGCATCATTGGTCTCGACCGCCGCGCGCAAGGCCGCGAACAGGAACTTGGTCTGGATCCAGATCGGATAGGTCGCGACGATCCCCTCGGCGGCGATCGCATCGAGCCGCGCGCCGCGGAAATCGCCGCTATCGGTGCGGGCGATGGTGCGCCACATCAGCGCGTCGCTCTCCTCGGGGAAGGTGCCGGCGTTGAGCGTCATCAGCGCATCGCGCCAGCGCCCGGCCAGCGTATCGGCGATGGCGCGGACCAGTCGGGTCTTCTTGCGCAGGTCCTCGCTCTTCAGCTCCTCGTCGAGAATGCCAAGTACGCCGATCGCTTCATACGAGAGGTCGTTGGCGACATAGAGCTGCGCCAGGTCGAGCCGCGCCACATCGCGCAACTGCCCTTCCGCCGCTGCTGCCCGCGCCATCGTCTCTTCCTTGCGCGTCGTGAACGCTGCGGGGTTGTCCTCGCGCCATACGCCCAGATCGAGATAGCTCTGGCGGAACTCAGGCGAGTTGCCGGCATCGAGTTTTCGCGACGTCTCGAGCGTCGACAGCGTCAGGCCGTTCGCCGCGGAAATGACGGCGACCTTGTCTTCCACCTCGACATCGAGGCTGTCATTGCGCGGCTTGATGACGAGGCCATGGGCCGAGCGGAGCGCATCGAAATCGACGAACTGCAGGTTGCGCGTCAACCCGCGTGCCGGCGGCATCACCGTCACCACTCTGAGACTGTCGCCGACCACCGGGTCGCGCAGCACATGCACCTTGCCGGGCCGCTCGATATCGGCGGTCATCTCGAACCGGCCGTCCTCGTCGCGTTCGCGGTCGAGCGTCATCGGCTCGGTGGCGCTGAGCAGCGCATCGCCGAGCGACAGCACCCAGGCCCTGCCCTCCGAGCCCAGTGTCGCCAGCCGGTCGGATGACAGGTCCATGCGCGCGACTTTGGTTTCGCCGGCTGCCACCATTTCGAAATTGCTGGCGATACTGGCCAGCGCATCGGACGGTGGCGGCGCCACCACCGATTGCGGCGTGTCGAACACCATCCAGACGGTATCGCCACGCCGGAACACCGCCGCCGGGGTATCGGCATCGAACGGAAAGGCGATGCGCACGGTCTTGCCGACCGTGGTCACTGTCGGCGTCACCACACCACGGCTGGTCGGGTAGAGCTCGGCGGTGTCGTCGTGCCCGGTTTCGAGCCCGAGGCGGGCGGCGCGGCGCTGCTCCTGCTCGGCTGTGGCGACCTCGAGGTCGAGCCGGGCCTGCTTGGCCTTTTCCTCGGCCGCCAGCGCGGCCTTCAGCCCCTCCTCCGGCGCGATATCGACATCGACCACGAATTGCCGTGGCGACAGCTCGTAAAAGCGCGGCACCACCCCTTCGGCCACGGTGAGATCAACGGACGAGCCGGCCGGACTGACGGCGTTGCTGGCGCCCTTGAACTCCGGCGGCATGTCGGCCTTCAGCGCATAGAGATCGATCGGCACCGGCCAATCGAAGGCCAGCGTCCCCTTGGTCCCCTTCAGCGCAAACTTCGCCTTGGCGTCGACATTCCAGTCAAACTGGATGCGCAGGAATGTTGGGTTGCGACCGACCCGCACCGTGGCCACCGGCTGCAGGAGCTTGGCCTCTGCTTCCTTGCGCTTCTGTTCGGCGATCTTGGCCAGCTTCTCAGAGCGGTCAGCCAGCGCCTTCACCACCTCGGCGGGAAGTGCCGGCGGCAGGCCGACCCAACTGGTCGGCAGCAGGTCGATATAGAGTTTTTCGCCCGCATCCATGCGGTTGATGTTGAAGGTGGTCCTCAGCCCGATGCGGATGCCGCGCTGGTCCGGATCGACGCGCGCAATGGTGGCGTAGTCCGGCATGGCGAGCGAGATATCGGGCAACAGGATCGAAATCGGCTGCTCGAACTCGATGGCGAGCACGCCGTTCTCGTACTTCACCTTGTATTTGGGGAGATCCATCCGCTCCGGAAAGGCAATGATCAGCCGTCCGAACCCGTTCTCGGGCGTGGCAAAGATCTGCGCTTTCTCTTGTGCCGAAGCGAAACTGGGCCACAGGCTGCAGGCGAAGAGCAACGCCAAAGCAACCAAGCGCCACGGGAACGCGAACGCCCCTCGCCGATATGCGACCCACGATGTCATGCCGGCTTCTGCCCGCCCTACACTCTTCTGGTGCGACGAGCATAGGCAGACGGGCTTAACGGGGGCCTAACCGGAGGCGTGACAAACGCCGCGGAAATGGAGGCTTTGGCAGGCTACTGGCCGACGATCTGCGGCAGGCTGGCGAGGTCCTCGACCGGCGTATCGAGGGACGGTTCGGGTTGCTCGGTGGCCAGCCCCGCGGTCAGCGACTTGGCCTTCATCGGGTCCATCCGGGCCAGCACCGGCGCCATCTTGCGCGGGTTCATCGCCTTCGCCACCCGCATCAGCACGCCCATATCGAGCTGGTTGAAGATGGTGGCGGCTTCCTTGGGTTTCATCGTCTCGTACATGGCGACGATCGAGGCAAACTGCTCGTTCTCGGCCGCCTTCTTCTCGTCGACCAGCGCGTTGATCTTGGCCTCGATGGCCTTCAGCGTCGCGGTGCGTTCGTCGAGCCGCTTCTCCGCCGCCTCGACCAGCGCCATGCGCATCTCGAGTTCCTTCTCGCGCGCATCGAGCGAATCGCGGCGCTCGCCAAGGCGCCCGATCAGCTCGCTCTCGCTGCCACCCTCGCCCTCCATCGGCGCCAAGACGCCCGCGCTGTTCAGCTCCATCGGCAGGGCATCGCCATGCTCGTTGACCGAAGGCGGACAATCGACCAGCGGCGGCGCCGCGGCTGCATCAGCCGAAGCCGCGCCATGCCCGGCCGCTGGCTCAGCAGCCGCATCGGCGGCGCACGCCACTTCGATCGGTGCAGGCGCCTGCTCTTCCGCCGGCGCTGCTTCGGCGGGCGCTTCCGCCGCCGGCTCGGCCCCATGCCCACCGGCCTCAGCCACCCCCTCGGGTTCCAGCGGCAGCACCGGAGCGCCATCACTCAGCGTCGGGCTGGTATCGGCCATCGTGGTATCGGGCGGCAGCGCCATGGTCGGGTCGACCCCGGCCCCACCAGCCGCGGCCGCCCCCGCGTGCTCGCCGCCGCTACCGCCTGCCGCCACCGCGCTGCCCGCGCCGGTCAGCACATAGCCGCCAGTCGTCACCAGCCCGATGCCCTTGAAGAGCAGGAGCGCGGTAGCGGCAGCTATGACGACCGGGAGCAGGCGCGGCGTTTTCATCAGGCGGCGTTACCCCTGATGCGCGGACGCATGGAGAGCTGCTGCAGCGCCGACTGCACCTTGTTGGGCTCATCCAGCCGATCATCGAACGGTTGCGTGCCGCGCGCCGCGCTGGTGATCCGCGCCAGCCGATCCATGATCTGCTGGCCGGCATTAACGTGATTGGCGAGCTCGACGCCGAAACGCTCGGCCTCGCCCAACCGCGTCTCGAGCACCGTCTCGGCTTCCTGCGCCGTGTGCTTGAGCTCCTGGATCGCCGCATTGGCGAGGCCCGTGGCCTGCACCAGGTCGGCCACCATCTGCTTCAGCTCACCACGATCGGCGTGCAGCCGCTTCAGGCGCTGGTTGAGGATCACGCAATAGCCGATTGTCGTGGCGAGCAAAATCGTAACCAGCGTTTCGATCACGATTCCCAACGGCAAACCGAACATCAGCGGCCCTCCTGCTTGTTTTCATCGATGGCTTCGAAGGCCGCCATCGTTACCTTCGGCGCGTTCAGCGGGCGCGACACGCGCACCGACACATGGTTGCCGATATGCCCCATGATCGCTTCGGTGAGATCGACATTGCCGCACCTCAGCCCAATCGGGTCGCTCGGGGTGCGGTCGAACATCACCGTGTCGCCCGGCTGCATCGACAGCACCCGGCTGAGCGGCAGATCCATCTCATGCAGGATCGCGTCGACTTCGACATCGGCGGCAAATATTTCGGTGGCGAGATGGCCTTCCCAGATCGGGTCGCGGCCGAACTTCTCGCCCATATACATCTGCAACAACTGCTCGCGGATCGGCTCGATCGTCGCGTAGGGCAGCAGGATTTCTATCTTGCCGCCGCGATCGTCCATCTCGATCCTGAGTTCGATCAGGATCGCCGCATTGGCCGGGCGCGAGATGGCGGCAAAGCGCGGGTTGGTTTCCAGCCGCTCGACGCGGAAGTTGACCTCGGTCACCGGCTCGAAGGCGCGATGCGTGTCCTCGAGGATCACCTCGATCATCCGCCGCGCCAGCGCCATCTCGATGGTGGTGTAGGGCCGGCCCTCGACCCGGATCTGCCCGCCGACGCGGCGACCGCCGAGCAGCACGTCGATCATCGAGTAAATCAGCGAGGAGTCGACGGTGAGGAGACCGTAGTTCTCCCATTCCTCGGCCTTGATCACCGAGAGGATGGCCGGCAGCGGAATGGAATTGAGGTAGTCGCCGAAGCGCACCGAGGAGATCGAGTCGAGCGCCACTTCGACATTGTCGGAGGTAAAATTGCGCAGCGAGGTCGTCGCCAGCCGGACCAGCCGGTCGAAGACGATTTCGAGCATCGGCAGGCGCTCGTAGGAGACCAGCGCCGAGTTGATCAGCGCCTGCACTCCGGTGAGCTCGGCGCCGCCGCCGGCATTGGGATCGAAGCCGAGCAGGCTGTCGATCTCATCCTGGTTCAGCACCCGGTCGGCGGCCCCGGCCTCAACGCTGTCGGCCTCGAGCATGGCGGCCCACTCGGCGCCCATGTCGTCCTCGGCCGCCTTGGCGGGCGCGGATGCGCCACTGCTGGCCGGATCCAGCCCCCATTCGTCGCTCAGTTTGTCCTGTTCGCCGGGACCAGCCATCACTGCACCAGGATTTCCTTGAACAGGATCGAATCCACCTGCGCCGGGAAGATCGCGATGTTGACGCGCCGGCGCAGCTCTTCCTTGAGGCGGTAGATACCGGCCGAGCCTTCGAGGTCGGTCTTGCGCAGCTCGCGCAGGTAGACCTGGAACGCGTCGACCACCTTGGCCATGCGCGGCTGGATCTCGGTCATCACCTCTTCATTGGCGACTTCCAGCGCCACGGTGAGCTTCATGAACTGCTCGCGTTCGCCATCACCGCGCAGGTTCACCGTCATGGTCGGCAGGTTGAAGATGAAGGTCTCGGGCACCGCCGCGAGATGCGTCTCGTCCGGCTTGGGCCCCGAAAAGAACAGGAAATATACCGCGGCGCCGCCGCCGAGCAGCACCACGACTGCAGCGACCATGGCGATCAGCATGATGGGCAGCTTCTTCTTCGCGGGTGCGGCGCCTTCGCCACCCTCGATATCGGCTTCAGCCGCCATGCCCCAAACCCCTGCCCCACCGGACGATTCCAGTCAGGATCGAGCTAATCGCCCGAGGGTTAACGATTGGTTACGAACTGCATCAACCCGGCACAAATTGCCGGGCAGTTTTTGCCACGCGCCCTGCCGGATGGCACGTCCTGCCGGGCCACACCCTGATCTAACTGATTGATTTTGCTTGATATCGCGACTTGGCATGGTTGCTGCAGTGTTAATGGCGAGCCTGACGGCCTGGGGAGGTCGGACGGTTCGGGGACGTAACGGGGACTTCGGCGCCATGGAAAATGCGCAGCTCATCGGATTGTCGCGGCAGATCGCCTTGCAGCGGCAGATGGATGTGGTGGCGAATAACATCGCCAACATCAACACGACCGGATTCAAATCCGAACAGCTGCTGTTCGAGGAGTACCTGATGCCGGTTGCCCGGGATCGCGACTTCCCGACGCTCGATCAGTCCCTCAGCTACACCGACGACTGGACCACCATCCACGATATGTCCGGCGGCGCGCTGGTAGAGACCGGCAACCCGCTGGATGTGGCCCTGCGGGGCGACGGCTTCCTCGCCGTCGAGACCACCGCCGGCGAGCGCTACACCCGATCCGGCTCACTCGCCATCGATACCACCGGCACGCTGGTCGATCTCAACGGCAACCCGGTGCTCGGCATTGGCGGCCCGATCCAGTTCACCGCCGGCGAGACCGACATCATGATCGGCGAGGACGGTTCGGTCTCATCGAGTGCCGGCCAGAAGGGGCGCCTGCGCATCGTCGAGTTCGCCGACCCGCAGTCGACCACCCGCGAAGGCAGCAACCTGTGGGCCGGTACCGACCCGATCGAAGCGACAGCGACCCAGGTGCTGCAGGGCTCGATCGAGAAATCCAACGTCAACGGCGTCGGTGAGATGACCGAGATGATCCGCGTGCAGCGCGCCTACGAGAGCGCCGCCTCGCTGATCTCCAAGCAGGACGACCAGCGCCGCACGGCGATCCAGAAACTCGGCAACCTCAACGGCTGATCGGAGCAGATAAGATGAAAGCCCTCTACATCGCTTCGACCGGCATGGCCGCCCAGGAACGCAACGTCGAAGTCATTTCCAACAACATCGCGAACATGCGCACCACCGGCTACAAGCGGGCGCGTGCCGAGTTCCAGGATCTGCTCTACCAGGTCCAGCGCCAGGCCGGCAGCACCACCTCCGAGGCGGGCACCATGGCGCCGGTCGGCATCGAGGTCGGCTCCGGCGTACGCACCGCGGCGACGCCGCGCGTCATGAGCCAGGGCAGCGTCGCCCCGACCGAGAAGGAACTCGACGTCGCCATTCGCGGCGAAGGCTTCTTCGTCGTGCAGATGCCCGACGGCCGTACCGGCTACACCCGCGACGGCTCTTTCGAGCGCAGCCCCGAGGGGCAACTGGTCAATGTCGACGGCTACGAGATCCAGCCCGGCATCACCATTCCCGGCAATGCCAACTCGGTGTCGATCAGCCCCGATGGTACGGTCGAGGTGTTCCTCGACAACGACACCACCCCGACCACGGTCGGGCAGCTGCAACTGGCGCGCTTCGTCAACAAGGCGGGCCTCTCCTCAGCCGGTAACAACCTGTTCGTCGAGACCGCCTCGAGCGGCCCGGCGCAGATCGGCACGCCGAACCAGGACGGCATGGGCGACCTGCTGCAGGAATATCTCGAAGCCAGTAACGTCAACTCCGTCACCGAAATCGCCGACCTGATTGCCGCTCAGCGCGCCTACGAGATGAACGCCCGCGTCATCTCCGGTGCCGACGAGATGATGCAGTCGGCCAGCCAGCTGCGCTGATCGGGAGAAGCTAGATGCAGAAGTTCATCCTCCCTGCCCTGTTCCTGGCCTTCACCGGCTCCACCGCCTTCGCGGCGCCGGTGCTCAAGGCGGAAGTCTCGGTCAACCACCCTGTCATCACTGTCGGCGACATGTTCGAGGATGCCGGCCTCCTCGCCGAGCGCGCCCTGTTCCGCGCCCCCGAGCCCGGCACCACCGGCATCGTCGGCCTCGACGCCGTGCGCTCCGCCGCCGCCAAAGCCGGGCTTACCGACTACACCCAGGATGGCCTGCTCAGCGTCCGCGTCGAACGCCGTGCGACTGTCGTGGACACGACCGTCCTCTCCGGCCTCATCTCTGCCGATCTCGCCGTCCGCGGCCTGCTCCCGGCTGGCGCCGAGCTTCATACCCGCTTCGACGACCCGGCGCTCAGCTACAATGCCGAGGCGGTCGAGACCCCGGTCACGCTGCTGGCGCTGCGCTACCAGCCGGGTGCGGCGAGCTTTTCTGCCCGCTTCCAGGTCGCCGGCATGGAACTGCCGGTCGATGTCGCCGGCAGCATCGACCTCTTGGTCGAAGTCCCGCACCTCGCCGCCTCGCTGAAGGCCGGCGCCGTGCTGACCCCCGCCGATATCGAGATGAAACGCGTCTCGCTGGCCTTCGCCGACCAGTCCGGCGTCGAGAACTTCGACGATCTCGTCGGCAAGCAATTGCGCCGCAACTCGCGCGCCGGGGTCATGCTGAAGGCCACCGACGTTACCGAGCCGCTGGCCGTGCGCCGCAATACCGAGGTCACCGTGCTGCTGCGCACCGGCCCGATGACCCTGACGGTGGTCGGCCAGTCGCTCGGCGACGCCGTCACCGGCCAGCCGGTGCAGGTGATGAACAGCGTAACGCGCAAAATCCTCAACGGCGTCGCGACCGCCGGCGGCGCGGTGGAAATCACCACCGCCGCCACCAAGCTTCAGGTCGCCGGGCTGTGATGGGCGAAAGGACAATGAAAATGCACCCGATTAAACTCTTCGCCGCCCTCGCGCTCACCGCCCTCCTCGCCGGGTGCTCGACCATGGACCAGTTGGCTTCTGTCGGCCAGCAGCCGCGCCT
Source organism: Devosia sp. Root105 (assembly GCF_001424865.1). NCBI lineage: Bacteria > Pseudomonadati > Pseudomonadota > Alphaproteobacteria > Hyphomicrobiales > Devosiaceae > Devosia > Devosia sp. Root105. The sequence continues at coordinate 414,962 of NZ_LMCR01000016.1, forward strand.
GACGGCCATCTCCGACCCGACCGCACAGGCCGGCTATCGCCCGGTGCAGATGCCGATGCCGGAACCGGTGGTGGCCTCGTATCAGCCCAACTCACTGTTCTCCAACGAGGCCCGCGGCTTCTTCAAGGATCAGCGCGCCCACAAGATCGGCGACATCCTGACGGTGATGGTCACCATCGACGACAGCGCCAAGATCTCGAATTCCACCGATCGCGAGCGCACCTCGTCGTCGGAAGGCAGCGTCGGCGGCGTGCTCGGTTCGATCTTCGGCGGCAAGGTGCCGCTGGCCGACGTGCAGGCCTCGGGCAAGATCACCACCTCGGGCGACATGGCCGATGGCGGCTCGGGCTCGGTGAACCGCAAGGAAAGCCTCGCCACCCAGGTCGCCGCCGTCGTGGTGCAGGTACTGCCCAACGGCAACCTGGTGATCGAGGGCCGACAGGAAGTGCGCGTCAACTTCGAAGTGCGCGAACTGATCGTCGCCGGCATCGTCCGCCCTGAGGACATTCACGCCGACAACACCATCCCTTCGTCCAAGATCGCCGAAGCCCGCATCTCCTACGGCGGCCGCGGCCAGATCACCCAGGTTCAGCAACCCCGCTACGGCCAGCAGATCGCCGACGCGATCCTCCCCTTCTGATCCCCCAAGGGAGGCGCCTGGCGCCCCCTCCTGATCAGCTTCCCCATCGCTGACGGCACAATCCCCCATTGGTGCCGTCAGCCTCGGCCGGTTCCAGAACAGAACCCGCCCCAGAGGGCGCAGTCTCCCCGGTTGCGCCCTTTCCCCATTCGTTAGCCAATGGGGAATAGCGAGTAGCGAATGGGGTTTCGCCGTCCTTCCCTATTCGCTACTCACTATTCGCCACTCGCTTGTTGGAGTTCCTGATGCCCTCTCCCAATTCCGCCTTCTCCAAACTCGACGCGCTGAGCCGCAAGCTCGAAGCCATCGAGCATGCGCAGTCGATGCTGGGTGTCGACGAGGCGGTGATGATGCCGGTCGGCGGTGGCGAAAAGCGCGCCGAGACCATGTCGATGCTGGCCGGCATGTACCACGAGATGGCCACCGCGCCGGAAGTCGGCGACTGGCTCGGCGATGCCGAGGCCGAGCCGCTCGACGAGATGCAGGGCCTCGCCATCCGCGAGTTCCGCCGCGTCCATACCAATATGACCTGCCTCTCGGCCGATTTCGTTCGGAAGCAGGTGAACGCCCGCATCCGGGCCGAACAGCTGTGGCGCGAACTCAGGCCCAGCGGCGACTGGGCCGGCTTCCTGCCGGCCTTCGAAGGTCTCGTCGCCACCGCTCGCGAAGAAGCGCAACTGCGCGCCGACGTGCTCGGCCTTTCGCCCTATGACGCGCTGATGGAGCAGTACGACCCCGGCAACCGGGTCGCCGAGGTGGCGCCGGTGCTCAACGACCTCAAGACCTTCCTCAAGGATTTCGTCCCGGCGGCCCTCGCGCACCAGGAAGAAAAGCTGGCCAGGCGCCCGCTGAAGCCGCTCAACGCCCCGTTCGCCATCGACAAGCAGAAGGCGCTGGGCCTCGTCATGATGGAGGCTGTCGGCTTCGATTTCGCGCACGGCCGTCTCGACGTCTCACACCACCCGTTCTGTGGTGGCGTGCCCACCGATATCCGGATGACCACCCGCTACACCGAGGGCGAGTTCCTCACCTCGCTGATGGGCATCCTGCATGAGACCGGGCACGGCCTCTACGAGCAGGGCCTACCCAAGGAATGGACGCACTGGCCGGTCGGTCGCGCCCGTGGCATGGCCATGCACGAGAGCCAGAGCCTGTTCGTCGAAAAGCAGATCGCCCGCTCGCCCGAGTTCTGGGAATGGGCCATGCCGCATGTGCGTGAAAAACTTGGCGAAGACGCCATTGCCGGCTGGGACCTCGAGGACGTGCTGGCGCATGTCCATCTCATCGAGCGCGGCCTGATCCGCGTCGATGCCGACGAGGCCACCTACCCGCTGCATGTCATCCTCCGCTTCGAGCTGGAGCAAGACCTGATCAGCGGCAAGCTGGCGCCCAAAGATGTGCCGGAGGCCTGGGACGCCAAGATGCGCGAGTATCTGGGGCTCTCGACCATCGACAACATGAAGGATGGCCCGATGCAGGACGTGCATTGGCCGTCGGGCGCCATCGGCTACTTCCCCAGCTACACGCTGGGCGCCATCATCGCGGCGCAGCTCTGGAGCGCCATCGAGCGCGACCAGCCCAAGGCGCGCGAGGACATGCGCAATGGCCGCTTCGTCGGCATCAACGACTGGCGGCGTGAGAAGATCTGGAGCCAGGCGAGCAAGTACTCGACGCCCGAGCTGCTGCAGCGCGCCACCGGCGAGAAGCTGAACTCCAAACACTTCCAGGAGCACCTGACGCGCCGCTACCTGGGCTGATCGGGGGTAAGCCATGGCCAAGGATCGACCATCGGTCCTGCAGCCGCTGCAGCACGGAACTTTTCGCAACATCTGGGTGGCGAACCTCGTCTCGAGCTTCGGCGCCCTGATCCAGGGCGTCGGCGCCGCCTGGATGATGACGGCGCTGACCAACTCCGTCGATCTGGTGGCGCTGGTCCAGGCCTCCACCTCGCTGCCGATCATGCTGTTCTCGCTGCTCGGCGGCGCCATTGCCGACAATTTCCCGCGCCGCCGGGTGATGCTGGTGGCGCAGTTCTTCATGCTGGCAGTCTCGGCGCTCTTGACCCTCAGCGCGCTGCTTGGGCTGATCACCCCCTGGCTGCTGCTGACCTTCACCTTCCTGATCGGCTGCGGCACGGCGCTCAATAACCCGTCCTGGCAGGCCTCGGTCGGCGACTTGGTGCCGCGCTCCAGCGTCGGCTCGGCCGTGGCGCTCAACTCCATCGGCTTTAACCTGTCGCGTAGCCTTGGCCCGGCGGTGGGCGGCATCATCGTCGCCGTCGCCGGCGCCGCGGCGGCGTTCGCAGTCAACCTTGTCAGCTATCTCGGGCTGCTGTTCGTGCTGCTGCGCTGGAAGCCCGCCCCTGCCCCCGCCGGCCTGCCGCGCGAGGCGGTGGGCGCGGCGATGTTCGCCGGCGTCCGCTACATGGCGTTGTCGCCGCAACTGGGCAAGGTGCTGGTGCGGAGCTTCATCTTCGGCCTCACCGCCAGCTCGGTGCTGGCGCTGCTGCCGGTGGTGGCGAGCCAGATCCCCGGCGGCGGACCGCTGGTCTATGGCCTCTTGCTCGGCGCCTTCGGCCTCGGCGCGGTCGGCGGGGCGCTGATCAGCGCCCGGCTGGCCGAGCAGTTCTCCAGCGAAGCCATCGTCCGCCTGGCCTTTGTCGGCTTCGCCATCTGCGCCGCGGTCACCGGGCTCAGCCCCTCGCCCTGGCTGACCGGAGTCGCCCTCATGCTCGGCGGCGCCTGCTGGGTGCTGGCGCTGACCCTGTTCAACGTCACCGTGCAGCTCTCGACCCCGCGCTGGGTGGTCGGCCGCTCGCTGTCACTCTACCAGACTGCCACCTTTGCCGGCCTCGCCGCCGGCAGCTGGCTCTGGGGCGTTGCCGGCGAAGAGTTCGGCGTCAGCAATGCGCTGGTCGCCTCGGCCATCGCCCTTGTCGTCGGCGCCGGAGTCGGGCTGCTGCTGTCGATCCCGCCGCGGGTGATGCTCGACCTCGACCCCGCCAACCGCTGGCAGGAGCCGCAGATCGCGCTGCCGATCGAGCCGCGCTCCGGGCCGATCGTCATCAGCATCGAGTACAAGATCCGCCCGCAGGATGTGCGCGAGTTCCTGCGCGTCATGGCCGATCGCAAACGGGTGCGGATGCGCGACGGAGCGCGCGAATGGGTGCTGCGCCGCGACCTCTCGGAGACCGACGTCTGGGTCGAAAGCTACAAGAGCCCAACCTGGACCGAATACGCCCGGCACAACCAGCGTCTCACCCATGCCGACGAGGTGATCGGCGAAAAACTGCGCAACCTGCACCAGGGCCCGGAACGCCCGGTGGTGCGCCGGATGATCGAGCGTCCGCCCAACTGGTTCGCAGCGATTGCCGCCAACCGGACGATCGATCCGCCGTGATGCTCGAGAGCGCCACCGCGTCTCTGGAGAGGGCGCAAGGAAGAGCGACTGACTGCAGCAGACGGCCCCCTCCCATCCTCCCCCATAATGGGGGAGCTGAAGAGTCGAGGTTCTGTCTTCGATCGTGCCTGGGACTGGATGCGGCACCTCCCCCTTGAGGCAGGGCTATCGCATATGGCGGCGATGGGCACCTCTAGCCTTCTCCCCTTGTGGGAGAAGGTGCCCGAAGGGCGGATGAGGGGTCCGCGCAACGAAGAGAACCCCTCATCCGGCCTTCGGCCACCTTCTCCCACAAGGGGGGAAGGCCATCCAACTACTGTCAGTGCTCCATATGCGATAGCCCTGCGCTTGCGGGGGAGGCCGGGAGGGGGCCGTCTCTATCAGTCGGGGTAAGCCGGCACCAAGGTTGACATCTCGGCGAACCTCCCTATTTTCCGCCCATCCGCAGCACTAACCGGCAGGTCCCCATGGATATCCGCATGACCGATCAAACCACCCTGATCCGTCACCCGGAGTCCAACCATGCCCGGTTCTATTTCGCTCAAAGCGGTGAGCTACAAGACGCCTGATGGCGTCACCCTCTTCTCAGATCTCGATCTTTCCTTCGGCCCGGTTCGCACCGGCCTGATCGGCCGCAACGGCACTGGCAAGACCACGCTGCTGAAACTGCTCCTCGGCGAACTCGCGCCCTCCAGCGGCGAGATCGTCGTCTCCGGCACGCTCGGCGTGTTGCGGCAGACGGTGCAACGCTCCGATGCGAGCGTCGCCGACGCGCTGGGCTGCGCCGAGCAGCTGGCCCGGCTCGACCGGCTCGAGGCTGGCACCGGCTCGCTCGAGGATGCCGAAGGGGCCGACTGGCTGTTGCCAGCAAAGATCGAGACGGCCCTCGCCGATGTCGGCCTGCCGTCGCTCGCCCTCGATCGACCCACCGCCACGCTGAGCGGTGGCCAGCGCACCCGCCTGTCGCTGGCAGCGCTCTTGATCGAACAGCCGGATATGCTGCTGCTCGACGAGCCCACCAACAACCTCGACCGCGATGGCCGGGCGGCTGTCACGGAACTGCTGAAACGCTGGCGCGGCGCCGCCATCGTGGTCAGCCACGACCGCGCGCTGCTGCGTGAGATGGACGCCATTGTCGAGCTCACCACGATCGGCGCCCGCACCTATGGCGGCAACTGGGATCTCTACCAGGAACGCAAGGCAATCGAGCTGGCCGCCGCCGAACAGGGCCTCGCTTCTGCCGAGCGCACCCTCGGCGAGCTCAACCGCAAGACGCAGCTGATGCGCGAGCGCAAAGCCAAGAAGGATGGCGCCGGGGCGCGGAAAGCCGCCAAGGGCGATATCCCGCGCATCATGCTGGGCGGCATGAAGATGAACGCGGAGAACACCAGCGGCGAGCAGATGAAGCTCAGTGAACGGCGCCGCGCCTCGGCCAGCACGGCGCTCGCCGCCGCCAAGGCCGAGATCGAGGTGCTGCAGCCGATGGCAGTGAAGCTCGAGCCGAGTGGCCTCGCCAATGGCACCACGGTGCTGCAGCTCGATCGGCTCACCGGCGGTCCGCTGCCACAGCAGCCGGTGATCAGCAACCTGAGCTTTGCCATCACGGGGCCTGAGCGGGTGGCGATCACCGGCCCCAACGGCTCTGGCAAGACCACCCTGCTCCGGCTGATCACCGGCACCCTTGCCCCAGTGACCGGTGCGGTTCGCATCGCGCGGCGGCATGCGTTGCTCGACCAGGAAGTCAGCCTCCTCGATCCGCTTGAGACCATTCGCGAGAACTACCTGCGGCTCAACCCCGAGGATGGCGAGACCACGGCGCGCTCCGCCCTCGCCCGCTTCATGTTCCGTGCCGACGCCGCGCTGAAACCGGTCGGTCAGCTCAGCGGTGGCGAAATGCTGCGCGCCGGCCTTGCCTGCACCATCGGCAGCGGCCGGCCGCCCGAACTGCTGATCCTCGACGAGCCGACCAACCACCTCGACATCCACGCCATCGAGGCGGTGGAGGCTGGCCTCGCCGCCTATGACGGCGCGCTGCTGGTGGTCAGCCACGACCGCGACTTCCTCGAGGCAATCGGCATCGAGCGCGAAATCGTGTTGCCCTAGCGCGGTTTGAATATATCCGGCCAGTTTACAAATGTGAGCGCGCGGGCCTATCGTTGGTGATCTGGCGGAGGAGTTCAAAGGAGCCGCCGGATCACAACAATAAGGGGAGGTTTCGATGCGTAACGCGTCGACGATGACTGCTGCCCTGCTGGGCACGCTATTACTCTCTACGGCCACCGTTTCCGCCGCCGACATCAAGATCGGCTTCCTGCCGGGCGTGGTCGATCCGTTCTACCAGGTCATGCAACTGGGCGTCGAAGCCGCGGCCAAGGACCTCGGCGTCGAAGTGGTGACCCAGGTCCCGCCGACCTGGGGTGTCGAAGCGCAGACCCCGATCCTCGATGCGCTGGTGGCGCGAGGCGACCTCAACTACATCATCACCGCCCCCACCGATAAGGATCAGATGGTGGCGCCGCTGCAGGCAGCACTCGATGCCGGCATCAAGGTGATCACCGTCGACACCTTCCTCGGCGATGGCGACTATGCCAACGGTCCGGTGAAGTTCCCGATCAGCTATATCGGCTCCGACAACGTCGAAGGTGGCCGTATCTCGGCCCGCGGCCTCGCCAAGGCGATCGGCGGCAAGGGCACGGTCTACATCAACTCCACCAACCCCAACGTCTCGTCGGTCGAAGGCCGCGAGCAAGGCTTTGCCGAGGTGATGAAGAACGAGTTCCCCGACATCAAGGTGCTCGGCCCCGACTACAACCTCGATGACCAGAACAAGGCCGCGCAGCAGACCGCCGCGGTGATCGAGCAGAACCCCGACCTCGCCGGCGTGTTCGGCACCAACGTGTTCAGCGCCGGCGGCGCCGGTAACGCGGTGGTCAATGCCGGCCTCGGCGGGCATGTGCAGGTCGTGGCCTATGACGCGACGGCCGAAGCCATCGAGCTGATGGGCAAGGGCGTGGTGTCGCTGGTCCTGGCGCAGAAGCCCTTCGACATGGGCTATATGGCGGTGCAATTCGCCGTCGCCGATGCCGCCGGCGTCACCAGCCTGCCGCGCCGCGTCGAGACCGGCTTTGCCATCATCGACAAAGACAATGTCGCCGATCCCGAATACGCACGCTTCATCTACAAGGTGAACTGACCATCCCGCACGAGCAGCCGGAGGCCTCAGGTCTCCGGCCACCGCCGTCTCTCACCAAGCCGGGGCAGCCGTGACCGACAGCAAGACAATTCCAGCGGAGCCCCGGCTCTCGCCCGACAAGCGTTTCATCCTCCTCGCCAGCCGGCTCTGGGCCTGGGCGTTCCTCGGCCTGATGATCGCCTTTTTCATCATCGTCGTGCCGCTCTCCGGCGGCGCCACCTTCCTGACGCTGCGCAACGCGATGAACATCCTCGTCGCCATCACTCCGGTGCTGCTGCTCGGACTGGGGCAGACCTTCGTCATCATCTCGGCGGGGATCGACCTCAGCGTCGGCTGGGTAATGAGCCTCGCCTCGGTGGTCTCGGCCCACGCCATCCGCGCCTCGTTCAATGCCGGCGCACCGCTGTTTCTCGCCGCAACATTGGGCTTCCTCGCCGCGGTCGGCGCCTCGGCCGGCGTCGGCCTCGTCAATGGCCTGATCATCGCCAAGCTCAAGGTCCCGGCCTTCATCGTGACGCTCGGCTCATCCTTCATCGTGCGCGGCATGGCGCTGCTGTTCTCCGAGAACACCACCGTCATCGGCCTGCCTGCCGATATCCGCGACTATGGCAATGAATCGCTGTTCTACGTCGTCAACGGCGAAGGTGGCGGCTTCTATGCGTTCTTCCGCCCCGACGTCACCGGCGCCATGCTGCGCCAGATGGATCGCATCTTCACCTGGCCCGTGGTGATCACGGCCATCGTCGTGATCATCTGCATGTTCATCCTCAACCGCACCCAGTTCGGCCGGCATACCTATGCCATCGGCGGCAACATGCAGGCGGCGCTGCGCACCGGCATCCCGGTCGATCGCCACATCGTCAAGCTCTACATGCTGAGTTCGGTCACCGCCGGCATTGCCGGGTTCCTCTCGACGCTGCGCTTCACTGCTGGCTCGGCGGTGATCGGCGATCCGCTGCTTTTGAGCTCCATCGCCGCGGTGATCATCGGCGGCGTCAGCCTGTTCGGCGGCGCCGGCTCGATCATCGGCACGGTGATCGGCGCGCTCATCATCGCGGTGCTGACCACCGGGCTGGTGATGATGAACGTCCAGGCCTTCTGGCAATTCATTGTAGTCGGCGCGGTGGTGATCATCGCCGTGCTGATCGACCAGTCGCGCGACCTGATCCTCGGCCGCCGCGGGAGAGGGTCATGAGCGAACCGGTTCTGTCGATCCGCAACCTGGTGAAGCGCTTCGGCGGCCTCACCGCGGTCAACGATGTCAGCCTCGACATCAACCCCGGCGAGGTGGTGGCGCTGCTCGGCGACAACGGCGCCGGCAAGTCGACGCTGATCAAGTGCGTTTCCGGCGTTCACCTGCCCGATGAGGGCGAGATCCGCTTCGAGGGCAAGCCGGTCAGCTTCCCCAAGCCCATCGACGCGCGCAGCGCCGGCATCGAGACGATCTACCAGGACCTGGCGCTGGCCAACAATCTCGACGTGCCCGCCAACATCTTCCTCGGCCGCGAGGTGAAACACCGCTATCTCGGCGGGCTGATCAACACGCTCAACGACAAGCTGATGCTGGCCGAGGCCGAGCAGAGCCTCGCAACCCTCGATATCCAGTTCCCCAGCCTCACCCAGCCGATCGAGAGTCTCTCGGGCGGCCAGCGGCAGGCCGTCGCCATCGCCCGCGCCATCTACTGGAAGGCGCGGCTGATGATCATGGACGAGCCGACCAATAATCTCGGCGTGCCCGAGCAGCAGAAGGTACTGGAGCTGATCCGCCGCCTCCGCGACCAGGGCGTGCCGGTGATCCTCATTACCCACACCATGCCCGACGTCTTCGCCGTCGCCGACCGCATCGTGGTGATGCATCGCGGCCGCAAGGTCACCGAGAAACGCACCGGCGAGACCAACGCGTCCGAACTGGTGCAGTACATGGTGGGCGCGTTGGACGATAGTCGCGAGGCGGTGGCATAGGATATTGCGCCATTTGGCTGCAGCCGCGCCGCGGTTAGGCTCGATGGTCGCCTCACCCACCGGCTGTCATCCCGGCGAAAGCTGGGACCCAACTCACCACCTGCGCGGGCTGAGAAATGGATCCCAGCTTTCGCTGGGATGACATCGGAGGTGGGGCGTCCATCGGTGGAACACCCTAAGGCGAAACTGAATCCGCCTCTTCCACCTTCGGCTCCACCGGCTCGATCCGAAACCCGCTGAACCCCAGCAGCAACGTGACCAATGGGCTCGCGATGTTGAACAGGCAGAACGGCAGGTAGACCAGTGTCGGCACGCCGAGCACCGCCGCCATATAGGCGCCGCAGGAATTCCACGGGATCAGCGGCGAGGTGACGCTGCCGCCATCCGCCACTGCCCGCGACAGGTTGGTGGCGGCGAGACCGCGTTTGTTGAACTCGGCGCGGAAAATCCGCGCCGGCAGCACCACCGCCACATATTGGTCGCCGGCGACGATATTGAGTCCGAACGCCGTGCCAACCACGGTGGCGATCAGCGAGCCGGTGCTGCGGGCCCGCATCAGCACCGGCGTCACCAGCTTCAGCAGCAGCCCGAACTCATCGAGCAGCGTGCCGTAGACCAGGGCGCCGAGGATCAGCCAGATGGTGAGCAGCATGCTCGCCATGCCGCCACGCGACAGCAGACTGTCGACCACCTCGATGCCCGAGTTGGCTTCGAACCCGGTGCCCATCGCCTGCCACCCGGCCTTGAGGTAGGCGGCGGCCGGCGCCAGCTCGGGGTCGTTGACGAAGCGCAGCACCGCCTCGGATTGCAGCAACGGCGCCAGCACCGCCGCAGCGAGCGCCGAGCCGATGATCGCCAGCGATGGCGGCACCTTGAAGATCGACAAGACGATCAGCAGCACCAGCGGCAGCAGGGTCAGCGGTGTGATGTTGAACAGCGTCGACAGCGCCGAAAGCTCCGAGGCGATCACGCTGTCGCTCGCGCCGCTCGAACTGTCGGCCCAGCCGAAGATGCCGAAGCCGATGGCGGCGACGAGCAGCGCCGGCACCGAGCTCCAGACCTGCGCCCGCAAATGCGCGTAGATGGTGGTGCCGGTGAGCTGCGCGGCAAGGATGGCCGTCTCGGATAGGGGTGACAGCTTCTCGCCGACATAGGCGCCGGAAATCACGGCTCCTGCGGTGATCGCGGGCGAGACGCCGGCGAGGAACGACAGCCCCACCAGCCCGACCCCGATTGTGCCCGCCGTGGTCCACGAGCTGCCGATGCCCATGGCGATGGCGGCGCAGACCAGCAGAGAGGCGAGGTAGAACCAGTCCGGATTGATCACCTGGATGCCATAGTAGACCAGCGTCGGGATGGTCCCGGCCATATTCCAGGTGCCGATCAGCGCCCCTACCGCGAACAGGATGAAGATGGCGCCGACCACCGAGGAGACGCCCTTACGCCCGGCCTCGGCCACTTCCTCCCAGCTGTGCCCATTCTTCAGCACAATGAACGAGGTGAACATTGCCGCGAGAATAATCGCCACCTGCAGCGGTCCATCCGTCGCCTTGAGCCCGAACAGCGTCACCGCACCGGCGATCAGCACGGCAAGCACCACCAGTGGCGCCACCGCGTCGAAATAGGACGGTTCGCGGATATGCCGCGGAGCGGTGCTCAACGTCGCCTCCTCGCCTTTGGCCGGCCAAGCGGCTTGTTGCGGGCCATGTCGGCTCTCCGCGTCCAACGAACACCAGCAGCCATCGCAGCTATTGCCTAAGCTTCCGCTTGCGCCGGATGGCCATGTGACATCAAATAAGATGCAACTATTTACGCGACCGGTTCAACGATTTTGAACTGAACAGCGCGCCATGCGCATCAATTCGCCGCTTTGAATGGTAGTACTTGCGCAACGGACGGCCAACACTTCTCGCGTTCTGTACGAAACCGCACAGTGCGCGCGTCTGTTTCCAGCCGGGTTGAGGAGATCGTTATGATAAGAGCACTATTCATTGCGGCGATGCTGGCTGCTGGCCTGGGAGCGGTGCCCCAGGTGCTGGCGCAAGAGACGTTTGTCATCGTTCCCGACAACCCCGGGGGCGGCAGTGGCGTGGGCAACGCCGTGGCGACCTCCAACGTCAACGTCCGTCGTGGTCCGGGCACCAGTTATGCCGTTGTCGACGTGCTGCGCGCCGGCCAGAGCGTGCGCATCAGCAATTGCAACGGCGGCTGGTGCTGGGTCAACCACGGCGGCCCTAGCGGTTGGGTGTCGCAGAACTTCCTGTCACGGACCGGCGGTGGCGGCGGCGACTCGAACGTCCGGCGGCGGGCCTGCTTTTACGACGACATCCGTTTCCGTGGCCGCAGCTTCTGCGTCGGCGTCGGCGACAGCAACCGGGACCTCGGTTCCTGGAACAATCGCATCGCCTCGATCAGCATCAGCGGCTCAATGACGGTTGAGGTCTGCGAGGATCGCAACTTCCGCCGCTGCGAGGACTTCAACCGCGATGTCGCCACCCTGCCCTGGTGGCTGGACGGCAACATCTCGTCGTTCCGCACTTTCCGCTGACTGAAAACCGGAGGTCCCGACTCAGGCCGGAACCTCCAGATTCAGTAGCTGCCGATCACCATCCGGTTGCCCTCGCTGTCGCGGAACTCCGCCACCACCCGGCCCGGCTGCCACGGCGCCTCGCCCGGCTCGGTGATGATCTCGACGCCCTTGGCGCGGAGCCGCTCGATCGTTCCCGCCACGTCGGCCTCGACCAGCACCAGCACCGGCTCGGCCGATGGCTTGTCGTCGGGGCGGCGGAGGAAGTGCAGCGCCGTGCGGGCGCCGGGGAACTTCACTTCGATCCACCGCCAGCCATCGGCGCCCATCGGCGCATCGGCAACCACCTCGCAGCCGAGCTTGTCGGCATAGAAGGCGATGGCCCGGTCCTGGTCGAACACCGGCAGTTCGGCGAACTGGATGTGCATGCTTGCCTCCGTCAGTTGGCGAACGAGCTGTGCAGCGCGTCCGCAAACGCGGCAGCCTGGGGTCCAAAGCCCATGTGATCGCCGGGGAATTTCGTCGGCGCGATGCCGAGCGTGTTGGTCAGCGCCAGGCTCATTTCCTCGATCGGCTGGCCGGCCGACGCCTCGCCGATGGCGACGACGATATTCGGGCTGCCTGCCTTCAGCGTCGCCACGTCCGGCGTATAGAGCGACAGCGGCAGCATGCCGTGCGCCAGCCAGTACTCGAAATTGCCGCTGACCCGGGCGAAGGTTTCCGCCTCTTCCGGCGGCATCTCGAATTCCGGCGACGCTTCTGCTGCGTCGCCGCCCTCCTCCGCGAGACCGTTCATCGAGAAGAACATCCCCATCGCCGCATCGACGCCGTCTTTGACGTAGGTGTCGTAGAGCGCCTTGTCGGCCGCCACGGCCTCGCTCGGATCGTCCATCAGCATCATCGACGGTGGCTCATGCGCTACCAGCGCCTGCACCAGCTTGGGGTGCCGTGCCGCGAGGTTGAGCCCGATCTGTGCACCACCGCTGGTGCCGAACACATAGGCCGGGCCCTTGCCCAGCGCCTCGATCAACGCCGCGGCGTCATCCGCCTGCTGGTCCATCAGCAGCGGCTTGATCTCGCCGTCAAACGTCGAGCGCGAATTGCCGCGCGGATCGTAGGCGATCACGGTGTAGCGGTCGGCGAGGCGCTGCGACAGCTCGGCGAACACGCCCGCATCCTGTGGACCGCCGGGGATGATCAGCAGCGTCGGGCCACTGCCCTGCACCTCGTAGTAAAGCGTCGCGCCCGGGACCTTGAGGGTGGCCGATCTGGTGTCGTTGGTCATCGAAACGTCTCCTGCGGTGTGATTTTCAGGCGATTGCATTGCGGTCTCTGCCAGCGCGCCAGGGATCGGCAGGGCAAGCGCTCCCACCAAAGTGGCAACCAGCACGAAGCTTCGGTTCGACATTCAAGCTCTCCCTGCTTCTCGTATGACGGCTGCTGCCGTCGACTCATTCAGAACTGGACCGTCCAGTTCTGTGCCGTTGTCAGAAACTAGACTGTCCAGTACTGTGATGTCAATCAGGGCTGTGAAGGTTTTTGGAAAGTGGCAGGTCGATGGGCTCGGAAGTGAACGAACACGCGGATGCGGAAGGCGATGGCCGCTCTGCCCGCAAACGCCGGGCCATTCTCGACGCCGCCACCGAGGTGTTCCTGAAAAGCGGCTATCTCGGCACCAACATGGATGAGATCGCCGCCCTCTCTGCCGTGTCAAAGCAGACCGTCTACAAGCACTTCTCTTCGAAGGAGGCGCTGTTCGTCGAGATCGTCGGCGGCATGACCACTGGCGCCGGCGACACCGTGCATAACGACGTGGCGCAGCTCGGGCCGGACGAGGACCTCGCTGACTACCTCGTCGAATATGCGTTACGGCAGCTGACCGTCGTTCTGACGCCCCGCATCATGCAGTTGCGGCGTCTGGTGATCGGCGAGGTGACACGCTTCCCCGAACTGGCCCGTGTGCTTTACGAGCGCGGCCCGGCACGCGCCATGAAGATGCTGGCCGCTGTGTTCGAGGGCCTCGCCAAACGCGGCCTGCTTGCTGTCGACGACCCGGCAACCGCGGCGGAACACTTCAACTGGCTGATCATGTCGGCTCCGCTGAACCAGGCCATGCTGCTCGGCGACGATGCCATTCCCTCGCAGGCCGAACTGCGTCGCAACGCCGAGGCCGGTGTACGAGTCTTCCTCGCCGCCTATGGCAGAACGAAGCGATGACGGCGCGGTATGTGGCACGCTGTGCCTGCGGCAATGTCGAACTCGAGCTGACTGGCGCGCCGGTAATCAGCCTCGTCTGCCATTGCGATGACTGCCAGGCCGGCTCCCGCCTGATCGAAGCCCTGCCCGGCGCACCAGCAATTCTGGATGCCGGCGCCGGCACGCCTTACCTGCTCTATCGCAATGATCGGGTGCACTGCACCAAGGGCACCGAACTGCTCGAGGGCTACAGGTCGAAATCGGACTCGACCACCAGCCGCATGGTCGCCAGCTGCTGCAACTCGGCCATGCTGGCGCGGCTCCCGTCCGTGCTGCACTGGACCCCGGTCTATCGCGACCGCATCGTTCCGCCGGCGCCGCCGCTGGAAATGCGCATCCAGACCAGGTTTGTGCCCGCCGACGTCGCCGTGCCGGCTGACCTGCCAAGCGTCACGGGCGTGCCGCTCCGATTCTTCACCCGGCTGATCGCAGCTCGGGTT
>NZ_LMCR01000016.1:429386-484817 GCF_001424865.1 Devosia sp. Root105
TGTAGCGTCATCGCGAACCAGGAGTCGGACTAGGCCGACGGCCGGATGTTCTGATTGACGTGGAAGAGGTTGGTCGGGTCGTACTTGGCCTTGAGGCTGGCCAACCGGGAGTAGTTGTCGCCATAGGTCGCCCGAACCCGCGCTTCGCCTTCCTCCATCATGAAGTTCGGATAGGCGCCGCTGAGATCGTACGGATGGACCGCATTCCAGTAGCCATTGGCCCAATCCTTCAGCGCCCCTGCCCCGGCTGGATCCGAATCGACGCCGACGATAACCATCGACCAGCGCGCGTTGCGGCAGTTCCAGGCCGTATCGCCGCTCGCCCGGTCATGGACCGCGCCATCGATCGGATAGAGGTGCATAGCCGAAATCGGAGTGGGCACCGTGGCGGCATGCTTCAGGTGTTCCGCAATCGCCTCATCCGACAGCGTCTCGACGAAATCGCCCTTCCAGTACCACTGCAGCCCCGTCGGATAGAGCGCATCGAACATACTCTGCAGCGCCGGATAGGCGATCGGCCCGGCCCAATCGATGATCGGCGCCGGGAGCTCGGCCCGTATGCGATTCACCGCCGCCTCGGCATTCTCACCGTTATGCGCAACCAGCAGGACGCACATTTTCTTGCCCCAGTGCTCCTTCGGGAACGGGTCGCCGGGTGGGACTGACTGCAGCCCAAGCCAGATGTAGAAATCCTTTGGCGCCCCCTCCTGGAACGCCCGATACCACCGCATCACCGTCTCTGCGTGGCTGAGATCGAAGATGATCGGCCCGCCGTAGAGCATCTTGGCCGGATGCGTACGGAACAGGAAGCTCGTCACGACGCCGAAATTGCCGCCGCCGCCGCGCAGCGCCCACATCAGGTCGCTGTTCTCGGTCTCGCTGGCGGTGACAAAGCTGCCATCGGCCAGCACCACGTCGGCTTCGATCAGGCTGTCGATCGCCAGCCCGTATTGTCGGCTCAGGTACCCGTGCCCGCCCGACAGTGTGAGCCCGCCGACGCCGGTAGTCGAGATGATGCCGAAGGGCACTGCCTGGCCGAAGGCATGCGTGGCGTGATCCACGTCGCCCGTCGTGCATCCCGGCCCCACTCGGACCGTCCGCGCCTTCGGGTCGACCCGCACGCCTTTCATCATCGAAAGGTCGATGACGAGACCATTGTCGACGCTGGCAAATCCCGGCCCGTTGTGTCCGCCGCCGCGCACGGCAATGGCCAGGCCGTGCTCGCGTCCGAAATTCACCGCCGTGATCACGTCGCCGCTGTCGACGCATTGCGCGATCAGCATCGGCCGCTTGTCGATCATGCCGTTATAGAGCCTGCGGGCGCCGTCATAGGCGGTATCGCTGGCTCGGATGAGCGTCCCCCTCAGGTTGCCGGCAAAGCTGTTGATGTCCTCGTCATGCATGCTGTCCTCCCAGAAATCGATCAGCCGGCAAAAGCTACCCACCCTCTCCATTCTGGCGAATATCCGATCGTCCCGTTTCATTGCTCGGGCGTCCGGACCCGACATGGCAAGAAAGTCGGGGCGCTGCGCCTTGCCTCGCCCAGTCGTTTCGGTGATAGTCGATGCATATCGAGAAAGGCATTTTGTCCCGTATTGCGGAAATTCCGGCCGCGCGGAGTGCCTGCGAATGGACGTTCTTTCTGACGTGCTTGCCGCCGTACGGCTCACCGGCGCGATATTCTTCGACAGCACTTTCCGCGAGCCCTGGGTCGCGGAAGCGCCGCGCGCCTCGGTGATCGCCAGCAAGGTAATGCCGAACTCGCAATACGTGTTCTTCTTCCACACCCTGATCGAGGGCGCCTGCTGGGTGGAGATGACCGACGGCTCTGCCGAGCCGCTTCGCCTCGAGGCCGGTGACATCGTTGCCTTTCCGATGGACGATGCGCATGCCCTCTGTTCGGCGATCGGCATGCGGGCCAAACCCGACCTCGCCATGTACCATCATCCGATCGATCGCCAACTGCCCTACGTCGTCAACGAAGGCTCCAGCGTCGGCTCCTGCCGCTTCGTTTGCGGCTATCTCGGCTGCGATATCCGCCCCTACAACCCATTCATCAAATCGCTGCCCCGGGTCCTGCATGGACGCGGCACCGCCCGGCAGGGCTGGCTGGTCAATCTCGTCCATCACGCCGTCTCGGAGACTGACCGGGGCAACCCGGGTGGCGAGACGGTTCTTGCCAAGCTTGCCGAGCTCATGTTCGTGCAGGTGATCCGTGAATATGTGGAAGGCCTGCCCGAGGATGCTCGCGGCTGGCTCTCGGGGCTGAAGGACCCGCATGTCGGCCAGGCCCTTCGTCTGATCCACGGCCAGCCGGCGGCAAACTGGACACTCGAGGGCCTGGCGCGCGCCGTCGGGTTGTCGCGGACGGTCTTCGCCAACCGCTTCACCCACTATGCATGCGATCCGCCAATGCAGTACCTAGCGCGCTGGCGCATGCAGCTGGCAGCGCGGCTGCTGGAAAATCCAGGCATAAGCGTCGCGCAGGCCGGCGCCCAGGTCGGGTACGACTCCGAGGCAGCATTCAACCGCGCCTTCAAGAAGGTGGTCGGACTCCCGCCCGGTACATGGCGCAAGGGCCGTGCTCCCGGGCCGGGCCTGTCAGCGAACTAGCCGGAGCCACAAACAACAAGGCCCGCATCGCTGCGGGCCTTCTTGTCATTCGTCGCGGTACACCTTCTCGCGCCGCTCGTGCATTTCCTGGGCTTCCAGGGAGAGCGTGGCGATCGGCCGGGCGTCGAGCCGGGCGATCCCGATCGGGTCGCCGGTTTCTTCGCAATAGCCGTAGGTGTTATCCTCGATCCGCTTGAGCGCCGCATCGATCTTCGAGATCAGCTTGCGCTGCCGATCACGGGTGCGGAGTTCAAGTGCCCGATCGCTCTCCGAGGAGGCGCGGTCGGCCATGTCCGGATGGTTCTGGCTTTCTTCCTGCAGGTTCTCGAGCGTTTCGCGGCTTTCTGCGAGGATCTCGCTCTTCCACCGCTCCAGCTTCTGCCGGAAGTACTCCCGCTGCCGCGGGTTCATAAACGGTTCGTCCTGAGTAGGTCGGTATTCAAGAACTTCAGTCGACATTCTGACTCGATTCCAAAACGCCCCTAATGGCGGGCCTTATAGTGGCGCAAGGGCATGCTTCGCAAGCTTTCAAAAGCTTGGTGATTAATCCGTGAGTGGAGAGGCGCCAACTGTGTCAGGCGGGGTACAGTCCGCGCTTGGCCAGTTCGACCCTGGCGCGCAGCTCGATATCGTCGAGCAAAGCGTCCAATCCGGGCTCGCTGTGCTCCCGCGCCTGGGTCAACACAGCCATGAGCTGGTTGAGGCGTCCCTCGGCCATCCGGCCGACCAGCAGGTCGCCGCGCAGCCCCTCGAGCGTATCGATCAGCTGGTTGCCGCGACGCACCACCTTCTTGCGCTTGAGCAGCGGATCTTCGACCGCCTGCAACGCCAGCAATGCATCGAGCGAAGTGGTGGCGGCGATCGTTGCGGTCGGCCGCGCCTCCTGGGCCTGCGACCCCTGCCCGATCTCGAACGCCACGCCGGACGAGCCGCGGCCGGCCGCCGAGCGCCCCGCCACATTGCCTACTCGCGCATTGTTCTCGATCCGCACCGGACTCACCTGCCTGCCACTGCCCGGCAAAATCTGCCGCCAGCAGTTAAGCAAACGTTAATGCACCCGGCAGGACTTGCCGACCAGCATCATCCAAACCCACTGGCCGAGCGCCAATCTCGTGGAATTTCAAGGTATTGGCTAAACTGGCACGGTTCTCGCAACACCACTGGCAATCACGGCGCATGGGGATGCGCCGCACTCCGGGGACTGCCAGATGGCTAAATTCAACCTCAAACGCGCACTGCTTGGTCTTATGACGGCATTGCTGCTGCTGCCGCAGCCAAGCGTGACCTACGCCGCTGCCGCCCGCATCAAGGATGTCGTCAACATCGAGGGCGTCCGCGACAACCAACTGGTTGGCTACGGCCTGGTGGTCGGCCTCAACGGCACCGGCGACGGGCTCAACAACTCGCCCTTCACCAAGCAGAGCCTGCAGGCCATGCTCGAGCGGCTGGGCGTCAATACCCGCGGCGAGAACATGCGGACCGGCAACGTCGCGGCAGTGATGGTGACGGCGAACCTTTCGGCCTTCTCGACCCAAGGCTCGCGCCTCGACGTCAACGTCGCCTCGCTCGGCGATGCCAAGAGCCTGCAGGGCGGCACCTTGCTGGTCACCCCGCTGCTCGGCGCCGATGGCGAGGTCTATGCCATCGCCCAGGGGTCGGTCACCATCAACGGCTTCTCGGCCGAAGGCGACGCCGCCTCGGTGGTCTCGGGCGTCCCCACCACCGGCCGTATCTCTTCCGGCGGCCTGATCGAGCGCGAGATCGGCTTCGTGCTCGGCGCCCAGCGCACGCTGCGGCTGGCCTTGCGCAACCCCGACCTTACCACCTCGCGCCGCATCGCGCTGGCGATCAACGATTTCATCGGCGTGCCCTGCGCCACCCCCGAAGATCCGGCGACCATCCGGCTCAACCTGCCGCGCAACTTCAACGGCAACATCGTCGACCTCCTGACCGATATCGAGCAGTTGGTGATCGAGACCGACTTGCCGGCCAAGATCGTCATCGACGAGAACTCCGGCATCATCGTCATGGGCAAGGACGTGCGGGTTTCGACCGTCGCCGTCGCCCAGTCGAACCTCACGGTGACCATCGCCGAGAGCCCCACCGTGGTGCAGCCGAACCCACTGAGCCTCGGCCAGACCGCAGTGGAGCCACGCACCGATCTCTCGGTGAACACCACCGAGACCAACCTCGCGGTGGTGCCGGAATCGGTGAGCCTGCAGCAACTGGTCGATGGCCTTAACGCGCTGGGCATCAGTCCGCGCGACCTCATCGCCATCCTCCAGGCGGTGAAGGCTTCGGGCGCGCTGCAGGCCGAAATCGAGGTGCTGTGATGCTGAGCTCTGCATCGGGTCTCGGCTTTGCCGGCCAGAACAAGACGACGACGCTCTCGCCCGCCCAGGTTGGGCACCTTCGCGAGCAGGCAAAGGACCTTGAGGGGGTTTTCCTCAACACCTTGATGAAGGAAATGTTCGCCTCGCTGAAGACCGACGAAAGCGCCATGGGCGGCGGCTTTGCCGAAGAAACCTGGCGCGGCATGCAGGCCGAGCAGATGGCCGATGTGCTGGCCCGCTCGGGCGGCGTCGGCCTCGCCGATGCGCTGCTGCCCGATCTCATCGCGGCGCAGGAAGCCGCGCAGAACTCCATCCCCAAGAACACAATAACGCCAAGAACCAGCGGAGCGCTGAAATGATGAATGCTGCTGCCGAACGCCTCGCGGCCCTCGACTCCCTCCCCGCCGCCGAGCTCTGCGGCCTCGCCATGGAAACGCTCGAGAACCTGGTCGTGGTGCTGAACCAGGAGACCACCCTGCTCCGCGCCGGCCGCGCCAAGGATGCCGGCCAGCTGACCGCTGAAAAGACCCGCCTCGCCCAGGATTACATGGGCTTTGCCCGCTCGGTACAGCGCCAGTCCGCCCGGCTGCGCGCCGAGGCCCCGGCTCTGGTCGACGCCTTGCTCGGCGGACATGATCGGCTGGCCACACAGATGGCCGAGAACCTGCGCGTCATCGCCACCGCCCGCTCGGTCACCGAGGAGCTCCTCACCGATGTGGCCAAGGCGATTAACGCCAAGGCCCGCCCCAAGACCTACGGCGCCAATGGCGAAATCGCCGGGCAGCCACCGCAGGCCGCCAGTGGCGTCTCGATCAACCGCGCGCTATAGAGTGCTTCAGCGCGACAAAACTCAGACCTAGAGGGTTCCAACGCTCTAGATCACTATAGTTTTCGGCAAATTGCTTCGAACCGCGAAAGCGGGATGAAAGCCTGGACCGGCATGGTTGCCCGCTAGTGGCAAATTAGGAATGCCGGTCCATGAGCGCCAGAATAGCGCCCGAACCGATCAACATGGGACTCGGAGCCGTCGCCGACTATCGGTCGCGCACGCTGCTTGGCGATTCCCGTCACGGGTCGGACCAGCCGGACGCCCCGCCGCCGCCTCCCCCACAGAACACTGCCGCGCAGCTGCTGCCGCCGCTCCCCGCGCCGCCGCCTCCGCCGGGTTCGGCCTTTGCCGCAGCCCTGCTCTCCGGCCAACTGCCGCCCAAGCCCACCAGCGACCGCGAAATCATCCTCAGGCTGGGCAGTGCCGACCTGCCGGCGCAGGGTTCGCTGGCGCTGCACGATCGGCTCGTCTGAGCCCTGACGATTCTGCGTCGGCGGCGGCCAATTCCCTAACCGCGAGTGATCCGGCGCATGCTCGGCAAGAACTGCCGAAACGCCGGTTTCCCCAAGATATCCAAGGCATTGCGGACGACATCGGCCCGTCACGGAACACAAAATTAACTGCGTTCGGAAGCATCCCGTTAACCATTCTTAAGCCGGCCGAGGCTACGATCCCTCTCAATCTCAGGACGAGATTATCGATTTAGCCAGAAGGGATTCCACCCATGCCGGAAGTTAACCTGTCAAAGGCGGTTCGCTCGAACCTCCTGAGCCTCCAGTCCACCGCTGCCTCGATGGCAAAGACGCAGGAGCGTCTCGCCACCGGCCTCAAGGTGAACACTGCGCTCGACAACCCGACCAACTTCTTCACTGCCGCGTCGCTGAATAGTCGTGCGTCCGACATGGCAAACCTGCTGGACTCGATGTCGAACGGCATCAAGACCATCGAGGCCGCCGATAACGGCGTTACCTCCATCACCAAGACCGTCGAGTCGATGCAGTCGGCCCTGCGTCAGGCCCGCCAGGACAAGTCGTTCAAGACCATGTCCTATGCGCTCGACGCGACCGCCATCGGCACCGCGACGGTAAAGACGCTGTCGTTCGAGGACGGCGCCATCGGCACTACGCCGGTGAGCATCAACCTGAACACCACCGGCGCCGGCTCTGCTGCCACCGCGGGTACGTTCACCTCGACCGCCAACTTCGCCGCGACGACCATCACCGACGCCGCGGACAGTGTGTCGTTCCAGATCGCCGTCGATGGTGGCGCCGCCACCACCGTGACGATCGACCAGACCACCCTCGCTGCGGTCGGCAATGGCGATGACACTCTCGACGACGTCGCCGAGTTCAACGAACTGCTGACCGATGCCGGCGTCACTGGCGTCACCGCTTCGGTCGACGGTACGGGCAAGCTCGTTCTGACCTCGGCCTCCACCGGCGCCAACTCCTCGGTGGCGATCTCCGCATTTACCGAAACCGACGCCGACAACAACACCACGGTTACCGGCCTGGGCGTCAACGGCGGCGCGTCCGCTGGTGGCGCGGCTGCGGTGGCCGCTGGTGCGGTGAAGACGGTCGATGCCCTGGTTCAGGAAATCAACACCAACACCTCGCTGAAGGACAAGATCCGCGCCTCCAACGACAACGGCAAGCTCCGCATCGAGAACCTCTCGACCGAAGAGCTGACCGTCACCGGCATCGGCACGGACGGCGAAGTCGACGGTACCACCAATACCGGCGAGATCGGCGGCAATACCGTTCGCAAGAACCTCGTCACCCAGTTCAACGAACTGCGCGACCAGCTCGACAAGTTCGCCGACGATGCCTCCTTCAACGGCATCAACCTGCTCCGCGGCGACAAGCTCAAGCTGACGTTCAACGAGACCGGCACCTCGACCATCGACATCCAGGCCAAAAACGAGAATGGCGACCCGATCGCCATCAACAACACCACCCTGGGCATCGACCACGTCGTCAACTCCGACTTCGACCTCGACTCCAAGCTCGATGCGAAGCTGGAAATCCTCGGTACTGCGCTCGGCAAGCTCCGCTCGCAGGCCTCGTCCTTCGGCTCGAACCTGTCGATCGTGCAGAACCGCACCGATTTCACCAAGAACATGATCAACACACTGGAAACCGGCGCGGCGAACCTGACCTTGGCCGATACCAACGAGGAAGCGGCGAACCTGCTGGCCCTGCAGACCCGCCAGCAGCTTAGCTCGACGGCGCTATCGATGGCCTCGCAGGCCGACCAGGCGGTGCTCCGCCTGTTCTAAGGCAAACTACCTCGGGAATACCAAAGGCGGGCTTCGGCCCGCCTTTTTCATTGGGCAGGCGGCTTTGCGTACCACTTCGAAGCATTGAGCAAACTGCTCATTAACTTTGCCTCGAATGCCCAGGACATTTGCCTCCAATGTCCGAGGCAAACTTCAATTCAGCGATCGAACTTAAGACTTCTTTTGCCGGTCGCGATCGATGATCCAGCCGCGTCTCAGGAGAGACGGTTTAGTAACTGAGTACGGACCCAGAAAGGGCCTCCAAAATGGCTGATGTAAATCTGTCAAAGGCAGTTCGCTCGAACCTGCTGAGCCTCCAGTCCACCGCTTCGTCCATGGCCAAGACGCAGGAGCGTCTCGCTACCGGTCTGAAGGTGAACTCGGCGCTCGACAACCCGACTAACTTCTTCACCGCCGCTTCGCTTAACTCTCGTGCTTCGGATATGGCGAGCCTGCTCGACTCCATGTCCAACGGCATCAAGACGATTGAAGCTGCGGACAACGGCCTTTCGTCGATCACCAAGACCGTCGAGTCGATGCAGTCCACGCTCCGCCAGGCGCGCCAGGACAAGTCGTTCAAGACCGGTTCTTTCGCGATCGATACTACCGCCGTTGGCACGTCCGCGGTGAAGACGCTGTCGTTCGAGGGTGGTGCTGTCGGCTCGACCGCAGTCAGCGTCAACCTGAACACCACCGGCGCCGGCTCGGCCGCTACCGCGGGTACGTTCACCTCGACCGCCAACTTCGCTGCGACGACCATCACCGACGCTGCTGACAGTGTCTCGTTCCAGATTGCCGTCGATGGTGGCGCTGCTACTACCGTTACGATCGACCAGACCACGCTGGCTGCCGTCGGTAACGCCGACGACACGCTGGACGATGCCGCCGAGTTCAACGAACTGCTGACCAATGCCGGTGTCACCGGCGTCACCGCTTCGGTCGACGGTACGGGCAAGCTCGTTCTGACCTCGGCCTCCACCGGCGCCAACTCCTCGGTGGCGATCTCGGCCTTCACCGAGACCGACGCGGACAACAACACCACTGTCACCGGCCTCGGTGTCAACGGTGGCGCTTCCGCTGCTGGCGTCGCTGCCGTGGCTCCGGGTGCAGTGAAGACTGTTGATGCTCTTGTTTCCGAAATCAACGGCAACACCTCGCTGAAGGACAAGGTCCGCGCTTCCAACGACAACGGCAAGCTCCGCATCGAGAACCTCTCGACCGAAGAGCTGACCGTGACCGGTGTGGCGTCGGATGGCGAAATCGACGGTTCGACCGCCGAGACCGCCATTGGCGGCAACGAAGTCCGCAAGAACCTGGCCAAGCAGTTCAACGAACTGCGCGACCAGCTCGACAAGCTGGCTGATGACGCTTCGTTCAACGGCATCAACCTGCTCCGCGGCGACAAGCTCAAGCTGACGTTCAACGAGACGGGCACTTCAACCATCGACATCCAGGCTAAGGATTCCGATGGCGACGCGACCTCGATCAACAACACCACGCTTGGCATCACCTCGGTGCAGGACTCCGATCTGGACAGCGACGCGTCGATCGACGCCAAGCTGGGCAAGCTCGGCGACGCCCTGGGCACCCTGCGTTCGCAGTCTTCGGCCTTCGGCTCGAACCTGTCGATCGTGCAGAACCGCCAGGACTTCACCAAGAACATGATCAACACCCTCGAGACCGGTGCGGCGAACCTCACGCTTGCCGACACCAACGAGGAAGCGGCGAACCTGCTCGCCCTGCAGACCCGCCAGCAGCTGTCGTCGACAGCCCTGTCGATGGCCTCGCAGGCCGACCAGGCCGTGCTGCGTCTGTTCTAAGATACCAGTCGCAAGACAAGACGAAGGCGGGCTCCGGCCCGCCTTTTTCTTTTTCTTTTCCTTTTCCGAAATACTGTTCTTCCGCCGCGATTAACCAGCTGTTTGGGATTATGGCCCGATAAATACAGCATTGACGAGCCGGGCCCCAGGACGCGGGCATTTTAGACAGACCAGAAGGTTTGTGACGTGGCTGACGTAAACCTCTCCAAGGCGGTTCGTTCGAACCTCCTCTCGCTCCAGTCAACCGCCGCCTCGATGGCCAAGACCCAGGAGCGCCTCGCTACTGGCCTCAAGGTCAATTCGGCGCTCGACAACCCCACCAACTTTTTCACCGCCGCGTCGCTGAACAGCCGCGCCGGTGACATGTCGAACCTCTTGGACTCGATGTCGAACGGCATCAAGACCATCGAAGCCGCCGATAACGGCCTGAGCTCGATCACCAGGACGGTCGAAGCGATGCAGTCGACGCTACGCCAGGCGCGGCAGGACAAATCGTTCAAGACCCAGTCGTTCAGCCTGGATCAGGCGCGCACCGGCTTGCTGGAGTTCGGCGGCGGCGCGGTTGGCCAACCGGCCGTCGGGGTATCGCTAGGCAGCGGCGGCGCGGTGCGATCGACCTTCGTTGCCGGCGCCGACTATGCCGCTCCGGCATCGGGCGCCGGCTCCAACACAATCACCTTCAGCGGTGGCGCCAACAACTTCGCTACACAATGGACCGACTCGATCACCTTCTTCATGTCGGTGGATGGCGTAGCGCAAGGCGTCCAGACAATCAGCAAATCGCAGGTCAACGCAGTCGGTGACGGCGACGACGTCATCGACGACGTGACCGAGTTCGTGGGCGCCCTCAACGAAGCATTTTCGGTCTGGGCGCCGAACGCCACAGCCACCAACTCAGGCAACACCGTTACCATCAGCGGGACGACCTCGGCCCCTGTAGTGATCAGCGGTACCAACTCGTCCGGCACCATGATAGGCAATTCTCTTGGCATCGTGGATGGCGCGGGAACTGCAGGCGGCCCGGCCGGCAGCAAGCAGGTCACCATCGGCAACGGCACCGATACCGCCAACATCACGCTGACCTCGGCCAATGCCGGCACCATCACCGATGCTCGCAGCTATATTCAGGCCCAGTTGACCGCGCAGGGCGTCACCGGCGTGACCGTCGGAGGCACCGGCAATCGCATCGATCTCGAGGGCGCCGCTGACGGTTCGAACACCATCACCGTCGGCGGCGCCGATGCGGCCACGGTGTTCGGCGCGTCCGGCACCCAGACGGCCGGCGCGACTGCCGGCACCTACTCGGTCGACCAGCTCGTGCAGTCGATCAACACCACCACCGCGCTCAAGGACAAGGTCCGCGCTTCCAACGACAACGGCAAGCTCAGGATCGAGAACCTCTCGACCGAGGAGCTGGAGGTCAAGGGCGTCGGCAGCGACGGCGAGATCGACGGCACCTTGGGTACGGCCGATATTGGCGGCAACGAAGTGCGCAAGAACCTGGTCAAGCAGTTCAACGAGCTGCGCGACCAGCTCGACAAGCTCGCCGACGACGCTTCATTCAACGGCATCAACCTGCTCCGCGGCGACAAGCTGAAGCTGACCTTCAACGAATCCGGCACCTCGACCATCGACATCCAGGCCAAGGATGCCGACGGCGATCCGACCTCGATCAACAACACCACCCTCGGTATCACTTCAGCCGTGGACGCTGACTTCGACAGCGATGCCGCGCTCGATGCCCGCCTCGGCAAGCTCGGTGATGCGCTGGGCAAGCTGCGCTCGCAAGCCTCGGCTTTCGGCTCGAACCTCTCGATCGTCGAAAACCGCAACGATTTCACCAAGTCGATGATCAACACGCTCGAAGCCGGCGCGGCGAACCTCACCCTCGCCGACACCAACCAGGAAGCGGCGAACCTCCTCGCCCTGCAGACCCGCCAGCAGCTGAGCTCCACTGCCCTGTCGATGGCCTCGCAGGCCGACCAGGCCGTGCTGCGGCTGTTCTGATCGCCACCGCAAAGACTTGAGGACAGGCGGGCTGCGGCCCGCCTTTTCCGTTGCCAGCCCATAAAGCCGCGGGCCATCGTCGCCGCCATGACGCCGTACCGAGACATTCTCCGCATCCCGGCGCAGCGCCGGCTGCTGTTTGCAGCCATTCCGGCCGATTTTGCCGACTGGTTCGACTATGTCGCCGTCGTCGCCCTCATCGCCTATGTCTGGGGCGAGGGCCCGGTGGCGCTGGCCTTGCTGGCGCTGGCCTTCGCCCTGCCCTATGTCGTCGCCGGGCCG
The DNA here is from genome assembly GCF_001424865.1 of Devosia sp. Root105. NCBI lineage: Bacteria > Pseudomonadati > Pseudomonadota > Alphaproteobacteria > Hyphomicrobiales > Devosiaceae > Devosia > Devosia sp. Root105. Next base: position 441,549 of record NZ_LMCR01000016.1, read on the forward strand.
CTGCTCGCCGCCTGGGTCGACCGGGCAGACCTGAAGCTGGTGCTGCTGCTCTCCAACCTCGGCCGCGGCGTGCTGACTTTCGCGCTGGTGGTTGCCCCCAATGTCGAGATCCTGCTGCTGATCGTGCTGCTGCGCGGCATCGTCGACTCGGCCTTCACCCCCGCCCGGCAATCGGCGATCCAACTGACCACCCCCGAACCGCTGCTGATGGCCGCCAATGGCCTGCACCAGGGCATCAACCAGGCCAGCAAGATCGTCGCACCGGCCTGTGGTGGGCTGCTGCTGGCGCTGGTGCCGGCGCAAGGGGTGTTTGCCATCAACGGCGTGCTGTCGGTCGCCGCGTTCCTCATCCTCCTGGGGCTGCAACTGCCGCCGCGGGCCCATGTCGAACATGACGCCGAAGAAACCTTTCTCGCCCGCGTCGCCGGTGGCATCGCCGAGTTCGGGCGCAACCGGCTGCTGCTCGCCGTGCTGATCTTCGCCTCGGCGGCGAATTTCACTTTCTTCCTCTACGACACGCAGATTGCCCTTCTCACCAGCCAGCTCGGCTACGACGCGACGGCCTTCGGCCTGACCGTCACCGCCTCCGGCATCGGCGGCATGATCGGCGCATCCCTTGCCGGGCTGATGCGGCCAAACCGGCCACTGCTACTGATGGCGCTCGCCGCACTGGTCTCGGGGCCGGTGACCGTCGGCACGGCACTGGCTGCCGCATCAGGGGTCGCCATTCCCTTTCCGCTGTTCTGCCTGGTGATGGCAGTGATGGGCGGCACGACCGTGTTCATGCTGGTGCCCTATCGCTCGGTGATCCAGTCCGAAACTCCGCCGGACCGGATCGCCCGCGTCACCTCGGCCGGCGAAGCCGCGATGACCACCGCGATGATGGCCGCGCCGCTGCTCGGCAGCTTGATCGTCACCGGCTTTGGCGTTCCGGCGCCATTCATTGTCGGCGGCGGGCTGATAATCCTGCTCGGCCTCGGAGCCCTCGCATTCGCCTTCCGCCGGTAGCGTTTTGGTGACGCGGCGCATGCAGTATGCTGCACCACGGAATCACGGGGTTGAACCACCGACATGTCGTTAAAGGTCGAGTTGAAGCCGGGCGAACGCCTGATCGTCGGCAACTGTGTCATTACGAACTCGGATCAGCGCACCCGGCTGTTCATCGATGGCAAGGCGCCAATCCTCCGTGAGAAGGACATCCTGACCTTCGACACCGCAACCAGTCCCGCCAAGCGCATCTACTTGGCCGTACAGCTCATGTACATTCATGAAAACGTCGAACGATTGACCCAGGACTACTTTCAACTGGTCAACGACATCATCACGGCAGCGCCATCAACAATCCGCATTGTTGACGAAATCAATAACGAGATATTAACCGGCTCCCTGTACAAAGCACTCAAGGCTGCGAAAAAGCTGATCCAGTACGAACAGGAACTCCTCGGCAATGCAGAATAGTGCGGCGCTCGCCTACCAGCAGGTAGGCAGGCAGACGGTCAATCCTCGTCTCCTCGAGGCCAACCTCCTCTCTCGAGCTGCCGGCCAGATGCAGCGCGTGCGTGACGACTGGGAGAACGAGCGTCACGAACTGACCGCCGCCCTGATGTTCAACCGCAAGCTGTGGACGGTGTTCCTCGGCTCGGTGACCGGCGAGGAAAGCCAGCTGCCCAAGGCGCTGCGCGAGAACATCGCCAATCTGGGCCTGTTCGTGATGAAGCAGACGATGACCATCCAGGCCGAGCCTTCGGCCAACAAGCTCACCGTGCTGATCAACATCAACCGCGAGATCGCCGCCGGACTGCGCGCCGGCCAGAGCTGAGCTCAGCCGCCAATCCAACCCCAATGAAAAGCCCGCGGAAACCGCGGGCTTTTGCATTTCTTGGGCTTGAAACCCCGCTTACTTCCGCGGCGCCGATTTCGGCTTGGCCTGGGCGCGCGACGTCGAAGTCGACCTGGTCTTCGGCTTGGCAGGCGTCACCGCTTCAGCCGCTGCCGACGTGTGCCCTACGGCGGGCACCGGGTGCCCGGCGGCCGCCCGGTTGCGGAGCTTCCGCTCCTTGGCGATGATGTTGATCGCCTCGACCAGCACCGAGAAGCCCATCGCTGCGTAGATGTAGCCCTTCGGGATATGGAAGCCGAGACCATCGGCCACCAGCGACGTGCCGATCAGCAAGAGGAACGCCAGCGCCAGCATCTTGGTGGTTGGGTGCTTGGCGACGAAATTGGCGACCGGGCCGGACGCCACGAACATAACGCCCACGGCGACGATCACCGCGGCAATCATCACCGGCACATCGTCGGCCATGCCGACCGCGGTAACGATCGAGTCGATCGAGAACACCAGGTCGATGACGATGATCTGGCCGATGATCGCAGCGAAGGCCTTGGTTGCCTGCTGCTTCAGGTCGGCCTCGTGCGGCTCCTCGATCTCGGCATGCATCTCGTGCGTCGCCTTGTAGACGAGGAAGGCGCCGCCGGCGATCAGGATCAGATCCTTCCACGATGGGGCAAAGCCCATGATCTCGAAGGCCGGCTGCGTCAGGCTGATGATCCAGCCGATCACCAGCAGCAACAGGATGCGGAAGACCAGCGCCAGCGCCAGGCCGAGCTTGCGGGCGCGATCCGCCTGCTCCTTGGGGAGGCGCGACACCAGCACCGAGATGAACACGATGTTATCGATGCCGAGCACGATCTCCATCGCCGTGAGGGTCAGGAAGGCAGCCCACACGTTGGGATCGTAGAGGAGTTCCAGCATCGACAGCTCCAGTGGTGATGATCAGGTGGCGCCATACTTAGGGCCGTGGCGCGATTGTTGGAAGAGTGCGCGCGAGGCTCCGCACAGGGTGCGGTTTTTCACCGCGCCCCCGGCCCGTGGCACGATCGCATCGTGCCGAAGCTGGCCCGCCCGTGCCGCCGCTGTTATTGTAATGGCTCGGCTCCACTCGAAAGTCTCCCCATGGACGCGTTCTCTCCCATCCCCGCCCTGATTGGCGGTGTGCTCATCGGGCTCGCCTCGGCGCTCCTCTGGCTCGGCAACGGCCGCATCGCCGGCATCTCGGGAATCTTTGGGCAATTGCTGCCGCCGGCACGCACCGTGGTATGGCGGCTGGTGTTCCTCTTGGCGCTGGTGCTCGGCGCCCTCGCGGCCGCCTGGCTCATCCCGGGCCTCGGCGTCGGCGGCCCCGGCGGCGCGCCGGCGCAACTGGCCTCGCCGCCGCCAGGCTGGAACATCCCTGCCCTACTCTGGATCGCCATCTCCGGCCTGTTGATCGGCTTCGGCACCAAGATCGGCAATGGCTGCACCTCGGGCCACGGCGTCTGCGGCATCGCGCGGCTATCGAAGCGTTCCTTCGTCGCCGTCGGGGTGTTCTTTTCGGTCGCCATCCTCACTGTCGCCGTCACCGGAATCGTCTGAGATGGCCGCCAACCTCCGCCTCCCCTACCTCGCCACCGCCGCCGTGAGCGGCCTGCTGTTCGGCGCCGGCCTCTACATTTCGCAGATGGTCGATCCACTGAAGGTGCTGCGCTTCCTCGATTTCACCGCCATCCCCACCGGCGGCTGGGACCCGAGCCTCGCCTTCGTCATCGTCGCCGCCATTGCCGTGATGTTCATTGCTGTGCGCGTCGGCCGCAGCAGGCAGGCGCCGCTGTTCGATACGCAGTTCCATGAGCCGGAATTCCACCACATCGACGCGCCGCTGGTCGGCGGCGCTGTGCTGTTCGGTATCGGCTGGGGCATGTCGGGCATCTGCCCAGGCCCGGCCATCTCGCTGATCGCCTTCTGGCCCGACAACCTGCTGATCTTCCTTCTCGCCATGTTCGCCGGCTCCTATGCGGGCGCGCTGGTCATTCCGAGCGGCCGCGACAAGCGGCTGGCGCTGGCGCGATGAGCGGGGCTCCTGAAGCGGTCTTAGTGGGTGGCGGCCTTGCCGGGGTGGCGGCGGCGGTCGCTGTCGCCCGCGCCGGCCTCCGCACCCTCCACCTCGCGCCCAAAGGCCCACCCGACCGGCGCACCTCAGCGCTGATGGGCCCGAGCGTCGATTACCTGCGCGCCTCCGGGCTGATCGGCGATCCCGCCGAGCTCGGCCACCCGCTGACCCAGATCCGCATCATCGACGCCACCGACCGGCTGCTCCGCGCCCCCGAGACATTGTTCGACAGCAAGGATGCCGGCCTCGAGGCCTTCGGCTGGAACTTTCCCAATATCAGGCTGCTCGAAGCCTTCGAGGCGGCGCGCGCCTCGCTCGACAACCTCGAGACCCGCGAGCTCGCGCTCTCCTCCATCGAGCGCGGCGCAACCGGCTGGGTGCTGACGCTTGCCAATGGCAGCGTCGTCGAAGCGCCACTGGTCGTCGGCTCCGACGGCAAGAAGTCGCTGGTCCGCGTCGCCACCGATTTCCGCGCCCGCGAGCACGGCTTCACCCAGTCGGCGCTGGTCTGCGATCTCGAACTCGGCCGCCCGCTCGGCGGCGCCTCGGTGGAGTTCCATTACGAGCAGGGCCCGTTCACGCTGGTTCCGGCCGGCGGCTCGCGCGCCAACCTCGTCTGGATCGACGACCGCGAGGTGTTGAAGGCCGCCCAGGCGACTGGCCAGGATGGCCTCCGCGCCACCTTCCTCGAGAAGTCGCAGCGCCTGTTCGGCGATATCCAGTTGCTGACCCCGGCGCACATGTTCCTGCTCTCGACCCTCACCGTCGAGCGCGCCGGCATGGATGGCATCGTGCTCGCCGGCGAGGCCGCGCATGCCTTTCCGCCGATCGGCGCGCAGGGCCTCAACCTCGGGCTGCGCGACGTCGCCGATCTTGCCGCCTCACTCGCCGCCGCCGATCGCACCGCGCCCGGCTGGGCCAATGCCGTCAGCACCGACTATGCCGCCCGTCGCGCCGACGATCTCGAGCGCACCGGCGGCATGGTCGACGCCCTGTTCCGCTCGCTGCTCAGCGACTTCCTGCCAGCCCAGGCGCTGCGCGCCGGCGGCCTGTGGGCGCTCCGCCTGCTGCCGCCACTGCGCAAGCGCGCCTTCGGGCTCGGCATGGGCCAGGGCTGAAGCAAGGCGGCATCATTTCTATTGTGCTGAGCCGGCCAGTGGCTGGCCTCGGCCATGCACCCACCACCGGCTGTCATCCCAGCGAAAGCTGGGACCCAACTCGCAGCCCCGCGCAGATGGATAGTTGGGTCCCAGCTTTCGCTGGGATGACATCGTAGATGGGGTGATCGCGGTGGGTTAGCTCGACCGCTCTCCGGGTGCACACAGGCGATCATTCGATGGGTAGGTAAGCCACCAAGAACAAAAGGGCGCCCGCAGGCGCCCTTTCGATTCTAACCCCGTCGCTCCGCTTACTGCGGGGCAGCCGGAGTGGCCGGCGGGGCAGCGCCATCGGTGCCGAGCTGCTTGCGCAGTTCTTCGGCGCGATCCTGCAGCTGCTTTTCCAGCGCCGACGGAGCGGTCGACTGCTTGTTGAATTCGTCGAAGGTCATCGCGGCGGCGCCATCATAGACCGAGGTGAAGCCGGCGAGCGTGATGTCGATCACCAGGTCTTTGTTCTGCCGGTTCTTGGCGGTGAGCTTCAGGATGCCACCCTTCTTGAGGCTGTTCACGTAGGCCTCGTTGATCACCAGCTGGGTGGCGCAGCTCTGCGGATCGCACAGCATGAACGGCACGCGGATCGGCTTGCCGCCGTCGATCTGCCAGGTGAGGCCGAACGGCAGCAGCACCCCAAGCGGCACCGCGGCAACGGCGAGCAGGCGGCTCTCCTGGCCCGGATCGTCACGCAACAGGAACGAGCCGAGGAACTGGCCATTGGCGACGACGACCTGGCGCATGATGCAGGCCTGCTTGCCGCCATCGATGGGGTCGCAGACCTTGAGCCAGTTCTGAGCGGGATTGGCTGGCGCCGCCGGCGCTGCTGCAGCATCGGCAGCAGGCGCCGCCGGTGCTGCTGCACCCTCGGCGGGGGCTGCCGGCGTGGTGGCTTCCTGCGCGAGCGCCCCGAACGAGGGCATCATCAGCGCGGCAACCGCGAAACCAGCAACGACGAGCTTTTTGAGGGTCATTGAATTTCCTTGTGGTGTCCTACCATCGGTGACTCTCCCGGCCACCCTTCTTCGTGCGCTCTTCAAGGCACGAAACGCGGCAATAACATGACCGAGATGACTTCCGAAAGCTTTAACCTGCGAGTGTTGCCGCAGCACCCGTTTCCGCCGCCAGCCGGGCCATTCTCGACAGTATCGCGGCGGTTCCCTTCAGTCGCGCCTCGGCTGTCGGCCAGTCACGGCTGAACACGAGTTTCTGATCAGGTTTGATCCGGACCTGCATCTGCGGATCGGAGACCATCCGCACCAGCCCGGCCGGGTTGGGGAATGTCTTGTTCCTGAGCGTAACGACTGCGCCCTTGGGCCCGGCATCCACTTTCTCGACATTGGCGGTGCGGCAAAGTGCCTTCACCAGGATCACCTTGAGCAGCGCCTCCACCTCTTCCGGCAGCGGCCCGAAGCGGTCGATCAGTTCGGCGCCGGCCGCATCGATCTCGTGCGCATCCGAGAGGTCGCCGAGCCGGCGATAGAGCTGCATCCTCAGCTGCAGGTCCGGCACATAGTATTCGGGGATCATCACCGGCATGCCCAGCGAGATCGTCGGGCTCCACTCGTTGCGCTCCTCGTATTCCGCGTCACCGTCGCGCAGCGCCGCCACCGCCTCTTCCAGCATCGCCTGATAGAGTTCGAACCCGACCTCGCGGATATGGCCCGACTGCTCGTCGCCGAGCAGGTTCCCGGCGCCGCGGATATCGAGATCGTGGCTCGCCAGCTGGAACCCTGCCCCCAGCGTTTCCAGCGACTGAAGCACGGTCAGCCGCCGTTCGGCGGTGTCGTTGAGCTTCCTGTCCGGCGGGATGGTGAACAGCGCATAGGCGCGCTGCTTGGCCCGGCCGATCCGGCCGCGGATCTGGTAGAGCTGTGCGAGGCCGAAATTGTCGGCCCGGTGCACCACCAGGGTGTTGGCATTGGGGATATCGAGCCCGGACTCGACGATCGTGGTGGCGACCAGCACGTCGAACTTGCCGTCGTAGAAATTGTTCATGATGTCGTCGAGCTCGCCCGGCGGCATCTGGCCATTGGCAACGACGTAGCTGACCTCCGGCACCTGCTGGCGCAGGAATTCGGCGATATCGGGCTGATCCTTGATCTTGGGCACCACATAGAACGCCTGCCCGCCACGATACTTCTCGCGCAGCAGCGCTTCGCGCACGCTGAGCGGATCGAATGGCGAGACGAACGTGCGGATGGCGAGGCGATCGATCGGCGGTGTGGCGAGCAGCGACAGGTCGCGCACCCCGGTCAGCGCCAGCTGCAGCGTGCGCGGGATCGGCGTCGCGGTCAGCGTCAGCACGTGGACGTTGCCCTTCAGCTCCTTCAGCCGCTCCTTGTGGCCGACGCCGAAATGCTGCTCCTCGTCGATGATCAAGAGGCCCAAATCCTTGAACTGGATGGATTTCGCCAAGAGCGCATGCGTGCCGACGACGATGTCGACGGTACCCTTGGCCAGTTCTTCCCTGGTCGCCTTGAGTTCGGTCGACGACACCAGCCGCGAGGCCTGCCTGATCCGCAGCGGCAGCCCGGAGAAGCGCTCGCTGAAGGTCTTGAAGTGCTGGCGCGACAGCAGCGTTGTCGGCACCACCACCGCCACCTGCCGCCCGGACATCGCCACTGCGAACGCGGCGCGCAGCGCCACCTCGGTCTTGCCGAAGCCGACATCGCCGCACACCAGCCGGTCCATCACCCGACCCGATGCCAGGTCCTCGAACACCGCGTTGATGGCGACCAGTTGGTCCTCGGTTTCGTCGTAGGGGAAGCGCGCTGCGAATTCCTCATAGAGCCCCGGCTGCACATCCATAGGCGGCACCGTCGACAGCTGCCGCAACGCCGCGATCTTGATCAACTGCTCCGCCATGTCGCGGATGCGCTTCTTGAGCTTGCTCTTTTTGGCCTGCCAGGCGACGCCGCCGAGCTTGTCGAGCTCGATGATCGCGTCGGCGCCGTAGCGCGACAACAGCTCGATGTTCTCGACCGGCAGGTAGAGCTTAGTGTTGCCGGCATATTCGATCTCGACGCAGTCGTGCGGCGCGCCCTGCACCTCGATGGTCTTCAAACCGAGGAACCGGCCGATACCGTGGTCGACATGCACCACCAGATCGCCAGCCGCGAGGCCGGCGGCTTCGGTCAAAGCATCCGAGGCCTTGCGCCGCTTCTGCGGCCGCAGCAGCCGCTCACCGAGAATGTCCTGCTCACTGAGCACCAGCATGTCGTCGGTCTGGAAGCCGGTCTCGAGCCCCAGCACCACCAGCGCCGTAGTTTCCGGCGAGGTGGTCTCGGCATCGCGCCAGTTCTCAGCGAGGCGCGGATGCGCCAGGCCATGGTCGGCCAGCACCTGCGCCATGCGATCGCGCGAGCCTTCCGACCAGCAGGCGATGATGGTTTTGCGCGCCTTCTTCCGCTCGGCGCGGAACAGTTTGACCACCGCCTCGAACAGGTTGACGTCCTGCGCCTGCCGTTCGGCGGCAAAGCTCGGCGCCACCCGCCCGCCGACATCATCGGCTTTGCGCATGTCCGGTGTCGCGAACGGCGAGAGCTGCACCACGCCCTTGTCCGGCGCCAGCGTGTAGGGCGCGCGCTCCATCTCGTAGAGTTGCGCCGGCGGCACCGGCTTGTAGGGCGCCGCGCCCTGCGAGGACTGCTTCTCGTGCCGTGCATCCTCGCGCGCCTGGTAGTAGTCCGAGATCTGCGTCTGCCGGTCGGCAAAGGCTTCCCGGGCCTGGTCGTCGAAGACGAACGGCGCGTCCTCGGTATAGGCGGCGAGGTGGTCCAGCTCGTCGTAGAAGAACGGCGTCCAATGCTCGACACCCGGGTAGCGCTGGCCGGCGCTCACCGCCGCATAGAGCGGATCGTCGACGGTGTTACCGCCGAACATCGTGGTGTAGCGGGCCCGGAAGCGGCGGATCGCCTCCTCGCTCAGCAGCACCTCGCTCATCGGCGCCAGAGCGATGCGCTTCAGGTTGCCGGTGGTGCGCTGCGTGTCCGGATCGAAGGTGCGGATGGTCTCGAGCTGCTTGCCGAAGAAATCGAAGCGCAGCGGCGATTCGACCCCGGCCGGATAGAGGTCGACCAGTCCGCCGCGTACGGCATACTCGCCGGTCTCGCGCACCGTCGGCACCCTCAGGTAGCCATTGCCTGCGGCCCAGGCGATCAGCTTGTCGCTATCGACCACCTGCCCGGCCGCCGCGGCAAAGCTCATCCCCGCGACGACTTCGCGCGGCGGCAGCTTCTGCACCAGCGCATTGACCGTGGTGAGGACGATCGCCCCCTTTGCCGCGCCGCTGGCGAGGCTCGAGAGCGTCGTCATCCGCGCCGCGATGGTCACCCCGTTGGGCGACACGCGGTCATAGGGCAGGCAGTCCCAGGCCGGCAGCGTCAGCAACTGGTGCCCCGGCATCAGCTGCTCGAGGATCTCCACCATGCGCTGCAGGCGCCGCCCGTCGCGCGCCACGAATACGGCGCTCACCGCCGCATCCGGCGCGGCCTTCAGCCGGTCCTCGACGAGGCGCGCCAGCACCACCGGCTGCATGCCGTCGGGGACGTTCGAAAGGGTGCGATCGGCGCGCTGGTCGGTCATTTGGCAGTCCGGAATCTGAGCAGGTCGGCGAGCAGGTCGTGGTCGGCATCCTGAGGGGCCGGCTCCTGCCCCATCAGCCAGGCGAGGAGGTCTGTATCCAGCTCCTCGAGCAGTATCTCGAAGCGATCGAGTTCCGCCCCGTCCATGGCCGCCAGCCGCGCGTCCGCGTAAGGCCCGAGCAGCAGGTCCATCTCCTTGGTGCCGCGATGCCAGGCGCGATAGCGCAGGCGCCGCAATCGCATAGCAGAATCTTCACCGGCGTCTTTTTGAAGGGCCATGAGCGGGTGGTCTCGGGGAATGTGGATGGCGTGTTTACGCGGATATCGCCCGCGTGTCACGTGGTCGACAAGCATACCCGTCGCCGCGACGTCGTGCTTCCCCCACAACAGACGCCTTGCAAGCCGGTGGCAATCGGCAGCCGATTTTGCCACAACTCATCGGCAAATTTCTCCGACCCGAGTTGCATGTCCCGTCCGCCGGCCCTCGATCCGCTGTTTCGCTCGCTCCACTCCATCAAGGGGGTGGGGCCACAGCTCAGCGCCCTGCTGACCCGCTTCTTCGGCGCGCCCGAGGGGCAGGAAGCCATCGCGCTCGACCTGTTGATGCACATGCCCACCGGCGTCCTCGACCGCCGCCGCATGGATGGCATCGCCAATGCCGTGCACAACAATATCGCGACACTGAAGCTCCATATCGACCGCCACCAGCCGCCGCCGCGCGGCCGGGAGCACATCCCGCATCGTGTCTTCGCGCATGACGAAACCGGCGAGATCCAGCTGGTGTATTTCCGGGCCCAGGGCGGCTGGGTGGAAAAGCTGCTGCCGGTCGGCGAGACTCGATACGTCTCGGGCACCATCGGCTTCTTCCAGGGCGAAAAGCAGATCACCCACCCCGACTATGTCGTCGAGGCCGACAAGTTCGAGGACATGCCGCTGGTCGAGCCGGTCTACCCGCTGACCCACGGCCTCAGCTCTCGCGCCCTGATCAAACTCACCCGGCAGGTGCTGGAGACCTTGCCCGACCTGCCCGAATGGATGCCCGCCGAGCGCATCGCAGAGTTCGGTTGGCCCAGCTTTCAGGCAGCAATGCAGGCCTCGCACGCCCCCGAAACCCCCGATGACGCACAGCTCTGGTCGAAGAACCGGATGCGCCTCGCCTATGACGAGTATCTCGCCGGCCAGCTCGCCCTGCTGATCGTCCGCTCACAGCTGATCGCGCCGCGTGGCATCGCCCGCAGCTTCACTGGCGAGATCTCCGCCAGGGTCGAGGCCGCCCTGCCCTACACCCTCACCGAGGGCCAGCGGCTCGCCGTCGAGGATATCCGCCACGACCTCGCTGCGCCCGAACGGATGTCGCGCCTGCTGCAGGGCGATGTCGGCGCCGGCAAGACCGTCGTCGCGCTGATGGCGATGGCGGCGATGGCCGAGAGCGGCGCGCAGTCGGCGCTGATGACGCCGACCGAAATCCTCGCCAGCCAGCACTTCAAGACGCTGAAGCCGCTCTGCGACCAGGTTGGCCTCGGCATCGTGCTGCTCACCGGCAAGATGACCGCCGCCGAGCGCCGTGCCGTGCTGTCAGGCATCGCCGACGGCTCGACCGATATCGTCGTCGGCACCCACGCGCTGTTCCAGACCGGCGTCGACTTTCACAATCTCGGCCTCACCGTAGTCGACGAGCAGCATCGCTTCGGCGTCCACCAGCGCCTCGCGCTCAGTGAGAAGGGCATCCATGCCGACCTCCTGGTGATGACCGCCACGCCGATCCCGCGCACCCTGGTGCTCACCCATTTCGGCGACATGGCGGTCAGCATCCTGCGGGAAAAGCCGCGTGGCCGGCAGCCGATCGATACCGCGGTGCTGTCGATCGGCGAGTATGCCCGGGTCATCCAGCGCCTCGAGAGCCGCATTGCTGAGGGAGCCCAGGCCTTCTGGGTCTGCCCGCTGGTCGAGGAAAGCGAGCATCTCGAAGTGGTCGCCGCCGAGGATCGCTTCGCCGAGCTGAAGAAGGTGTTCGGCGACCAAGTGGTGCTGATCCATGGCCGCATGAGCGCCGCCGCCAAGGCCGAGGCGATGGATCGCTTCCAGCGCAACGAGGCCAAGATCCTGGTCGCCACCACCGTCATCGAAGTCGGCGTCGACGTGCCCAACGCCACCATCATGATCATCGAGCATGCCGAACGCTTCGGTCTTGCCCAGCTGCATCAGCTGCGTGGCCGCGTCGGTCGCGGCAGCCAGCGCTCGGCCTGCCTGCTGCTCTACAAGGAGCCGTTGAGCGAAACCGCCAAGGCCCGACTCGAGACCATCAAGGGCACCGAAGATGGCTTCGTCATCGCCGAGAAGGACCTCGAGCTGCGCGGCCAGGGCGATGTGCTCGGCACCCGCCAATCCGGCATGCCCGGCTACCATCTCGCCGTCCCCGATGTGCACCGGCACCTGCTCGAATGGGCACACGAGGATGCCAAGGACGCGCTGACCCGTAACCCCGGCCTGACCGGACGCGACGGCGACGCCCTGCGCACGCTGCTCTACCTGTTCCGCAAAGACCTCGCCATTCCCCTGCTCCGAGCCGGCTGACCCCATGCATATCCGCCCCTTCGAACGCCGCGACACCGACGCGGTCGTCGCCCTCTGGCAGGCCCGTGGCCTGACCCGGCCATGGAACGATCCAGTCAAGGACATCGAGCGCAAGCTGGCGGTGCAACCCGAGCTGTTCCTCGTCGGCGAGCGCGACAGCGAGGTCATCGCCACCGCCATGGGCGGCTATGACGGCCACCGCGGCTCGGTCTACTACCTCGCGACGGCGGCGGCGCACGCCGGGAACGGCTACGGCGCGGCGCTGCTGGCCGAGCTCGAGCGGCGTCTTGCGGCGATGGGCTGCCCGAAGATCAATCTGCTGGTGCGCGGCGAGAATGACGGCGTGCTGAAGTTCTACGACCGGCTGGGCTATGAGCGGCACGACTCGCTAAGCTTGGGGAGGCGGTTGATCGAGGATTAGAGCGGTGTGACGGCAGCTGCGCCGGTGCGTGCCGCCCCCCACCCTTGATCCCTCCCCGCAAGGGGGAGGGAGACGCAGACTGAGATACTGGTGTGAGGGTCTCCCTCCCCCTTGCGGGGAGGGGACAGGGGTGGGGGTCAGCCACCACCGGAGGCGACGGCAGGCACAGGGCCCCTACCCCTCACGCCACCGCGTACTTCCGCAGCACGTCGATCTCGACATAGTTCAGCACCGACTGGTGCGTTGCCTGCAGCACCACGCGCGGCGCCATGCCGGCTTCCAGCGCCTCGACCCAGCGCAGCGCCACGAGGCACCAGCGGTCGCCAGCCTTCAGCCCCGGAAACGCATATTCCGGCATCGGGGTCGACAGGTCGTTGCCGCGCGATCTGGAGAACGCCAGGAACGCGTCGGTCATCTCGGCGCAGACCGTGTGCCGGCCCTCGTCGAGCGGGCCGGTGATGCAGTTGCCGTTGCGAAAGAACCCGGTCAGCGGGTGCATCGAGCACAGCACCAGCTTTTCGCCGAGGACGTTGAGCTCCGGCTCCTGCTCGAAGAACGGCTTATTCAACCGTCACGCTCTTGGCGAGGTTGCGCGGCTGGTCGACATCGGTGCCCATGAACGAGGCGGTGTGATAGGCCAAGAGCTGCACCGGGATGGTCGCAAGGATCGGCGCCACAAAGCTCGCCACCTTGGGCAGCACCAGCACTTCGGCGACGCCTTCGCCCACCGTTTGCTTGCCCACCTCGTCGGTGATCAGGATGATCTTGCCGCCGCGTGCCGCGACTTCCTGCATGTTGGAAAGGGTCTTGGCCATCAGCTCGTCCGACGGCGCCACGACGATCACCGGCATCAGTTCGTCGACCAGCGCGATCGGCCCGTGCTTCAGCTCGCCGGCCGGATAGGCCTCGGCGTGGATATAGCTCAGTTCCTTGAGCTTCAGCGCGCCTTCCATGGCGATCGGGAACATCTGCCCGCGGCCCAGATAGAGCACGTCTTTGGCCTTGCTCAACCGCTTGGCGATATCCTCGACCTGCCCCTCGAGCGCCAGCGCGGCGGAGATGGCGGTGGGCAGCGTCGTGAGGCTATGCACCAGCTCGGCTTCCTGCGCCGCCGAGATCGTGCCGCGCGCCACGCCCGCCGCGACGGCAAGGCTCGCCAGCGCCGTCAGCTGGGCGGTAAACGCCTTGGTCGAGGCGACGCCGATTTCCGGCCCGCACAGCGTCGGGAACACCACCTGGCTCTCGCGCGCCATCGTCGATTCCGGCGAGTTCAGCAGCGAGGCGATGTGCTGCCCCTGCCCGGCGCAATAACGCAAGGCCGCGAGGGTATCGGCGGTCTCACCGGATTGGGAAATGAAGAGGCTGAGCCCGCCCTGCTCCAGCGGCGGCTCGCGATAGCGGAACTCCGAGGCGACATCAACATCCACCGGCAGCCGCGCATAGCGCTCAAACCAGTATTTGGCGACGATGCCGGCATAGGACGCGGTGCCGCAGGCCGAAATGGTCAGGCGCGACAGTTTGGCGAAATCGAACGGCAGGTTCTCTCGGAGTGCCACCCGGTCGCTGCTCATATCCACATAGTGGCTGAGGGTGTGCGAGACCGTCTCGGGCTGCTCGTAGATTTCCTTGGCCATGAAGTGCCGGTGGTTGCCCTTGTCGACCAGCAGCGCCGAGGCGGCCGAAACCAGCATCTCGCGCTGGACGATCGCGTCCGAGCCGTCGCGGATGGTGACGCCGTTCTTGGTCAGCACCGCCCAGTCGCCATCGAGCAGGTAACTCAGCCGCGAGGTGAACGGCGCCAGCGCCATGGCGTCGGAGCCCAGATACATCTCGGTCGCGCCATAGCCGATAGCCAGCGGCGCGCCAGAGCGCGCGGCGATCAGCAGGGCATCCTCGCCCTTGAACATGAAGGCCAGCGCGAAGGCGCCGCGCAGCACTTTCAGCGTCCGCGCCACCGCCATCTCGGGGTCGAGCCCGCGATCGATCTCGCGGGTCACCCACAGCGCCACCGATTCCGTATCGGTCTGCGTCTTGGGCAGATAGCCGTCCTTGGCGAGGTCGGCGAGCAGCTCGCGGAAATTCTCGATAATGCCGTTATGGACCACCGCCACCTTGTCGGTGGCATGCGGATGGGCATTGCCCTCGGTCGGCGCCCCATGCGTCGCCCAGCGGGTGTGGCCGATGCCGATATTGCCGCTGAGCGGTTCAAAACTCAGCTTGGCGGCGAGATTGCCGAGCTTGCCCTCGGCGCGGCGGCGGCCGATCTGGCCAGCCTCCAGCGTCGCCACGCCGGCGCTGTCATAGCCGCGATATTCCAGCCGCTTCAGCGCATCGACCAGCCGCGGCGCCACCGGTTCCGTTCCGATAATCCCGACAATACCGCACATCTCGTCTGTCCCCTACTTGCCGGATCTGGCGCGTTTGATGGCTTCGGCCCGCGCCTTGAGCTTTGGCGCATAGCCGAGCTTGTTCTCCTGCCGGGCGCGGCCGATGGCCAGCGCATCCGGTTCGACATTGTGAGTGATGACGCTGCCCGAAGCGATATAGGCCCCGTCGCCGATGCTTACCGGCGCCACCAGCGACGAGTTCGAGCCGATAAAGGCATCCGCCCCGATGCTGGTCTTGGATTTGTTCACGCCGTCATAGTTGCAGGTGATGGTCCCTGCCCCGATGTTGGTCCTGGCGCCCACTTCGCTGTCGCCGAGGTAGCTCAGGTGCCCGGCCTTCACGCCATCATGGATCACCGACTTCTTCACCTCGACGAAATTGCCGAGGTGTACGTCCTTGCCCAACTCGGCGCCGCCGCGGATGCGGGCGAACGGCCCGATGTTGGAGCCCTCGCCGATCGTCACATCCTCGATATCGCAGAACGCCCGGATCTCGACCCCATCGGCGATCTTCACCCCGGGCCCGAACACCACGTTGGGGAAGATCGTCACGTCGCGGCCGATCTCGGTGTCATAGGAGAAGTACACCGTCGACGGGTCTTTCAGCGTCACCCCGGCGCGCATGAAGTCGTCGCGCCGCAGCTCCTGGAACTGTGCCTCGGCCTGCGACAGCTTCCGCCGGTCGTCGACTCCGATCACCTCGTTCGCATCGGCCTCTACCACCTCGATCCGTCGTCCGTCGCCGCTCGCCAGTTCCACCGCGTCGGTGAGGTAGAATTCGCCTTTGGCATTGGCGTTGCCGATCCGGTCGATCACCGAACGCAGCGTGTCGGCGCGAAACCCCATAATACCGGAGTTGCACAGCCCAATCGCCCGCTCGGTCTCGGTTGCATCCTTGTGCTCGCGGATTGCCAGCAACTGTCCGTTGTCAGTGATCAACCGCCCGTAACCGGTGGTGTCCTCGGGCCGGAAGCCCACCACCACGATATCTGCGCCGCCATCGAGCCGCGTGGTGATGCCCCCCAACGTTTCGGCCGAGACGAGCGGCGTGTCGGCATAAAGCACGATCACGTTCCCCTTGGCGCTGCTGTAGGCGGCTTCGGCCTGTTTCACTGCGTGGGCAGTGCCCCTGCGGTCGGCCTGCGTCGAGAATGTTGCCGCCGGGGCCAGCCCCGCGACCATTGCCTGGACCGCGTCGTGTCCCGGCCCGATCACCACCGAGATAGCCGAAGAGCTGGCCGCGACCGTCCGCACCACGTGCCCAACAAGCGGCAATCCCCCCACCTGATGCAGCACTTTCGGCGTAGCCGAGCGCATGCGGGTGCCTTCGCCCGCGGCCAGGATGATCGACAGCAATTCAGTCATGGAGGGCCCTCGTCAGGGGTCATCGTTTCCCCCGTGTTTATGGCAGCAAGTTGTTGGGAATCCGATAACGCGGTTACGGAGTGGTAAACTCGAAAATCGGCCTGATTCGTAGGGCTCTTGGGAGATAAGACCTTTGGCGAAGGCAGCAGACCAGTTTCGTCCGGCTGACGTGACAATGTGGGGCATCGCGGCGCTTGGCATCTGGGCGGTGGCTATTCTGGGCGCCAACCTCTCCGGCCTGATCCCACCCAGCGTCTACGGGGCGCTCCACGCCTCGCGCCTCGAAGGCTCGACCATCAACCAGTTGCGCACTCAGGTCGCAACGCTCGAAGAAGAATCGGCGCGCATGCAGCGCGAGAACACCCAGCTGCTGCAGCGCTTCTCCATGAACGAGGAGGCCGCCGGCGCGGTGACCAAGCGCGTCGGTGCGCTCGAGATCAGCGTGCCCAAGGTTCTCGAGGAAGTGCAGATCAAGGCCCGCAGCGCTGCCGCTGCCATCGACACCACCACCACGGGCTCGATCACCCCGGGCAAGACCCTGACCTTCGAGACCGAAGGCGGTACTGTTGCCGTGCAGCAGCGCCCGCTGCTTCCGGGCTCCAATGATGTGAAACTCAAGGCTGTACCGCTCTCCGCCAACACCATGCCACTGGCCATTCCGGACGGCACCTCCCCCGGTATCGCGCTCGGCTTCCCGGTGCGCGCCGATACCGCCGAAGCGCAGTGGCAGGAACTGCTCGCGCAGGTCGGCACCATGCTGGTGGGCTTGTCGCCGGTGCTCGCCGACCAGGACGGTACCGACGGCAAGATCATCGTCGCCGGCCCGATGGTCGATCGCGCCTCGGCCATCGAACTGTGCGCCCGGCTCGACCGCGCGGGCGTTCCGTGTGAGCCTGCGAGCTATGCCGGCCAGCCGGTGCCGCTGCTCAACTGACGGGTATTCGTCGTTAGCGATTGACAGCCGGGGCACAATGCCTATGTTCCGCGCCGATCCGCCCCGCGCGGCTTGAGCGCCCGTAGCTCAGTGGTAGAGCATCCGACTTTTAATCGGATGGTCGATGGTTCGAATCCATCCGGGCGTACCAGTTTCCTCCATAAATTTCAGTACGTTACAGTCGTTAGTTAAGCGATTATCCAGTTGGGGAGTCAGGCATTGTGCCCGATCGGGGCCAGTCCGCATCGGGCAGCCACTCGAGGAGCATCACGCCAAACTGGATTCCCGTGTCGCGGCGACCATCCCTCCTCACGGGGTTGCTTCGCCTTCCCGCGTGCGAACTAGTACCTCGGGCTGATAGAAATTTCGGCACGCGTTGGCGGGGGGTGGAGTTGGGCCCTAACCAGACTGTCTACCGAGCAAGCCGCTGGCAGACCGCTATGTGGGCGCTCGTGGCTGCGGGCATAACAGCCCTCTTGTTTGCTGGCGGGCTGCCGGACGATCAGCTGCCTGGCTTCTTCAGCGAACTGGTCGCCGTTCCTTGGGCCGTCCGCGCCGCCCTGCACTGGACGAGTGCGGCTGTCCTTGCGGCCATGTCGCTTCGCCTGTTCCTACTACTACTGGAGCCCGCGGCCATAGTGGTCGGTGATGATGGTATCCAAGTAAGCCGTTCCGTGTTCAACCGACGGAGCGCGCTGTGGCGAGATTTTGAAATGTTTACCGAGCGGACCGGTGAGGAAGGCACACTGATTCATCTGCATTTTCGCGGGTCGTCAGGGGAGCCAATTGTCGTCAACCTCGAGGGTTATCCGGGACTGCTACGAGAACAGGTTATCCGGGATGCCACTCGTCGGCTCCTGCAATCAGGTATCCAGCCGAGATGGCGGGAATAGGCAACGTCCTTAGAGTTCGCACCATGCAACGTGCTCCCAAGCGCCAGCCGCCATCGGAAAAAGCTGGCGCCTATCAGCCAAGCCGAGAAGGCCACGTGCAAGCCGGCTGCGCCCCGGCGGGAACCCGCGGCCGCCTGCAGCGATTGAATCGGGCACTTTGCAACGCGAGGTGTCGTCATGGCCGCAGGTTTCTTCCACCAGTTCTCCAACATCGTCTCGCGCGGCGCCGGCAAGCCGGTGACGTTCGCAGCGGCTTGTGGGCTGATCGTGCTCTGGGCGGTGAGCGGACCGCTGTTCGGTTTCTCTGAGACCTGGCAACTGGTGATCAACACCGCCACCACTATCATAACGTTCCTGATGGTGTTCGTGGTTCAGCACACCCAGAACCGCGACGGTGAGGCGGTGCAGGCCAAGCTCGATGACTTGATCATGGCGCTGCGCCGCGCCGACAATCGGCTGATCGGCGCCGAGGAGCTCACCGGGCACGAGCTCCACAAACTTCGCAAAATGATCGCCCAGCGCGTCGAAAATGACGAGCAGACACTTGAGCAGATCGACAGCCGCATGACCGATGGGCGCTAGGATAATTTGCCGATCAAGGCAACCAATTGTCCGTTTCTGCACTTTTCTGTGACCAACCGCGTCATAGGAGAACAAGAAAAATGAACGGGATCATCTACCTCGTCGGCCTGGTGGTCGTAATCCTCGCCGTCCTGTCCTTCTTCGGCCTGAGGTAAGGACCGCGCCATGACCATGCCAAGCGAAACTGACGTGATCGTCGCCGCTGCTCCGGCAGCAAAGGCAGACACCAGCTCCTACGTCGACTGGCCGGCGATTATCGCCGGCATCGTGATCGCCTCGGCGATCTCGCTCGTCCTCCTGACCTTCGGCTCGGCAATCGGGCTGAACTTCGTCAACTTCCACGCCGGCCCCGATGTTCCGTTGATCTGGATCGCTATCGCAGCAGGCACCTGGCTGCTGTGGGTAGAAGTCTCGAGCTTCATGGCCGGCGCCTATGTCACCGGCCGCCTCCGCCGGCGTCACTTCGATGCCACCGAGGATGAAGCCGATGTCCGCGACGGCGCCCACGGCCTCCTGGTCTGGGGCGGTGCTCTCGTCATCGGCGGTCTCATCGCCGTTGGCGGCATCAGCGCCGCGGCAAACGCCGTCGGCGCCGCGGCCTCGACCCTCACCAACGCCGCGGCAACCGTCGCCGACGACGCCGGCAACGCGCTCGACCCGAACGCCTACTTCGTCGACCAGCTGTTCCGTCCCGCCGCCACCGCAACCACCCAGCCGGCAACGGACACGACCGGCGTCCGCGCCGAGGCCGGACGGATCATCGCCCAGGGCGCCCTCGCGGGCTCGATCAGCGATCCGGACAAAGCCTATCTGGCTCAGGTGGTCTCGACCAATACGGGCCTGACGGCCGAAGAAGCCAACGCCCGTGTCACCGAAGTCATCACCGCTGTAGACCAGGCTAAGGCCGAGGCCGCGGCGGCCGCTGAAACGGCCCGGAAGACCGGCATCGTCGCCGCTTTCCTGACCGCCGCGTCGCTGCTGGTCAGCGCTGTCGGCGCTTACTGGGCGGCCCAGATGGGTGGCAACCACCGCGACAACGCCACGGTGTTCCGCACCGTGTTCCGGCGCGTTCGATAAAGGAGAAGACAAATGCTGAGAGGACTTGGGCTCTGGCTCCTGGGTGTCCCCATCTGGCTGATCATCATCATCGTGCTGTTCATCCGCTGAGGATGAGCGCAGCATGGAGGCGGGCTCCGGCCTGCCTCCTGCTTGTGAGAAAGGACCCGTGCGATGAATAGCGCCAACCTGCAGCTCGAAGGCCTCTACCTCGCCATCGCCGCCATGCACGAGACGATGATCGCCAGGGGCCTGGTCTCCCGCCAGGACGTCGACGACGCCATGCGGGCCGCCGAGCAGACCGCCATCAACGACCACCGCTCGATCGAGAACCTCCGTCCGGCCGAGCGCGATGCCCTGGCCTTTCCGGCACGCCTGCTGCGCATGGCCAATGCCACCGTCTCGGATGACGGCGCCCTGTCGTTTTCGGCCCTGGCGCGTCGTGTCGGCACCGTCAAGGAACCCTACAACGACCAGCGCTAGCGGGCGTCAGGACGTGGTCGGCACCGGGCCCTTCCAGATCAGCCTGTGCGATCCCTGATCCGTCGGCGCGAACACCTCGGAGCGACGGCCGTCATCGCCATAGGTCATGGCGATCCGCCGTGCCTGGCTTTGGGCATCGTCGCGGCTTTCGAACGGTCCATAGGCCTTGCCCTCGCAGTCGACCCACCACGAGCCCATGCTCTCGATAACGATGAACCAGCAGGTTTTCATTGATGCTCCCCGGCCGCGGGAACGGCCACCATCGGTTGCAGCCATGCGCCTTCAGAAAGAGCTGCTGGCCCTTCCCGTTCGAAAGCGCGACAAATCGAATGTCTAATCGCGACGCCCGCCAGCCATGCGTTGGGCCACCGAAAGCGGAGCGAACAGCCGGGCGATGCGCGCCGCGCTGATGCCGTCGTCGAGCTCGCCAAAGGCTGAGATGAGCCCGCGGTCCGGCCCGTCCTCGCGGCGCAGTTCCTTGAACGGCACCGCGACTTCCACCTGATGCCAGTTGCGCGCCTCGTCGAGCGTGAACGCCGCCGAGATGGCGAAGTTCTCGTCGGCCGCATCCGGCCCGAAGCGGACTAGGAGGTGGCTGCACCGCTCCCTGTTGCGCGCCATGAACAGGCTCTTCTCGCGCTCGAAGGCGCTGGCGATATCGCCGTCCAGCAAGGATGGACGGATGGTCAAGGCAGTCATCGGATGCCCCCCGATCTGCTGCGGATACCAGCAAATGCTAGGGGTTCAGTGTGTCCCTGACGGGACTGCAATAGGGCGGAAACGCGGTCGATAAACTTGCATCCACGGCGCAACCGCCGCGCTGCAGACGCGTTGATTCCGTCGGTGGCGCCGCGTGTCAACCGGACGCGATGGGCACGGGGAACACTGCGGTTTTTCCGGTTTCCCGCCTTGGCCAACGAAACGGCAGACGAGCCTCTGTTCCATCCGCGGCGTCACCTCGCGAAGCTCAATTATGGCACTGGCCGCTGTAACGCCATGTTTCATTATGGCTGCTAAGCCAAGGAGCATGGCCCAACTCGAATCGAAAAGCCCGGCCGCCGGGCCGTTGCGCGTGTTGATCCTCGGCGCCAATTCCGGCATCGCCGAAGCTACTGCGCAGCTCTACGCCGCCGAAGGGGCAGCCCTGCTGCTGGCCGGCCGCCATGCCGGCCGGCTTGCAGCCCTGGCCGACGAGCTACGAAAGCTCGGCGCCAGCCGGTGCGAAACCGCCGTGCTCGACCTGGTGGCTGCCGATCCCGGCTCGGAGCTGCCATTGCTCGTCGCCCGGCTTGGCGGCGTCGACCACTTGCATATCGCCTACGCCATCATGCCCGAGCAGTCCGCTGCCGCTGCCGATCTTGCCGTCGCCACCCAGATGATGACCACGAACTACACCTCCACCGCCCTGTGGTCGCTAGCGGCCGCCAACCTGCTCGAGGCGCAGGGTCATGGCGCGCTGGTGGTGCTCGGCTCGGTTGCCGGTGATCGGGGCCGGCGCAGGAACTTCATTTACGCCTCGACCAAGGCCGGCATCGAAACACTGGTCGAGGGCATCGCCCACCGTTTCGCCGGCAAAGCTCCGCGCGCCGTGGTGGTGAAGCCGGGCCCGACGGCGACGGCAATGACGGCGAACAGTCCACCGGGCCGCCGGCTGGCTTCCGCCGATAATGTGGCGCGACTGGTACGCCGCGCCGCCGAGCACGGCGGACCGGTGCAATACGCCCCGCGCCGCTGGCGGCTGATCATGCGCCTCGTGCGCGAAATGCCCTGGTGGCTGTTCCGACGCATCGATCTTTGAGTCAGCTGGGGATTTGCCCAGGGGAGCGAGAGGCGGCACAGCGAACTGGGCACCGGGCTGATGGGCCTACTTCCAAGCTACCCCCAGTGGGGGAGAGCCGGTGCCCCCAAAGCTTCCCTTCCGCAAGCGTGCGACCGAAAAAGAACAGGGGCCGTTTCCAGCCCCTGCCCTGATCTCGATCAATACGGCGACGGGTACCAGTCGTCGTCGTCACCCCAGTCGTCTTCGTCATCGACCGGGTAGAGCTTCTTGATGCGGTCGACCATGCCCGAGCAGCGGTTGATGCGCATCGAATAGTACCAGTCGTCATAGCCCGCCTGGACGCGAACGCGGTTCTTGCTCAGGTAATCGACGATCTCCACCTCGAAGAAGCCGTAGGCCTTGAGGCCTTTGCGGATCTGCTTGTCGGTCAGGCACCAGTTGAAGAAGTCGTTCGGGCCGAAGTTCTTCTTCTTGAACTGCTGCAGCTGCTTCTGGTCGCCGCCCTGCGGCTTCACATCGAGCGAGAAGCCGCCCATGTTCGGGGCAGCCTGGACCGGGACCGCGCTCAGGGCGGTGCCGGCGAGGACGACGGCAAGGACCGCGGCGCGGCCGGTCTGCCGGAGGGTGTTGAGAACGGTCATTTCAGTAGTCCTTGGGGTTTGGTTCAGTGCTGCATCTGCAGCGTTGATATCACCCTAGCGCACTGATTTTGAACGCGTTTAGAACCATCCCTTCAGAAACCATTCAGCGCAGCGCCGC
This sequence comes from Devosia sp. Root105, assembly GCF_001424865.1. Lineage (NCBI taxonomy): Bacteria > Pseudomonadati > Pseudomonadota > Alphaproteobacteria > Hyphomicrobiales > Devosiaceae > Devosia > Devosia sp. Root105. The sequence continues at coordinate 464,449 of NZ_LMCR01000016.1, forward strand.
ACTTATGCCGCGGTCACCACAATCGCGCCACGACGTGTCGCGACGATAGTGTGCTCGTACTGCACGCAAGGAGCCGGCGGATCGGCCACCAGAGTCCATTCATCGTCCTCGTCGCGCTGCTCGGCCATCCGGCCGCCCAGCGACAGGAACGGTTCCACCGTGAACACCAGCCCTTCGGTGATCACCCGCCGATCGGACTTGTCCGGCCAGGTGGCGATCTCGCCCGGCTCATCGTGCAGGCTGTCGCCGACCCCATGGCTCGCGAGATTCTCGATCAGCGTGTAGCGGTGTTTTCTGGCGAAGGCGCCGATGGCGATGCCGATGCCGTTGAGCGGCGCACCGGTCTTCACCGCCCGGATCCCTTCCCACATGGCGCGCTTGCCGTCGCGGCAGAGCGCCACCAGCCGCGGATCGGCTTCCGGCACTAGGAACGACGCGCCGGTATCGGCGAACACCCCGTCGAGCTCCGCCGACACGTCGATATTCACCAGGTCACCTGCCCGGATGACGCGCGACCCGGGAATGCCGTGCGCGATTTCCTCATTCACCGAAATGCAGGTGGCGCCCGGAAAATCATAGGTGATCTCGGGCGCCGAACGCGCCCCGGCAGCATCGAGGATGCGCCGGCCGATATCGTCCAGTTCCTGTGTGGTGATCCCCGGCGCCAGCGCCGCCGCCATCGCATCGCGCGCCACCGCACAGATGCGGCCGATGGCCTTGAGCTTTTCGAGTTCGGTTTCGGTGGTGATGGTCATGCCGTGTACGCCCCGGCTTCCGCCATCGCCTCGAGATCGCCCATCAGGTCGTGCCGCTCACCCTCTAGGATCACCCCGACATGCCGCAACCACATCCACATCGTGACGCGGTGCACGAGCGTGTAGATCCACAGGGCCGCTTCGGGATCGGGATGATCGATGACGCCGTAGCCGGCCCGGATATGCGGCGTTGAGCCCGGCGCATCATGCTCCGAGCAGAACAGCGCCTTGGCGAGGTCGCAGATCGGATCCGACGCCCGCGCATTGCCGAAGTCGAGCAGCCCCGTGAGCTGCAGCCGCCCGTTCGCATCGCGCTCCGCCAGCACGTTATGCGGCTGAAAGTCGTCATGCGCAAACACCGCGCCCCGGCTTTCGGCGATGACATCCGCATGGGCGGCGAAGATCGCCTCGAGCCGCTGCGCCAGCGCCTCGCCACCGCCGTAGCGGCGGAACTGGCCGATGCCGTGGGCGAAGCGGCGCGCGAGATATTCGGTATTGGTCGACACCGGATCGTGGAGGCCGTCCGCATCGAAGGCGCCGTAGCCGGGCACCGGCACGGTGTGCAGCTTGCGCAGCATCTCACCCATCTGCCGGTAGAGGTCGCCGACGTCCGGCGCGTCCTTGAAGGTCATCACCTGCCTGCCAGGCAGGTAGTTGGCGATGGTGTAGCGGAACGGCATCCGGGTGCGGGTCTCGTCCGAGGCGAGGAAGCGAGTCATCGGCACATCGAGGTCGCCTAGCAACTGCGACGCATAAGTCTCTTTGCCGGTCGCGTACGGCAGCGCGTCGTTGAATACCTTGAGCACGACCGGCTGGCCGTCCACGCGGTCGATGCGGAACGAGCGTGCGCCGCCACCAAGAAGTTCGGTGATCGCCGCGGGAACACCAAGGCCGAAATCGGCAAACGTGGCCGCGAGCCGATCGAGATCGATCCCGACCGGCGCTGCTTTCTTCACCCCTTGCTCTTCCACCGCCTCGCTCATTTGAGTTTCAGGTACGCGTCCACCAGTCCCTTGGTGGAGCTGTCATGGGCCGTTGCCTTCTCCGTACCCTGCACCTTGGGCAGCAGCGCCTTGGCCAACTGCTTGCCAAGCTCGACCCCCCACTGGTCGTAAGAATTCACGCCCCAGATGGTGCCCTGCACGAACACCTTGTGCTCGTAGAGCGCGATCAGGCTGCCGAGCCGTTCCGGCGTCAGCTTGGGGTACATCAGCGTGTTCGACGGACGGTTGCCTGGGAACATCTTGTGCGGCGTCAGTTCCTTGATCCGCGCCTTGTCGAGGCCCTGGGCGCTGAGTTCCGCCACCACCTCGTCCTTGGTCTTGCCCAGCATCAGCGCTTCGGACTGCGCCAGGACGTTCGCCACCAGCTTGTCGTGGTGCGGCGGCAACTGCTCATGCGGCTGCGCGGCGATCAGGAAATCCACCGGGATCACGTCGGTGCCCTGGTGGATCAGCTGGTAGAACGCGTGCTGGCCATTGGTGCCCGGCTCGCCCCAGATGATCGGGCCGGTCGGGTAGTCCACCGCCTTGCCGTTGAGCGTCACCGACTTGCCGTTCGATTCCATGTCCTGCTGCTGCAGGTAGGCGGCGAAGCGGGAAAGCCGCTGGTCGTAAGGCAGCACGGCATGGGTCGAAAAGCCCCAGGCGTTGCGGTACCAGACGCCAAGCACGCCCATGATGACCGGCAGGTTCTTCTCGAGCTTGGTCTTGAGGAAATGCTGGTCCATCTCGTAGGCGCCGCGCAGCAACGCCTCGAAATTCTCGTAGCCGACGGCAATCGCCACCGGCAGCCCGATGGCCGACCATACCGAGTAGCGGCCGCCGACCCAGTCCCAGAAGCCGAAGATGCGATCGGACTTGATGCCGAAATCGGCGCAGGCCTTGAGGTTGGTCGAAAGCGCCGCGAAATGATCCGGCACCGCCGCCTCACCCAGCGCCGAAGCGATCCAGGCACGGGCAGTTGCCGCGTTGGTCATCGTCTCATCGGTGGTGAAAGTCTTCGAGGCGACGATGAACATCGTCCGCTTCGGGTCGAGCCCCCTCAGCACATCATGGATATGGGCGCCGTCGACGTTCGAGACGTAATGCGCCCGGAGGTGGGCCCGCGTGTAGGGCGCCAGCGCCAGCGTCACCATCGCCGGGCCGAGGTCGGAGCCGCCAATGCCGATATTGACCACGTCGGTGAAGCTGTCACCGCTCGAACCCTTGATCGAGCCGTCGCGCACCGCGTCGGAAAAGCCCTTCATTGCCGCGAGGACGCCACGCACCTCGGGCATGACATCCTTGCCGTCGACCACCACCTTCTTGTCGCCCATATAGCGCAGCGCCATGTGCTGCACCGCGCGGTCCTCGGTGATGTTGATGTGCTCGCCCTTCCACATCGCGTCGCGCCGTTCCTCGACCCCGGCAGCGCGCGCCAGCTCGAACAAAGCCGCCATCGCCTTCTCGTCGATGCGGTTCTTCGAGTAATCGAGCAGCAGCTCGCCGGCCTTGGCCGAGAAGCTCTTGAAGCGGTTGGGATCGCTCGCGAACAGCTCGCGCATGGTCGTCTCATCGAGACGCTTGCGCGACTTCATCAGCGGGTTGAGGAGGGACTTGCGGGGGGTGGCCATGACGCTGTTCTCCGGTTCTTTAGTTGGTCGCGCGGTCGAACCGGAAAAGTCTGCAGCTTTTCCTGACCACGCTCCACATCAGACGGCGGCGATGTCGCCCGCCGCCCATGTCGCTCGGGTTTGTGCCGCATAATCGGCGAACGTACCAGCCTCGATCGCCTGACGGGCCCCTATGCAGAGCTGCTGGTAGTAGCTCAGGTTGATCTGGCTCAGGATCATCGCCCCGAGCATCTCCTCGGTACGGATCAGGTGGTGCAGGTAGGCGCGGCTGAAGCGGCGGCAGTTCGGGTTGGGCGAGGTTTCGTCGAGGGGGCGCGGATCGTCCTTATGCCGGGCGTTCTTCAGGTTGATGACACCGAAGCGCGTATAGGCGTGCCCGTGCCGTCCGGCCCGCGTCGGGTGCACGCAGTCGAACATGTCGACGCCGCGCTCGATACCGCCGAGGATGTCATCGGGCTTGCCCACGCCCATCAGGTAGCGCGGCTTGTCAGTCGGCAGCTCCGGCGTGATCTCGCTGAGCACCCTGAACATCACCTCCTGCGGTTCGCCCACCGCGAGGCCGCCGATCGAGTAGCCGTTGAAGCTGATCGACTTCAGTCCCTCAGCCGACTTGGCTCGCAGGTTCGCGTCATCGCCGCCCTGCACGATGCCAAACAGCGCGCGGTGCGGCTGGTGCCCGAACGCGTCCTTGCTGCGCTGCGCCCAGCGCAGCGACAGCTCCATGGCGCGCAGCATTTCCTTGTGCTCGGACGGCAGCGGGATGCACTCGTCGAGCTGCATGATGATGTCGCTGTCGAGCAGCGTCTGAATCTCGATCGAGCGTTCCGGTGTCAGCTCATAGGCCGAGCCGTCGATATGCGAGCGGAAGGTGACGCCCTTCTCGGTGAGCTTTCTGAGCTTCGCCAGCGACATCACCTGGAAGCCGCCGCTATCGGTCAAGATCGGCCGCTGCCAGTCCATGAAGTCATGCAGACCACCGAGCGCCGCGACGCGTTCGGCGCCGGGGCGGAGCATCAGGTGGTAAGTGTTGCCGAGCAGGATATCCGCGCCGGTTTCGCGCACCTGCTCGGGGTACATCGCTTTGACCGTGCCGACAGTGCCGACCGGCATGAAAGCCGGTGTCTGCACGTCGCCGCGGGAAGTGTCGATCCGCCCGCGGCGCGCCATGCCGTCGGTAGCCTGAAGGGTGAAGGAGAAGTCGATCATGCGCGCCTATTAGCGGGACGGCGCGCGCCTGTCACCCCGCGGCGAGGGCTTGCTCTCGTCCGCCCCGGCGGTCAGATGCCTCCGATGACCTTGCGATAGTCGGCTTCGGAGAAGGCCTTGAGCGTCGTCGCCCGGATATTGCCGGCCATGCCCGTGCGCAGCACGAAAGTGGCAGCAGCCTCGTCATTGGGGGCATCGAGGATACCCACCAGGTCATAGGCGCCGAACGTCATATAGATAGTTTCGAGCGTCCCGCCGACGGCCATGGCCGCCTCCTTGGCGGCATCATAGCGCTTGGCCGACTCCTTGACGGTCTTGACGCCTTGCTCGGTCCAGTTGAGCAGCAGGATATATTTTGACATCTTCGCTCCTCCCGGTTGTCGAGGGGAACATCCCCTCGCCCCGAGAGAATATCCCTACAGGCGACAGGCAGCAAACCGCACGATGTCTTTCGTTACTGCCCGAACTCCTTGCCGCTGCGCGGCGCCTTGGGCCGTTGCTCGTCCAGCGACTGCCGGTAGCGGATGCAGCCACGCATGAATTGCGGCCAGTCCGGCACCATGATCTTCGGGTCGGTCCGCTCCGGCAACAAGTCCCACAGTTGCGGGTGATGCCAGCAGAGCCCATGCATCGTACTGTCGCGGTGTTCGCGGATGCCGGCGCGCAGCCGCTTCACCTCGGCCAATAGCGCGGCATGGTTCATTGCATCGAGATCATCGTCCATTCGCTCTCTCCTCAGGCGCGAAACAGCAGCGATGCATCTCCATACGAATAGAACCGATATCCGTTCCCGATCGCGTGCGCGTAAGCGGCGCGCATCGTGTCGAGCCCGGCAAACGCGCTGACCAGCATGAACAGGGTCGAGCGCGGCAGGTGGAAGTTGGTCATCAGCATATCCACCGCGTTGAAGCGGTAGCCCGGCGTGATGAAGATGTCGGTGTCGCCGACGAAGGGCTGCAGCGTGCCAGTCGCCCGCGCCGCCGTCTCCAGCAGCCGAAGGCTCGTCGTCCCCACCGCGATCACTCGCCCGCCCTTGGCCTTGGCGGCGAGGATGCGCTCCACCACCGCCGCGGGGATATCGCCCCATTCGGCATGCATCACATGGTCGTCGGTGTCATCGACCTTCACCGGCAGGAAGGTCCCTGCCCCGACATGCAGCGTCACCCGCTCGACGCTCACGCCGAGATCGGCCAGCTGCTGCAGCAGGTTTTCGGTGAAGTGCAGCCCCGCCGTCGGCGCCGCCACGGCGCCATCGCGGGCGGCATAGACCGTCTGGTAGTCCGATTTGTCGCGCTCTTCGGTGTGGCGCTTGGCCTCGATATAGGGTGGCAGCGGCATGGCGCCATGCGCCTTGATCGCCTCGTCGAGCTCCGCCCCGCCGAGGTCGAACGTCAGCGTGATCTCGCCCGTCTCGCCCTTGCCAGTCACAGTGGCGGCGATCGAGCCGTTGTCGCCCAGTTCCAGCCGGTCGAGCAGGTGCAGCTTCTTGGCCGGTCGCGCAAACGCCCGCCAGGTATTGGCGTCAACCCGCTTGTGCAGGTTGAAGCTGACATTGGCGCTGAGCTCACCGCGGATCCGGGTGCCGGTGAGTTCGGCCGGCAGCACACGGGTGTCGTTCACCACCAGCACGTCGCCGGCGCGCAGCAGGTGCAACAGGTCGGTTACCCGACCATCCTCCAGCGCCTCGCCCGGCCGCACGATGAGCATGCGGGCAGAATCCCTGGGTTCAGCGGGGTGGAGTGCGATGCACTCGCCGGGAAGTTCGAAATCGAAGTCGTCGACGCGCATCAGGGGCCGGTGCAGCTCACCGCCCAGGCGCCATAGCCCGGGATGCGGAGCGTGCCGCCATAGACCATCGCATCGGCTTCCGTAGTCTTGAACAGGCGTAGCTCGGCAACCTTGGCCGCCATGCTCTCATCGACCGCATCGATCAGAATCGTCTCGGCGCTCTCGAAGGCCTGCCCGACCACCACCGGATCGCCCGGTCCGTAGGCGGCGCTGCTGGCCCACACCTTCTCGCCGGTCGAAATGTTGAGGCCGGCAATCGACAGAAAATCGACCGAGCCGACCAGAAAGTCGAACGTCGCCGCGCCATCCGGCGCGACGCAGTTCACCCACTCCGTCGCCAGCGACGGGGTGGCAAGGCCGCAAAGGCTCACGATCGATGCAATTGCGGCCAGCCGGATCATTCGGCGATGTCCGCCGCGACCTTCACCGAAACCATCGAGTCCGGATCACGCACCGGCTCGCCGCGCTTGATCTGGTCGACGTTCTCCATGCCTTCGATGACCTTGCCCCAGACCGTGTACTGACGGTCGAGGAAGCGGGCATCGTTGAACACGATGAAGAACTGCGAGTTGGCGCTGTCCGGGTTCTGCGCCCGGGCCATCGACGCGACGCCGCGAACGTGCGGCTCGGCGTTGAATTCCTGCTTCAGGTTCGGGTACTTCGACGAACCCGTGCCGGTGCCGGTCGGATCGCCGGTCTGCGCCATGAAGCCATCGATCACGCGGTGGAAGACGATGCCGTCATAAAAGCCTTCACGCGCCAGCTTCTTGATGTGCGCGACGTGGTTCGGGGCCAGGTCAGGGCGCATGGCGATGACCACCTTGCCCTTGGTGGTTTCGATGACGAGGGTATTCTCGGGATCGGCATAAGCCATGAGTGGGCCTTCCTTACTTGTATTCGATTTTGGCGGAGATGATCTTGTCCGGGTCCTGGACCGGCTGGTCGCCGGCGCCCTTCTTGATCAGATCGACGAACTCCATGCCCGAAACGACCTTGCCCCAGATGGTGTATTGGCCATCGAGGTGCGGCGCGTCGGCGAACATGATGAAGAACTGCGAATTGGCGCTGTTCGGATCGGACGAACGGGCCGCCGCGACGACGCCGCGGGTAAAGTGCTCGGCGGTGGTGAATTCCGCCGGCAGGTCCGGCAGGTCGGAGCCGCCCATGCCGGTGCCGGTCGGATCGCCACCCTGCGCCATGAAGCCGTCGATGACGCGGTGGAAGACAATGCCGTTGTAAAAGCCCTTCTCGGTGAGTTCGATCACCCGCTTCACGTGGCCGGGTGCGAGGTCGGGCCGAAGCTCGATGTCGACGATGCCGTCCTTGAGCTCGAGGATCCAGTGAGGCTTGCCCTCCTGTGCCTTTGCGGCCTGCGGAGCAGCAATCGAGACGGTGAAGAAGGCGGCGACCGCGGCGAGGAGAATGCCGAGGATGATGCCGGCGCGCTTGATGGGATCGGACATTATTTCTTCAGTGCCTTCAGAACGATGGGCGGGACAAAGGCGCTGATGTCGCCTCCGAGCTCGGCGATCTGACGCACGAGCGTGGCCGAGATGTGGCGGACATGCGGGCTGGATGGCAGGAAGACCGTCTGCAGGTCCGGCGCCATCTGGGCATTCATGCCCACCATTTGCATCTCGAAATTGTAGTCGGTGGTATCGCGCAGGCCACGGATGATCAGCTTGGCGCCGGCGGCGCGGGCTGCATTGACCATCAGGCCGGAGAAATCGACGAACTGGAACTCGGTGTCGGTGCGCTTGCCGATCGGCTCGAGCACGGCGCGCAGCAGCGCCACACGATCCTCATGGCTGAACAGCGGCTTCTTGGAATGGTGGGTGCCCACCGCGATCACCAGCGTATCGACCAGCTTGCAGGCGCGCTCGATCACGTCGAGGTGGCCATTGGTCAAGGGATCGAAAGAGCCGGGATAAAAGCCGACAAGTCTGGCCATGGCGGAGCGCCCTCCCCGTTGATGTTGCGGCGGGTTTTGTCACGGCAAGGCAATTCTGGCAAGCCGGGCTCGGGAGACAGCCGTCTGGTGGCGATATACTGTCAGTCCTGTCGAAGAGGGGCGACGATGACCGAGCTCACCTTTCATCCGCTGTCCGAGATCCGGGCGACCGAGCTGCTCGCGCTGCTCACCGATCCCGATGTCCGCCGTCACATGCCGTTGGCGGGCGACAGCTGGGACGCCGAAAGCGCTGCCGCATGGGCGCGCGCCAAGGATGCGCAATGGCAGCAGAACGGCTACGGCCCTTGGGCTATCAGGATCGACGGCGCCTTCGCCGGTTGGGGTGGCTATCAGAAGGAGGGCGACGAGGCCGATCTCGGCCTTGTGCTGCTCCCCGGCCAATGGGGACACGGTGCGGCGATCTTCCGAGAGCTGGTCCGCCGCGGCACCGACCTGCAGATCCGCAACATCACCATCATGTTGCCGCCAAGCCGCGTGCGGCTTAAGGGCCTGGCTCGCCTCGGCTTCGAGCCCGCGGGCGAATTGGAGTATGCCGGCCAGCGCTTCCTGAAGTTCCGGCTGGTCACCTAGAGCTGCTGCGACGGCAACGCTGCGGCACGGATCAACTGTATCGACTGGCCGATGCGAGCAAGCGAGCGCGACATCGCCTCGTCAGTCTCCGCCGCGGTCAGGGAGAAACCTTCCAGATAGGTGGCCAGCGGCAGCTCCATTGTCCGCTCGAGCATGCGGGTGATGGCCTGACGAGCGTTGTCCAGGGGCTGATGCGTGCCAGCTGCAAAGTAGATCGCCAGATCTCCCGCCAGCGCCTCCATGGCTCGTGCATAGACGACCTCGGTAGCCAGCAGCACACATGATTCCGTGATGACCATCCGGTCCTCCCCCACCCCTGCACGTCAGTATCCAGAACTTGTCGCGCCGCGCCACCACGGAGCGGTGGTTGTTCATTCACGTTTGCGGGCCTGTGTGGGCAGATCAAGCGTGCCGCTGCAGCGCCAGCCAGATCGCCGCGCCGATCAGAATCACCCCGGCGATGCGGTTGACCAGTTGCATCCGATCGTCGCCCAGCGCACCACGCGCCCTGGCGGCGAGATAGATGTAGACGCAGTCGGTGATGAGGCCCGCCGCCATTTCAATCAGCCCGAGCACGACGACTTGCGGCCAGGCGGGGAAAGCCGGGTTGACGAATTGCGGCAGGAAGGCCCCGAAAAAGATCAGAGCCTTGGGGTTGCTCCACAGGACGAAGAAACCGGCTGCTGCCTGATGCAATGGCGAGCGCGCCGCAATCGGCCGGTCGGTGGCGATGCCGTGCCGGCTGGTGATGTAGCCCCAGCCGATCCAGATCAGGTAGGCCGCGCCGACATATTTGATGATGTCGAACGCCGCCCCGACGAACCCGGTTACTGCTTCGAGCGCCAGCGCCACCACCAGCACCATGGTGAAGCGCCCCACCTGGACCCCGGCTTCCATCCACAACCCGGCCGCCATGCCGCGAGCCAGCGACGTGCTGACCAGCGCCGAGACGGTAACCCCGGGAACGATCACCACGACAAAGGCGGCGACGACGAACGATATGAGGATCGGGAGATCAGGCATGGCGGCGCTGAACTAGCACCGCCATGACGATTGAGACAGTCCTGTCAGCTGCGCTTCTGGAACGCCAGCCAGACGCCGCCGATCATCAGGATGACGCCGGATACCCGGTTCATCATCCGCACCCGCGCGATGGTCAGCAGCTGCCGGGCGCTGCCGGCGATCACCGCGTAGACGCAATCCGACAGGGTGGCGACGGCCATGACGATCAGCCCCAGCACCATGATCTGCTCGAAGGCCGGCCGGCTCATATCGATGAACTGCGGCAGAAAGGCCCCGAGGAACAGCAGCGTCTTGGGGTTGGACCAGTTGATCAGCGCCCCCTGCCAGATGTAGCGCCCGAGCGGCAGCTTTTCGCCCGGGGTGCCCATCTCGAGCTTGCCCGACGAGGTGAACATCTTGAAGCCGATCCGCACGAGATAGGCCGCGCCGGCGAACTTGATGATGGTGAAGGCCTCCGACACCAGCGTCATCACCGCGTCGAGCCCGACGGCGACGATGAACACCATGGTCAGCATGGCGATCTCGGTGCCGAGAATCGTCAGCAGCCCGGCTTTGGTCCCACGCGCCAGCGAATTGGCGACCACCACGGTGACCGACGGTCCGGGCACGATGGCGAACAGCAGGCAGGCGAGAACATACGGAAGAAGGATGGCGGGATCGATCATCGGGGGCTCCGGGGCGTTAGGCTGGCTCGCTCCAACGAGCCAGCCACAACTATCGCTGCGCCGCAAGCAGGGTCAGCAACCCGCGGCCAGCAGCATGGTCTTCCGCCAATTGGACGGGTTCGTCAATCGATTTCCAAAATATCAGCGTATTCATCGCATATTACTCGCTATTGCGACGCCATGAATGCCAAAGTGCCGTTCAGAACGCGGTCGCTGGCTTCGCGTGAATCTGCCGCCTGTTGGGTAATCTCGAGGTCAGGAGCAATTCCGACGCCCTCGAATCTGGCGCCATCGGGAAACGTCTCGCGCTTGGCCCCGACCCACGCGCGAAACCCCTCGCCGAGATCGAAGTGGTGCGGCTGCCCGCTGCTTCCTGCAGTCGCCTCCCCCACCAGCAGGGCGCGCCCATTGTCCTTGAACGGCATGGCGAAATCTTCCGCTGCCGAGCCGACCGTGCCGTCGATCAGGATCGCCAGTCGCCCGCGATGGGCGCCAGCGGCCGCAGCATCAGCCCGAACGATCGCCCATGCCGCTGCATCACCCAGTCATCGTGAAAGCCGCTGTGCCCGTTACGCAGTTGCGCCATCAACCGCTGGTTGGCGAGGACGAAGGCCAGCCGCGTCTCGGCCGCCAAGACTTCGTCGAGATACGCGTCGAATACGGCATCGAAGTCGAGATCGGGCACCGCATCCCAGTGGGCGAAGCTCTGCTCGATGGCGGAACGCAAACGGGCGGCAATTGCCGCCCGCTGCTTGATCGAAACCCTGTCGCCGTCAGGTGGCGGTGCCATCGCCCGGCTCGTCGGGCCCCGGCTCGCCAGCCTCCGGCTCGGCATCCTCGCCTTCCGGCTCGCTGATCCGCTCCACCGAGACCACCTTCTCGCCATCGGCGGTGTTGAACACCGTGACGCCCTGCGAGGAGCGACCGACGATGCGGATGCGGTTATCCGGGCCGGCATCCACCGGCACGCGGATCACCTGGCCGCCATTGGTCACCAGCATGATCTGGTCGCCATCTTCCACGGGGAACGAGCCGATCAGCGGGCCGTTGCGCTTGTTCACCGCCATGGCGACGATGCCTTTGCCGCCACGTCCGGTGATGCGGTACTCGTGGCTCGAGGTGCGCTTGCCGTAGCCGTTTTCCGAAATGGTCAGGATGAACTGCTCGGCGGCCGACATTGCCGCATAGCGCTCCTGGCTCAGCTCGCCGGCCGGCACCGCATCCTCGGCGTCGTCGGAAACCTCCTCGGTTTCGCCCTCGCCGCGCACCGCGCGGCTCATCTTCAGGTAGGCAGAGCGCTCCGAAGACTCGGCGTCGAAGTGGTGGACGATCGCCATCGAGATGATGCGGTCGCCCTCGGCGAGGCTGATGCCACGCACACCGGTCGAATCGCGCCCCTTGAACACCCGGACCTCATCGACCTGGAAGCGGATCGCCTGCCCCAGCGCCGTGGTCAGCAGCACGTCGTCATTGGCCGTGCAGGTGGCGACATCGACGATGCCGTCCCCTTCATCGAGCTTCATGGCGATCTTGCCGTTCTTGTTGATCTCGACGAAATCGGCCAGCGAATTGCGGCGCACCGTGCCGCGTATGGTCGAGAACATCACGTCGAGCTGCTGCCAGCTGCTTTCATCTTCCGGCAGCGGCATGATCGAGGTGATGCGCTCGCCCGGATCAAGCGGCAGCATGTTGATCAGCGCCTTGCCGCGAGCCTGCGGCTCGCCGATCGGCAGGCGCCACACCTTCATCTTGTAGACCTGGCCGGCCGACGAGAAGAACAGCACCGGCGTGTGGGTGTTGGCGATGAACAGCCGGCTGACGAAATCCTCGTCGCGCGTCGCCATGCCGGAGCGGCCCTTGCCGCCGCGGCGCTGCGCCCGATACGAGGTCAGCGGCACGCGCTTGATATAGCCGCCATGGGTGACGGTCACCACCATGTCTTCGCGGGCGATCAGGTCCTCGTCCTCGAAGTCGCCGGCCGCCTCGTCGATGACGGTCAGGCGCGGCGTGTTGAACTGCTCCTTGATCTCGGTCAGCTCGGTGCGGACGATCTCCAGCACCCGCTCGCGCGAGCGCAGGATGCTGAGATACTCGGAAATATCCTTGCCGTGCCCGGCCAGTTCCTCGCCGATTTCGTTGACGCCCAGCGCGGTGAGCCGGCTCAACGTCAGCGCCAGAATGGCGCGCGCCTGCTCGTCACTCAGCTTGAACGTGCCGTCCTCGTTCATCCGGTGACGCGGATCGTCGATCAGCGCAATCAGCGGCGCCACGTCGCGAGCTGGCCAGTCACGCGCCATCAGCCGCTCGCGGGCGGTGCCCGGGTCGGGCGAGGTGCGAATCAGCGCGATGACCTCGTCCACGTTGGCCACCGCCACGGCGAGGCCGACGAGAATGTGGGCGCGGTCGCGCGCCTTGTTGAGCAGGAACCGGGTACGACGCGTCACCACGACTTCGCGGAAGTCGAGGAACGCCACCAGCATCTGCTTGAGGCTCATCAGTTCCGGCTTGCCGCCGTTCAACGCCACGAAGTTGCAGCCGAACGAACCCTGCAGCGGGGTGAACCGATAGAGCTGGTTCAGCACCACATCGGGCACCGCATCGCGCTTCAGCTCGATGACCACGCGCATGCCGTTACGGTCGGACTCGTCGCGGATATCGGAGATGCCCTCGATGCGCTTGTCGCGCACCAGCTCGGCCATCTTCTCGATCATCGTCGCCTTGTTCACCTGATACGGGATCTCGGTGATGATGATCGCCTCGCGCTCCTTGCGCATCTCCTCGGTATGGGCCTTGCCACGAATGAGGATGGCGCCGCGGCCCGTCTCATAGGCCTGGCGGATGCCGGAGCGGCCGAGGATGATGGCGCCGGTCGGAAAGTCCGGCCCCGGCAGCACGGTCATCAGTTCCTCGGTGATCGCACCGGGGTTGTCCATCAGCATCAGGACGGCGTCGATCACCTCGCCCAGATTGTGGGTCGGGATGTTGGTCGCCATACCGACGGCAATACCGCTGCCGCCATTGACCAGGAGGTTCGGGAAGCGTGCCGGCAGCACCGTCGGCTCGCGCTCGGACGCGTCGTAGTTGTCCTTGAAGTCGACCGTGTCCTTGTCGATGTCATCGAGCAGGCTGTCAGTCACCTTCTCCATGCGCACTTCGGTGTAGCGCATGGCGGCGGGCATATCGCCATCGACCGAGCCGAAATTGCCCTGCCCGTCGATCAGCGTCACGCGGAGCGAGAACTCCTGCGCCATGCGCACCAACGAGAAGTACACCGCGTCGTTGGAGTGCGGGTGGTACTTACCGATCACGTCGCCGACCACGCGGGCCGACTTGCGGTGCGGTCGGTTCCACACGTAGCCCTGCTCGTGCATGGAATAGAGGATGCGCCGGTGCACCGGCTTCAGCCCGTCGCGCACGTCAGGCAGAGCCCGGCTCACGATCACGCTCATCGCGTAACTGAGATAGGACTCGCGCATCTCGTCGCTGATCGAAATCGGGGCGATGTCGGAGGGGAGCGGCGCTGCGCCGTTCGGGTCGTCGGTCTTGTCTGCCACGGGGCCGTTTTCGAACTATGAAAGCTGCGGAAAGCTTTAGGCGATTCCCGTTCCGAAGACCAATCGGCGCGGGGTTGCCGGCGAGATGTCCACGGTATTGGTAACAGGCGTCGCGCTACGCGTCTCAGGATAGTGACGTGGGTTTGCGGCAACTTTGGGCCGGAATCGCCCTGTTGCGCCACATTCGCAGGGTGATGCGCCGCTCAAACGGCTGGACGCGTCGACCGTGAATCCGTAGTAATCCGCGCCTGACGCGGGGCGCCACCGTCTAGGGGACGAGTCTATTGTCGAAGAATTCTCTGTTGGGCCGGCTGTGGAACTGGGCCTTCGGGCATGATCGTTCCATCGGCTTCGGGCTTGAAACGCTCGGCCACATCACGCTGAAGCATCCGCGGGTCATCACCGCCTTCGTGTTGCTGATGACCGTGTTCTGCGTCGTGCAGGTGCCGCGCGCCAGCGTCGACGGCGACATGTTGCGCGTCTTCGCGCATTCCGGCCAAGAATACGACAACTACGAACACCTCGCCAATACCTTCGGCACGTTCGAAAACGACATCTACCTGCTGGTCAATTCACCGAGTCTCACCAACCCCGAGACCATCGAGACAATCCGCGCCATGGCGCTCGATATCTCGAACAGCGAATACATCACCGGCACCATGTCGGCGTTCACGCTCCGCGTTCCGGCCCCTGATGGCACGACCCTCCCCGCCGTTCCTGAGGGCATGCAGACATCGGAGGAAGTCAGCAAGGCGCTGACCGACCTCTACAACAACGACCCGATGATGAAGAACCTGATCAACCCGGACCTGTCCGGCGTGGTCATCATCGTGTTCCCCAATCCCGAAATGACCAAGGGCGGCGGCACCCGCGCCATGATCGACGACCTGCGCTCGCTGGTCGCCGACTACGAGTCGGACCAGGTCCAGGTCGAGCTCACCGGTCCGCCGATCTGGACCAGCGAGATGCTCAACGCCGCGGTCGACGACCAGATCACCTTCACGGTCTACGGCTTCGCGCTCGGCGCGCTGATCGCCCTGTTCTCGCTCCGCTCCTTCTGGGGCGCCGTGCTGGTCGCCGCCACGCCGTTCGTCGCCGTGATCTGGGTGATGGGCACGATCATTGCGCTGTTCGGCTCGTTCTCCTTCCTCACCATCATCGTCACCACGATCGTCCTGGTGATCGCCTTCGCGGAGAGCCTGTTCTTCATCTTCAACTGGCTCGCCTACTGGCGAGAAGGCATGGATCCCTACAAGGCTGTCGATGAGACGGTGCGTGTCGTCGGCCCCGCCAGCGGGCTCACCATGCTGACGACGCTGGTGTCCTTCCTGTCGCTGTCGCTGACCGCTGGCCAGGGCATCCAGGAATTCTCCTGGGCCGGTTCGCTCGCCTCGGTGATCAACTTCATCTGCCTGATGACGTTCCTGCCGCTGATCCTGAAGCTCGCCATCCGGCTCGGCTTCAAGGCGCCCAAGCCGAGCTACGCCATTACCGCGCCGATCCCGCTGGCCTGGTTCGTCGCTTCGAAGCTTGGCCGCCCACTCGCCGCCATCGCCATCGTCCTCACCGGCCTGCTGCTGATCCCCTATGCACTGATCCAGCCGCGGTTCTCGTTCGAGGACTTCATGGCCAAGAACTCGACTGCCCTGACCGCGGCCGAGCAGATCGACCAGGGTGTCGGCGGCGTCGCGCCGCTCTATGTCAACGTGCCGCTGGACGAAGGCATCGCCGATGTCGGCGACAAGGACTTCGAGAAGGTCAAGAAGGTCCACCAGATCGTCGAGAAGCACCTCGGCGTCAACAAGGTGATCTCGGCCGCCGCCTTCACGCACTATGCCGAGTCCGGCTTTACCCGCGAGCAGATCTTCAACGCCGTTGGCGACCTGCGCGGCCGCTTCGTGACACCCGACGGCACCCGCGCCCTCGTCACCGGGTTCATGCCGACGATCATCTCGTCCGAAGAGCTGGTCCGGCTCAAGGAAGGCATCGAGGCCGACATCAAGGCAGCCGGCATCGAAGGCGCCGAGGTCGGCGGCTTCCGGGTGATGACCACCTATGCCACCGATAACATCGTACGCGGCCTGCAGCTCGACCTGACGCTGTCGGTGATCGTCAACCTGTTCCTGATCGGCTGGGCCTTCCGCTCGCTGCGGGTCGCCGTCGCCGCCGCCATCCCCAACCTCTTCCCGGTGCTCGGCACCGAGGCTTGGCTCTACTTCAGTGGTTCGGGGCTGCAGCTCACCACTGTGCTGGCGCTGACTATCGCCTTCGGTATCGCCGTCGACGACACCACACACTTCCTGTCGCACTATCTGCATTCGCGGCGCGAAGAAGGACGCTCGCACCTCGATGCTATTCATCACACCATGGAGCGTATCGGCGGCGCGATTATTGCCGCCACGCTGATCCTCTGCTCCGGCATGGCCATCGTCATGTTCTCGGCGCTGCCGCAAGTCGCCTTGTTTGGCACCCTGTTTGTGATAACTCTCGGCTTTGCATTGATCGGCGATGTGTTCATCCTGCCGGCTCTGCTGGTCGCCGGGGGGCGATTCTTTCATCCGCTTGGAGGCGTTAAGAAATGAAGCTCTTCGGACCCCTGCCGCGCATTGTCGCGCTCGCTGGTCTGCTGGCCGTCACCCCCATGGCCGCCGCGCCCGTAATGGCCGCACCGGCCGATGTGGCGCTGCTGAAGTCCTATGTCGGCAGCTGGAAAGGCCGCGGCACCCTGGTGGGCGCCGAGAGCGAGTCCGTGGTGTGCCGCCTGACGCTCAGCGAAGGCAACTCCGAGAAGGTCAACTATTCGGGCCGTTGCACGCTGGCCGGCACCAGCCTCGCGGTCAACGGCACCCTCGCCTATAGCGACCAGAACCGGCGCTATGAGGCGGCGATGACCTCGAACGTTACCTTCTCCGGCCTCGCCGTTGGCAAGAAGTCGGGTGACAGCATCGTGTTCAACCTCAAGGAGCGCAACAAGGACGAGGCCGGCAACGACCTCACCGTTACGGCTGCGATCGTCCTCAAGGGCTCGGGCAAGTCGATCGGTGTCGATTTCCAGGTGGTGTTCAACGCCACTGGCGAGATGCTGAAAGCCTCTGTGCCGTTCAGCAAGTGAGCCCTGGCTCAACACTAAGCGTTTCGACGGACGGCCCATGGCCGTCCGTTTGCATTTTGGTGAACAGATGAGGGACGATGCTAAGTTCCCGCTTTCGCCGATGTTAACGAGATCATGCGAGAAAATCCGGGACAGAATCCGTTCCGGAAGCCCTGCCTCATGGCCCGCCCGGCCCCCAAATCGCTGACGCGGCGCGCGGCGCTGTTCGTCGTCGCCATTTGCGCGGCGATCGTCGTGCTGGAAGGCTGGCGCGAGTGGGTGGCCTATGACGCCGCCGTGCAGAAGGCCGAGCTCGAGACGCAGAACCTCGCCCGCTCGATGCGCCAGCACGCCGAGGATACCTACGAAATCGCCGATCAGGCGGTCTCCCTCGTCAGCTACCAGATCGAGACCGCCGGCATCGCACCCGAGGCGCTGCAGCAGACCGAAGCCTTCATGCTGCGCACCATGCAGAGCGCTCAGCGGCTGCGCGGCATCTATGTCTACGATGCCGACGGCAACTGGATGGTCACTACCGCCGAGAACATGCCGCCGGGCGGCAACCAGGCCGCCTACAGCTACTTCCGCAATCACATGAACTCGCCGAGCGACGCCCCGTCCTTCGGCGCGCCGATTCGCGCCGCCGGCGACGACGCGATGGTCACCACGGTCAGTCGTCGCTTCGACCGGTCGGATGGCAGTTTTGGCGGCGTGGTGGTCGCGGCGATCGATACCCGCTACTTCGCCGATGTCTATGACGGCATCGACGTGGGCGGGCTCGGCACCATCAGCCTTTACGACAGCAATGGCCTGCTGCTCAGCCGCAAACCCTATCATCCCGACCTCAGGGATGAAGACCTCGGCGAGGGCGAGCTGTTCGCCCGGCCCGACCTCGCCCAGGCCTCGGGCGCCTACCACTACGATTCCGCCGTTGACGGCCATCGTCGCATCGGTGGCTATGACCGTGGGGCGCGCTACCCCATCGTCTCGGTGGTCGCCGTCTCACATGCCGAGGCGCTGGCCAGCTGGGGCCGCGGCGCCCTGCAGCGCGGCGCCATCACCCTCGGCCTGACGCTCGCCGCGGCGCTGCTCGGCCTGCGGTTGGTCGATCAGATCCGCCGCCGGCAACGCAGCGAAACGGTGCTCGAGCATAAGGAAGCGGAGTTCCGGCTATTGGCTGAAAGCGCCAGCGACCTGGTCGAACGCTTCGACAGCGACGGCACGCGCACCTACATCTCCCCTGCCCTCGAGCGCCTGACCGGCCACCTGCCTCAGGAAATGCTGGGCAAGAACGCCTTCGAGGTGGTGAACCCGATGGACCGTCCGGCCGTCGAGGCAGCAGCCGAACGACTGCGCCAGGGCGCCACCGAGCAGGAGACGGTGTCGTTCCGCATGCAGCACAAGGATGGCCGTGAGATCTGGCTCGAAACCTCGCTGCGGATCGCCGCCGAACGTTCCGACCGGCTGTCGGTGGTCGGCGTCACCCGCGATGTTACCGAACGCAAGCGCCTCGAGCTGAAGCTCGAGAGCCTGGCCATGCGCGACGGCCTGACCGGCATCGCCAACCGCCGCGCCTTCGATGCTGCCCTGACCCGCGAAATCGCCCGCGCCCGCCGGCTCTCCACCCCGCTGTCGCTGCTGATGGTCGATGCCGACCGCTTCAAACGCTTCAATGACGATCACGGTCATCTCGCCGGCGACGCGTGCCTCAAGTCGATCGCCGCCGTCGTCGCCATCGCGGCGCGGCGCCCCACCGACCTCGCGGCCCGCTATGGCGGCGAGGAGCTCGTCCTGCTGCTGCCTGATACCGACACCGACGCCGCCCGCGCCATCGCCACCGACCTCTGCCGCCAGGTGCAGGCCCTCGCCATTCCGCACGCCCGGAACCTGCCCTGGCGCGTCGCGACCGTCAGCATCGGCGTCGCCTCGATCGATCCGCGCGACGAGGATGCCGTCCACGACGGCTCCTGGCTGATCAGCACCGCCGACCTCGCCCTCTATGACGCCAAAGGGCAGGGCCGAAACCAAAGTGTCGCCGCCCCCCGTAAGCTCCGCACCCCACGGCTGGTTGGTTGATCGTCGTCAAACCGGCACCACCTTCTGCTACGGAGCCCGCAGTTGGAGGCAACTGATAAACGATCGTCCCGGGGCATCCTTTGAGCAAAGCGAGGTCGTCGACCTCTACCCGTTTCGTCCGCCCTACCCCGAAGCGGTGTTCGAAAAGCTGCGCGAGGTGGCGCCCCGGCACAACGCGATGCTCGATATCGGCTGCGGTCCGGGCAAGGTGTCCCGTCCATTGACGCGGTCCTTCGCCGATGTGGTTGCCGTCGATCCCTCGCAGCACATGATCGCGCTCGGCAAGAGCCTCCCCGACGGCCGCGCGCCGAACCTTCACTGGGTGCGCGGCCTCGCTGAGGACGCGCCGCTCGACGGTTGGCGCTTCGACCTCACGGTCGCCGCTGCCAGCATCCACTGGATGGATCATGACCGGCTGTTCCCGCGGCTCTTGGCGCACGCGGCGCCCGGCCACGTGTTTGCGGCAGTCTCCGGTGACGATGCCTTCGAGCCACCTTGGGAGGCCGACTGGCAGCGCTTCCTTGGCAAATGGGTGATGGAAGTCACCGGCCGCCGGCTCGATCCGCGATGGCGTGATGCGATCGCCAGTGACTTTGGCGGCCACGTCGATGTGGGGGGCCGCGCGTTCTTCACTGCGCCGGTCAGCCAAAGCCTCGAGGATTTTATCAGGTGCCAGCACTCGCGCGACACCTGGGCCTATTCGAAGCTCGGCAATCGGACAGCGGCGTTTGACGCCGAACTGGCTGAGCTTCTCGGCCCATATGCCGTAGCGGGCCAGTTGAACTACACGGTGAGGACGCTGGTGACCTGGGGAAGCATCGTGCCGAGGTAGAGCATCTCGCGGACCGACAGGACTGCCAGCCGCGAAAACGCCGGTACTCCCCGCGGGATCGCCTTCCCCACCGGTGTCATCCCAGCGAAAGCTGGGACCCATTTCGCCTCCCGCGCAGGTGGATAGATGGGTCCCTGTGTGTCGAGCTTGTGGTTAGATGGGTGTCGGGAGGCAGACCGTTGGGTCCCAGGTCGAAGCGACCGTAAGCTGGCTCGGGTCGCCT
>NZ_LMCR01000017.1:0-400191 GCF_001424865.1 Devosia sp. Root105
TGTTCAGACCGGAGACAAGGTGGACGGGTGTTCGGAGACATGGTGGACAGTTTGGGCTGTGTTGTCTCGCAGGTCGATCTGAGCGATGCGATGGCGTCGATAGCAGATGTCGAAGAGGCCGTCGGTGTCGGTGGCACGTAGGGCGAGGGCACGTCCGGCGAAGGCGGTTGGGGCTTTGAGGATGCGTCCCCTGAAGCTGAAGCGGCCGTTCTGGTCGAGCTTGCGGACGTGGTCTTGCGACTCGTACTGGGGTGGCGTGATGGCCTCGGGCATCGACCTGGAGCTCATGGTGTAGCGCGCTGCCGGCGTGTCGAGCCTGAGCGCCTCGTGCGGCCGTTTGGTGTTGTAGACCGAGCGCCAGGCATCGAAGGCGGCCTGCGCCTCGTCGATGCTCTTGAGGTTATGAGCATCGAGCACCTCGGCCTTGAGGGTGCGGTGGAAGCGCTCCTCCTTGCCCTGGGTCTGGGGATGATAGGGCCGGCCGTGTACCAGGCCAATGCCTAGGTCCATCAGCCACACGCCCAGCCGGGTATACTGACCCTGGCCGGCTGTGCCCCAGGGCGGGCCGTTGTCGGCCAACATCCGCCAGGGCAGGCCATAGTGCTGGAACACCGCTGTGAGCCGGGTCTTGACCGTCTCTGCCGTCTCATCGGTGCATGCCTCCAGCTCGAGCGCATAGCGCGAGTGGTCGTCCAGCACCGTCAGCGGATGGCAGCGGCCTGTCTCCAACTCGACCCAGCCCTTGAAGTCCATCTGCCATAGATCATTGGGGGAGGCATGCTCGAAGCGCGTGAAGGCTCGCCGCTCTCCCGCTCCCGGCCCGTCCAGTTCCCCATGCCGGCGCAGGATCGCGGTGATCGTCGAGGCCGCCGGTACCGGCGCTACCCCATCGTTCTCCAGCACCCGGCGGATCTTGCGGCCACCCCATGCCCGGTGCTCGCTGCGCACCTGCAGCACCTTGTCCTCTAGCTCAGTGGACGTACGAGACGGACTGCTCAACGGCCGGCGTGAGCGATCCACCAAGCCGGCCATACCCGCTACACCATACACCGCCAGCCACTTGTAGCCGGTCGTCGGACTAACCCCGAACCGTCGGCACAACTCCCGCACGTTCGCACCCGACCCACTCGCCAGACGACAGAACTCTTCCCGTTCGGACTGCACTGAACGATCCGAAAATGGCATGCCGGCCTCCCCGCCCTTCATGCCAAATCCGTCCACCATGTCTCCGAACACCCGTCCACCATCTCCCCGGTCTATACANGAACGATCCGAAAATGGCATGCCGGCCTCCCCGCCCTTCATGCCAAATCCGTCCACCATGTCTCCGAACACCCGTCCACCATCTCCCCGGTCTATACACCCGCAAGGGGGAGGGAGACCCTCACACCGGCATCTCAGCTTGCGTCTCCCTCCCCCTTGCGGGGAGGGATCAAGGGTGGGGGGCGGCCCGCACCGGCCTTGGGGCTCCGCCGGCCTACAGCGTCCGCGCGTAGCGCATAAAAATCTGCTGGATATCGTTCAGCACCGCCTCGGAGAGCTCGACATCGGCTGCGCCGATATTGGTCTTGAGCTGTTCCATGGTCGTCGCGCCGATGATCACCGAGGTCATGAACGGCTTGGTGAGGCAGAAGGCGATGGCCATCTGGCAGACGTCGAGACCGTGCTTGTCGGCCAGCGCGAGATAGGCCCGGATCGCCGGCTCGGTGTACTGGTTGTTGCGATAGGCGGAGCCGGCCACGGCGCCGCGCGTCCCCTCGGGCAGCACACCGCCGAGATATTTGCCGGAGATGGCGCCTGCGGCCAGCGGCGAATAGGCCAGGAGCCCGACATCCTCATGGAAGGCCAGTTCGGCCAGATCCATGTCGTAGTAGCGGCGCAGGAAATTGTACTCGTTCTGAATGGTCTGCACCCGAGGCAGGCCGAGCTCCATGGAGAGCTTCAGATACTGCATGGTGCCCCAGGCGCTCTCATTGGAGAGGCCGAAATGGCGGATCTTGCCCTCCCGCACCAGCTCGCCCATCACCTGCAGCACTTCGAGCATGTTGGGCAGCACGCTTTCCTTATCCTGCAGGTAAGGGTTGTAGTCCCACGAGCCCTCGAAATGGTAGTGCCCGCGGCGGGGCCAGTGGATCTGGTAGAGATCGATGCGGTCGGTCTGCAGGCGCCTGAGGCTGCCTTCCACCGCTTCGCGCACGCTCGGCCCATCGATGCCGCGGCCGCCGCGCACCCATGGCCGTCCGCCGCCCGCGACCTTCGATGCCAACACAATGTCGTTACGCCTGCCGGTCTGCTTGAACCAGCTGCCGATGATTTCCTCGGTCTTGCCGTAGGTCGAGGCGTCGGGCGGCACGGCGTACATCTCGGCGGTATCGAAGAAGTTGATACCCTGCTCGACGGCATAATCCATCTGCTGATGGCCTTCGGCCTCGGTGTTCTGCTTGCCCCAGGTCATGGTGCCCAGGCAGATCTCGGACACCGAGATATCGGTGCGGCCAAGCGTCTTCATCTTCATGGAAATGCCCCTTCAGTTCGGCGCGCACCGTATGAGGCGAGGCTGGCCCAGACAATCCCCCGAAGGTCGGGCCAAGGTTGCGCGGGCGGGCCGGATCGGAGAGATTGTCCGCGCCATTTCAAGGATATCGCCGTTGCGCAAGTTTCTGTTGCCGCTCGCCGTCTTCGCCTTCACCGTCGCGACAGTCGTGGCGGGGCCGGCCGTGGCACAGGACGAATCAGACCTGAGCCGGATCGGTCAGATGAACCTCAAGGAGCTGGCGGGACTGGTCGGCGCCGTGACCCAGTCGGTGGGGCGGGACACGCTGAAGCTGCAGCCCGCGGCGCAGCGCAGCGATTGCGCCGAACTGACCCGCGCCTCCAACTCTTTTGCACTCGGCTATCGGCTGCTCGCCGAGGCGCGGGGCTCGCTGCAGGGGAAGCCCGCCAAGGACATTGCGGCGCTGCAGACCCATATCGTCCAGTCGCGCGTCATCACCTTTGCGGCGCGGGTCAGAGCCGAGGAATGGTTCAGTCGGCTCTGCGCCAGCTTTGCGATGCCGGCCGACAAGGCGAACGAGCCGCGCTACGCCAAACCGGTGAAGCTGCAGACTGCAGAATTCACCCAGGCGGTGATCGAGGCACGCCAGGCGGCCGAGGCGAACCTGACGCTGGCCGTGGCGGCGGGGATCGGCAAGAGGTGTCCCGAGGTGATCTCGGCCATGCAGTCGATCCAGCTGTTCGTGCCCTATCTCGAAAAGCTCTCCAAGGATGTGGCCAAGCGCCCGGAGGCGCTCGGCCCGCGCGCCAGCCGCCGTGGGCTCGAAGTGGCGCGGGGCCAGCTGATCAATGCCGGCAACAAGCTTTATCGCGAGCTCGGCATCGGCTGCCGGGCCAAGCCGCCGGTCGAGGCGGAAGCCCCGGCAGGCGGGGCTCCGGCCCCGGCGCAGTAAGGGGTTCGGGGCCTCAGGTCAAAAAACTGTCACGCAACGCGCTTTTTGCCTTGAGGTGGCGGAGATCACCCCCTATATACCCCCTGCGTCGGCGGCGATGGCCGCACACGAAGGCGCAAAAAAGCCAAGGCTTTGATATCTGACGCGGGGTGGAGCAGCCCGGTAGCTCGTCAGGCTCATAACCTGAAGGTCACAGGTTCAAATCCTGTCCCCGCAACCAAAGCTTGGATTGCAAAAGCCCCGCGAAAGCGGGGCTTTTCGCATTTCAGCCTAGCGGAGTGAGAGGCTCGACGGAAAACGGCTTGTGCGCCACCCGTGCTCCACTGCGCGCAGATCGGTTGGCCCGCATTGTTCGTCAGCGATGCGGCTCATAGCTCAATCGCCGCGACCCCACAGGCATTGATCAGGTTGGGGCCTCCGAGTTTCGAGGTTGCGCCCAAGCAACCGAAATGACGTCAGGGAGTTCACAGCTTCGATCTGTTACGGACGATCCCTCCTTGTCCGCCTGAAATGGGTCTCCGCGGCCGATTGGCCCGGCGGCAGGTGGCGCGCCGGCGTCGGTATGCTGTTGACCGGTCGATGAGAACAAGGCGGGCCACCGTCGGGAGTATCTATGGCAACACCGGACAATGCTCCGCTTCCCCACAAGGGCGGCCTGCCGCTCGAAACGGCGGCAGCTGCCGGCTTCTTTCTGACGCTGATTGTGGGGCTCTATCTGGGGCAGGGGATCTTTGTGCCGCTGGTGCTGGCGGTGCTGCTTGCCTTCGCCCTGTCGCCGGTGGTGGCGGGGCTTCGTCGCGTCGGATTACCCAACGTCGTCGCAACGCTTGTGGCGGTCCTCGGTGCCGGCGTAATGATCGCGCTGGTTGGGTATCTGGTGGTGACCCAGTTGCTGAAGCTGGCGGGAGACCTGCCGCAGTATCAATCGACCATCGCCGCCAAAATCCGGTCTTTCCAGATGACCGCAGGCTCCGAGGATGTGTTCGAGCGCCTGGCGCAGGCGGCCGAGCGGCTGGGCGAACAAACTGGTCTCTCCGGCAACAAGCCCGGTACCGAGGGTAACCCCTTGCCGGTGACCATCGCCAATGTTCCGCCCTCGCCCCTGGCGTCGGTCCAAGGGCTGCTCGGCTCACTGCTCGGCCCGTTGGCGACCGGCGCGATCGTTACGGTCCTCGTCATCTTCCTGCTGCTCGAACGCGAGGACCTGCGCGATCGCTTCCTCAGGCTGGTAAGCCGCGGCGACCTCAGGACCAGCACCAAGGTGCTCAATGAGTCGGCGCAGCGAGTAAGCCGCTACCTGCTGGTGCAGTTCCTGGTGAACGCCGGCTATGGCGTGGTGTTCGGCGCCGGGCTGGTGCTGCTGGGGGTGCCCAACGCGGTGCTTTGGGGGCTGTTCGCCACGCTGTTTCGCTACATACCTTTCGTCGGCACGCTCATTGCTGTGACCATTCCGCTCACCCTGGCATTCGCGGTGGATCCGGGCTGGACCATGCTGGCCGGGGTGATCCTGCTCTACCTGGTGGTCGAACTGACCACGACCAATGCCATCGAGCCCCGCCTTTACGGGTCGAGCACCGGGCTTTCGGCCCTCGCGGTCCTCGTCGCCGCAATCTTCTGGGCGACGTTATGGGGTCCGATCGGGCTGCTGCTGGCGACGCCACTGACGGTCTGCCTCGTGGTGATCGGGCGCTATGTTCGCAACCTGGCTTTCCTCGAGATTCTGCTCGGCAGCGAGCCGGTGCTGACGGGCGAGCAGCGCTTCTACCAGCGGCTGTTGGCGCGTAACACCGAGGAAGCCATCGACATGGCGAGTTCCGAGGTGGCCGAGACTGATCTCCCTCAATTCATCGACAGCATAGCGCTGCCAGCGCTGCGGCTCGCAGAAGCCGACCTGCAACTCGATGGGTCCGACATGGGGCCGCGCCGCGCCATCGTCGAGACGCTGAGCGACGTCATGGACGAACTGGCGCCCTCTGAGACCATGCAGAGCGAACTGCCGGGCGCCGGCAAAATCCTCGTCATTGGTGGCAGGACCGAGCTCGATGCCGCGGCCGCCGAGATGCTCAGTGCGCTGCTCAAGCAGGCCGGGGTGGAGGTCAGCCAGCTGCCGCCAATGTCGGCCCGGCGCGAAGGGCTGGGGCAGATCGACCTCAGCGGCGTTAACGCCGTGTGCTTGTGCTATCTGGGCAGCAGCCCAAAGAGCTTCGTGCGTTACGCGGCGCGACGGCTGAAGGCGAGGAGCGCGGAGACCGGAATTCTTGCCTGCCTGTTCAACGTTGCCAGTTCCGACGCAGATTTCATGCCCGCCGACCTCGGGGTCGATGCTATCGCCCGGAGCATGAAGGGGGCCCTGACACAGGCGCTCACCCTCCTGGGTGGAGCTGATGGCGCCGGCAGTGAGGCCGAGCCGCCGAGCGGTGTCGGACAGCTCGAGGCGCTGCGCCGGCTGCAGCGCGACACCCGCTATGGCGGCTGGCTCGACGACTTCCTTGCCAAGGTCGCTGCGACCTTCGAGGTTCCGCTCGCCACCGCCAGCATCATCGAGCGAGCCGACAGTTCCGCAGAGGAGCCGCCCCCGCCGGCAAATCTCGATGCCACTTCGCTGTACGAGCAGGTTGGCAAACAGGGCAGCCCGCTGGTGATCGAGGATGTTGCCGCCCACGAGCATTTTCGCGAGAACCCGTTCCTGCTCGAAAATGGCATTCGCTTTTATGCCGGGGTGCCGCTCTTGCCCGAGTCTGGACAGCCGGTCGGCACGCTGAGCATCTTCGACGTTGCGCCGCGCCAGTTCAGCGTCGCCCAGACCGAGAGCTTGCAGGCCCTGGCCGTCGAGCTGATGAGCCGGGTACAAACCTCGGCTCCGGCGGATCGCTGAGCCTGTACGAGACCAGTCACGCGTTGGCCTCGACGGGCCGGGCAGCGAGGCGCGGTTCAGCGCTCGCATAGCTCGGGCTACCAGCCGAAGTGGCAATCATACGAGAGCGGCAGCCGGCGAGTCCAAGGTTGAAGGGGATCCTTCGCCAGCCACCACTCTCTTCGGAGTCAACTCCTGCCCCCGCGCAGGGTTCCCTCCAGACAGCATGAAGCCCCGCACGGCCTCGAGGGTGGCGGGGCTTTTCGCATGGGCGGAGGAGGGCCCTTCCGCCCCGCCGCCAGGCAGGGCCTACTTCACGAGGCCGGCCGTCTTGCAGGCGTCGAGCGTCAGCGTCGCCAGGTCGATCTTGGTGGTGCCCTCGGCGGTCTCGGCCGGGGTATCGGGCTCGTCGCTCGACTCGGCGTTCTCGCTGGCATCATTAGCCTTGGTCTCGTCGGTGGCGGTGCCGCCATCCGCCTTGGCGGCTTCTGCCGCCAGATCGTGACACTGCGCCTGGACCTTGGGCAGATCCTCGGCGGAAATCTCGACGCCGTTGATCGAGGTCTGCGCCAGGGCGCCCGATGCCAGCATGGCCAGCGAGAGGGCGGCGGCGGAAACGAGGCTGCGGATCATCATGATTTCTCTCCACAATTGTTTTCGTTGAGGCGTGCCGGGCCTGGCGACGAAACGTGGAGCAGCGGAAATGGTTTCCGCCCCGCGACCCGAACCGGTGGTCGCAGGGAAATGCGGTTCCCCCATCAGCCCGCCGCTTTCGCCGCGGCCTCCAGCCAGAGGGCGATGGCGACGGCGCCGGGGTCGGGGTGACCGAGGGCGCGGTCGCCGATATAGCTGGAGCGGCCGCGGCGGGGGTGCATCGCGGCGGTGCGTTCGGCGCCGGAGCGGGCGGCCGCGGCAGCCGAGCTCAGCTGCTCGGCGGTGGTTTCTGCAGTCATTGCTGCGGCGGCCGGGAGCAGAGCGTCGAGCATGGTGCGGTCGCCGGCGTCGGCGCCGCCCAGCCGCTTGATGGCGTCGGCACCGGCGCTGAAGGCGCGGGCGAGGGTGGCGCTGTCAGCTCCGCCGTCAGCGACCGACTGGGCGGCAGCGATGGCGAAGGCGGCGTAGAGTGGGCCGGAGGTGCCGCCGATGCTCTTGCGCAGGGCAAGGCCGATCTCGCGCAGCACCGCATCGAGCGGCCGGCCGGTCCAGGCGGGCGCCAGCTGCAGCAAGGCGTTGGCGCCGCTGGCCAGCGAGTGGCCGATATCGCCGTCGCCGACGATACGGTCCATCTCGGTCAGTTCGGCTTCGGCGGCGATGACGGCGTGGCAGGCCGAGGTGAGCACAGCAACGAGCTCGGCCGGGGTGGCCGGGCCGGAACCGGCGGTGGGGTCGCTGCCGATGGCCGGAGCCGGCAGGGTGGTGAGCGCCGCGAGCGGCAGCCGGCCATGCGTGCCGGGCCAGGCCGGGGCGGTGGTAGGGGCATCGAGCGCTGCGAGGAGTGCGTCGTCGGTGTGGAGCAGGCTCAGCGAGATGCCGGTCATTTCGATGGCGGTGAGGAAGGTGCCGGCAAAGCCGCGATCCACAGTGATGCCGCGCGCCTGCAGCACCTGAAGCGCGTCGCGCGCCACGATGCTCATTTCCATCTGCGCGGTGCTGCCGAGGTTGTTGACCAGCAGCGCGACGTGGTCGCCGCCCCTGAGACCGCGATCGGCGAGGATGGTGTCGATGAGGGTTTCGACGATCTGGCGGGCCGGCTGCATGACGATGCGCTGCACCCCGGCTTCGCCATGGATGCCGAGGCCCAGTTCCATCTCGTCGTCGCCGAGCGAGAAGTTGGGTTTGCCGGCGGCAGGAACCGTGCAGGGCGAGAGCGCCACGCCCATCGAGGCGACGGCGCCGATGGCGGCAAGCGCCCGGGCTTTCACCTCGCTCAGCGGCAGGCCGGCTTCGGCAGCGGCGCCGGCGACCTTGTGGACAAACACCGTGCCGGCGATGCCGCGGCGGCCGGCGGTACGCTCGGCTTTGCCGAGCGCCGCATCGTCGTCGACGATCACCAGCTCGACCGGGATACCGTCGGCGCGGGCCATTTCGGCGGCGAGGCCGAAATTCAGCCGGTCGCCGGTGTAGTTCTTGACGATCACCAGGATGCCGGCCGGATTGGCGACAGCGCGGAGCGCTGCATAGACCGCATCGGTCGAGGGGGAGGCGAAGACGTCGCCGCTGACCGCGGCGGTCAGCATGCCCTTGCCGACATAGCCGGCATGGGCTGGCTCATGACCGGCGCCACCGCCGGTGACGATCGCTACCTTGCCGCTCTTGCGGAAAGCCTCGAGGTCGGAGCGCACCAGGGTGTTCTCGCTGCCGAGCAGCGCCAGGCCCGGATGCAGCATGGCGAGGCCTTCGAGCGACTGACGGACGAGCGAAGGAATGTCGTTGATGAGTTTCTTCATGGCCTCTCTCCCCTGACCCCGCACCGTGGCGGGGTCGATTCATGCAGCACAGGATGTCTGCACGAACTGGAGCAGGGAAGAAAGGCTTGAGGATCAGGCGGCGGCCTGCTGCTGACGCTGCAGCGGGTAGCCGTCGGCCTCGTAGAGGGCGCGGATGGCGTTGCCATCGAAGCGCCGTCCATCGACTTCGAGGAAGGTTCCGATCAGCCAGGCAGCTGGGCGGTCCTCGACGATATACTGGATGGCCTCGGCTGCCGTCTTGAAGCGGCGATACTGCTCGCGCGGCGACTTGGCGTAGCGGCGGCTGGGATAGAGTTCGGCGGAGGCGGTGTAGCTGAAGTTGTCCATGTCGGGTCCTTTCGGGCGGTTGAGCCGCGGGCGCGGCCGGTGGGTTTGCGTTGGAGCGGGTAGTTGCCGCTCTGGTAGAGGCGCTTGAGGGCGTCGCCGGCATAGACGCGGTCACCGACCCGAAGGCGGGCGCCGCGCAGACTGACGGGTGCAACTTCCTCGAAGGCGAAGCGCAAGGCGTGTGCCGCGACCCGGAAAGCCCGAGGGCCCTGGGCTGTGGCAGTTTGCCAGTCGCGACCGAGATAGAGCTCGGCGCGAGCCTGGTAGTTCAGATGTGTCATGTGTTCTCTTGTGGGCCCGTCATCGGAAGATGCGGGGCCTCTCGTTGAAACGCCTCGACCGCGAAGCGGGAGGCGTATGCCGGGCCTGTCCTGTTTAGTCGCGCTTCCGAACCGGAAAAGTCTGCAACTTTTCCTGGGAACGCTCTAGTTGACGGGCCCGGCAGATCGATCAGGCGAGCTGCAGGTTGGTCGCCGACAGCTTGCCGTCGCGGCCGCTCTGCAGGTCATAGGTGACCTGCTGGCCTTCGGCGAGGCCGGAGATGCCAGATGCTTCCAGCGCGGTGGCATGGACGAAAGCGTCCTTGCTGCCGTCGGCCGGGGAGATGAAGCCAAAGCCCTTGGTGGAGTTGTAGAATTTCACGGTGCCATTGATCATGACGGTACTTTCGATTGTGAGGGGACGCCCAGTGGCGAACGCACTCGTTCCTCCGGCGCAACACGCGGCGGAGGTCTAGACGTTCGCAATTCAGGGGAACCAAACAACCGGCAAGCCGGCAGATCAGAAGCCAAAGATGGCCGTAACGTATGGAAGCTATATAGGCATGAAATGCGCCGATAACAAGGTGGGCTTCAGAACTAGAAGGTAACCGCGCGCAGCCGGGCGTTGTGGATATGGGTTTCCATCGCCAGTTCTGCCTTGGCGCGGTCGCGTTTCAGCAGTGCGTCGATGATGTCGAGGTGATCGGCCAGCGCCGGGGCGAGCACCACCGGGTTCAGCCGGATGCGGTCGAGCTGGATCATGCGGACGCGGATGGCGTTGATCGAATAGGCCTGGATCAGCACCTCGTTGCCGGTGGCGCCGATGAGGAAATCGTGGAAATCGGAATCGATCTTCTGCGCCTCATCGAGCAGCGCGCCGCTGATGCCACCGCTGCTGGCGCGTTCGAGGATCGAGGCGTGCAGCGCCCGCTGCTGCTGCAGCGCCGCGTCGCTCACATGCTCGATGGCGTAGATGGTCGCCTCCCGCTCATAGGCGAGGCGCATCTGGTAGGATTCGCGGATCATCCTCAGATCGACGGTGGTGATCTGGATGCCGCGCTGCGGCAGCACGGCAAGCAGGCTTTCCGCCTCGAGCCGCGGCAGCAGCTCGCGCAGGGCGCCGAGCGAAATGCCGAGCTTCGACACCAAATCGCGCTGCGACAGGTTCTGGCCGGGCTGAATCTGGCCGGCCAGCAGCAGGCGTTGGAAGCGCTGGTAAGCCGTCTGCCGGTTCAGCGTGTTGTCGGCGCCGGCCGTGCTCCGCTGGCGACGCACCGCGCGTCGGGTCGGGGCCGTCAGGACCTTGGTCGACATACGCGTTTCCCTCCTTCGCGCTCGCCTGAGCGTTAACTCAATCCTGTTCGCCTGGGAATTGGAATTGGCTCTGCCGGAAACTCTGGAGCAGCGCGGTGACGCCGGCCGGCGAGAGCGGCAATAACGGCTCAAGGGGCCGCATCCAGGCAGCGTCGCCGCTGATCCGCGCCTTCACCGCTTTCAGCGCGATGATGCCGCCATGGTCGTCGACGGCGACGATGCGTTTCGCGGCGCGGTCGCGCAGACCCTGGGCTGCCGGGCCGTTGGGGTCGGCGAAGAACTGGCAGAGCTCGATGGCATTGACGTTGGGTAGGCCGCCGATCATCCCGGCGCCTCCGGCAGCCAGCAGGTCGGGCAGCACGCGGTCGTCACCGGTGAAGATCCTGAGGTTCGGGAAGGTCCTGGCCAGCATCAGAGTATGGGTGCGGTCGCCGGTCGAATCCTTGATGCCGACGATGCGCTTGCCATGCCGGGCAATGAGGCGCTCGACCAGCTCGACGCCGTAGCCGACCTTGGTCATGGCGGGGATATGGTAGAGCACCACATCGAGGGGGAAGCTGCCGCCGAAGCGGTTGGCAGCAGCCTCGAAGAAGGCGGCGATGCCGTCCTGGCTGGTCGCGCCATAATAGAAGGGTGGGGCGATCAGCACGGCGCGGCAGCCGAGATCGGCGGCAGCGGCGATGGTCGCCACGGCATCATCGAGCGCGGCGCTCATCGAGGCCGGGATCAGCCGGTCCATCGCTACGCCCGCCTGCTGTAGTGCGGCCAGCGCCGCCCGCTTTTCCCGCACCGAGAACGAAGCCCCCTCACCGGTCGAACCGAAGGGCGAAACGTAGCTGCAGCCGGCGGCGAACAGCCAGTCGATATGCGACTTCAGTCGCACAATGTCGATGCTTCCGGTGTCTGTGACAGGGGTCAGGGAGGCGGCGACAATGCCGCCGAGAGCCTTGGAATTGCTGGCTTCAGAGGCGGCTGCGAGTTCTTGTGTCACTGATACAATCACCAGATGGAGTAGTTGTTCAATCTATGTGTTTACACGAGCCGGATTCTGTTGCAAGGTCAATCCATCGGCGAGGGGATCTGACGGCGCGCAAACGCCGCCATCACGCTGGTAGGACGTGCATGCTGGGAGGGCGCCGTTGGCCGAACTGCAACTTCAGAATGTCTCGAAGACCTACGGGACGTTCGAGGCGGTAAAGGATGTGTCGCTGGCCATCGAGGATGGCGAGTTCGCGGTGTTTGTCGGCCCGTCGGGTTGCGGCAAGTCGACGTTGTTGCGGCTGATTGCCGGGCTCGATCCGGTCAGCGCCGGCACGGTGGCGATCGGCGACAAGGACATGACCGCGCGGCAGGCGGGCGAACGGCCGGTGGCCATGGTGTTCCAGTCCTATGCGCTCTACCCGCATATGAGCGTGTTCGAAAACATCGCCTTTCCGCTGCAGATGGAGAAGCGCTCGAAGGCCGATATCCGCGAACAGGTGGCCAAGGCCGCGGCGACGGTACAGCTGACGACGCGGTTGCAGGACAAGCCGAACAAGCTCTCGGGCGGGCAGCGGCAGCGCGTGGCGATCGCCCGGGCCATTGTGCGGAAGCCCGAGATATTCCTGATGGACGAGCCGCTGTCTAACCTCGACGCGGCGTTGCGCATGGAGATGCGCTCCGAGCTGACCCAGCTGCATAAGCGGCTCGGCTCGACCATGGTCTATGTGACGCACGACCAGCTTGAAGCCATGACCATGGCCGACCGCATCGTGGTGCTGAATGCCGGCAAGGTCGAGCAGGTCGGCAAGCCGATGGATCTCTATCACCGGCCGGCGAACCTGTTCGTCGCCGGCTTCATCGGCAGCCCACCGATGAACTTTCTTTCCGCCAAGGTGGTCGGCCTCGAGGGCGGCAACGTGCTGCTCGAGGTGCCCGAGGTCGGGCGGCTGGCGTTGCCGGGCGATGCTTCCGGCTTCACCGTCGGCGGCGACGCGACCATCGGCATCCGGCCCGAGGCGATCACCACAACCGCGCCAGGTGAGCCGGCGCTGACCCTCAGCATCGCCCCGCGCACCGTCGAGCGGCTGGGGCTCCACACCATCGTTTATGGCGAGCAGGGCGGCCGGACGCTGACCGCCTTGTTCAACGGCGATCCGGCGATTGCTGCCGATGCGCCGCTCGGCGTCCACGTGCCGCTGAAGCAGATCCACCTCTTCGATGCCGCGGGCCAGGCTCGCGGACACCGCGACTGACGCGTTTTCATCGCCCGCGACCTGGGGGAGGAGGACCATGCCTCCGGTCGCGCGCTCACAAGGGAGTAACGAGATGACCTTCAAATCCAACCGCCGGCAGTTCCTCTTCGGCGCCGCCGCCAGCAGCCTTGCCATCACCGCCGCCGGCGGTATCGGCCGGGCCTTCGCCCAGGACCAGCAACTGGTGTTCTGGTCGCAGCTCGCCGGCAGCAAGAAGGCGGCGGGCGAAGCGCTCGAAGCGGCGTTCAAGACGGCGCATCCGGGGATCGCGCTCAACTCGAGCCTGTTCGCCGAGCCGAGCCAGCTCAACGAAAAGATCCTCACCGCCATCAACGGCAACACCGCGCCGGACCTGTTCATCCAGCACTGGGATTACACCCTGACCTATTCGACCGGCGACAAGCTGGCCGACCTCAAGACCGGGCTCGCCAATGTCGATTTCGCCGGGCTCGATGCCTCGCTCCTCGCCTATGGCAATATCGGTGGCCAGCAGGTCTCGGTGCCGCTCTACGGCACGTCGCGCGGCCTAGGCATCAACCGCAAATACGTCACCGAAGCCGGGCTTGACGCGGACAAAGGCCCGCAGGATTGGGCCGAGCTGCGCGAGTGGGCCAAGGCGCTCACCAAGCGGCAGGACAATGGCCTGCTCGAAGTGGCCGGCCTCAGCATGTTCCACAACGATCTCGAGACCTGGGAGATCTTCACCCTGCTGCTGCAGGGCGCCGGCGGCACGCTGTTCAACGACGACCTGTCGGCGCCGGCCTTTGGCGGTCCCGAAGGCCTTGCGGCGATCAACTTCATGTTCGAGCTCTTACATACCGACAAGGTCACCGATCTCGGCTTCGGCCTCGGGCCAGGCGGTTCGGCGAGCCCGATCAACCAGGGTCGCGCCGCGATGATCATCGCTGGCAACTACTCGACCAACAACGCGCTGAAGGCGGGCATCGAGTTCGACGTGCTGCCGATCCCGATGGAGAAGGGCGGCTTCACCTCGCTGGTCGACCCGTTCAGCTTCGCCGTCACCAAGGCGTCGCCGAACCAGGCGGCGGCGGTGAGCTTCATCGAGTTCGCGCTGTCGCAGGAGCAGCAGGTGGCGTTCGCTCTGGCCTCGAAGAACGTGCCGGTGCTGAAGGCGGCACAGCAGGATCCGACGGTGCAGGCCGATCCGTTCCTTTCGAAGTTCATCAAGACCGCCAGCTTCGCGCCGCCCAAGGCCGCGGCCATCCCGGCCTTCTCGCGCATGGTGACGATCATCGCCCGCGCCGTGCAGGAGACGCTGTTCAAGCGCGTCACCGCCGAGGAAGCGCTGAAGGCCGCCGAGGCCGAGGTCATCGCGGTTCTCGCCCGCTAAAGGACAGGTCATGGCGCTGCAATCGAGCACAGCTCTGGCCCGACGGCCGCAAAGCTTCACGCAGAACTGGAGCGCCTACGCCTTCCTGACGCCGGCCCTGATCATCCTGTTCCTGTCGCTGCTGCTCCCGGCAGCAGCGACAGTGGTGATGAGCCTCACCGACATCTCGTTCCTGAGACCGACCAATTTCGTCTGGTTCGACAACTATATCAAACTGGTGTCGGACAGCCGGTTCCGGCAAGCGGTGGGCAATACCGCCTACTACACCGTCGGGGTGACCCTGCCGACCATGGCGCTGGGGCTGCTGGCAGCAGTGGCGCTCAACGGCAAGCTGCGCGGCCGCATCGTCTTTCGCACCATCTTCTACCTGCCGGTGCTGACCTCGCTGATCGCCGCGGCGGTGGTGTGGATGTATGTCTACGAGCCCTATTCGGGCCCGATCAACGGCACCCTGACGCAGCTCGGCCTGCCGCCGCAGCCGTGGCTGCAGAGCCCCAACCTCGCAATGACCTCGCTGATCGTCATGGCGATCTGGCGCGATTTCGGCACCGCGATGATCATCTATCTGGCGGGCCTGCAGGATATTCCGAAGGATATCTACGAGGCAGCGCGGCTCGATGGGGCCAAGACCAAGGACATCTTCTTCCGCATCACCGTGCCGATGCTCAGCAACGTCACCTTCTACCTGATGATCATCCTGATCGTGCAGACCTTCCAGGTGTTCGGCGCGATCTACGTGATGACCAATGGCGGGCCGCTCGGCTCCACCGAAACCATCGTGTTCCAGATGTACCAGACCGCCTTCGGCTATACCGAGTTCGGCTATGCGGCGGCGATGTCGACCGTGCTGTTCCTCGCCATCCTCCTGTTCTCGATCATCGGCACCAAGCTCATGCGCCGGGGTGAATCATGAGCGACATCGCGCAAACCGCTGCTCCGGCAGTCCCGACCGTGTCGTTCCAGCAGCGCTGGTGGCCGGTGGCCGAGCGGGCGATCGGCTACGGGCTGCTGATCTTCGCCGCGCTGGCGACGATCACCCCGTTTCTGTGGATGGTGTCGACCTCGTTCAAGACCGACGCCGAGACCTTCCAGTTTCCGCCCAACTTCATCCCCAACAGCCTCGTCTGGCAGAACTATATCGACGCCATTGCCGGCCCGGATACCGGGCGGCAGCTGATCAACAGCCTGGTGTTCGCGCTTGGCTCGACTGCTTCGAACATGGTGTTCTGCGCGCTGGCCGGCTACGCGCTGGCGCGGATGCAGTTCAAGGGCAAGAACCTGATCTTCGCGCTGGTGGTTGGCCTGTTGATGGTGCCGGCGCAGAGCCAGATTGTGCCGGTCTTCCTGATCGTGCAGCGCATCCCGTTCGCCGGCGGCAATGACTGGCTGGGCAATGGCGGCACGGGGCTGCTCAATACCTATTGGGGGATGATCCTCCCCACCGCGGCGACGCCGTTCGGCATCTTCATGATGCGGCAGTTCTTCTCGCGCATCCCGATCGAGTATGAGGAATCGGCGCGGCTCGATGGCGCCAAGACCTTCACCATCTTCTGGCGCATCCTGCTGCCGCTGGCGCGGCCGGCGATGGCAGTGCTGGGGGTGCTGAGCTTCCAGAGCGCCTGGAACGATTTCATCTGGCCGCTGATCCTCACCTCGCAGCGCGAGATGGCGACGCTGCAGATCGGGCTGCAGCTGTTACAGAGCGGACCCGATGCACGCTGGAACGTGGTGATGGCGATGGCGACGCTGATCACCCTGCCGGTGATCATCGTCTTCCTGTTCGCGCAGCGCTACGTCATCGACGGCGCGGTCACCAGCGGCGTCAAGGGCTGACGCCTCCCAGTTCGATTATTGCGACCCGGCCCGCTCACTATGACCCTTGGGGCCCGACGGAGATTTGACCATGACGCAGCACCTCGAAATCTACCGCAAGGAGGGCGAGTTCGTTGCCTGGCCGGCCAATTACGGCATGTGGATCTGGGGCGACGAAGTGGTGGTGGTGTTTTCGCAAGGGTTTCGAGGGGAGCAGGAGAGCCTGCACGCCCGCGATAAGACGCGGCCGTTCATCGGCCGGCAGGCGCGCAGCTTCGATGGCGGGTTGAGCTGGAGCGACGAGCTGTTCACCGGCACCATCCCAGGCGGCACCTCGCTGTCGGGTGACGAGCACGTGATCGAAGCGCTGCAGAGCCAGCCCAACATCGTGGTCGAACGCGATATCCCGGTGCTCGAGCAGCCGATCGATTTCACCGACCCCGAGACCATCGTGATGTGCGCCCGCACTGGGCTCGATGCCGGTTCGATCAGCTGGTTCTACGTCAGCCGCGACCGTGCGAGGAGCTGGCAAGGCCCGTACCGGCTCGGCGATTTCGGCCTGCCCGGGGTTTCGGCGCGCACCGACATCGTGCCGCTCGGCCAGCACGACGCGCTGTTCCTCCTCACCGCGGTGAAAGCCAATGGCGATGAAGGCCGGGTCTTTGCGGCGCGGACCCGCGATGGCGGCCGGAGCTTTACGTTCGAGAGCTTTGTCGGCGACGAGCCGGAGGGCTTTGCCATCATGCCGGCGTCGCTGCTTCTGCCGGGTGGCGACATTCTCACTTTCGTGCGCTGCGCGGCGCCGCGCGGACCGGAGCGGAGAGCCTGGATCGACCTCTATCGCTCGAGCGACGCGGGCAAGAGCTGGCGGCAGGTCGGCACGCCCGTGCCGCAGGTCGGCCATAACAGCAATCCGCCCACCATCAACCGGCTGGCCGATGGACGGCTGGTGCTGGTCTATGGCTATCGCGACGCGCCCTATGGCATGCGCGCCAGGGTCAGCAGCGATGAGGGCGCGACCTGGAGTGACGATATCGTCTTGCGCGACGACGGCGGCGTGGCCGACCTCGGCTACCCGCGCACTGTGGTGCGGGCCGATGGCAAGCTCTTGACCGCGTACTATTACAACTACGGCGCCGACACCGATCGGTTCATCGGGGCGACGCTGTTTTCGGTGTAGCACCTGGCTTCTCCGCCTTTGCGGCAGGACAAGTGGTCCCACCGCGAATCTCGCGCGTGCTGCACACCCCTCCCCATCCCTCCTCGTGAAGGGGAGGGTGTTCGCCGGTGGTTGTGGTGAGACCCAGCCAAACACTCGATGCCCACCTCCCCCTAGACGGGGGAGGCAAGCGAAGCTTGGGAGCGTAGCGACCTAGCGTAGCTCGGAGGGGGTGTGCGGGCGGTCGGATGCAACCCCCAAGCACAATAATGACATCCGCCTGTCATTGTAATAAACTGCAATAATAAATGTTCATTCGCGCCGCACGAAGCGGCATCTAAGCTTTTGTATGAGCAGTATATGTACGAAATCGTACAGTGATACTTGAGATCTGGAGGCTTTCGTGGCGACGAAAGACGGGAAGCTCTCACTTAATGCGCTGATTGCCATGGTCGTGGGATCAATGGTGGGCGCCGGGATATTCAATCTTCCCGGCCGCTTCGGCGCGGCCACCGGGCCGTTTGGCGCCATCATCGCTTGGGCCATAGCCGGCACCGGCATGTACATGCTGGCGCGGGTGTTCCAGACGCTGGCGGCGAAGCGGCCGGACATCGATTCCGGCGTATTCGCTTACGCCAAGGCCGGCTTCGGCGACTATATGGGGTTCCTCTCGGCCTTCGGTTACTGGCTCGGCAGCTGCCTCGGCAACGTCTTCTACTGGGTGCTGATTCATCGCCATCATCGTGTCGCTCTGCGGCATCTGGGCCTTCCACTTCCTGATCCTGCGCGGCGTGCAGCAGGCCGCCTTCATCAACACCATCGTCACCATCGCCAAGCTGGTGCCGCTGTTCGTGGCGCTGCTGATCATGATCTTCGTGTTCAACTACCAGCAGTTCGCCGAGAACTTCTTCGGCGGGGTCGGCATGCCGGAGAAATCGCTGGTCAACCAGGTGCGCGACACCATGCTCATCACGGTGTTCGTGTTTCTCGGCATCGAGGGCGCCAGCGTCTATTCGCGCTTCGCCAAGAAGCGCGCCGATGTCGGCACCGCGACGATCCTCGGCTTTCTCGGCGTCACCGGGCTGATGGTGGCGATTACGCTGCTGCCCTATGCCGCCATGCCGCAAGCGACGATGGCCGGACTGCAGCAGCCGTCGCTGGCCGGGGTGCTGGAAGAGATCGTCGGGCATTGGGGCGCGGTGTTCATTTCGATCGGCGTGCTGATCTCGGTGCTCGGCGCCTACCTCGCCTGGTCGCTGATCTGCGCCGAGGTGCTGTTCGCCGCAGCGAAGTCGAAAGACATGCCCAGGCTGTTCGCCGCCGAGAACGCCAACGGCGTTCCTGCCAACGCCCTGTGGCTGACCAATATCGTCGTCTCGCTGTTCGTCATCTCGACCTATTTCTCGCAGGACGCCTTCAACTTCATGCTCGATATGACCAGCGTCACGGCGCTGCTGCCCTACCTGCTGGTGGCGGGGTATGGGGTGCTGATCGCACAGCGCGGCGAGGGGTATGAGGCGACGCCTGGCGAGCGCACCGGCGACCTGATCGTTGCCGCCATCGCGGCGCTCTATACCCTCGTGATGTTCGTCGCGGCGGGGCTGCAATATGTGCTGCTGCTCGCCGTGCTGCTGGTGCCGGGCACCATCCTCTACTTCTGGGCTCGCCGCGAGCAAAAGCTCCGCCTGTTCAGCCCCGCCGAGCTCATCGTCTTCGCCGTCGCCCTCGTCGCCGGTCTTGCCGGCGCGTGGGGGCTGATCAGCGGCGCCATCGTCCCATGATCCCCTGGAGATCCATGCCATGAGCACGGCAACTGCGTTCGGAGTGCACTCGGAAGTTGGCCAGTTGCGCAAAGTGCTGGTGTGCGCGCCGGGGCGGGCGCACCAGCGGCTCACCCCCTCGAACTGCGACGACCTGCTGTTCGACGATGTGATGTGGGTCGATGTGGCCAAGCGCGACCATTTCGATTTCATGCAGAAGCTCAGGGATCGCGGCGTCGACGTGGTCGAGATGCACAGCGCACTGGCGGAGACTGTCGCCGTACCCGAGGCCAAGAAGTGGATCCTCGACAACCAGGTGGTCGCCAACCAGGTCGGCCCCGACCTCGTCGACGACGTCCGCTCCTATCTCGAGGGCCTCGACAACCGGGAATTGGCGGAAACGCTGATCGGCGGGCTTTCCACCTACGAGTTTCCCGATAGCCATGGCGCCGGGCTGATGGAGCTGGTCCGCGATGCGGCGGGGGTCAACGAGTACCTGCTGCCGCCGCTGCCCAATACGCTCTATACCCGCGACACCACCTGCTGGATTTATGGCGGTGTAACGCTCAACCCGCTGTACTGGCCGGCGCGGCACGAGGAGACCATCCTCACCACCTCGATCTACAAGTTCCACCCGGACTTCGCCGGCAAGGTGAATGTCTGGTGGGGCGATCCGACCAGGGACTGGGGCATGGCAACGCTCGAGGGCGGCGACGTGATGCCGATCGGCAAGGGTAATGTGCTGATCGGGATGAGCGAGCGCACCTCGCGCCAGGGCATCGCGCAACTGGCGCAGTCGCTGTTCGAGCAGGGCGCCGTGGAGCGCGTCATCATCGCCGCGATGCCGAAACTGCGCGCCGCGATGCATCTCGACACGGTGTTCACCTTCGCCGATCGCGACTGCGTGCTGCTCTACCCCGATATCGTCAACAAGATCGAATGCTTCTCCTACCGTCCGGACGGTAAGGGCGGCATCGTGCTCAGCAAGGACAAGGGGCTGGTGGAGACGGTTACCGAGGCGCTGGGCTTGAAGCAGCTGCGCGTCGTCGAGACCGGCGGCAACGCCTATATGCGCGAGCGCACGCAGTGGGATTCAGGCGCTAACCTCGTCTGCGTGTCACCCGGCGTGGTCTTCGCCTATGACCGCAACACCTACACCAACACGCTGCTGCGCCGCGAAGGCATCGAGGTGATCACCATCTCGGGGTCCGAGCTCGGCCGCGGGCGCGGCGGCGGGCACTGCATGACCTGCCCGATCAGCCGCGACGCGGTGGATTATTAGCGAGGCCGAGATGGAGAGCATCACGCTCGAGCAGGCAGCCGAAGCGTATCGCACAGCGATGCACCAGGCGGTGCGCAAATACGCGCTGGTCTACATCGCCGAAGCGATACTGCTGATCGTCGCCGGGCTCCTCGCCATGCTCTATCCGCTGCTGAGCGGCGCGGCGATTGCGGTGCCGCTCGGCTGGCTGCTGATCGCCACCGCGGCGCTGCAGGGGGTCGCGCTGTTCGGCACGAGGCAGATGCCGCATTCGAGCCTGCAGCTGTTGTCGATCGTCATTGCGCTGCTGGTCGGCATCCTGCTGCTGCGCAACCCGGCCCAGGCGCGCGAGGTGATCACCATGCTGGTGATCGTCTATCTGATGGTGCAGGGCGTGGCGCGGCTGACCTTCGGCTTCACCATCCGGCCGTTCGAGAACTGGTTGTGGGTGGTGCTCAGCGGTGTCCTGGGAGTTGCCCTGTCGCTGCTGCTGATCGCCAGCCTGCCGGAGCCGCCGGTCTGGGTGATCGCATTGTTCGTGGGGCTGGAATTGATTGGGGAAGGAGGCGCCATGCTGGCGCTCGCCTGGAAAGTCGTCGTGCCGCGGGGCGCTCAACCCGCACCCCCTTCACCCTGAACTGGAGATAGAGATGACCTCGAACTTCTGGGAATTCCTGTGGCTGATCGCCATCAGCTTCTTCCTTCTGTCCTACCTGATGGTGCTGGTGCGCATCGTGGTCGATGTGTTCCGCGACAATTCCATGGGCGGCTTTGCCAAGGCGCTGTGGATCATTGCGCTCTTGCTGGTGCCGCTGCTGACGGCGCTGGTCTACATCATCGCGCGCGGCCAGGGCATGGCGCAGCGGCAGCTGGCCGATGAGCGGAAATTCAAGTCGCAGACCGACGCTTATATCCGCGAAGTGGCGCAGGCGACGCCGGCCGACCAGATCGCCCGGGCAAAAACGCTGCTGCACGAGGGCGCGATCACCGAAGCCGAGTATGCCGAGATCAAGGCGGCGGCGCTGGCGCACTGACGGTGATCGAAACGACACCAGGGGCGGAGGACACCTCCGCCCTGCCGCCCGACAGCGAGAACGATCCGATCCAGGCGACACTCGCCGAGATGATCGCCAAGCTGCGAAAGGTGGCGGAAGAGCCGGATGCGCGGTTGACCTGCAATGGGCTGATCGAGCTGATCGGCATCCACTCGCATGCGCTGGCGCTGCTGGTGTTCGCGCTGCTCAACCTGTTGCCCGGGCCGCCCGGCTACAATTTCGTCGTCTCGCTGGTGATCCTGGCATTCGCCATCCTGATGCTGTTCCATCGGCCGATCCACCTGTGGCGGTGGGTCGGCGAGCGGCGGCTGCCGCTGAAGCCGCTGATGAAGCTCATGGACATTTTGGCGCGGATTGCCGAGGGGCTGACCCGGGTCTCGTCGCCGCGGCTGTTCGCGCTGTCGAGCCGGCCCGCCCTGCCGCTGCTCGGGCTGTTCAACATCGGCATGGCGCTGGTGATGCTGCCGCCGATCCCGTTCTGCAACATGCTGCCCTCGCTGGCGGTGGCGATGATCAGCGCCGGCATCCTCAACCGCGACGGGCTGCTGATCCTCAGCGGGGTGCTGGTCGGGGTGCTGGGGGTGATCGCGGTGCTGATCGCGATCTTCGCGATCATCGCGGTGCTGTGGGCGATCGATACGGTGGTTTAGGGGGCCGGTGTGCTTGGCGCCCCTCACCCCGGCCCTCTCCCCCGGGAGCGCAATTGCGCCCCTAGGAGGGGCGAGGGGGCGTTGTGGCACTGGCGGTTCAACTCGCGCCCCCTCGCCCCTCTGGGGAGAGGGCCGGGGTGAGGGGGCCAAGCGCGCTGAGCTAGCTACCGACCCGGGATCGCCGCCACCAGCCGTTCGGTGATGATATCCGGAGCGGTGATGGCCGAGCCGCAGACTACGGCGAAGGCGCCGCGTTCGAACGAGGCGGCGACGTGCTCGGGGGTCCAGATGCCGCCTTCGACCACCAGGGGCACGTCGAGTGCCGCGACGATCTCGGACACCAGATCGAATGGCGGGCGGGCCACGCCTTCGGTCAGCGCGGTGTGGCCGACCATGGTGGTGGCGATGAGGTCGGCGCCTTCGGCGGCGGCCTGCCGCGCTTCGTCGAGGGTCGCGATGTCGGCCATCACCAGCCTGCCGAGCCGGTGGGTGGTGGCAGCGATCTCGGCAAAGCTCTCGCCCGGCCGGGTGCCCGATGTGGCCTGGATGGCGACGATATCGGCGCCGGCGGCTGAGAGCGCTTCGGCGTCGGCGCTGGAGGTGGTGATGTAGTTGTCGAAGCCCTCGCGGGTGTCCTTGACGATGCCGATGATCGGCAGGCTGGTGCGCGGCCGCAG
The DNA here is from genome assembly GCF_001424865.1 of Devosia sp. Root105. Taxonomy (NCBI): domain Bacteria; kingdom Pseudomonadati; phylum Pseudomonadota; class Alphaproteobacteria; order Hyphomicrobiales; family Devosiaceae; genus Devosia; species Devosia sp. Root105. The sequence goes on from NZ_LMCR01000017.1 coordinate 22,629, forward strand.
CAGGCCGACGACGTCGGCGCCGTTGAGGCGGAAGCCGCCAGCGCCGCCAAGCTCGGCCGCTTCGGCGAGGAGCGCGAGGATATCGGGCCGCTGGCGCAACGGGCTTTTCGGGTTCATCGCCTGCGAGGAAACGATCAGCTGGCGCTCGAGGCGCTTGAGCAGAGTAGGGCCAGTCACGAGAGATCCCCGGCGATGGTGAAGTCGACTTCGAAGCTGCGGTGCCAGGGGAAGCGGACAGCGGTGATGCCGAGGTCGTCCCGCCCGGTGAGGCGCTTCAGGGGGGCGTCGAGGCCGGCGCCGATTGCCGTCTCGGCCGCTGCCTCCTCAGTTCGGTCGGCAAAGGTGTAGACGCCGGCGTTCAGCGGACGGCGGGCATCGGTCATATAGGCAAAGTCCTCGATCAGCCGGTGCAGCAGTACGCGACGGGCGGCGGCGGCATCGAAGGTGCCGGCGGCGCGGCCGATCTGGATCGCCGCGGCGGCAGCGACCACCGAGCCGAGCGCATTGCCGGCGGTGTTCCAGCCGCCATAGGCGACGAGCTCGAGCAGGATGCCGCGGCGGTGCAGCTCCTCGATCAGCAACGGATCGGCGCCATTGGAATAGCGGAGGTCGGCGAGTGCGACCTCGCGGCCGGCGGCTAGGAGTTTCGCGATGAGGTTGGCGGTCTTGTTGGCCTCGGCGGCATCCTCGGCATCGAAGATGGACTGGGCGCCGTCGTGTCCGGTGCCGGACTTTTCGACCACCATGCCGCAATGGTCGCGACGCTTCGGGTCGGGGGCGTGGACGACCAGCGCCATGGCCTCGGGGTCGGTGACGGTGACCGAGCCGCTGGCGCGGAGCTGGCGATCGACCGCCTCGTGCATCGGGCTGTTCTCGTATTTGGCGATGCGCTGCATGCCCGGCGGATCGGCGCATTCGACGGCGAAGCGCGGAGTAACGCCGAAGCGGGCGCCGAGCTGGCGCGCCACCAGTACCGCGGCCACCTCGTCGGCGCCGGGATACATCAGCACTTCGCCTGATATGGGGAGGACGTGGCTCCACTGCTTCAGCCACACCTGCTCGGCCGAGCCGGCCGAATGCTCGGCGGTATCGTCGGCGGTGATCAGCAGCGGATCGATGACGCCTTCGGAGGCGAGCGCGATGGCTTCGAGATTGACGTGGTGGTTGCGCAGCCGCCGGCGTTCGAAATCGGCGACGATCTCGCCGGGGAGCGCAGCGCGAAGCGCGGCGAGCGCCTCGGCATTGCCGGCATGGCTGGCGCCGAGGGTTTCGAGCAGGTCGCGGTGGTGCAGCGCGCCGAGCTGGTGCAGCTCCATGCCGTGCCGGGCCCAGTAATCGGGCTCTTCCTGCGGGTTGTAGGAATTGGAGGCGCGCATAACCAGCGACACGGCGCAGAGCGGCAGCTGCGGATGGGCGGCATGGAGGCGGCGCAGCACGTCGAGCCGGGTGAGGGCGCTGAGCGTCGTATCGGCGGTGGTGCGGGCGGCGATCAGGCCGCCATAGCAGAGCATATCGAGCGAGGCGATCACCGCGTCGGTCGATGGCGCCGTGCGCTCGAGCCAGCGGCCGAGGCCGTCGGCATCGCCGGGCTGGCGGAGTTGAGGCAACAGTTCGGCCGGCGGCAGCACCAGGGTGGCGCCTGCTATGGCGGCGATACCGGCGGGCAGGCCGATATTGACCGGGCGCTCATCGAGGGGAAGGAAAGCAAGGGAAAGGGCACGTGTGGACGTCAATTCGTATTGTCTCTGCTCGTGCGGAAAATGACGAAATCGTAGGAGTAACGGTCGGCGCGATAGACGCTCTCGGCATATTCGATGCGCTGGTTCTTGGCATCGTAAGCGACGCGCAGCACCTTGAAGGCCGGCGAGAATTCGGGGACGCCGAGGAGTTTGGCCAGCGGTGGATCGAGCACCGTTGCGTGAATCGACTGCTCGGCCTTTTCGATCTTCAGGTGATAGGTCTCGGTGAGCATCTGGTAGAGCGAACCGGTGATGCCGCGCGCCGCAAGGCCTGGTGCGAGCTTGGCCGGAACATAAGTGTTCTCGATGCACATCGGCTCGCCATCGGCAGTGCGGACGCGCGAGATATGGGCGACCAGATCGCGCGGGCTGAGCGCCAGCCGGGCGCCGATCTCGGCGCCGGCCGGGATTTCTTCGACCACCGTATCGAGCGAGCCGGGAACGAGGCCGCGGGCCCGCATGTCCTGAGTGAACGAGGTCAGTTCCACCGATTTGGCGATGCGCGGTTCGGAGACAAAGGTGCCGGCGCCCTGGGTGCGGTAGACGCGGCCCTCGTAGCCTAGCTGGTCGAGGGCGCGCCTTACGGTCAGGCGGGTGACGCCGAAGGTCTCGGCAAGGTCGCGCTCGGTGGGGAGCTTTTCGTGCGGCTTCAGCTCGCCCTCGATGAGGCCGAGCAGATAGCTCCGCAACTGAGCCCCCTTGGTGCCCGTGCGACCGTTCCCGGCGGTCTCAGCCATGATCGGATTCCCTCCACTCGCGCATATCAAAGCACAGTTCCATTATCCCGGGCAAGTGAGTGGTATACTCCAATTGCGCCGATATTCGCCAGATTCGTGGCCGATGTGACGCCATGTTGACGGGCTTCGAAAAATTGGGCTACACCATTTGGCGGCATGTAGCCAAGGGAGAATTCAGGATGGAGCGGAAAGCTCAAGCTGGTGCGGCGCATGCCGCGATGTCGACCGCGCTGGGCGCGGTCATGCTGCTGGGTGGGGCGCTCGGCGCTTCCGCGCAGGACAAGACCGAGATCACCTTCTCGTATCTGTGGGGTGGCGCAGAGGGCGCGGCGCTCGAGCAGATCATCACCGATTTCAACGCCAGCCAGGACAAGATCGTGGTCAAGGGCGTGTCGAGCCCGGATATGACGAAGCAACTGGCGTCGATGTCGAGCGCCAAGGGCGCCTTCGACATCTCGGACAATTTTGCCTCCAACATCGCCTCGTGGGCGAACCAGGGCATCCTGCTGCCGCTCGACGAGTTCGGTCTCGATACCGCCGATTTCCCCGAGAGCGCCATGAAGCAGCTGGTGGTCGACGGCGTGCTCTACTCGGTGCCGATCGCCACGCACAATTTCCAGCTGGTCTACAACAAGAAGCTGCTCGACGAAGCCGGCGTTACCCCGCCGACCTCGATGGCCGAGCTCGCCGACGCCATCAAGAAGCTGACCAAGGTGGATGCCGAGGGCAACGTCACCCAGCTCGGCCTCGGGCTCACCGACATCTCGGCCGGCCTCAAGACGTTGGGCTACGCGCATGGCGGCGACTGGAACCGCGACGGCAAGCCGACCCCGACCGATCCGGGGTTCGTCGAGGGGGTCCAGTTCTACTTCGACAACGTGGTGGCGCCGGTGACTCCCGCGGCCTACAACAAGTTCGTCGCTGGCTTCGGCCCCTATATGTCGGACCAGGACTCGTTCAAGCAGGGCAAGATCGCCATGGTGTTTGAAGGCGAGTGGCGCGCCAAGTTCAATACCGAAGCCGGTATGGATTGGGGCGTGGTGCAGGTGCCGGGCAAGACGCCCGAGCTCAACGGCTCGACCTGGGCTGACGTGTCGACGATCTTCATCCCGACCAACACCCAGAACAAGGAAGCCGCGGGCGAGTTCCTCAAGTACCTGATCAGCCCGCCGGCGATGGAAAAGTTCAGCCACGTGCTGGCGAACCTGCCGGGCCGCCTGTCGCTGGTCGACAGTGCCACCTACGACGACCTGCCGAACTTCAAGGTCTGGCTCGACGCGCTGAAGAACCCAAACACGCACGGCCTGCCGCCGGCGCTCTATATGGCCGAATACAATGCCGACCTCGCGTCCGCATTCGACTCGGTGCTGCAGGGCGCCCAGACTGCCGAAGCGGCGCTCCAGGGCGTTGCCGATCGTACCGGCTCGTACTCGCAGTAAGCTGTTGCAGAGCGCGCGTCCGACACCGAGCGAACCGACAGGCCGGGCCCTTCTCAAGGGCCTGGCCTTCGCCTCGCCGTTCATCATCGGCTTCCTGGTGCTCTACCTGTGGCCGATCCTCGCCTCGGGCTATTACAGCCTCACCGATTTCAGCCTGTTCAAGGCGCCCAAATGGGTCGGGCTGGCCAATTACGAGCGGATGATCTCGGACGCCAAGTTCTGGAAGAGCCTCTACAACACGCTGTTCTTCACCTTTGTCGGCGTGCCGGTGGATATCGCGATCTCGATCGCCGGCGCCCACATCCTCAACCAGAAGCTCAAGGGCCAGCCGCTGTGGCGGGCGCTGGTCTACCTGCCCTCGATCGTGCCGGCAGTGGCGGCGGGCTTTCTGTGGCGCTGGCTGCTCAACGCCCAATACGGCTTCGTCAACGAGATCCTGCGCTGGTTCCGCATCCCACAGCCGAACTGGCTGCTCGACGCCAGCTGGGGCGGCATTTCGGTGATCGTCCTGATGCTGTGGACGGTGGGCGGCACCATGCTGATCTACCTCGCAGCGCTGAAGAACGTGCCGCAGGAGCTCTACGAGGCCGCCGAACTCGACGGGGCCGGGCCGTTGCGCCGCTTCTGGCACATCACCTGGCCGATGATCTCACCGGTGACGCTGTTCCAGGTGATCGTGCTGATCATCGCGTTTCTCCAGGTGTTCACCCAGCCGTTCGTGTTGTCGAAGGATCCGGGGCTCGGCACGCAGACCGCGACCGGACCGGGCGACTCGATGCTGAGCTACTCGATCTACCTGTTCCAGAACGGCTTCACTTTCCTCAAGATGGGCTACGCTTCGGCGATGGCCTGGGTGCTGCTGTTCGTGACGCTGGCCATCACCTTGCTGATCCTGTGGTCGGCCAAGAAGTGGGTGTTCTATGACAACCGCTGAGTATCAAGGCGCCGCGCTCGGCGAGCGCGTGCCGGTCGGCGGCCGCTTCGGCTGGCTGATGACCATCTACCGCTACGCCCTGGTGATCCTCCTCGCCCTGGTGTTCGTGTTCCCGTTCATCGTCATGCTGACGACGGCGTTCAAGGTCTCGGACGAGATCTTCATGGCGCCGCCGGAGCTGTTGCCGCGCAGCTGGACGCTCGACCATTTCGTCGGGGCGCTGACGCAGATCCCGTTCTTCCGGTTCCTGCTCAATACCGTGGTGATTGCCGGGCTGAGCGTCCTGGGTACGGTGCTGGTGTCGCCGCTGGTCGCCTACTCGCTGAGTAAGCTGCGCTGGAAGGGGCGGAACCTCTTATTCATCATGGTGCTCGCCACCATGATGCTGCCGCCGCAGGTGACGCTGATCCCGATCTACATGATGTGGAACAAGATCGGCGCCACCGGCACCATCCTGCCGCTCATTGTTCCGGCCTTCCTCGGCACGCCGTTCTTCATCTTCCTGATCCGGCAGTTCCTGTTGAGCGTGCCGGACGAGCTGATCGAAGCGGCCAAGGTCGATGGGGCGTCGGAGTTCCGTATCTACTGGTCGATCGTGCTGCCGATCGCGCGCCCGGCGCTGATCACCTCGGCGGTGTTCCAGTTCGTCTGGGCGTGGACGGATTTCCTCTATCCGCTGATCTACCTCAATGACGAGGAGAGCTATACGCTCTCCATCGGGCTATACTCGTTCCTCGGCGAGCACGGGGTCCAATGGGGGCCGCTGATGGCATCCTGCGTGCTGTTCACCCTGCCGGCCTTCCTGATCTTTCTGGTGTTCCAGCGCTACTTCATCGGCGGCATCGCCACGGGTGCGCTGAAGTGAGCGAGGTTGCCCTCGCCGTCGATATCGGCGGCACCAAGATCCTGGTCGGCCTGGTCGATGCGGCGGGCACTATCGTCATGAGCCGGCAGGTCGCGACGCCGGCCCGCGACGGGGCGGAGGCGATCATCGCCGCTGTCGCTGCGCTGGCGAAAGACGTCCTCTTTGGCGCGCCCTCGTCGGTCAGCCGCTGTGGCGTCGGCACGGCCGGCGTCGTCGGCGAACATGGCGAGATCACCTCGGCGACCGATCATTTGAGCGGCTGGGCCGGCACTCGGCTGCAGCAGCGGCTGATCGAAGAGCTCGGCATGCCCGTCACCGTGCTCAACGATGTGCAGGCGTCGGGGCTTTGCGAGGGCGTGCTTGGGGCGGCGAGCGGCAAACGCTCGGCGCTGATCGTGGCGCTCGGCACCGGCGTCGGCGGTTCGCTGGTGCGCAATGGTCAGGTCGAGCGCGGCGCCTATGGCATTGCCGGCAGCGTCGGCCATCACCTGTCGCCGCTGCGGCAGGGCCGGCCGTGTCCCTGCGGCGGCACCGACCACCTCGAGGCCTATGCCAGCGGCACGGCGATGGAGATCGAATACGCGCGGCGGACCGGACACGAGCGGAACCTCCGCGAGATCGCGGCGCTGGCCGAGACCGACGATGCCGAGGCCCAGGCGGTGATTGCCGAGGCGGCGGAGGTGCTGGGCGCGGTGCTGGGCAGCGCCAACAATGTGGTCGATGCCGAGATCATCGTGGTGGCCGGGGGCGTCTTGGCACTGGGCGACCGGCTGCTGCAACCGGCGCGCGCCGCGGCGCGACGTGAAGCGCTGGGGCTGTCGAAGGCCGTGGAGATCGTGCCGGCAAGGTTCGGGCCGACGGCGTGTTTGATCGGCGCGGCGCTGGCGGCGTTCGGGGCGGCTTCGGGCGCGCCTTAGGTCTCCGGCCTTACCACCCACTCGATGTCATCCCAGCGAAAGCTGGGACCCAACTCGCCGCTCGCGCCGGCGGATAGATGGGTCTCAGCTTTCGCTGGGATGGCACCCGGTGGAGATGGCGAGTGGGTGCCCGAAGGGCTCGAAGATCACCTACCGCCGCTTGAACACCGGTGCGCGCTTCTCCTTGAACGCCGCACGGCCTTCGCTTGCATCTTCGGTGGCAAAGCAGATCGCCTGCAGGTCACGCTCGTAGCTGATGGCGTTGGCGATCGACAGCTCCCAGGCGGCGCGGAGGTTCAGCTTCGCCGTCTCGGCGGCAATCGGGGCGCGCGAGGCGATGGTGGCGGCGAGGCGCTTGGCCTCAGCCAATAGCTCAGTGCGCGGCACGGTGCGGGAGACGAGGCCCCAGCGCTCGGCGGTCGCGGCATCGATCGGATCGCCGGTCATGATCATCAGCGCCGCATTGGATGGGCCGACGGCGTGGGCGAGGTTCACCGCCATGCCGCCGCCGCCGATCCAGCCGAGCTTGATCTCGGGCGCCGCGAAACTGGCATTGTCCGAGGCGATGCGGATGTCGCAGGCCATGGCGGTCTCGAGCCCGCCGCCGAAGGCATAGCCGTTCACCGCGGCAATCGAAGGTTTCAGCAGCGCGCGGATGGCGTCGCAATAATCCGGCCGATTGCGGAAATTCCAGGCGCTGTCGTAGTCGTCGAGGGTGCGGATGTCGGAGCCGGCGGAAAACGCCTTCTCCCCAGCGCCGGTCAGGACCACGGCCCGGATTGCGTCGTCGCCATTGAACTCGGTGACTGCGGCAACCAGCGCCGCCGCCATTTCCGGCGTCATGGCGTTGAGCTTTTCCGGCCGGTTGATGGTGATGATGCCGACGAAGCCGTCGCGCTCGACGAGGATGTTGTCGCTCATATCTCGTTCTCCGCCACTGCCCCTTTGGCCAGCAATTGCTCGATCGCCGCGTCGTCGAAGCCGGCTTCGCGCAGCACGTCGCGGCTGTGCTGGCCGACCACCGGGGCGCCGCGCTCGACCGTCGATGGGGTTTTCGAAAACCGGATCGGGAAGCCCGGGGTCTTCACGTGTCCCTCAGTCGGGTGGTCGTACTCGACGAAGGTGCCGTTGTGCTTGATCTGCTCATCCTCGACCAGGTCGGCATAGCCATAGACCGGGCCGCACCAGATGTCGGCAGCGCGCAGCAGTTCCAGCCACTCGGCGGTGGTCTTGGTCTTTAGCCGGTCGCGGGTTTTGGCGAAGATCTCGTCACGTCGGGTCCAGGTGTCGACCTCGTCGTCCATATCGAGAAAGCTCGGCTCGCCGATGGTCTGGCCGAGATTGGCGAGCTTGGGGAAGGCGACGATGATGAAGCCATCGGAGGTGGCGAAGGCGCCATAGGGCGCGCGGATATAGACATGGGCGTGCGGCTCGGCCGAGCGCACCTGCGGCTTATGGCCGACGGTGAACACCGAGAGTTCCTGCATCTGGATGGTGGTGATGGCGTCGAGCATGTTCACCTGCACCAGCTGGCCCTCGCCGGTGCGCTCGCGGTGCAGCAGCGCCGCCAGCGCACCCTCGAACGCAGTGTAGGCGGTGATGCCGTCGACCAGATACTGGCCCGCCGCATTGGGCGGCTCGCCGTCGCGGCCGGCCGACAGCATGGCGCCGGACATGCCCTGCAACACCAGATCCTGTCCGGGGCGGTTGAGATAGGGGCCGTCCTCGCCGTAGCCGGAGATCGAAACGTAGACGAGGCGCGGATTGATCTTCGACAGCGTCTCGTAGTCGACGCCGAGGCGCTTGGCGACGCCCGGCCGATAGTTCTGCAGGAACACGTCGGCGGTCTTCACCAGCTCGAGCAGCACCGCCTTGCCGTCGGAATCCTTCAAATCGACGGCCAGCGAGCGCTTGTTGCGGTTGAGCGACAGGAACGAGACGTTGACCTTGTTGCCGCGCGCCCCGCCCGCCGCGGTATGACGCTGCCACTCGCCGGTTACCGGCTCGACCTTGACCACGTCGGCGCCGAGGTCACCCAGCCGCTGCGCCGCGAACGGGCCCGCCATGGCGATGGAGCAATCGAGGACGCGATAGCCGGAGAGAATACCCATGGGTCAGGATTCCGAGGAGATGAAAGTTGGTGGGAAACTGAAGCAGACGGCCCCCTCCCGGCCTCCCCCATGAAGGGGGAGGTGCCGCATCCAGCGGGAGGCACGATCGAAGACAGGGCCTCGACTCTTCACCTCCCCCTTCATGGGGGAGGCCGGGAGGGGGCCGTCTCTATCAGTCATGGTGCACATCAGTGCATGTACCAGCCGCCATCCACATGGATGGTCTGGCCGGTGATGAAGGAAGCCGCGTCGGAGGCGAGGAACATCAGGATGTTGGCGATGTCGGCCGGTGCGCCGCGGCGTTGCAGCGCCTGCGCCTCGTAGATGCGCTTTTCGTAGGCCGGCAGGTCGGGGTGGATCTTTTCGGCATCGGTGGGGAAGGCGCCCGGCGCCACGGCATTGACGGTAATACCGTGCCTGCCGAACTCGCGGGCCCAGGAGCGGGTGAGGCCGACCAACGCCATCTTCGATTGCACATAGGGCGTCAGGTCCGACCAGCCGCCCGAGATGGTCACCGACGAGATGTTGATGATGCGGCCGCGCTTTGCCGACTTCATATGCGGCAGCGCCACCTGGACGCAGACAATACCGGCATCGACATTGATGCGCTGTACCAGCTGCATCTCTTCGATGGTGTAGTCCTCGAAGGGCTTTGAGGGATAGATCGCCGCATTGTTGATGACGATGTCGAAGCCGCCGACCTCGGCCGAAAGCTTCTGCAGCCCGGCGCGCAGCCCGGTGAGATCGGCGAGATCGAGCTTGGCGACGGTGAGGCCCGGCAGGCCTCCCGCCGCCTGGAGCAGCGCCGCAACCTTGTTGGCATCGTTGTCGATGGCGACGACCTTTGCGCCCGAGCGCAGCAGTTCGAGCGTCGTCTCCAGCCCCAGCCCGCCGGCCGCGCCGGTATAGAGGATGGTCCTGCCCTCGAGCGAGCCGAAGCGATCCGCGCCCATCAGCGTCCCGCAATCTTCAGGTGGTTGCCTGACGGGGCGGGATACTCGTCGTCGGGCTGGCCCGCGATGGCGCGGATGCGCGCTTCGCTGGCGGCGATGTCGGCGGCGCCGTCGAGGATGCGGAAGGTGCTGTCGTAGCGCTTCTCCTCGCCATGCTGCAGCCAGATCATCTCGCCGCGCTCGCGCGCCGCCTTGTTGCCGAGCACGTGGTTGGTCGAGGGCTCGATGCCGAGCGCATACTGCCCGGCCTGGAGGTTCTGCCATTCGTAGAGGCAGGGGAACTGGGCCTTGTCGGTTTCGACCTCGAAGCCCAGGCCGAGGCGATCGTTGACCAGGGCAACGAACTGTTTGCCTTCGGCATTGGCGCCGAGCTCGTGCTGCCAGACCTGCTCGTGGAAATCGAGCTTTGGGGCGCTCAGGGTGCGGTAGCCGACGCCCTGCTTGCGGTAATCGTTGCCCGCGTGGGCCGCCCACACCACGTCATCGATCGGCGCCAGATAACGCGAACCTTCGTCGAGCACGGGGTGGCCGACATTGACGTGGTAGCAGTACATATGCGGCGTCTTGTAGAAGCCGTGGTTGACCACCCGGTCGCTGATCCGGATCTCCTTGCCGCCGACATCGGCTTCGATGCGGCGGACGAGGTGCAGGTCTTCGCCGAACACCGCCGATTGCTGTACGATGCCCTCGGCCCACAGTACGCACTCGTCGCCGCGCCATTCCTCGCCATAGCCGGTGAGCTTGGCCGGGATGGTGCCGATGCGGCCGTGCAGCGAGTGGCTGACCGTCGGCTTGGGACCGTAGACATAGCTGTCGGCCGGCACCTCGTTCATGAACAGGATGTGGTCGAGCCCACAGGTGACAAGCAGCCCGGAGAACGAGCGGGCCCAGGCGAGGCCGCCTTCGCCTTCGTACTCATGCAGGCCCGGATGGCGGAAGCCGGCCGGCGAGTTCCAGCCGATCGCCTGGCCCTTGAACTCGCAATCGGCAATGTCGAGGGCGCGGTCGACCAAAGCGGTGAAGCGGAGGCCCGAACCGGTGCGGAACTCGAGCATGCGGATGCCGCGCTCGACCCCGTCGCTCAGTTCCATCAGGCGGACACCGGCGAACTGGCTCAGCATGCCCGCCCGCTCGGCGATCTCGCGACGGGTGTAGGTCCGGCCGTTGAGCTCAACCATCGGGCGTCTCCTCAGTCGAGATGGTAGATTTCGGGGATCATGCTCCACCACTCGCCGGGGGCGGCGGTGTTGAGCGCCGCCTGGCACAGGTCGGTGAGCGCCAGCCACTGTTTGGTAATGGCCTTTTCGCCCAGCACCTGCATGTCAGCCTCATAGTCCGATCCGGCATATTCCCAGTAGCCGAACAGCAGCATTTCGGGCTCGCGCAGGTAGATCGAGTAGTTGCGGATATTGGCCGCGCTCAGCGCTGCGTTCATCTCCGGCCACGGCTCGGCGTGGAGGCGCTTATATTCGGCGAGCTTTTCCGGCTTCACGCCGATCACCATGCCCATGCGCTGGACCATAAACTACTCCTTGGTGCCGCCGGCGGTCATGCCGGAAACGAGGTAGCGCTGCGCGAACAGGAAGACGAGCAGCACAGGGGCGATAGCGAGCAGCGTCGCCAGCGCCAGCGCCGAGAGCGTGATGGTGGTCGAGGCCGCATTGGTGGGGTTAAAGGCCGGCACGTTCGACAGCAACTCGGCAAGGCCCACCTGAATCGGCGCCTTGCGACCGGGCAGCGTCACATAGGGCAGGAAGTAGTTGTTCCAGTTGCCGGTGAAGCTGAAGAAGCCGACCAGCGCGATCACCGGGGTGGAGAGCGGCATGGCGATCTTCATGAACACCTGCCACTCGCTCGCCCCGTCAAGGCGCGCCGCCGACAAGAGGTCGCGCGACACCGCGGTCGAGAAGTAGATGTAAGTGAGGTAGACGCCGAACGGATAGAACGAGAAGGGCAGGATGGCCGAGAGCGGATTGCCGATCAGCCGCACCGCGCTCAGCTCGAGAAAGATCGGCAGCACCAGGGCGGTCGAGGGGATCAGCATGACGATCAGCGTCACCACCAGCAGGAGCTTGCGGCCGCGGAACTCGGTCATCGCCAGGGCGTAGCCGGCAGGGATCGAGATACAGAGCGTGATCACCAGCGCGGCGACGCAGTAGAACACCGAGTTGCCGATCCAGGTCCAGATCAGCCCGCCCTGAAAGGTCATCAGACTCTGCCAGTTGCTCAGCAGCGTGCCGATATCGCCGAGCGCGAACGGGGCTTCGAGCAGCAGCTGGCGATCGGTCTTGGTCGGTGCGATCAGCAGCCAGAGCAGCGGCACGACGAAGAACAGCGCGAAGACGATGAGGATCAAGACGCCGAAGGCGCGGCCGAGCCAGGCGCCGGGCGTGAGGTCGCGCATACGGGTGCCGACGATTTCGGAGTTAGGCGCGCTCAAACAGGCCACCCTTGAAGACGAAGTAGATGGAAAGGGCGACGGCGACGGCCAGCAGCACCAGCGAGATCGCCGCTGAGCCGTTGAAATCGTTCTGCTTGAAGGCATAGAGGAAGGCGAGCTGGTTCAGCGAATAGTCCTGCCCGACCACGCCGCGGCTCGCCTGCGCCAGGACGCGCGGCTCGACGAAGAGCTGGGTGCCGCCGGCAAAGCTCATGATCACCATGTAGGCGATCCACTTGCGCATCAGCGGGATCTGGATCGACCAGGCAATCCGCACCGGCCCCGCGCCATCGACGCGGGCGGCCTCGATGACATCCTTGGAGATGTTGTTGAGCGCGCCATACATGATGACGATCCAGCCGCCGGCGCCGGTCCAGAAGGCGATCACCGCGAGAACGATCGGCAGCCGGCTGGCGTCAACGGCGCCGACGAAGCTCTCGATCCCCAATGCCTGCAGCAGCCACGACACCGGACTGACGGTGGGGTCGAGCACGAACAGCCAGAGCATGACGCTCGAGGCGCCGGCCAGGGCGCCCGGGATGTAATAAACGAAGCGCATCGTGCCGGAGAACCAGCGCAAGCCAATCGAGTGGACGAGGATGGCGAGGGTCACCACCAGCACAACTAGCAGCACCAGCCAGACGACGATGAAGATGCCGACATGCTCGACCGCCGGCCAGAACCGGTAGTCCTTGAACACTTTGAGGAAGTTGTCGAAGCCGACAAAGGCGCCTTTCTTGGTGAAGGCGAGATAGATGGCGTAGAGCGCAGGCAGGATGCCGAAGGCGATGAGGAACAGCGTGTAGGGGGTGGCGAACAGCACGCCGATGCGCCCCTGCGCGCGCTCGACGCTCATGCCCTTCTTCGGGCGCTCGAGGGCGACAGCAGCAGTGGCAGCGCTATTCTCGATCGTGCTCACTTGGCGGCTCCAGGCACTAGAGGCATTGGTGCGGACTATCCCACCCACCGCATGTCATCCCTGCGAAAGCAGGGACCCATGTCACCGCCAGCGCGGGATGCGACGGACGAGGGCAAAGCCCTCGCCGTGGGGTCCCTGCTTTCGCTGGGATGACATCGAGTGTGTGATGACCGCTTGGTTGCTCTTACGATCACCGTGAGCCGAGGGCGCCAGGCGCCCTCGGCAAGCTCAGGCGCTATGTCACTCGACGGTGTAGCCGACGACCTGCGCTTCGTTCTTCATTTCCTGCTGCCAGTCGGCCGAAAGGTCGGTCATGGTCTTGCCGGCGGCGAGGCCGGGGGTGACGATCTTGGCCCAGGCGGTTTCGGGCGAGAAGTTGGGGTAGCCCCAGCCATTCCAGACGCTCGAAGCGGCAGCCTGGATGGCGGCCTTGAAGTCGCCGGCGTAGAAGCCGCTCGCCGCCTGCGCGTCGAGCCAAGCATCCGCCGCCGCCTGATAGGCCGGCAGACCGCCGGTGCCGGCGACCTTGGTGTCGGAAGTGACGAACTTGAGGAAGGTCTTCACCGCCTCGGGGTTCTGGGTGTGGCTCGAGGCGTACCAGACACCGCCACCGACGTTACCGGTGACCGCAGCGCCATCGGCCCATTTCAGCGGCGGGGCGGCGACCCAGTCACCGGCCTTGGCGTTGACACCACCCGGGTTCTGGAACAGCGCGCCCGAGTACCAGGCCGGGCCAGGGATGGCGACGAGGTTGGCGGCGCTGGCGACGAAGCTGGCGCCGAACACGCTGTCGAGCGTCAGGGTCTTGTTGGCCACCATGTGGTCGATGAGGTTGGAGACCTTCACCGCATTGGGCGCCGAGGTGTCGGACTTGAAGGTCTCGCCCTCGAGCTGGAAGATCGGCGCCTCGCCGCTCCAATAGTAGATATAGGGACCCTGGAAGGCGTCGCCGAAGCCACCGAGGAAATAGCCCGGGTGCTCGGCGGCGAGCTTGTCGCCCAGCGCCTGGTAGTCTTCCCAGGTGGTCGGGGCGGTGTAACCGAACTGATCCATCAGGGTCTTGTTGTACCAGAACAGCACCGGCGCGAGGTCGTTGCGCAGGCCATAGACCTTGCCGTCGACGGTCACCGGGTCGAGCGCGCCGGGGGTGAAGCCATCGAGGAAGGCCTGGTCTAGGAAGCCCTCGTTCAGCACCTGGGCGAAGGCCTGCGCGCCGTTGTTCTCGCGGGCGGCCCAGGCGGCATCGTTGTTCTGGGTGGAGAACACCACGTCCGGCCAGCCTTCATTGGCCTGATCGGCGAGGCTGATCTTGGTCTGGAAGGTGCCCGAGGCGCCCGACGAGCCGTCGTCGAGCACCAGATTGACCGGCACTTCCGGATGGGCGGCGATGAAAGCCTCGACCGCCGGCTGGCGGGTGGCGTCGGCCCAGACGGTGATGGCACCGTCCTGGGCAAGGGCAGCGCCGGCGACGAGGATCGCCGAGAGCGCCACAGTGGTGCGCAGAAGATTCATACGAGGTCTCCTCCCTGGATGACGTGGGTCGTAGCTTGGGGTCGTTGGTTTCAGGCCGCTTGCAGCGCCTTGGCGACGCGCGGATTGAACGGGGCTTCGCCGAGCTCGGAGCGCGGCAACAGGTTGGGGCGGGCCCACTCGCGGCGGGCGGTTTCGTTCAGCACCAGGCCATGGCCGGGGCGATCCGGGGCGTAGGCCCAGCCGTCCTTGATCTCGACCGGCTGGTCGACCAGGTGGTCGAAATTCTGGAACGAGTATTCGAGCCACTGCACTTCGGGCAGGGCGCAGGCGGCATGGATGCCGACCTCGAGGAAAGTGTTGCCGAGGCTGACCGGAATGCCGCGGTCGGCGGCGAGCCAGCCGATGCGCATCACGTCGGTGACCTGGCCATGGACGTTGAGAATGTCGGTGGCGTCCTGTTCCATCAGCAGGCGCTTGCCGTGGGCATCGAGATATTCGCCCGAGTTGATCAGCGTCCAGTTGGCCGCGTCCTTCAGCATCCTTAGGCCGGCATAATCGTTGCGCAGGATCGGATCCTCGACCCAGAGCAGCTCGTGGCCGGCATCGCGGATGGCGGTGAGCTTGACCAAGGCTTCCTTGGCGCCCCAGGCCTCGTTGCTATCGATCATCACCAGGGCGTCCTTGCGGACCACTTGCTTGAGGATCTTCAGGCGGTTGAGGTCCCAGTCGAAATCCGGGCTGCCGACCTTGATCTTGAAGGCGCGGTAGCCAAGCGCATCGGCATGGGCGAAGAAACGGGCGAACTCGTCGTCCGAAAGGTGGTAGTCGAGGCCCGAGGCATAGGCCTCGACCTTGTTGCGCCGGCTGCCGAGCAACTGGTGCAATGGCAGGTTCACCTGTTTGGCCGCGAGATCCCAGAGCGCGACCTGCAGCGCCTCATGGAAGGGCAGGGTGTAGGCGCGCTGGTTGCCGCCGCGCGGCCGGCCGACGCGATGCACCAGCCCGGCCGGCGGCTGGCCTTCGAGACCGGGCCAGGCTTCCGAGCGGAACACCCGCTCGATCTCGGCCTGATCCGGCAGCGGATAAAACAATGTCTGGATAAACCCCAGCCCGACCGCGCCGGTATCGGCAATCAGTTCGAGCGCCGCTATGTTCACATCGTCGGCGCGGACCTGGCTGTCGCCGATAACGCGGTCGCGGGCAAACTGGAAACGGGTGATGCGGAATTCGGAAATGCGCATAGGCTGGCGATCTCTGATCGACTAACATGAACATCTGATATATCAGACGGTGACGCTAATAGACCAATGAAAGCGGGCGCACAAGTGGCTGTGAATGAGGGTGCCGATATCGGCCTGGCCGAGGCGCAGCCGGGCGGACGGCTGAGCGATCTGGCCTATATGCGGATCCTGGAAAACCTGTTCGACCGGCGGTTGCCGGCTGGGGCCTTCGTGTCGCAGAACGATCTGGTGAAGCTGCTCGGCATCCCGGTGGCGCCGCTGCGCGATGCGCTGAGGACCCTCGAGGTCGAGGGCATCCTCACCATCCACCCGCGCTCCGGCATCCAGTTCGTCAAGCCCGGGCTCGAGCTCACCAAATCGACCTATCAGTTCCGCACCATCATCGAGCGGGCGGCGGTGCGAGCCTTCGCCGAGCAGGGCGACGAGGACCTGATCCGCGAACTGGGCGACCGGCACCGCACCGTGTCCCGCCACATCGAGACGTCAGGCCTCACGGCGGAGACGATGGAGGAGCTCGAGGCGCTGGAGACGCTGCTCCATAACTCGATCATCGCGATCCTCAGGAACGCGCTGATCGAGACCAGCTACCGACGGATGCACACCTATCTCAAGCTGGTGCGGCTCGACCGCAAGCTCACGGCGCCCCTGGCGCAGCGATCGATCCGCGAGCATCTCGAGATCATCGAAGCGTCCGAAGCGCGCGACCCCGATCGCGCCGAAGCGGCGCTGGTGGCGCATTTCAACGCGGCACTGCAGCGGCATCTGGGGATGTTCGTTTAGGGGGCTGGCCTAGACGCGACAGACGGCCCCCTCCCATCCTCCCCCATGAAGGGGGAGGTGCCCGCCGGTGGGTTTGGCACGATCGAAGACAGAGCCTCGACTCTTCACCTCCCCCTTCATGGGGGAGGCCGGGAGGGGGCCGTCCCTCTCAGTCGGGTTCAGGCCGCGAACGTCCTATGCGTCGAGCCCTGGAAATGCGCTTCCATCGCCGCTATGGCGCCGGCGACGTCGCGCTGCTCGAGCGCGGCGATGACCCGCATGTGCTCGTCGACGGTATCGACCAGATAGCCGCGGAAGCCGGGGCGGCGGTGGACGCGTTGCGCCATGCGGATGTTTTCCTGCAGGCGTTCGTGGGTATCGAGGATGGCTCGATTGCCGAGCGATGCAACGATCTCGCGGTGCATGCGGCCGTCGAGTTCGAGGAACGGGGTCTGTGCCGCCTCGAACGGGCTGCCATCGGTCAGGCTGATGCGGCACTTCTCGTGATTGAGGCGCATGCCGGCGAGCCAGGCGTCGGAGACGGTGTCGCCGAAGCTTTTGAGCGCAAAAATCTCGATCATGATGCGGAACTGGTAGTTCTCGCGGATGAACGCCACCTCCGGGTAGACGATCTTGATGCCGGCGCGCGGCTTGATCTCGACCAGCCCGAATTCTTCCAGCAGCACCAGCGTTTCGCGCAGCGGCGACAGCGACAGCCCGAGCAGCTCGCAGAGTTCGGATTGGGTCACCACCATGCCGGCTTCGAGCGTGCCGTCATTCATCGCCTTACGGAAGCGGCGGTACCCTTCGTTGTCGTTTCGGACGTCAGACATGTTCACCGGTGAATTGGTCGAGAGGTGTTTTCGCACTTTAGTATATCAACAGGCGATTTGGAAATCTCAGCAAAACGCCAGAGAACACAGGTTTCTACGGAGCTTGCAAGCTGCCAGATCACGCTTACGGGGCATGTTTGAGGGCGTTCTGGAGGAGTCGGTGCCTTGACTTGAGATATCATTGCCGCTCAATAATATCTCAACGGAGGGGTCGCATGAAGCTGGTGATGGTGTCGCGGTCGACGGGCAGGGGCTGCTAGGTGGCCGCGGTCGAGCTTAAAAACGTGCGCAAGTCGTTCGGAACGGTCGACGTCATCAAGGGCGTGGACCTGACCATCGACAAGGGCGAGTTCGTGGTGTTCGTCGGCGCCTCGGGCTCGGGCAAATCGACGCTCCTGAGGATGATCGCCGGGCTCGAGACGGTGAGCGATGGCGATATCCTGATCGACGGCACGGACGTCACCTTCGCCGAGCCGTCGGAGCGGGGCATCGCCATGGTGTTCCAGTCCTACGCGCTCTACCCGCACATGAACGTCTACGACAACATCGCCTTCAACCTGAAGCTGGCGCGTTTCGGCAAGGACGAGATCGACAAGCGGGTCAAGGAAGCCGCGCGGATTTTGCGGCTCAATGAGCTGCTCAGCCGTTCGCCGGCACAGCTGTCGGGCGGCCAACGCCAGCGCGTCGCCATCGGCCGCGCCATCGTGCGCAACCCCAAGGTGTTCCTGTTCGACGAGCCGCTGTCGAACCTCGATGCGGCGTTGCGCGTGCAGATGCGGCTCGAGATCGAGCGGCTGCACCGCGAGCTCGGCACCACGATGATCTACGTGACGCACGATCAGGTAGAAGCGATGACCCTCGCCGACCGGATCGTGGCGCTCGATAATGGCCGTATCCAGCAGGTCGGGCCGCCGCTCGATCTCTACGCGCGCCCCAACAACCTGTTCGTTGCCGGCTTTATCGGTTCGCCCAAGATGAACCTGTTGCCGGCCAAGGTGCTGAGCGCCGCCGACGGTAAGGCGACGATGAGCCTCGATGCGAGCAGCGGCACGCGGCTCGACCTTGCAGCGCGCGGCGCCAATGTCGGCGATGCGGTGACGCTCGGGGTGCGGCCGGAGACGCTGGAAGTGGTCGCTGCCGGGGCCGCGGTGCCCGCCGGGCTGACCGCGTTGCCGGCGCGGGTCGAGTCGGTCGAGCGGCTCGGCAACATCACTTACGCCTATCTCGATGGGGGAACGCCGGAGGTGATCACCGTGCAGGTGATGGGCCGTTCCGACCTCGAGCCGGGGCAGGAGGTCCAGGTCGGGCTGCGGTCCGACCAGGTTCACGTGTTCGACGCAGCGGGCGCCGTCATGGTGTCGGCCGTCGGCAGATAAATCCGGCGCGAAAGCCGGACTATACAGGAGGAGAGACTATGCTTCGTACAAGGACCGCCGCGCTTGCCGGCGGCGTCGCGTTGAGCCTGATGGCCGGCGCGGCGATGGCCCAGGATGCGGTGACGCTGAACGTCTGGTCGGACACGCCGCGCCTCACCATGTTCGATCTCTATGACAAGACGCACGACAACGTGACGCTCAACGTCACCACCGTGGCGCCGGCCGACCTGATCGCCAAGATCCAGCTGGCCCTGCAGGCGAAGAGCGAAATCCCCGACGTGATCTTCATGTCGGATATCGGGTATACCGCACAGCTCTCGACCCGCCGCTCGAACTACCTGCTCGATCTCACCGACAAGGTGCCGCAGGCGCTGCAGGACGAGTTCTACCCGAACGGCAACTCGCCCTGCCATGTGAACGGCAAGCTGCTCTGCATGCGCAACGACCTGGCGCACATGATCGTCTGGTACGACAAGCCGGCGATGGAAGCGCTCGGCAAGGCCGTGCCGACCACCTGGGAAGAATTCCAGAAGCTCGGTGAAGAGCTGGCGCCGCAGGGCCTCAGCCTCGGCACCGGCGTCGAGGCGTTTCCGCTCTACTCCATGCTGGTCTCCGACGGCTGCGACATGGTGATGCCGGTCGAAGGCAAGGAAGACACCGTCAAGATCGACCTCACCACCGACAAGTGCCTGAAGCCGGCGCGCATGGTCGATGCGATGCTGGCCAATGGCAGCCTGACCAAGGTCGGGCCGTTCGAGCCGGATTTCGTGGCGCTCGCCAAGGGCGGCAAGATCCCGCTGATGATCGGGCCGACCTGGTTCGGCGAGTATGTGATCAAGCCGACCTATGAATGGCCGGCCGGCAAGCTTGCCGCAGCGCTGCCGCTGAAGTGGGACGACCAGAGCCAGCCGCTGACCTGGAGCTGGGGTGGTGGCACCTATGGCGCCTGGAAAGACACGGCGCATCCGGCCGAGGCGGTCGACCTCGTGACCTGGATGTCGACCGATATCGCCAACCAGACCGCCGCAGTGACGCTGCCGGGGCACCGGCCGTCCGCCGAAGCCTGGGGCGCGCGTCTCGCCGCTGACGCGTATTACGCCGATCCGAACGTCTTCAAGGTGGAAGCCGATGCGGCGGCGTTCAGCCATCCCGGCTATGTGAGCCTGCGCTTCTCGGTCAGCGACGCGATCGCCAAGGTGGTGGTGCAGCCGCTCGCCAGCGGCGGCACGGTGGAAGGCGCCCTGCCGGCGCTGCAGACCGAGCTCACCAATCTCGCCAAGCTCAACGGCTACCAGGTCGAGTAACCGATCGACCGGCCGGACGCCCAGTGCGTCCGGCCGGACTTTTGATTTTGTCGCGCTTTCGAACCGGAAAAGTCTGCAACTTTTCCTGAAAGCGCTCCGCAGGCGGGCAGCAATGAGCGCAACGGCAATGGCAGTGGATATGAGGGCGGCGGCGAGCGATCGCGCCCGCAAGGAGAAGCAGAAGGCACGGCGCGATATGCGCATGTCGTACCTGCTGCTGGCGCCTTACCTGCTGCTGCTGCTGATGTTCGGGCTATTTCCCATCGCCTATGCCTTCGGGCTCAGCTTCTTCGACACCATCGAAATGGTGTTCTGGGGCGTTACCAACTACCAGTTCGTGTTCGACGATTTCCGCGTGCCGGCGAGCGTCGTCAATGTGCTGGCCTTCGTCGCCATCTGGGTGACCATCACCATGATCGGCGTCGCGGCTTTGTCGCTGATGCTCGACAGCATCAATCGCAAGACCGCCAATACGCTCAGGACCATCTACTTTCTGCCCGGCGCCGTCACCTCGTCGGCCATCGTGGTGCTGTGGCTGTTCGTGCTCGACCCCTCGGTCAGCCCGTTCCAGCCGGTGCTGCACAGCTTGGGCTGGGGCACGCGGGCCGACGTGATCTCGGGCATCGGGCTCGCCGGGGTGTTCGCCGTCATGGCGTATTTCTCGGCTTCGGGCGGCTGGATCGTGGTGTTCGGCGGGGCGCTGTCGAGCCTTCCCACCGAAGTGATGGAGGCGGCGCGCATCGATGGCGCCAATCGCTTCCAGCTCGCCACCCGCATCAAGCTGCCGATGATCTGGCGCTCCCTGGTGCTGATGGGGATTTTGAGTTTTGCCGGCGGCTTGCAGCTCTTCGTCGAGCCGCAACTGATGGGGCTGGCCGGGCCGCAATTCGCGCAGAACGACTGGTCGCTGAACCAGATGGCGTTCCAGTACGCCTTCCGGATGGGCGATTTCGGCGCCTCGGCGGCGCTCAGTACGCTGCTGGTCGGCTCGTCGATCGTCATCGCGCTGGTGATCGTTTTCGCCACCAAGTTCTACAAGATCGATTGAGGGCGGAATGAGCAGCAGAACCGCACCGATGCGCCTCAACCTCGGCCGTTTCGTCGTCTTCGCGACGCTGGCCTTCGCGGTGTGCTTTTACGGCATTCCGCTGCTCTGGCTGTTCATCGCCGGCACCCGCTCGGAAGCGTCCCTGTTGACCGATCCGCCGTTTGCGCTCGGCACCTGGGAAGCGTTCAGCCGCACCTGGACCAATCTCACCACCTACAACAACTTCCAGATCCTGACCTGGGCCGGCAATTCGCTGATCTATTCGGTGGGCGGCGTGCTGCTGTCGCTGATTGCCTCGATCCCCGGCGGCTATGCGCTGGCGCAGTCGGAGTTTCCGGGCCGCAAGCTCATCCTGACGCTGACGCTGATCGCCATGATCACGCCGTCGACCGCGGTGGTGCTGCCGATCTTTCTCGAGCTGAACCTCCTCGGTCTCAGCAACACCTATGCCGGACTGATCCTCGCCTCGGGCTTTTTCCCGTTCGGCGTCTATCTCACCTATGTCTACTTCTCGACCTCGCTGCCCAAGGGGGTGATGGATTCCGCCCGGGTCGATGGTGCCAACCGGTTCCAGCTGTTCACCCGCATCGCGCTGCCGCTGGCCCGGCCGATCATCGCGCTGGTGGCGTTCTTCAGCTTCCTCGCCATCTGGTCGAACTACTTCCTCGCCTTCGTGCTGCTCAGCGACGACAAGCTCTACAACCTGCCGGTGGGGCTGACGGCGCTGGTGAGCGGCTCAGGCGCGCTCAGCAACCTGCCGTCCAACGATGTGCCGATCAAGAAGCCGGAGGTGGTGCTCGCCGCCATCCTCGTGGTGCTGCCGGTGCTGCTGATTTTCATGGCCGCGCAGCGGTTCGTGCGCTCCGGCATGCTGTCGGGCGCGGAAAAGGGTTAGCGGCCAGGTCCTGCCTGGGCTGGCCGCCACGCATCTATTTAGGAGGATTGAATGAAGATCACGGGGTTCACGGCATGGCTGGTCGAGCACGAGCCGGGACCGAAATTCATCTGGCGCGACGGCATTCCCGGTTCGCACGGTGACATTCCGCGTGGCTCCAAGCCGCATAAGGCGGTGATCCGCATGGAGACCGATGCCGGCATCGACGGCGTCATCGAGATGGGCCGCGGCGAGGCGGTGATCGACCTGGTGCGCCGCCGCTATCACGAGTTCATCGGCGAGAACCCGCTGCTGACCGAGCGGATGTGGCGGCTGATCTGGGAGATCGACCGCATCGAGGAAATCCACATGCGCTCGCTTGGCATGCTCGACATGCTGTGCTGGGACGTCAAATCGCAGCACGCCAAAATGCCGATCTACCAGATGCTCGGTGGCGATAATCGCGTCGTGCCGGCCTATGCCTCGACAGTCACCTGGCCGACGATGGACGAGTACGAGCGCTACATCAAAATGAGCCGTGATGTCGGCTTCAAGGCGTTCAAGCTGCATGCCTGGGGCGGCCCGGTGAAGCGCGACATTGAGCTGTGCAAGAACCTCCGCAAGTGGGTCGGGCCCGATGCGGACCTGATGTTCGACGGCTCGGCCGGCTGGGACTATGTCAACGCGCTGGAGTTCGGCAAGGCGATCCAGGATCTCGGCTTCCTCTGGTACGAGGAGCCGATGCGCGAGTTCCACCTCGGCAGCTACACCAAGCTCTGCGAGAAGCTCGATATCCCGATCCTCGCCGCCGAAACCTCGGACGGCGTACATGGCAACATGGCGACCTGGATCGAGAACAAGGCGCTCGACATGACGCGTGTCTCGACCTTCTACAAGGGCGGTTTCACCGGCTCGATGAAGGTGGCGCATCTGAGCGAAAGCCACGGCATGCGGGCCCAGGTGCATGGCATGGGGCTGGAAAACGCGCAGATCTGCGCCGCCATCTCGAACAACGACTATTATGAGCAACTCGTGATGAACGAGGAGCAGATCAAGGGCCTCGACAAGCTCGGGCCGCTGGCGATCGTCGATGGCAACCTGACGGTCAGCGACGAGCCGGGTATCGGCTACGAGTTCGACTTCAAGAAACTCGACGAGACGGCCCTGACGAAGGTCTCAGTCAGCGAGCGGTTGACGCCGCGTGGGGCTGAGGTACCATGGCACTGATATATCAGACAACGTAACTGAGCTATCATTAGGAGGAGAGACTTATGACGGCCAAGTTCGATAGACGATCAGTCCTGAAGCTGGGCGGCGGTATGCTGGCCGCTTCGGCGCTGCTGCCGCACCAGGCATTCGCCCAGCAGACGGCGATCAACTACTGGCACACCTTCACCAGCCAGTCGGAGGCTGCAGGGCTGCAGGCGGTGCTCGACCTGTTCAAGGCCGCGCATCCCGACATTGCGGTGACGCCCGAGAACATCCCCAATCCCGAGTTCATGGCCAAGATCACCGCGGCCGTGGTCGGCGGCAGCCGCCCGAACGTGACGATGGTTTCGTCCGAGCGCTTCGAGGACCTGCTCGCCATGGGCGCGCTCAGCGACATGACCGACCGCATTGCCGGCTGGGAGCGGCGTGGCGACTTCGATGACAAGCGTTTCGCCTCGATCACCAAGGACGGCAAGACCTATGGCGTGCCGGGCTTCACGTTCGTGGACTGGGGCTACTATCGCAAGGACTGGTTCGATGAAGCCGGCCTTGCCGCGCCGACCACCTATGACGAGTTCCGCGATGCGGCGATCAAGCTGACCGACGCGTCCAAGGGCCGTTTCGGTTTCGGCTTGCGAGGCGGCCCCGGCGGCCAGAATTTCGTGGTCAACGTCATCGAAGCGTTCGGCTCGCCGGTGAAGAAGGAAGACGGCACCATCGGGCTCGACCGCGATATCGTCGTCAAGGCGCTCGACTGGTATGCGGGGCTGCTGGTCAAGGACAAGGCCGTGCCGCCGAGCGCCGCGAATGATGGCTTCCAGCAGGTCATCAGCGGCTTCCAGACCGGACAGACCGCGATGATCTGGCACCACACCGGCTCGTATCAGGATATTGCGAGCAAGCTGAAGCCAGGCGTCGAATTCGGCACCTTCGCGATGCCGGCTGGCCCGGCAACCCGCGTGGCGCGCCTCGCCTACGCCTATAACTGCATCACCAACGACGAAAACGCCGACGCCGCCTGGGAATGGATCAAGTTCTGGGGCGAGCCGGATGCCGCCGTCGCCTTCCTCGAAAAGACCGGCTACATGCCGGCCTCGACCGTCGCGGCGCAGGACCAGCGCATCGTCGGCAACCCAATGTACAAGGCCGCCGCGGATACGCTGGGCTTCGGCATCCCGCAGCCGAGCTTCCCGGGTGCGGCCGGCTGGGCACAGAACACCGTGCTGCCGGCGCTGCAGCAGATCCTGATCGGCCAGGCGACGCCCGACCAGGCTGCCGATCAGATCATCGAGGGGCTGGCTGCGGCCATCGCCTGATCCCTGGCGGCCGGTGCAAGCCGGCCGCCTTCTCCCCGACCCGATCAACGCCAAGTCTAAGTTGTCGCGCTTCCGAACCGGAAAAGTCTGCAACTTTTCCTGGAAGCCCTCCAAGGAGCCCCGATGAGCCGAGGCCGTGCTATGGCTGCCCTGCCGCCGCCGCGCTCCACCTGGGATGCGATCAATCCGCTGCGGCTGCTCGGCGAGCTCTCCGAGACGCGCTACTGGATGTATCTGTTGCTGCTGCCCAGTGCGTTGCTGATCACCGCGATCGTGCTGTTCCCCACCGTTTACGGATTCCAGCTGAGCTTTACCGAGATGCGGCTCAACCGGCCGGCCGGCAACGGCGCGTTCGTCGGGCTCAAGCACTACCAGCGCATGCTGGCCGACCCGATCTTCTGGCTGTCGCTGCGCAACACCGCAGTGTGGGTGACCTTCTCGATCCTCATCGAGTTCGTTGTCGGCCTCGTCGCCGCGCTGGCGCTCAACCGCAATCTGTGGGGCGGCAAGGTGCTGGCGGTGCTGATCCTCGTGCCCTACTTCCTGCCCAACGTGGTGGCGGGCAACATGTGGGCCCTGATGCTCGACAGCCGGGTCGGCGTCATCAACGACATTCTCGTCAATATCGGCCTGCTCCAGGAATACAAGGCGTGGTTTGCCGACCCCAACACGGCGATGGCAACGGCGATCTTCGTCGAGGCCTGGCATAGTTTTCCGTTTTTCACGCTGCTGATCATGGCGGGCCTCAAGGGCATCCCGACCGATCTCTACAAGGCGGCCGATATCGATGGGGCAGGGGCGTTCGCGCAACTGCGGCTGATCACGCTGCCAATGCTGCGCACCATCATTGCGGCGGCGGTGATCCTGCGCGTCATCGGGCTGGTCAACTCACCGGATCTGCTGCTGATCCTGACCCAGGGCGGGCCCGGACGGTCGACGCAGGTGCTGTCGCTCTACGCGTTCCAGAACGCCTATTCGGATTTCAACTTCGGCTATGCGGGCGCGCTGTCGGTGGTGATGTTCGTACTGCTGATGCTGTTTGCCTGGGCCTATATCCGGCTCAGCAAGGTCAACCAGGACTAGCGCCATGGCCCAGACCCGCTCCGGCTCCAACCTCATCTGGAACATCCTCAGCTACGCCGTGCTGATCCTGCTCGCCGTGCTCAGTATCGGCCCGCTGCTCTGGATGCTGCTGACCTCGTTCAAGGTCGAGGACGACATCGTGACCCGCACGATGGTGTATTTCCCCACCCGCTTCACGCTCGAGAACTACATCAAGCTGTGGAACCAGTCGGGCTATCCGGTCCTCGTGATCAACAGCCTCGTCACCACCACGCTGACGGTGGCGATCTGCCTGTTCACCGGCACGATCGCCTCATACGCCTTCTCCCGCTTCAACTTCCCAGGCCGCACGCCGCTGATGCTGGGCTACCTCGTGGTGCGCATGTTCCCGGCGGTGCTGATGATCATCCCGCTGTTCATCGTGATGCGGAACCTCGGCCTGTTCGACACCAGCCTCGGCCTCGCCGTCGCCTATACCAGCTTCCTCCTGCCGTTGTTCGTCTGGATGCTGAAGGGCTTTTTCGATGCGGCGCCTACGGAACTCGAAAGTGCGGCGCGGATCGACGGCTCGACCCGTATCGGGGCGATGTTCCGCATCGTCATCCCGATCGCGCGGAACGGGCTCGTCGCCACCTGCGTGTTCGTCGCGATCGCCGCATGGAACGAGTATCTGTTCGCCCTGATGCTCACGTCCAGCACCGGCTCGCGCACCTGGCCGGTCGGGTTGCAGCTGATGGTCGGCGAGTTCCAGCTGCCCTGGGGCATGCTGGCCGCCGGCGGCATCATTTCCATCATTCCAGTGATTGTGCTGTTCGCCCTCGTGCAGCGCGTCATGGTTGCCGGCATCACCGCCGGCGCAGTCAAGGGTTAGTGCCGATGGCCACTCTGTCGATCAAAGGCGTGCGCAAGAGTTTTGGCGCGGTCGAGGTGCTGAACAATATCGACATCGAGGTCGAGGACGGTGGCTTCCTGGTGTTGCTGGGCCCATCGGGGTGCGGAAAATCGACGCTCCTGGCGATCATCGCAGGGCTCGAGCCGAGCTCGGGCGGGGACATCCTGATCGGCGACAAGAACGTCAACGACGTGCACCCCAAGGACCGCAACATCGCCATGGTGTTCCAGTCCTACGCGCTCTACCCGACCATGCCGGTGCGCCGGAATATCGGCTTCGGGCTCGAGATGCGGAAGGTCGACGCGAAGGAGCGTGAGGCGGCGGTGCAGCGGGCGGCGGAGCTGTTGCAGATCGAGCACCTGCTCGACCGCAAACCGGGGCAGCTTTCGGGCGGGCAGCGGCAGCGCGTCGCCATGGGGCGGGCGATCGTGCGCAACCCCGACCTGTTCCTGTTCGACGAGCCGCTGAGCAACCTCGATGCCAAGCTCCGGGTCGAGATGCGGACCGAGATCAAGCGGCTGCACGACCGGCTCGGCACCACCACCGTCTATGTGACGCATGACCAGGTCGAGGCGCTGACGCTCGGCACCAAGGTGGCGGTGATGAAGGGCGGGGTGATCCAGCAGCTCGCCGACCCCGAAACCATCTATGACCGGCCGGCCAACATGTTCGTCGCCGGCTTCATCGGCTCGCCGACAATGAATTTTCTCACGGGCATGCTGGAGCACGGCGATGGCGGGCTGGTGCTGCGCCACGCCGCCGGGTCTCTCGCACTCGTCGGGCTGGAGCAGGACGTGGCGGCGTTTGTCGGTCGTGAAGTGGTCGCGGGCATCCGGCCGGAGACACTCAACGCCGGGCAGGGCGCGGCGGGACTTCAAGGCATCGTCGATGTGGTCGAGCCGACCGGCCCGGACACCATGGTGATCGTCAGCGTCGGCGGGCAGCTGCTCACGGCGCGCCTCGGGCCCAAGGTGCGGCCGAAGCCCGGCGATACGCTCAACCTCAGCGTCGACACCGCCGCCATCAACCTCTTCGACCCCGTAACGGGCAACCGGATCTAGCCAGCATGAGCAGCGCCTCCAGCATGCCGTCGATCGCGGCGGCCGATATCCTCCCCTTGCCCGAATGGGCGCTGCTGCAACGGCAGATCTTCGCGGTGCTGAACGAGGCGGCGATCGAGTTCGCCGACCGCTACACCCGGCCTGACGGGACGCTGATCTGGCGCGATCGCTGGCCGGGCATGGATGGCTCGGACGACCCCTATGAGGGGTTCATGAACATGCCGCTGTTCTACGCGCTGGGCGGCTCGGAGGAGGTGTACAAGCGCTCGCGCACCATCTGGGACGGCATCACCTGGCAGTGGACCGAGTACGGGCAGATCCACCGCGAGTACGACGCCTATTACGACTGGATGCACCACGGCGAGAGCAACCTGTTCTTCTATTTCTTCGGTCTCGCGGATCCGGCCGTGCCCAAGGACCGCCAACGTACCCGGCGCTTCGCCGGCTTCTACAATGGCGAGGATGCCGAGGCGCAGAACTGGGATGCGGAGCGCAAGCTGATCCGCTCGCCGATCACCGGCAGCCGTGGCCCGCGGTTTACCCAGACGGCTGAGGATTGGTCGACGCATCGCGAAATCCTCGATGACTACCTGCCGCCCTTCGAGGACCTGCCGGGGATCGACAAATACGGCATGAAGACGCCGTGGTCGGACGATGCGACCTATGCGGAAATCCTCACCCGCATCAACCAGCGACAGTCGCGTGGCGACGTGCCGCTGAACCTCGGCGCCACCTCGCTTATGCTGCATGCCTTCGCCTATACCGGCGAGGAGAAATACCGGGCCTGGGTGCTCGATTATCTCGCGGCATGGGAAGAGCGCACGGCGCGCAATGGCGGGATTACCCCCGACAATATCGGGCTCTCAGGCGAGATCGGCCAATACAACGATGGCAAGTGGTGGGGCGGCTATTACGGCTGGCGCTGGCCGCACGGCTCGTTCTCGCTGCTCGAGCCGCTCTGTGTATCCGGCGTCAACGCGGCGCTGCTGACCGGCGACATGGCGCACCTGCAGCTGGCGCGTTCGCAGCTCGACATGCTGTGGGGTCTGCGCCGCGAGGAGGGCGGCCAGCAACTGGTGCCCAACCGACACTATAACGAAGGCTGGCGCGACTATCGCCGCTTCCACCCGATGTATGGGGTGTACCTATGGAACGTCTCGATGGCCGAGGAGGACGCCGAGCGGGCCGAGCGCGGCTGGGCCGGTGACCTGTTCGACGAAGTGAACCCCGCCTATCACGGCTATGGCAAGACCAATGGCGGCCATATGGGGTTCAACGGCAATACCGCGCAGTGGTTCAGGTTCATGCGCGGCAACGACCCCGGTTATCCCGAGGCGGTGCTGAAGGCCGACCTCCAGACCATCACTGAGCAGATCGCCAACTATCGCAAGGCCGAGAATGATCCCGAGAAGATGGATCACTACCGGGAGTCGATGACCATCCATATGTGGCAGCAGCTGACGCCGATGGTGGTGGAAGCGCTGACGCAGCTGACGCTGGGCGGGCCGATGCACGTCTATCACGGCGGGCTGCAGGTGGCGCGGTTCCGCTACTTCGACGCGGTCGGCAGGCGTCCGGGATTACCGCAAGGCGTGGCGGCTTTGGTCGACGGGCTCACGCACGACGGCGCGACGCTGACGCTGGTCAACACCGACGCCGTGCATGCGGCGGAAGTGGTGATCCAGGGCGGGGTGTTCGGGGAGCACGATTTCACGTCGGTGCAGCTCGGCGATGCCGCGCCGGCGGCGGTCAGCGGGCGGTGGCTTACCGTGAAGCTCGCAGCCGGCGCGACGGCGCGGCTGACACTGGGGATGCGGCGGTTTGCCAATGCGCCGAGCTATGACACGCCCTGGGTGCGGGCGGCGGATGGGCCGGCGCCGTTGCTGGGGCGGGAGGAGTAGCGCCAGCAACATCGTGCCCGCTGCAGACCCCACCCCATCCCTCCCCGTCACGGGGAGGGTGCCCGCTGGTGGCCATGGCGGGATCCAGCCACAAACTGGATGCCACCTCCCCCTTGACGGGGGAGGCAAGCGAAGCTTGGGAGCGAGAGCGACCTAGCGTAGCTCGGAGGGGGTGCGCGGAGGCACGGTGTTTGTCGGGACGGTGCTACCCCCGCCGCTGCGCCAAGTAGATATGATCGCATGCCAGCACCGTCTCACCACGCTGGTTGAGCACCCGCACCTGCTCGGTCACCCGCCCGTATTGCGGGCGCTTCGGATCGTCGTCCAGCGCCGCAATGGTCAGCTCGGTGTGGATAGTATCGCCGATGAATACCGGCTTGGGGAAGCGCAGGCGTTCGTAGCCGTAGGTGAAGGCGAGCGGGTTGATTTCGGTGGCGGTGAGGCCGATGCCGATGGCGAAGGTCATGGTGCCGTGGGCGATGCGCTGGCCGAATTCCGAGCTCTTCATGAATTCGGCGTCCATGTGGTGCGGGAAGAAATCGCCGGTATGGCCGGCGTGCACGACGAAGTCGGTCTCGGTGATGGTGCGTCCGCTGGTCTTCCTGATCTCGCCGACGACATAGTCCTCGAAGTGGCGCGGCCGCTCCATCAGAAACTCTCCCGAAACAGCCGATCGAGATCGGCGAGGATGGTCGCGGGCGCCTCACCCGCCAGCAGGCCGGCATTGAGCCGCTGCGATGCGGCGTCCTGGAACGCCATGTAGCCATTGTGGCGCGGGCGGACATAGGCGCCCTCGAGGGTTTTGCGGGTGCCGCGATAGAAGTTGCCGGCGGCGGCGTTCACCGCATCGTCTTCCCAGGCAGTGGCATGGCCGGGCTGGCCGCCCGAACTGGCGTAGAGGCTGCGCTGCACGTCGGAAGAGGCGACCCAGTAGGCATAGTCGATGGCGGCTTGCCGGTTCTGCGAAAAGGCGGAGACGGCGATGCCGGTGCCGCCGAGGGCCGAGCCTTTGGCGCCGGGCAGCGGGATATCGGCGAAGGTCAGTCGGTGGGGGCGGAAGCCAGGGATGGCGTAGCTGACATAGCCATAGCCGAGCGGCATCAGCGCCACCTGCGCGTCCGGACGCGCCATCGCCTCGGAGGCGGCGATCGGGTCCATGGAGAAGTCGGCGGGGTCGAGGTGTTGCGCAACTTCGGCCAGCATCTCGATGGCGCGGACGCCGGCCGCCGTGTCGACCAAGGCCCCGTTCTCGACTGCGCAGGGATGGCCAAGATTGGCGGTCAGGGTGAAGAAGCTCATCATCGAGTGCGGCGGCAGCAGCGGGAAGACGACGCGTCCGGCCTTGGCCAGCGCCACGACATCGTCCCAGTGCTGCGGCGCATCGATAAGGTCGGCGCGATAGGCCACGACCTGCGTCGCGGCATCGATCGGGAACGCCCATTGGTGCCCGGCATACTCGTAGCTCGGGTAGGACGCGCCGACCGAGCCTTCGGCCAGCGCCTGCCGTTCGGCCTCGCGGCCGGGCACATCGAGCGGGGCGAGGCAACCTTCCTCGACGACCTGGCCGACATGCGGGTGATCGATGACGATCATATCGTACTGGCGCGCCAGTTCCTCGACCGGGAACGACTCGAAATCCTGGAGGCTCCGCTTGTCCCATTCGATGGTGACGCCGGTTTTCTCGGCCCAGGCTTTGGCGGTCGCCACCATCGGGTCATAGCCACGCGGATGGCTCCAGGTCATGCCCCTGAGGATAGTCACAGGCCGAACTCCTTGCGGATCTCTGCGCTCTGCTCGCCGATCAGCGGCGCGGCGCGATACGTCCTAGTGCGCTGGCCGTCGATGCGGAGCGGCGAGCGGGTGGTGAGAATGGAGACGCCATCGTCGCGCGTGACGGTCTGCAGCATGTCGAGCGCCTTGAACCCTTCGCTCTCCAGGAGCTCGGACCATTCGAGCACCTTGGCGCACCAGATATCGGCGGGCTCCAGCACGGCGAGCCATTCGGTGGTGGTGTGGGTCGCCAGCCGTTCGGCGATGATGCGTTTGATCTCGTCGCGGGCGCTGAACCAGCTTTTGGGATCGGCCGCGAAGGCGTCGAGCGCCGGCAGTTCGAGCAGGTCGCGGATCTTGCCGAGCGGGGTCATGGCGAGCGCCAGCCAGCCGTCGGCGGTCGGGTAGACGCCGTAAGGCGCGGAAAGATAGGCGTGGGCCGAGCGGAAGCCGGAGCGCTTCGGGGTGCGCCGGCCATCGTTGAGGTGAGTGGTCAGCACCTCGAACTGGAAATCGACCAGCGCTTCGAGGAGGCTGGTTTCGACATGCGCGCCCTGTCCAGTGCGCCCCTTCTTCACCAGCGAGGCGAGAATGCCCTGCGCCACCGCGGCTCCGGCCAGCATGTCGGCGATGGCGAGGCCGAACGGCACCGGACCCTGATCGTGATCGCCATTGAGCCACATGACGCCGGAGCGGGCCTGCGCCAGCAGGTCCTGGCCGGGACGCTGCACCCACGGTCCCTCGTCGCCATAACCTGTTATGGAGGCATGGACGATGCCGGGGTTGAGCGCCTTGACGCTGTCATAATCAAGCCCGAGGCGCTCGATGACGCCGGGCCGGAAGTTCTGCAGCATCACGTCGGCACGGCCGAGCAGCTTTCGGAGCGCGGCGATGTCATCGGGGTTTTTGAGGTCGAGCGCCAGGCTCTCCTTACTGCGGTTGATGGCGTGGAAGATCGTGCTATCGCCGCCGATCTCGGTGTCAGAGAGGTAGAGCCGGCGGCTGAGGTCGCCGCCATCCGGGCGTTCGATCTTGATGACGCGCGCCCCGAGATCCTGCAGGCGCAGCGAGGCGTACGGGCCGGAGAGGAACTGGCAGAGATCGACGACGAGCACGCCGTCGAGAGGGAGGCTGGTCATTTCTCAGCGGTCTTTTCTGTTTGGCCGCTGTCGCGAGCCTGCCCTTCGAAGTCGGCTGCGTTGCGGTACTTCACGGTCTGCAGATGCTCGCAGTAGAGCACCAGTTCGCCTTCGCCCTTGAACACTTCATAGCTGGCGCGGATCAGGCCGAGCTCCTTGTATTTCGGGCGTTTTTCCATGTTGGTGCGGATCGTGTAGATGGTGTCGCCGATGAAGGTCGGCTTGATGAACCTGAGCTTGTCATAGCCATAGCTGAAGGCGTTGATGCAGTTGGTGGCGACGAGCCCGAGCCCGGCCGAAAAGACGAAGGCGCCGGCGACGAGGCGGCGGCCGAACTGGCCCTCAGTGGTGGCGAAGATCTCGTCGGCCACATAGGGGTGCATGTCGGTGACCAGCGCGTTGAACTGCATGCTCTCGCCCTCCGAAATGGTGCGGCGGAGCGAGCGGATTTTGTGGCCAACCTCAAAGTCCTCGTAGAACCAGTTCTCGGCATTCCACACCGGTAGCCGGGCGTGCTCGGCGGGCATGGTGGTCGGGTTGGTCGAGTGAACACCGACGGTCGGGCTGCTCATGGGGCGGACCTCACTGGGGTGGCGGGCAGGGCGGCGGACTCGAAGGCGGCCTCGGCCAGCGCCATGGTGTGCCAGGCGTCTTCGACCGAGGTGACCAGCACGGCATCCTCGCCGGCGGCGTAACGCTGCAGGTTGCTCATCGTGCCGATGAAGGCGTGCGGGAACCAACGCCCCTGCAGCGGCACCTGGGTCCAGTCATCATCACGACGCGTGATCCACAGTTCGTCCGGTTCGCCCTCGGGATAGTTGAGCAGCGGGCCGAGCTTCACCATGGCGGCGCCCTCGGTGCCCTCGATACGGAAGCTCGCATCCTGGAAGCGGCGGCCGAAATCGTGGTTGTGGTTGATCGAGAAGGTGGCGCGCTGGTCGGGCGCGAAATCGAACAGCGCCGAAGTGCGAGTCTGGGCCAATGTGGTCGAGGGGTGCCCGAGCGTGCGGGCATGGACGCCGGTGGGGTTGCCGAGCAGGGCGCGGAGCGTGTCGAGATAGTGGATCGAGTGCACCGCGATCTCGACCCGGGGCATACCGTTGAGAAACGGGAACAAGTGCCAGGGGGTGACGAGGTTGAGGTGCACCTCGACATCGATCAGCCGGCCGAGCCAGCCACGCTGCAGCGCGTCGGCGACGGCCAGCAGCATCGGCGAGAAGCGGAGCTGGAAGTTGACCGCGGCCTTCAGTGATTTCGCCCGGCAGAGCTTGAGGATGGCTGTAGCTTCGGCGAGGTCGCGGCCCATCGGTTTCTGCAGCAGCACGGCGGCGCCATCGGGCAGCTTTGGCAGCACGTCGAGATGGGCAGCGGGGGGCAGGGCGAGGTCATAGACCCCATCGGGCGTGGCGATCGCCTCATCGAGCGAGGCGAAGGCGCGGGTGCCCCATGCCTCGGCGACAGATCTGGCGCGGTCGGCATCGAGGTCGAACACCCCAGCGACCGGCAGGCTGGCGAGCCGGTAGGCCGGCAAGTGCGCGTCGGTGACGATGCCGCCGGCGCCGATGATGACGATCGGTCTGGGGTTGCCCGGCAGGGGCCAGTTTTGCCTGAGGGCTCCGACGTCGATACTCACCTGCTCCTCGCTCAGACCATTCTTATGTGAATGGGTATTTCACATGTGGGCTGTCGGGGCAACGCTGATATATCAGAGGCGGTAGATTCTCTCGGCATTTCGATGGAAGAGTTTCGCCTGCTCGTCCGGGCTGGCGCCGGCGACGATCTCCTTGGTCGCAGCCACCCAGCGGCCGAGGTCGGCGGTGAGGGTCAGCACCGGATAGTCGGAGCCCCAGACAACACGATCCCAGCCGAAACTTTCGATGATGTGCTCGACGAAGGGGCGGAGCATGGCGGTGGTCCAGTTGGGACCGGCATACGCGACGATACCGGAAATCTTGGCCGCCGCGTTGGGCAGCGCCGCCAGCGCCTTGATCTCGCGCCGCCACGGGTCGAGCGCTTTTGCGGCGACGTCGGGGACGCCGCAGTGGTCGAGCACGAACTGCACCCCGGGGCAGCTCTCGACCAGTTCGCGGCCGACCGGCAGCTGTTTTGAGAGTACGCAGAGGTCGAAGGGCAGGTGCTTGTCGGCAAGGCGCCGCAGGTTGGCGCGGAACAGCTGGCCTTGGCTCAGCTCATCGGGCGAGGTGTGGAGGATACGGCGAAAACCTTTGACGCCTTTGAGCGCGGCAAGGCGGTCGAGGTAGGCGGGGAAGTCCGAGCTCTCGGGACGGCACGCGGCGATGGCGCCGACGACCAGCGGATTTACCTCGAGGGCGTAGCGGGTTTCGGCCTCCATATCGGCTTCGGCCACATCCACCTCCATGTGCAAGGCGGCCTCGATGCCGAGCTTTTGTGCTTCAGCCGCAAAGGCTTCGGCCGGCCAGGCGCGTTTCAGTGCGCCGGCGCCGCCAAGCCAGGGGTAGGTGAAGCGATCCATGTGCACCAGGTGCAGGTGGGTATCGACGATGCGCATGCTTGACCTCCCATTTACTCTTCTCCGACGATAATGAGATGCCGCAGAAGCGGCTATTACGCGTTCGTCGACAGCCAGTTAGGCGCGTGTCGTGATCGTGGATGCCGCATTATCGCCTCATAGTCGCCGCCGTTTGACGGTTGCTTGGGCTTGCGACATTTGGTGGGACATATCCCATCGGGCAACGGCGGGTCGGCCGGAGCTCACCACAGCAGCCGCCCGGGCCACGGGCGGGGGTGAGTTTCGGGGCAGCCGAGGGCAGGGGTAGTCGGGACTGTTACAGCGGCGGGTAAGAATCGGTCTGGCCATGCTGGCCCTGGCGCCATTGCTGGTGCCGGGAGCGTCGGCCTTTGAGTTCTTCGGCATAAAGCTGTTCGAGGATCAGAGCGAGATCGATGCTGATGCGGTGATCGGCGATCCGCAGACCTATACGGCGACGCTCGAAACCACAGCGACCGGCGACGTGGCCAACGCCATCCGCGGCGCCTCGGCGCTGATTGCCGATCAGGCGACGCCGGCTTCCGGTGCAGCAGGGCTGTTGGCGAGGGCACGTAGCGATTATCGGCGCATTCTCGCGGCGCTCTACAACCAGGGCTATTACGGCGGGGCGATCAGCATCCTGGTCGGTGGCAGGGAAGCGGCAAACCTGCCGGTCGATACCGACCTGCCCGATCCGGTGGCGGTGGTGCTGAAGGTCGATGCCGGCCCGCTGTTCCGCTTCGGCAACGTCAAGATTACCAACCGCGCGCCCATCGCCAGCGAAGCCGGCGACGAGGTGGAGCAGCCCGAGATCGCCGGGTTCGGCGCCGGCCTCGTGGCGAGGGCCACGGTGGTCGGGCGGGCCGAGCAACTGGCGGTCGATGCGTGGCGGCAGCAGGGCTATGCCGAGGCGGCGGTGGTCGACCGGCAGGTGGTCGCCGACCATCAGAGCGACACGGTCGATGTCACCATCACCGTGGCGCCGGGGCGGCACGCGACGGTCGGGCCCGTGGGGGTCACCGGGACGACTCGCATGGATCCGGAATTCGTCGCGCAGCAGACCGGGCTGATCGCCGGCACGGATTATGACCCCGACGATATCGCGCGGGCCGAAAAACGCCTGGCGCGGCTCGACGTGTTCCGCGCCATGCGGATCGAGGCGGCAGGCGCCATCGGCAATGACGGAGTGCTGCCGTTCAACGTCATCGTCGAAGAGCAGGCGGAGCGGCGCTTCGGCGTCGGCGCCACCTACTCGACCATTGACGGGCTGGGCATCGAGGGCTTCCACCTGTGGCGCAACCTGTTCGGGCGGGCCGAGCGGCTCAGGCTCGACGCCAAGGTCGCGGGCATCAACTGGCCGATTGCCACCGAGGAGTTCGACTACGCTTTTGGCGGCACTTTCACCAAGCCGGGCTTCCTCAACCCGGACAACGATCTCGTCGCTGCAGTGTCGGCCGAGCGCAGCGTTTTGCCGGCCTATACCGAGACTTCGGCTTCGGCGCGGGTGGGGCTGACGCAGTATCTGTTCGACCAACTGACGCTGGACGGCTCGGCCTTCTACGAGCGCTCGCTGTTCGAGGACGATTTCGGCACCCGCAACTTTTCGCTCGCCGGGCTCACCGGTGGGCTGATCTGGGATGCGCGCGACAACCCCCAGGATGCGACAGAAGGGTTCTACGTCAATGTGACGGCGGAGCCGTTCTACGAGTTCTACTACGGCAACCCGGCGTTCCGGACGACCGCCGAAGTGCGCGGTTACCTCAGCGTCATGGGCGATAAGCAACTGGTGCTGGCCGGTCGCGCCAAGGTCGGCGCGCTGGTCGGGCCGGCGATTGATGAAATCCCGCCCGATCGGCTGTTTTTTGCCGGCGGTGGCGGGTCGGTGCGCGGCTATGGTTTCAAGAGCATCGGCGTCGATGGACCTGGCGATACGGTCACCGGCGGCAAGTACCTGATCGAGGGCTCGCTCGAGGCGCGCTACAAGGTCACCAACGATATCGGCATCGTCGCGTTCGTCGATGGCGGCTATGTCGCGGCCGAGGAGTTCCCGGGCCTCGACCAGTTGCGCCTCGGTGTCGGCGCGGGCGTTCGCTACTATACCGGGCTCGGGCCGCTGCGGCTCGATGTGGCGGTGCCGCTCAACAAGCGGCCCGGCGATCCGGATTATGCGCTCTATGTCGGCATAGGACAGGCGTTTTGAAACGGGTTCTCGCCACCGGCATGATGCTCGGCTTCGGCCTTCTGGCTGCGATGCCGCTGGTCGCGCAGGACCAGGGCCAGATGAGCGCCGAGCAGCAGAAGGACTGGTTCGTCGGCTTCGTCGAAGGGCAGTTGTCGACGCCGGAGCGGCAGA
Organism: Devosia sp. Root105; assembly: GCF_001424865.1. Classification (NCBI taxonomy): domain Bacteria; kingdom Pseudomonadati; phylum Pseudomonadota; class Alphaproteobacteria; order Hyphomicrobiales; family Devosiaceae; genus Devosia; species Devosia sp. Root105. The sequence goes on from NZ_LMCR01000017.1 coordinate 59,803, forward strand.
TTCGCATCTCCAATATCGATGGCGCACTGTCGTCGACCGCCTCGATCCGCGAGGTCACTATCTCCGATAAGGAGGGGGTGTGGCTCAGGGTCAACAATGCGGCGATCGACTGGGACCAGGGGGCGCTGTTCACCGGCCGCCTGCTTGTCAGGTCGCTGACCGCCGACAGCATCGAGTACCTGCGCAACGCCATCCCGAGCGGCGACCCGAACCTGCCGGCGCCGGAAGCGGCACCGCTGGCGATCCCGGATTTCCCGGTGGCGATCCAGCTCGACAAGCTGAGCATCCCCAAGGTGACGTTCGGCGAGAACGTCTTCGGGCTGGGCTCGGAGATTTCGGTCGACGGCAACTTCCGGCTGGAAGGCGGCTCGCTCGATACCGCGCTCAATATCGTGCGGCTCGACGGGCCGGGCGGCAAGCTCGATGTCGCCGTCGCGTACAAGCGGGCCGATAACAGCATCGATGTCGGGGTGACGCTGACCGAACCGCCGAACGGTATTCTCGCCAACCTGCTCAATATCGAGGGCAAGCCCGAGATGGCGCTGGCGGTCAACGGTTCCGGGCCGGTCGCCGACCTCCGGACGACCATGACGCTCGATGCCGGCGGCAAGCGGGCGCTCGAGGGCCTGGCGACGATCGTCCAGAAGCCCGAAGGTATGGCGGTGGATGCCGATCTCGGCGGGCCGATCGGCATGCTGGTGGCGCCGGCTTATCAGCCGTTCTTCGGGGCCCAAACCTCGCTCAAGGCCTCGGCGCTGCTGCGCTCGGCCGGTGGCGTCGAGATCTCCGGGTTGAAGCTCAGTGGTGGGCAACTTGGGCTCGAGGCCTCCGGCACGACTACGGCGGATGGCTTCCTCAGCCGGCTGAACCTCGCCGCGACCATCGCCGATCCCGCCGGCAACCGCGTCATCCTGCCGGCGCCGGGCGCGGCGACCAGCATCGACAGCGCCACGCTCAACGTGGATTTCGGCGGCGCGGGCAGCGACGACTGGTCGGCTGACCTCGTCGCCAACGGCTTCGCCAACGGCGGACTCAGAGCGAGCGAGATAACGCTGCGCGGCAACGGCATTGCCAGCAATCTCGAAGATCCGGCCGGTCGCCGGCTGACCTTCAATGCCGACGGCATGGTCTCGGGGATTGTCTCCGCCGATGCCGATGTGCAGGCGGCTCTGGGCGACAGTGCCGGGCTCGGGCTCGCCGGGTTGTGGAATGCCGGCGAGCCGCTGCAACTGGCGCAGTTCCGGCTGGTCGGCAAGGCGCTGAGCCTCGGCGCCGCCGGCACCATCGACGATAACGTCTTCAACGGCCAGGTGGCGATCGAGACCAGTTCGATTGCGCCGTTTTCGGGCGTCGCCGGGCGCGACCTCGATGGCGCAATGCACCTTACCGCCACCGGCACGGTGAGCCCGCTGATCGGCGGCTTCAACCTGAAGCTCGACGGCACCGCGGATAATCTCGCGCTCTCCGAGCCGGCGCTCGACCAGGTGCTTGAAGGCACGGTCAAGCTCAGCGGCCGCGTGGCGCGCACCGCCGAGGGGCTCGAGGCGGAAGCGTTCCGCATCGCCAATGACAATGTGCAGATTGCCGCCGACGGCACGTTTGCCACCGGCGCGGCGGACTTCAGCTTCAGTGCGGCGCTTGCCGACCTGGCGCTGGTTTCCGACCAGGCGAAGGGCGCGTTGACGCTCACTGGTACTGCGAGGGGCAAGGGCGCCATCGCGCTGGATATCTCGGCGAAAGTGCCAAGCGGGGCGCTGGCCGGCAAATCGCTGTCGGACGCGGCGTTCGGCTTCACCGGGCAGCTCGCCGAGGACGGCACGCTAACCGGACAACTGAAGGGCGATGCCTTCCTCGAGCGCTTCCGCGTGGCGCTGGGCGGCGACGTCGCGGTGGATGCCACGACCAGACGGCTGACCGGGTTGCGCTTCGAGGCCGGCCCGACGCTGATCAGCGGCGATGTGGTGCAGGACGCCGATGGGCTGCTGACCGGCGCACTGAAGCTCGCCTCGCCAAACGTCACCACGGCCGCGGCTCTGCTGCTGGTCGATGCCACCGGCAGTGCCGATGCCTCGATCACCCTGACGCCCGCCGCCGGCAAGCAGAATGCCGAGATCGTCGGCTCGATCGCCAAGCTCGCGACCTCGGACATCGAGATCGGCGCCGCCGAAATCCGCGCTTCGGTGTCGGATCTGTTCGGCGTGCCGGCCATTGATGGCACGGTGAACGGCCGCGCCATCGCTGCCGGCGGCATCAGCATCGACACGCTTGAGGCGCAGGCCTCGCGCAGCGGTGACGCTACGGCGTTCGATCTCACGGCGGCGCTGGCCAACCGCACCAATGTCGCGCTGGCCGGCAGCCTCGCGCCGCTCGAGGCGGGCTATCGGCTGGCGCTCGACCGGGCCGAGCTGACCCAGGGACAGTTGCGGGCCCGCCTGGCGCAGCCGACGGCGCTGGCCATTGCCGGTAACACTGTCCGCCTCGACGCGGTGCAACTCGATGTCGGCGGTGGGCGCATCTCGGCCACCGGCAGCGCCGGCGCGAAGCTCGATATCGCGCTCGACGTGCAGGCCCTGCCGCTGTCGATCGCCAATGCCATCGCGCCCGACCTCGCCCTTGCCGGTACGCTGAACGGCAGCGGCCGGATCACCGGCTCGGCCTCCGATCCGGCTGCCAGTTTCAGCATTTCCGGCTCGGGCGTCTCCGCTGCGGCGATCAGCGAGTTCGGCATTACGCCGATGCAGTTTTCGGGACGCGGCAGTTTCGCCAAGCAGACGCTGGTTCTGGAGAGCGCCTCCGCCCAGGGCGCCGGCGGCCTGCAGCTGACGGCCAGTGGCCGGGTGCCGCTCAATGGGCGCGGCCTCGCGATCGACGTGCAGGGCTCGGCGCCGCTGGCGCTCGGCAACCGCTTCGTCGCCGACCGCGGCGGCCAGCTCAGCGGCACCGCCAACCTCAATGCGCGGGTGACCGGCAGCCTCAGCTCGCCGCAATTCGCCGGCACGGTCGCGACCAGCGGCTCGGGCTATATCGATCCGGTGCTCAACCTGAGATTGGTCGATATCACCGGCCGCGCCAGCCTCGCCGGCAACCGCATCAATATCGACAGCCTGACCGCCGGCCTCGCCACTGGCGGCTCGCTCTCGGTCGGCGGCTCGATCGGGCTTGGGGCCGGCAATCCGGCCGATATCGCGGTGCGGCTCAATTCGGCGCGCTATGCCGATGGCAACATGTTCGTCGCCACCGTTTCGGGCGACCTGGCGCTCCGGGGCCGGCTCGATGCCAGCCCGACGCTGTCGGGCAATGTGATGATCGAGAAGGCCGATATCACCATCCCGGATTCGCTCGGCGCCGCCGGGACGATCATCGACGCCAAGCATCTTAATGCGCCGAAGCCGGTGCTGGTGACGCTGAAGCGCGCTGCCGTGACGGCGTCGGGCGCACCGCTGCCGCAGCGGCGGCCCTCGGTGGTGCAGCTCGACGTCAATGTCAGTGCGCCCAACCAGATCTTTATTCGCGGCCGCGGGCTCGACGCCGAAGTGGGCGGCTCGGTACGGCTCACCGGTTCGGTCAACGACATCCGCCCGGTCGGCGGCTTCCAGCTCAATCGCGGGCGGCTCGCCATCCTCGGTCAGCGTGTCACCTTCGAGGAAGGTTCAGTGACGCTGGTCGGCGATCTCGACCCGTTCCTCGATTTCACCGCGCGCACCGAAGGCGATGGCATCACGGTATTCGTCAATGTCACCGGCCGCGTTTCGGAGCTCGATATCGGCTTCAGCTCCAACCCGGTGTTGCCGGAAGACGAGGTGCTGTCGCGGCTGTTGTTCAAGCGCTCGATGGGCGAACTGACCCCGATCCAGTTGGCCAAGCTCGCCGGCGCTGCCGCGGAGCTGGCCGGCGGCGGTGGTGGCTCCTTGGTCGACTCGCTCCGCGCCAAGGCCGGGCTCGACGATCTCGACGTGGTCACTAACGAGGATGGCAGCCTCGCGGTGCAGGCGGGCGCGTATCTCCAGGACAACATCTATCTCGGTGTCCAGGCCGGGGCGGACGGCAATTCGCGGGTGACGGTCAACCTCGACATCACCAAAGATATTCGGGCCAAGGTCTCGACCGGCACGGACGGGGATTCGAGCTTCGGCGTGTTCTACGAGAGCGATTATTAGGCGGCTCGCGCTGTCTCCCTCCCCCTTGTAGGAGCCGGACGAGGGCCGGAGGCCCTCGCCGGGGGCTAGCGAAGCCAGGCGGAGCCGTAGCGTAACTGGGTGGGGGAAAGCCCCACGCGCCGGAGCACTTGGTCACCCCCACCCTTGATCCCTCCCCACAAGGGGGAGGGAGACCCGACGGCACGATCGCTCCAAGCATTTCCACCAAAGTCGAAGCAAACACTAACATGTCAGCGCTTGCGCAAACGTTTGCGAGCAAGTAGCTTCCTTGGGCCCGCGGATGAGGTCAAACAACCCGCGTCGGGCGCTCAGAGGAGGATAGATTCATGGATAGACGCAGTTTCCTGTTGTCTTCGGTGGCGCTAAGCGCGCTTGCCGTTGCTGCTCCTGCTGCCTTCGCGCAGGACAAGCTGACCATCCTGGGCTCGGTGCCCAGTCTCGGCTTCCCGTTCTTCGTGCACATGCTGAACCAGATCAAAGTTGAGGCCGAAGCACAGGGCGTCAACATCATCGAGAGCGACGGCCAGAACTCGGCGCCCAAGCAGACGGCCGATATCGAGGCGGCGATCGTCCAGAAGGTCAACGCCATCGTCATCTCGCCGCTCGACGTCAACGCGCTGGCGCCGGCGATCGAGCAGGCGGTGCAGGCCGGCGTGCCGGTGGTGACCATCGATCGTCGCGTCGATGGGGTCGAGGGCATCCTCGCCCATGTCGGTGCCGATAACGTCAAGGGTGGCGAGGCCGAAGCGCAGGCGCTGGTCGATGCCTTCCCCAACGGCGCGAAGATCTTCCACCTGCAGGGCCAGCCCGGCGCCGGCCCGGCGATCGATCGCAACAAGGGCGTGCACAACGTCATCGATCCGATCAAGGACAAGTACCAGATCATCTTCGAGCAGACCGCCAACTTCGCCCGCGCCGAAGCGCTGTCGGTCACCGAGGCGGGCCTTGCCGCCAACGGCAAGCCCGATGCGATCATCTGCGCTAATGACGACATGGCGCTTGGCGCCATCGAGGCCTGCGCGGCTCGTGGCTTCACCGACGTGAAGATCTACGGCTTCGACGCGCTGCCCGAAGCGCTGGTCGCGGTGCGTGACGGGACGCTGGCCGGCACCGTCGAGCAGTTCCCGGGCGAGCAGTCGCGCACCGCGGTGCGGATCGCGGTGGCCTACGCCAAGGACAAGACCGAGCCGGCCGAGAAGCTGGTGCTGCTGACCCCCGTGGTCATCGGCAAGGACAATCTCGACAAGGCCGAGCGCATCGGCGAAGCCGGGTAAACTTCCTCCCGCCAACTGGCGCGCCAGTGGTGCGATGTGCAAGCATCGCCACTGCTGGTGCGCCAGGGGCACTAACTATCGGGAGGGGACCGATGGCTGCAGTTGCCGCCGCGGAACAACTCGCGCAGCCGCTTCTCGAAGTGGTCGGCGTCTCCAAGCATTTTGCCGGCGTTGTGGCGCTCAACGACGTTTCACTCGAGGTGCGGCGGGGAGAAATCCTCGGGCTGCTCGGTGAGAACGGCGCGGGCAAATCGACGCTCCTAAAGATTCTCTCCGGGGCGCAGCCGCCGACCAGCGGGCGCATCGTGTTCGATGGCGCAGATTACCGGCCGCACAGCCCGGATGCAGCCAAGCGCGCTGGCATCGTCACCATCTATCAGGAGCTGAGCCTGATCCCGACGCTGTCGGTGGCCGAGAACATCTTCATCGGCCGGGCGCCGCTTGGGGCCTTCGGCATTATCGACTGGCGGCGGATGCGGCGCGAGACCACCGGCATCATCGCCCGGGTGGGGCTCGGCATCGACCCCGACACCCCGGTGTCGGCGCTGTCGGTGGCCGAGCAGCAACTGGTGGAAATCGCCCGGGCGCTGTCGCTCGAAAGCCGGCTGATCATCATGGATGAGCCGACCTCGGCGCTGACCGAGACCGAGGTCAGCCAGCTGCTGCGGATCATGAAGCAGCTGCGCGCCGAGGGCGTCGCCATCATGTTCGTGACGCATCGGCTCGAGGAGGCCTCGGCGATCTGCGACCGGATGACGGTGCTGCGCGACGGGCGGCTCGCCGGGCATCTCAATCGCACCGACACGCCGATCCCGATCCCGCAGATCATCGAGAAGATGGTGGGGCGGGCGGCATCGGAACTCTACGCGCGGCCGACGCAGCGCAACGCCGCCGGCGCGGTGCGGCTCAGCGTCAGGGGCTTGCGCACGGTGCGCGACCCGGAGGCGCCACATGCCATCGTGCTCGATGGCGTCGATATCGATCTCAAGGCCGGCGAAATTCTCGGCGTGGCCGGGCTGGTCGGCTCCGGCCGCACCGAGCTGGCGCGCGCCATCTTCGGGGCCGACCGGATCGCGGCAGGCACAGTGACGCTCGATGGCAAGGCGATTGCGCCGGCCTCGCCCGCCGATGCGATCGAACTGGGCATCGGTCTGGTACCTGAGGATCGGAAGCACCAGGCGATCTTCTCCATGCTGGGCATCCTGCAGAATTTCTCGGTGGCGGCGCTCAGGGCCTATTCCAACGGGCTGGGGCTGATGGCCGAGGGCAGGGAGCGCGCGGCGCTGGCCGAATACAAGAAGGCGCTTTCCATCCGCATGGCCTCGCCGGAGCAATCGATCGATGGGCTGTCGGGCGGCAATCAGCAGAAGGTGATCCTCGCCCGCTGGCTGGCGCGCGACCCCAAAGTGCTGATCGTCGACGAGCCGACGCGCGGCGTCGATGTCGGGGCCAAGGCGGAAGTGCATCAGATCCTGGTGCAGCTCGCGGCACGCGGCATCGCGGTGATGGTGATCTCGTCCGAACTGCCCGAGGTGCTGGCGGTGAGCGACCGGATCGTCACCATGCGGCAGGGGCGGATCACTGGCGAGATGCCGGCATTCGACGCGACGGAAGAAAAACTGATGGCGCTGATGGCGCTCGACCAGCGGCAGGGGGAGACCAGATGACGACGACAACCGAACCCGCCGAAAAGAAAGGCCCCAACACCTTCGGCATCCTGAAGCGCTTCGGGCCGCTGCTGTTCCTGTTGGCGCTGGTGGTGGTGTTCACGGCGTTGAAGCCGAGCTTCATCGACCCGATCAACGTCTTCAACATCATGCGGCAGATTTCGATCACCGGGCTGATTGCGCTGGGGATGACCTTCGTCATTCTCACTGCCGGCATCGACCTCAGCGTCGGCTCGCTCCTCGCCTTCTGCGGCATGGTGGCGGCTGTGGTGGCGAAGGGCGGCACGGCCAACTCGATGTCGCTATCGGCCGGCGGCGGGCAAGGCTTTGGCTGGTTCGCGGCGCTGCTCGCTGCAGTGATCGTCGGCTCGCTGGCCGGCGGCGTGCAGGGGCTGGCGATTACCCGGCTGAAGGTGCCACCCTTTGTGGTGACGCTGGGCGGCTTGACGATCTTCCGCGGACTGACGCTGACCCTCTCGAATGGCGGGCCGATCTCGGGGTTCGATGCCTCGATGCGCTGGTTCGGCACGGGCCTCGTCGGGCCGGTGCCGGTACCGGTGATCATCTTTGCCGTGGCGGCGCTGCTTTGCCACCTGGTGCTGCGCTACACCCGCTATGGCCGGGCGGTCTACGCGGTGGGCGGCAATGCCGAGGCGGCGCGGCTCTCGGGGCTGCGCGTCGATCGCATCCTGATCTCGGTCTATGTCATCGTCGGGTTCTTTGCCGGGCTCGCGGCGTTCGTCCTCTCGGCGCGGCTCAATTCGTCCGAGGCAGTGGCCGGTATCGGCTACGAGCTGACGGTGATCTCGGCGGTGGTGATCGGTGGCACCTCGCTGTTCGGCGGCATCGGCAGCGTCGGCGGCACTGTGGTTGGCGCGGCGCTGATCGGCGTGCTGCAGAACGGGTTGCAGTTCAACAACGTCTCGTCCTACACGCAGTCCATCGTCATCGGCCTGATCCTGATCGTCGCCGTGGCCTTTGACCGCTGGCTCAAGTCGAGGTCACGCAGCTAGGACGGGTTCCCGGGAGCAGCAATGGTCACCATCAAGGACGTTGCCAAACGCGCGAACGTCTCGTTCACGACCGTCTCCCATGTGATCAACAACTCCCGCCCGGTGAGCGAGGATGCGGCCCGCCGGGTCAACGCCGCGATTGCCGATCTCGGCTATTTCCCGTCCGACGTGGCGCGCGCCCTGCAGTCGAGCCGGACGCGGACCATCGGGATGATTGTCACCACCACCTCGAACCCGTTTTTCGGCGAGGTGATCCGTGGGGTGGAGCGGGCCTGCTTCAAGCATGGCTACACGCTGATGATCTGCAACACCGACGACGTGGCGACCAACCTCGTCGCCTATATGCGGACGCTGTTCACCAAGCGGGTCGACGCGGTGGTGGTGATGACCACCAATGCCAGCCCCGAGTTCTTCCGCCGGCTCGGACAGATCAAGCGGGTGCCGGTGGTGGCGATCGATGCGCCAGCCGACACGGTGGCGTCGGTATTTTCCGACGACTCGATTGAAGGCGGACGGCTGGTGGGAGTCTATCTGGCGAAAGCCGGCTTCCGGCACATCGTCTGCGTCTCCGGGCCCGAGAGCCACCCGCGTATGGTCGATCGCATCGCCGGGCTGACGGCGGGGCTCGCGGCGCATGGCATTGCGCTCGACGGGGACTGGCTGGTCCGCACCGACCTCACCATGGATGGCGGGCTCGCAGCGGCGCGCCAGATCCTCGGGCGACCGGGGCCGCGACCCGAGGCGATCTTTGCGCTGAGCGACATCATGGCGATCGGGCTGCTGCATGGGCTGCACGATGCGGGGGTCGAGATCCCCGGCGAAATCTCGGTGGTGGGCTATGACGACATCGAGTCGGCAGCGCATTTCTTCCCGCCGCTGACCACGGTGCGGCAACCGATCGCCGACCTCGGGGCGCAGGCGGCGGAAGCGGCGATCAACCACCTCGATCGCGGCGTACCGCTGCCGCGGAGCACGCAGCTGAAGCCCGAACTGATCTTCCGGCAGTCGGCTCGGCGGTTGGGCGGTGCTGGCTAAGGCCACCTCACCCGCCGCTGCGCCCCTGCCCACCTCTCCCCCCAGGGAGAGGTGGGCAGGGGCATGATCGTGCCACATCGTCACCTCTCCCCTCGAGGGAGAGGTCGGCCGCAGGCCGGGTGAGGGGCCTTTTTGGGGGCCAAAGCACTGCAATTCAATCGTGAAATGCTCTAGCTTCCCGCCATGGCCGAGACCAAGCTCAATAAGTACCGCGGGAAACGCGACTTCTCCAAAACCACGGAGCCCGCCGGTGGCGCTGTGGCGTCCGGCAGTACGCGCTTCGTGGTGCACAAGCATTCTGCCACCGCCGATCACTATGACCTCCGCCTCGAGCATGACGGGGTCCTGCTGAGCTGGGCAGTCCCGCGCGGCCCGTCGCTGAACCCGGCCGACAAGCGGCTGGCGGTGCACACCGAGGACCACCCAATCGAGTATATCGACTTCGAGGGGGTGATCCCCGAAGGCGAGTATGGCGGCGGGCCGATGATCGTCTGGGACACAGGCGACTGGGCGCCGATGGAGGATGTCGACGCGGGCCTCAGGAAGGGCGGTTTCAAGTTCCGGCTATGGGGCGAAAAGCTGAAGGGCGGCTGGATGCTGACCAAGCTCAAGGGCCGCCCGGGCGATAACGACAAGGAAAACTGGCTGCTGTTCAAGGAGCACGATCCGGCCGTCGATACCGAGACCGATATCCTTGCCGAGCGGCCGGAAAGCGTGAAGTCGGGGCTGACCACCGAGCAGTTGCTGGAGGCAGCGAAGCCGAAACCGATCAAGCTGCTGAAGGCCGCGGGCGTCACTGGCGCGGTAAAGGTGCCGCCGTCGGAACAGGTGGAGCCGCAGCTCGCCGCCTCGGCGACCGAGCCGCCGCAGGAGACGCGGGCGGCGCAGTGGGTGCACGAGATCAAGTTCGACGGCTACCGCACTATCGCCCACGTGATCGACGGCAAGGTGAAGCTGATTACCCGCAGCGGCATCGACTGGACCAAGCGCTATGGCGACCTGCCCAAGGAGTTTGCGAAGCTCCCGGTCAAGCAGGCGATCATCGACGGCGAGATCGTGGTGCTGGATGAGCGGGGCATTTCGCGCTTCTCGGCGCTGCAGGATGCGCTGTCGGAGGGCGCCGGCAGCAAGCTGCATTTCTATGCGTTCGATCTGCTCTATCTCGATGGCTACGACCTCCGGGGAGTAGGGCTGACCGACCGCAAGCAACTGCTGGCGCAGATGCTGGGCGGGCATATCAGTGGACGCTCGGCGATCCAGTTCAGCGACCATGTCGCGGGCGACGGCGCGGCACTCTACGAAAGGGCCTCGGAACTGCAACTCGAGGGCATCGTCTCGAAGCGGACCAACGCCACCTACCAGTCGGGGCGGACCACGACCTGGGTGAAGGTGAAGGCGAAGCCGGTCGGTGATTTCGTCATAGCAGGTTATACCGTGTCGGCGGCTGCCGAAGGGCTGGCCTCGCTGGCGCTGGCCGAGTTCGTCGATGGCGAGCTCGAGTATCGCGGCAAATGCGGCACCGGGTTCGATGCGCCGATGCTGGCGCAGCTATTGCGCCGGCTCGAGCCGTTGCAGGATCCGGCGCTGAAACTCGAGGGGGCGCCCAAGGACATCATCTGGGTGCAGCCGGTGCTGCGCTGCAAGGTGCACTACGCCAACATCACCTCGGACAAGCTGTTGCGGCACTCGGTGTTCAAGGGGCTGATCGAGACTGAGCTCACGGCCTCGGCGGCACCGCGGCAGCGGCTGATCACCGATGCCGATCTCGCCTCGATTTCGATCACCAACCCGACGCGGCGGCTGTTCGGCAAGAGCGGCCCGACCAAGCTCGATATCGCCGTCTACTACGCGGCGGTGGGCGATTTCATGCTGCCGCATCTGTTCAACCGGCCGGTGTCGCTGTTCCGCTGCCCGACCGGGTTGCCGAAGGACTGTTTCTTTCAGCGCCACGCCTTCAAGGGCATGCCGCCCTCGATCAACGTGTTCGAGACGCAGAACTCCGACGAGGAGGACAAGACCTACCTCACCATCGAAGACGCCAAGGGCTACCTGGCGCTGGCGCAGTTCGGAGTGGTGGAGTTCCATGCCTGGGGCAGCCACCTGACGCATCTCGACAAGCCCGACCGGGTGACCTTCGATCTCGACCCGGGCGAGGGGATCGAGTTCCGCGAAGTGGTGGAAGCGGCGGTGCACCTGCGCGGTGAGCTCGAGGCCTTCGGACTGGTGCCGTTCGTCAAGACCTCGGGCGGCAAGGGCCTGCACCTGGTGGTGCCGATCGAGCCGAAGCAGAACTGGAAGCAGGTGCACGCGGTGACCGGCGAGATGGCGGCGACGATGGCGAAGACCGCGCCCGATACGTTCGTCACCACCATCGGGGCGCAAAACCGCAAGCGCCGTATCCTCATCGATATCCATCGCAACGCCCGCAGCGCCACAGCGGTGTCGCCCTATTCGCTGCGGGCGCGAACCAATATGCCGGCCTCGACGCCGCTCGACTGGCGCGACCTCGAAAGCATCGACGCTCCGGTGGATTTGAACTACTCTACGCTTCCGGGATTATTAACCACGTCCGGCGATCCGTGGGCCGAGATTAACCTGTCAGCCCGCCCTCTGCCTGCATCATCCAAGGCTGGACGTAGTACGCGCGCGTAGGAGACGAAGGTGGCACCCAGGGCAAGCTGGAAAGGCTATATCAAGCTGAGTTTGGTCAGCTGTCCGGTGAAGATGTATCCGGCGACGAGCGCGTCGGAGCGGATCACCTTCAACCAGCTGCACAAGGACACCCATAACCGGATCAACATGAAACCGGTTGATCCTGAGCTGGGTCTGGTGGAGCGCAGCGACCTCGTCAAAGGCTATGAGTACGAGGACAAGCAGTACATCATCATCGACGAGAGCGATCTCGAAGCGGTGCGGATCGAATCCAACCACACGATGAACATCGAGGCCTTCGTCGACGAAGACGAGGTCGACGTCATCTACCAGGACGCGCCCTATTACCTGGCGCCGGATGGGGCGATGGCGGAAGAGACGTTTGCCGTGCTGCGCGAAGCGATGCGGCAATCGGGCAAGCTCGCCATCGCGCGGCTGGTGCTGACCAACCGCGAGCGGGTGATCACCATCGGGGCGCGGGAGAACGGCATGTTCGTCACGGTGCTGCGCAACCCGAGCGAAGTGCGGGGGACGGCCGAGTATTTCGGCAACATTCCCGAGGTGAAGCCGGACCAGGAAATGCTCGATCTCGCCGAAAAGCTGATCGAGCAGAAGGTCAAGGAATTCAACCCCAAGGATTATGAGGATCGCTACGAAGTCGCGCTGATGCAGATGATCCGCGAGAAGCTCAAGGGTCACAAGCCGATCATCGCGGCGGCGCCGGAGCGCGGCAACGTCATCAACCTGATGGATGCGCTGAAGGCGAGCCTCGGGCAGGCGAAGCCCGCGGCGCCGAGCAAGGCCAAGGCCGAGCCGGCAGCGCCGGCCAAGAAGCCATCGCTGAAGGAAGCGGTGGCGGCGTCGAAGGCGGCAGCCTCGAAGCCTGCGGCGGCGAAGAAGAAGGCCTAGCTAGGCAACAGCATTGGGATCCCCGGGGTGGTGACGGCGAGACGATGGCAATCAAGTCAGAGTTGGCCAAACGTCTCGATGACGCGATAGATCCGATCCGGAGATTGCTGAAAGCGGAAGGGTTCGGGTCGCGCGGCCGTACGTTCAATCGGAAGACGGAAGACGGGATCGTCCATGTCGTCCAAGTCACAATGACTCGGTCCGACCCGCCAGGGACCCCAGAGATCGCGGGCTTCCGACACAACCTGTATGGCACGTTCAGCGTCGGCTTGGGTGTCTACGTGCCGGAGGTGGCAAAGCACCTGCACTACTGGCAGCCGACCAAGGTGGCTGTCGGCGAAATTGATTGTTGTGTTCGTCGTGATCTGACCGAGTTGTGGCCATTCGGCCGAACCGGCGTATGGCCGATTGATGGTCCGGCCGAGTTGTACGGAGACATCGCAACATATCTCGAGCGCTATGCGATGCCATTCTTCGAAAGGCATGCCGAACGGCAGGCGATGATTGCGGAACTGCAAGATGGTCCGATCTACGGCGCTGGTGGTCCCCCCAGAGTGGTTGCAGCCATTATCTTAACTGAGCTTGGTCGGGTCGACGACGCACGACACCTCCTAAAAAAACAGGCTGACCTGACCGAGCAACCTTTGCATCGTGGCTACCTTGAGGGATTGTCCGCACGACTTGGGCTTTAACTGGGTCTCAGCGAGGCACTAGCAAATCACCATAGATCGAACGTAGAATCAGCTGATGCGGAAATCGGACAGCACTGTCGGTATCGTGGGAGCGCTCAGTGCGTTTCCGCGACGGCTGGCGGCGCGGGCGATGGGGACCAAGGGCAGCCGGCTGCGGCGTGGCCTGACCCGCCATACCGGCACGCTGGTGCTGGGCCGCACACTGCTGGACAAGCTGTCGGACGCCGAGATCGAGGCCAAAGTCGCGAGCTTGCGCGAAACCGACGCGACGCTCCTCAGCGAAAACGGCTTTCTGCGCTGGCTGGGGCTGTTGAGCGCGCCCGAGCAATCCAACCTCAGCCGCCAGTCGCTTCTCGATCAGAGTAAGCTCGATGCCCGCGCCTTTGATCTGCTGGTGCTGTTCGACGCGTTCGAGCATCACGCCGAACCCTTTTCGTTCCGCGACCTGATCCTGTCGCGCAAATATGCCGGGCTGCTCGCTGGCGGCGCCACCTGGGGGGCGATTGCGCGCTCGGTGCATCGCTCCGGACCGGTGCAGTCGCTGACCGCGATGTCGTTGCACCCGGGTGGGCCAAAGCGCATCCGGGCACTGATCGGCGACCAGCCGGCCGAGCTCGATGGACAGCGGCTGCTGGCGCTGGCGCCGATCGAGGATGAATCCGAGGAGTATTTTTCGCTCGCCGAGGCGGCGGAAGCGGCAGGGCTATTTGCCGAGGCGGCGGTGCTCTACGGGCATTGCCTGTCGATCGACCCCAACGACTCCGTTGCGGCCTATAACCGCGCCAATTGCCTCAAAGCAGCGAACGACAATTCCGAGGCGGCGAACGCCTATATGCAGGCGATCAAGCGCGACCCAGATTTCGTCGAGGCGTGGTTCAACTATGCCGGATTGCTGCGCGAGGAGGGCAAGATTGCCATCGCGCGCCAGCACTTGCAGACGGCGATCGACATCGACCCCGACTATGCCGATGCGATCTACAACCTCGCAACGCTCGAATATGACGCCGGCAACCTCGGCGAAGCGCGGCGCTGGTGGGTGCGCTATCTCGAACTCGACCAGGACTCGGAGTGGGCGAAGACCGCCTCGCGCGGTATCGCCTATGCGGACCTTCACACACGGAAATCGGCTGGCTGATGACGACCAGTTTTCTCTTTGACGGCCCCGAGGATGCTCGGGTGACGATCCTCCTGGCGCATGGCGCCGGAGCGCCGATGGACTCGGCCTCGATGAACGCCACCACCAAGGCGCTCGCCGCGGCCGGCTTCCGGGTGGTGCGCTTCGAGTTCGGTTACATGGCGGGCCGGCGGACCGAAGCAGGCAAGAGGCCGCCACCGAAAGCCGAAACGGTGATGCCGGAATATGTCGCGGCGATCGACGATCTCGGACCGACCACCGGACCGCTGCTGATCGGCGGCAAGTCGATGGGCGGGCGGGTCGCCAGCATGATCGCCGATGCCGAGTATGAGGCGGGCCGGATCGCCGGGCTGCTCTGCCTCGGCTATCCCTTTCATCCGCCGGGGCGGCCGACGCAGTTGCGCACCAAGCACCTGATCGGGCTCAAGACCCCGGCGCTCATCTGCCAGGGCACGCGCGACGAGTTCGGCGTGCCGGATGAGGTCGCGACCTATGGGTTGTCGCCCACGATCGAGGTGAAGTGGCTCGAGGATGGCGACCATGATTTGAAGCCGCGCAAGGCTATTTCGGGGTTCTCGACCGCCGACCACCTGAAGACAGTGGCCGACAGCGTCACGGCCTGGGTCGGGCGCATCGCGCCCTAGAAACGCTTCGGGGTCGGTATTGAAGATCGCGACGTTCAACATCAACAACGTCAACCGGCGGCTGGACAATCTCCTCGCCTGGCTGGACGAGGCCGAGCCCGATGTGGTCTGCCTGCAGGAGCTGAAGGCGAGGGATCACCAGTTCCCGGCAACGGCTTTGGCCAATGCCGGCTACGGGGCGGTGTGGCGGGGCGAGGCGAGCTGGAACGGCGTCGCCATCCTTGCCAAGGGCGTCGAACCGGTGCTGACGCAGGAGTCGCTGCCGGGCGACCCCGAGGATACGCAGGCGCGCTACATCGAGGCGGCGGTCAACGGACTGGTGATCGCCTCGCTCTATGCGCCCAACGGCAACCCGCAGCCCGGGCCGAAATTCGACTACAAGCTGAGCTGGGGCGAGCGGCTGATCGCGCACGCGGCGGAGCTGTTCGACAGCGGCGTGCCGGTGGTGCTGGCGGGCGACTACAACATCGTGCCCGAGCCGCGCGACATCTACGTCACCACCTCCTACCGCGACAACGCGCTGGTGCAGCCGGAGAGCCGCGAGCAGTTCCAGCGGCTGCTCGACCAGGGCTGGACCGACGCGCTGCGGAAGAAATTCCCCGATGCGACGCTCTACACCTTCTGGGACTATATGCGGAACCGCTGGCCGCGCGATGCCGGGCTCAGGCTTGATCATATGCTGTTGAGCAAGCAGTTGGTGCGGAAGCTCGGGGCGGCGGGGATCGATCGCGAGGTGCGCGGTGAGGATGGGGCGAGCGATCATGCGCCGGTGTGGATCGAACTGAAGGTGTGATGAGGAGCCACCGGCGGTAGCCGAGTGGCCTTCTCCCCCTTGTGGGAGAAGGCAGACCGGCGCGGGGTTGCCACACCGACGTTTAAGTTGACTGTAAACGTCAGAATTAGTAGCGCATTCCCCATTGTTCTAAGCGATGGGTTCTACGATGGCGCCGCTGAAGCTGATCAAGGGCACGGTCATTGGCCGGCAGATGGTGACGCCGGGCATGGTTCGGGTGACGCTGGGCGGACCCGATATCGAGGCGCTGAAATCGACCGGTGTCGGCGACGAATATGTGCGGCTGTTCTTCCCCGACCTCGTCACTGGCGAGCTGGTGCTGCCCGAGGTGGATGCGCAGGGGTTCTGGAAATATCCCGAGGGCAGGAAGCCGGCGCATTGCGAGTGCTACACCATCCGCTATTTCCGCGATGGCGAGATCGACCTCGATTTCGTGGTGCACGAGAATGGCAGGGCGAGTGAATGGGCGCAGGCGACCAAGCCCGGTGACGAGATCGTGCTGCGCGAGCCTTACGGCATCTACGAGGCGCCCGCCGATGCGGATTGGCAGCTATTCGTCTGCGATGCCACCGGGCTGCCAGCACTGGGCCGGCTGCTCGAGGGGCTCGCCGAGCATGTCGAGGCGCGGGTCATCGTCGAGGTGCCGGACAAGAGCCACGAGCAGCAGTTCGAAAGCAAGGCCAAGCTGAAGATCGTCTGGCTTTACGGCGCCGGTAACGGCATCGCGGCGAGTCAGCTCGGAGACGCGGTGAAGTCGATGACGTTCCCGGCCGACCGCTCGGTCTATGTCTGGGTGGCCTCGGAAGCCAAGACGGTGCGGCCGATCCGCAAATACTTGCGGCACGAGCTGAAATGGCCGGCGACGCGCTACTCGATCACCGGCTACTGGACCGACAAGCTGGCCGAATGGGAGCGCAACTGGGGTGCGCTCGATCCGGCGGTGAAAAAGCAGATCGACGATCTGTGGCGCTCCGGCCGCGACGCGCAGGACGTGCGCGACGATGTCGAAGCGGTGATGGAGAAGTTCGGGCTTTAGTCCACAAAGCTGCCGATCGCCGCCGTCACCGCCTCGGCAATCCCTGGGTCGCTGAGCGAATGGCCGGCATTGTCGACCACCCGCACCTCCGCGTCGGTCCAGATCGCCGCCAGGGCGTGGGCGGTGCGGGGTGGGCAGAGCAGGTCGTAGCGGCCCTGGACGATGATGCCGCGGACGCCGGCGAGGCGGTGGGCGTTGGCAAGCAGCTGGTCGGGGGCCATGAAGCTGTCATGGCTGAAATAGTGCGCTTCCATCACTGCCGTCGCCGGGATGCGGCTCGACGGGGTGAAATCCAGGCGCGTCGTTGCCGGGCGCACTTCGGAGAGGATGCGCTCGGTATCACTATAGGCGCGAGCCGCCGGGCCGTGGACTGCGACATCGGGGTCGAGGATGCGCCGAAAATAGCGGTCGACCGGCGAGAGGCGCTCCTCCGGCGTGAGGAGGCTGAGGAAATCCTCGTACAGCGCTGGATAGAAGGTCGAGAGGCCGGTGCCGAAGGTCCATTCCAGCTCGGCGCGGGTGCCGAGGAAGGTGGCGCGGAGCACAATGCCGAGCACCCGTTCGGGGTGCGCCTCGGCATAGGCGAGGGCGAGCGTCGCGCCCCAGGAGCCGCCGACCACCAGCCAGCGTTCGAAGCCGAAATGCATGCGGATGCGCTCCATGTCGGCAACCAGATGGGCGGTGGTATTGGCCTCGCGTGACCGGGCCGGGGTGGAGCGGCCGGCGCCGCGCTGGTCGAACAGCACGGCGCGGAAGCGGTTGCGGTCGAAGAGCTGGCGGTGCGCCGGCTGGCAGCCACTGCCAGGCCCGCCATGCAGGTAGACCGCAGGGATGCCGTCGGCGGCGCCGAGGGTCTCGATGTAGAGCTCGTGCCCGTCGCCGACGGGGAGGCGGAGGGTGGCGAGGGTGGTAGTGAAGTCGTCCAGCGGCACGAAGAAGCGTCCTCGATCTGCGAAACACACTCGATGTCATCCCTGCGAAAGCAGGGACCCAACCATCCGCCTCGCGGGCTGGTTCCGGACGAGGGCAGAGCCCTCGCCGTGGGGTCCCAGCTTTCGCTGGGATGACAGCCGGTGGGTGTGGTTAGCACGCAGCCAGAGCTTTGGCTCTCGGCACGTGCCTCACAATTCCTGCTGGTCAGGCTCCAGTGTGCCACCCGCAAAGTTGCGGTAAATGTAGCGGTTCGTTCCGGTAGCAGACTCCGCTTCGGCCGTCCTGAAGATCTCGTGGTGGCGCGGCGACAGGCTGCAGGCGGGGTCGGTGTTGGCGGCGCTGCCGGTGAGGGCAAAGGCCTGGCAGCGGCAGCCGCCGAAATCCTGTTCCTTGAAAGCGCAGCTCTGGCACGGCTCGGGCATCCAGCCGGTACCGCGATAGCGGTTGAAGGCGTCGGAGTTCTGCCAGATCCAGGCGATCGAGTGGTTGGAGCGGACGCTCTCGAAATCGAGCTCGCTGATGGTTTCGGCGGCATGGCAGGGCAGCACCTTGCCGGAGGGGGTGATGTTGAAGAACTGCCGGCCCCAGCCGCCCATGCATTTCTTCGGGCGGTCGGCATAATAGTCGGGAACGACATAGTCGATGTCGAGAATGCCCTTCAGGCGCAGAGAGGCTTCCTCGACGATGCGGGTGGCGTCGTCGATCTGGGCGATGGTCGGCATCAGGGCGGCGCGGTTCTTCAGTGCCCAACCGTAATACTGGACGTTCGCCACTTCGATGCGATCGGCATCGAGCGCTACGGCCATGTCGATCATGCCGGGCAGCTGATGGAGGTTCTGCCGGTGCATCACGGCGTTGACGGTCAGCGGCAGGCCGAGTTCGCGGGCCCAGTCGGCGGCTTCCAGTTTCTTCGAATGCCCCTTGAAGCCGGCGATGCGGTTGGCGAGTTCTGGTTCGTTCCCCTGAAAGCTGATCTGGATGTGGCAGAGCCCGGCGTCGGCCAGCGCCTGGAGCTTGTCGCGGCTCAGCAGCACCGCCGAGGTGATGAGGTTGGAATAGAGCCCGAGCTCGGTGGCGTGCCGGATCAGCTCGGCGAGATCCTTGCGAACCGTCGGCTCGCCACCGGAAAAGTGCACCTGCAGCACGCCGATTTCGGCGAGTTCGGTGAGCACCTGCTTCCACTCGTCGGTAGTGAGTTCGTTGCCGGCGCGCTCCATCTCGACCGGGTTGGAGCAGTAGCCGCATTGCAGCGGGCAGCGATGGGTGAGCTCGAGCAGCACGGCGAGCGGAATGCCGTAGGTTTCGGCCACAGACTTGTTTTCGAGGATGGCGAGGCCATCCGTTGGGTCGGCGAAGACGGGGCTGGTATCGAGCAGGGTGGGGCTCATGGCGTGGCCCTCCGGGCCTCGACGACGAAGCCGGAGCCGGCGAGGTCCTGCAGCATGGCGATGACGTCGGCGCCGATCTCTTCGCGCGGCGCGGCGTAGGCAGCCGCCAGCTGGTCGATGATGGCGGCGACGCTGCGCTGGCCGTCGCAGAGCTGCAGGATTTCGACGGCGATCTCGTCCGGAGCCATGACGCGCTCGGGCACCAGCAGCACCCAGCGCTGGCGAGTCTCGTCGTAGCGGAGACGGGTGCCGCGGGCGAGGGTGGGGATGCTGTCCTCGGCAACGATCAGCCGGCGCCGGGCCGCCGGAGCGGTGGCGGTGCTCATGGCGACGCCGGAACGAAGGCGCCGGGCGGCACGTGGCCCTCGACATAGGCGTGGTAGAGCGCGTCGAGCTGCACCCAGAGCACGTTGGTCTTGAAGATCAGCGCGTTGCAGACCAGCTGGCGCTCGTAGGGGGTCCTGGCGTGCTGTTTGACATAGTTCAGGGCGAATTCGGAATCGCGCGGCGCCTGGGTGAGGCGGCGGCTGAAATAGCTCATCACCTCGGGGTTCACGAAGTCATAGTGCTTCAGCATGCCCGAGATGCGCTCTTCATGCAGGTTCGGTGCGAACAGCTCGGTGAGTGAGGAGGCGATGGCCTCGAGCGGCGATTTCTCCCGTACGAAATGCACATAGGCTTCGACGGCAAAGCGGGTGGCCGGCAGGATGCCCTCGGCGCTCTCGACATAATCGGTGTCGAGGCCGAGGCCCTCGGTCAGCTTGATCCAGCGCTCGATGCCGCCCTCGGTGCCGATGTCGCCGTCATGGTCGGCGATGCGGTGGCGCCATTCGATGCGGGTGTCGCGATCGCGGAAGCGCGAGATCACCACCGCGTCTTTGATCGGGATGGTCGACTGATAGTAGTAGCGGTTGAGCGCCCAGGCCTGCACCTGGCCCTGGTTGAGTTTGCCGCCATGCAGCAAGGCATGGAATGGGTGGAGGCTGTGGTAACGGGTGGCGCCGATGAAGCGGAGCTGCTCCTCGAGTTGCTCGGGCGTATCGAGCGGCGCGTCGGCGGCGACTGAGAAAGCCGTCAGTGCAGTCATAGCGTGATCTCCATCCCGTCGGCCGGTATTTGCCAGCCGGCCTGTTCCACCGCCTGACGCTCGGGCGAGCCGGGCAGCAGGGCAGGGTTTGAATTGTTGATGTGCAGGAAGATTTTCCGCTCGATCCCGAGGCCATCGAGGGCAGGGATGGCGGCAGACATGGCCATGTGGCCCATGCGCTGGCCGGTCTTTGCCGACAGACCGAGGCGGATCATCTCGTCATCGGTGAACAGCGTGCCATCGAAGAACACCAGCTTCGCGCCGCGCAGGTAGGTTTCGACCTCGGGGGTGAGGGCAGCGCAGGCCGCGAGGAAGACCAGGCTCTCGCCGCTCGCCCGGTCGCGGATGACGAAGCCCAGCGTATCGCCAGCTTCGTTGGCGCTGGTCTCCTCGACGAACAGAGCGGCCTTGCCCGGGGCGATGAAGGGGAGGATTTCGAGACCGGACGGCGTGCCGTCGGGCAGTCGCGGCTCGAACGCCGCGTCGTGTGTAATGGCGATGCGGGGGACCAGCGCCGGCTTCAGCACGTTGAAGATCGAGTTGTCGGCGAGCAGGTCCAATACGCGCTGGTGACCGTAGAGGTTGAATGCCGTGCCCTCGCGCAGGTTCAACAGCCCGGCGATGGCGTCGACTTCACCATTCGAGAGGATCACGCCGGCGATTGGGCTATGGCGTAGCGCGCGCGGGTGGAGCGTCGGGGTCTGCGTGAGCTGCTGGCGGAGGTCGGGCGAGGCGTTGATCAGGAACCAGTGCGCCCGGTCGGCGCTGACGGCGATCGAGGCTTGCGTGGCCCGGAGCTCGGCATGGCTGGTGCGGGCGGCATGACAGTTGTCGCAGCCGCAATTCCATTGCGGCACCCCGCCACCCGCCGCGGTTCCCAGGACAATTATGCTGAGCATGAGGCCTGTCCCCGCGGCAGGATCGACGTGATTACTTGCGGGTCGCGCAAGCGTACATGTTGATTTCCATGCTCACCGGCACTTCGACCAGCTTGGGCTTCTTCCAGGACTTCATTGAAGTTCTCCTCACGATTCACGGCTTGGTGCCGCGAGCGAGGAGTTTAGGGAGAACGCCGGGGCCCGCACTCTATCATGCTGATAGATAAGGCCTATTGGTTAGAATTCGGAGAGAGAAGCGCGATCGAGGAAGGGCGGAGTGGCGCGGATGTTCGGCAGGGCGAGGGTTTCCCCCGCGGCCTGCAGCGCATCGATCAAGCTCGCGTAAGGCTCCTGCCGACGATACTGCGAGGCGACGAGCGCGACGATGCGGCGGGCATCGGCATTGATGCGATAGAGCCGCACGCCGTCGAGCGAAGCGCTGCCGCTGACGGTGGAGAGCGCCGGGGCGAGGCAGATGCCGGAGCCGGCGCGGACCAGCCCGATCGCCACTTCGAAGCTGCGGCACTGGGCGACGACGCGATGCTCGGGCAGCATCTGGTCGTACCAATCGGCGACGCGCTTGGCGTGCTGGGTGCCGAAGATGAACTGGATCGAGCGGTTGAGCATGGCCCAATCTGCCGGCGCCAGCTGGCGCGGGTCGGCGATGTCGTCGAGGTGCAACTGCTCGGGGACGACGAGCACATAGGGGTCTTCGATGATGGGGATCTGCAGGAAGCCGACACTGGCCTCGGCCACCGAATTGGCGGCGAGGAGGCCGATATTGACCCGGCGGCCATAGAGCATCTCGAGGATGTCGGCGGGGGCGCTTTCCTGGATGTCGAAATCGATGTCGGGGAACTTCAACTGCGTGCTGGTCAGCGCCGTCGGCAGCACCACGCGCAACACCGAGTTGACGCCGGCGAGGCGCACGGTGACCCGATGGCCGCCGCTGAACTGACCGAGCCCATCCTCAAGATCCTGCATGTTGCGGAGGATCTGCTCGGCTTTGGGAAGCAGGTAGGTGCCGGCCTCGGTGAGCGTCATCTCGTTGGAGTGACGGCGAAACAGCCTTGTGCCGACAGTGGTCTCGAGCTTGGAGAGTTGCTGCGACAGCGAGGGCTGGGCGAGGCCCAACTGCTTGGCCGCACGGGTCAGGGTTTCGGAATGGGCGACGGCCCAGAAGATGCGGAGCTGATGCAGGGTGATTTCCGGACGACGGGCGCGCAACGCGGTGCGCTGGCGCCCGGTCTGCAGCAGGGCGCCGAGATCCGCGGGGAGGGTCCGATCTTCGTCGTCGTCGGTCATATCGCTATTCCTAATGCAGGATTGGGCTTAGCGCGAGACGGCAGTCAGATGGCCTATGAAGAGGATTGGAGGCGGGGGGTGGGACGACGCCGCCGGATAGGCTGCCGCAGGCTGACCCCCACCCCTGTCCCCTCCCCGCAAGGGGGAGGGAGACCCTCACACTGTTATCGAGGCCATCGTCTCCCTCCCCATTCTTAGGGGGAGGGGACAGGGGTGGGGGTCAGCCCGCACCGGCCCCAGTCATGAGAGCGCTATAGCGTCCCCTTGGCCTTCAGCTCTCGTACCGCATCCCGCATCGCCGCCAGTGTATCGTTGATCACGCCGGCATCGTGCTCGCTGGAGAGGAACCAGGCGCCACGTTCGAGAGCGCGGACGCCGCGGTACATCAGGGCGGTGGTCAGCGCGATGTAGGCCGGGCGATTCATCCTGGCGAGATCGCGGTAGTCGCGGGCCGGCTTGTCGAGGCCGAGGGCGACGTGGAAGACCTGCGGGAAGCCGACCACCGAGGCGGTGACGCCGGCCGAGGCGAAGATTTCCTTGAAGCCTTCCTGCAGCGCAGTGCCGGCAACGCCGATCTTCTTGTAAAGCGCCGGGGTCAGCGACTTCAGGGTCGCGGCGGTCGCCGCCATGGCGATCGGCTGAGCGTTGTAGGTGCCGCCATGAACGACGCCGCCCGAGGTGAACATGTCCATCAGGTCGGCGCGACCGGCAATCGCTGCCACCGGGAAACCGTTGGCGATGGCCTTGCCGAAGGTCGAGAGGTCCGGGGTGACGCCGAACAGTTCCTGCGCGCCGCCGGGAGCGAGGCGGAAACCGGTGATGACTTCGTCGAAGATCAGGATGGTGCCGGTCCTGGTGCAGGCTTCGCGGACGCCTTCGAGGTAGCCGGGGAGCGGGTGCACCGCACCCTGATTGCACATCGCCGCTTCCATGATGACGGCGGCGATATCGCCCTCGGCGAGGCGCGCCGTGAGCAGTTCGAGATTGTTCCAGGGCAGGACGACGAGGGTATCGGCAGTGTCCTTGAGCTGGCCCTTCGAGCCGATCACCGGGACCGGCGCATCGGCCGGACCGGCCGCGTCGAGGGCCGGGGCGGTGGACCACAGCACGTTGTCGAACCAGCCGTGATAGTGGCCTTCGAACTTCAGGATCTTGGTGCGGCCGGTGGCGGCACGGGCGAGGCGCATGGCGGCCTGGTCGACCTCGGAGCCGGAGGAGCCGAAGCGCATGCGCTCGGCCGACGGCACCAGTTCGCAAACAAGGCGGGCAGCCTCGGCTTCGATGGCGGTCTGGCCGGCGAACAGGATGCCGTTGTCGATCTGCGACTTCACCGCATCGACCAGCGCCTGCGGCTTATGGCCGAGGATCATCGGGCCCATGCCGAGGTAGTAGTCGATCAGCCGGTTGCCATCGACGTCGTAGAGATAGGCGCCTTCGCCACGCTCGAACACCAGCGGGGTGGGCGAGATGTTGAGGCGGAAATTGCTGTTCACGCCGCCGGAGATCCACTGCGAGTTGGTGCGGATCGCCTCGACGGATTTATCGAAGCTGAGCGGGCGTGACTGAGCAGCCGATGGTGCGGCAGGGGATGTAACGGTCAACGCGGGACTCCTCAATTCTTCTAGTCCAAGTGGCCCCAGGGCCTGAAAGTTGTAAATGGCCGCCGGTTTCGCGAGGCGAAAAAATGGGCGGAAAGCCGATAAAGCCGGCACTAGTGCATTTTGATTTGGTCGCGCTTTCGAACCGGAAAAGTCTCACAACTTTTCCTGAAAGCGCTCCTATGCTTTGGAGTTCTTGGCGACGGCAATGCAGTCGATCTCGTAGCGGAGCGCCGGGCCGAGGCAATTGGTGATGGTGGTGCGGGCCGGGAACGGCGCCTGGAAATATTCGGGGTAGATGCGGTTGTAGAGCGCCAGGTCGGCGTCATCGCGCACATAGTTGCGGGTCTGGACCACATGGGCGAGGTCGCTGCCGGCGTCTTCCAGCACCTTGCGCAGGTTCTCGATCGAGCGGCGCATCTCGCCCTCGAAACTGTCCGAGACGATCTTGCCGGTGGCGTCCACCGAGGCCTGACCGGAAACGAAGATCAGCTCGCCGACCTTGGTGGCCGGGCTGAACGGCAGATGCGAGCGCGGGGTATCCGGCGCGCTGGGATATTCGATCATCATGGGCTCCAAGAAATCTCAACTGATCGGGAAGACGGACTTCCGAAGCCGCTGGTAGGGCAGGGTCTTGAGGGCACTGGTGCAGGGGCCCGGCGTGGTGACGGTGTAGCTGCCCTTGGCGATCTTGTCGTAGGCGCGGCGGTGGGCGACGGCCGCCTTGACGCCGATCACCGACAGCTGCTCGGGAATGATGCCCTGCGAACGCAGCTGGCCGAGATCGAAGGGCGGGGTCTTGCGGCTCGACAGGAGGATCTTGATGCCGTTGGCCTCGACCACTGCCGAGGGCCCCATATTGTAGTGGATGCCCTGCATGGCGGCGAGGTGGCTGTGGCGATCCTCGAGGGTAAAGGCGCCATCGGAGCGGCTGACGAAGCTGACTTCGAGCTCCACCGGACCAGGGTCGAGCCGACTGCCCTTGCCGCCGATCGACAGGGTGCGCCTGTCGCCCGGTTTGGCGCCATCGAGCGCGCGAACCGCGGCGGCATCGGCGATGGCGACGGCGGCATTGGTGATGCCGTGGCGGAGGAAGCCGCGCAGCACCGGGGTGCAATCGCCGGGCGCGCCACCACCGATATTGTCGGAGGGCTCGACGATGACATAGGGCCCGCCGGGCAAGGACTTCACCTCAGTGAGTGCGGCGTCGAGATCCCATTCGGTGGGGATGCCGAGCTCGCGCAGCTCGATGGCGAGGTTTTCCAGCCGGTCGAGAGCCGACTTGGCGTCGGCATCGCTGCCGGTGGTGGTGACCGAGAAGGCGACGCCGGCATCGGGGATGTCGGAGAACGAATAGCCGGCGACGACGTTGACGGTCCAGATTTTCGGGTTTTCGGCTTCGATCTGGCGGGCCAGCGCTTCGAGGTCGCGCATCGGGCGGTCGGCGGTGCCAACGCCGGTCGGGGCCCAGATGATCGGAGCGTTGCGGGCGAGCATGTGCGGCAGCGCGCCCTCGCGCAGTGCGCGGGCAAGGAGCTGGGCCGAGCGCACCGCGGACTCATTGGCGTCGGTATGCGGGTTCTCGCGGTAGGCGACGAGGCCATTGGCGTTCTTCGCCATGGCGGCGGTGAAAGTGGCGTGAAGATCGAAGACGCCGAACAGCGGCAGCGTCTCGGCGCCCGGCACCTGGCGGATGCGCGCCAGCAGCTCGCCTTCCGGATCGACGCTCTGGGTAGTGACCATGGCGCCGTGCAGCGCCAGCCAGATACCGTCGAGACCGCCGTCGGCGAGCGCCGCTGCGAGTCCGGCGCGCAGTTCGCTCCAGAACAGCTCGAACACCGCGTGGTCGGCTGTGCCGGAGGGGAGGGCAGAGAAGTCGGCGACCGGCACAACCTCCCAGCCCTCGGTTTCGGCGACCTCGAGGAAACCATCGATGGTCGAGCCGTCGCCGCGCCGCGCCGTTACTGCGCTGCCGCGGTTGATGGTGAACTCGCTAAGCCCGGTGATTTCGTCGACGAAGGTGTGGGTCTCGTGGAACAGGCCGGCGAGGAGGATGCGAGGCTTGGTCATTTGGAGCTCGGATGCGGCGCGTGATGGGTCATTTCGGCGGTGATCTCGGCAAGGCTGGCGACGAGGAGCTTGCCCAGCCGCTCGATATTGTCGGGCTCGTAACGAGCCGAGGGGCCGGCAATGCTGACGGCGGCAATGGCGTCACCGCCGGGCCCGAAGATCGGTGCGGCGACGCAGGCGCTGCCCATCTCGTTCTCTTCGAACTCGGTGGCCCAGCCGAGGGTGCGGCAGCGCTCGAGCACCGTCTCGAGCGCCTCGGGGTCGGTGATGGTGCGCGAGGTCGCGGCCGGCAGGTTGCCGACCGAATAGATGATCCGGCGGAAGTTGAGCGGCTGATGCGCGAGGAGCGCCCGGCCGCAGGCGGTGGAGTGATAGGCGGCGCGGGTGCCGGAATAGGAGGAAACGCGCAGCGACTGGCTGCCCTCGAGGCTTTCGACGATCACCGCGTCGGTCGGGCCGGGAAGCGCCAGGTTCACCGTCTCGCGCGTCGTGGCGCAGAGCCGGATCAGGTGCGGGCGGGCGATGGCGGCGATATCGAGCCGACGCTCGACCGCCTTGCCGTAGACCAGGTGCTGCAAGCTCAGCCGATAGGCCCCGGCCTTGGCGTCGCGCTCGGTGAGCCCGACATCGACGAGCGCGCTGACCAGGTTGAACGCGGTGGTCTTGGCGAGGCCGGTGCGGATCGCCAGGTCGCGCAGCGATACCCAATCACCGCCGGCCATGGCGTCGAGCAGCGCCTTGGCGCGAGCGACCGACTGAATACGGGCTTCGGCGGTGGGGAGGCTGGTCTGCGCGTTGTCAGGGGCGCTGGTTCTGGGCATTGGCACGGTCTCTCGCGGCTGGTTCCACATTGTAGAACAATCGCCGGATGGCTGTTACCGGCGCAATAAGACACGAGCGCCGGCATGGCGCAAGCAGTTAGACCAGCTTTTGCCGAGATGCGACCTCGGTAGAGTTGACAGCTCGGCTGCCAACATCTTTACATTCTCCGCGGCCAACGAAAGGCCGTTCCATCATATAGGATGGATGGCAGGGAGCGGATGTGTTGCGGGTCTTTGTAGCGTCGCTGGCCACCGAAACGAATACGTTCTCGCCGCTGTTCGTCGATCGCAGCGCGTTCGAGGAAGCCTTCTACTGCCCGCCCGGCACGCATCCGGATACGCCGACGCTCTGTTCGGCGCCGATGGTCGCAGCGCGACGCCGGGCGAAGACCGACGGTTTCACGCTGATCGAGGGCACCGCCACCTGGGGCGAGCCGGCAGGGCTGGTCTCGCAAGGCGCCTATGAGAGCCTCCGAGACGAAATCCTCGACCAGCTCAGGGCGGCGATGCCGGTCGATATCGTGCTCTATGGCCTGCACGGTGCCATGGTGGCGCGCGGCTATGACGACTGCGAGGGGGACCTGCTGGCGCGGACGCGCCAGATCGTCGGGCCCGACGTGGTGGTCGGCGCCGAACTCGACATGCACCATCACCTGACGCGACAGCGGGTCGACAATGCCGACGTACTGGTGGCGTTCAAGGAGTTCCCGCACACCGATTTTCTGGCGCGCGCCGAGGATCTGGTGGAGCTCTGCCTCCGCACGGCGCGCGGCGAGATCGAGCCGGTGACCGAAGTGTTCGATCTTCGCTCGCTTACCGCCGCGTTCATGACCAGCCGTGAGCCGGGGCGGAGCTTTGTCGACAAGCTGATAGAGCTCGAAGGCAAGGACGGCATCCTGTCGATCTCGGTGACGCACGGCTTCACGCCCGCCGATGTCGCCGATGTCGGCTGCAAGGTCTTCGTGGTGGCCGATGGTGAGCGCAACCGCGCCAAGGCCAAGGCGCTGGCCGAGCAGTTGGGGCGCGAGATCCTCGGCTGGCCGCCGGGCGCCGCAGCGCCTTATCACTACAAGCCCGAAGAGGCGATCTGGCAGGCGCTGGCCGAGCCGGGTCAGCCGATCGTCTTTGCCGATCGCTGGGATAACCCGGGCGGCGGCGTTGCCGGGGATTCCTCGGTGATGATCGACACACTCTTGGCGCATCCGGAGATTCCGTCGGCCATCGGCGCGCTGTGGGATCCGATCGCGGTGCAGTTCTGCCGCGCGGCGGGCGTCGGCGCGGCGATCCGGCTGCGCTTCTGCGGCAAGGTGTCGGAAACCTCCGGCCATCCGGTCGATGCCGACGTGGTGGTCAAGGCGGTGTCGGACAACCTGCTGATCCCGTTCGAGCAGAGCTGGGTGTCGCTCGGGCCGGCCGCGGCGATCAGCATCGGCAATGTCGATATCGTCCTCGCCACCGGGCGGTCGCAGACCTTCAGTCCGCCGGCTTTCACCAAGCTCGGCATCGACCTCGCGGCCAAGAAGGTCGTGGTGGTGAAGTCGTCGAACCACTTCTATGCCGCATTCTCCAGGATCGCGGCGAAGATCCATTATCTCGATACCGGCGGGCCGTTCCCGAGCGATCCCAAAATGATCCCGTACACCAAGCTCCGCCGCCCCATCTATCCGCTGGACCCTCACCCATGGCTCTGATCCCTCGTCTCGACCTCGCCGCCCTCGATCGCCAGCCGCTCGACCCGCTGACCAAGGGGCTGCCGTTCGACGCGCCGGCACTGACGGTGGGCGAGGTCGGCCGGCAGGGCTGGAACGTGCTGAAAGGCGACATGCCGCTGCCGCTGGCGGTGATCCGGCAGGAGGTGGTGCGCGCCAACAGCCAATGGATGAGCGCCTTCACCGGGGACAACGACCTGGTGATCGCGCCGCATGGCAAGACCACGATGTCGCCGGCTTTGTTCGACCTGCAGGTGGCCGATGGCGCCTGGGCGATCACCGTCGCTACGGTGCAGCAACTGAGCGTCTGCGTGCGCTTCGGGGTGAAGCGGGTGCTGATCGCCAACCAGCCGGTCGGCACGCAGGCGATCGATGCCTGCTTCAGGGCGCTGCAGGGCGACGGATTCGAACTCTACTGCCTCGCCGACGGGCTGCCGGGGTTGCAACTGCTGGCCGCCGGCGCGAAGCGCAACCCGCCGCCCAAGGGCAACCCACTGCGTGTGCTGGTCGAGATCGGCTTTCTCGGCGGGCGCACCGGGGCACGGACCCGCGAGCAGGCGATGGAGGTGGCGCGCGTCGTCGCCTCGACGCCGGGGCTGGTGCTGGGCGGTTTCGAGTGTTTCGAAGGCCTGCTGCCGACACCGGAGGCGGCCGATGGGCTGATCGACGATGTGGCGGCGCTGGCGGTCAGCGCGCTCGCCGAAGGGTTGTTCCGCGATGGCCAGCCGGTGGTGGTGAGCGCCGGCGGCTCGGCCTTTTTCGATCGCGTCGGCACGCGCTTCAACCAGGTGGCGTTCGCGCGCCCGGTGGTCAAGGTGCTGCGCTCGGGCTGCTACCTGACGCACGACTCGATCTCCTATGCCGCCGCGTTCGAACGGATCATCAACGACACCTCGCTGAAGCTGCCGGAGGGGCGGCTCGAGGCGGCGCTGGAAGTCTGGGCCTATGTGCAGTCGCGCCCCGAGGGTGGGCGCACCGTGCTGACCATGGGCAAGCGCGACATCAGCTTCGATGCCGGCATGCCGGTGCCGCTGCGCTGGTTCCGGCCGGGCAACATGACGAAGCCTGAGACGATGCCAACGGGGCATACGGTGGTGGCGCTCAACGACCAGCACTGCCACATGACCACGCCCGCCGACAGCCCGCTCGAGGCCGGCGACATGGTGGCGTTCGGCATCGGGCACCCGTGCACGACCTTCGACAAGTGGCAGATGCTGGTGCTGGTCGACGAGGACTACGGCGTCACGGCCGCCCTCAAGACGTTCTTCTGACCGATCAACCAAGGGGTAAGCGATGAGCAAGTCTGGTGGCGACTATATCGTTCTTCCTGTGATGAAGGCCCTGCAGGTGCTGGATTACGTGGCGCGGCAGGGGCACGACGTGACGCTGACCGAGACGGTGCAGGAACTGAAGCTGCCCAAGACCACGGTGTTCCGCTACCTGCAGACGCTGTCGGCGGCGCAGTTTCTCGAGCACGACCTGAAGCGCGACCGCTATGGCGTGGGCAGCAAGTTCCGCTCGCTGGCGCGGGTCGACCAGGAGTTGCAGGGCTTGCGCGATATCGCCCAGCCGGAGATGCGGACGCTGATGGAGACCTTCCACGAGACGGTGAACCTCGCCGTGCTGTCGGAGAACGAGGTGGTCTATATCGATATGCTGGAGCCCGGCCGGCCGTTGCGCGCCAATGCGCGGATCGGCCACCGGCATCCGGCGCATTCGACCTCGCTGGGCAAGGCGATGATGGCGTTCCTGCCCGATGCTGATGCGCTGGCGCTGCGCATCGATCTGCCGCAGCGGACCATCAACACACTGACCGATGCCGACAAGCTCAGGCGGCAGGTCGATGACGTGCGGCGGCGCGGCTACGCCATCGAAGTGGGCGAGAACGAGGACGGGCTGATGTGCATCGGCGTGCCGATCCTCGACCGGACCGGCTACCCGGTGGCGGCAATGAGCCTCTCCGCGCCGGAGCGGCGGATGAAGCCGGAACTCACCATAGTGGCGGCCGATGCGCTGAAGGGCGCCGCCAAGCGGATTTCCACACATCTGTCGGCGCAGCACTAGGGCGTTTGCGGCGCGCCCGGAGAAGCTGGTGGGCTCGACCCTTGACCAACCCACCGGCTGTCATCCCAGCGAAAGCTGGGACCCATTTCACAGCCCGTACCAGAGGAGAGTTGGATCCCAGCTTTCGCTGGGATGACATGGTAGGTGGGGTGATCGTGGTGGGTTAGCCGAGAGGTCCTTCACCCTTTCCTGCAGCCACTCCTAAGGTCGAAGTCCCGTGCCACCGTTGTTCCCCCTGACGAAACCTGGCGTTATTGACACCATTTTGGGCCGTTAATAGCGTGATGATCTACGGGTGCGCCCTGTGATCGCAATGGCTTAGCGCTCCGTTTCCGAGACTATTCTGAAGTTCTCCGCCTTTGGAGAACCGATACGACTGTCTACCGCGCCAAACCTCATTTGGCGGGACGGTATGGCGTTGCCGGAGATTGGCTTTGCGTATTGCCGTTATTCACGTCGCCCAGGAAACCAACGACTTCAATCCGGTCCTCACCACGATGGCGGACTATGAGGCGTTCGGCATCTACGAGGGTCGCGACATCGTCGAGAAGCTGCGCGGGCTCGGGCAGGTCGGCGGCTTCCTGGAGGTGATCGAGAAGTCCGGTCCCGACATCGAGATCGTGCCGATCATCCGTGCCTGGGCGGTGGCCGGCGGGCGGATCGACCGGGCCTCTTACGACTATTTCGATGACAAGATCCGCGAAGGGCTCAAGGCGGCGCTGGCCGAGGGGCCGATCGACGGGTTGGCGCTGCAGCTGCATGGGGCCTGCGCCGCCGAAGGGATCGACGATGTCGAGGGCGAACAGGCGGCGCTCTGTCGGCAAATCCTCGGGCCGGATGTGCCGATCGTCCTGGGGCTCGATCACCACGCCAACGTGACGCAGAAGATGGTCGACAGCGTCGACGCCATCGTCGGGCACCGGGCGCAGCCGCATGACACGTTCGACACCGGGGTGATCGGCACCGAGCTGCTGCTCAAGATCATCACCAACAAGCTGAAACCGACCACGGCGTGGCGGAAGATCCCGCTGGTGTCGCACCAGGAGCAGTTCCTTACCTCGAAGGGGCCGATGCAGGTCTGGTTCGACCGGGCGCGCGCCATGGAAGCCGACCCGCGTGTGCTGCAGGCGTCGAACTATCCGATGCAACCCTGGCTGGATGTGGCCGAAGGCGGCTGGGCGACCATTGTCGTCACCGACAACGACCAGGCGCTGGCCGAGAAACTGGCGGACGAACTGGCCGACCTCTGCTGGTCGCTGCGCGATGATTTCCAGGTGCGCGAGGCGGTGTCGATCGATGATGCGGTGCGCATGGCGGATGCCGAACCCAGGGGCATCGTGGTGCTGTCCGACACCGGCGACACGGTGTTCGGCGGCTCGGCCGGTGACAGCAACCTGATCCTCGAGGCGATGCTCCGGCTGAAGATCAAGAGCAAGGCGCTGGTGCCGCTGATCTCGCCGGGTGCGGCGAAGACCCTCAGCGAAGCCGGCGAGGGCGCCCAGGTGACGTTGCTGCTCGGCGGCGATGCGGCGACGGCGTTCTTCACGCCGATCGAGGTGACCGGCATCGTCCGCACCGTCGGCGGCGGCATGATCCACATCACCGACAGCCACCAGAACGAGGTCGACCTCGGCCAGGCGGTGATCTTCGATGTCGGGCCAATCACCATGATGATCACCGAGTTGCGCGGGCTCGCCGGCAACCTGCCGCAGCTCTACGAGGCGATGGGCGTGGACCCGCGCGACTACAAGATCGCAGTGCTGAAGACAGCGTCGAACTTCCAGTATTTCGCGCCGCTGACCTCGCGGGTGATCCGTGCCGATACGCGCGGCCCCGGCCAGTCGGATGTGTTCACGCTGCCATGGAAGCGGGTGCCGCGGCCGATGTACCCGCTCGATCGGGTCCCGGACTGGCGCGCCGTGTCGTCGCAGCCGGGACCACGCCGGCCAGCCTGATTTCGTTTCTGCCTGTTGCCGTCACGTCTTTGAACTCACAGGGGAGTCGCTTGCATGAAGTCCGGATTTCTTAAGCCTTTGAGACTGTTGGGGCTGGCGCTGTTCGCCGCTGTCGCCTCGATCAGCACCGCCCTCGTTGCACCAGTCACCGCCCAGGCCCAGGAGCTCAAGGGCGGTACGCTGCGTGTCGGCCTGCTCGCCGACATGACCAACTATGATCCGCAGCAGTTCTCGACGGTGAATTTCCACCTGATCAAGAACCTCTATGACAGCCTGATCGAGTACACGCCGGAAGGCGAGGCGGTGCCGAGCCTTGCCACGGAGTGGACGATCAACGCCGACAACAGCTCGGTGACGCTGAAGCTGCGCGACGACGTGACCTTCGCCTCGGGCGGCAAGTTCAGCTCAGCCGACGTGGTGGCGACACTGGAGAAGGCGGCCAACCCCGACCTTGGCAAGAACGTTTTCGGCACCATGGCGATCGTCAAGGATTGGGCAGCGCCCGATGCGACGACCATCACCATCAACTTCAAGGCGCCGGCGCCGACCAAGCAGATCACCGACCTGTTGCAGTTCATGATCCCGATCGAAGCGGCGGGGATCTCGACGGTCGAAACGGTGCCGGCCGGCACCGGGGCGTATCTGCTCGCCGATCGTGCCGTCGGGCAGAGTCTGACGATGAAGAAGAACCCCAACTACTGGCGCGAGAACGAGCCGATCCTCGACGAGATCGTCTTCACTATTTTCGCTGACGACGCGGCGGCCAGCGCGGCGCTCGAGTCGGGTTCGATCGACATGGTCTATGGCAGCACCGCGCGCAACGCCGTGCGGCTGCAGGATGCGGGCTACCAGGTGATCCGCGGGCCGGGCTCGCTGGTGCAGGTGTTCCGCATCAATGCGACACGCGCGCCTTTCACCAACGAGAAATTCCGCCAGGCCTTCAACTACGTCATGGACCGCGAAGGCATGGTGAAGGTGGCCTATGCGGGTCTCGGCACCGTCGTGGCGCTGCCCTGGGCACCGGCCTCGCCGGCGTTCGACGCGGCCTATACCGCCGAGTTCGCCTACAACATGGACAAGGCCAAGGAACTGTTCGCGGCCTCGGGCCTGTCGGCCGCCGAAATGAGCGACTGGAAGATGCTGGTGTTCGGCAATGACGAGCCGGGCGTGGTGATCAGCCAGATCGTGCAGAGCGCCCTGGCCGAAGCCGGCATCAATATCGAACTCGATGTCCGCCAGGGCGCCGAATACACCGATGCGCTGCTGGGCGGCGACTTCTGGGCCACCTTCGGGGCGGTCGGCAATGCGCAGAAGTTCCCGTCGCGCATGGCCACCAACTCGATCTACCGCACGGCCAAGAACCCGGTGCTGAAAGACCCGCATCCGTTCCCGGACTATGTGGCGGCGATCGACAAGGTGAACGCCACTTCCGGCCCGGAGGATGCGGTTAAGGCGGCCTATGCCGAGCTCAACCGCGTGCTGGTGACGGACTCGTTCGCTGTTCCGACCAACACCGTCGATACCGGGCTGATCGTTGCTTCCGACAAGCTCGGCGGCTTCACGCTCGATATCGATAACCTGCTCGTCGCCCGCACGATCGGCTTCAAGTAATGGCTGACGCAGGCGCCGCACGGCCCGACATGGACCCGAAGAGCGTTCCAGTCCTGTCGGTCAGGGATCTCAAGGTGGAGTTCACCGGTTCCGGTCGTGCGGTGCCTGTGGTGCGGGGCGTCGATTTCGATGTCTACACCAATGAAGTGCTCTGCATCGTCGGCGAAAGCGGATCGGGCAAGAGCGTCACCGCCCTCGCGGTCACCGGGCTGTTGCCCGAGACCGCGCGGGTCTCCGGCTCGATCCGGCTCGGCAAGCTCGAGGTGATCGGGGCCGAGCCGGAAACGCTGCGCCAGATGCGCGGGCGCGATGTCGGCTTCATCTTCCAGGACCCGACGACGACGCTCAATCCAGTGCTGCCGGTCGGCCGGCAGATCACCGAGGGGCAGGTGGCGCACGGGCTGCTCGCCAAGGGCGAGGCGCAGAAACGCGCCGCCGAGCTGTTGCGCGAAGTCGATATCGCCGACCCCGAAGGGCGGGTCGCTCAGTATCCGCATCAGTTCTCCGGCGGCATGCGGCAGCGGGCGGTGATCGCCATGGCGATGGCCGGACAGCCCAACCTGATCATCGCGGACGAGCCAACCACGGCGCTCGACGTTACGGTGCAGGCGCAGGTGCTGGCGGTGCTGGCGCGGCGACAGGCCGAGACCGGCGCGGCGGTGATCCTCATTACCCACGACCTGGGGGTGGTGGCGGAAGTCGCCGACCGGGTGGCGGTGATGTATGGCGGCCGGATCGTCGAGACCGGCCCGGTGGCCGAGCTGTTCCGCTCACCCCGGCACCCCTATACGCGGGCGCTGCTGCGCTCGATCCCGCGGATCGACACCACCGATGCGCGGCTCGATCCCATTCCCGGCCAACCGCCGACCCCCAGCGCGCTGCCGACCGGCTGCAGTTTCCACCCGCGCTGCGCCCTGGCGGTGGGCCGGGCCCGTTGCAGCGGCGAAGAACCATCCCTGCGTGTCGTCAACGAACTGCAGCAGGCGGCTTGCCATTATGCGGACGAGATCCCCGTTGCGAGCGTAGTTGCCACGCCGCGCGAGGCGGCCGGCGGAGCCACCCCGCCGGCCAACCCGCTGCTCGTCGTTGATGACCTCAAGGTGCATTTCCCGGTTCGATCCTCGATCCTCCGCCGTACCATCGGCTGGGTGCGGGCCGTGGATGGCGTGAGCCTCTCGGTGCGACCGGGCGAGACGGTGAGCCTCGTCGGTGAATCCGGTTGCGGCAAGACCACCACCGGGCGCGCCATCATGGGGCTGATCGGGGCGACGGGCGGCGATATCCGCTTCGAGGGTCAGTCGATCGTCGGGCTGGAGCGCGCCCAGATGCGCAAGGCCCGCCGGCAGATGCAGTACATCTTCCAGGACCCCTATGCCTCGCTCAACCCGGTGCTGACGGTCGAGGACATCGTCGCCGAGCCGCTGCGCATCCACGGCATCTATGACGAAATGGGCGGGGCGCCGCACATTGCCGAGCTGTTCGATATGGTCGGGCTGGCGCGCTCGATGCTGGGGCGCTACCCGAGCGAGTTCTCGGGCGGGCAGAAGCAGCGCATCGGTATTGCCCGGGCGCTGGCGCTCAAGCCGCGGCTGCTGATCCTCGACGAGCCGGTGGCGGCGCTTGACGTGTCGATCCAGGCGCAGGTGATCAACCTGCTGCAGGACCTGCAGCGGGAGCTGGGGCTCGGCTACCTGTTCATCGCGCATAATCTCAGCGTGGTGCGGCACATCTCGGACCGCGTGGCGGTGATGTATCTGGGCCGCATCGTCGAAGAGAGCGGACGCGACACGCTCTACGACCAGCCGATCCACCCGTACACGCAGAGCCTTCTCTCTGCTGCGCCGGTGCCCGATCCGGCGGTGCGCGACAGCCGGCGGCGCATCGTGCTGGAAGGCGAGATCCCCAACCCGGCCAAGCCGCCCAGCGGCTGCACCTTCCATCCGCGCTGCTTTCGCGCCACCGAGCGCTGCCGCAGCGAGGCGCCGGTATTCGCGGCCTACCCGGGGCTCGATACACGTACGTCGTGCCACCATGCCGGGCCATTGTCGGTGGGCGCCGAACGGCAGCTGGAGGCGGCGCGATGAAGCTCCTCCACTCGACACGATCGGTGCTGCAGCGGCTGCTGCGTAGCCCCGGTTCGGCTCTGGCGCTGCTGTTCCTCCTCGGCATCACGCTGGCAGCGATCTTCGCCGATCTCCTGCCGCTCAACCCCTATGCCCAGAAGCTGGTCAACGCGCTCAACGGGCCGTCGGCAGCCAATTGGTTCGGCACCGATGAGGTGGGGCGCGATATCATGGCGCGCGTGGTGTTCGGAGCGCGGACCTCACTGCTCACCGCGGCCGGCGCGGTGGCGATCGCGGCGGTGATCGGGGTGCCGATCGGGCTGGTCGCCGGGTTCTTCGGTGGCTGGCGCGACGCGACGCTGATGCGCTTCGTCGATGTGCTCCTGGCGCTGCCGGCCATCCTCTTCGCCATGGCGATGATCGCGGTGCTGGGGCGCAGCCAGGTGGCGGCGCTGATCGCGGTGGGGATCACCGGCATTCCGAGCTTTGCGCGCATCACCCGGGCGCAGGTGCTGTCGCTCCGGCGACGCGATTTCGTCACCGCCGTCGAGGCGTTCGGCGGCAGCTCGGCCTACAATATGTTCCGCACGATTCTGCCCAACTCATGGAGCCCGATCTTCGTTCAGATCGTCGTGCTCTGCTCGGTAGCGATCCTGCTCGAGGCGGCCTTGTCGTTCCTCGGCGTCGGTGTCGCGCCGCCCACCCCGAGCTGGGGCGAGATGCTGCGCACCGGCAAGTCCTACCTGCATGAGGCGCCGTACTATGCGGTGCTGCCGGGCATCGTGCTGACGCTGACCATCCTCAGCTTCGACACTATCGGCCGAGCGCTGGCCGGCATTCTCGAGAACCGCAGCGAGGTCGTCACGCCCGCCAAGGTCGGGGGCACACCATGATCGGCTTCGTGTTGCGGCGTTTCGGGCAGTTGCTGCCGGTGCTGCTGCTGGCCTCGATCGGTATCTGGGCGATGATCTTCGCAGTGCCGGGCGGGCCGATCGGCATGCTGGTGGGTGAGAACGCCACACCCGAGGCGATCACCGCGGCGGAGAAGCAGTTCGGTCTCGATCGGCCGGCGGTGGTGCAATATCTCGATTGGCTGTGGAATGCCCTGCAGGGCAATTTCGGCATGTCGATCCATGGCCGCGAGCCGGTGCTGCACCTGATCGGGCAGCGGTTGCCGGCCACGCTGCACCTGGCGGTGGCGGCGACCATCGTGTCGCTGCTGATCGGCATTCCCGTCGCCATCCTCAGCGCGCTGAAGCCGGGGTCGTGGATCGACCGGGTGCTGAGCGCCTGGAGCGCGCTGGCGCTGGGAGTGCCGACCTTCTGGCTGGGGATCCTGTTGATCCTCCTGTTCGCGGTGGAACTGCACTGGTTGCCTTCGGCCTCCGGTTACGTGCCGATCTGGGAAGACCCGCT
Organism: Devosia sp. Root105; assembly: GCF_001424865.1. Classification (NCBI taxonomy): domain Bacteria; kingdom Pseudomonadati; phylum Pseudomonadota; class Alphaproteobacteria; order Hyphomicrobiales; family Devosiaceae; genus Devosia; species Devosia sp. Root105. The sequence continues at coordinate 97,708 of NZ_LMCR01000017.1, forward strand.
GGCGGCGCTGCGCAACCTGGCGCTGCCGGCGCTGACGCTCGGGGTCTACGTGTCGGGCATCCTGGCGCGGTTCCTGCGTGCTTCGCTGGTCGGCGAATTGCGGGCCGATTACGTGCGCACGGCGCGCTCCAAGGGGCTGCCGGAGCGGCAGGTGGTCGGCACCCATATCATGCGCAATGCGCTGCTGCCGTTCGTCACCATTGTCGGGCTGATGATGGCCAACTTCATCGGCGGGGCGGTGGTGACCGAGGCGGTGTTCACCTATCCGGGGCTCGGGCGGTTGCTGATCCAGGCGATCAGCACGCGCGACTATCCGCTGATCCAGGGCTGCATCGTGGTGATCCTGGTGCTCTATATCGGCATCAACATGGCCGTCGACGTGCTCTACGCCTATATCGACCCACGGATCGAATACAGCTGATGACAGAACCGGCACCGCGCAATCCGGCGCAGCTTTTCGACCTCTCGGGCCAGGTGGCGCTGGTCACCGGCGCCTCCAGGGGACTTGGCTGGGCGGTGGCGCAGACGCTGGCTGCCGCGGGCGCCCGCGTGGTGCTGACCGGGCGGCGGGCCGAGTTGCTCGAAGAGCGGCTCGCAGAGATGCTCGGCTGGGGGTTCAGCGCCGAGATCGCGGCCTTCGATGCCGCCGACGGCGATGCGGCGGTCGAGGCGCTCAACGATATCGCGGCCCGGCATGGGCGGCTCGACATCCTCTATTCGAACACCGCCGCCGGGGTGCGAAAGCCGTTCGTCGAACTCGACGAAGCCGAGTGGCAATCGGTGATCGATGGCAGTCTCACCGCCGGATGGCGGCTGGCGCGGCATGCGGCGCCATTGATGATCAAGGCGGGTTACGGGCGGATCGTTTTCGTCTCGTCGATCAACGCCACGGTCGCCCGGCCGGGGATCAGTGCCTATGTGACGGCCAAGACCGCGCTGCATGGGCTGGTGCGTGGGCTGGCGGTGGAACTGGCGCCCAATGGCATCACCGTCAATGCCCTGGCGCCGGGCTACTTCCTCACCGATGGCAACGCGCCTTTGCGCGGCGCGGTGCCGGAGTTCCAGCAGAAGATTGCCGACCGCACGCCGATGGCGCGCTGGGGCGATCCACCCGAACTCGGTGCGGCTGCCCTCTATCTCGCCTCACGCGCCTCGGGCTACACCACCGGCAGCGTCATTACCGTCGATGGCGGACTCACCGCCGCGATCTGAAGTTTTCAAGGAAACCATCGAATGTCCGAGACCAAGATGCACCTTGTCCCGTGGGACCGGCTGCAGGCGAATACCCTAAGTGTTTTCCGCGCCGCCGGGTCGGAGCCGCGGGAAGCCCAACTGATCGCCGAGCATCTGGTGGAAGCGAACCTGCGTGGCCACGATTCTCACGGCGTCGGCGTGGTGCCGATGTATATCAACGGCGTGAAGTCCGGTGGCATGGTGATGAACCAGAGCCTCAAGGTGGCGATCGATACCGGCGCCATGCTGATCTGCGATGCGGGGCAGGGCGCCGGGCAGGTGATGGCGCATGATGCGATGGCGCTCGGCATCGCCCGCGCCAAGGACGAAGGCAGTGCCATCGTCAGCCTCCGCAACAGCCATCACATCGGGCGCATCGGCCACTGGGCCGAGCAGTGCGCGGCGGCCGGCATGGTGTCGATCCATTTCGTCAACGTGGTCGCCGGCGCCATCGTCGCGCCGTTCGGCGGCACGCAATCGCGGCTCGGCACGAACCCATTTGCCGCAGCCTTCCCGCGCGATGGCGCGCCGCCGGTGGTGGTGGATTTCGCCACCTCCAAGCTCGCTGCCGGCAAGGTGCGCGTGGCGCACAACAAGGGGGTCGAGCTGCCGCCCGGGGCGCTGCTCGACAACCAGGGCAAGCCTACCATCAACCCTGGTGCCCTGTTCGAAACCCCGCCGGGTTCGCTGACGACGTTCGGCGAGCATAAGGGCTGGGGTCTGATGCTGGCCTGCGAGCTGCTGGGTGCGGCGCTGGTCGGGGCGCCGACGCAGCATGAGAAGGCGGGAAGCGGCGCGGTGATCAACTCGATGTTCTCGGTGATCGTCTCGCCGGAGCGGCTGGGGACAGCCGGACCGTTCGCGGCCGAGATGGAAGCGGTGCTGGGCTGGGTGCTGTCGGAGAACGAGGGCGGCGGCAGTGTGAAGCTGCCGGGGATGCCCGAGCTCGAGACGAGGGCGAAGCGCCTCGCGGAGGGCGTGCCCGTAGATGCGGCGACACTTGAGCAGCTCGAGGCGTCGGCGCGCGATGTCGGGCTTAAGGGCTTCGGGGCCGTCTGATGCGCGTCTTCATCGCGGCGCTCGGCACTGAGACCAATACGTTCTCGCCGCTGCCGACCGGACGGAAGACGTTCGAGGAAACCCTGTGGGTCCGCCGCGATGCCAGCCTCAGCTCGGATAACTATTTCGTCCTGCCGCTCGTCGAGTGGCGTCGCCTCGCCGAGGCGGCGGGCGACGAGGTGATCGAAAGCCTTTCGGCCTTCGCGCAGCCGGCGGGCCGTACGGTGCAGGCGGTATGGGAGGAACTGCGAGATACGCTGCTCGGCGACCTCCGGGCCGCCGGTCAGCTCGACCTGGTGCTGCTGAACCTCCATGGCGCGATGGCGTCTGAGCAGTGCGACGACTGCGAGGGCGAACTGGTCGAGATGGTGCGCCAGGTGGTCGGGCCTGAGGTCACCGTGGGCGTCGAGTTCGACCTCCACTGCCACATCTCCGAGCGGCTGATGCGCCATGCCGACCTGCTGGTGCTCTACAAGGAGTATCCGCATACCGATGTCGCCGAGCGCGGGGCAGAGCTGTTCGAGCTGGGGCGCCGTACCGTGCTGGGCGAGATCAAGCCGGTGATGGCGCTGCGTGATCTTCGCATGCTCGATGTGTGGCGCACTTCGGATGCGCCAGTGCGCGCGCTGGTCGACTGGATGCAGGCCGCCGAGCAGCGCGACAATATCCTGTCGGTCAGCTTCGGGCACGGCTTCCCCTGGGCCGATGTGCGCGATGTCGGGGCGAAGACGCTGGTGGTGACCGATGGCGATGCGGCGCTGGCCGAGGCGGTGGCAAAGGAACTCGGCGACCGCATCTGGGCGCTGCGCGAGACCTATGCGGCAAACCTGCTCGACGTGGCCGAGACGATGGCGGCGATTGCTGGCGGCAATGGCTGCACAGTGGTCGCCGATATCTCCGACAATGCCGGCTGCGGTGCGGCAAGCGACTCGACCTTCCTGCTCGAGCCGCTGCTCGCCGCGAAAGCCGAGCGGGCACTGTTCGGGCTGCTATGGGACCCCGCGGCGGTGCGGATCTGCGAGGAAGCCGGCGAAGGCGCGACGCTGCGGCTACGGATCGGCGGCAAGGTCAGCGCCATGTCGGGCCGGCCGGTGGATGTCGAAGCCAGGGTGCTGAAGCTCATCCGCGATGCCAAGGTGAGCTATGGCGACGGCAAGATGCCGATGGGCGATGCGGTGCTGCTCGATGCCGGCGGCGTCCACATCGTCATCAACACTATCCGCACGCAGACCTTCAATCCGGACGCCTTCACCCAGTTCGGCATCGAGATTGGCGACTACCGCACGGTGGTGCTGAAATCGGCGCAGCACTTTCATGCCGGCTTCGCGCCGGTGGCCGACCGGATCATCTACGCGGTGGCCGAGGGCACTTCATCGCCGGATTTCCGGACGCTGCCGCTGCCGCATGCTGGGCGGCCGTTATGGCCGCAGGTGGCGGATCCGTGGGCGTGAGGGGGGGAGGTCGGAGGCAGGGCCCCCCTCCCCTGAGGGGAGAGGGTAGTGCAGCTAGGACCGCCAGGTCCGTAGCGGAACTTGGGTGAGGGGTTCAGCTTCTCAGCGAGCGCGTGTGGCGCCGCTTCACCCCTCAACCGGCCTTCGGCCACCTTCTCCCTGAGGGGAGAAGGGACGGGGCGGCCAGCTCCCGTGAAGATCAGCCCACCTTGTGCCCAGGCCACCCCATCAGCAGCTTTACGTCCTTCTCGGCTTCCTTGGCTTTCGCCGCGTCCTTGAACACCCGCATGACGCATTGCGGTTTCTTCCTATCGATCACGTCGTAGACCAGGTGGTAGCCGGTCTTGTCGAAGATCGGGCCGATCCAGCCGGCGCAGTGGTCGCAGTAGCGGCCCATCGGCTCGGCGTCGTTGTCCATGACCTTGGAAAGGCTGGGGCAGACATTCATCCGCAATTCGAGGCGATCCTCGTTGCGGTCGATGTCCATGTCGCAGTTTTCTTCGATCTTGATGTGGGTCCAGTACTCCTCCATGCCCGCGAGACCCTTGGTCTGGATCAGTTCGAGGATGTGCTTTTCCTGGTTCTTCGAGATGGCGAGGAAATAGGCTTCGAGCACCTCTTCGCCCTGCGCCTCGAGGAACTTGAACACCTCGTTGTAGAAGCGGGTGTAGTGATCGGACGGGATCATGCGCGCCTCCTGATGATCTGCCGGCAGGCGCCGGGGCCGGTGATTTCGGTGTCGATGGCGAAGGGCGAGCCCTCGGCCATGCCCTCATTGGTACGGCTGGTCTGATCGCAGAAATGCGCCGAGGGGGTGCCGACGAGCTTGGCGACGTGGTGCCAGGCGGTGCAGTGGCGGACGGTGAGGACGATCTCGTCGTCGCCGACCGCGATATCGTAGTCGCAGTTCTCGCGATCGAAGAAGTGCTGCCAGTGGCGCACCAGTTGCCCGGTATCGCCGGCCACCAGATCCTCATGGATCGAGCGATAGACGTCCTTGCCGACCTTGCGGAAAATATCGTCCATCGCGGCAAGGCCGAACTTGCCGATGATGAACTCGATGGTGGTGTCGGTGGCGCCATGGAAATCGAGGTGCACTTCGCCGGTCTCGGCGTAGCGGAGTTTTTCACTCATGCTTGGGGCTCCCAGGACATCTGGTTGGCGAGGATGCCGCCATCGACATAGAGCATCTGTCCGGTGATGTAGCGGGCGGCGGGAGAGGCGAGGAAGACGGCGGCGCCGCCGATATCGTCGGGCATGCCGACGCGACCGAGCGGGATCTGCCGTTCGAGCGCCGGGCGCACGCCCGGCGCCGCCAGCCCCTTCGCGGACAGAGGCGTCTCGATGATCCCCGGCCCGATGCCGTTGACGCGGATGCCGCGTTCGGCGAGCGTGACCGCAAGGTTGCGGACCAGCATCAGCACCGCGCCCTTCGAGGTGTCGTAGATGACGCTGTTCTTTTCGGCCGCCAGTGAGTTGGTCGAGCCGGTGCAGATGATGCTCGGGTTCTCCTGACCCGGCGCCAGACCTTTGACGAAGGCCTGCGCGGCGAACAGGTAGCCTTTCACGTTGAGGTTGAAGGTCCGGTCGAACGCCGCCTCGGTGAGGTCGTCGAAATTGGTGTCGAGGTAGGTGCCGGCGTTGTTGACCAGCGTATCGAGCCGACCGAGTTTCGCGCGCGCCGCCGCGACGAAGCCCTGCGCACCAGCCACCGTCGAGAGATCGGCCTGGACGAAGTGGCATTCGGTCAGCTTGCCGAGCCGCGCGGCTGCCCCGCTCTCGTCAGCGAGGTGCGAGTTGATCACCAGCCGCGCGCCGGTATGGGCAAAGGCCTCGGCGATGGCATAGCCGATGCCGGTGGTAGAACCTGTTATGGCGACGCACTGGCTCATGCGAGTGCGTTCCCGGCGAGACCCGCTTCGACGCTGAGCACAGCGCCGACGAGCGCCTGTGTCGCCTCGGCCTGTGGGGTGCGGAACAGGTCGAGCGGCTTGCCCACTTCGACGATCTTGCCAGACGACATCACATAGACCTTGCTGGTTGTGTAGGCGACGACGGACAGGTCGTGGGCGATGAAGACGAGGCTGAGGCCGAGGTCGCGCACCAGGTCCTTGAGCAGGTTCAGCACCTGGGCCTGGATCGACACATCGAGGGCGGAGACCGGCTCGTCGGCGATCAGCACTTTCGGGCCGGGCATCAGGGCGCGGGCAATGGCGATGCGCTGCAGCTGGCCGCCGGAGAACTCATGCGGGAAGCGCTCGAGCGCATTCTTGTCGAGCCCGACCTGGTCGAGCACTTCAAGCACGCGGGCGCCGTGGTCGCCTTCGATCCTCAAACTGCGCAGCGGCTCGAGCAGCGAGGTGCCGACACGCATGCGCGGATCGAGCGAGGAGCGCGGGTTCTGCAGCACCACCTGCACCGAGCGGCGGAACAGTTTTCGGTGCGCTTCACCACCGGTCCAGACGTCGACGCCGTCATAGAGCACCTGGCCTTCGCCCGGGCGTTCGACGCCGGTGAGCATGCGGGTAAGGGTAGTCTTGCCCGAACCGGATTCGCCGACGAGGCCAACCGCTTCGCCGGGGCGGACGGAGAAATCGATGCTGTCGAGCACCTTCAGCTTCGGCCGCGGCGCGAACAGTTTCTGCCGGTTGAGGTTGTAGACCTGGCTCAGCTGCCTCACCTCGAGCAGTGGGCGCGCGTCGGCGGGGAATGGGGTCACGGCACTCATTGCGCGGCCACCTCGCCGGCGAGGCGGATCGGGTGCCAGCAGGCGGCGCTGACCCCGTCGCTGCCCAGTTCCGGCATGGCTTCGCGGCACTTGTCGGTGGCGGCAGGGCATCGCGGGTTGAAGGCGCAGCCGGTGGGCAGGCTGTGCAGCGGCGGCACCATGCCGGGGATCGAGACGAGGCGCGACGAGCCGTCGAGCGCGATATTGTCCATGGTCGGCTGGCTGTCGAGCAGGCCGCGCGTGTAGTGGTGCCTGGGGTTGCGGAACACCTCCTGCACCGGGCCGATCTCGACGATGCGGCCGGCATACATCACGGCGACGGTGTCGCACATGGCGGCGATGATCGGCAGGTCGTGGGTGATCATCAGCAGCGCCGAGCCGCGGTCGCGGACGGCGCCATTGAGCAGGCGCAGCACCTGCTTCTGCACGGTGACATCGAGCGCGGTGGTCGGCTCGTCGGCGATGATCAGCTGCGGGTAACAGGCGAGCGCCATGGCGATCATGATGCGCTGGCGCTGCCCGCCGGAGATCTCGTGCGGATAGGCGCGCACCAGTTGCTCGGGGCGCGGCAGGTTCATCTGCTTGATCAGTTCGATGGTCTGCGCTTCGGCGATCTTCCTGTCGACGCCGGTATGGCGGCGGATCACCGAGCTGATCTGGTCGCCGACCCGGCGGACCGGATTGAGTGAGCTCAGCGGATCCTGGAACACCATCGAGAGGGTGCGGCCGCGGCGGCTCGACAGCGCCTTGTCGGACTGGCTGACGAGGTTGACGCCGTCATGGAGGATGCTGCCGTGGGTGCTCCAGCCCATGGGGAGCAGGCCCATCAGCGCCAGCGCGGTCATCGACTTGCCGGAACCGGATTCCCCGACCAGCCCCATACGGCCGCCCTGCGGAATGGTGAAGGAGACGCCGCGCACGGCGGTGACGTCGCCATTGGTGACCTCGAGGTTTTTGACTTCGATGGCGTGCGGTTTGGCCGAGGTCATCAGCTCCTCCGCTTCAGCTTGGGATCGAGCACGTCGCGCAACCCGTCACCGAGGAGGTTCAGGCCGAGCACGACGATGACGATGGCAAGGCCCGGCCACATGGCGAGCGGCGAGGAAATGCCGACGGTCTGCTGCGCTTCGTTGAGCATCATGCCCCACGAGATCGAGGGCCGGGTGACGCCGACGCCGAGATAGGAAAGGCCCGCCTCGGTGAGAATGCCGGCGGCAAAATAGAGGGTGAACTGGACGATCATTACACCGGCGATATTGGGGATGACGTGGCGCGCCAGGATGAACAGCTTGCCGCGGCCATAGAGCTTGGCGGAGGTGATGAAATCCTCCTGCAGCACGCTCATCGCGGCGGAGCGGATGACGCGGGTGAAGGAGGGGGTGAAGAAAGCGGTGAGCGCGAAGATGGTGGTGAGCGCGCCCGAGCCCATGGTGGCGGCGAGCACCAGCGCGGTCACCATGCCGGGGATCGACAGCATGATATCGGCGCCGCGCGAGATGGTCTCGTCGGCGATCTTGCCATAGGCGGCGGCGACCAGCCCGGCGATGGTGCCGAGGATCAGGCTGATGGTGGCGCCGCCGGCGCCGACGAGGATCGAGGTGCGCGCTCCTACCATCAGCTGGGCGATGATATCGCGGCCGAGCCCGTCGGTGCCGAGCCAGTGATCGACGGTGCCCGGCGGCAGCATGCGGTTCTTGATGTTGGGGATGTTGGGGTTCGAGGGCAGCCAGAAGAACGAGACGATGGCGATGACCAGAAAGCCGATGGTCAGCACCACGCCGACGACCAGCGAGGCATTGAGCTCGAGGCGGCGCCGGCGGCGCGGGGCGACTGCGGGGGCGGTGGTGGTGTTCATGCTGCTGCCTCCCCTCTCACGCCGCGTTCCGAACGCGTGGATCGAGCACGCCGTAGAGCAGGTCGACGACGAAGTTGACGAAGATAACGAAGATGATGATCAGCATGACGGTCGACTGCACGACGATCACCTCGCGCGCCGCGACGTTGGCGAGGATCATGCGGCTCAGGCCCGGCAGCGAGAACACCATCTCGATGATCACGGTGCCGCCGATCAGCTCGGCGATCTGCAGCCCGACAATGGTGACGATGGGGAGCGCCGCGTTGCGGAGGCCGACGCTGAGCAGCGCCTGGGTGCGGGTCATGCCGACGGCACGGGCAGTGCGCACATAATCCTGGTTCATGACGTCGAGCACGGCAGAGCGGACATAGCGGATCAGCACGGCGGCCATGATCAGGCCGAGCGACAGCACCGGCAGCACCAGCGAGCGGATGGCGCCGATCGGGCTTTCGCGCCAGTCGATCCAGCCACCGGTGGGCAGCCAGCCGAGCTTTACGCCGAACAGCACCGAAAGCAGGATGCCGGCCCAGAACACCGGCACGGCGATGCCGATCTGGCTGATCAGCGCCAGCACGGCGCCCGAGGGCTTGCCGACATTGCGCGCCGCGTAGGTGCCGACCGGAATGGCGATGATGAGGCCGAGCAGCAGGCCGGAGAGCGCCAACGGCACGGAGACGGAAAGCCGCGCGGTGACCAGCTCGGCAACGCTTTCCTTGGTGCGGAAGGATTGGCCGAGATCGCCCTGCAGCATGTTGGTGATCCAGTTGAAATACTGGACCGGCAGCGGCCGATCGAGGCCATAGGCATGCGCCAGGGCGTTGATCGCCTCGGCGGTGGCATCCTTGCCGAGGACGATGGCGGCGACGTTGCCGCCGGCGGCGCGAATGAGAATGAAGATGGCCAGCGAGGCAACGAAGACGGCGCCCAGAAAAAACGCAAGTTTGCGTAGCGCGTAGATTGCCATTCAGCTCAACCCTTGACGAAGCGGCCTGTTCGGGGCCGCAGAAACCTGGTGCGAGCCGCCGGCACGGGCCGGCGGCTCGCGGATTGGATCAGGCTACACTTACCAGTGCAGCTTGCCGATCTCGATTGCGACGAGGACGCGCGGCTCGAGGAAGCCCTTGAGCTCGCCGTCGAACAGGCCGACGCCCTTCTTGGCGATCAGCGGCACGATGACGGCGTCCTTGCGGAGGATGTCCGCGGCCTCTTTCATCTTGGCGAGGTAGTCCTCGTCCGAGGTCGCCTTGTCGGCATCGCTCAGTGCCTGGGTGTATTCGGCGCTGCAATAGGTGCTCCAGCCGGCCTTGTCCGGGGTGGGGCAGGCCCACTGGGTCGGCTCGGCGTCGCCCGACATCACGGTGATATCGAACTGCGGCGGACGGCCCTGGAAGATCAGCTGGCTGTAGCGCGCGAGGTCAATGGCGTTGCGGGTCACGTTGAAGCCGGCGCCCTGCATCGCCGGGATCATGATGTCGGCCGGCAGCGACAGGTCAGGCACGTCGCTCAGCGAAGCATATTCGAGCGGGGTCGAGGCGAACTCCGGAGCCTTGGCCATCGCGCCCTCATAGTCGAACGGGTAGGGGCAGGTTTCGGGGCTTTCCGGCGAGTACCAGGGCTGGTTGGGCAGCGCGAAGGTACAGGTGTTCTCGGCACCCCAGGCGGCGCCGAAGGCGTCGTTGTAGGACTGGCGATCGAGCGTCGCGGCAAGCGCCTGGCGCAAAGCCGGGTCGAGCTTCTGGTTGAACACGGCGTAGGTCGGCTCGCCGATCTGCGGGTAGGTGACGAGCGTGAACTTCTTGTCGAGCTCACGCTTGGTCAGCTGTTCCCACAGGTCAATGGTGATCACCGGAACCGCGTCGACTTCACCGGCTTCCAGCGCATTGAGGCCGGCAGTGCCGTCGGTCACGATGCGCACGGTGGCGGCGGTGATCGTTGGCTTGGTGCCCCAGTAGTTCGGGTTGGCTTCAAACTCGAAGGTCGAGTTGGTGGTGTAGGACTTCAGCACGTAGGGGCCGGTGCCGATCGGGTTGGTGGCGATGCTTCCGGCGGCGTGCTCGGGCTGGATCAGCCCGGCGACCGAGCCCATGCCGCGCCAGAAGTTCTGGCTCGGCTGCGACAGCGTCACCTTGACGGTCTGGTCATCGACCTTCTCGATGGCGGTGACGGCATTGTAGGCCGACGAGTTGTTGACGACCGGCGAGGCCTTCATGGTGTTGAGCGAGTAGATCACGTCCTCGACGGTCACCGGGGTGCCATCGGAGAAGTTGGTCTTCCGGATCTTGAACTCGTAGGTCAGCTTGTCGTCGGAAATGGTCCAGGACTCGGCGACGCCGGGCTCAACCGAGCCGTCCTTGTTGAAATAGATCAGCGGCTCGACGACGTTGGCCGGAATCCACAGGCGCAGCGCGGTGAGGCCGCTGGTGACGTAATCGAGCGTGCCCGGATCCTGGCGGGCGATCAGCACCACCTTGTTCTCGGCGGCGCGCGGCGAGGCGGCCATGGCTTCGGCGCCGCCAAAGGCTGCCAGCATGATCGCAGCCGCGGCGATGGCGCCGAGGCGCTGGCCGAACTTTCCCTTAGACTGCATGTTGAATCGTCCCTTCCGATTGTCCCTGAAAATCTGTGCGTGGCGCGGCGCCTCCACATCTGACCCCCTGTGCCGTCGGCAGTGCACCGCGCCTGTGCTGCCGTCGTATTCCATAATGTGGAATGCAAACTCTTTTTGCATGCCGATAGTCTGCATAGGATATGTGCGTATGGCAAGTAGCTTCCCGTTTCAGCGGCAAAGCGCGCAGCAATTTGATGTTCGGTCGCTGAGTTGCGTTCCGCTATATGGAACGTTGTTTGCGCAGTAGCATGATTTTCTCGCTGGCGATGGCTGGGTGATCGAGCGGGAATCGGTGTAATCGCCCCGAACACGATGTCATCCCGGCACAGGCCCTTATGCGCGTGGTCGTGCCCACCCACCGGTGTCATCCCAGCGAAAGCTGGGACCCATCCATCCACTTGCGCGGGCTGTGAGTTGGGTCCCAGCTTTGGCTGGGATGACATCGAGTTTGGGGTGCTTGCAGAGCGTTGGTTCGCGTACCGGCGCTACCCATTGCGTCCCAAGGTAGCGTGCATCAGAGCAGCAGGGTGGTTCGGTGGCGGTCTACCGGAAACTGATCTAGCTTCTGCGCCGCCTCGAGGAGAAATTTGACGTGAAGATCGGAATTGTCGGGCTTGGCGCCCGGGTAGGGTACCTGGCGCGGATCGCGGTGCAGCAGGTGCCGGGCGCGAGGTTGGTTGGCTATGTCGATCCGACGCCCTATGGGATGCCGGAACTGACCGGGGCAGGGATCGATGCGGGGCCCGCCTATGAAACGCCGGAGGCGCTGCTCAAGGCCGAAAAGCTCAACCTCTTGATGGTCGGCTCGCCCAACCACATGCATCTCGATCACATTCGGATCGGGCTCGAGGCGGGCCTGAAGGTGTTCACCGAAAAGCCGGTGGTGACCACCGAGGCGGATACCTATGCGCTGCTCGAGCTGTTGAAGCAGAGCGGCGGCGCCGACAGCGTGATGATCGGCCTGGTGCTGCGCTATGCGCCGCTCTATCGCGACCTCGTCGCGAGCTATCGTTCGGGCGCGCTCGGCAAGATCACCTCGATCGAGGCCAGCGAGCACATCGCGCCCTACCATGGGGCGTTCTTCATGCGCGACTGGCGGCGGCGCAGCGGCTATTCGGGCGGCTTCATCCTCGAAAAGTGCTGCCACGATATCGACCTCTACCAGGGGCTGGTCGGCAATCGGCCGGTGCGGGTGGCGAGCTTCGGCGGGCGCAAGACCTTCGTGCCCGAGAACATGCCGACCAAGGCCGGGATCAACGATCTCGACGTGTATTTCCGCAAACCCGGTGGCTGGGAGAGCAATAGCCGGGTGTGGGACGGCGATGGCGACATCATCGACTACCAGACGGCGCTGGTGGAATATTCCGGCGGCGAGAACCTCTGCTTTCACACCAACCTGAATGTGCCCGACGAGTACCGGCATTTCACCGTCATCGGCACGCATGGCATGGCCGAGGGCGATTTCGTGCGCAACTTCTACCGCATGCACGATGCGCGGACCGGCGAACGGATGGTCGACAAGCGCTATGAGACCAAGGGCACCTCGGTACATTACGGCGCCGACGAGCAGATGGTGGCCGATATCTTCGCCCACCTGACCGATGGCGCGTCGCTTCCGGTGTCGATCGTCGACGGGCTGGTGGCGGGGATGACAGCGATCAAGATCGATGAGGCGCGGGCCAGCCGGCAGGTGATTGAGCTCACCGAGACCTGGCGGCAGTTCGACAGCTACGGGCTCAGCTGACGGATTCTCCGTTGGAAGGGCTTTGCGGCCTCAAACGGCGCCGATATGTTCGCGCGGAATTCTCGGAGGACAATCCCATGCATAAATCCATCGCAGCCCTCGGGCTCGCGTCCATCCTGGCGCTCGGCGTCTCCTCGGGGGCGCTCGCCGCCGGCGAGAAAGTCTCGGTGATCACCCCGTTCCTCGCGGCGATCGCGACGGGCGAGATGATCGAGGCGTTCAAGGCCAAGGCGACCGAGTATCAGTGGACCGTCGACGTGGTGGACACCGCCGGCGACATGGCGGCCTTTGCCAGCCGCGTCGAGGATGCGACCACCAGCGGCGCCAACGCCATTGTCCTGGTGTCGGTCGACCCGGCGCAGATCCAGGACCAGGTCGACAAGGCCAAGGCGGCGGGCGTGCCTGTCATCACCATCGACGGCGCCAAGAACGCCTCGAGCGTGCTCAACGTCACCTCCGACAACTACGTGCTCGGCGAGACGATGACCAAGTTCCTGTTCGATCAAATCGGCAACAAGGGCAACATCGTGCGCTTCTTCTACTCGGCACACCCGGGCGTGCATCAGCGCGAGCTGGCGCTCGATGCGGCGCTGAAGGCCAACCCTGAGATCAAGCAGGTGGCCGATCACTACGTGGCAGTACCGGGCCAGGTCGATGACAGCCGCGCCGCCATGGATGCGATGCTGCTCGCCAACCCGGGCGACGGCGCCATCAACGCGGTGTGGGCGGCCTGGGACGAGCCGGGGATCGGAGCCAACCTCGCCATCGAGGCGGCGGGCCGCAAGGGCATCGTCATTGCCGGCATCGACGGCAACCCGCAGGCGATCGACCTGATCAAGGCCTGCGGCGCCTATATCGGCACCGTGCGCCAGGGCTTTGGCGAGATGGCCAGCATCGCGGCCGGCGAGCTCAACACCATCCTCGCCGGCGGCAGCGCCAAGGCCGACGAACTCTACGCGCCGGTGGAACTGATCACCCGCGAGAGCCTCGGCGTCACCTGTCCCTGACGTTGCTGGACCTTTCCGGGATCAGCCGGCGCTTCGGCGCAACCCACGCGCTCGAGGACGTGAGCCTCGCCCTTTCCGAGGGCGAGGTGCTTGGGCTTGTCGGGCCGAACGGCGCCGGCAAATCCACGCTGATCAAGCTCATTGCCGGCGCGGATCGACCCGATGCGGGCGAGATCCGCATCGACGGCAGCCTCACGCAGTTTCACTCGGCGCATGATGCCTACGCGGCGGGCATCCGGGTCATCCACCAGGATGCGCCGCTGGTGCCGGGCTTCGATACGGTCGAAAACTGCTATCTCGGCCGCGCCTATCCACGGCGGTTCGGACGGATCGACCGCAAGGCGATGCGCGCGGCGATTGCCGAAGTGGCGGCCGACATCGCGCCGGAGCTCGATCTCGACCTGCCGGTGATGTTCCTGCCGCCGGCCGAGCGGCAGTTCGTGCGGCTGTTGCGGGCGGTGGCCGACAAGGGCCGCCTGCTGATCCTCGACGAGCCGACCGCGGCGTTGCCGGCAGAGGATGCCGAGCGGTTCTATGACGTGCTGCGCCGCACGCGACAGCGCGGCACCTCGATCATCCTGGTCAGCCACCGGCTCGACGAGATCGCCGATTTCTGCGGACGCGCCGTGGTGATCCGCGACGGGCGGATCGTGGCGCGCTTTGCCGAGGGCGAAGTGAAACCCGAGGCGATGATCGCGGCAATGGGCGGCAGCGCCTCGGAGCGCTCGAACCGGGCGACCGACACCAGCGCGCCCAAGATTATCGAGATCGATGGCGTGACGGCAGGCGACCTGACCCGGCCGGCGCGACTTGACGTGCATGCCGGTGAGGTGATCGCGCTTTATGGGCTGGCCGGGTCCGGACGCTCGAGCCTGCTCAACGCGATCTGGGGGGCGATCCCCTGGGTCGGCAAGATGCGGCTCGCCGGTGCGGATTATGCGCCGCGCTCGCCGCGGCAGGCGATTGCCCGGGGCGTGTCGTGCGTGCCGGCCGACCGACATCGCAGCGGGCTGTTCGTCAACGAGGACCTGGTGTTCAACAAGACGCTGCCGCTGCTGTCGGGCTATCGCCGCCTGCGCGGGCTGCCGGTGCCGGATGTGAAGGCCGAAGAGGCGGAGTTTGTTGTCGCTGCCGAGCGGGTGTCGCTCAGTTATCGCGACCCGAAACAGCTGGCGCGGACGTTGTCCGGCGGCAACCAGCAGAAGCTGATCTTTTCGCGCTGGGCCAACCGGCACTCCAAGGTGATGCTGCTCGATGAGCCGACCGAGGGCGTCGACGTGATGGCCAAGGCGACCATCAAGGACATCATCCGGGCCATCGCCGCCGACGGCAATGCGGTGCTGGTTTCGACCTCGGACCGCGACGAGGCGCTGGAACTGGGCGACCGTATCGCGGTGTTCCGGCAGGGCGGCATCGTTAGAGTTTTCACCCGCGCGGAGGCGAGCGCCGAAGCGCTGTCGGCGGCCGCGCAGTCTCGGGAGGCGGCGTGACCCGCACCAATCTCAATCGCTTCGGCACGCTGATCGCCTTCGTGCTGCTCTGCATCGGTTTTTCGATCGCGGCGCCTGCGGCATTCGCGTCGCCGGCCAATGTGTTCAACCTCGTCCAGCAGATGGCGACCCTCGCTATCGTCGCGACCGCGGCGACGCTGGTGATGACCATTTCGGAGTTCGACCTGTCGGTCGGCTTTTCGGCGTCACTGGCGGCGGTGATCTGCTTCGTGCTGTTCGGGCAGGGCTACGACCTGTGGCTGGCGGTGCCGGCAGCGCTGCTGGTGGGGAGCGTCGGCGGTGCCGCCAATGGGGTGCTGGTGGCGCGGTTCGGCATTCCGTCGTTCGTTGCGACGCTGGCGCTCGGCACCATCCTTTCGGGCTTCGCCTTCGGGCTCAGTGGTGGGCAGAGCCTGTTCCAGTCGGTGCCGGATGGCTTCAAGAGCCTGGCGCGCGGCGACGTGTTCGGCATCCCTGTGCTGGGCTTCTGGATCGTCGCGGTGCTGGGGGTCGCGGCGTTCGTCCTGACGCAGACCGAGTTCGGGCGGCGGTTGCGGGCCATCGGCGGCAACGCGCAGGCAGCGCGGCTCGCCGGTCTGCCGATCGTCCGCGACGTCATCGTCACCTTCGCCATTGCCGGCGGGCTCTCGGCTCTCGCCGGGCTGCTGCTGGCGTCGCGACTGGGCAGCGTGCAGCACACCATGGGCGAGCCGCTGCTGCTGCCGGCCTATGCGGCGGTGTTCATCGGCACCACGGCATCGCCCACCGGAGCGCCGACGGTGGCGGGCACGCTGCTGGGCGTCGCCATCACCGGGGTGATGGTCAACGGCATGACCATCGTCGGGGTCGAGCCGTTCGTGCAGAAGATCATGACCGGGGTGATCATTCTCGTGGCGGTGCTGCTGCGCCGGGTGGGGCGGGCGAAATGAGCATCCTGGTGCTCGATTGCGGCAGCTCGGCGCTGAAGGCGACGGTGTTCGCCGACGACGGCGCGGTGATCGCCACCACCGATGCCGGCTACCCCGAGCAGCGTGCGCCGCATCGGCGGGCGCCGGAGGACTGGTGGCGCGCCGCGGTCGAGGCGTTGGGCAGGCTGCCACGCGACGGCGTCACGGCGCTGTCGCTGACCGGGATGATGGAGAACCTGATCGCCGTCGATGCGGTCGGCACGCCAGTGCGGGAGGCGGCGCTCTATTCCGATCCGATCGGGACGGAAGCCTTCGAGGCGGTGGTGGCGCGGCTCGCGGCGGCCGATGCCACGGCGATCCTCGGCAATGCGCCGCGGCCGCTGATGACGGCGTTCAAACTGCTGGCGCTCGGGCCGAAAAACGCCGAATGGGTGCTGCCGGGTTCGAAGGATTTTCTGGCGTTGCGGCTCACCGGCGTCGCGGCCACCGATCCGAGCTGCGCCAGCACCACCGGGCTGATGGATATCGGCACGCGCGACTGGTCGGCTGAGCTGGTCGAACTGCTCGGCATCGATCGCGGCTTGCTGCCCCCGATCCTCGCGGCAGAAACCGTGCTCGGCGGGCTGACGGCTGAGGCCGCGACTGCGCTGGGTCTGCCGGCTGGCATCCCGGTGATCAACGGCTGTGGCGATGCCGCAGCGACGACCATCGGCAGCGGGGCGGAGCAGCCCGATGAGGTCAGCATCTACCTGGGCACCAGCGGTTGGGTGGCGGGTGTCACCGCGCTGACCGAGCGAACGCCGCGGCCATACTATCGGCTGTCGCATCCGCTGCATGGCGGGCTGATCGAGGTGGCGCCGATCTTCTCTGCCGGCGCGGCGGCGCAATGGGCCCGTGACACGCTGAGTCTGACCCTCTCCGAAGCCGAGCGGCTGGCGGGTGAGGCGGATGCTGCACCCGGCGGGGCGCTGTTCCTGCCTTATCTCAACGGCGAGCGCACCCCGTTCGTCGACCTTGAACTCAGGGCCGGGTTCGCCAATGTCGCGGCTAGCGACAGCGCGGCGGCGCTCTACTATGCGGCGCTCGAAGGCGTGGCGTTCGCCATCGCCGCCAATGTGCGGGCCATGGGCGCCGTTGGGCCGGTTTACCTGGTGGGCGGTGGCGCGCAGAGCGCGGTGTGGCCGCAGATCATGGCCGACGTGCTGGGCCGCGAGGTCACGGTGCCGCAATATCCGGTATTGGCCGCGAGCCTCGGCGCCTATCGCGCCGCAGCGAAGGCACTTGGGCTGACCGTCGGCGCCGCGGCGCGGGGCAGGGTTTTCCTGCCGAGGGCCGATCGGGCGGAGCGGATTGCGCGGCAGCAGCAGCGGTTCGAGCGGGCTACAGTGATGCTGCGGGAGCTGGCGCGGGTTTAGGCCGGACTAGATGAACGCCGGTGCGGGCCGACCCCCACCCTTAATCCCTCCCCCTAAGAATGGGGAGGGAGACGGCAGCCTCGATGTCCGTGTGAGGGTCTCCCTCCCCATTCTTAGGGGGAGGGGACAGGGGTGGGGGTCCGCGACCACCAGCCCAGCGGCCAGCTAGTCGCCCGCTTCCGCCGCCAGCATATCACTCAGGTCCCGCGAAAAATGCCTGCGGAACATGGTCAGCTGGGCGGCGCCGAGCGGGGTGGCGCGGGCGCCCAGCGTGCCGGCGACGAGGCGAGGGCGCCTGGCGCCGATGACCACCAGTTCGGCCAGCGACTGCTCGGTTGCCGCCACCAGCCGCTCGATGATCGGCTGCGGGGCGGTGCTGTCGATGATGGCGTGATCGATCTCCAGCACGGCGCCGGTATTGACGATGATCTCGGCGAGGGCGCTGCCCGACGCCTCGACCCATGGGGCGATGTGCGCTTCCCAATCTGCCCATGGCCAGTCGGAGGGGTTGCCGACCGGCAGTTCGATGCCCGCCTTGGCGAGGCGCCGGCCGAGGGCCGTGGTCGAGGCGATGTCGTGGCCGAAGCTGCGATGGCCGTCATGGCCGTTGACCAGCATCGATCCGAGGTTGGCGGAGTTGCCGGTCGGGCCTTCCCACAGCGTGTGTTCGGCGGTGATGCCCGCCCCGAGATAGGTCGAAACGAACAGGTGTACCAGGTTGGCCGGGCGCGGTGGCTGCGACATCACCATTTCGGCGAAGCAGGCGCAGTTGCCGTCATTGAACCAGGTGGTGGCGAGGCCCGTCGCCGCTTCGAGCGCGGCGCGCAGATCGAGGTCACGCCACGCCTCGAGCTGATCAGCCGGCGGGTCGACATTGCCGATCAGGCTACCGAGGTTGCTGGGTGTCGCGAGGCCGACGCCGGCGACGCGTTGCTGCTGCGCGGGGCTGAGCCGGGCAACAAGGCCGGCGATCGCTTCGGCCGCCTCGGCGATGACGGTGGTTGCGTCGGGGTAGGCGAAATCGCGGCGATAGCGGCCGAGATCCTCGCTGCCGAGGTTGATCAGGGTGATGTCGATGTGGTGCCAGGAGATCTCGCAGCCGATGCCATAGGCGCCGGCGTAGTCGAGGTAGAGCGGCGTCGCCGGCTGGCCGCGGCGGCCGCGCAGCACATCGCCACGGGTGATGAGGCCATCATCCTCGAGCTCGGTGACGATCGCCGACGCCGTCTGCGGGGCGAGGCCGGTGCGACGCGACACTTCGGCGTTGGAAATGCCGGGGCTGAAGGTGATGGTGGTGAGCACGGCGCGGCGATTGGCGGCGCGCAGGCTGGCATGTTGCACGCCGCGTCCCGCGGGTTCAAAAAAGTCAGCCAATTCTAAGCCCTCGCCGCAACCCAAATTGACGCCGAAGCAACGCCGCTCAGCCCGAAGTACGGGCTGAGCTTCGATTCCTGCGTCCACAAGTACTAAGTGGGGTGGCGCGGCGGGGCGTCAACCCACGAGATCACTACCAATTGGTCACAGAGCCATCGCGGCGGTGCAGCATGGGTGCCTGCCAGAACTTGAAGCTTTGCTGCTTGATCAGTTCTTCATTGACCTCGATGCCGAGCCCCGGGGCATTGCTGACCGGGTAGTGCGAGCCCTCAAGCCGCGGCTGCACGGGGAAAAACTCGGTATTGTCGAAGCCGAGATGTTCCGCCGGGCTGGAGCGGGTCTCGAGCCAGGAAAAGTTCGGCACCGCTGCCGAGAAGTGAACGGTGGCCGCCGTGCAGATCGGGCCGAGCGGGTTGTGCGGCATCATGTCCACGTAGTGCGCCTCGGACCAGCCGGCGACCTTCATCGATTCGGTCAGGCCGCCGACATTGCACACGTCGATGCGGTTGAACTGATGGATGCCGCGTTCGATGTAGGGCAGGAACTGCCACTTGGACGCAAACTCCTCGCCGATGGCGAAGGGTATGTCGGTGAGGGTGCGCAGCGATTCATAGGCCTCGGGGGTCTCGTCGCGGATCGGCTCCTCGAGAAAGTCGAGCGTGCCGGACGGCATCTTCTGGCAGAAGCTCGCAGCCTCGGCCACGGACAGGCGGTGGTGGAAGTCGATGCCGAGGATGACGTCCTCGCCCAGCTCCTCGCGCGCCTTGACCATCCACTTGGCGGTCTTGCCGATATGCTCACGCGGCTCGTAGACCGTTTCGCCATGACCCGACGGCGACAGCCGCATGGCGTTCCAGCCATGGGCAATCAGCATTTTGGCCTGCTCGATCATTTCGGGGCCGGGTTCGCCCGAGGTGGTGGCGAAGGTCGGGATCTTGTCGCGCTGCTTGCCGCCCAGGAGCTCGTAAACGGGTACTCCCAATGCCTTGCCCTTGATGTCGTAGAGCGCGATGTCGATGGCCGAGATCGCCGCCTGCAGCACGCGGCCGCCCTCGAAATACTGGCTGCGATAGAGCAGCTGCCAGATGTGGCCGATCTTGAACGGGTCCATGCCGATGAGGATCTCGGCGTAGTGCTCGATGGCGCCGACTACTGCCTTTTCGCGACCCGACAGGCCGCTTTCGCCCCAGCCGAAAATGCCCTCGTCGGTCTCGATCTTGACGACGAGCTGGTTACGGATGCCCACCCAGACGGCGTAGGGCTTGATGGCGGTAATCTTCACTTCAATGGCTCCTCAGCGGCGGGGTTGTCCCGCTCGATTGTGAGAGAAGGGGCCCTGATTGGCGGAAGGGAGTCAATTGGACGAGCGAATGAACCGGCGGGGCGAAGCCGGCGTCGACGGCCGGCCCCAGGGCATGGCCGCTCCAGCCGATCGACCGTCGCGGCCCCCGCCTCGCGCTTAGTTGGTCTTGGGCGAGCCACCCAATCTGGCACGCATCCCGCCATCGACCCGCAAGACCTCGCCGGTGATAAAGGAGGCGTTTTCGGAAGCGAGGAACAGCACGGCGCTGGCGACCTCGGACGGGTGGGCCATGCGGCCGAGCGGATGCATGGCGTCGATTTCCGCATACACGGCGGCCGGGTCGGGCGCGGCGTCGACAGCGTTGCGGAGCAGTGGGGTATCGACCGAGCCAGGGGCGATGCCGTTCACGCGCACGCCGTAGGGAGCGTAGTCGACGGCCATCGAGCGGACGAGGCCGATGAGGCCGTGCTTGGACACCGAGTAGGCGGTGACGCCGGCCTGTGAGGCCACACCCTGCACCGAGGAGATGTGGACGACGCTGCCTTTTGAGGCGCGCAACATGGCCATCGAGGCCTTCGAGATGAGGAAGGCGCCCTTGAGGTTGACGTCGAGGGTGCGGTCCCAGAGCGCCTCGTCGGTGGTCTCGACGGTGCCGTAAGTCTGGATACCGGCATTGTGGCTCAATACGTCGAGGCCGCCGAAGCTCTGTTGCGCCATGGCCGCGGCACGGCTGCAGTCGGCGAGGCTGGCGACGGAGCCGACGCAGATCTCGGTGGCTGCGGCCTTGCCCTTGAGCGCGGCCGCGACCTCATCGAGCCCGGCGGCATCGACATCCATCAGTACAAGCTTGGCGCCCTCGGCCGCGAAGGCCTCAGCGACGGCGCGTCCGATGCCCTTGGCCGCGCCGGTGACCAATACACGTTGCATGAAGTCCTCCCTGTTGTTGCCGGGCATATCAGCATCGGAACGGTGCTGGCGAAAGATGGAAACAGGGACTAATAGGCGCCGTCACCCGCCAGCCGGGCGGCCACCGCCCGCAAGCAGCGGCCTGCAACACACCGCCGGTTGTTGTTTGCCGAGGTGTAATAAAGAAGTTCCACCGGTAACCATTTTCGCGGTTCTGCCTATAACGTGATCGGCGAAGTCGTTGCGGCGCGTTGACTTTCGACGTGACAGACGCTTAGTGTTAAAAATGTGTTACAAAGAGGAGGAGGGTAAGATGCCTCATCTTAAACTTGCGTGTGGAACTCTGGCAGCGGTTTCTTTCATGGCTGCCCTGTGGAGCCCGGCTGCGCTGGCGCAGAGCGCTCCGACGGACATTCCTGGCGTTATGTCTGTTTGCGCACCGGTGGTGGGCGAACAGTATGACGGCGACAAGGACCGCTGGGGCCAGTGTATTGCCGCAGTGGACGGTTTCCTCAAGGGCATCGGTGCGCCCTCGGAAGCCGCTAATGAGACGATCGCTGAACTGGTGGCGGCTCTGGTTGAGCTCTACCAGGACGACGAAACTTGTCTGGTAGACCAGACCGAGCTTCCGATCGCAATTGAAACGGCGGCACAGCTTTCGACTGATGGGGTTCAGCAGGCCCAGATCATCGAGATCAGTGCCACGATCAGGGATTGCCAGATTATTACTACGGCGGCGATCCCCGTGCCGGAGCTGGCCAGCGCCAATTAAGGCGCCGGCTATCTGCCTAACCCGATGGCAGGGTCCAGGCCTCATCGCAGGGTGAGGCGAGGATTGGTGTTTGGGCAGTGCCGGGCAGCGGGCCACACGCTGACGGTGCTTATGAGCGGTAGTGCCATTGCGGTGGCGTGCCGTCGATTTTGAAGTTCGGCCGAGCTACTGGCTGAGCGCCGCGTTCCCGAGGGCGGGAGAGGATGTAGTCGCTTGGCGGATGCAGCCGAGTGCTTTGGGCTAGGCGACGGAGCAAAACTTGCGTGTCTTTCTTTCGTCCGAGATCGGGGATGTGGTCCCGATCGATCGCGCGTTCACCAGGCGGGTACCGCAACATGGCCTGCCGCTGGCTTTGAACAACGGAATCCCGGTGATCGCGGCGAGGCCGCCACGGGCGACCGTTCAGGATATCCTCAAGCGAACCATCGACATCGTGCTTTCGGCGGGGGCGCTGATCGCGCTGTCGCCGACGCTGCTGATGCTGGCGATCGCCATCAAGCTTTCCAGTCCCGGGCCGGTGCTGTTCCGGCAATGGCGCCACGGCCGCAATGGCGTGCCGTTCCGCATCTACAAATTCCGCACCATGCGGACAGACGCCTGCGATCCGACCGGGGTGCGACAGGTGACGACCGGCGACCCCGGGGTGACGCCGCTTGGGCGCTTCATGCGCTCGCGCAGCCTCGACGAGTTGCCGCAGCTGTTCAATGTGCTCAGGGGCGACATGTCGCTGGTCGGACCGCGCCCGCATGCCATCGGCATGAAGGCAGCGGGCGTGGTCTATGAGGACCTGGTGCCTTACTATGAGCTGCGGCACGCAGTGCGGCCAGGCCTGTCGGGTTGGGCTCAGGCCAATGGCCTGCGCGGACCGACGACCGATGCGCAGTCTTCGTGCAGCCGGATCGATCACGACCTGGCCTATATCCAGAATCAGTCGCTTGGCCTCGACCTCAAGATCATCTGGATGACGATCAAGAGCGAGTTTCTCTCCGGCTCCGGCAACTGACGGACGTCGGGCGGCCCGGCGCCCCGCGCGTGGAGGCCAGCCCCCTGTCGCACCATTGCGCGGCCTTCATCGTCGTTTGGCGATGGAGTGCTCTTTTCTTTTCGCTCCGATCCGCCTAGAGCATTTCCATCGTCTCGCTGAGACGACGGAATGCTCCAGGTTATCGGCTTGGTCGCGCTTTCGAGGTGGAAAAGTCTCACGACTTTTCCTGCAGGCGCTCCAGGACGTGTCGGGCGAGTGAAGGGAAGCGTGATGCCGAAGACCGACATTGCCCGGCGGGTTTACAACCATACCTGGAAGCTCGATCCGATCGTCAGAAGCCTGCTCGATACGGATTTCTACAAGCTATTGATGCTGCAGATGATCTGGGGGCTCTACCCCAAAGTCGACGCCACCTTCTCGCTGATCAACCGCAAGACCTCAGTCCGTCTCGCCGACGATATCGACGAGGGCGAACTGCGCGCGCAACTCGACCATGCGCGGACCCTCCGCTTCGGCAAGAAGGAGATGATCTGGCTGGCGGGTAACAGCTTTTATGGCTCGAAGCAGATTTTCTCGCCCGAGTTCCTGCGCTGGCTCGAGGGGTTCCGGCTGCCGGATTACCACCTCGAAAAGCGCGACGGGCAGTTTGAGCTGACCTTCCACGGCAAGTGGATCGAGACCACGATGTGGGAGATCCCGGCGCTCGCCATCATCAATGAACTGCGCAGTCGTGCCGCGTTGAAGGCCTATGGGCCGTTCGCGCTCGACGTCGTCTATGCGCGGGCCAAGGCCAAGATGTGGGAGAAGGTGGAGCGGCTGAAATTGCTCCCTGAGCTCCGCATCTCGGATTTCGGCACCCGTCGCCGGCACTCGTTCCTGTGGCAGCGCTGGTGCGTCGAGGCGCTGAAGGAAGGGCTGGGGCTCGAAGTGTTTACCGGCACGTCGAACGTGCTGCTGGCCATGGACAACGACCTTGAGGCACTGGGCACCAACGCGCATGAGCTGCCCATGGTGCTGGCGGCAATCGCGCCGAACGAGGAAGCGCTGAAACAGACGCCGTACCAGGTGCTGCAGGATTGGGAGAGCTACTATGGCGGCAATCTCAAGATCGTCCTGCCCGACGCCTTCGGTACCGATGCGTTCCTCAGGCATGCGCCCGACTGGGTGGCGGACTGGACCGGCTTCCGGCCGGACAGTGCGCCCGCCATCGAGGGCGGCGAGAAGATCATCAAGTGGTGGCAGGAACGCGGGCGCGACCCGCGCGACAAGCTGCTGATCTTCTCCGATGGGCTGGACGTCGACATGATCGAGGAAGCCTATCACCACTTCCATGGCCGGGTGCGCATGGCCTTCGGCTGGGGCACCAACCTCACCAACGATTTCTCGGGCTGTTCGCCGTGGCCCAACCCGCAGCTTGAGCCGATCTCGCTGGTGTGCAAGGTGAGCGAGGCGGATGGCCGTCCGGCGGTGAAGCTCTCGGACAATCCGGAGAAGGCCACCGGCGATGCGGCAGAAATCCGCCGCTACATCAGGATCTTCGGCGACAAGGGCCGGGTTTCCCACAAAGTTACCGTCTGACAGACGCTGTTTTTCGTCGCGGGAATCGAATCGGAAGAGTCTCACAGCTTTCCCTGATCCCGCTTGGTTATCTGAGGTCTTATGCATTACTCCGCCTGTATCGAGTGGCTGTTCGCCACCGAAGAACCTGATGTTGCCAACCGGGTCCGCGCGGCCAAGGCCGCGGGGCTCGACGCTGTCGAGTTCTGGCGTTTCTCCAACAAGGATTGCGACGCCATCAAGCTGGCGCTCGACGAAACCGGGCTGACGCTGGCCGGGATTCTGTGTGAGCCGATCGCGCCGCTGACCAATCCGGAATCGCACCAGTGGTTCCTCGAGGGGGTGCGCACCTCGCTGGCGGCGGCGCTGCAGCTGGGCGCCAGGGTGATCATCGCCCAGGCCGGCGACAACCAGCCCGGCATGGCGCGCGCGGCGCAGCATGCGGCGATCGTCAAGGTGCTGAAGGAAGCCGCCAGAATCCTCGAGGGCTCGGACGTGGTGCTGGCGCTGGAGCCGCTCAACGACCGCGTGGATCACCCGGGCTATTACCTCACCTCGACCGAGGAAGGGCTCGACATCGTCGACGAGGTGGGCCGGCCCGAAATCAAGCTGCTCTATGACATCTACCACGCGGCCGTGATGGGCGAGGAAATCGAGGTGCTGGCCGGCCGGCTCGATCGCGTCGTGCATGTGCATCTTGCCGATACACCGGGCCGCGGCGAGCCGGGCAGCGGTCGCATGGACTATGCCGAGCGGCTCGAATGGCTAAAGGCGCAGGGCTATGACGGGCTGATCGGGCTCGAGTACAAGCCGAGCAGGCCGACGGTCGAGACGCTGAAGTTCCGCGATGCGGTGTAAGCCGAAAATGAACGGAACGGAGATGGGGCGCTCAGCGTGAGTTAAGCTTGGGTGTGACAGCGTCGTGGCCATCCAGGAGGAGGTCCAGATGCGCTCTCCCACTCGACTCCAGCTTATCCGCAGCCTCGCTTTTTGCGTCGGCATACTTGTCGCCGGCGCAGCGCTAGCCGCTCCCAAGGACAACGCGGCAAAGTCCGATTGCCTGCAGAAGGCGCTGGTGCAGTTCAATATCGATGATGCGGGTTGTGCGATCTACCCGCTCACCTCGGTGATCTATGGCGAGTGCAAGGTTCGCGTCGCGCGGGCCTACCAGATTGCCATGGCCAACTGCGTGCTCGACACGCCGTCATCAAGTAGCCGGCCGCAACTGCGCAACCCGGGCAGGCTGACCATCAAGCAGTAGCCGGTCAGTCCCCGGCTTCGCCCCTCAGCCAATAGCCGGCGGCCCGGATGTAGTCGTTGTTGAAACCGCGGGCGACGAGGTGGTGGCGCAGCGCCTTGGCCATCTGTGCCTCACCGGCGACGAAGGCAAAACCTTCGCCGCGTGGGAAGCCGATCTCGGCGACTGTGGGCAGGATCAGGTTGTCGGCGCCGGCCTCGCGGCCATTGCGGTGGATCCAGTGGATC
This sequence comes from Devosia sp. Root105, assembly GCF_001424865.1. Taxonomy (NCBI): domain Bacteria; kingdom Pseudomonadati; phylum Pseudomonadota; class Alphaproteobacteria; order Hyphomicrobiales; family Devosiaceae; genus Devosia; species Devosia sp. Root105. The sequence continues at coordinate 123,588 of NZ_LMCR01000017.1, forward strand.
GCCACCGGAGAGCTGGTTTCGAAGCGCTGCTCGTCGGCGGCCTCGGGCACTTCGATGATGGCGATAGCAGGCTTATTGGCGGGCAGTTCCTCGATGCGGCGGCCAATGGCGGGCAGCGCGGTCTCGTCGCCGGCAATGAAGTACCAGTCGAACGCCTCGGGGACACGGATGGTGCCGCGCGGACCACCGATCATCAACTGGTCGCCGGGCCTGGCGGCCGCCGCCCAGCCTGAGGCTGGGCCATCGCCATGCAGCACGAAGTCGAGGTCGAGGGTCAGCGCTGCGGCATCGAAGTAGCGCGGCGTGTATTCGCGCACGAACGGCTTTGCCACCTCGTCGGGCCAGACGAGGCCATCGGGATGGCGCTCAGGGCGGGGGAGCGGCTTGCCGTCGGAGGGCAGGAAGACCTTGACGTGGTCGGCGTGCCCCGGGGACTGAAAGCCCTCGAGTTCCGGGCCGGTCAGCCGGATCCGGCGCATATGCGGGGTGAGGTCGACGACCGAGGCGACGTCGAGGATGCGGATGCGGGTTTCGAGCCGGATGCGCTCGAGCGATCTATTTATGACTTCCATAGTCAAGATTTAGCCGAGGCCGATCCGATCGGTCAAGTGAACACCCCGTAAGCTGTGATTGTTCGATCGAAACAAACAATCCCTTGCGCCGATGGTGCGCTATTCGAGTGAATGCCGGTGCCCTATCTCTACTGCCGAAGCGACCGGCAAAGGCCGGCACAGGAGCGCGATCGGCAAGAGCCGACGCAAGGAGTTAGCGATGATCACTCAGATCAAGGGCCTGCACCACGTTACTTCGATGGCGCGCGATGCGGCCGAGAACAACCACTTCTTTTCGAAGACGCTCGGCCTGCGCCGGGTCAAGCAGACGGTCAATTTTGACGCGCCCGATGTCTATCACCTCTATTACGGTGATGAGGTCGGCACGCCGGGCACGGTGATGACGCACTTTCCGTTCCCGCACATCGCCCGTGGCCGGCCTGGCGTCGGCGAGGTCGGCACCACGGTGTTCTCGGTGCCTGAGGGTTCGCTCGGCTACTGGCAGGAGCGGCTGGCGGCGGATCGCGTCGGGGATCTCGAACTCTCCGAAAGCTTCGGCGAGAAGCGCCTGAGCTTCCGGGCGCCGGAGGGCGATGCGCTGGCCCTGGTCGAGAATGCTGCCGATACGCGGCTGCCGTGGACTGGCAATGGCGTCGATGCCGAGCATGCGATCCGTGGCTTCCATTCGGCCTCGCTGCGGCTGCGCGATGGCGGCGCCACTGAAGAGCTGCTGAAGTTCATGGGCTACCAGAACGCCGAAAGCTCGGAGAACATCCACCGGCTGATCCGGCCGGATGGCAACCCGGCCAACAGCATCGACATCGAGGTGCTGCCTGATGCCAACCGGGCCGATCTCGGCGCGGGCTCGGTACACCACATCGCCTTCGCAGTGGAGAACCGGGCGGCGCAGCTCGAAGTGCGCAAGGCCTTGCTGGACACCGGCTACCAGGTGACGCCTGTGATCGACCGCGACTATTTCTGGGCGATCTATTTCCGGACCCCGGGCGGTGTGCTGTTCGAGATCGCGACGAACGAACCCGGCTTCGACCGGGACGAGGACACCGCGCACCTGGGTGAAGCGCTGAAGCTGCCCAAGCAGCACGAGCACCTGAGAAGCACGCTGGAGCAGACGCTGCAGCCGCTCGAAGAGAAGGAGCCGGCATGATGGCCGAGACGATCGACAGCTACGTCAACGTGGATATCCCCGGCGCATCCTCGGATGCGCCGGCCTTCTACCTGTTGCACGGTACCGGCGGCGACGAACATCAGTTCACCGACCTCGCGGCCGAACTGAAGCCCGGGGCGCGACGCATCGGGGTGCGCGGCGACGTCTCCGAAGGCGGAGCGCTACGCTACTTCAAGCGCGTCGGCGAGGGCCGCTACGACATGGCGGACCTGGCGCGGGCGACCAGGAAGCTCGCGGGCTTTGTCGGCGCCAGCAAGGGGAACGCGAAGGAAGTGCTCGGACTGGGGTATTCGAACGGGGCGAATATCCTCGCCTCGGTCTTGTTCGAGGCGCCGGAACAGTTCGACGTGGCGGTGCTGATGCACCCGCTGATCCCGTTCACCCCCAAGCCGCAACCGGGACTGAAGGGTAAGCGGATCATCATCACGGCCGGCCGGCGTGACCCTATCGCGCCGGTGCATTCGGCGGAGTTGCTCTCGGCCTACTTCAAGGAGCAGGGCGCCGAGGTATCGCTGTTCTGGCACGAAGGCGGCCACGAAATCCGCCGCGAGGAACTGCTCGCGGTGCGGGATTTCCTGGCGTGAGATCGGCAGTCGGCAATAGGCAGTCGGCAATCGTGTTGCAGGGATAGGTGCCCAGTGGCAGGGCTTCCCGACTGCCGACTGCCGACTGCCGACTGCTGTCTCCCCTATCAGATCAACCCGTGCTCCTGCATCGCCTGCTGCTCGTCGGGGGTGATGTAAGCGAAGATCTTGGGCGTATCGCCGGCGACGTTGAGGAAGTAGCGGTTGGCGAAGCCGACTGTGCCGGTCTTGCCGTCCCGCCTGCGCTTGTAGTCGAACTCCCAGTCGACCGTCGCCATGACGTTGGCGTCATCGAGTTCAGTGACATTGACGCCGGTGATCCGCATGGCAGTGCCACCGACGTTGCGGTATTTGGCAAAGCCCTGGCCGATCATGTTCCTGAACTCGGTATTGTTGGCGCCGCCCATCACGCCCTGCGGGCTCGATTCGACCAGGTAGGGCGCGAAGCTTGCCACGGTGCCGTCGACATCCTCGACGGGCGGATCCTGCAGCGCAGCGTTGCTGCGTTTGGCATAAGCCTCAAAGAAGCTCTTGATATCGGTGCCTTGTTTCAGCATTGGCCTTCTCCTTGTACCTGACCAATGCTCCCGGGGCGGATCGGTTGCCTCGCGCCGGCTCGCCGGCCGGCGCCACTCACCCGGTGGCGCATAGAACCACATCAGCCGACGAAGTCGACGGGCACGCCGGGTTTCACCATCTTCGCCAACTCATTGGCATCCCAGTTGGTCAGCCGCACGCAGCCATGCGAGCCGGTCTTGTCGATGAGAGATGGTTCCGGGGTGCCGTGGATGCCGAAGGTCGGCTCGCTCAGGTCGATCCACATCGAGCCGACCGGACCGTTCGGACCGGGCGGGATGGTGAGCACTTCGGTGTTCTCGCCCTGCTGGAAGTTGACCTTGGGGTTGTAGGTGTACTCCGGCATCGGGGCGACGCCTTCGACGATGTGGGTGCCCGACGGAGAGGGGTTCTCTTCCGAGCCGATGGTGGCGGGATAAGCGGCAAGCAGCCGATCGTCGGCGCTATAGGCACGAACCTGGCGCAGTGACTTGTCGGCCTCGATGCGCACGACCTCGCCTTTGAGATCGGGGCCATAGGCGGCGACGTAGATCGGTTCGCCGACCGTGTAACCGGCGCCGGGATTGAGCGCCTTCAGGAGGTCGATATCCATATGGAAGCGCTCGGCCAGCGACTCCTCGATCGAGGCGTAGCCGAGGAACCTGCGCTTCGCCTGTTCGGCATAGTCCCTGGGGATCGGCTCGCCGATGGCGTTGAGGTCATCGGCGATGATGGCGTAGTCGCCGATCACCGGCCCGCCGGTTTCGAGCGCCGCCAGCACCTCGGGGTCGAGCGCCCCGTCGGGCGGCAGCCCGCGCATCAGCTCGAAGGCCAGCACGGCCTTGCGGACATTGTCGCCATCGAAACCATCGATGACGCCCGGCGAGGCGCCGGCACGATCGAGCAGCACCTGCAGGCGGATCACGGCCGGGTCGGGGTGACGCTCGACCGCAACTGCGGGATCGGCCGGCGCGACGGTCGCATAGATCGCGGCGATGGTCGAGATGTCGGCCGCGTTCACCGCCTCGGCAGTCAGTGGAGGGATCGGCAGGGCTACCGCCTCCTGCGCGTGGGCAGCGGCAGCGGTAAGGGCAAAAGCGAGGATGGCGAGCGCGCGGCGCATGGTTTCCAATTCCTTTAGGGAACAGGAAAGCGCGCCAGCGGGCTACAAGTTGCCTCAGCGCCCCCTTGGAGGCGCCGGATGGTTAGCATTTGGCTAAAAAGCGACCGGCAGGACGAGGGCGAAGCCCACGCCGGGAGGCAGTCGCCGAGGTCAGGCCTGCAGGTCGGCCCATTCGGGGTGGCGGCGGAACTGCGCCACGACGTAGGAGCAGACCGGTACGATCTTGCTGCCGGTGGCGCGGGCGTCGGCGATGGCGGTTTCCACCAGCTTCAGCGCCAGGCCGAGGTTGCGATGCTGCGGCGGCACGCCGGTATGGTCGGCAATGATGGTGTTGGCGTCGCGGCGCTGATAGGTCATTTCGGCTTCGGAGCCGTCGGGGAGATAGACCACGTAGCGGCCACGGCCGTTGGCTTCTTCGTGCTCGACGGGGAGTTCGTCAGACATAGCTGGCCTTTCAGTTCGGCGGCGGGTGAGCGCCGGTAATGCATGTCATATGGGGTGGCAGCGGACAGGCGGAAGGGCGGTGGGGGCAGGTCAGATCTGCGTCATCGGCTCACCCAGTTCGGGGAACAGACGCCGCTCATTGAGGAACGGGTGCACCGCCAGGGCTGCGGCCATGTCCTTGAGCGCCAGCGCCCGCTTGCCCAGCTGCAGGTACATCAGGGCGCGCCCGGAGAGGGCGCCGAAGTGGCGCGGCTCGAGGGCCAGCACTTTCTCGCAATCGGCGATCGAGGCGTCGAAATCGCCCAGCGTGTAATAGATGGTGGCCCTTTGGTTCCAGCCTTCGGCATAATCGGGATAGTCGGCGATCAGCTTGTCGAGCAGGCGCAGTGCGCCGGCCGCGTCGCCCATGCCGCGCGCCGTCAGCACCTCGCGCATGCGGCCAGCGAGGATCGGGTCGGACGGGGTGGTCCAATAGGTCCAGATCTGCGCATCGATCGCCTGTGCGGTTTCGGCATTCGGCGCCACACGCAACTGGGCGAACAGCTTGTCGATGGCGGCGCGGTCGGCGGCGTCGTCGGCGAAAGCCGGGCCTGCCGCGAGCAGCAGCATGAGCCCCATCAAGAGGCGCGTCAGGATCGAAGCGAGCCGACGTGGGATGTGCAGCATCGCGCAATATTCGACCTCATGCCGGCGCGGCGCAAGTAGGAGTTAGTGCTCCGCCTCGCGCTTCTGCCAGCGAGCGGCGATGCTGCGGCCGAAGGCGCCGAGATAGGGCGCGGCGGCGAGCAGGATCGACCGCCAGTAATGCAGCAGGAGGAACAGCACGACCAGCACCAGCGCGCCGACGATGATCACCAGCTCGAGGCTCAGCCCCATGGATTTCAGCCAGGCCGAGAGCAGCATGCCGGGAAGGATATGCGCCGCGGCCCAGACGAAGGCCGAGGTGACGTTGATGACGGAGAAGTGCCGGTAGTTCATGCCGAACATGCCGGCAATGCCGGGGACGACCGCCTTCACCCCCGGGATGAACCGCCCGATGAACACCGACTTCCCGCCGTGCCGGGCAAAGAAGGCTTCGCCGCGAGCGATCAGTGGCAGGTGGTTGCGGAACGGCCAGAGCGTCTTGATCCGGCCCTCGAGCCAGAAGCCGAGCGTATAGGAGATCGCATCGCCGACCACGGCGCCGAGCACCGCGGCAAGGTAGATCTCCCAGAACGGCAGCTTACCCTCAGCGATCAGCCCGCCGGCCAGCAGCAGCACCGGGGTCGAGGGGATGAACAGGCCGAGGATGAACACCGCCTCGGTGGCGGCGATCAGAAAGATGAACCACAGGCTGAGCCAGAAATTGCCCGAGATGGTTTCGAGCACCATCTCCAGCCAGCCAGTGAGCGCAGTGAAAATCTCAAGCATCGGCCCTCAATAGCGAGCCGACGTGAGAGCCAGATGACAGGGGTTTGAGAGGCTTTCCTAGTGCCCGGCCTCGGGCTTCTGCCAGCGGGCCTGCAGCGAGCGGCCGAACTCGCCCATGAACGGGGCGAAGACGAGGAGGATGCGCTTCCAGAAGTGGACGACGAGGAAGGCCACGGTCAAGACGATGGCGCCGACGATGATCACCATCTCAAGGCTCAGCCCGATGGACTTGAGCCAGCCGGTGAGCAGCACACCGGGCAGGATATGCACGGCCGCCCAGACGAAAGCGGAGATGACGTTGATCACCGAGAAGTGCCGGTAGGGCATGCTCATCATGCCGGCGACGCCGGGGATGACGGCTTTGACGCCGGTGATGAAGCGGCCGATGAAAATCGCCTTGCCGCCATGGCGAGCGAAGAACACTTCGCCCTGCTCGATCAGTTTCAGGTGGTTCTTGAACGGCCAGACCGTTCGGATCTTGTCCTTGAGCAGGTAACCGACGGTGTAGGAAATGGCGTCGCCGATAATGGCGCCGAGCACCGCGGCAAAGAAGATCGGCCAGAAGGGCAGGCTGCCCTGCGCGATCAGGCCGCCGGTCAGCAGCAGGATGGGGAGCGACGGCACCAGCAGGCCGAGGATGAACACGGCCTCACCGATGCAGACGAGGAAGATGAACAGCAGCGAAAGCCAGAAATTGTCGGAGATGCCCTGCAGGAACAGCTCGAGCCAGGTCGAGATGGAGTGAAGAAATTCGAACATAGGCTCCTGGAAGCTCCCCTGGAATAAGGCGCGGAGCCCCAAGCCCCACGCAGCAGCGTGTCATGAATGGCCGGGCGCCACCAGCCGCCATGGGCACCCGCTTTGCGACTATTTGAAGAGGGGTGCATGAACTCCGCGTGAACGTGGTAGAGCATGTAAATTGTCGCGCTTTCGAAGCGGAAAAGTCTGCAATTTTTCCTGAAAGCGCTTTATGCCGTCTCTGCTGAGCTCGGGGCCGTGGGGGCGAGCGGGCGGCAAAGACAGCAGGAATGAACGATGTCGCTGCCCATCCATCACATGATTTCCAGTGGACCACAGCCGGTGGCGCCGTTCAGCCATGCGGTCGAGGCCGATGGCTTCGTGTTCATCACCGGGCAGATGCCGACCGACCCGGCGGCGCCCGACGCGCCGTTGCCGGAGGGTATCGAGGCGCAGACCCGCCGGGTGATCGACAACCTGAAGCTGATCCTCGGCGGCATCGGGCTGGGGCTCGAGCACGTCACGATGGCGCGCATCTATCTCACCGAGTTCCAGCGCGACTATGCGGCGCTCAACGCGATGTGGCCGAGCTTCTTCGAGGCCGGAAAACTGCCGGCCCGCACCACGGTCGGCGTCACTGCGCTGGCGGTGGGGGCACTGGTCGAGATCGACCTGATCGCGCGGCGGCCTTAGAGCAGCGCCAGCCCGGCGCCGGCCGCGGCGCTCAGCAGCACCACCAGCCAGGGCGGGGTTCGGATCAGCAGCAGGACCAGCGCGGCGATGCCCCAGGCGAGATCGAGCGGGCCGAAGACGGCGCTGGTGAACACCGGATCATAGAGCGTTGCCAGCAGCAGGCCGACCACGGCGGCGTTGGCGAGATCGAGCCCGGCGCGCAGGCGCGGGTTGGCGCGCAGCGATTGCCAATAGGGCAGGGCGCCGAACACCAGGAGGAACGAGGGCAGATAGATGGCGCTGAGCCCGAGCAGCGCACCAGCGATGCCATTGGGCGGCGCGTCGAGCAGCGCGCCGACATAGGCAGCGAAGGCGAAGAGCGGGCCGGGAACCGCCTGCGCCGCGCCATAGCCGGCGAGGAACAGGTTGCGGTCGATCAGGCCGGGGGTCACCAGCTCGGCCTCGAGCAGCGGCAGCACGACATGGCCGCCGCCGAACACCAGCGAGCCGGTGCGGTAGAATTTCTCGGCGACCACCAAAGTGGCATTGCCGGTGGCGGCGAGGATCGGCAGGGCGAGCAGCAGGCCGAAAAACAGGGCGAGGAAGATGCTGCTGGTGCGATCAAAGGCGAGGCGCGGGGCAGCGGCGGGCGGCGCCAAGAGGTATCCGGCGAGAGCTGCCGCGGCAATCAGCGCCAGCTGGGTCAGGCCGGATGGGAGCAGCAGCGCGATCGCCGCGGCAGCAAGAGCAATGAGGCGGCGCTTGAGGTCCGGGGTCAGCGACTTCGACATGGCCCACACGGCTTGTGCGACCACGGCGAGTGCCGCGAGCTTCAGCCCATGCAGGACGCCGTCGGCCAGCGGGCCGGCGAGGCGGGTGGCGCCGTAGGCGAAAGCCAGCAGCAGGACGACCGAGGGTAGGGTGAAAGCTACCCACGCTGCGACGGCGCCCCAGTAACCGGCGCGCAGCTTGCCGATGGCGATGCCGACCTGGCTCGAGGCGGGGCCGGGTAGGAACTGGCAGAGCGCCACCAGATCGGCATAGGCGGCATCATCGAGCCAAGCGCGGCGCTGTACCAGCTCGGTGCGGAAGTAACCGAGATGAGCCACGGGGCCACCAAAGCTGGTAAGCCCGAGCAGCAGGAAGACGCGGAAGACCTCGGCGACGGTGTTCCTGCTTTGCTGCATCGCCGACACACACTCCGTCGTCATCCCGGCGAAAGCCGGGACCCAGCGCTCGGTGGCTCCGCGCGCTGCGGCTTCTCCGAACTTGCCGTGAAAGACCGGAGATATCCGGCGCGTTGCGCCGCCCGAGCAGTGGGTCCCGGCTTTTCGCCGGGATGACGGCCGGTGGCTAGCGGACGGCTGTGCCAGAGCCCCTCGTCACAATCAACTCGTTACCTTCGCCGTCCGACCGTAGACCAGCAGCATGATGATGATCACTAGGCCATAGATGATCTGCCGGCCGGCCTCGGGCATCTGCATGATCGACAGCACCGAGTTGAGCAGCACGATGAGGATCACCCCGACCACCGTGCCGATGAAGCGGCCGCGGCCGCCCAGGATGTGGGTGCCGCCGATCACCACCGCGGCGATGGCCGGCAGCAGGTAGGCGTTGCCCATACCCTGGTAGGCCTTGGCCGAATAGCCGGCGAGCAGCACGCCGGCGAGCGCGGCGCAGAGACCGGAGATGACGAAGGCGCCGACAATGACCCAGCGGGTGCGGATGCCGCTGAGATAGGACGCCGCCTCGCGGTTGCCGGTGGCGTAAATGGCCTTGCCGAAGGCGGTGCGGCTGAGGATTGCGGCGATGACGATGGAGACGGCGGCCCAGACGAAGATAGCGACGGGAATGCCGAGGATCTTGTCGGCGGCGAGGTAGCGCATCAGCGGCGTGGCCGAATCCTGCGGAGCGAAGCCGCCGGTGTGGGCGATCATCAGGCCGCGCATCACCGAGTCGACACCGAGAGTGAAGATCATCGAGGGGATGCGGAGGTAAGCGACGCCGAAGCCGTTGAACAGCCCGACCAGCAGGCCGATGGCGAGGCCGGTGGGGATGGCAGCGGGGCCGCCGACGGTGGTCGCCATCATGGCGGCGGCGGTCATCGTCCAGGGGACGCTGAGATCGATGTGACCGAGCAGGATCACCATCATCATCCCGGCCGCGACGATGCCGAGAAAGGCGCCGGTCTGCAGCTGGGTAAGCAGGTAATTGGGGCTGAGCAGCGGCATCGTGCCGAGCGTTGCGACGGTATAGATCGAGCCGAGCGCCAGGATCACCAACACGAAGCCGGCGGAGATGACGATCGGCAGATCGTCGGATTTCAGGCGGGGCAGGGTGAGATCGTTGGCCATGGGTCCGGTCCTACCTGAAGAGTTCGAGACGGTTCTTCACCCGCAACGTGCGGATGGCGCCGAGGCTGACGGCGGCAAGCAGCACCACGCCTTCGACCAGCGGCTGCAGCAGCGGATCGATCGACAGGATGCGGAAGTAGAACGAGATGGCGCGCAGGATCAGTGCGCCGATCAGGGCGCCGATCACCGTGCCGACACCGCCGAGCAGCGAGATGCCGCCCAGCACCACGGCGGCGATGGAATTGAGTGTGTAGGCGCCGGCCTGCGGGATATCGGCGTTGCCGGAGCCGGTCTGGATGGCGAGATAGAGCCCGGCGCAGCCGGCAAAGAACCCTGCGAGGGTGAAGGCCCAGAGCTTGGCGCGATTGATCGGCAGGCCGGACATATAGGCGGCGCCTTCGGACGAGCCGATGGCATAGAGGGTACGGCCGGTGACGGTGCGGCGGAACGGCATCCACACCGCGGCGGTGATGATGACGAGGATGAGCAGCGGCACCGGCACCCAGGCGATGGGCTGCAGCCAGGCGGCCTCGCCGTCTTCGAACAGGTGATAGGTCTCGGCCAGGTCCTTGATCGAATTGGTGACGGCCCAGTTGAGGTCGAGATCGACCTCGCCGCCAGGCTGCGGGCGGATCAACAGGGCCAGGCCGATGGCGACGGCTCCGGTGGCGAGCGTCGCGATGATCGGCTGCAGGCGGCCATAGACGATGACGAGGCCGTTGACGAGACCGAAGCCGGCGCCGGCGGCCACCGAGACGAGACAGCCGAGGATAATCTGCCAGGGTTCGCCCCGCACCAGTTCGCTGGCGATACAGCTGGTGAGGGTCATCACGGCGCCGACCGACAGGTCGAGGCCGCCGACGATCACCGTCATCGCCTGCGCCATGGCGACGAAGGCGAGCGCCACCGATTCATTGGTGTTGGCGATGAAGACGTTGGTGGAAAAACCGCGCGGGTGGATGAAATTGTAGACCATGTAGAGCGCGGCGAGCAGCAGGATGGCGCCATAGAAGCCGCGGTTCTGGCGGATCGACATGGCGAGCGCCGAGGCGCGCGGCGGGGTGCTGGCGGTGACGGCGCTCATGCGGGCACCGCCTCTCGGGCCGGTGCATCGGCCGGCCTGGTGATGTTGAGCGCGGCGGCAACCAGCGCTTCCTCGGTAATGGCGTCGCCACTGAACTCGGTGACGATGCGGCCGTCATACATCACGGCGACGCGGTCGCAGCAGCCGATCAGCTCGGCGTAATCGGTCGAGTAGAACAGGATCGCGGTGTCCTTGTCGGCGAGCTCGCGCATCAGCCGGTAGAGCTCCTGCTTGGTGCCGACGTCGATGCCGCGGGTGGGATCGTTCAGCAGCATCACCTCGGGCTGGGTCAGCAGCCATTTGGCGATCACCACCTTCTGCTGATTGCCGCCCGACAGGCTGGCGACCGGATCGTCAGGCTTGTTGAGCTTGATCTGCAGCTGGGCGATGGCGTCGGCCACCGCCTGCCGCGACTTCGCGGGATCGATGAACGGTCCCTGGCGGACCTTGTCGAAGCTGGCGACCAGGAGGTTATCGGCGATCGACATGGGCAGCATCAGGCCCTCGGTTTTCCGATCCTCCGGTACCAGCGCGATGCGGCTGCGGCCGCCCTTGGCGTCGGCGGGCGAGGCCGGGATGCCGCCCTCGCCACCGACCGTGACCTTGCCCTCGACGCCGCGGAGGACACCGAACAGGGCGAGCAGCAGTTCCTTCTGGCCCTGACCATCGAGGCCGCCCAGCCCGACGATCTCGCCCTTGCCGACCGACAGCGAGACGCCGTTGAGGCGGTTTTCCCATTTGAGGTCGGTGACGGCGAGATGCGGCTTGCGGCTCAGCGCCGGCGGCTTCACCGGAAACTGATGGACGATGTCGCGGCCGATCATCAGCTTGACGATCTGGTCCTGAGTGCGGGCGCCCTTCAAGAAGGTTTCGATGTGGCGGCCGTTGCGGAACACCGAGAGGGTGTCGCAAAGCGCCTCGACCTCGTGCATGCGGTGCGAGATGAACAGCATGCCGGTGCCCTCGGCCTTCAGCTCGGCGAGCACGTTGTAGACGGTTTCGACGTCGCGGCTGGTCAGCGCCGAGGTCGCTTCGTCGAGGATCAGCAGTTTCGGATTCTTGCCGAGCGCCTTGGCGATCTCGACCATTTGCCGGCGCGACAGCGAGAGATCGCGGATCAGGGCGCGCGGATCGACGTCCTCGCAGTGGATGCGGGCCAGCAGCGCCTCGGCGCGCTCGCGCTGGGCGCGGCGGTCGATCAGGCCGAAGCGGCGCGGTGGATCGGATATCGAGATGTTGTCGGCTACCGACAGGTCGGGCAGCAGCGACAGCTCCTGGAACACGCAGACAATGCCGGCCTTGGCTGCCTCGGAGGGGCGCGAGAAGCGGTGCTGCATACCTTCGACGCTGAGCGTACCGGTATCCGCCTGCACCACCCCGGCCATGATCTTGATCAGGGTGGATTTGCCGGCGCCATTTTCGCCCAGGATGGCGTGGATGGAGCCCTCGCGGCACGAAAAGTCGACACCCTCGAGCGCCCGTGCCCCCGAGAAATACTTGGAAACGCCGCTCAGTTCGGCAAATGGCCGCGCGGCCCGCCCGTCCAGCATCGTCAATCCTCAGCCGTCGAATGAAGGGGGAGAAGCAGTGCCGGGCGATGGGACCCGGCACCGCCTGGAAACCCGGCGTCGCTCTCGCGAAGCGCCCGGGTTTCCGTTCACCGCTGGTCGCGCGGTCGAAGGCCTCGTGGACCTTGCCGACCGCGCTCCAGGACGTGCGGAGGTCTACTGCACGTTCTCCTCGGTCTGGGCCATGATCGCCGGGCCCGAGATGTTCACGCCGCAGGGCGGGAATTCGTTGACGGTAAAGAAGTTGTCCGGCAGGTCGGTCCAGAAGTTTTCGCCGTCCTTGAGCCCCGTGTAATCGACCGACGGCAGCGGCACCGAGATGAGCTGCGGCATCACGTTGCCCTCGAGAGCCGAGATGGCTGCCTTCATCGAGATGGCGACGAGGCCGGGCGACTGGCCGATCGAGAGGCCGACAAGACCCTCGCCGGAGTGCTTGGCGACAAGCTTCCTGAAGCCGTTCTCGGCTTCGCCGCCCACCGGGACGAACGGGTGCTTGGCATCGAGCAGGGCCTGTACGGTACCGGTCGAACCACCCTGGGTGATGACGCCATCGAAGGTGCCGTGCACGGCGAGGGCGTCGGCGGTGACCTTCTGGGCGGTGCCGTCATCCCAGTTGCCGACCACCTGGACGATTTCCCAAGGACCGGGGGTGGCATCGAACACCTCGTGGATGCCGATCGAACGATCACGGTCCACCGAGTTGCCGGCAAGGCCGCGGACTTCGAGGATCTTGCCCGAGGTCTTGCCCTTGGCAGCCAGCTCCTTGAGCACGAAGCTGCCCCAGTCACGGCCCATCTGCAGCTGGTCTTCGTTGACCATCATGACCGCGTCGGTATCGAGGATGTTGTCGAACGGCACGATCACCACGTTCTCGCGGTCGGCGAGGCGGATGACGCGGTCAAAACCTTCCGGCGATACTGCGATGGTGACGATGGCGTCAAAGCCCTGGTTGATGAAGTCCTCGATGGCGCCGAGCTGGGCCGGCGCGTCGGTGCCGGTCGAGACGACCTTGAACTCCTTGATCTTGTCTTTGATCGCCGGGTCTTCAGCGAAGGCCTTGGCGGTCTTGATCATCTGGATGCGCCAGGTGTTGCCGACATAGCCGTTGACCACGGCGATGCGGTACGGCCCTTCCTGCTTGTCCCACTGGAAATACTTGGTCTCGGCGTTCCACGGGGCAAAGCAGGTGGGGTCGGCGCCAGGGCCGGCAACCACTTTGGGTCCGGCATAGCTGAGGCTGGTCGAGACGAGCAGGCCGACAAGCGCGGCCGAGGCAATGCGTAGTGCGTTCATAGGTTTCTCCTCCCAGAGAACGATCTGAAACAGCTAGGCAGTCGCTGGTCTGTGGTGGCCGGTAGTCCTCCCCCGCCCACCTGTCGTCGGGGCCGTTTCGGCCCATCCGGCGCGCCGCTCGGGCGTCGCCAAATTCTACTCCTTGAACAAAGCCAGCCCCGCTTCGAGGTGCTGGCTCATGCGATACTGAAAGGCAAAGCGGTTGCGGCTCTCGAGCGCGTCGGCGATGCCGCCATGCTCGTCGAAGCTGACACCATGGGTCTTCATGCGGTTGACGCCGCTCTCCATGATCTTGAGCATCACCGGCTTCATGATCCGATAGATCTCGTTGACCTGCTTGTTGCCGAGGATGCCGACAAGCTTGGAATGAAAGCGGAAGTCGTGCTGGGCGGCGACGTGGAGTTGCTCCTCCTCGCGCATGGTGTCGTTGATGGTTCTCAGCTCGACGATATCCTCGGACGTCGCGCGATCGAACAACTGGTCGACCGCGCCGACCTCGATCAGCTGGCGGAAGCCCTGGGTGTCGAGGAAGGTCTGCCGGCTCAGCTCCAGCGTATTGAACGAGTAGAGTTCGAAGACGGCGTCCATCCGCCGATCGATGATCACCGCGCCCACCTTGGGGCGCACGTCGACCACGCCATAGGCCTTGAGGATGCGCATCGCCTCGCGCACCGTGGTGCGGCTCGACGTGAACATCTCACCCAGCTCGCGCTCCGACGGCAGCGGATCGCCGACGCCGAGATTGCGCTTGTCGATCAGCGCCTTGATCTGTCCGACCAGGGTTTCGACGGCGGAATCATAGAGGTGCACGGCGCCATGCTTCTGGCGCGCGCCCCCTTGCTTCAGCCGAACGACATCGCTCCTGGCCGTCATGACCGGATTGCCTCGACACAAGTTGTAGTAGATCCCTCAATCCTACATTTGTAGGACCAGCGGCACGGTAGTTTCAGTGTTTTTGGCTGTCAATAGCCCCGCAATGGAAGCTTATGCGAGATTGTGACGTCATCTGGTATGACAAATAGTAGTTCAAACTGATCTGACAACGATTGCACAGATGTCAAATGGCGCGGAAAAGTCATTGAATGCTAACATGTTAGCAAGGGTGCGCCGCGAGTGAATGTGGAACACCGAAAAACCCCGCAGCAGGTGCTGCGAGGCTGTGAAAAACCTGCCGGCGACCGGCTCAGGAGCAGGGGTGATCTGCCTCAGTTCGGTGTGTAGGTCAGCGCCACGACGCCATCGGGCAGGGGCGTGGCTTCCAACAGGCGAAGCTTACTCTCAACGCCAGAACCGAAGACGGCCTGGCCGCCACCGAGCAGGATCGGGTTGAGGAACAGGTGCAATTCGTCGATCAGGCCGCGCTCGAGGCAACTGCGGACGAGCAGCGGACTGCCGAAACTGACGATGTCGCCGCCCGGCTGCTGCTTGATGGCAGTGAGCTCAGCGGGATCCCGCAGCAGAAGGGAGGTTTCCCAACTGGCCTCGGCTTCGGGCAGGCTGGTGGAGACGACGATCTTGGTGGCGTGCGCGATCCAGTCGGCATGGGCGCGCTCGCCAGGAGTGGCGTCGGGATCGTTCGGGACGCTCGGCCAGTAGCCCTGCATGCCCTTGTAGGTCTTGGGACCAAAGACCACGGCATCGGCATTGGCGGTCAGCTGCTTGGCGCGAGCAGCGATCTGGTCGTTGTAGGTCACCCAATGGAAGCCGCCAGCGGCATCGGAGGCATAGCCATCCAGCGAGATATGCAGGTGCATCTTGAGTTTGCGCATGGTTGGTCCTCATTGGTTAAGTTATGGCTTAACTAAAGCGGAGCCGGGCTGGAGTCAATAGTTAGTAGGCTGCTTAAGTGATGTGCTTGCCGTGCATGCCGTCAGCCACCGTGGTCAGCGAGCTTCGGCACCCAAAGCGAAGGGCGCCGGCCTTGCGACCGACGCCCTTCAAAACTCAGTGGCGAAACCTCAGGCGGCGTAGGCCTTGGTCTTCTGCTGCTGCTCGCCCAGGCCCTCGATGCCCAGCTTCATGGTCTGGCCCGGCTTCAGCCAGATCGGGGTGGGCTTCTGGCCCATGCCGACACCCGGCGGGGTGCCGGTGGTGATCACGTCACCCGGCTGCAGGCTCATGAACTGGCTGAGATAGGCGACGAGGTGGGCGACGCCGAAGATCATGGTCTTGGTCGAGCCGTCCTGGTAGCGGTGGCCATCGACGTCGAGCCACATGCCGAGGTTCTGCACGTCCTTGATTTCGTCCTTGGTGACCAGCCACGGGCCGATCGGGCCGAAGGTGTCGGCCGACTTGCCCTTGGTCCACTGGCCGCCGCGCTCGGTCTGGAAGTGGCGCTCGGAAAGGTCGTTCACCACGCAGTAGCCGGCAACGTAATCCAGCGCGTCCTTTTCCTCGATATACTTGGCTTCCTTGCCGATGATGACGCCGAGCTCGACTTCCCAGTCGGGCTTCAGGGTGTTCTTGGGCAGGATCACGTCGTCGTTCGGGCCGATGATGGCGCTGGTGGCCTTCATGAACAGGATCGGCTCGGCCGGAATGGCAGCGCCGGTCTCGGCGGCGTGGTCGGCATAGTTGAGGCCGATGCACATGAACTTGCCGACATTGCCGACGCAGGGGCCGATACGCGAGCCCTGGTCGAGCACCGGCAGGCTGCCATGGTCGGCCGCCTTGATCTTGGCGAGACCGGCAGCGCCGATCGAGGCGCCGTTGATATCGGGCACCACGGACGAGAGATCGCGATAGGTCCCGTCGGTGTGCAGGATGGCGGGCTTTTCGGCGCCCTTGGCGCCGACGCGCAGAAGTTTCATGGAATGCTCCTCAGACTTGGCGGGAAGGGATAGGGCCAGACCCACGCGGAGTCGAGGCCAACCATGGTCGAATCCGTTCGGTGCATTCAGGCAGGCGGAATGTCGAGGGTGAACAGCCGGGGGTGGCCGTTGGCCGGGTGGTCGGCGAGCACCAGCAGTTCGGCGCTGGCACTGCCGTTCGCGGCGGACGCATAGCCGGCGAGCAGCAGGCCCTCGACCTTGTCGCCCTCGATCGGGGCGAGCCGGCCGAGGCGGCGTACTGTCTCGCGCTTGCGGTCGAACAGATGGATGGCGAAGCCCGCCGTCGCGTCGGATGCGGGGCCGGAGAGGATGAGCAGGCGGCCATCGGGCAACATGGCGAGATCGCGAATGCCGGCGCCGCGGCCGAGCGGGACACGCAGGGTTCTGGGGGCGAGATCGGCGCCTGGGGTGAACAGCGCGGCGGCGCGGACGCTCAGCAACAGCGCCTTGCCGTCGATGACCGGGCTGCGGAAGCCGAAATAGAGCCGGCGTCGCCAGGCGGCGAGGCCTTCGATATTGAGGCCATCGCGCTTGTTGGGCGATTTGAGGAAGTACGGGGCAAAGCTTTTGCGATGCGCCAGCAGTTCGTTGAGGCGGAAGCTCAGCTCGGGGCGGCGGCCATCGCGGCTGATGCGGGCCACCAGGTGGGCGGAGCGACGATAGTCGGCGCGCTTCTTGCCCTCGGGCGCGACCCAGTCGTGGATGCTGTGCGAGCCGGTGACGTAATAGTGCGGGTCGAGCCAGGCGACGCCTTCGCCATCGAGGATGTAGCGATCGGGCCCGGGATCGCCGTCATCGGGGGCGTTGCCGACGGCCTCGAGCGCGTCGCGGTCGGTGGGCAGCAGCGGCACCACGGCACCGGTCGTCAGGGTTGCGGCATCGAGGTCGAGCGTCGCGAACTGGGCGAACAGCCCTTCGTTGTCGATGACGAGGCACTTGCGCCGCCGGCGGTTCAGCGGGGCGGCGCTGGCGATGCCGCTGAGGTCGGTGGCGACCGCGGTCTCGCCGCTTCGGAACTCGCCGATCACGGCGAGCTCCCGGGTGGCGATGAACGGCGGATCGACGCGCCGCGGCATGGGTTACTCCGGGCGGACGATGCCCTTCTTCAGGAGCACGTTGCCATAGAGGCGGCGCTCGCCCGTCTGGATCACCGCGTAGGCGCCGTGCACGCGCTCGTAGAAGGCGAAGCGCTCGAGCAGGCTGAGTTTCATCTCCGGCTCGTGCTTTTTGATCAGCTTGTCAAAATCCTTGTGGGTCTGTTCGCGCTTTTTGGCGTCGCCGACCACTTCCATGCCGAAGGCCTGCTCGTCGACGAAGGTATCGAGCGGCATCACCGTGAGGATGGCGTCGAGCACCTCGGTGGCGCTGATCCCGTCGAGCCGCACCAATTGCGGGCCGGCGCTGTCGCCGGGGTAGTTGGCATCGACGATGGCGATCTCGTCGCCATGGCCCATGGCGCGCAGGATGTAGAGCAGGTCAGGGCCGAGGATCGGGGGGATGTTTTTGAGCATGCGAGGGGTCTCGTTGGTGGATTGGAGTTCGGCAGTAGGCAGTAGGCAGTAGAAGAATGGAGAGGGAGCGGTGCACCACTGCCGACTGCCGCCTACCCGAACGGAAACGCCGAGTGGGCTGGATCTTCCCGCAGCAACTGGCCATCGGCGAAGAGTTCGGCGTGCTCGACGGCGAAGGCGATGAGCTCGGCCATCACCGAGTCGATATGGGCGCGCATGGCGGCCGAGGCGATCGCGGCGTCGCCGGCGGTGATGCCGTCGAGAATCTTCTGGTGCTCGGCGAGGGTGACGCTCAACCGGCGCGGCGTGAGGATCAGCCGGCGAGCCCGATCGAGATTGGCGCGGGTGTTCTCGATGACGCCCTTCACCTTGGTGAAGCGCATGTCGCCGAAGACGATGTCGTGGAACTCGAGATCGCGCTCGTGGAAGCCGTTCTGGTCGTCGATCTCCACGGCGGCGCGCTGGTAGCTCATGTTGCGCTGCAGCGTGTCGATCAGCTCCGGGCTGTGATTGCCGGTGACGACGCGCACTGCTTCGGCCTCGAGCGCTTTGCGGATCAGCATGTATTCGAGCACGTCGGCGATGCGCACCAGCGAAACGGTGGAGCCGCGCTGCGGCAGGATATCGACCAGGCCCTCGGCCTGCAGGCGAGCCAGCGCCTCCGAGACCGGGAAGCGCGAGACGCCCAGCCGCTCGCAGATGGCGCCCTTGTCGATCACTTCGCCGGGCTTGAGGTCAAGCTGGACGATGGCCTGGCGCAACGTGTCGGTGACGAACACGGTGACATTGCCACGCGTCGGGGTCGCCGGCGTAGACAGAAATGAGTAGGGACTTGCCTCGGTCTTCATGCTAACATGTTAGTTGGAGTGCCGGAGCTTTTCAATCGCACCTGCTTGTCACCCGCCTGGTTTTCCGCCGCAAGCGGGCTAGCTCGGGCGTACAATAGTTTTGGTGGCTTTTGAGTGGTGTTGGCAGTTCCTGTCCCGAATCCAGGATCAAAAGAGCCGCCGCCGATGTCCGATGTCATGTCCCGCCCCGCCGCCGCCAAAACCCTGCTGCTCAACGCCCAAGACAATGTCGCGGTGGCGCTGAGCAATCTCGATGTCGGCACCGATACGCCGCAGGGGGTGCGCACCACCAAACGGGTGCCCAAGGGCCACAAGTTCACCGTGCGGCAGGTCGCGGCCGGCGAGCCGATCGTCAAGTTCGGGCAGATCATTGGCTTCGCCAAGGACGCGATCCCGCCAGGCGAATGGGTGCATGAGCACAATGTGACGATCGGCGAAGAGCATGGGGCGTTCAAGCGCGACTATGCCTTCGGCGAGGGCGTCGTGCCGGTGGAGTTCGTGCCGGAAGCGCAGCGGGCGACGTTCCAGGGGTTTCGCCGCTCCAACGGCCAGGTCGGCACCCGCAACTATATCGGCATTCTCACTTCAGTGAATTGCTCGACCACGGTGGCCGGGTTCATCGCGCGCGAGGTCGAGCGCTCGGGCATTCTCGAGCAATACCCGAATGTCGATGGCATCGTGGCGCTGAAGCAGGCCAATGGCTGTGTCATCGATTATCGAGGGGTGATCTTCGACATTTTGAAGAAGACCACCTGGGGCTATGCCACCAACCCGAACATGGGTGGGGTGATCATGGTGGGGCTGGGCTGCGAAGGCTTCCAGATCCCCCGGCTCAAGGAGGCCTATGGGGTCACCGAGAACGAGACCTTCCGCACCATGACAATCCAGGAAGTCGGCGGCACGAAAAAGACCGTCGAAGCCGGCGTCGAGGCGGTCAAAGCCATGCTGCCGATCGTCAACAAGGCCAGGCGCGAAACGGTGCCGGCGTCGGAGTTGATGCTGGCGCTGCAGTGCGGTGGCTCGGATGGCTATTCGGGCATCACTGCCAACCCGGCGCTGGGCGTCGCGGCCGACATCCTGGTGCGGCATGGCGGCACGGCGATTCTGTCGGAGACGCCGGAGGTTTATGGGGCGGAGCACCTGCTTACCCGGCGCGCCAAAAATCGCGAGGTCGGCGAAAAGCTCATCGATATCATCCATTGGTGGGAAGATTACGCCGAGCGCAACAATATGGAGATGAACAACAATCCCTCGCCGGGCAACAAACTCGGCGGACTTACCACTATCCTCGAGAAATCTTTGGGTGCGACTGCAAAAGGTGGGACGACTCCACTCAATGCAGTGTATCACTATGCCGATCCGGTGACCGAAAAGGGGTTCGTGTTCATGGATACGCCGGGATACGATCCGGTTTCGGCGACTGGGCAGGTCGCAGGTGGTGCAAATATACTATGCTTCACCACCGGCCGTGGCTCGGCCTATGGCTGCAAGCCGACGCCGTCGATCAAGATCGCCACCAACTCGGACATCTATCACAAGATGATCGACGACATGGATATCAACGGCGGCGAAGTGGTCGAGGGCGGCTCGCTCGAAGAGAAGGGGCAGGAGATCTTCGACAAGATCCTTGCCGTCGCTTCGGGCGAAAAGAGCAAGTCGGAACTCTTGGGCTACGGCGACAACGAGTTCGTGCCCTGGCAGATCGGCGCAACCTTCTGATGCGGCGCGCCGTCCACGTGGTGATCACTGGACGGGTGCAGGGAGTGGGCTTTCGCGCTTTCGTCGAGCGCGAGGCAGAGGCGCTGCGGCTCGAAGGCTGGGTGCGGAACCGGCGTGACGGCACAGTCGAAGCGGTGTTCGCCGGCGATGAGGGCGAAATCCAGCACATCCTGATGGAACTCAATGCCGGCCCGCCCGCTGCCGCGGTGACTGACGTGCGGACCGGACCCTATGAAGGCCCGATCCCGCCGGGTTTCAGTTCGCTGCCGACGGCGTGACCGGGATGCAGGATATCCGCGGCTTCATGGTGTTCGAGCAGTGGCTCGAGGGGGAGATTGCTTGCCAGACAAACCATGATCGCGAACGCGTGAATCCCTCTTCGTCGATCAATGGTGATCTCGGAGTGGACGGCGACGACGCGTACGAGCTTCTCGTTTATCTGGAGCGCGAGACGGGGGCCGACTTCACCGACTTTGCCATCGACGATTACTTCGGCGCGGAAGCGCAGGGGTATGAGATGATCCAGGCCATTCGCCGCTTTCTCAAGGGCGAAAAGAAAATCTGGCGTCGACTAAGCGTTCGAGAGCTGGCGACCTTTATGTGGGAGCATGGGGGACGGGTCCCGGGACAGGCTGCTGCCGCGGGCAATATTTGACTTTGGCAGCCGCATCACCATATTGCCGACATGTCTTGCTTCGCGACCATCATCGGTATGGCACCGCGCCGGGAAAACCCGGTCGCAGGCATATAGCCCCATGATCCGCGCCTAGGCGCCGCCGGGTCTGGGGCATCCCGAACCCACGCGGAGCTTTCCGCTCGGGCTCACCAGCAAGGCGCCACATCCCAAACACCAGCGTGAACCGTCGCGGGCGAAGACCCGCAGACGTTCGCGCATCGAAAGGAATTTCTCAGATGCAATCCATGCGTCGCTATGACCTGCAACCGCGTATCGTCCTCAGCGAGGACGACCACCGCAAACTCATCGCCCTGGCACTGGCCGGCAGCGGACACAGCTCCGATGCGGCCGACGACCTGTTGTATGAAATCGAACGCGCCCGCGTCGTGCCGACCCCCAAATTGGGTTCGAGCATTGTGCGGATGGGCTCGACCGTGACCTACCGGCCCGACAACGGCGCGGAGCGCACCGTGCAACTGGTCTATCCGGTCGATGCCGATATCTCCCAGGGCAAGATCTCGGTGCTGACCCCGGTCGGCACGGCGCTGATCGGCCTCGATGTCGGGCAGTCGATCACCTGGGAGGCGCGTGACGGCCACAAGCACGTGCTGACCGTGCTGGCGGTCGCGCCGCAGGCGTGATTCGCGGTCGGCGGGCCACCCGGCCCGCTCGTGTGCAGCCGGATCATCAGCAAAACCAGCCGGTTGGACTGTCACAATTGTGCGGCCCAACCGTCATCGACCGGGCATCGCCAGTGGTTAATGAAGTGTTGCGGCCAAATTGGCCGCGCCGCACTTCGGAGGCTCGAATGGCCCAGCAACGTGCCCACCACCCAATCGTCACCGGCATGCGCTCGACCACCGGGCAGGCGCTGGCGATCCGCTATGACCTCAGCTCCAACACCATCGCTTTCGTCGAGGACGACTGGTTCGCCGACACCGTGCGCAGCGGAAGTGTGCCGCCTCGCACCGAGGTGAGGCAGCGGCTGGGCAACAACGTCACCAGGCTGAGGCCACGGCGGCGGGTGTAAGCTTCTCAGGCCGGCGCGAGCTGACCCCCACCCCTGCCCCCTCCCCCCTAGGGGCGCGGTAGCGCCCCGGAATGGGGAGGGAGACCCATGCTGAGCCGCCCGTGTGGGCGTCTCCCTCCCCCTGTTTGAGGGGGAGGGGACAGGGGGGGGTCAGCCCGCGCCAGCTCGGCGGCTAAGGCCGTGTCGCCCCATTCACCGCCAGGTAGATGCTGTGCAGGCTCTGCGTGGCGCAGATGAACAGGCGGTTGCGGCGGGGGCCGCCGAATTCGACATTGGCGACGGTGTCGGGCGTCAGGAGCTTGCCGAGCAGCACGCCCGATGAGTTGAAGCAGTGGACGCCGTCACCCGCCGAGGTCCAGACATTGCCGCGGTCGTCGAGGCGGAAACCGTCGGGCAGGCCCGTATCGGTGACGCAGAAGACGCGGCCATTGCTGACGGTGTTGTCGGCGTTGACGTCGAACACCCGGATGTGACGCGGCAGGTCGGCGCCGTGGCTATAGGCGCTGTCGGCGACGTAGAGGAGTTTCTCGTCAGGCGAAAAGGCGATGCCGTTGGGGCGGACGAAATCGTCGATCCCGACCTTCAGCACGCCGGTGGCGGGATCGAGGCAGAAGACGTAGCAGCCATCCTGCTCGAACTCGCCCTTGTA
Source organism: Devosia sp. Root105 (assembly GCF_001424865.1). NCBI lineage: Bacteria > Pseudomonadati > Pseudomonadota > Alphaproteobacteria > Hyphomicrobiales > Devosiaceae > Devosia > Devosia sp. Root105. The sequence continues at coordinate 146,414 of NZ_LMCR01000017.1, forward strand.
GCCCTCGTAGTCCGAGAGAATGCCGTAGCCGGGGTCGGTGAACCAGATGGTGCCGTCGGATTTCACCACCACATCGTTGGGGGCGTTGAGCTTCTTGCCGCGATAGCTGTCGGCGAGGACGGTGATCGAGCCATCGAGCTCGGTGCGGACGACGTTGCGGCCGCCATGCGAGCAGGAGACCAGCCGACCCTCACGGTCGCGCGTGTTGCCGTTGATGTAGTTTGAGTTGTGCCGGTAGACCGAGGCGCCGCCGTCGGGGGTCCAGCGCAGCATGCGGTTGTTGGGGATGTCGGACCAGACCAGCTGGTTGGCGTCGCCGAACCAGCACGGGCCCTCGGCCCAGCGGCAATCGGAATAGAGCGTTTCGAGCTTGGCGCTGCCCTGGATCAGGTGCCCGAACTCTTTCTCGTGATGCTGATAGACGCCGGCCATTTTGGTCCCCCGCTTGTTTGTTTGGCGGCATCCAATCGGAAGTTTTGGAGCCCGGCAAGGCTACTTGCGTTCATTGCAGGCGAGGCGCAGAGCTTCCGCCTCAAGGAGAATACCGATGCCGATCACCGATGCGCTCAACACCCGCCTCAAGGATCCCTCGCTGCTGCAGGCCGCCGCCTTTATCGGCGGGCGCTGGCTCGAGACGGCAGAAAACGGCACAACTTTCGAAGTGACTAACCCCTCGACCGGCGCGGTGCTGGCGGTGCTGCCGAACTGCGGCGTGGCGGAAGCCAAGCTCGCGATTACCGCAGCCGAGACGGCGCAGCAGGCCTGGGCGAAGCAGACCGGCAAGGCGCGCGCCGCCGTGCTGCGCAAGCTGCATGAGTTGATGGTCGAGAACGCCGACGATCTGGCGGCGATCATGACCGCCGAGCAGGGTAAGCCGGTGCCCGAGGCCAAGGGCGAGGTGCTCTATGGCGCCGCCTATGTCGAGTGGTTTGGCGAGGAAGCCAAGCGGGTCTATGGCGACACCATTCCCGGGCACCAGGAAGACAAGCGGATCATCGTGATCAAGCAGCCGGTGGGGGTGGTCGCGACGATCACGCCGTGGAACTTCCCCAACGCCATGCTTGCCCGCAAGGTGGCTCCCGCATTGGCGGCCGGGTGTGCGGTGGTGTCGAAGCCGGCAGCGGAAACGCCGCTTTCCGCCATCGCCATTGGCGTGTTGGCCGAGCGGGCCGGGCTGCCCGCCGGGCTGTTCAACCTGTTGCCGTCGACCCATTCGTCGGATCTGGGCAAGGAGTTCTGCTCGAACGAGGTGGTCAGGAAGCTGAGTTTTACTGGCTCGACCGAGGTCGGCCGCATCCTGATGCGGCAAGGAGCCGACCAGATCAAGCGGCTGAGCCTCGAGCTCGGCGGCAATGCGCCGTTCATCGTGTTCGATGATGCTGATCTGGATGCGGCGGTCGAGGGCGCGATGATCTCGAAGTACCGCAATAACGGGCAGACCTGCGTCTGCGCCAACCGCATCTATGTGCAGGCCGGCGTCTACGATGCGTTCGCCGAAAAGCTCACCGCTGCAGTGGAAAAGCTGAGGGTGGGCGACGGCTTTGGCGAGGGGATCACCACCGGGCCGCTGATCGACGAGAAGGCGGTGGAGAAGGTGGAGCGGCACCTCACCGACGCGCTACGCAAGGGCGGCCGGCTGCTGGTTGGTGGCAAGCGCAAGGAGGGGTTGTTCTTCGAGCCGACCATCGTCGCCGACGCGACCGCCGACATGATGCTGGCACGCGAAGAGACGTTCGGGCCTCTGGCGCCGCTGTTCCGTTTCGAGACGGTGGAGGAGGTGATCCGGCTCGCCAACGCTACCGAGTTCGGGCTCGCGTCATACTTCTATGCGCGCGACCTTGGCCGGGTGTTCGAGGTGGCCGAGGCGCTCGATTACGGCATGGTCGGGATCAATACCGGGCTGATCTCCACCGAGGTGGCGCCGTTCGGCGGCGTGAAGCAATCGGGGCATGGGCGCGAGGGATCGAAGTACGGCATCGAGGACTATCTCGACATCAAGTATCTTTGCCTGAGTGTTTGAGGCGGTGCATTGGCCCCACCCCACCCAGTTTCGCTAGGCAGCAAGCTGCCAAGCTCCACTACCCTCCCCATCAAGGGGAGGGAGACCCGACTGCAGGCTTCGGCTCTGTCGTCTCCCTCCCCCTTGTGGGGAGGGTAGCGCAGCTAGGCGGAGCCTTAGCGGAGCTGGGTGGGGGTGGCCACCCGCACGGGGCCAGAGGCTAAAGCCTGATCAACCCCGCCGCGGTCGGCCTGAACCCGCACGCCTTGTAGAACCCATCCAGCTTCTCCTCATAATCGACATGCAGCCAATGCGCGCCGCGCTCGCGGGCGGCGTCGGCCACCTGCCGCACCAGCTCCTTGGCAATGCCGCGGCGCTGGAAAGCGGGGTCCACAGTCGTATCGAGCAGGAAAGCGTGGACGCCGCCGTCCCAGGCGACATTGACGTAGCCGACCATGCGGGTACCGGCATAAGCGCAGGCGTGGGTGAGGCTGCGGGTAAGGATGAAGGCGAGGTCGCCGCCCCAGTCGTCGCCCCAGGCGGCGCGCCACAGCGGGGCCAGTTCTTCCTCGCTCGGGAACGGATCGAGCCGGTAGGCGATCTCGATGCCAGTGTTGTCTTTAGTTTCCTGCATGCAGTTCCGTTCCGGCGAGGCCTTCGATGATCGGGCAATCGGGACGGTGATCGCCATCGCAGGCATCGGCGAGGGTGGCGAGGGTGTGGCGCATCTCGCCGAGCAGCCGGATCTTCTGGTCGAGTTCGGCGATGTGGCTCTGGGTCAGCGCCTTGACGTCGGCGCTCGAGCGCTGCGTATCGCCCCAGAGGCGGAGCAGATCGCGGATTTCGTCCATCGAGAAGCCGAGGTCGCGAGCGCGGCGGATGAAACCGAGACGGTGGATGTCATGATGGCCGTAATCGCGATAATTGCTGTCGCGCCGGTCGGCATTGGGAATGAGGCCGATGGATTCGTAGTGACGGATCATCTTGGCCGATACGCCGGTGAGCCGGGAGGCCTCGCCGATCTGCATGGGAACACCTATCTGAACAATGTGCTTGACCTTACCATGATGGGAAGGTGCAGAACAGGGCCCAGTACGATTTCGTTTGTCGCGTCTCCGCCGGGCTCAGCCGCCGGGAGACGTTCTACAGGAGCCGAGCATGGATCACGCTGAACACAAGCATTCGCACGGGTCAGGGGGCGCGGTCAGTCGCGACCCGGTCTGCGGCATGACCGTCGATATGGCCAAGACACCGCACCGCACCATGCATGAGGGCCGCGAGATCGGCTTCTGCAGTGGCGGCTGCAAGGCCAAGTTCGAGGCGGAGCCGGCAAAGTACCTGACGGCGACCGACCCGGTCTGCGGCATGCAGGTGGATCGGACGACCGCCAAACACATGCTGAAGCACGAGGGGACGCGCTACTATTTCTGCAGCGCCGGGTGCCTCAGCAAGTTCGAAGCCGAGCCGCAGAAATACCTCAATGCACCGAAGGACGACGCCTGCGGCTGCGGGGATGGGCATGGGCATGATCACGGCACCGCCGCGAAGGGTGGACACGATCATGCGGGCCACGACCACAGCCACCACGGCCACTCGCATGGCGCGCCGCCGGTCGACCCGTCGACCGTCGCGGCAGGGACCAAGTGGACCTGCCCGATGCATCCGGAGATCGTCAAGGACGGCCCGGGCGATTGCCCGATCTGTGGCATGGCGCTCGAGCCGATGGTGGCCTCGCTCGATGACGGCCCGAACCCCGAACTCGTCGATTTCACCCGCCGGCTATGGGTGAGCGCCGGGCTGTCGATCCCGATCCTCATCATCTCGATGGGCGGCATGGTCGGCCTGCCGGTGCGCGAGTGGATCGGCGAGCCGCTGGCCACCTGGATCGAAATGGCATTGGCCACGCCGGTGGTGCTGTGGGCGGCCTGGCCGTTCTTCCGGCGCTTCTGGAACTCGCTCAAGAACCGCTCGCCCAATATGTGGACGTTGATCGGGCTCGGAGTGGGCGCGGCCTACCTGTTCTCGGTGGTGGCGGTGCTGTTCCCGCAGCTGTTCCCGATGAGCATGACGCATATGAACGGCGTGCCGCCGGTGTATTTCGAAGCGGCGGCGGTGATCGTGGCGCTGGTGTTCGTCGGCCAGGTGCTGGAGCTCAGGGCCCGCGACGCCACCGGCAAGGCGATCCGGGCATTGCTCAACCTCGCGCCGAAGACGGCGCGCAAGGTGTGGCAGGGCAGGGATATCGAAGTGCCGATCGAAGAGGTGCGGGCCGGTGACTGGCTGCGGGTGCGGCCGGGCGAGGCGGTGCCGGTCGATGGCGAGGTGCTCGAAGGGCAGTCGTTCGTCGATGAATCGATGCTGACCGGCGAGCCGGTGCCGGTGGAAAAGCTGAAGGGCGAGCCGGTGACCGGCGGTACGCTGAATGGCGAGGGCAGCTTCGTCATGCAGGCGCTGCGGGTCGGTTCGGAAACCCGGCTCAGCCAGATCGTCGAGCTGGTGGGCAAGGCGCAGCGCAGCCGCGCTCCGATTCAGGCGCTGGCCGACAAGGTGGCGAACTGGTTCGTGCCCCTGGTGGTGGTGATCGCTATTGCCGCGTTCGCGGCGTGGATGATCTGGGGCCCTGGCCTCGCCGAGGCGATCGTCGCGGCGATCTCGGTGCTGATCATCGCCTGTCCCTGTGCGCTGGGTCTCGCGACGCCGATCTCGATCATGGTGGCGACCGGGCGCGGCGCGCATGCCGGCGTCTTGGTGAAGGATGCCAAGGCGCTCGAGGGCTTTGCCCGGGTCGATACGCTGATCGTCGACAAGACCGGCACGCTCACCGAGGGGAAGCCGACGCTCGACCAGGTGATCCCGGTGAAGGGCGTCGACGAAGGCTTCGTGCTGGCTGTCGCCGCGGCGCTCGAAAAGCACTCGGAGCACCCGATCGGCACAGCGGTGGTCAAGGGCGCCGAGGTGCGGGGCGCGCGGGTCTACGAGGCCGAAGGCTTCACCTCGCTCACCGGGCGCGGCATCAAGGGAATGGTCGGCGGCAAGCCGGCGCTGCTCGGCAACCTCAAGCTGTTCAAGGAGCAGAACATCACCGTCGACGACAAGCTGGCGGGGCTGCTCGAGCAGCAGGCTGGCTCGGGCAAGACGGCGATCCTCGTCGCCCATGATGGGGTGGCGATCGGCGTGGTGACGGTGTCGGACCCGATCAAAGCGGGGGCAAAGGAAGCGATCGCGGCGCTGCGGGCCGATGGCGTGGCGATGGTGATGGCGACGGGCGATGCCAGGGGCACCGCCGAAGCGGTGGGGCGCGAGCTCGGCCTCAGCGAGGTACAGGCGGGCATGGCGCCCGAGGACAAGCACACGCTGATCGAGAGCCTGAAGGCCAAGGGCAAGTCGGTGGCGTTCGCCGGTGACGGCGTCAACGATGCGCCGGCGCTGGCGGCAGCCGATGTCGGGGTGGCAATGGGCACCGGGGCGGATGTGGCGATCGAAAGCGCCGGTATCACGCTCTTGAAGGGCGAGCTCAACGGCATCGTCAAGGCGCGCAAGCTTTCCAAGGCGACGCTCAGCAATATCAAGCTGAACCTGCTGTTCGCCTTCGGCTACAACGCGCTGGGCATTCCGGTGGCGGCGGGCGTGCTCTACCCGCTGACCGGCTGGCTGCTCTCGCCAATGCTCGCTGCGGCGGCCATGGCGCTGAGCTCGGTGAGCGTCATCGCCAACGCGCTGCGGCTGAACTCGGTGAAGTTGTAGCGTCGGCCACGGACGGGAGACGGCCAAAAGCCGTCTCCGCGGGGACTCTCAGATCACCCCCACAGCCTGCCCACGCCTCGACGGCGACCCGCGCGAGCCGCTCTCATGAGCAATGCTGCTGAGGTACTTGGCCGGCGGTTTGCCGAGCGCCTTCTTGAACATGGTGATGAAGGATGCGACCGACGCGTAGCCGAGATCAGCCGAGACCTGCTGAACCGTCACGCCGTCGGACAATTCGCGTATCGCGACAATCAGATGCAGCTGCTGCCGCCAGCGACCGAAGGTCAATCCTGTCTCCTGAACCACCAGGCGGCTGAGGCTGCTCTCGCTCATCGCCACGCGCCCAGCCCAGACGCCCAACGTCGCGCGGTCGGCGGGATTGGCTGCAAGTGCGTTCACTATGGTGGCGAGACGTGGCTCTGCGGACACCGGCAGATGCAGCTGTTGCACGGGCATCAGCGGCAATTGGGCCAGGAGGACCTTGATCAGCAGATCATCGATTTCGTTCGCGTTCTCGCGGTCGGCAAGTTCAATGATCAGTTCGCGCAGCAGTGGCGAAATTGAGAGGGTGCAGCATTGGTCTGGGAGCTCGACCGCACCGGGCTCCAGGTACACGAAGAAGAGCCTGGCATTGGCGGTCGCGATGTTGCTGTGTGGAAGACTGCCGGGTATCCACACCGCGCAATGTGGTGGCACCATCCAGAGGCCATTCGGAATGCGGCACGTGACCCCACCCGCCAGCGCGAAAACCAACTGCCCCTTGCGGTGCTGATGCTCGGGTACTTCCGCTCTCGCCTCGCCGACGTCGATCCGCACCGACACTGCCGGGGCGGAGATCCGGTCTACGTCCAGGTCCGTCCATGGGTATTGAAGCGCCTGCCGCATGTTTAACCGTCACGCATTTGACCGTTTTCAATAATGAATTGCCATTATATCGAAATTCATGTGCCGCGAAAGGCGCTACACGTTTGGCGGCGCCCCCGCGGGCTTGGTCGATCGAGAGGTAACTCATGGCAAACGTGGTCATTGTGCCGGGCGGCTGGCATGGCGGATGCGAACTTTCGCCCTTCGCACGCAGGTTGCGCGCTCTCGGGCATGACGTCTTCACGCCAACCCTCACGGGACTGGGTGAGAGATCGCACCTGGCGGTCATGCGGCCAAACCTGGACACGCACATCGAGGACGTGACGAACGTCGTTGAATTCGAGGACCTCTCGAATGTGGTTCTCTGCGCGCACAGTTACGGCGGGATGGTGATCACAGGCGTGGCGGATCGGCTGGCCGAGCGCATATCGGCGCTCGTCTATATCGACGCGCTGGTGCCGGAGGACGGTGACTCCTGGTGGCGGCTGATGAACGACTATTTCCGAACCATCGCCATCGAAGGAGCCGACGGCGACGGCTTCGGCGTTAGCCCGCCAGCGGGCATGGACGTCCGCTGCCGGCCACACCCTTTGGCGTCGTTTCTCCAGACCATCCATCTGACCGGGCGGTGGCAGGAGGTTCGTGAAAAGCTCTTCGTCTATGCGACCGGCTGGAGCGACAGCCCATTCCCGCCGACCGTTGCTCGCCTGAGGAAACTGCCGGACTGGCGGATCGAGGAGTTGCCAGTTCGGCATAACGTCATCGCCGCGGCCCCAGAGCAGTTCCTGGCCATCCTGACAACGCTCAACGCGATGCAGTGATTACGGCGCCCGCCGACCGCTTGCGTCTCCCAACTCACATCGGAGCGGAAACCGTCACGCTCGGGTCGTAGCGGTAGGTGGCCCGGGTGGCGGTGGTCTTGCCGGCGGCGGTCGAGGTGCCGAGAATCAGCAGCGGCAGTTTGGTGGCCGGGTCAGCATAAAGCGTCGATGAACTTTCGACGCCGGCCATGGCGAAGTCGTACTTGAAGGCGAGGTAGTCCTTGCCCTCGAAATTCTGGCTTCCGAGGCATTCGGCGCCTGCCACCTGGTCGATCATCCCGGCGGCGCCGCTGATGCCGGCCGTCATCTGGGCGGCCATGCTGTCGGGCATTGCTGTCCAGGCGCCGCCCATCTGCATCCAGGCCTTGCCGTCATGCACGGTCATTTCCTGCGTCGCGCCACCGATATGGGTGGTGGCGTGGATCGACGCCGGGGGTACGACTTCGGCAGTCATGGTCATATCGTCGGAAACGAGTTCCATCACATAGGGGCCGCCGGTGAGCGAGCCGGTGAGGACCGATTTCAGGTCGGCGAGGCAGTCGGCCTGGGCGGGAGCGGTGAAGGCGATGGCGGATAATGCGGCAAGGGTGGCGATGCGCATGGGAGTCTCTCCGTTGAAGGCGGCGAACGTGCGCGGCCGAGGATGAAGCGGTGATGAACGCCGCGGAGCTGGTGCGAGCTGACCCCCACCCCTGTCCCCTCCCCCCGTAGGGACGCGGTAGGGGGTCAGCCCGCGCCGGATTTGCGTTGGTTCAACGCCTGGTTCCGAATGAACGTCCAACGTCGCATTGACCACTGACATGTCAGAGAACTAGAAAGCGCCAAGGTTTCTCCGGGGCGCACATGGCCAATCTCGACAAGTATCTCACCATCGAAGACCTGATGAAGGCCGCGAAGCGCCGCGTGCCCAAGATGTTTTTCGACTACGCGGACTCGGGGTCGTGGACCGAGAGCACCTATCGCGACAACACCACCGACTTCGAAAAGATCAAGCTCAGGCAGCGCGTGGCGGTCAATCTCGAGAACCGTAACCTCGCGACGACGATGATGGGCCAGCCGGTGTCGATGCCGGTGGCGATCGCCCCGGTGGGGTCGACCGGCATGCAGTCGGCCGACGGCGAGATCAAGGCGGCGCGGGCGGCGGAGAAGTTCGGCATCCCGTTCACCCTCTCGACCATGGCGATCTGCTCGATCGAGGACGTGGCCGAGAACACCACCAAGCCGTTCTGGTTCCAGCTCTACGTGATGCGCGACAAGCCGTTCATCGAACGGCTGATCGACCGCGCCAAGGCGGCCAAGTGCCCGGTGCTGGTGTTGACGATGGACCTGCAGATTCTTGGGCAGCGCCACAAGGATATCCGCAACGGGCTGAAGGCGCCGCCGCCGATCACCCCGAAATTCCTGTTCGAGATCGCCACCAAGCCGGCCTGGGCCTTGGGCATGCTGGGCACCAAACGCCGCACCTTCCGCAATATTGCCGGCCACGTCACCGAGGCGGTGGACCTTGCCTCGCTCAGCCAGTGGACGGCGACGCAGTTCGACCTGACGCTGAACTGGAAGGACATCGCCTGGATCAAGAAGCGCTTCGGCGGTCCGGTGATCGTCAAGGGCATCCTCGATGCCGAGGATGCCCGGCTGGCGGTGGAGAATGGCGCCGACGGCATCATCGTCTCCAACCATGGCGGGCGGCAGCTCGACAGCGCGCCCTCGACCATCCGGGTGCTGCCCGAGATCGTCGATGCGGTGGGCAACCGCACCGAAGTGCTGATGGATTCGGGCATCCGCTCCGGTCAGGACGTGCTGAAGGCGCTGGCGCTCGGCGCCAAGGGCACCTTTGTCGGCCGCGCCATGGCCTTCGGGCTGGGCGCCGGCGGCGAGGCGGGCGTCACCCGGGCGCTGCAGATCATCAACAAGGAGATGGACGTCACCATGGCCCTGATGGGCGAGCGCGACGTCAGGAATATCGGGCTCCACAATATCTACTCGAACGACCTGCAGAAGCGGCAGGGCTACTGAGCTGGCGGGGATAATCACCGCACGATTGCGATGCACGGGGCCGACGCTGTCGCATCCCTCAAGGGGGAGGGGAGCAGTGGTAGGCGGGGATCGCTGCTCCCCGCCCATCCTGCATCAGGCGGTAAGAGCCGCTTCGCGCTCGTCGGCGATTGACCAGTTGTAGATGCAACGATCGAGGCCGATGGCGATTTCGACCACCAGCACGTCGATCTCGCGCGTCCCGTTCTTGCCGGTGACCACAGCCTTCTGCGGGAAATCGGTGCGGCGGGAGATGGAGGTGACCTCCATCCATTTGTCGCCATTGTCCACCTCGATATCCATGGTGATCTCGGAATAGGCCGGCAGCCGGTCAGACGGCACGATACGGGTCGGCAGGCGGGTCACCGCGGCGATCATCCGGCGCACCGGTTCGAGCACCGCGGTGTGGTAGTCGTTGGCGGTATCGGCGGCATAGGCGCACTGGAACTCCATCTGCCAGAACTCCTTGAGCCGGACGTGCCGGGTCGATTGGTCCTGCTCGCGGCGGAACGACTTGCCGGCCTGCCAGACGCAGAACGGCAGCCGGGTTTTGGCGTGAGTGTTGAGCTGGTGCGTCATGTAGACATAGGTCGAGGGCGTGGTCTCCGGCCGAAGCACCAGTTCGCGCTCGGTGTCGGAACTGCGCTGCGGCACGTAGATATCGTCCGGGCCGTAGGCCGATGAGATCAGTTCGCGCGGCGTCAGGATCGGCGCTTCGACGCGCCGGATATCCCAGGCGGGGTTGATCGAGCGGAGGAGCACGGTGACCTCGGCCGAAATGTAGGAGATGGCGCTGTCGCGCAGGCGGATTTCGCGCTCGTTCCAGTGGACGAGCCCGTTGGCGTCATAAAGGGAAAGCATGCTGCTCTCTCGTTCTAGCGGTGTGGGGATGTGGTTCGGGCTTTACGTCTCCGGCGGGCGGAGACGGCGCATGCCGAACCCCCGCGTCTAGCCGAAGACGCCCATACCTCGACGACCGGCGCCACGGAGCGCGGCCGGAACGATGGATGCAGCAATGTTCGCAGACTGGAACATGGGCGCGAACCTATGCGAGCGTGTGCCGCGGCGCAAGCGCCCGCGTCAGACGCCGCCCCAGGCACCGCCCGGCGCGCCGTCCGGACGCCAGGTGAGCTGCTGGTACACCTTCTTTGCCACCGCCTGCATCTGCACTTCGGGCAGATCACCGACGACCGTGCAGGTGATCTTGTCGTTGGCCCAGTAGAAGGCGTCGAGATTGTCGCGCGCCGTGAACTCCTTGTCGGTGCGGCGGTCGGGCAAGGCGGCGGTGATGTAGACGGTGACCCGCTCCTGTGCGGCGTTCTCGTACATCAGTTGCGCGGCGGGGCCGGTGGGCTCTGCGCCATAGCCGGGCAGCAGCCGGCCGCCGACCAGGGTGAAACCGTCGGCGGCAAGGTCGGGTGGGTTGATCGGGCGCTCGACGCGGTTGGACAGCCACGAGACGAGGTGTTCCTTGTCGGCGGCGGCGACTTCGACGGCGTGGCGGTTTTCCTTGACGTAGAGGGCGTGCGCCGAGACCGCCGAGGCGATCAGCTCCTGGCGCGGCGGCGGGCTGAAATAGTCGCGGCCGGCCCAGCCGAGGGCGCCGCCCAGCGCCAGCGTCACCACCGCCGCGGCGGCGGCCTGCGCCCAGCCGAAGCTGCGGGTAGCGGCGGGTGAGCGGGCGATCAGATGCGGGTCGAGCCGCGATGGCACGGTCTCGTCGGCCGTGCTGCCGAACAGCGCGGTCAGCGCCTCGTTCTGGCGCTGCCAGTTGACCAGTTCGGCGGCCTTGTCGGGATGGGCAGCGAGCCAGGCCTCGACCTCGGCGGCACGCTCCGGCGGCAGCTGGCCATCGACAAAGGCGTGCAGGTCAGTTTCGGAAATTGGGGCGAGGTTCGTCATTTGACCGACCTCAATCTGGGTTCCTCGCCGCTGCCGGTCAATGCGCGGAGCGCCGCCCGGGCGCGGCCGAGGCGTGACATCAACGTGCCGGCGGGAATGCCGAGGACATCGGCGGCGTCCTGGTAGCTCATGCCTTCAAGCACGACCAGCAGCAGCGCCTCGCGCTGGTCGTCAGGCAGGCGGTCGATGGCGCGGGACATTTCGGCGAGGGCGATACGGCCCGGCTGGGCCGGAGGCACCGCGGGTTCGGAAACAAGGCTGTCGATGGGAACGTGCTCTCCACGGCGGCGCTCGAAGCGAAGGTCGTTGCGCCAGAGGTTGATCAGGATGCGGAACAGCCAGGCCTGCAGCGGTCCGGTCGGGGCGAACAGGCTCCGCTTGCGGATCGCCCGTTCGAGGCAATCCTGGACGAGGTCGTCGGCGCGGTCGGCGTTGCGCGTCAGCGCGCGCGCATAGCGGCGCAACGCCGGAACCGTCGCCTCGATCTCATCCAGGAAGTCCATGTGGCTCTGGCCGGCTTACTTTTCGACGGCAGTGTGCCAGACCTCGCCAACCATGTCGCCGGTGGTGTCGCCAGGCTTCTCGTCCTTCACCCAGAAGTAGAGCGGCCAGCCCTTGTAGGCCCACATCTTGGAGCCGTCGGTGCGGTCAACCAGGGTGAAATCGCCCTCGGGCTTAGCGCCGGCATCAGCGATCAGCGGCGGCCAGTTCTCGGCGCACTTGTCATAGCAGTTGGTGACGCCGACAGCGTCCTTGTCGAAGGTGTAGAGCGTCATGTCGTTGGCGCCGACCAGCACTTCCTTGCCGCCGATCTCCATCGTCTTGATGGCGCCACCGACATAATCCTCGGCGATGGCGGCAGTGGCGAACAGGGCGAGCGCGGCAGCGCCGAGCGTGACTGCAAGTTTCATGATGTCCCTCCGTTGGGCTTTTCGGGCACGGGCATTAGGCCGCGCCTCATTGTCTCCAACACCGCAGCTCGGGGTTTATTCCCGCGGCCGAACGATTTTGTGAGGAATTTGATCACGCTGCCACAGCGTCGAGGTTCGCGGCGGGTGGACAGCCGCAGTAACGCCTGTTCATCTACGCACAAGGCCGGATGGGACGGCCAGGCAACAGCCAAGGAGGACTACCTGAATGAAGAGGCGTGAATTCTTCAAGTCGGCCACCGCGATCACCGCCAGTGCCGCAGCAGCGACAACCCTCGCCGCGCCAGCGCTGGCGCAGAGCCAGCCCAAGGTAAGCTGGCGGTTGGCGTCGTCGTTCCCCAAGGGACTCGACACCATCTATGGCGGCGGCGAAACGCTGGCGAAATATGTGAGCGAGGCGACCGACGGGAATTTCACCATCGATGTGTTCGCCGCCGGCGAAATCGTGCCGCCGTTCGAAGTGGTGGATGCGGTTTCGGCCGGTACGGTCGAGATGGCCCACACCGTCGGGTATTATTTCTCCGGCAAGGACGTCGCCTGGGCGGCACTGGCCGCCATCCCGTTCTCGCTCAATGCGCGTGGCATGAGCGCCTGGTACTATCACGGCGGCGGATTGGATCTGTCGAACGAGTTCTTCGCCAACTACAACATCGTCGGCTTTCCGTGCGGCAATACCGCCGCGCAGATGGGTGGCTGGTTCCGCAAGGAGATCAACTCGATCGCGGACCTGCAGGGCCTCAAGATGCGTATCGGCTTTGCCGGGGCGATCATGAGCAAGCTCGGCGTGATTCCGACGCCGATGCCGGGTGGCGAAATCTACAACGCGCTGGAGAAGGGCACCCTCGATGCGGCCGAGTGGGTGGGGCCCTATGACGACGAGAAGCTCGGTTTCCAGAAGGTCGCGCCGTACTACTACTATCCGGGCTGGTGGGAAGGTGGCCCGACCGTGCATGCGTTGATCGGCAAGGCAAAGTTCGAAGAACTGCCGCCGGCCTACCAGTCACTGCTGAAGACCGCCTGCCAGGCGACGAGCAACGACATGCTGGCCAAGTACGACTATGTGAACCCCACTGCGCTGAAGCAGCTGGTGGCGGCCGGGGCGCAGCTCAAACCGTTCAGCCCGGCAATCATGGAAGCGGCCTTCAAGGCGTCGACCGAGGCCTATGCCGAGTTCGAGGCATCGAGCCCGAACTTCAAGAAGATCTGGGACTCGATCAAGGCGTTCCGCAAGGACCACTACCTGTGGAACCAGGTTGCCGAGCTCAACTTCGACGCGTTCCTGCAGGCGCAGCAGCGCAACAACGCACTGTAAGGTTGGCACCGGGGCGGCGGTTCGTTCCGCCGCCTCCGTCCACCCGGCCGTTCAGTAGTCATCCCCGCGAAAGCGGGGATCTCTGTTTTTTGGGGCTCGCATCGCAAACGGAGGTTCCCGCTTTCGCGGGAATGACCCGGTGGGAGAGGCCAGACCGGGGTCAGTTGAAGCTCGGCGGAGGCGGGGCTTCGTACGCTGGCGCTGGCGCCCCGAACGAGGGTGGAGGCTGCGCCTCGAAGCTCGGGGCGGGGGTTGCGCCGCCGCCGCTCGACGGCAGCACGATCTCGACCGTGTTGAGGTCGACCTCCGATGGCTTATCGAGGAAGAAGGTCACCAGCTCGGGGAAGGCGATGAGGATGCCGACGAGGATCAGCTGCAAGATCAGCCAGGGGATGGCGCCCATATAGATGTCACGGGTTTTGACCTTGTCGCGGGGGACGATGCCGCGCAGGTAGAACAGCGCGAAGCCGAAGGGCGGGTGCATGAAGCTGGTCTGCATGTTGGCGCAGATCATCACGCCGAACCAGACCAGGTTGATCCCCATGGCTTCGGCGACCGGCGCCAGCAGCGGGATGACGATGAAGGCGATCTCGAAGAAATCGAGGAAGAACGCCAACACGAAAATGAAGATGTTGACGAAGATCAGGAAGCCGACCACGCCGCCGGGCAGGTGAGAGAGCAGGTGCTCGATCCAGTGACCGCCGCCGACGCCCTGGAAGACGAGGCTGAAGACGCGGGCGCCCAACAGGATGAACACCACCATAGCGGTGAGCCGCATGGTCGAGTTCATGCCCTCCCACATCAGCCCCCAGCTCAGCCGGCGGTTGAACCAGGCGAGGAGGATGGCGCCGACGACGCCCATGGCGCCCGCTTCGGTGGGGGTGACAAGACCGAGCAAGATGGTGCCGAGCACGATGAAGATCAGCGCCAGGCTCGGCACCGTGCCGCGGATGATCTTCTTCCACAATGGCCAGCCGCGCAGGGTGCGGGCCTCGGGGGGCAGGGCCGGCACATCCTCGGGGCGGAAGATCGACAGGATGAACACCCAGCCCATGAATAAGAGGACCTGGACGATCGAGGCGCCGGTGGCGCCGATATACATTTCGCCCGGCGAGCGCTGCAGCTGATCGGCGAGGACGATCAGCACCAGTGAAGGCGGAATCAGCTGGGTGATGGTGCCGGATGCGGCGATGACGCCGGTGGCGTGGCGCACATTGTAGCCGTAGCGCATCATCACCGGCAGCGAGATCAGCCCCATGGCGATCACAGAGGCGGCGACGGTGCCGGTGATGGCGCCGAGAATGGCGCCGACGATGATCACCGCGTAGCTCAGCCCGCCGCGAATGCCGCCGAACAGCTGGCCAAAACCATCGAGCAGATCCTCGGCGAGGCCGGATTTCTCGAGGATCACCCCCATGAAGGTGAAGAATGGGATGGCCAGCAGCAGCTCGTTACTGAGCACGCCGTAGAGCTGGTAGGTGAGGTTGCCGAGGAAGTTCGGCGCGATCAGCCCGAGCTCGATGGCGACGAGGCCGGAAAAGAGGCCGATCGCCGCGAGCGAGAAGGCGGCTGGGTAACCGATGATGAGAAACACCACCAGCCCGCCGAACATGATCGGCGCCATGTTTTCGCGGATCATGTCGATCATTGCAGCGGCTTCTCGTAGGCGAACTCGCGGACATAATCCGTGGTGAGCGCGGCGATGCACTTGATGATCTCGGCGATGCCCTGCAGCAGCAGCACACCGAAGCCGAGCGGCAGCATCAACCGCACCGGCCAGCGTGGCAGGCCACCGGCGGCGTTGGACATGATGTTCTGCGTCCAGGCCTGCAGGAACCACGGCCAGGTGAACCAGATCAGGAGGATGCAGAGCGGCAGCAGGAAGAACAGCCCGCCGAGCAGGTCGATCCAGGTTCGCGCCCGCTCACTGATGGCGCCATAGAACAGGTCGACGCGTACGTGTTCGTTGAGCTTCAGCGTCCAGGCGCCGCCCAGCATCACCATGCCGCCGAACATGTACCAGACCGACTCGCTGAGGACGTTGGAATACTGGGTGTAGAACCACACCAGGCCACCGAACACGCCGCCGCCATAGCTGCGCTCGAGCCAGATCATGCCGCTGATCGAATAGCGGAAAATCGCGTTGAAGGCCGAGACCAGCGCCGAGAACAGCACCAGCCAGATGGCGATAAGGCCGACCTGGCGGCTCAATTCGTCAATGATGCGCGTAAAGCGCAAAGCCAGCGCCATAGGCAGCTGTTCCCCCGGCCCTCGTTCCTGTCCGGCCCGCTCTGCTGGCGAAGTCCAGACCGCAAGGCAACATGTGTCGGCGGGTCGCGTCAACCGCCACGCAGACGGTTTGTTGTGAACTGGTACATTTGACAACAAAAGTTGTCTATTGTAGCAGGGTGCATGGATAACACCACCGCGGTATTGCTCGAGGATGCGGACAAGGCGCGGCAGGCGATGACGCCGCTGCGGCTGAAGCTGTTGGCGCTGCTGCGCGAGCCGGGTTCGGCGGCAACGCTGGCGGTGGCGCTTGAGCTGCCGCGGCAGAAGGTCGGCTATCACCTGCATGCACTGGAGAAGGCGGGGCTGGTGATGCCTGCCGGCGAGCGGCAGCGGCGCGGCTTCACCGAGCGGTTGTTCGTCGCCAGGGCCGGTTCGTTCGTCGTCGATCCCTCCATTTTTGGCGTCCCGCCGGCGGTGGAAAAGCAGGATCGGTTCGCCGCCGAGCACCTGGTGGCGCGGTCAGCCGAGACGGTGCGTGAGGTGACGCGGATGCAGGCCGCCGCGGCAGATGAGGGTACGCGGCTGCTCACCTTCACCATTGAGGCGGATATCGGCTTTGCCGCGCCGCAGGATATCGAGGCCTTTGCCGAGCGGCTGACGGCGATGGTCGCGGGCCTGGCCGAAGAGTTTGCGCCGAAGGCCGAGGGCCGGCGCTACCGGCTGCTGATCGGCGGGCACCCGGCGATCAAGGCCAAGAGGCCAGACAAGATCAACTGAGGGAGTTGCAGATGGTTGAGAAGCAGGACCGGGTTATCGTCGAGATGACCATCGCGGCGCCGATCGAGACTGTGTGGGCGGCGCTGCGCGACCCCGCGCAGATGCTCAACTGGTTCGGCTGGGACGCCGATACGCTGAAAGACGAAATCCAGTTCATCTTCTTCGAACATGCCACCGCGGATGCGGCCAACAAGGTCGTTGCCATCCACGAGCACGAGGGGATTGCCGACCGGATGGAGCTCAGAACCGCGCCTGGCGGCACGGTCCTGCGCGTGGTGCGCAGCAGCGCGGTGACCGGCGACTGGAATGCGTTCTACGAGGATACCTGGGAGGGCTGGACGACGTTCTTCCAGCAACTGCGGCACTATCTCGAGCGGCACCCGGGAGCGAAACGGCGGACGCTGTTCCTGTCGGGCAAGCTGCAGGCGCCGGGGGCGCTGCCGGTCGAAGCGCTGGGGCTCAAGCCGCTATGGAGCGCCGCTGCGGGCAGCAAGGCGGCATTCGAGCTGCCGGTGGGTGAGCGGGTGGCGGGTACTGTGTGGCACCACTCGGGGCACCAGGTGGGGATGAGCGTCGATGGCTGGGGCGATGGGCTCATGGTGATCACCGACCAGCCGGCGCCGAATGGCGGACCCAACGGCGGCGGCACCGCGGTGCTGACGACGTTCGGGCTGTCGGACGCGGTGTTCGCGGCGCTGCAGCAGCGCTGGACGGCGTGGTGGGGCGAGCGGTTCGTGAAGGTGGGTTGACGGATAGAGACGGCCCGCTCCCGGCCTCCCCCATAAAGGGGGAGGTGAAGAGCCGAGGCTCTGTCTTCGATCGTGCCAACCACACCGGCGGGGCACCTCCCCCTTTATGGGGGAGGATGGGAGGGGGGCGTCTGCTTCAGTAATAGAGGGGCTATTACCCCTCCAGCCACTGCACCTGCTCAGGCGTCAGCTTGATGTCGAAGGCGTTCATGCTGTCGTCGAGTTCGCCCAGCTTGCGCGGGCCGATCAGCGGGATGGACGGGAAGTCCTGCGCCAGCACATAGGCGAGGGCCACGTGGATCGGGCTCTTGCCGAGCTTGGTGGCCAGTTCGATCGCCCGGTCGCGGCGGACGAAGTTCTGCTCATTGTACCAGACGCGGACCATCTCCTCGTTGTCGCGCTTATCGCGGCCGGCGAGGTCGGTGAAGAAGCCGCGGGCCTGGCTCGACCAGGAGAAGTTCGGGATCTGGCGATCCTTCAGCCACTGCTTCCACTCCGCGGTCGACGAGGTGACGCAGCCGGCCCAGATCGGGTCGAGCATCTCGGCAAGGGCGAAGTTGTTGGAGAGTGCCCCGGGCCGCTGCTTGCCGTGCTTGTCGGCATAGGCGATGGCCTCGTCGAAACGCTCGCGGGTCCAGTTGGAGCCGCCGAACGGCCCGCGGATGCGGCCCTTCTTCACCTCGGCATCCATGGCGTCGACGAACTCGCCGACCGGCACGTCGAGATTGTCGCGGTGCATGAAGTAGACGTCGACATAGTCGGTCTGCAGGCGATCGAGCGATTGGGTCAACTGCTTGGAGATGACGTCCGGGTAGACCAGCGGACTATGGGCGCCCTTGCCGATCACCACGGCCTCTTCGCGCACGCCGCGCGACTTCTGCCACTCGCCGAACAGCTTTTCGGTGTAGCCGCCGGCGTAAATGAAGGCGGTGTCGAAGATGTTGCCGCCCTTTTCCCAGAACGCATCGAGGAGGATGGCGCCCGAAGCGAAGGTGCGGAAATCCTCGAAGCCGAGGGCAGCGGCGGAGGCCGGCTTCTGCACACCCGGGATGGTGCGCTTGGGGATCACCGTGCCGCCGGATTTGAGCGGCCGGCCCGACAGCGTGTTGATGCGGCGGGTCGACTTCTCGATGCTGAACTCGATGCCGGCATCGGCGCGCCATTTGTCGAGCGCGCGGGCCTGGCCAAGACTGTCGGCCCAGGTCATGCCCGGCGCGGTCAGCTCCTGCCGGCCGGCGAGGATGGCTTCGGCAGCCGCATCCGCCTCGAACGAGAACAGGTGCTTCTGCTTGCCGACGCTGATCGTCTCGCGGCTGCCGTCATTGCGGATGATGTCGATCTTGCCGTTACCGCCTTCGCGCCCGCCATCGGCGAACCAGAAGTTCGGCACTTCGATGCGGCCATCGGAGCCGAGGATGCGCAGCACGTTGTCCTGGTTGACGAACACCGAGCAGCTGACCTCAGCAATGATGCCGTTCTCGAACTGCAGCAGCGCCGCAGCCCAGTCATCGGTGCCCTCGGCATTGAGGCGGGCCATGCCGGACACCTTCACCGGATCGGCGAACGGCCGCCCGAGCGAGGCGCCGGCGATGAAGCGCGACATCGAGACCGGGTAGCCGCCGACATCGAGGATGCCGCCGCCGGCCAGTTCGGAGGCGAAGATGCGGTGGTCGGGGATGAACTTGCCCATCTGGAAGCCGAAGCTCGACTTGATGGCGCGCACTTCGCCGATGGTGCCGGAATTCACCAGCTCCCAGAGCTTCTGGGTCTGCGGGTGGAGGCGGTACATGAAGGCTTCGCCAACGAAGGTGCCGGCCTTCTTGTGCGCATGGATCACCGCGTCGACCTCGAAGGCGGTCAGCGCCATCGGCTTTTCGACCAGCACGTGCTTACCGGCTTCGGCCGCCTTGATCGCCCACTCGGCGTGGCCGGTATGGGGCAAAGCGAGATAGACCGCATCGACGTTGGGGTCGGCGAGCAAGGCGTCATAGCCGTGGATGACACGGGCGCCCGGGAAATCCTCGGCGAGGCCGGGCTTGTTCGGGTTGCGGGTGGCGATGGCTTCGAGCTTGCCGAGGCGCGAGTCCTTGAGGCCGCGGGTGAAGTCCTTGGCGATGGCGCCCGGGCCGATGATCCCCCAGCGGATCGGTGCGGTGATTTTGGTCAATTGGAAGTCCTCTTCGAAATCGGAAGAACGGCGCCGCGCCGCGCGGAGCCTGGGTGGAAATGCTGTCAGCGCAGCCGCTTGCCGGCGGCGTCGAACAGGAAGGCGTGCCGGGCGCTGATCGCGACGGTGAGGCTGTCGAGAGCGCCATGGTCGCGCGATTCCTCGCGCTCGATGATGAGCTGCTCGCCGCCCGGCGCCCGGGCATAGAGGTAGCTGGTCTGGCCGAGATGCTCGGCCACGTCGATGCCAACGGTGATGTCGCTGTCCCCCTTGCCGGCATCGGCGAAGTGCTCCGGCCGAACCCCCAGGGTGACTTTATCGCCCTTGTTGGCACTGGAATCGGCGATCGGCAACGCGACCTTCGTACCCCCGTGGTTGGCGAGCGCGACGACCAGCTTGCCGTTGTCGCGATCCACCACTTCGGCGGCCATGAAGTTCATTTTGGGCGAACCGATGAAGCCGGCGACGAACAGGTTGTCGGGGTTGTCATAGAGTTGCAGCGGGGCGCCGACCTGGGCGATCTCGCCCTCGCGCAGCACCACGATCTTATCGGCCAGCGTCATCGCCTCGACCTGGTCGTGGGTGACGTAGATCATCGTCGCCTTGAGTTCCTTGTGCAGCCGCGCGATCTCGATGCGCATGTGGACGCGTAGCTCGGCATCGAGGTTCGACAGCGGTTCGTCGAACAGGAACACCTGCGGGTGCCGGACGATGGCACGGCCGATGGCGACGCGCTGGCGCTGGCCGCCGGAGAGTTGCTTGGGCAGCCGATCGAGCAGCGGGTCGAGTTCGAGGATGCGCGAGGCTTCCTTCACCTGCTTTTCGATCTCGTCCTTGGGCTTGCCGGCAAAGCGCAGCGCGAAGCCCATGTTCTCGCGCACCGTCATATGCGGGTAGAGCGCATAGGTCTGGAACACCATGGCGATGCCGCGCTTGCTGGGATCGACATCGTTCATGCGCTCGCCGCCGATATCGAGCTCACCCGAGGTGATCGGCTCGAGTCCGGCGATCATGCGTAGGAGGGTAGACTTGCCGCAGCCGGACGGGCCGACGAAGACCACGAACTCGCTGCTGTTGATGTCGAGGTCGACGCCCTTGATCACTTCGAGGTTGCCAAAGGCCTTGCGGATGCCCCTCAGCTTCAGATTGCTCATGTTGAGAGACCTTATTTGACCGCGCCCAGCATGCCTTCGACGAAGCGGCGCTGGAGCACGAAGAAGATGAGGAGGGTGGGGAGCGTGGCGAGGATGGTCCCCACCATGATGACGCCCCATTCGGGATAGTAGGCCGAGCTCAGCGACTGGATCACCAGGGTGATGGTCTTCTGCTCGTTGGTCTGCAGGACGATCAGCGGCCACAGGTAGTTGTTCCAGTTGGCCATGAACACGATGATGATGGCCGCCGCATAGGTCGAGCGCATCACCGGCAGGTAGACATAGAGGAAGATCTGCCACTCCTTGAGCCCGTCGATGCGGGCCGCGTCGCGCAGTTCCGACGGGAAGGCCTTCGTCGCCTGGCGGAAATAGAAGATGATGAAGATCGAGGCGATGGCCGGGAGCAGGATCGCGGCGTAGGTGTTGATGAGCTTGAGGTTGGCCATCATGATGAACAGCGGGATCATCAGGGCGGCGAACGGGATCGACAGCATCAGCAGCAAGGCGCCGAAGATCTTCTCGCGGAAGCGGGATTTGAACATCTCGAAGCCGTAACCGGCCAGCGAGGAGATGATCAGCGTCAGCACCGTCCCGACAATGGCGAGAAACGCCGAGTTCCAGAAGATGCGTGGCGCGTCGACCGTGGTGAAGAAGGTGACGATATTGGCCCATAGCGCATTGCCGAGGGTCGCCTTGCCGGTGAGCACGTCGGCGGCCGTGTTGGTGCTCGAGACGAACATCCAGATGAACGGGAAGATCGAAACGAAGGCGGCGATGCTGAGCAGCAGGTAGACGAGACCGCGGCTCACCAGCGCGAGCAGGTTGAACGAGGGGTTCGAACGCCGCGCCGCAATCGCAGGGCTGAGTTCGGTGGCTTGATCGAGCGTGCTCATCGACGGTCCCTCGCGACCAGAAACTGCAGGAAGCTCAGGATGCCGACCAGCACCACGATGACGTAGGAGACAGTCGAGGCGTAGCCGAAGTTCGGCATGAACTTGAAGGTCAGGTTGTAGATGTAGAGCGACAGGGTGAGCGTCGAATCCGACGGGCCGCCCAGGGTCAGCACATTGACCTCGTCGAACAGCTGCAGCGTGCCGATGGTGGAGATCACCGAGGTGAACAGGATCACCGGCTTCAGCATCGGCACGGTGATGTACCAGAAGCGAGCCCAGGCCGGCACGCCATCGATGCGCGCTGCTTCATAGATCGAGCGGTCGATGTTCTGCATCGCGGCCAGATAGAAAATCATGTTGTAGCCGGTCCAGCGCCAGGTGATGGCGGAGATCACCACGACCTTGGCCCAGAACGGGTCGCCCAGCCACGGGATCGGGTCGGCGATGAGCCCGCTGGCGAGCAGGAAATCGTTGATCACGCCGTCATTGGCGAACATCGACTTGAACAGGATCGAGTAGGCCACCAGCGAGGTGATGCAGGGGAGGAAGATGGCGGTGCGGAAGAAGCCGCGGCCCCACAGCCTCGTGTCGTTCAGCGCTGTCGCGAACAGCAGCGCCAGCACCAGCATGATCGGGACCTGGATGATCAGGAAGGTGAAGGTGTTGCCGAGGGCACGCAGGAAGATCGGATCCTGCGTCAGGCGCACGATATTGGCGAAGCCGCCAAAGCTGAAATTCATCCCGCGACCGGTCTGGAAGCTCATCCAGAGCGACCAGACGATGGGGTAGACCATGAAGAGCCCAAGCAGCACCAAGGCGGGCATAACGAAGAGCCAGCCGTTGATCTGCTCGGAACGCTCGAGTTTCGTTTGTGCTGCCACGCAAACGCTCCCGCCCAAAAAGATGCCAATGACATTTGCCGCCCGGGGGGCGGCAATATGCCGGAGATGGGGGCGGGCGAACCCGCCCCCGGGGAGGATCTTACTGGATCTGCTGCTTCACCTGGGCGTCGATGGCCGCGATGGCCTCATCGACCGAACCGCCCTTGGCGAGGGCCGGAAGCTGCGCGACGATCGCCGCATCGACTTCCTGGGTGAAGATGCCGTAGTTCACGGCCGGCACGGCAGCGAGCCAATCGGAGAAGTTCTGCCACACGGCCTGGCCGCCGAAATACTCGTCGCTGGCCTTGTATGCGGCGCCTTCACGAGCGGCGAGGAGCGAGCCGAGCGCACCCTGGTCGACGAGGATCTTCTGGTAGAAGTCGACGTCCTTGCCCCAGACCGTGGCGAGGAAGTCAGAGGCTTCGTTCTTTTCAGCCGAGGACGAGAGCACGTACCAGCTCGAGCCGCCGAGGTTTGAGGCGTGGGTGGCGCCTTCGACGTTCGAGAGCTTGGGCAGCGGCGCAACGCCCCACTTGCCGGACTGGTTGGCGGCCTTGATGGTGGCGGTCATCCACACGCCGGTATAGACGGCGGCGGTCTCACCCGAGACGAACGCACCGGTATATTCGTTCCAGCCGGCGACGGGCTTGTAGATCTCGGGGGTCTGCAGCAGCTTCGAATAGGTCTCGAGCGCCGCCTTGAAGGTCGGGCTGCCGGCGATGTCGGCCTGCCCATCGGGCGTGAAGTACCACTTGCCGGCCGATTGCAGCATGATGCGGATGGTGCCCGCGTCATTGATGTCGACGCCGAGCAGCGGGTGGCCGGTCTTCTCCTTGACGGTCTTGCCGATGTCGATCAGCTGCTCCCAGGTGATATCCTGCAGCGCCGCGGCATCGAAGCCGGCTTCCGAGAGGTAGTCGGAGCGGTAGAACAGGCCCGTGACGCCGGAGTCGAAGGGCAGCGAGTAGGTCTGGCCGTTCACCGTGGCAAGCTCGACCTTATAGGGCGCGAAGCCGGCATAATCGACCTTGCCGTTGAGCGGCTCGAAGGCGCCGGGGAACGACTGCAGGTATTTCTGCGCGCCGTAATCTTCGATCAGCACGATATCAGGCAGGCCGTCGGTGGCGCCCGAAGCGAGCTGCGCCTGCAGCTTCTGTTCGAGGTCGGCCTTGGCAAAATCGACGATGTTGAAGGTCACGTCCGGGTGCGCCGCGGTGTAGCGGGCGGCGGCTTCCTTCATGGTCGCGCCGTTGAAGTTGGGGTCCCAGCACCAGACAGTGACTTCGGCTGCCGAAACAGCGGCGATGGACAGTAGGCTGACGCCGAACGCCAGGCCGAGCGTGCTGCGCCACCGCGAATGGATGCGATCCATGTAATCCTCCCGTTTTCATTTGGCTCACCTTGGGCAAGCGTGGTTAGAATATGCGACCAAAGGCGCATGTCCGCGACAAAGGGAAACTCGACTTGGCGGAAAGTAAGGTGCATGAGCGTGCGGTCTACCAGCCGCATGCAGGCAGCGTCGAAGCCCATCCGACGATCCTGTCGACCTTCCATAACCACCCGCTGGTGATGCTGAAGCCGCACTGGCACGCACAGGTCGAAGTCAATTTCATCGTCGCCGGCACCGTGCACTACCGCATGCACACCCACGACCTGACCCTGAGCGCCGGGCAGATGGTGCTGTTCTGGGGCGGGCTGCCGCACCAGATGGATGATCTCTCCGACGACGCAATCTATGCCGGGGCGCATCTGCCGCTGATGCATTTCTTCCGGCTGCGGCTGCCCGAGGATGTGCCGCACCGGCTGATGCAGGGGACGACCCTGCTGAGCTGCACGCCCGATGATTCCGATGCGCACAATTTCGCGCGCTGGAACCGCTATGCCCGCTCGGGCGATGTGGTGAAGGCACAGCACGCGGTGGACGAGCTGTTGCTGCGGCTCGAGCGGGTGCGGTTCGAACCGTACGAGCTGGTGGGTGACAGCAAGGCAGCCGGCCACGCGGTCGAAACCGCCGAAGTGCAGTCGTCGCGCAATGTCGGCAAGATGTGTGACTACATCGCCGAGAATTTCCTGCACGAGATC
This sequence comes from Devosia sp. Root105, assembly GCF_001424865.1. Classification (NCBI taxonomy): domain Bacteria; kingdom Pseudomonadati; phylum Pseudomonadota; class Alphaproteobacteria; order Hyphomicrobiales; family Devosiaceae; genus Devosia; species Devosia sp. Root105. Next base: position 170,954 of record NZ_LMCR01000017.1, read on the forward strand.
GACTCCGTCGATATCGCGCGGGCGGCGAACCTCCACCCGAAATACGCCATGAGCATCTTCAAGCGCTCGACCGGCATGACGCTCAACGAGTACGTCAGCCTGTTGCGGCTCAGCTACGCGCAGGCGCTGCTGCTGCGCGACGACGCCAATGTGCTGCGCGTCGCGATGGAATCGGGGTTCGGCTCACTCAGCGCCTTCAACAAGTCGTTCCGCAAGATCGCCGGCATGTCCCCGTCGGATTTCCGGCGCGACGCCTTCATCCCCGGAGCGCTCGCCTCCTGAGCTTGAACTTTTGCGCATCGGCATTGTAACGATGCGAAACTTCCAGCGCGGGGATGCTCAATGTTCGTAGTGGGTGGCGAAAGCCTGATCGACCTGATCTCGGAGCCGGTCGGGGCCGATGGGGTGATCCGGCTCGTGGCGCACCAGGGCGGCTCGCCCTATAACTGCGCCATCGCGCTTTCGAAGCTCGGCAACGATACCGGCTTCCTCTGTCCGATCAGCACCGATGGCCTCGGTACCTACCTCCTGGCGCCACTGGCGGAAGCCGGGGTGAAGCCGCTGCTCGCCGAGCGGGTGGAGGCCTACACGACGCTGGCGGTGGTGACGTTCGATGCCAAGAAAAGCGCGCAATACGGTTTCTATCGCAACGCCGATCGCGCCTTCACCCGCGAGGGGCTGATCGCGGCGCTGCCCGCCAAACTCGAGGCGTTCCAGGTCGGCGGCTTCTGCCCGATCGAACCCGAGGATGCAGCGATCTGGCTGGATGTGGCCAGGGAAGCGGCGCGGCGGGGCGCGACGCTGACCATGGACCCCAATGTGCGGCCATCGCTGGTGCCGGATTTTGCCGGCTACAAGGCGCGGCTCTCGAGTTTCCTCGACATCGTCAACCTGGTGAAGGTGTCGATCGAGGACCTGGCTTCGCTGGAACAGAGCCGCGCAGTGCGCGCCACCGAGCTGACGGCCGCCGAGGTCGAGGCGCTGGTGAGCAAGTACGTGGCCGATTTCCTTGGCCGAGCCAATTGCGAGCTGGTGATCGTCACCTTCGGCGACGAGGGCAGCCGAGCCTTCACTAAATCGGGCTCGGCGAAGCAGGGCGTTTACCCCGCCGTGCCGTTCGGCGACACGGTGGGGGCCGGCGACACGCTGATGGCGGCGGTACTGACGCTGCTCAACGAGCAGGGCAACCTCAAGCCGGGCAAGCCTGGCGCCATGGATGATGCGGCGCTCGCGACGATGCTGCGCTTCGGCGCGGTGGCGGCAGGGCTCAACTGCCAGTTCGTCGGCTGCCACCCGCCGACCCGCGGCGAAGTCGACGCGGTGCTGGCAAAGGGTTAGCCGCCGCCACGCGCCATGGTTCAACTCACAGGGACGTCATTCCCGCGCAGGCGGGAACCTAGTGGGATGCTGCGGCACCTGCTGGAGCTGAGAGATCCCACCGGGTCCCCGCCTTCGCGGGGATGACGCCGGTGGGTAGGTCAAGCTTGGCTCAACCGCGCGGCGGTGCAGCAGCGCTCAGCCGCCGGCGCCCTGGTAGCGATTAAGCGCGTAGCGCCACTGCCGCATGGCGAGCGCGACGAAGAACGGTCCTGCCAGCAGCGCTGCCGGGCCGGCCCAATCGCCGAGGATCGGCACGGGCTTGCCGAGCAGTACCGCGACCGGCACGGCGGCCATGAAGCCGAGCGGCACCAAGCTCAGCATCGTCGCCTGGATGGCAGTGGGGAAGATGTTGATCGGGTAGCGCGACAGCTCCCAGAAGCCGAAGAACAGCGAATAGAGGTGGTTGGAGCGGGTCCAGATCAGCGCCGTGGCGCCGATCATGGTGAGCGTCGCGCCGGTGACCATGGCGGCGCTGATCAGCGCACCGGCGAAGTAGGCGACCCAGCCGATCGACCAGGGCACGGCGACGATGCTGAGGGCCCAGCCCATCATGCCGATGCCGAGCAGGGCGTGGCCGGTATAGCCGGGGTTGAGGCCGGAAAACACCATATAGGCCCAGGGGCTGACCGGTTTGGTGAGCAGTGTATCGAGGGTGCCGAGCCGCACTGCCTCCTCGAGCTGGCGCATCTGGGTGAAGCTCATGCAGGCGCCGAGCGAGTAGCCGAGCAGGTGGAACGAGAACAGCAGCGCCAGCTCCGACCAGTTCCAGCCGGCAATGGTGCCGAAGCGGTCGGCGAGGATCCAGATCACCGCGAACGAGCTGGCATAGGTGATGATCTGGGCGATGCGATCGATCCAGAAGGCGCCGCGATATTCCATCTGGGAGCGGAGGTACATCAGCGCGAGGCGCGGCAGGATGCGGAGGGTGCGCAGCATCTCAGCCTCCCTGTACGACGATGCGGGTGGAGGCCTTGCGCCAGAGCAGCGCCACGCCGCCCGCCAGCAGCGCCGCCCAGCCGAGGCCAAGGCCGAAATAGGCAAGGGTCGCCGTGACGTCGAGCCGCCCGAGCCACACCGCCGAGGGGTAGTAGACGATCCAGGCGAAGGGCAGGTGCGCCGCGATGACGGCGAGGGGGGCAGGGAAGAACCAGAATGGGATCAGCTGGCCGGACAGCAGGTTGAGGATCGCCTGCATCATCCATTCGAGCGAGAACGAGGTGAGGAGCCAGAAGGCGACAAGGCCGAACAGCGCCGAGAGCAGCGCGATGATGGTGTAGGCGAGGAGGCCAAAGGCGACGAACATCACGCCATGGAACGGGCTCGCCGGCGGCAGCATGCCGTAGACGGCGGCGACAACCGCGACGGTGGGCACGACGAGGATGACGAAGCGGAAGGCGGCGCGGCCGAGTTCGGTGGCGAGCACATAGAGCGGGAAGCTGGCGGGTTTCAGCAGCCACACGGCGACGTCGCCGGTGCGCAGCGCCTGGCCGATGCCGCTGACGATCGATTCGTAGCGGATGGCGCCGGTGACCGCGCCGCCGAGCAGGGCATAGGTCACCATCTGCTCGAGGCTGACGCCGGCAATGCTGGCGCTGCCGCCATAGATGGCAACCCAGATGGCGACGCGGGCGAAAACCTGCACCAGCTTGCCGATCATGTTGGCCCAGACCTCGTTGCGGTAAGCGAGCTGGGTCAGAAAGGCGCTGCGGGCGAAGGCGAAATAGACGCTCATCGCAACGGTAACTCGGCGTTGCGGCGCTGGTAGAAGGTGCGGATTACCTCCTCGATATTGGGCTCCTCGAGCGCAATATCCTTCAGCGTCGTGGTATCGCCGAGCTCATCGAGCACGTGCACCAGCGAGACGTCGTCGCGATCGAGCAGATAGTGCTTGCGCAGGCCGTCGTCGGAGGTGAGGCGCGCACTCTTCAGCTCGAGCGGGCCGGGATCGGCGGCGAACTCCAGCATCAGCCGGCGGGCCGAGCCGAGGGCGGTGCGCAGCTTCGCCGTTTCGCCGTCGAAGATCAGGCGGCTGTGGTCGACCATGATCAGGCGCGGGCAGATCTCCTCGATATCCTGCAGGTCGTGCGTGGTGAGGATGATGGTGGTGCCGCGCTCGCGGTTGACGCGCGACAGGAACTTGCGCACCGCATCCTTGGCGACGACGTCGAGGCCGATGGTCGGCTCGTCGAGGAACAGAATCTTCGGATCATGCAGCAGCGCCATGACGATCTCGGCGCGCATGCGCTGGCCGAGGCTCAGTTGCCGGACGGCGCGCTCGAGGAAGGGTTCGAGATCGAGCAGGCGGCTCAGGGATTTGAGGTTCTCGTCGAAGCGTGGGCGGGCGATGCCATAGATCTCGCGATGCAACTCGAACGAGTCGCGCACCGGCAGATCCCACCAGAGCTGGCTGCGCTGGCCGAAGACGACGCCGATTTCGCGCGCATTGGCCTGGCGTTCGCGGTGCGGCACGCGTCCGAGCACGGTGACGTCACCGGCCGACGGCACGAGGATGCCGGTCATCATCTTGATCATCGTCGATTTGCCGGCGCCGTTCGGGCCGAGATAGCCGACCGCCTCGCCGGCGGCGATGGCGAAGCTCACGTCGGTGACCGCTTCGACCTCGGTGTATTCGGCGGTAACCAGCGTCTTCAGCGCGCCGAAGAAGCCGGGGAACCGGCGATGCTGCCGGAACCGCTTGGAAACGGCTCGTGCCTCGATGATTTGAGCCATGGTGGAGGCCGCCCCCTCGCGGCCCGGAGCGAGGGTAGCTGATTCCCTGGGCCTCACAGGCTCGTCAGTTGCGGTTGATTGGCGGCGCTGATCAATTGCCGCCGGAGCTGCGTGGGGCTGATCTCCATCGTGTCGTCGAGTTCACGAGCAGTGAGGAAGGCCCAAATGCGTCACTGGGTTTGGATGCTCCTGGTAGCAGTGCTGCTGGGGGCCGGGATCGCCGTCTACATGCTGAAGCCGGTGCAGGGCGCGGCGCGCGACTTGGCGCTCACCGGCGACGTGACACGCGGGCAGTATTTGCTGCGGCTCGGCGACTGCATCACCTGTCACACCGACAAGAAGAACGGCATCGCCGAACTCGGTGGCGGCCCTGGGCTGGTAACGCCGTTCGGCACGTTCTATGCGCCCAACATCACCTCGGACCCCAAGGCGGGCATCGGCGGCTGGACGCTGGCGCAGTTTTCGAAAGCAATCAGCGATGGCGAAGGGCCAGCCGGGCATCTCTATCCGGCGTTTCCCTATGAGAACTACACGCTGATGAGCGACCAGGATGTCGCCGATCTCTACGCGGCGCTGCAGCAGGTGCCGCCGGTCCGCACGTCGGCCAAGCCGCACGAGGTGGCCTTCCCGTTCGATATGCGACCGCTGGTGGCCGGCTGGAAGAACCTGTTCTTTACGCCGCGCCGCTACGAGGCCGATGCCAGCCATTCTGAGCGCTGGAATCGCGGGCGCTACCTGGTCGAGGGGCCGGGGCACTGCGTGATGTGCCATTCGCCGCGGAACCTCCTCGGTGCGGTGGAGAAGGGCAAGGAACTGACCGGCAACCCGGCCGGCGGCACCGGCGGCAGGGCGCCGGCCCTGACGGCCGAGCGGTTGAAGACCGAAGGCTATGACGTCGCCTCGATCGCCAGCGCGCTGAGCGACGGCTTCACCCCCGAGTTCAACGTGCTGGGCAGCGCCATGGGCGAGGTGATCGCCGACGGCACCTCGTTCTGGACCGAGGCGGACCGCGAGGCGGTGGGGGCGTATCTGCTGGGGGAGGAGTAGGGGGCTAGTCGAACGTCTCCGATGAGATGTGGCGAGCAGAGTCGATGACCCGCACCACTCGCAGCGTCGTCGCGTCGAAATCGAAGAACACGAGATAGCGCCCGATAGGAAAGCTTCGCAGTCTTGGTGCAAGGTCGTCGCGTGCACGTCCCATTTGTGGCGTGCTCGCAAGGTGCCGGACCGACTCGGCAATGCGTCGCATCTGACCGTCGGCCGCGGTCGGATTGTCTGAAGCAATAAAGGACCAGATACTTCTCAGGTCGCGACGCGCAGCATTGGTGTGACGGACACTAAGCGGCATCTTGGCGGCTCGCCTTCAGCCGCTTCGCCTCGGCGATGATTTCCTCCATGTCGAGCGGCCCGGCATCGCCGCTGTCCAAACCTTCCTGGATCAGCTTTTTCAGCTCTTCCGTCCTTACGCTCCGCAGGACCTCTGCGTCTTCAAGCAGCCGCAATCCGTCACGCAGCACTTCGCTGGCGCTGTTGTAGCGGCCGCTTTCGACGAGCTCGCGGACGAACTTCTCGTAGTGTTCCCCGAGGGTGTAGCTGGATGGCATGGCTGGTCTCCTTCAGGGAGCAGACTATCACTTTATGATAGTTTTGCCATCAGGCTCCGGCACGGATGGCGAGGGCGTCTTCGAGGGTCATCTCGGTATGGTGCTCCCATTCGGGACGTGGTTCGGGGAAATCGGTGCGGAAGTGGCCGCCGCGGCTTTCCTCGCGCTGCAACGCACCGGCGGCGACCAGCGTCGCCGAGGTGGTCATGTTGAGGAACGAGCGGGTGACGCCCTGCGCTGTGGCCTCGATCTCGGCGATGCGGCGCAACGCGGTGCGAAGGTCCGTGGCGTTGCGCTCGACCCCGACCAGGTCGGTCATGGTGCGGCGCAATTCCTTCACCGACACGTGGTTGCGCAGGCGTTCCTCCACCGCCTCGCCCTCGACCGGGTCCCAGCCGATGCCGGGGAAGGGGGCAAGCGGGCTGCGCAGCGGCTCGAGGCCGGAGATATCGGCGGCGATGCGGGCGCCATAGACCACGGCCTCGAGCAGCGAGTTCGAGGCAAGGCGGTTGGCGCCATGCAGGCCCGTCGACGAGCACTCACCGGCGGCCCAGAGGCCGGGCAGCGAGGAGCGGCCATTGGCTTCGACCTTGACCCCGCCCATGTGGTAGTGCGCCGCCGGAGTGACCGGGATCAGCTGGGTCACCGGGTCGATGCCGAAATCGGTGCAGTATTTGGCGACGGTGGGGAAGGCGGTGAGGATGCGCGCGCCGATCGCCTCGCGGGTATCGAGGAACACCTTCCGGCCGGCCTTGATCTGACGGTAATTGGCGCGGGCGACGATATCGCGCGGCGCCAGTTCGGCATCGGGATGGATCGCCGGCATGAAGCGCTCGCCGAGGTCGTTGACGAGGATGGCGCCTTCGCCGCGCAGCGCCTCGGTGGCGAGCGGGGCAGGGTCGGCGCCGGTAGCGATGGCGGTGGGGTGGAACTGCACAAACTCGGGGTCGGCGATCAGCGCCCCGGCCCGGGCCGCCATGCCCATGGCATGGCCGCGCACCCCGGAGGGGTTGGTGGTGACGGCATAGAGCCCGCCCAGCCCGCCGGCGGCGAGTACGGTGGCGCGCGCCCGGATCAGCACCGGCTCGGCATAGCGATCACCGAGCTTGCGCGCATAGACGCCGATGATGCGGCCGTCGGCGCGGGCGAGATCGACGACGGTCAAACCCTCGACGATGCGGATCGAGGGGGTCTTGCGCACCTCGGCGATGATCGCCTGCATGATGGCGTAGCCGGCGCGGTCGCCTTCGACACGCACCACACGGTTGCGCGAGTGGGCAGCTTCCTTGCTCAGCACATAGTGGCCGAGCTCGTCGCGGTCGAACGGGGTGCCCCAGCGGGCGAGGTCTTCGATGCGCGCCGCGGCTTCGGCGGTGACCGATTCCGCTTCGTCCTCATCGACGATGCCGGCGCCGGCGATCTCGGTGTCGACCGCATGGGCATGCGAGGTGTCGCCCGGACCGACCGCGGCGGCAACGCCGCCCTGTGCCCAGGCCGACGAGGCGCCGTTGCCGAGCGGCACGGGGGAAATGACGGTGACGGGGCGGGGAGCGAGCTTCAGCGCGCAGAACAAGCCAGCCAAACCAGCGCCGACGATGAGGGCACCGTCGGCGTTGAGGACGTTGTCAGTAAAGGTCATCGGTCTCCCCCGGGCGAAACGCCCGGATCAGGCCTCGTCGACCACAGGGGTTTCTGCAGCGCGCTTCTTAAGCGATTCTATGGCGTTTTTGGCGCTCGACTTCGACTTGTAGGTTTCGGTCCGGACCATGGTCTCGCCGTTCGCGGCGACGAAGCGGACGAAGGTCTGGCCATCCTTGGAGGCTGCGAGCTCAAAGCGGTAGCCCTTGCCGGTTTCGCCCTTGGCCGTATCCACAACGGAGGCCGACGGGGCGTTCTTCTTCAGCGAAGCAATGGCGTTCTTGGCGCTGTCCTTGCCCGCATAGTTCTCGGACCAGAAGATGGTCTCGGCGTTGTAGACGTATTTGGCGACGAACTGGCCGCCCTTGGCGGAGGTGATCTTGAAGGAATGTGGCACGACGCTTTTACCCCTCGGTTGCGGGCCGGGAAGTCGTGGCCCGATCCGGCAAATCTAGCGCGGTGCGGGAGTCGCGCAACCCTCAACGTCAGGCACGCGCTTGATTTGATTGAGCTTGGGACTCTCGCGTGGGTTATTGAGCGGAGCTTTCTATAGACGAAAGTCCGAAGGCTGGTGGCTGTGGACCCCCACCCCTGTCCCCTCCCCCTAAAAAAGGGGAGGGAGACGATAGCCTCGGCATTGGTGAGAGGGTCTCCCTGCCCATTCCGGGGCGCTATCGCGCCCCTAGGGGGAGGGGACAGGGGTGGGGGCAGCCCACACCGGCGCTTGGCTAGTGCGCAGTCGGCTAGTTTGCGCCGGGATCAATCACGTTTCTTGGAAAAATCGATCATCCGCTGCACGGCGGCGCGGGCGGGTTCGAGCAGTTCGTCGGCGACGGTGACTTCCTCGGTCATGGTGTGGAGCGACCACAAGACGTTCTCGAGGTTGATGCGCTTCATGTGCGGGCAGATGTTGCAGCCGCGCAGGAAATCGACGCCGGTCGCTTCCGACGCCACGTTGTCGGACATCGAACACTCGGTGACCATTACCACGCGCGGCGGCTTCTGGGTCTTGACGTAGTCGATCATCGCGGCGGTCGAGCCGGCGAAATCCACCGCGTCGATCACCTCGGGCGGGCACTCGGGGTGGGCGATGATCTTGGCCGTCGGGTAAGCATGGCGCAGCTCGGCGATGTCGGCGGCGGTGAAGGTTTCGTGCACCTCGCACGAGCCGGCCCAGGTGATGACCTTCTTCTGCGTCTTCTTGGCGGTGTTGCGGGCCAGGTACTGGTCGGGAATCATGATCACCGTGTCGCCGGCGACGCCATTGACGATGTCGGCGGCGTTCGACGAGGTGCAGCAGACATCGGTCACCGCCTTCACCGCAGCGGAGGTGTTGACGTAGGTGATGACCGGCACGCCCGGATACTGGGCGCGCATGGCGATGACATCCTCGGGGGTGATCGAGGAAGCGAGCGAGCAGCCGGCTCGGCTGTCGGGGATCAGCACGGTCTTTTTGGGGTTCAGCAGCTTCGACGTCTCGGCCATGAAGTGCACACCGCACTGCACGATGATCGACTGCTTGACCTTGGTGGCCTCAATGGCGAGCTGCAGGCTGTCGCCGACGATATCGGCGACGCCGTGATAGATCTGCGGCGACTGGTAGTTATGGGCGAGGATGACCGCATCCTTCTCCTTCTTCAGCCGGTTGATCTGCAGGATCAGCGGCGCATAGAAGGGCCATTCGATCTCAGGAATACGGTCTTTCACCCGCTCGTAGACGCGCGATGTGACGCGTTCGACCGCCTTGGTGAACTTGAGATCGAAACTCTCCGCGAGGATGGCGCGAGCCTCCTCCAGCGGGGTGAGAGCGTTGATAAGCTGCACCGGACCGTCCCTCCAGACGCGGCAGACTTAAGGTCGATTGCTCGCCATTTCAATGTCGCGATTTGGCTTGATCGGCATGCGGCAAGTGCCTAACGCTCTCGCCGAACGACAGCCCTCGAGGATCGCCATGCCGCAAGACGCCGCCGCCCTTCGCCAGACTCTCTCGCTTGCGCCGGTGATTCCGGTGATCGTCCTGGACGATGTGTCCGCGGCGCGGCCGCTGGCCGAGGCACTGGTGGCGGGTGGCCTGCCGGTGCTGGAAGTGACGCTCCGGACCCCGCACGCGCTGCAGATCATCGAGGAGATGGCCAAGGTGGCGGGCGCTGTCGTCGGTTCGGGCACGGTGCGCTCGCCGCTACAGATGGGCCACTCGGTCGATGCCGGCTGCCAGTTCATGGTGTCGCCCGGCGCCTCGCCGCGGCTGCTCGAAGCGGCCGAGGAGCACAAGATCCCGCTGTTGCCCGGCATCGGCACGCCGACCGAGGCGATGACCGCGTCGGAACATGGTTACTCGTTCCTTAAGTTCTTCCCGGCCGAGGCGCTGGGTGGGGTGAAGGTGCTGAAAGCCTATGCCAGCCCGCTCGCTGACATCACCTTCTGCCCGACCGGCGGCATCGACATGGCAAAAGCCAAAGAATACCTGGCGCTGCCCAACGTGATCTGCGTCGGCGGCTCGTGGATCATGCCGGCCGATGCCATTGCCAACAAGGACTGGAAGCGGATCGAGACGCTGGCGCGCGAAGCGGCGGCGTTGAAGCAGAACTAACTCTGCTCAAAGCGCCCGCAGCGTCGCCAGTTTGCTGCCGGCACTATCGATGAGAACCAGCACGCCGGGCTCGGCGTGAAATTTGACGGTGGCCGCGAGGACGGCGAAGAAGCTCGCCTCCTGCGCCATGGTTGCCGGTTCGCACGCCATCTCGGTCCAGGCGATGTCGGTAAACTGCAGCGCGTTGTCGTTGATGGTGACGCCGCCGCCGAAGCTGTTGCAGCCGCCGCTGCCGGAGGCGCGCCCGTCCGGCTCGACTTGCAGCGTGGTGCGCACACCGGGCGTGACGACGCCGTCGCGCAGTTCCTCAAGCGCCCAGTTGCCATAGAGCAGCGAGCCGCCGGCGAAAGCTGGGCTGGCCGTTGCGATGGCGAGGAGACAGACCAGCGGCAAGGAGCGGAGCGACATTTTCAACCTCCAGCGAAGCGAGGGGCCATACCCCTCTGCCATTGTGGCAAAGCCGTGATCTGAACTGCTATGGGTGGGCCGATGGCGCCCCGGAGGAGCGATGCACGGCAACAAGACGATCGGCCTGTCCCACCTCAGGATCACGCTGTCGGACAACTTCTATATCGGCCCCGGCCGTGCAGACCTGATGGAGCTGATCGCCGAGACCGGCTCGATCTCCGAGGCCGCCAAGCGGATGGGGATGTCGTACAAGCGGGCCTGGGGGCTGGTGCAGGTGCTGAACGAGGGGTTCGGAGCGCCGCTGGTCGAGGCGTCGCGCGGCGGCAGTATGCAGGGGGCGTCGCTCACCGCTGCGGGGCGCGAGGTGCTGGAGCGCTATCGCGGCATGCAGGAGGCGACGCGCAAGGCGATCGCGCGGGATGTCGAGGCGCTCGGCGCGCTGCACGGCGATATGTCCGAGAGAAAATAACGCTTGCTGCCTGCATCTGGCGTTGGCACAACCATCGATATTCCCATTCGGATATATCGAGGATCCTATGCGTCGGACCACCCTTCTGCTTGGCGCCAGCCTGCTGGCGCTGACGAGCGCGCAGGCCTTTGCCGCCGATGTCAGCGCGGCCGTTGCCGCCAACTTCACCAAGCCGGCCGAGGAGTTGGGCGCGGCGTTCACGGCGAAGACCGGCGACACGGTGAGCTTCAGCTTTGGCGCCACCGGGGCGCTCTACACCCAGATCAGCCAGGGTGCGCCGTTCGAGGTGTTTCTTTCCGCCGATAACAAGCGGCCAGCGCAGGCGGTGAAGGAAGGTTTTGCGGTCGATGGCACGGTGTTCACCTATGCGGTGGGCAAGGTCGTGCTCTACTCGCCCTCCCTCGATCTCACCGACGGCGCGGCGGTGCTTACTGCCAACGGGTTCCAGCATCTGTCGGTCGCCGACCCCAAGACCGCGCCCTATGGCGCCGCGGCGATGGAAACGCTGGACAAGCTCGGGCTGACCGAAGCCGTGACGCCCAAGATCGTCACCGGCGAGAATATCAGCCAGGCGCTGCAGTTCATCGATTCAGCCAATGCGGAGCTCGGCTTCGTCGCCCTGAGCCAGGTGATCGACAAGCCGGCTTCGCAAGTCTGGCGGGTGCCGGCCGAGGATTATTCGCCGATCCTCCAGGATGCCGTGCTGCTGAAGCCGGGCGAGTCGGATCCAGCCGCAGCCGCCTTTCTCGAATTCTTGAAGGGCGACGAAGCGCGCGCCATCATCGAGAAATACGGCTACGAGGTCGGCTCGGGTCAATGAGGTTTTCATGATGCTTGATGCCAGTGAGATCGTGCAGCCGGTTGGGCTGACGCTGACGCTGGCGCTCATCGTCACCCTGATCCTGCTGCTGGTCGGCACGCCGATCGCCTGGTGGCTGTGCCGCACGCGCTCGCCGCTGCAGGCGCCGATCGCCGCACTGGTGTCGCTACCACTGGTGCTGCCGCCGACAGTGCTCGGCTTCTACCTGTTGCTGGCGTTCGGGCCGAACGGCCCGGGCGGCCTCTTGGCGCCGCTCTGGGGGGCGCGGACGCTGGCTTTCTCGTTCGAGGGACTGGTCATCGCCTCGGTGCTCTATTCGCTGCCCTTCATGGTGCAGCCGCTGCGCACTGCGTTTGAGGCGCTGGGCGAGGAACCGCTGGAAGCGGCGGCGACACTCGGGGCAGGGCGGTGGACGACATTCTCCAGGGTGGTGATCCCGCTGTCGCGCACCGGCTATCTCACCGGCGCCATCCTGACCTTCGCGCACACGGTCGGCGAGTTCGGCGTGGTGCTGATGATCGGCGGCAATATCCCCGGCAAGACCAAGCTGGTGTCGATGGCGATCTACGATTTCGTCGAGCGGCTGGAGTGGGACAAAGCCCATATCCTCGCCGGCGGCATGGTGTTGTTCGCGTTCGTGGTGATCACGGCGGTGATGCTGATCGATCGGCGGGTTGGGCGGGTGGTGGGGTGAGGGCTGACACCGCGGCTGTGGCCACCCCCACCCTCATTCCCTCCCCACAAGGGGGAGGGAGACGCAAGAACTGAGCCCGCGCAGCTATCGCCTCCCTCCCCCTTGTGGGGAGGGAATGAGGGTGGGGGTGGCCACACGCTCAGATGTCAGCGCCTCAAGCCAGCCGCAACAACTCCACGAAACGCTTCAGCGCCTTGGTCAGGCCCTTGCGCTTCTTGGTGTCGAGGTCGGCGAACAGCGCTTCTTCGAGCTGTTCCCAGTTGGCGGCCAGCACTTCGCGGATGCGGGCGCCGCGTTCGGTGAGGGCCAAGCCCTCGGTGAGGTCCGGGCCGATGGCCTGGCGTGCCACGATGTCCCGCTCGATCAGCCGCTGCAGCCGGGGCTGCAGCGCTTCGGGCTCGAGCCCGAGATGCTCGGCGAGGGCGGCCTCGCTCGCCCCGAGCTCGGCATGCAGCACGAAGATCACGGCGTCGTCGCCGGCCTCCAGCCCGCGATCCAGCAGTGGCACCAGCAGCGCCTTGTGGGCCAGCTGGCCGGCTTCGATCAGCCGGTAAAGCGTTGAACGGGCTTCGGGTTTGGTCATGGGTGGATAGATAGACTTCAGGACGGGATCGAGCGACATGGGACCCATCCTATCGTTAATCTCAGAGAGACCAAGTGGCGGCATTGTTCAGGCTTTGCGGATGACTTATGCGTGGCTGAGGTGGTGTTCGGCAGAAGCACCGCCAGTCTACACAGTTCAGGTCAGGAACGCATGAGCCAGGACCTCGCCCGCATCAGGGCCTTCGTGCAGGTGTTCGATGCCGGCGGCTTCTCGTCCGCGGCGCGGCAACACGGGCGCTCCAAGGCGCTGCTGTCGAAATATGTCACCGACCTCGAGGATTATCTCGGGGTGCGGCTGATGAACCGGACCACGCGCAAGCTCAGCCTCACCGAAGCCGGCGAAGCCTATTATCGCGAGGCGAGCCAGCTCTTGCAGCAGCTCGACGACCTCGATGCGACGATCTCGGACCAGACGGCCGAACCGCGCGGGCTGGTGCGGGTATCGGCGCCGCGCAACCTCGGTGAAACGACACTGGCGCCGGCGATCTTCGCCTTCATCGCCAGGAACCCGCTGATGTCGGTCGATCTGCGCCTCGAGGATCGCTATGTCGACCTGGTGGAGGAAAGCGTCGATGTGGCGCTGCGCATCTCGACGCTGGCCGATTCCTCGCTGATCGCCCGCAAGATCTCCGATATGCGGCACGTGATCTGTGCCGCGCCGAGCCTCGTCAAGCGGGTCGGCACGCCGACCTCGGGCGAGGCGCTGCGCAACATGCCATGCGTGCTCGATACCAACATGCCCTCGCACAGTTCGTGGCGCTTCATCGAGAACGGCACGCCGGTCTCGGTGCATGTCTCCGGTCCGGCCCGGGTAAATTCTCCGGTGGCCGCCATGCAGGCGGCGCTCGCCGGCCTTGGGTTCGCCGTATTGCCGACCTACCTCGCTGACCCGCTGATCGCCGAAGGGCGGCTGGTTCGCGTGCTCGAGGACAGGATGCCCGAGGGTCCGAGCCTGCAAGCGGTCTATCCGCATCGGCGGCATCTTGCCGGCAAGGTTCGCGCCCTGATCGACCATCTGGTCGCCTGGTTCGCCGACAATCCGGTGAAGTAGGCAAAACAGGGCACGGGGCGTCGATGACGGGTTTGTTGCGCAAGCTGGCGCTGGCTGCGGCCGCCACACTCGGTCTTATCGGCGCCGCCCAGGCCCACCCGCATATCTTCATCGATGCCAAGGCGACGATCGTCTTCAACGATGCGGGCGAACTCACCGAGATCAGGAACGCCTGGACCTTCGACGAAGCCTTCTCGGTCTGGCAGATCCAGGGGCTCGATACCAATAATGACGGCATCACCTCGTCCGCGGAGATGCAGGAGCTGGCCGACGAGAACATCAAGGGTCTCGCGGAATACAATTTTTACACCTCGGCCGGCGAGACCGCGTCATCATTGCCCTTCGCCTCGATGGACGACGCCAAGTTCGTGTTCGCGGATAACCGCTCGACGCTGAGTTTCGGCATCGAGCCGCAGGGGCCGTACCGAATCAAGCACAAGCTCGAGATTGCTGTCGCCGACCCCGAATACTATGTGGCCATCACCTTCCACAGTCCCGCCGACATCACGCTCGAAAACGCTCCGGCCGGCTGCGCGGTGCACCTGGAGCCGCCGCGGGAGTTATCGCCGGATCTGCAGGCGCGGCTGTTCGATCTGCCATCCGATGTGACCAAGCTGCCGCCTGAACTCGAGGCGGCAGTGCGCGGCTCGCAGGGCGCTATCGTCGTCGACTGTTCGAACGCCGCGGCGCCGGCCGCTGCGACGACGGCGCTCGAGGCCGTGACGCAGGTGGCGGAGGCGAAGCCCGCGCTGCCGTTCGGCGGCCCGCCGCCGGAGCCGGGGTTCGTGCTGCCCAAGACCGGTTTCCTCGGCTGGGTCGCGCAGATGCAGTCGGATTTCTACCAGGCGCTGACCGCGGCGCTCGGCAAACTCAAGACCGACTACACGGCCTTCTGGGTGCTGGGCGGGCTGAGCTTTCTCTATGGCGTGTTCCATGCGGCCGGGCCGGGGCACGGCAAGGTGGTGATCGGCTCCTATATGCTGGCCAACGAGCGGCAGGTGCGCCGCGGCATCGGACTGAGCTTTGCCGCGGCGATGATGCAGTCTCTGGTGGCGGTGGTGTTCGTCGGCGTCGCCGCGGCGATCCTCGGGCTGTCGAGTGTCGCCATGGGCACGGCAGTCG
This sequence comes from Devosia sp. Root105, assembly GCF_001424865.1. NCBI lineage: Bacteria > Pseudomonadati > Pseudomonadota > Alphaproteobacteria > Hyphomicrobiales > Devosiaceae > Devosia > Devosia sp. Root105. The sequence continues at coordinate 186,063 of NZ_LMCR01000017.1, forward strand.
GCTGGATCGAGAAGGCGTCTTACGGCCTCGTGGCGCTGCTTGGCCTGTGGCTGATCGCGCGAAAACTGTTCGGCTGGGGTGGGCATTCGCACGATCACGGGCCGGACCTGACGGCCAAGGCGCACCAGCACCTGCATGCCGACGAAGCGCCGAGACACGCGCTGCTCAATGTTCGCAAACAAGACTTGGAGCGGGGGCAGAGCTTCAATTTTCGCACCGGCCTGCAGCCGGCGGGTGGCCCGGCGCTCGACGCCTATGGCCGGCTGCCGGGTGACGCGCATTATGGGCACGACCACGGCGAGCACGATCATGATCATGATCATGATCATGAACACGGCCATCATCACGTGGTGACCGCCGAGCAGACCGGCGGCGACTGGCGCGAACAGCTCGGCGTGGTGCTCGGGGTTGGGCTCAGGCCCTGTTCGGGAGCGCTGGTGGTGCTGGTTTTCGCGCTGAGCCAGGGCATCCTGCTTGCCGGCATTGCCGCAGTGTTCCTGATGGGGCTCGGCACGGCGATCACCGTCTCGGCGCTGGCGGTGCTGGCGGTCGGGGCGAAGGGCTTTGCCACCCGCTATCTGGGCAGCGAAGGCAAGCTCGGCAGCCGCCTTGTCTGGTGGGCGGAGCTCGGCGGGGCGCTGGTGGTGTTTGCTTTTGGCGCGGTGCTGCTGCTCGCCAGTTTCTAGCACGATCGCGCGACAAACCCGCCTCGCCGCGACACCCTTGCACTTGTGTTCGGGGCGCTGCTGATTATGTTGCGCGCCAACAGACCGTTTCCAAACTACAGGCCAGCCCATGGCAACCGGACTTCCTGCCGGACACCCCGCGATCGCGACACCGAAAGTGGGGGTACTGCTGCTCAACCTGGGCACGCCCGATGGCACCGACTACTGGTCGGTGCGCCGCTACCTCAGCGAATTCCTCTCCGACCCGCGGGTGATCGAGTCCCCGCAATGGCTATGGCAGCCGATCCTGCAAGGCGTGGTGCTCAGTACCCGGCCGCAGAAGAGCGGCGCGAACTATGCCCGGATCTGGGACAAGGACGCCAACGAGAGCCCGCTGCGCGTCATCACCCGCAAGCAGGCGACCAAGCTGCAGGAGCGGCTGGGCAAGAACATCATCGTCGATTTCGCCATGCGCTACGGCAACCCATCCACCAAATCGGGCATCGAAGCGCTGCAGGCGGCGGGGTGCCAGAAGATCCTGCTGGCGCCGCTCTATCCGCAATATTCGGCAACGACGACGGCGACGGCCAACGACAAGGCGTTCGATGCGCTGAAGACGCTGCGCTGGCAGCCGGCGGTGCGCACGCTCCCGGCCTATTTCGATGAGCCGGCCTATATCGAGGCGCTGGCGCAGAGCATCGCCGACGGGGTCGCGGCGCTGGATTTCACCCCTGACGTGATCCTCACCTCGTATCACGGCATGCCGGTGCAGTATTTCGAGGCGGGCGACCCCTACCACTGCCAGTGCCTCAAGACGACACGGCTGGTGCGCGAGCACCTGGGCTGGTCCGAGGACAAGCTCAAGGTCACCTTCCAGAGCCGGTTCGGCCCGACCAAGTGGCTCGAGCCCTATACCGACGCCACGCTGATGGCGCTGCCGGCAGAGGGCGTGAAGCGGGTCGCGGTCGTCGCCCCGGCCTTCTCGGTCGATTGCATCGAGACGCTGGAAGAGATCGCCATCACCGGCCGCGAGCAGTTCGAACATGCCGGCGGCGAGCGCTATGCCTATATCCCCTGCCTCAATGACAGCGAGCTGGGGATGACGATGCTGGAAAGCGTGATCCGCAAGGAACTGGCTGGCTGGGTGTAGGGTAGGTTGGCCTCAGTTTCGTCCGGGAACTCGATGTCATCCCAGCGAAGGTTCATATGCGATAAGGCAGGGCCGCGCCCCACCCACCGGGTCATTCCCGCGAAAGCGGGAACCTCTGTTTTGGTGCCTGCCGCACGATCGCAAACGGAGGTCCCCGCTTTCGCGGGGATGACACCGAGTTTGGGGGACTTGCAGAGCCTCTAAGGCGGCGAGGGAGCAGTCAGCGTCCCGAAGTCAGAGCTTCAGATCCTTCAACGGTCCCGCCACCGCCTCCACCATACCCTTGGTGATCGATTGGGTCAGCTCGAAATAGCCGACCCACGGGTCTGGCTCCTGCGCTTTCGCCGCGGCGGCGTCGATCTGGAACAGGTTGGCGGCCTTGATCGTTTCCAGTTCGTCCCAGCCGACCGGCACCGCGCAGGGCGCTCCCGGGCGAGCCCGGGTCGAGAACGGCGCAATCGCCGTGGCGCCGCGCTCGTTGCGCAGGTAATCGACGAACATCCGGCCCTTGCGTTCGACCTTGCGGATATTGGCGGTGAAGCTATCGGGTTCGTTGTCCTCGAGCTTCTGCGCGAAGGTGCGGCAGAACAGTTTGACCAGTGGCCACTCGGTCACCGGCTTGAGTGGTGCGATGACGTGGATGCCTTTGCCCCCGGTGACCATCGGGAAGCTCTCGAGTCCCCATTCAGCGAGCACGTCGCGGATATGGAGCGCCGCCTCGCGGGTGACCTTGAAGTCGAGCCCTTCGTCGGGGTCGATATCGAAGATGATGCGGTCGGGCCTTTCCAGCGTATCGATATGGCTGCCCCAGATGTGGAACTCGAGCGTCGACATCTGCACGCCGGCAAGGATGCCGGCGAGATCGACGACGTAGAAATGATCCTCCTTGTCGCTCTCCTTGAGCTCGATGGCGACGCGCTTCATCGTATCGGGGAAGCCGCCGGTATCGTGCTTCTGAAAGAACGGTTTGCTGCCGCGCGGCACCCGCACCAGGCTGAGCGCGCGCTTTTCGATATGGGGCAGCATGCGCTCGGCGACGGCATCGTAATAGGCGACGAGCTGGCCCTTGGTGACGCCGCCATCGGGCAGCGCCTCGCGGTCGGGGCTGGTGAGCCGGACGCCGAGCCGCTCGGCCACGGCTATTCCCATGTCGTCGGTGAGCTTCATGGCTTTGAGCTTAGCCGCTGATTTCCGCTTTGTCGCCACGGGCTTGGGCGGCTTGGTTTCCAGTTTCACCTGTCGCGCCGGCTTGTCCTGCCTGAGGCCGACAAAGGAGGGGTGGCGCAGCACGCCATCGGGGGTGAACTCGGTGAAGTCGACCTCGCCGACCAGTTCCGGCTCGACCCAGCGGGCGCGCCGTACGATGTCGCGCGGCACGGTTTCGAATGGCGGGGTTTTGCGCGCCCGCTGGTCCAGTTCGGCCTGCAGTTCGGCCGAGCTCTTTTGGGTGAAGCCGGTGCCGACGCGACCGCGATAGACCAGCTTGCCGCCTTCCCAGGTGCCGAGCAGCAGCGAGGCAAAACCCTTGTGTTTGTCGGAGGGGCGCCAGCCGCCGATGACGAATTCCTGCCGGTTGGTGCACTTGATCTTCAGCCAGCTGCGGCTGCGTTCATGCCGGTAGGGTGCGTCGGCGAGCTTGGCGATCACCCCCTCCTGGTGCGCCTCGCACATCGCCTTCAGTACCTGGGCGCCGTGGCCGCGCACATGCTCGGAATATTGGACCTCCGCATCACCCCTGGTTTTCCCAAGGAGCTTCCGCAACCGCTCCTTGCGTTCCAGCAGCGGCAGTTTTTCGAGGTTCTCGCCATCCTGTTCGAGCAGGTCGAAGACGAAATAGACCAGCGGGCCACCGCTCGACAACGCGTCCTTGAGCGTCGAGAAATCGGAGCGGCCGTCCTTGAACGCGCAGATTTCGCCGTCGAGCAGGGCCGCGCCTTTGGTGAGCTTCGACAGCGGTGCAACGAGGCGCTGGAACTGCCGGGTCCAGTCATTGCCGTTGCGGGTGAAGAGCCGCACTTCCGGCCCGGCAACCGCGGCGATGCAGCGGTAGCCGTCATATTTCATCTCGAACAGCCAGTCGTCGCCGCTGGGAACCTCCTCGACCAGCGTCGCCAACTGCGGCTCGCGAAAATCCGGCAGCGCCACCGCTTTGCCACCGGTCCACACCTTGGCGGAGGGTTCGGCCTCGGCCTTCGCCGCCTTGTTCGTTGGTTTCTTGCGCGGCTTGTTGCCCTTGGCGATGCCGGGGAGGTCGCGGCCGGTCTCGACGCTGGTGGTGAACTTCTCGGTCAGCCCATCGGTGTCGCTCGAATAATCGTCGCGGTGCTTGATCAGCAGCCAGTTCTCGCGCGTGCCGTTCCTGGTCTGGTTGTCGCGACCCCTCATGTGGACCAGCACCCACTCGCCCTTCATCCGCTTGCCCTTGAGGGTGAACTTCAGGTCACCGCCGTCGAGCCCCTCGTGCGGATCGCCTGATGGTTCCCAGGTACCTTCGTCCCACAGCATCACTGTGCCGCCGCCATACTCGCCCTCGGGGATGGTGCCCTCGAAGTCGCCATAGTCGAGCGGGTGATCCTCGACCCGCACCGCCAGCCGCTTGTCGGCCGGGTTGGTGGAGGGGCCCTTGGTGATAGCCCAGCTCTTCAGCACGCCGTCGAGCTCGAGGCGGAAATCATAGTGGAGCCGCGTCGCGTCGTGCTTCTGCACCACGAAGCGCAGCGGATTGCCTTTCCTGGCACGCTTGGCCTTCGTCCCCGAAGGTTCAGCGGTTTTGGCGAAGTCGCGCTTCGCCCGATAGTCCTTGAGCTGCTCGTTCGGGGTGGTGGCCATCTCAGCTCGCCTTCTTGCGCGGCGCCGACTTGGCCGGAGCCTTGCGCGCCGCTGTCGCAGCCGGCTTGGCCTTGCCGCCCTCGAGGCTCTTTTTCAGCGCCGCCATCAGGTCGACGACGTTGTCGCCGCGCGGGCTGCGCGAGGGTTCCTCGACCTCGGTGGTGATCCTGCGGCCCTTCGATTTCAGCTTGCGCTGGATCAGCTCACGCAGCGCCGCTTGATAGTGATCCTTGAAGGCCTTGGGGTCGAACTTCTCGGTCGTCTTTTCGATCAGCGCCGTCGCCACATCGAGCAGGTCGTCGTCGGTGGATTTGGCGGGGATATCGGAAAAGAAGCTGTCGGACTTCTTCAGCTCATCCTCGTAGTGCAGCGTCTCGAGCAGGATGCCCTTGCCGCAGGGCTTGATCGAAACGAGGTACTCCTTGCCGCGTAGCGCCAGCTGTCCGATCCCCACTTTCTTGGCCTTGCGCAACGCATCCCGCACCACGCGAAAGGCGTCTTCGGCGAGTTCGTCGGCCGGGGTCAGATAGTAGGGCGTATCGAAATACATCGGCGGGATCTCGTCCTCGTCGACGAACTGCACCAGCTCGAGGGTCTTGCGCGTCTCGAGCTTCACCGCGTCGATCTCGTCGTCGGTGAGCAGCACATAGTCGCCCTTGTTGTACTCGAAGCCCTTGCGGATCTCGTCCTTTTCCACCGGACCGACGCCGTCGACGACCTTCTCGTAGTGGATCGGCTTGCCGGTCGGCTCGTGGATCTGACGGAAGCTCGGTTTGGCGCCGGACTTCGTCGCGGTGAACATCTCGACCGGGATCGAGACGAGGGAGAGGCGCAACTGGCCTTTCCAGATCGGACGGGTGGCAGGCATGGGGTCAACTCGCGAACGATTGCTTTGTGGTTCAACGGGATTTGCTACCCGAGTGTTCCCACCGGATTCGGGGGCTCGACATTGCGCGGACTCCGGCGGGCACATACATGTTTGCCAACGGGTCGGGCATGGAAGGGGACGAGACGATGGACTTTCTGGAACTCGACGGGTTGAGCCTGACACTTATTGCGCTTGGCGTACTGGCGGTGCTGGTGCTGTTCGCGGGCGCCAAGGTGGTGCCGCAGGGCTACAACTTCACCGTGGAGCGGTTCGGCCGCTACATCCGCACCCTGAAACCCGGGTTGAGCCTGATCATTCCGTTCGTCGACGGCGTCGGCCGCAAGATGAACATGATGGAGCAGGTGGTCGACGTGCCGCACCAGGAAGTGATCACCCGCGACAACGCCACGGTCACCGTCAACGGCGTCAATTTCTATCAGATCTTCGATGCCGCGGCCGCGGCCTACGAGGTGGCGCAGCTCGAGCTGGCGGTGCAGAACCTGACCATGACCAACATCCGTACGGTGATGGGTTCGATGGATCTCGACCAGCTGCTTTCGAACCGCGACGAGATCAACCAGCGCCTGCTCAAAGTGGTGGATGCCGCGGTGCAGCCGTGGGGGCTCAAGATCACCCGCATCGAGATCAAGGATATCGATCCGCCCAAGGACCTGGTTGAGTCGATGGGCCGGCAGATGAAGGCCGAGCGCGAGAAGCGCGCGCTCATCCTCGAAGCTGAGGGCAAGCGGCAGGCCTCGATCCTGCAGGCCGAAGGCCAGAAGCAGAGCCAGGTGCTGGAAGCCGAGGGCCGGCGCGAAGCGGCATTCCGTGATGCGGAAGCGCGCGAGCGTTCCGCCGAAGCCGAGGCCAAGGCCACCGAAGTGGTGTCCAACGCCATTGCCTCGGGCAGTGTGCAGGCGATCAATTATTTCGTCGCCAACAACTACATCAAGGCGCTCGAAAGCCTCGCCAAGTCGCCCAACCAGAAGATCCTGATGCTGCCGGTCGAGGCGGCCAGCGTCATCGGTGCCCTCGGCGGCATCGCCGAGATCGCCAAGGAAACCTTCGGCGCCGAAAAGCCGGCCACCCGGCCGGTCGGCGGCCGTCCACCGTCCACCACTTAACCGGCACTGGGTTTGTTTTGTCGCGCTTTCGAACCGGAAAAGTCTGCAACTTTTCCTGAAAGCGCTCCAGCGGAGGAGGCAGACATGCAGGTCATCGACTTCATTGCTACCCACGGGGCGTGGTCCTGGGTGGTGGCCGGGCTGATCCTCCTGGCGCTCGAACTGGTGGTGCCGGGTGGGGTGCTGGTCTGGCTCGGCGGTGCGGCGCTGGTCACCGGGGTGCTGGCGCTGTTCGTCAGCATTTTCTGGCCGCTGCAGTTCGTCATCTTCGGCGCCCTGGCGCTGGCCAGTATCGGGCTGTGGCTGAAGTTCCGCGGCCCGGGTGTGGCGTCCGACCGGCCGTTCCTCAACCAGCGCGCCAACCGCTTCATCGGCCAGGAAGCGGTGCTCGACGAGCCGATCCGTGACGGCATCGGCCGGATCGCGCTCGATGACACCGTGTGGCGCGTGCAAGGCCCCGATCTTGCGGCCGGCTCGCGCGTCCGGATCATCGAGGCGGATGGGGCCCTGCTCAGGGTCGAGGCTGTTTAGGACCGCCCGGACAAGGTTTCCTTAACCATAAGCTGCAAGGGTTCGTTGACCATTATCGCCCGAGGCAGTGCAGCAGATGCGAACGAGGAAAGCCGGCTTTGCCGTCAGCGCTGCAGCGCTGGCGCTGCTCGCGATTCCCGCTGCTGCGGGCGAGTTCACGCCGCTCGGCGACGGCTCGGCGACCAATAATGCCGATCTCACGGGTAACCCGGCGATCGACTGCGCCAACTGCGTCGCGACGCCGCCCTATGAATGGGGGAACGAACCGTTCGAGCTCGACTGGAGCCTCGGCCTTCGCGGCGGCATCAAGGATGAGGGAACCGGCGACGGCCCCACCTATGAGCTGATCGCGCTACCGAGCGTGACGTTGAAGCATGAGACCATCCGCGGCGGCTACGATGTCGGGCTGAGCGGCGAGCTCGGCTACGAGGTCGACGGCAGCGCCCGCATCGGCTCGATCACCGGCACGGCCGGGGGTGAGTACAAGCTTGACGCGCTGACGACGCTCGCCGGGCGGGGCAACCTCAAGGTGTCGCAGGACGATGCAAACGGCCCGGACTATGCCGATAACGTCGCTTCCGCGCCGGTCGTCGTGTCCGGCGATGGCGAGGTCAGCGCGGCACGTGACCTCGGGGCGTTCAACCTGGCGGTGCGTGGCAGCGCCGGCCGCGAGGTCTATGGCGAGACCGTCTATGACGACAACTCGACCGCCGACAACAGCTTCCAGAACACCACGGCCTATGGCGCCGGCGCCCGGCTTGGCTACGAGCTGACGCCCGGCCTTGTCGCCTTTGTCGACGTGGAAGCGGATTACCTCGCCTATGACGCGCCCTCGCCGAGCCTCCTGGTGAAGCTCGACAACGTCACCTATGCCGGTCGCGGCGGGCTCAGCGCCAAATTCAACGAGAGGCTGGAGCTCGAGGGCTCACTGGGCTTCGGCTACACCGATCTCACCGATGGCTCGCTCAGCGATTTCTCGGCCGTACTGTATGACGCCAAGGCGGTGTTTCGGCCGGACGAGACGCTGACGCTGACCGGCGCCTTCACCACGACGATCTCGCAGCCGGGCACCACGTCGGGCGCCACGGCGAAGCTCACCTACGCCGCCACCGGTCAGCTCGACTACCTGGTCAACCCGTGGCTGAAGTTGCGCGCCGATGCGCAGTGGAGCGAAGCGCATTACCAGGGCATCGACAACGACGAGTACAACTGGGGCTTTGGCGTCGGGGCAGATTACCTGCTCAACGAGCACACCGACCTTACGGCCGATTACAGTTTCCTCAGGACTGAGAAGACCCCGGCGCCGGCCACCGACGAGCATCAGGTGACGGTGGGGGTAAAGTTCCACCGGTAGAGTGCTGCGCGATATTGTTGCACTATTTGCCCCGACACTCGGTGTGCGAACCGAGGCTGTGCAAGTCCCCCAGAACTCGGTGTCATCCCCGCGAAAGCGGGGACCTCCGCTTGCGATCGTGCGGCAGGCACCAAAACAGAGGTTCCCGCTTTCGCGGGAATGACCCGGTGAGTGGGGCACACCCCGGTGGGGGAGGTGATGAGGAGGGCCATCTCGCCGTTGGTGAGATACTCTAAATCAGATGCCGGATCTGCTTGCGGAACGCCTCGGAGAGGTCGGGCCGGTCGAGTGCGAACACCACGTTGGCGGTGAGGAAACCGAGCTTTGAGCCGCAGTCGAAGGACTGGCCCTTGTACTTGACGCCGCTGAAGTGCTGCTGGGTCATCAGCGTCTGCATGGCGTCGGTGAGCTGGATCTCGCCGCCGGCACCGCGCTCCTGGTCGGCGATCAGGGAGAAGATCTGCGGCTGGAGGATATAGCGGCCGGAAATGATCAGGTTGGAGGGCGCGTCCTCCCGCTTCGGCTTTTCCACCATGCCGGTGATGCGGAAGCCTTCGTCCGGGCCGGCGCCACGCGCCACGACACCATAGGACGAGACATCTTCCATCGGCACTTCCTCGACGGCGATGACGTTGCCGCCGCTCGTCTCGTAGGCGTCCATCATCTGCCGGAGCACGCCGGGGACGCCCTTGAACACCATGTCGGGCAGCAGCAGCGCGAAGGGCTGGTCGCCCACCAGCTCGCGGGCGCACCAGACGGCGTGGCCGAGCCCCAGCGGCTCCTGCTGGCGGGTGAAGCTGGTCTGGCCGGCCGAGGGCAGGTCCTGCTGCAGCTCGCTCAGCGCCTCGGTCTTGCCGCGGATCTCGAGCGTGTGCTCGAGTTCGTACTGCCGGTCGAAGTGATCCTCGATGACGCCCTTGTTGCGGCCGGTGACGAACACGAAGTGCTCGATCCCCGCCTCGCGCGCTTCATCCACCGCGTACTGGATCAGCGGGCGATCGACCACGGTCAGCATTTCCTTGGGCATCGCCTTGGTGGCGGGCAGGAAACGGGTGCCGAGACCCGCAACCGGGAACACGGCGGTGCGCACGCGATTGGGCAAGGAGGACTCCTGAAAAGGCGGGAGAGAAGGCAATAGGCGGGCTATAAGGCGTTTCTTAGCACCTCGCAAATTAGCGTCCACGCCATTAATTTCTGGTTTGAGGGTTGGGGACCATGACGGTTCTGATCACAGGCGGCGCCGGCTATATCGGCAGTCACATGGTGCTGCGGCTTGCCGATGCCGGGCAGGCGGTGGTGGTGCTCGACAACCTCACCACCGGCTTCGACTGGGCCATCGACCACCGGGCGACGTTCGTTCAGGGCAATGCCGGTGACATGGAACTGGTCGGCAAACTCATCGCCGAGCATGGCATCACCGAGATCGTGCATTTCGCCGGCTCGATCGTGGTGCCGGAATCGGTCAGCGATCCCCTGAAATACTACGCCAACAACACCGCGACCTCGCGCAACCTGATCGAGGCGGCGGTGAAGGGCGGGGTGAAGCACTTCATCTTCTCCTCGACCGCGGCGGTTTACGGCAGTGCCGGGCTCGAGCCGGTGGCCGAGACCAGCCAGCTGATGCCGGAATCGCCCTATGGCCGCTCCAAGCTGATGACCGAGTTGATGCTGGCCGATGTGGCGGCAGCGCACCCCTTGACCTACGGGGTGCTGCGCTACTTCAACGTCGCGGGCGCCGACCCCAAAAAGCGCAGCGGGCAATCCTCACCGACCGCCACGCACCTGATCAAGGTCGCCGCGCAGGCGGCGCTGGGCCAGCGGCCGAGCATGGGGATCTTCGGCACCGACTTCCCGACCCCCGACGGCACCGGGGTGCGTGACTACATCCATGTCAGCGACCTCTGCGAGGCGCACGCGCTGCTGCTCGAATACCTGCGCAAGGGCGGCGCCTCGGTCACCATGAACTGCGGCTATGGCCGCGGCTTTTCGGTGCGCGACGTGGTGCGCACGGTCAAAGCGGTGTCGGGCGTCGACTTCAAGGTGGTCGAAGAGCCCCGCCGCGCCGGCGATCCGGCCTCGATCGTCGCCAAGGCCGACAAGGTGCGGCAGGTGCTGGGCTGGAAGCCGGCGCATGACGACCTCACCGAGATCGTTGACGCGGCGCTGAACTGGGAGCGCTATTTAGCCACACGAAACAGGTAGCGATTCGCCATGCAACGTCACCTCGCCTTCGTCGTCGCGTTCCTTGGTCTCATCTCGCCGGCCTTCGCTCAACCGGTCGAGAGCTTTGAGTCCTTCATCAAGAATTTTGAAGCGACGGCGGTGGCGGCGGGTGTCACCCATGAGACCTACGCTAAGGCGATGTACGGGCTGAAGCCCGATGCGAATGTGCCGGCGCTGGTGACGGCGCAGCCCGAGTTCACCACGCCGCTGTGGGACTACATCGAAAAGCGCGTCACCGAGTGGCGCCTCGACAAGGGCAAGGAAGCGATCGCGCAAAACCAGGCGCTGCTGACGGCGACTGGCGAGAAATATGGCGTTGATCCTTATCTGCTGGCCTCGATCTGGGGCATCGAGACCAATTACGGCCGGGTGCTTGGCGATCCCCAGTACATCCGGCCGATCATCCCTTCCCTCGCAACGCTGGTGCATCAGCGACGCGTTCGGCTCGAAGGCGACACGGCGGACCTGATTGCGGCGCTGCTCTTGGTGCAACGCGGGCCGCTCGACGCCACCAAGCTGGTCGGCAGCTGGGCCGGCGCCATCGGGCATCTGCAAGTCAACCCGAGCAACGTCATCAAGTACGGCACGGATGGCGATGGCGACGGCGCGGTCGACCTGCACAACTCGCTGGCCGATGCGCTGGCGACGTCCGCTGTGTACATCATAGGCCTGGGGTACAAGCCGGGCCTCGACTGGGGCTACGAGGTCGACGTGCCGGCCGGGTTCGACTACCTGCTGGCGACGCGCGACCAGTTGCGGCCCATCTCGTTCTTTGCCGAGCTCGGGGTAAAGCGGGTCGGTGGCGCCAGCTTCAACGATAGCTCGATCCCGGTATTCCTCTACGCTCCGACCGGGGCGAAGGGGCCGAAATTCCTGATGACGAACAACTACCTGATCCTCAAGGGCTACAATTTCTCCGACAGCTACGCGATGGCGATTTCGCATCTCGAGGACCGGCTGCAGGGCCGTGGCGAGTACGTCACCGCCTGGCCGCGGGACACGCAATTCCCCAATCTCGAGCAGCGCCGGGGGATCCAGGAAGCGCTGATCAAGCTCGGGCTCTATGAGGGCAAGGTCGACGGGCGCATCGGGCCGGTCAGCCAGGCTGCCTATGCCAAGTTCCAGGCCTCGAAGGGCGAGGTGGCGGACGGGTTCATCACGCTGCACAGCTATGAAGAGCTGGTGGCTGCTGCCGCTGCTGCTGGGCAATAACTGCGTTCTCGGCCAACCACCGCAGCTTCATCAAACTCGATGACGCCGGTGGGGGCGGAGGGTTGGTCGCTCTCTCGGGACATGGCAAGCGATGCCCGCTGTTAGGGAAGCAGAGCACTCCCCGGTAGATTTATCGCGAGCGGTCTTCAATTCACCGCCGTTCGTCAGCTAAATGGCTGCCATGCAGAAGAAACCCAACCGGTTCGTGCTCTGGGTCGTTGGCGCCGTGGTGGCGGCGCTGGTGCTTACCGACATGCTGCCGATGTTCGCGCAGGCGCGCGAGGCCGAGTTCGTCGTGCCGGCGATCACCCAGCAGCTCGATGACGGGCGCATTCTCGTGGCGCAGCGAGAACAGCCGGCGCCGCGCAAGAAGCGGCGGACGCTGATGGACCTGCTGTTCGGCGATGACGAGCAGCAGCAGGAAGAAGCCCCGGTGGTCGAAAAGCCGGTGGTGAAAAAGCAGAAGAAGGCGGCGCTGCCGCCGCCGGAAAAGCCCAAGATCGAGAAGGCGCTCGGCGCGACCCGGCTTGCCGTGTTCGGCGACTCGATGGCGACCGATGTCGGCAAGGCATTGGAGCGCTTCTATGCCGAGGACCCGAACATCTCGATCCTGACGCAGGGCGTCGGCTCGTCGAGCTTCGTCAGGCCGGATTTCTTCGACTGGCCCAAGACCATCGGTGAGCAGATTACCGGCAACGGCTTCGACATCGCGGTCGTCATCATCGGCATCAACGACCGGCAGAAGATGCGCCTCAATGGCGAGGTCTATGGCTCGCTGACGCCGGAATGGACCACCGAGTATTCGGCCCGCGTCACCAATGTGGTGAAGGCGCTGCGCGCCGCCAACAAGCCGACGATCTGGATCGGGCTGCCGCCGATGGAAGCGCCGAAGTTCGGCAAGGCGATGATCCAGGTCAATGAGATCCAGCGCCTCGCGGCGTTCAGCGGGGGCGCCGAGTTTCTCGATATCTATGAGAAGTTCGCCACCGAAGAGGGTGGCTACACGGCGCGTGGGCCCGACCTCAACGGTAACCAGGTGCGCATGCGCAAGGAAGACGGCATCCACTTCTCCGCCGCCGGCGCCGACAAGCTGGCCTTCTACCTGAGCCAGAGCCTCAAGAACTACTATCGCGGCGGCGGCACGGTGGGGATCGAAGTCGCCGATCCGCTGCTCGGCACCGACGCGCAGCTGATGATGCGCCCGCCCTATCAGGGGCTGGGGCAGATGAAGCTGCTCGAAGTGGCAGGCGCGGTGATCTCGCTCACCAATACGCCGCGGCGCGCTGCCGACCTGGTGACGGCCGACATGGCCGATGCGGCGACCGTCGGGTTCGATCTGACGCAGATGATCGAGGCGCCGGTCGGACGCGCCGATGCGTTCGGTGTCGGCAAGGTCGAGAACCCGAACCCGAAATGAAGCGCCGCGCCGTTCTTGCCGGCCTTGCCCTTATCGCAGGAGCCGTTCCCGCCATGGCCGATGACCAGGCTTTCCTCGCCGCCGCGCGCGACAATGATGCCGCAGTTCTCATCCAATTGCTGGCGGCCGGGCAAACAGTGGACGTGCGCGACAGCGGCGGCCGCACGGCGCTGCTGGTCGCGACCCACGCCAATGCGCTCGAGGCGGCGCGGGTCCTGATCGAAACGGGCGCCGACGTCAACGCCAAGGACGACAGCAAGGACACGCCGTACCTCTATGCCGGCGCCGAGGGGCGGACCGAGATCCTGAAGCTGCTGCTGGCGGCCGGCGCCAACCTCAAGGATACCAACCGCTTCGGCGGCACGGCGCTGATTCCGGCGGCCGAGAAGGGACATCCCGAGAATGTGCGGTTGCTGCTCGCGGCAGGAGTCGACCCCAACCATGTCAACGGGCTCGGCTGGACGGCGCTGCTCGAGGCGGTGATCCTCACCGATGGTGGGTCGACCTACCAGGAGATCGTCGCCGACCTGATCAAGGGCGGCGCCGATGTGAACCTCGCCGACGGAGATGGGGTGACGCCGCTGGCCCATGCGAGGGCGCGTGGCTATGCCGAGATCGCCGGGTTGCTCGAGGCGGCGGGCGCGAAGTAGCGCTTCAGAACGCTCACGCCTCGCCAGCCGCGGCTATCAGGTTGGTGCGAAGGTTGGTGATGCCGCGCTGCAGGATGCGGAACTCGTCCCTGTTCAGCCCGGCCGCCTTGTAGGTGATCTTCGACAGCTCGCGGGCCTTCTCGCGCAATTGCCGGCCGGTTTCTGTGAGCCGCACGAAGACCATCCGCTCATCCTCAGTGCCACGCGTCCGCGTGACGTAACCCATCACCTCGAGCCGCTTGAGCATCGGGGTCACCGTGCTCGGCTCGAGGAACAGCTTGTCGCTCAGCCCTTTGACGGTCTGCTCGTCCTGTTCCCATAGGGCGACGATGGCGATGTATTGCGGGTAGGTGAGCCCGAGTTCCTCCAGCACGGGCTTATAGACCCGCGAGTAGGCGAGGTTGGCCGAGTAGACGGCAAAGCACATGAAGTCGGCGAGGCCCGCTTCCTGGTCACGCTGCGGTTCGGCCATCGGAGAGCTCCGTTCGCAAAATCATTATCGCGATAACTTTTTGCTTGTACGGCTGCATGAGCTGTGACACAAGTCGCGCCGTAATGATTATCGCGATAACTAAATGGTGGTGTTGGCGCGGCCTGCCAAGCCCCGATGTGAAACGAACGGAAGAGCAATGAACCAGATTGAAAAGACCCTCTATACCGGCCGCACCCATACCAGCGGGGGCCGTGCCGGCACGGCGCGCAGCTCGGACGGCGCGCTCGACGTGGCGCTGTCGCCGCCGGGCTTCGGCAGCGGCACCAATCCCGAGCAGTTGTTCGCTGCCGGCTGGTCGGCGTGCTTTCTCGGCGCGATCGGCGCGGTGGCCAGCAAGCTCAAGGTGGCGCTGCCGGCCGAGCGCACGGTGGATGCGGAAGTCGACCTGGTGATGGAAGGCGAGCAGTACGGCCTGAGGGCCCGGCTCAATGTCAGCCTGCCGGGCCTCGAGCGCGAGCTCGCCGAACAGCTGGTCGCCGCGGCGCACCAGACCTGCCCCTACTCCAAGGCGACGCGCGGGAATATTCCGGTCGAGATCAACGTGGTCTGAGGTCTTTCGAGCGGCTGGTGCGTGGGGCACCCCCCTCCCACCAGCCTTTCGGCTGGTCCCCCTCTCCCGCCTGCGGGGGAGGGGGACCACGCGAAAGCGTGGTGGGAGGGGGGAGCCCCACGCACCAAAAAGCAGAAGGGGCGCACTAGGCGCCCCCTCATTCGTTCCTGCGGATCGCCTTATCGCGGCAGATCGGTCTTGCCCATCAGCCACTCGTCGATCGAGCGGGCGCACTGACGGCCTTCGCGGATGGCCCAGACGACCAGCGACTGGCCGCGGCGCATGTCGCCGCAGGCGAAGAATTTTTCGCGGCTTGTCTGGTACTTCAGCGTGTCGGCCATGACGTTCGAGCGCTTGTCGGTGGCAACACCGGCGCCCTGCACCAGGCCTTCCTGCACCGGGCCGAGGAAGCCCATGGCGAGCAGCACGAGGTCGGCCTTCAGCACGAACTCGGTGCCGGGGATCGGCTGGAACTTCTCGTCGGCGCGGGCGCATTGCAGGCCGGTCACCTTGCCGTTCTCGCCGTCGAAGCGGATGGTCGCCACGGCGAAGTCACGGGTGACGCCTTCTTCCTGCGACGAGGAGATGCGGAACTTCACCGGATAGTTCGGCCAGACCAGCGCCTTGTTCTCCTTTTCGGGAGGCATGGGCATGATCTCGATCTGGGTCACCGAAGCGGCGCCCTGACGGTTCGAGGTGCCGATGCAGTCGGACCCGGTATCGCCACCGCCGATGACGACGACATGCTTGCCGCCGGCGAGGATCGGGGTGACGTTGTTCAGCGGCTCGCCGGTGACCCTGCGGTTCTGCTGGCCGAGGAAATCCATGGCGAAATGGATGCCGTCGAACTCACGACCGGGGATCGGCAGGTCGCGCGGCTTCTCGGCGCCGCCCGACATGGCGATGGCGTCGTACCGGCCGGCGAGCTCATCGGCGGTGATATCCTTGCCGACATTGACGCCGGTATGGAGCGTTACGCCTTCGGCCACCATCTGCTCGACGCGGCGATCGATCTGCGTCTTGTCGAGCTTGAAGTTCGGGATGCCATAGCGCATCAGGCCGCCGATCTGCTGGGCCTTCTCATAGAGATGCACATCATGGCCGGCCCGAGCCAGCTGCTGGGCCGCGGACATGCCGGCCGGGCCCGAACCGATCACCGCAACCTTCTTGCCGGTCTTGTTCGGATTGATCTGCGGCTTGATCCAGCCCTCTTCCCAGCCCTTGTCGACAATGGCGCACTCGATCGACTTGATGTTAACCGGGGTGTCCGGGATGTTCAGCGTGCAGCTCGCCTCGCACGGGGCAGGGCAGATGCGGCCGGTGAACTCGGGGAAGTTGTTGGTGGAGTGAAGGTTCTTCAGCGCCTTCAGCCACTCGCCCTTGTAGACGAGGTCGTTCCAATCCGGGATCTGGTTATTCACCGGGCAGCCGTTGTGGCAGTACGGAATGCCGCAATCCATGCAGCGCGCCGCCTGGTCACGGGTGCCCTTGTCGCCCAGCGGGAGGGTGAACTCGTTGTAGTTCTTCAGCCGCTCGGCGACCGGGAGGTAATCCCGGTCGACGCGATCGATTTCGAGGAAGCCAGTGATCTTGCCCATTGTTCTTACTCCGCCGCGACCTGTTGAGCGGCCTCACGGGCCTTTTCCATCCGCTGGAGCGCCTTGCGGTACTCGATCGGCATGACCTTCCTGAACTTGGGCAGGTACTCGTCCCAGTTGGAAAGGATGTGGTTGGCGCGCGACGAGCCGGTGAAGCTCTTGTGCCGCGCGATCAGCTGATAGAGCCGTTCGGCATCGCGACGCTGCAGGTCGTGCAGGATCTCGACCACGCCCATGGTCTCGAGGTCGCCGTGGTGGCCGAAGTCGCGGCCATTGAGGCGTTCCTCTTCGACGACCGGCTCGAGCTCGACCATCGACATGTTGCAGCGGCTCTCGAAGCTCTCGTCCTCGTCGAGGACATAGGCCACGCCGCCGGACATGCCCGCCGCGAAGTTGCGGCCGGTCCGGCCCAGCACCACCACCACGCCGCCGGTCATGTACTCACAGCCGTGGTCGCCGGTGCCTTCGACAACGGCGATGGCGCCGGAGTTGCGGACGGCGAAGCGCTCGCCGGCCACACCGCGGAAGTAGCACTCACCGGTAATGGCGCCGTAAAGCGCGGTGTTGCCGATGATGATCGAGTCCTCGGGCACGTAGCCGCGTTCTTCCGGTGGCCGGACCACGAGGCGCGCGCCGGAAAGGCCCTTGCCCACATAGTCGTTGGCCTCGCCCACCAGATCGATGGAGATGCCGCGCGCCGCCCAGGCGCCGAAGGCCTGGCCGGCCGTGCCGGTCAGCGACACCGCGATGGTATCTTCGGCGAGGCCGGCATGGCCATAGCGCTTGGCCACCGCACCGCCGAGCATGGCGCCCGCCGAGCGATCGACGCTGGTGATCGTCTCGACGATCTTGACCGGGGTGCCGTGGTCGAGCGCGGGCTGCGCCGCGGCGATCAGGCGACGGTCGAGAACCTTGTCGATCGGATGGTTCTGGCTTTCGGTGTGGGTGATCCCCACGCCTTCCGGGGCGAACGGCTTGTGGAAGAGTTTCGAAAAATCGAGCCCCTTGGCCTTCCAGTGGTCGATGGCCTCGGTCTTGTCGAGCATCTGCATCTGCCCGACCATTTCCTCGAACCGGGTGTAGCCCATCTCGGCCATCAGCTCGCGCACTTCCTCGGCAACGAAGAACAGGTAGTTGATGACGTGCTCGGGCTTGCCGGTGAAGCGGGCGCGCAGCACCGGATCCTGGGTGGCGACGCCAACCGGGCAGGTGTTGAGGTGGCACTTGCGCATCATCACGCAGCCGGCCGCGATCAGCGGCGCGGTGGCGAGACCGAACTCGTCGGCGCCGAGCAGGGCGCCGATCACCACGTCACGGCCGGTGCGCACGCCGCCATCGACCTGTACCGCGATGCGGCTGCGCAGCCGATTGCGGACCAGCGTCTGCTGGGTCTCGGCGAGGCCGATTTCCCACGGCGAGCCGGCATGCTTCAGCGAGGTCAACGGCGAAGCGCCGGTGCCACCCTCGTAGCCGGAGATGGTGACATGGTCGGCGCGCGCCTTGGCGACGCCGGCGGCAACCGTGCCGACGCCGACTTCCGAGACGAGCTTCACCGAGACCTGGCCGGTCGGGTTGACGTTCTTCAAATCGAAGATCAGCTGCGCCAGATCCTCGATCGAATAGATGTCGTGGTGCGGCGGCGGCGAGATCAGGCCGACGCCCGGAGTCGAGTGCCGGACCTTGGCGATGGTCTCGTTCACCTTGTCGCCGGGCAGCTGGCCGCCTTCGCCGGGCTTGGCGCCCTGGGCCATCTTGATCTGCATCATGTCGGAGTTGACCAGGTATTCCGTGGTCACGCCGAAGCGGCCCGAGGCCACCTGCTTGATGGCCGAGCGCTTGCTGTCGCCGTTCGGCATCGGCTTGAAGCGATCGACTTCCTCGCCGCCTTCACCGGTGTTCGACTTGCCGCCGATCCGGTTCATGGCGATGGCGAGCGTGGTGTGGGCTTCGAGCGAGATCGAGCCATAGCTCATGGCGCCGGTCGAGAAGCGCTTGACGATCTCGACCGCCGGCTCGACCTGGTCGAGTTCGACGGGCGCCCGGCCCTCCTCGTCCGCCTTCCTGATGCGGAACAGCGAACGGATGGTGACGTACTTGTCCTCGACCTCGTTCACGAGCTTCGAGAACTCACGGTACTTGTCGCGGGCATTGCCACGGGCGGCATGCTGCAGGCTGGCGACCGTCTCCGAGCGCCAGACATGCGCCTCGCCGCGCTGGCGGAAGGCATAGTCGCCGCCGACGTCGAGCACGTCCTCAAGTACCGGCGAATTGCCGAAGGCATCCTGGTGCCGCAGCACGGTTTCCTCGGCGATCTCCTTGAGGCCTGCACCCTCGATGGTGGTGGCGGTGCCGGTGAAGTAGGTCGAGACGAAATCGGTCGTGAGGCCCACCGCATCGAAGATCTGCGCGCCGCAATAGGACTGGTAGGTCGAGATGCCCATCTTGGCAGTGACCTTGAGGATGCCCTTACCGATCGCCTTGATGTAGCGGTAGATGATCTCGTCCGCGTCCAGCTCGCCCGGCAGATCGCCCTGCATGGCGGCCAGCGTCTCGAACGCCAGGTAGGGGTTGATCGCCTCGGCGCCATAGCCCGCGAGAGCGCAGAAATGGTGGATTTCGCGCGCTTCGCCGGTTTCGACCACGAGGCCCACCGAGGTGCGCAAACCCTTGCGGATCAGGTGGTGATGGATGCCGGCGGTGGCCAGCAGCGCCGGGATCGCCACCCGCTCGCGGTTCATCGAGCGATCGGAGAGGATGATGATGTTGTCGCCCGAGTGGACGGCCATCTCAGCATCCGAGAACAGCTGATCGAGCGCCCGCTTCATCCCCTCTGCGCCTTCCGACACCGGATAGGTGATGTCGAGCGTCTTGGAACGGAACGGGTTGTCTTCCATGCCGCCGATGGCGCGGATCTTTTCCAGATCCTCGTTGGTGAGGATCGGCTGGCGCACTTCGAGCCGCTGCCGGCTGTTGCCGCCGGTGAGGTCGAGCACGTTCGGCCGCGGCCCGATGAACGAGACGAGGCTCATCACCAGCTCTTCGCGGATCGAGTCGATCGGCGGGTTGGTCACCTGCGCGAAGTTCTGCTTGAAGTAGGAGTAGAGGAGCTTGGACTTGTTCGAGAGCGCCGAGATCGGGGTGTCGGTGCCCATCGATCCCACAGCTTCCTGGCCGGTGGCGGCCATTGGCGGCAGGATCATCTTCAGATCTTCCTGGGTGTAGCCGAAGGCCTGCTGGCGATCGAGCAGCGGCACATCCGAGGTCTTGGGCTCGAAATGCACCGCCGGCAGTTCCTCGAGCACGATCTGGGTGCGCCCGAGCCACTGCTTATAGGGGTGTGCGTTGGCGAGCTCGGCCTTGATCTCCTCGTCGGAGACGATACGGCCCTGCTTCAGGTCGATCAGCAGCATCTTGCCCGGCTGCAGGCGCCACTTCTTCTTGATCTTCGCAGCCGGGATCGGCAGCACGCCGGCTTCCGAGCTCATCACCACTTCGTCGTCTTCGGTGACGAGATAGCGGGCCGGGCGCAGGCCGTTGCGGTCGAGCGTCGCGCCGATATGGATGCCATCCGAGAAGCACATGGCGGCGGGGCCGTCCCACGGCTCCATCAGCGCAGCGTGATACTCGTAGAAGGCGCGGCGGTCCTCATCCATCAGCGGGTTGCCGGCCCAGGCTTCGGGGATCAGCATCATGGCTGCGTGCGGCAGCGAGTAGCCGCCGCGGATCAGGAACTCGAGCGCGTTGTCGAAGCAGGCGGTGTCCGACTGGCCGGGATAGGAAATCGGCCAGAGCTTCTGGATATCGGCGCCGAACAGCGGCGACGACACCGAAGCCTGGCGGGCCGCCATCCAGTTGACGTTGCCGCGCACGGTGTTGATTTCGCCGTTGTGGCAGACGAACCGGTAGGGGTGCGCCAGCCGCCAGGACGGGAAGGTGTTGGTGGAGAAACGCTGATGCACCAGCGCCAGCGCCGACTCGAAGTCGGGATCGTGCAGATCCTGATAGTAGGCGCCGAGCTGGGCGGCGAGGAACATGCCCTTATAGACCAGGGTGCGGCAGCTCATCGACACGATGTAGAAATCGTTCGGCTTGCCTTCAAAGGCCGAGAAGATCTTGGCCGACATCACCTTGCGGATGACGTAGAGCTTGCGCTCGAACGCCTCTTCATCGGCAATGGCGTCGCCACGACCGATGATCACCTGCCGGTGGCAGGGCTCGGTGGCGACGATCTCGGGGTCCTTCGAAAGCGACGAGTTGTCGGACGGCACGTCGCGCCAGCCGATGACCGTCTGGCCCTCGTCCTCGATCACCTTGCTGACGACGCGTTCCATCTTCAGGCGCAGATCAGCGTCCTGCGGCATGAAGATGAAGCCGACGGCGTACTTGCCCTGCTCAGGCAGGTGGAAGCCAAGCCGGGCGCTCTCCTTCAAAAAGAACTTGTGTGGGATCTGCACCATGATGCCGGCGCCGTCGCCCATCAGCGGGTCGGCGCCCACGGCACCGCGGTGCTCGAGGTTCTCGAGGATGGCGAGACCGTTCTGGACGATCTTCTGGCTGGGCTGGTTCTTCATGTTGACGATGAAGCCCACGCCGCAGGCATCGACCTCGCGCGAGGGATCATAAAGACCCTCGGCCTGCGGCCGCATCACGCCTGCAGGCAGATCTGTTCGATAGCCGCCATTTTTGCGAATGGCGGTTTCCGTGACGGGATGTGACATCGATCCGTTCCGTGGTTCAGCCATTTGCAAAGTCCTCTGTTTTTGCAGTCGTCTTCGAGACCAAGGCGAGTGCCCTGGTGTTCAAGTTCCTTTCGACGCGCCTTCGGCCCCCAGTCGTACCTCAGTGTACGGCTCGAATCCGAGTGCGCAATCCTTTAGTGGGGAGCGGCTCTGCATCCAAATGGCCGCTCGTACGGGCTCGATAAGGCCCCACCCCTCCGTTTCCGCTATCGACAAGCGGTCCAGCCGGATCGGCGTGTGAAACGCATCCGGGGAGACCGGCCGCTCACTAAATTGGACAGACGTGCTGTCCTATCGAGGCTACATTTGCATAATTCCAAACTACGAGCAAGCGCCTGAGGACACTTTTTTGCCGTGTTGTGACTGAGCCGGCGTAGGAGATCGCAGGGAGGGAATAGGAAAACAGTAGGAGTTGGCGGCCATGTGCCGCCTGAGGAAGCCGCATTCCCAGCGTTTTGGCCCTGCTGCAGCTATAGGAAATCGAACGGATGAGAACTCGGCGGTACACCTGGGCCGGAGCGGCCCCATCGACATCCAGCTGTCGGGATGTACATGTTTCACCTCGCGAAATCGCTCCGAGCCACAAATGCCACCGAGACCATCGTTCATCGTCAACATCCGGGATGGCCTCAGGCCGCTCGACCATGGCGGCTTTGCCGACATGGGGGGATTCGGCTATCCGCTCGGGGGGCTGCATGGCCTCACCCATATCGGCATCAACTACGAAGTGGCGCCGCCCGGCAGCCGTTCGTCGTTTCCGCATGCCGAAAGCCAAGAGGAGGAGTTCGTCTTCGTCCTCGGCGGCAAACCCGACGTGTGGATCGACGGCAAGCTCCATCCGCTCGAGGCCGGCGACGCCGTGGCGTTTCCCGGCGGTACTGGAATCGCCCACAGCTTCCTTAATAACAGCGACGAGGACATGCAGCTGATCATCCTCGGCGAGCACGAACTGCCGGGCAACCAGCTCTACTATCCGCTCAACCCCGAGCGCATGGCCGAATTCAGCAGCTGGAACGGCGCCTGGCTCGATGCGCCGAAACGGCTGCTCGGGCCGCATGACGGCAAGGCGCGGGCCGGCAGCCGCGACGATGGCGCAGCTCGTCCGCGTCGTCCGGGGTTTATCGCGCATTACAGCAAGGGCCTCGCGCCGTTCCCCAACCCCAAGCACACCAACCATGGCGGCCAGAGCAGCCGGATGGGGGCGGCGCTGGGAATGAAGCGCATCGGCATCAATTACGACATCGTCGCGCCCGGCAACCGCACCTCGCGTCCGCATGCCGAAAGCCGCGAGGACGAGTTCGTGCTGGTGCTCAAGGGCCGTCCCGATGTGTGGATCGACGGGCATTTGCACGAGCTCAGCGAAGGCGATGCGGCGGTATTTCCCGCCGGCACCGGCATCGCCCACTCGTTCCTCAACAACAGCGACGCCGACGTGCACCTGCTAGTGGTCGGCGAGCATGCCCGTGAGGGCAATCAGCTGAACTACCCGCTGAACCCCGAGCGGATGGAGGAGTTCGCAAAAGTGGGACGGGCGTGGCTCGACGCGCCGAAGCGGGAACTGGGGCCGCATGACGGGATGGCGCGGGCAGGGACGCGGCGGGGATGAGTGTGCTCGCTGGCTCTTCGCGCAAAGGAAGAGAGGTAGTCGGTGGCCAGCATATGCATCGGAGCATCAGTCGGGACTCTCCCCCTTGGCGGGGGAGAAAGCGAAAACTTGGGCTTAGCGCAGCTAAGTCCTTAGTTTTCGCAAGAGAGGGGGCGTGGGGAGCCACCGTGCCCGCCAAAATCCCCTCTCTTGGAATTTCTAAGGCTTAGCCAAGTAGCTAAGCCCAAGAAATTCCATTCTCCCCCGCAAGGGGGGAGATGGCCGAGAGATCTGCGCGTGGGATGCCGAAAGATCAGCAACGGGCCCCGTTGCCTACTCCAGATGGCTCTTCAGAAACCACAGGTTCTTGTCGAGGCTGCGCGAGAAGGCGGTGAAGATATCAGCGGTATCCGCGTCACCGGCTTCGTCCGCCGCATCGATCCCCTCGCGGGTGGATTTGCTCAGCGCGGCGTAGCGCTCGACCAGGGCGGCGACGTGGTCGGGGACCTTCCTGATATCGGTGGGGTAGGGGGCGAGCTTGCTGGCTTTGCCCACTGTCTGCAGCGTGCCCAGGGCGATGCCGTCGAGCTGGGCGACGCGCTCGGCGATGATGTCGACATGCTCATCGACGTCGTCGCGCAACTGGTCGAGCAGCTCATGTACGGCGATGAAGGTGGGGCCTTTGAGGTTCCAGTGCGCCTGCTTGGTGACCAGCGCCAGATCGATGGCGTCGGCGAGGCGGGCATTCAACAGGTCGATCATTTCGGCCTTGGTGTTGGACTTGAGGCCGATTTCGGGGGATTTCATCTTGGGGAACCTGTGACGCGTTGCAGGGACGCCGTGAGAACGGCGTGGGTGCGTCGGAGGTTCCTCAAAGCCAGCGTGGATGTCTTGAACGAAGCGCGCGCCATCAGTCGGGGCTGGGCAGTGATTTGTCGGCCTTGCAGACGCTGAGTGGCTTGATCTCGCCCGAGAAGACCCGGGTGATGCGCTCCTCGGCCTTGTCGACGGTGACGCTCATGCAGGCGCAACCATAGCCGTAGCCGCTGCCCGGGTTGTTGGTCTCGACGAACTGCTTGTCATCGAAATCCGGGGTGTTCTCGACGCCCTCGGCATCGGGGCCGGTCGCCTCTGCCTGCGAGGTAATGGTCCAGGTGGCGTCCTTGTCCATCAGCCAGAGGTTGCCCGGCGTGGGGTTCATGTACCAGCCGCAGCGAGTTTCGGCGGCGAGAGCTGGTGAGGCAGCAATCAAGGACACAGCAACGATGATGGCCAAGCGATGCATGGTGACGCTCCTCGAGAAGATGAGGCCGAACACCATCAGTTCTGTTGCCCGCGGGCAAGGCCTCGTTGCTGGCAAAAGTATGTATTGTACAAACAACAAGGGCGCAGTTCTTCACGAACCACGCCCTCATTTCCATTCACCTGGCGAACAGACCGCCTGGTTGTGCCAAGTCGTTCGTGACCGGATCAGACCGGATTAGTTGACCGTCTGGTCCTCGATGGTCTTGGTCGAGGCGCTGATCGGAATCTGGCGAGCCTTCTTGCTCTCCGGAATTTCGCGCTTCAGCTCGATATGGAGCAGACCGTTCTCGAGGTTGGCGCCGGCGACTTCAACGTAGTCGGCGAGCTGGAAGCGCAACTCGAAAGCGCGCTCGGCAATGCCGCGGTGCAGGAACTCGCGAGACTTGTCCTCGCTCTCCTGGGCCTTGGCGCCCTTTACGACCAAGTTGTTCTCCTTGCTCTCAATGGCGATGTCGCCATCGGCAAAGCCGGCGACAGCAATCGAGATGCGGTAGGCGTTCTCGCCGGTCTTCTCGATATTGTAGGGAGGATAGGATTTCGCCTCCTGACCCACGAGGGCATCGAGACGATTGAAGACGCGGTCGAAACCGACGGTCGAACGGTAGAAGGGGGAAAAATCGTAGCTAGCCATGATCACATTCTCCTTTGAGCAACGTGGCTTGTGTTCGGGTGTCCCATGCGCGCTCCCCAATTGGGCAAGCAGGCATTCCCGGGTTCCCGATCCCCGGGAGTTCCCGGCGGACAGCATTGATTTAGGGAGCATCGGCCAGGGTTCAAGACCCCGGTTCAAGGTCGATGAACCGAAGATGAATGTGGCGATCAAAGGCGGTTCAGGCAGCGGCTCCTATAAGCGGGACTGTGCTTACTGTCTGCTGCAGGGCACACCGAATGAGCCGCCTTCACCCGCCCCCCGCAAGGCGGCCATCACAGGAAAGCCAGTGTCTCAACCGAGGCGCTGGCTTTTCGGTTTTCCGGGCTTGGGTATCACCCATCATTCCCGCCGGCCCGGGAATCCAGTATGCACAGGGTTATCGTCCGGAGCAGCGCATGAACGCCATCGTCGACCCCAATGGGCCAACCCTTGCGGTGGTGCCGTCCAACCCGGTGCCGGAGGGCGCGCGGGTCGGCTACTTCACTACGCCCGACAAGGTACAGCTGCGCTATGCCACCTTCCCCAAGGGGCAGGGCGCGGCCAAGGGCACGATCTGCCTGGTCCAGGGGCGCACCGAGTTCATCGAGAAATATTTCGAGACCATCGCCGACTTCCAGTCGCGCGGTTTCGCCGTCGCCACCTTCGATTGGCGCGGGCAGGGTGGCAGCCAGCGGCTGATCGGCAACAAGCGGCTCGGCTATGTCAGGCGCTTCGACGACTACTGGGAAGACCTCAAGGCCTTCCATGGCTCGATCCTGTTGCCCGATTGCCCCGCGCCCTATTACCTCGTCGGCCATTCGATGGGTGGGCTCGCCTCGCTCTATGCCGGTATCCGAGACCGCATGATGTTCGAGCGGATCTTTGTGTCGGCGCCGATGGTGGGGCTCGATCGCCAGCCGCTCAGCATGGCCGGCATGGCGCGGCTTTGCGGCACGCTCTCAAATCTCGGGCTGGCCCGACTGCCGATCGGTCGGCGTGGCGACAAGGCGCAGACCGAACAGAGCTTTGCCGGCAACCCGCTGACCTCCGATCTTGCGCGCTTCAACCGCTCGGTGGAGGTGCTGAAGGCCCGTCCGGAACTGGAGCTCGGCGCCCCGACCTTCCGCTGGGCCGCCTCCGCTTTCGAGGCGATGGCCGGCGCCGCGACCGACCAGTTCCCCGGCGCCGTCCGCATCCCGGTGCTGATGCTGGCGGCGGCCCGCGACGAGATCGTCTCGACCGCGGCCATCGAGACGCTGGGTTTGAGGATGCGCACTGGCCGCCACGTGGTGATCCCCGGCGCCCGGCACGAGATGTTCGTCGAGAACGACGCCATCCGCGCCCAGGTGTTCGCGGCGTTCGACGCGTTTATTACGGAACAGAGCGCCTGACGTCTGGTGGCCACTGCCCACTCCCCCACTCGATGTCATCCCAGCGAAAGCTGGGACCCATCCAACGCCTGGCGCAGGACGTGAGTTGGGTCCCTGCTTTCGCAGGGATGACAACCGTGGTTGGGGTTAGCTAGAAGGCCCATTACCCCCTGAGCGCTGCCATGGCCGCTGCGTGCAGCTCAGGCGTCGCCGCGGCGACGCAGTTGCCGCCTTGTTCGGCCGGGCCGCCGTCCCAGGTGGTGATGACGCCGCCGGCATTCTCGATCAGCGGGATCAGTGGGCAGATATCGACATTCTTCAACCCGGCCTCGACCACCAGATCGATGTGGCCGGCCGACATCAGAGCGTAGCCATAGCAATCGAGCCCGTAGCGGGTGGTCAGCACCTGTGAGCTGATGGCGTCCCATTGCCGCGTAAGGTCCCGTCCCGGACGCAGGAAGAGGTCGGGCGAGGTGGTGGTCAGCTTGGCTTTCGACAGTTCGGTCACCGTGCTGGTTCTAAGCGGCAGATGCTGATCACCGCGATAGTAGCCAGCCTCGCCGGGCAGGCTCAGGTAGATTTCGCCGGTGAACGGCTGCGCCATCAGGCCGGCGACCGCACGTCCTTTTAAGGTGAGCCCGACCAGCGTACCCCATACGGGTACTCCGGTGATGAAGGCGCGGGTGCCGTCAATCGGGTCGATGATCCACGAAAAGGGAGCTGAGCCGGGCTTGTCGTCCCATTCTTCGCCAACGATGGCGTGGTCTGGAAAACGCGCGCCGATCAACTCGCGGATGACGCGTTCGGCCTCGCGGTCGGCCTCCGTGACCGGATCGAACCCTACGGCCCACTTGTTGTCCACGGCGATGCCTTGACGGAAGCGGGGCAAGGTGATGCTTGCGGCGATTTCGGCGGCATCGAGCAAGGTGCGGCGCACCAGGTCGGCGGTAAGGCCGCCGAGACGGTCCGCGCCAAGAGATGTATCTTCCATGTCAGCCTTCCCGGCGCGATTTTGTGAGTTGGTCCAGTGTTCTAGCCGCCGATCTCAGTCGACATGCGCGAATAGTTTGTGACGATCGTGATTCATTTTTGCAACAACGGCGCAAGTTTATCTGTTGAAGACTTCCGGCCGCCTTGTGGAGGGGGGCAAATCAGTTCACGCCAGTAACTGCATGATGGATGGGCGGCTCTTGAGCCTCTTGCCTCGACTTAGGCAACGCACTCTGGCCGTCATCGTTTCCTCCCTTGACTGGGCCGCTCCGGCGGCCCGATTTTTTGCTTCGAACGTTCGGGGCCATGCACCAGCCGTACCAAAAACTCGATGTCATCCCAGCGAAAGCTGGGACCTAACGCGCCGCTTGCGCCAGCCTGGCGGACGAGGGCGAAGCCCTTACCGCGGAGATGAATTCCAGCTTTCGCTGGGATGACATCGGGATGGGGCATCCACGTTGCCCACCCTTCACTCCGCCGCGTATTTCTCCTGCGCCGGGGTAGGTGGCGAGAGCATGGCGAAATCGAGCCCCACCAGCGTTGCGACCAGCCGATCCACCAGTTGCCGCATGGCGCCGAAGCCGGCGTTTTTCTCGAGCGTCACCTCGTTCATATAGAGGTGGCGGCTGAGCTCGATCTGCAGGGCATGCACGCCGTGCTGCGGCCGGCCATAGGTGCGGGTACAGAAACCGCCGGCATAGGGGCGGTTGCGCGCCACCCGCAGCCCGGCGCCGGCAAACACCATCTCGGCCAGGTCGGCGAGAATCGGGGCGCAGGTGGTGCCGTAGCGATCGCCCAGCACCACGTCGGGGCCGAGCCGGTCGCCGCTGCGCGACAGCCGCGGCATCGAGTGGCAGTCGATCAGCACTGCCACGCCGAAGGCGCCATAGGCCTCGGTCAGCAGCCGCTGCATGGTGGCGTGGTAAGGCTGGTAGATGCCCTCGATGCGCATGCGCGCGTCGTCGAGCGTCAGCCGCTCCTTATAGATCGGCTTGTTCTCGGCCACGACGCGCGCCAGCGTGCCGAGCCCGGCGGCGACACGCGGGCTGGTGGTGTTGAAGCGTTCGGAGAGCGGCTCGACGAACATGGTGGGGTCGAGTTCCCACGGCTCGCGATTCACATCGAGATAGGCGCGCGGAAAATGCGCCCGGATCAGCGGCGCACCCAGGTGCGGCGCCCGCTGGAACAACTCGTCGACAAAGGCATCCTCAGACTGGCGGATCGACAGGTGGTCGAGCCGGGTCATCGCAAGGAAGCGCTCGGGGTAATCGCGGCCGGAATGTGCGGAATTGAACACCAGTGGCGCCATCACCCGGCGGGGCCGGATGGTTTCGAATGCTGGCCTGTCCCAATAGTCGGACTGCACCGGGTCTCCCTTCAGCGCCGCAGCGCTGCCTTATTGCCGTACTTTGCCGCGCGCGTTGCCGAATGTCCATAAGTCCGAAGGCAGCATGTTCACACTTGCCGCGTATGGGTTCTCGATCGAGAAAACTTGCATTAAACATCACCCATTAGAGTTCCGCGGCAGAACGCCGTCGATGGGGCGCCAAGAGGACATGATGAAGCGCATTCTGCTCGCCGAAGACGATAACGACATGCGCCAGTTCCTCACCCGCGCGTTGAAGACCGCCGGCTATGAGGTGGTCTCGTTCGACAACGGCAGGTCGGCGTACGAGCGACTGCGCGAAGAGCCGTTCTCGCTGCTCTTGAGCGACATCGTGATGCCGGAGATGGACGGGATCGAACTGGCGCGCCGCGCCACCGAGCTCGATCCGGATCTCAAGGTGATGTTCATCACCGGTTTTGCCGCCGTGGCGCTCAACCCCGACTCGGAAGCCCCCAAGGATGCGTCGGTGCTGTCGAAGCCCTTCCACCTCAAGGATCTGGTGCACGAGGTCGAGCGGCTGCTGGCGGCCTGATCCCGCGGCGAGGCCTCCCGGCGGGGGCATTGCCCGGTACCCGTCGTCCGCTAGTGCCGCGCAGCGGGGGTCTCGGGGGTACTTTGCGGGCGGTTTCCCCAGCCCGGAATTCACGCTTGACCCGCAAGCGGGTTTTATGGTCTACCGCGCTCGCAACGACGGGCGGTGCCCGACGTGACAAGCGATGTGATGGGTGTATAGCTCAGCGGGAGAGCACTACCTTGACATGGTAGGGGTCACAGGTTCAATCCCTGTTACACCCACCATCCCTCGCTTGAAGGACTCCCGAAGTCCTTGAATATGCCGATGAAATCGGCGCCGCAGTTTGGTCGCGACGGACGACGGTCTTAACAGACCTGAGGTCACGACCCGAACGGATGGGTGTGTAGCTCAGCGGGAGAGCATCGCCTTCACACGGCGGGGGTCACAGGTTCAATCCCTGTCACACCCACCATCCAATTGAAGCCCCTGGCGCCGATCGGCTGCCGGGGGTTTTGCTTTTCGGGGGTCTCGCCGAGGACGTTCAAGGCGCGGAATCAGTCGGTGGCGGACGCTCATCTGTTGATCGCCATTGCATGAACAGATTCGGCTCACCGGATAGAGTCGTCGCCGTCCGAAATGCAGTTGTCTTGGCTTTGCCACAAAATTCCTGGGCCCATCACGGCGGCGTGAGCCACTACGCAGATGTCGGCATACGGTGCTGCTAACACTATGTTTTGTCTTGCAGAAATCCTGATGTGCTACACATCGTCAGTTGATGCAGCGCTGCAACACAGTTGCTTCAATGTGGCAATTGTCTCCATGAGGGGGCTCGATTCCTGCCATATTTCATGTGAGGGTAGCCTCGACCTTTTGGAGGGCAATCATGAAGCACATCACCACTATCCTGCTGGCCACTGTGGCCGCTGCTGGTCTGATGTCCTCGGCCTACGCCGCGGATCTGATCATTGAAGAACCGGCTGAAGTCGGTGTCGTCGACGTCAGCGGGAGCTGGGACGGCGCATTTATCGGTGGTTTCATCGGCGCGGGCTGGGGCACTGCCGACCACACCGCAGCTGGTGGCGTCGGCCCCGTGCCGGTTGGCGGCAACGATATCGACCTGAGCGGCTGGCTGCTCGGTGTTGATGCGGGTTTCAACGCCACCGTTGGTTCGGGTATCGTGATCGGTGTCGTCGGCGACATCGCGTGGGCGGACATCGGCGGTGAAATCGAAGGCGGCGCTTTTGATGGCACCACTCACACGATCGACTGGACGGGTTCGCTGCGTGGCCGTCTTGGCTTCGACGGTGGCGCCTTCCTGCCCTACCTCACGGCCGGTCTCGCGGTCGCCCATGCTGAACGCTTCTCGCCACTATTCGGTGGTATCGAGGCCGACGCGACACACGTTGGCTGGACCGTCGGCGCTGGTGTCGAGTTTGCCGTTAGCGAAGAGCTGTCGATCGATCTGCTCTACCGCTATAGCGATTACGGCGCGCAGACCTATGACTTCTCGGCCGGTACCGATCCTGAGATCGACCTCAGCACGCACACCATCCAGGCCGGTCTGCACTGGAACTTCTAAGCCAGTCTGACTGCTGAAAGTTCAGGACCCCGCCCGGCGCGAGCCGCGGCGGGGTCTCTTTTTCCCCGAAAATTCCTCAGTTGTGCCTTGAAATCGCCATGCCGGAAACAGGTGTGGCGCGAATGGCACGACTCTCTTCTGGAGGCGCAGCGCGTGAACAGTTTGTTAGCACGTGAGGTCGCTTTTGCCCGCGACAGGGGCTACGTGAGGGCCCTCTCTCTAGGAGTTGACTAAATGAATCGTTTTGCAATCGCTCTGCTGGCCGGTGTGGCTGGCGTCTCCGTGATGTCCTCGGCCTTCGCTGCTGACCTGATCATCGATGAGCCCGCCCCGGCGGTCGGCATCGTGTCGACCACCGGCAACTGGGACGGCGTCTTCATCGGTGCTTTCGCCGGCGCCGGCTGGGGCACCGTCACCGACGAGGAAAACTACTTCCTCAACGGTGTCGACGCCGAGACCGATCTGACGGGCTGGCAGCTGGGTGTTAACGCCGGCGCCAACTTCACCGTTTCGGAAGCCATCGTTGCCGGTATCGTTGGCGACATCGCCTGGACGGACCTCAATGGCGACGTCGATGCGGACAGTTCGTACAACGTCGACTGGGCAGGTTCTATCCGCGGCCGTCTCGGCTTCGATGGTGGCGCCTTCCTGCCGTATGTGACCGCCGGTGTGGCTTTTGCCAACGCCACGGTGACCGACGGCGCTCTCGAAGACACCCAGACCCACATCGGTTGGACCGTTGGTGCTGGTGTCGAGTTCGCCGTTGCCGACAACGTGTCGCTCGACCTGCAGTACCGCTACACCGACTACGGTTCGAAGGACTACGAGCTCGGCGCTGCGCCGACCGAGTCGTTCGGCCTGACCTCGCATGCGGTCACCGCCGGCGTGAACTTCCGCTTCTGATTTCCGCCTTCGGCCTCGAGCCGAACGGTTATCTAAATCGACCCCGCCCGGCGCAAGCCGCGGCGGGGTTTGATTTTGCGATGATGCGACGTTTCCTGGTGCGGTATCGCGCAGCATTGTCTCGCGCTGCCTCATGCGCGGCGCAATTGTGTCAAAATAGAGATTTACAACGTTATTAAGAACCCAGGCCATACCTGTGTCTTGGGGGTGACACTTTACGGCTAAGCTGTGCGTTGCTGGCGGAGTCGGGTTTTCTTTCCCCAGGACGTGCGTATCTTATAGGCGTTGCTTTTCTGGAGGCCACCCATGAATCGTTTTGCCGTTTCCCTGCTCGCCGGCGTTGCCGCTCTGAGCTTCATCTCCTCGGTCCAGGCGGCCGATCTCATCATCAGCGAACCCGCTCCCCCGGTCGGTGTCATCGACGTCGGTGGCAACTGGGACGGCGTGTATGTCGGCGCCTTTGCCGGCTACGGCTGGGGTACCGTCAATGACGACGATGGGTACTTCGTTGCTCCCGATACCGAGTACGACCTGACCGGTTGGCAGCTCGGCGTCGCGGTCGGCGCCAATTTCACCGTCTCCGAAGCCATCGTCGCCGGTATCGTTGCCGACGTCGCCTGGTCGGATCTTGGCGGCGAGAATACCGTTGATGGTATCGCCTACGACGTGAACTGGCTCGGCAGCATCCGCGGTCGTCTCGGCTTTGATGGCGGCGCCTTCCTGCCGTACCTGACGGCCGGTGTGGCCTTCGCCGGCGCCACTGCCACCGATAACACCGTCGTGCCCGGCGTCGAAGACGATGCGACTCACATCGGCTGGACCGTTGGTGCGGGCGTCGAATTTGCGGTTGCCGACAACATCTCGATCGACCTGCTGTATCGCTACAGCGACTACGGCTCGCAGACCTACACCCTCGATGCGGGCGACACCGACCTGGGCCTCACCGCCCACACCATCTCGGCGGGCGTGAACTTCAAGTTCTGATTTCCGCTTCGGCGCAAGCCGATCCGTACTCAATCGACCCCGCCCGGCGCAGCCGTGGCGGGGTTGATGCATTTATGGACGCCCCACATGCGCGTGCCAGCACGTACCGGAGAACGCCGCTCAACGGCCCGCGGAGCGTGTCCTTGCCGACCTGTCGCGGGCCATCCAGGTCCGACATGGGCGTGCAGCTGTGATCGCGGCGAGCGGACGCCGAAAGGGCTGCTTCAGTTCTCAAGGCCAAACGACAGCTGCGCGACGCGAGTTGTCACCGTTCATTCACATCTGTTGCGCATTTGCCCTTGTCAGATCCGTAAATCGGTCCCACCTTCGCGGTCATGTTCAACCAGCAAAAGGAGGTGGTCCAAGTGTATCATCAGAAATCGTCGGTTTCGAAGGGTCCTGGAGTCTCCGTTAGCTCGGAGCAGCCTCTGGCCTAATCGAAGGCACCTCGCCCCTTCAGGGGGCAATGACTGCTTCGAAAGCCGCGAAATCGGAAAGGGTCGCCTGCGGGCGGCCCTTTCTTTTTGGGCTGCTGTCTGCCCGTCCGAGCCCCCGCGCGGCGACTCAGGCTCGTGCCCCGGCTCCACTGACCACGATCTAGTCGCGCGTTCGATTCTATACTTGGTCATGGCCCAGTAACGCGCTGGCCCCAAACCCTTCGTTAACCAAGTCCTGACGGTTACCGCGGCGTAAAGGAATTGTTTGCAACTTGGATTCGATTCATGCGGGTACGTAATCCGTTCCCCTTCGTGTACCTTGGAGGCACATCATGAACCGTTTTTCTCTCTCTCTGCTGGCGGGCGTAGCCGTGCTGTCCATGGCTTCGGCTGCCTCGGCTGCTGATCTCTTGGTCCAGCAGCCGTCGATGCCGGGCTTTGTCGACATGGGCGGCGGCGGCGGCTGGGATGGTGCTTATGTCGGCGGCTTCGTCGGCTACGGCTTCGGCACCGCAACGCAGGACGCTGCCGACGTGCTCTTCCTGGTCGACGACGAACTCGATCTCTCCGGCTGGACCGTCGGCGCCACTCTCGGCGCCAATTTCACCGTGGCGCAGGGCTTCATCCTCGGCGCTGCCGGCGACATCGCCTGGGCTGGCATCGGCGGCTACGAGTCGGGCAACGGTGTCGATTTCGACGTCAACTGGACCGGCTCCTTCCGCGGCAAGGCCGGCTTCGACGGCGGTGCGTTCATGCCGTACCTGACCGCCGGTCTCGCCTTTGCGGGTGCCACCGGCAGCGACAACGGCGTCGATAGCACCCAGGTACACTTCGGGTGGACCGCCGGCGCAGGTGTAGAGGTTGCGGTCGCCGATCAGATCTCGCTGGACCTGCAGTATCGCTACAGTGACTACGGCACCGCCGAGTACGATCTGCCAGCCGACAATGCCGAGCTCGACCTCAGCACCCACGCCGTCACTGCCGGTGTCAACTTCAAGTTCTAAGCCGAACTACCACATTCTGAGGGAAAGGGCCGCCTCGTGCGGCCCTTTTTCGTTTTCCGCCAATAGGTTCCGATGCCGCATGTGTGGCGGCAAGGTGACACCCGCGCGTCTTCCGTGGGGACGAGCTCCTATTCCTATCGCCTTGATCGAGATTTGGAGGTATCCGCCTCCAGACTTCTAGGAGACTCAGATGAATCGCTTTGTAATTGCTCTGCTTTCCGGCGTTGCCGGTCTTGCTCTCGTGTCGGGCGCCCAGGCGGCTGACCTGATCATCGACGAGCCCGCAGCTGGCGTGGTCGAAGTTGCCAGCGGCAACTGGGACGGCCTCTATGTCGGTGCGTTTGTCGGCGGCCTCGGCGGCACCTTCGGCGAAGTCGGCGACACCGACGAGTGGGACGTCAGCGGCTGGCTCGCCGGCGTGAACCTCGGCGCAAACTTCACTGTTGCCGACGGCATCGTGCTCGGCGTGGTGGGCGACGTTGCCTGGACCAACGCCGAGAACCAGGACAACGCCCCGTTCTCCGTCGACTGGACCGCTTCGCTGCGTGGTCGTCTCGGCTTCGATGCGGGCTCGTTCCTGCCGTACCTGACCGCCGGTCTGGCGGTAGCGGGCGGCGAGATCGCCGACGCGAACGAGACCCACGTCGGTTGGACCGTTGGTGCCGGTGTCGAGTTCGCTGTTGCGGACAACATCTCGGTCGACCTGCTGTACCGCTACTCGGACTACGGCAACGCCGAATACTTCCCGGGCGACGAGTTCAGCCTGACCTCGCACGCCGTGACCGTTGGCCTGAACTTCAAGTTCTAAGCCTCGCTGATCGACTGAATGACGAACGGCCGTCCCTTGGGGCGGCCGTTCTGTTTTTGCATTCGGCGCGCAACACGACTATGTAGCGGCCTTCCGCATTTCGAGCCCCGTAGATGAACGCCCTGACCGCCACGGCGCCTGCCGCAAAACTGCTGCCCTACCAGTCGCGCCGGACTTTTGCGATCATCTCGCACCCGGACGCTGGCAAGACTACGCTGACCGAAAAGCTGCTGGCCTCGTCGGGCGCCATCCAGCAGGCGGGGCAGGTGCGGCACCGCGCCAACCAGCGCGCCACCCGGTCGGACTGGATGGAGATCGAGCGGCAGCGCGGCATCTCGATCACCTCGTCGGTGATGACCTTCGAGCACCTGGGGCTGACCTTCAATCTGCTCGATACGCCCGGTCACTCAGACTTCTCCGAGGATACCTACCGCACGCTGACCGCGGTCGACGCCGCCATCATGGTGATCGACGTCGCCAAGGGCATCGAAGCGCAGACGCTGAAGCTGTTCGAGGTCTGCCGGCTGCGCGACATCCCGATCATCACCTTTGCCAACAAGGTCGACCGCGAAGGCAAGGATCCGGTGGAGATTCTCGACGAGATCGCCTCGACCCTGGCGCTCGACGTCTCGCCGGTGGTCTGGCCGCTGGGTGGTGGCGTCGACTTCAAGGGCATTGTCGATCTCACGGCTGGCGTGGTGAAGCGGCCGAATGGCGAGGTCTGGAAGACCTTCACCAATGTCGAGGAGCTGGCGCGCGACAACGAGTTCACCACGGATCCGGTGATCATGGCCAGCCTTGAGAATCTCGAGCTGGCACGCGCCGGCTTTCCGGCCTTCGATCATGAGATCTACCTCGCCGGCCACCTGACGCCGGTGATCTTCGGTTCGGCGCTGAAGTCGGTTTCGGTGCCCGAGATGCTGGCGGCGCTTGGCGCCTGGGCGCCCGAGCCGCGGCCGCAGCCGGCCGAACCCAAGCCGATCGAGCCTGACGACCCCAAGGTTTCCGGCTTCGTGTTCAAGGTGCAGGCGAACATGGATGCCAACCACCGCGACCGTATTGCCTTCGTGCGACTGAGCTCGGGCACGTTCAAGCGCGGCATGCGGCTGAAGAACGTGCGCACCGGCAAGGACATGGCGGTATCGAACCCGATGTTTTTCTTCGGCCACGATCGCGAACTGGCCGAGGAAGCGGTGGCCGGCGATATCGTCGGCATCCCCAACCATGGCGCGCTCAGCGTTGGCGACACCCTCACCGAGGGCGCCAACATCAAGGTAACGGGCATCCCGAACTTCGCGCCGGAAATCATCCGTCGCGTCCGTCTCACTGATCCGATGAAGGCCAAGCAACTGGCCAAGGCGCTGAGCGATCTCGCCGAAGAGGGCGTGGCGCAGATCTTCCGCCGCATGGTGGGCGCCGATTACATCGTCGGCGTGGTGGGGCAGCTGCAGCTCGAAGTGCTGCAGAGCCGCATCAACTCCGAATACAACGTGCCGATCAGCTTCGAGTCGATCAATTTCGAGCTGGCGCGCTGGATCGTCTCCGAGGACAAGGCCGAGCTGGCGCGGTTCATCTCCACCAACAAGCTGGAGATGGCCGAGGACAAGTATGGCGACCCGGTCTATCTCGCCCAATCCACCTGGTGGCTCGGCCGCGCCGAGCGGGATTACCCGAAGGTGCAGTTCCTGACCACGAAGGAACGGCATTAGGCGCGTCTGCCGATAGGTCTGCACCGGCCGGTGGTTGGGCCCGATCCTAGACCCCACCCACCGGCTGTCATCCCAGCGAAAGCTGGGACCCAACTCGCCCCCTGCGCCAGCTGATGGATGGGTCCCAGCTTTCGCTGGGATGACACCTGGTGTGTTGGGAAACCCCGTGCCCTCCATCATCCCTCGTAGGCTCCAGCCAAACCATTCCACCGTCTTGTGATCTCCATGATCGAGCCCTATCTCCGCCGGGCGAGTGGGGAGGGGCTGATGGCGGGCGAGTGGGCACTGATAGCGGCGCCGGTTCGCGCCATCTACGGCCGGTTCTGGCGCGAATCCCGGTTGGCGCTGGGCGGCATCGCGCTGATGGTGCTGCTCGCGGCGCTCGGCCAGGTGGCAACGCCATACCTGTTTTCCCGGCTGATCGACCAGCTGAACTCCAACCTGGTGCCCGCGGGCATCGTCATGGCGTTCGTCGTCTATGCGATCCTGCGCGGTGCTTCGAGCGCGGTGTCGCAGGCGACGCAATACATGGCCTGGGGGGTGGCGCAGGGGCTCAACTTCATCGTCGGCACCAGCTTCTTCGAACGCATCCTCAACAAGCAGGTGGCGTTCTTCATCGAGCACAATCCGGTGGAAATCCAGAAGGCGCGCTCCGAGGGCGAGCGCTCACTGTTCATCTTCGTGCAACTGGGGATCATCGTCTTCCTGCCGGCGCTGCTCGGCATCGTGCTCGGCGTTGGCGTCTTGGGCGCGGTGATCAACCTCGAGATCGTCGCCATTGTCCTCGTTTATGGCGCGGCCTTCATCACCTTCACCTATTTCGCCAATCGCTGGACGCGGCCGTTTCTCGATAAAGCCATCGAGGCCGACCAGGAGAATGCGGCCTTTGTCGGCAACGCCATCAACGCCATGGAAACGCTGCGCTATTTCAACGGCGACAAGTGGATCAGCGACAATTTCGCGAAGAAGGCCGGCGAAGTGCGCGGCGCCTGGCGGCAATGGACCGTCAGGCACCTGAGCTATGCCTTCGGCTTCGGCGCGGCGCTGGCCGTGCAGCTGGCGGTGACCTTCCTGCTGCTCATTCCGCGTTACGAGGCCGGCCAGCTCAGCGTCGGCGATATCGTGCTGATCAATACCCTGATGATCCAGCTCAACCAACCGTTCGAGATGATCGGCTCGGCCATCGACGATATCGTGCGCGCTTATTCCGGCTTCCTGCCGTTCGCCCGGATGTGGGCCGAGCCGGAGGACCAGGACGCTGCAGGCCGCCTGGCGGTCGGGTCGGGCCGGCTGGAGTTCGCCCATGTCGGCCATCGCTATGGCGAGACGCCGGTGGTTGAGGATGTGAGTTTTGTCGCCGAGCGCGGACGGCTGACCTTTATCACCGGCCCGACCGGGGCCGGCAAGTCGACGCTATTCAAGCTGGCGCTGAAAGCGCTGGAGCCGGAGCAGGGGACGATCACGGTCGACGGCACTGATCTCAGCACCGTCGGCCGCGCCAGCTGGTATGCGGCGATCGGTGTCGTGCCGCAGGAGGTGATGCTGCTCAACGATACGCTCGCGGCCAACATCGTCCTGGGCCGCGAGCGCGATGCTGCGCGGCTCGAACGCGCCACTCGGCTGGCCTCGATCCACAAGTTCATCACCGGCCTGCCGGAAGGCTTCGAAACCACTGTGGGCGAGCGCGGGCTGAAGCTCTCGGGTGGCGAGCGGCAGCGCATCGCCATCGCCCGCGCGCTCTACGACAGCCCGGAGTTCCTGTTTCTCGACGAGGCCAGCTCCGCCCTCGACGAGGCGACCGAGGCGGGGATCATGGCGGAGCTGCGCACGCTCAGCGCCGACACCACCATCATCGCCATCACCCACCGCAAGGCGGTGATAGCAGAGACCGACACTCTCATTCGCCTAAAAGCGAGGAAGCCGAGAGCCGAAAGCGCTTTGCAGGGCGTCGCCGGCCCGGCTATCTGAGGCACGTGAACAGGGAGTGGATTTCATGGATAGGCGCAAACTCGGCAAGACCGGTTACGAAGTTTCGGAGATCGGGCTTGGCACCTGGCAGTTGGGCGAGAGCTTCGGTTCGCTCAACGACGAGACGGCGGCTGAAATCCTGAAGACGGCGCGCAATGTCGAGGTGAATTTCTGGGATACCGCCGACGTCTATGGCGGCGGGCAGTCGGAGCGGCGGATCGGCGAGTTCAAGGACAAGAAGGGCGTGTTCGTTGCCACCAAGCTCGGGCGCAACGGCGAGATCTTCCCCAACAAGACCGGCTACAACAAGAAGAACATCAAGGAGAGCCTAGCCGGCTCCCTGAAGCGGCTCGGCGTCGAGACGCTCGACCTGGCGCAGCTTCACACCATCCCCACCGACGTGCTGCGCGACGGCGAAGTCTTCACCATCATGGATGACCTGCGCGATGCCGGGATGATGCGGAACTGGGGCGCCAGCGTCGAGAATGTCGAGGAGGCGCTGCTGGCGATGAAGTCGGATGGCTGCACGACGCTGCAGATCATCTTCAACCTGTTCCGGCAGGACTACATCACCGAGGTGTTCCCGACTGCCACCAAGCGCAATGTCGGCATCATCGTCCGGCTGCCGCTCGCCTCGGGCCTGCTCTCGGGCAAGTGGAACAAGGACACCAAGTTCGCCGATAGCGACCACCGCAACTTCAACGCCAACGGCGAGAAGTTCAACGTCGGCGAGACCTTTTCCGGCCTGCCGTTCGACAAGGGTGTCGGCTTTGCCGAACAGCTCAAGCAGATGGTGCCTTCGGGCATCCCGCTCAGCCAGTTCGCGCTACGCTGGATCCTCGACCAGCCGGCAGTATCGACGATCATCGCCGGCGTGACGCGGCCGGACCAGTTGCGCGCCAATGTCGACGCGACCAAGCGCGAGCCGGTGGAACCGGCCTTGGCCGAGGAACTGGCGGGCTGGTACCAGGACAAGGTGCGACCGGAGATCCGTGGGCGGATCTAGGACGCGTTGCCAGGGGGGCTGTGCCGGTGGCTGTGGACCCCCACCCCTGTCCCCTCCCCGCAAGGGGGAGGGAGACGCCTACACCGGCCTCAGTGTTTTGGTCACCCTCCCCCTTGCGGGGAGGGGACAGGGGTGGGGGCAGCCCACACCGGTGTCTGCGCGAGCCTCCCACCTCCCCATCCGCCTAGCCCCCCTTCCATCCAGTGCCGCCGCTGCCTAAGTTAGCCGCACCCTCCCACCACCTTGAGTACCCCCATGTCCGAACATCCCGCCTTCGAACTCGTCCGCGAGCAGCAGATCGGGGAGATCAGTTCGCTGGCCAAGCTCTATCGGCACAAGCGGACCGGGGCGGAGGTGCTGAGCCTCATCAATGACGATGAGAACAAGGTGTTCGGCGTGACGCTGAAGACCCCGCCGGAGGATTCGACCGGCGTCGCACATATTCTCGAGCATTCGGTGCTGTGCGGTTCCCGCAAGTACCCAGTGAAGAAGCCGTTCGTGGAGCTGCTGAAGGGCTCGCTCCACACCTTCCTCAACGCCATGACCTTCTCCGACAAGACCGCCTATCCGGTGGCGTCGCAGAACCTCAAGGATTTCTACAACCTGGTCGATGTCTATCTCGACGCGGTGTATTTCCCGCTGATCAGCGAGGACACGTTCCGGCAGGAAGGCTGGCACTACGAGCTCGATTCCACCCAGGGGCCGATGGTCTACAAGGGTGTGGTGTTCAACGAGATGAAGGGCGCCTATTCCTCCGCTGCCGCGGTGCTGGGTAAGGTCAGCCAGCTGTCGCTTTACCCCGACACCACCTACGGGGTGAATTCGGGTGGCGACCCGAAGGCCATCCCCGACCTCACCTACGAACATTTCAAGAACTTCCATTCGAAGTACTATCACCCGTCCAACTCGCGCGTCGTATTCTACGGCGATGACGATCCGGCGCAGCGCCTCGCCATCCTCGAGGAGTATTTCAGCCAGTTCGAGCGCATCGACCCCAAGGCCGAAATCGCTATCCAGCCACGCTGGAGCGCGCCGCGGTCGCTGCACGAGACCTATGCCGCGAGCGAAGCCGAGGCCGGCAAGAAGACCGCCATGGTGTCGGTCAACTGGATGCTCGACGAGATCACCGACCCTGAACTGGCACTGTCGCTCAACGTGCTCGAGTCCGTGCTGGTCGGCACCTCCGCCGCGCCGCTGCGGAAGGCGATGATCGATTCCGGGCTCGGCGAAGGCCTGACCGGCTCGGGCCTCGCCGATGGTATCCGCCAACCCTATTTCACCTTCGGGCTCAAGGGCATCGAGGACGATGCCGGCGATAAGGTCGAGCAGCTGATCATCTCGACGCTCGAGCAGCTCAGCGCCGAGGGGATCGACCCCAAGACCATCGAAGCGGCCATGAACACCACCGAGTTCGGGCTCAGGGAGAACAATACCGGCTCGTTCCCGCGCGGCATCGCGCTGATGTTCCGCGCCATGGGCACCTGGCTCTATGGCGGCGACCCGCTGGAGCCGCTGAGCTTCGAGGTGCCGCTCGCCGCGATCAAGGCCAGGCTCGCCGCCGGCGAGCCGGTGTTCGAACGGCTGATCAAGACCCACATCCTCGACAACAAGCACCGCTCCACCGTGCTGCTCACCGCCGACCCCAACAAGGCGGCAGCGGAAGCCGCCGAGGAGCGGGCGCGGCTCGACAGGGCGCAGCAGTCGCTCGATGCCGCCGGCATCGCTGAGGTGGCCGAGCAGACCCGCCACCTCAAGGAATTGCAGAACGAGGTCGATGCGCCGGAGGCGCTGGCCAGGATCCCGACGCTGACACTCGAGGACCTGCCGCGCGCCAACAAGGCGATCCCGATCGCCAAGGAAGAGCTCGAAGGCGTCACGCTGTTCAGCCACGACCTGCCGACCAATGGCGTGGTCTATCTCGATCTCGGCTTCAACCTCACGGCGCTGCCGGGGCGGCTGTTGCCCTACCTGCCGCTGTTCACCCGGGCGCTGACCCAGACCGGCACCGGCAGCGAAGATTTCGTCTCTCTGACCCAGCGCATCGGTCGCACCACCGGCGGCGTCGGCGCCAGCCGCTGGAACTCGACCCGTCGCGACGGGGTGGGCACCGCGGCCTGGATGTTCGTCCGCGGCAAGGCGACGCCGGATCATGTCGGCGACATGCTGTCGATCATGCGCGACGTGCTGACCGACGCGCGGCTCGACAACCGCGAGCGCATCCGCCAGATGGTGCTGGAGTCGAAGGCTGGCTTCGAAAGCTCGCTGGCCGGCATGGGCAACGGCATCGTGTCGATGCGGGTGCGCGCCGGGTTCAGCGAGGCCGACTGGCTCAACGAGAAGCTCGGCGGCGTCAGCCACTATTTCTTCCTCAAGGATCTGGCGGCACAGATCGACGGCAACTGGCCGGCGGTGCAGGCGGCGCTCGAGGAGATCCGTACGCTGCTGATCGGCCGTACCGGGATGATCGTCAACGTCACCGCCGACAGTTTTGCCATCGCGGCGCTGAAGCCGGAACTGGCGACGTTCATCGCGGCTTTGCCGGCTGGTGCTGGCCCCTCGACTGAAGGTTGGGGGTTCGTCGCCGGTCCGCAATCGGAAGGCCTGACCTTCCCCGGCCAGGTCAATTACGTGGCCAAGGGCGCCAACCTCAAGGCGCTCGGGTTCGAGCCCACCGGCGGCACCGCAGTCGCCATCAAGCACCTCAACACCACATATCTGTGGGACAAGGTGCGGGTGCAGGGCGGCGCCTATGGCGGGTCGTCCGGGCTCGATCCATTCGCCGGCACCTTCGCCTTCACTTCGTATCGCGATCCGAACCTCGTCGACACCATCGATGTCTACGACAAGGCCTCGACCTTCCTCAAAGGCGGGGTAGGGGAGCAGGATCTGGTGCGCTCGGTGATCGGCGTCATCGGCTCAGTCGACACCTACCGGCTGCCCGACGCCAAAGGCTTCACCGCGCTGGTCTGGGAACTCACCGGCGACAGTGAAGACGCCCGCCAGAAGCGCCGCGAGGAAATCCTCGGCGCCTCCAGCCGAGACTTCAAGGCGCTTGGCGAGGCGCTGGATCAGGTTGCCCGCAGCGGCCAGGTGGTGGTGCTCGGGTCGGAGAAGGCGATCAAGGCGGCCAACGACGAGCGCGGGAATTTCCTCAAGGTGACGAAGGTTCTGTAGTTCGTTTGGGAGGAAGATTCGCTCCCACCCTCGATGTGATCCCAGCGGAAGCTGGGACCCAACTCGCAGCCCGCGCCAGCGGAAGAATGGGTCCCAGCTTTCGCTGGGATGACATCTGTGGGTTGGTGACATCGCGGCCTCTACGAGGCCTTCAGTCCTTGTACGCCCCGCCGGTGTCGTCGGTGCCGAACATGTCGGTGCGGGCGATAGTCCTGTAGGTGTTGTCGTCGGCCTGCAGGTGCAGGGCGGAGAGGATCTTGCCGAGCATGTTCTGCTCGGCCTTGCCGCTATGCTGCCGGCTCAGCTCCACAAGGTAGGCGGAGGTGGCATCGAGCCGGCTCGCCATCAGCCAGGCGAGGCGGAAGGTCATCGCCTGGTCCTGCTCGAGGTACTTGCGGGCATCCATGATGACGCGGACGGTGGCGTTGCCGTCGGCCCGCACCGTCGCGCTGTTGGGCGTACCGAGCACCACCGACATCTCACCGACCACCGAGTTCGGCGACGAGATGCTGGCGATGGTAACGCCGTCGCGTTCGACCAGCAGTTGTCCGCTTTCGAGCACAAATAGATCACCGCCCTCACGGCCCTGCGCGATCAGTATTTCGCCCGGCGCCAATGCGCGCGTCGGCTGGGCTGCGGCCAGTTCGAGCAGGCTCTCCATTATCGGCTCCGTTGATTGTCAGCGCAGCCTATTCGGTGAAATGCAACCGGGATAGGGTTCCGCCGTTGATTTTCCTGCGTCGTTCCGGATTGGAGGAAGTACTTTAGTCCAATGGCTTCCCCGTTCCTCGATCGCGACCTCTACGTCCGCCCCATCGACGCCTATATCGATCCCCCGGTGCCCCGGGCCCGGGCGATCGTTACCCATGGCCATGCCGATCACGCCCGCTCGGGGCATGGGGCGGTGCTGGCGACGCCCGACACTATCGCCATCATGAAAGCCCGCTATGGCGAAGACTCGGCTGGCCAGTTCCAGCCACTCGAGTTCGATACGC
The DNA here is from genome assembly GCF_001424865.1 of Devosia sp. Root105. NCBI lineage: Bacteria > Pseudomonadati > Pseudomonadota > Alphaproteobacteria > Hyphomicrobiales > Devosiaceae > Devosia > Devosia sp. Root105. Next base: position 229,815 of record NZ_LMCR01000017.1, read on the forward strand.
CGTTGCAGGTCGACGACGTCACCATCACGCTGAAGCCGGCCGGCCACATCCTCGGCTCGGCGCAGGTGCTGATGGAGCACCAGGGCCAGCGCATCGTCGTCACCGGCGACTATAAGCGGCTGCCGGATCGGACGGCGCAGCCGTTCGAGCTGGCCGAGTGCGACCTGCTGGTCACCGAGGCGACGTTCGGCCTGCCGGTGTTCCAGCACCCCGATCCGCTGGATGAGATCGGCCGGCTGCTGCGCTCTGCCGCTGCCTTTCCGGATCGAGCTCATGTCATCGGCTGCTACGCGCTGGGCAAGGCGCAGCGGGTCATCGCGCTGCTGCGCGACGCCGGCTGCGACGCGCCAATCTACCTGCACGGGGCGATGATCCGGCTCTGCGAACTCTACATCGCCCGCGGTATCCCGCTCGGCGAACTGAAGCCGACGCTCGGCACCAGTAAGGCCGAGCTCGCCGGGCAGATCGTCATCGCGCCGCCCTCCGCCATCAAGGATCGCTGGAGCCGGCGATTGCCCGATCCGGTGCTGGCCGTCGCCTCGGGCTGGATGAGCGTCAAGCAACGGGCCCGGCAATCCGGGGTCGAGCTGCCGCTGGTGATCTCCGACCATGCCGACTGGAACGAGCTGCGCCAGACCATTGCCGAAACCAAAGCCGGCAAGGTCTGGGTCACGCATGGGCGCGAGGATGCGCTGGTCTATCATTGCCGGCAGCAGGGGCTCGAGGCCGAGCCGCTCAACATCCAGGCGTTCGAGGAGGGCGAAGAGGGCGAACCGGACGCGCAGGGAGAGCTCGAAGAGTGAGGCGCTTTGCTCAACTGATGGAGCTTCTGGCGCTCACCCCGTCGCGCAACCGCAAGCTCGAGGCGCTGACCCAGTATTTTGCCGAGACGCCGGACCCAGACCGCGGTTTCGCGCTTGCCATCCTCACCGGCGCGCTGAGCTTCAAGAACGTCAAACCGGCGATCCTGCGCGATGTCGTGCTCGCCGAGGTCGACCCGCATCTGTTCGCGCTCAGCTACGATTATGTCGGCGATCTCGGCGAAACCATCGCGCTGATCTGGCCGCATCATGGCGGGACCGAGCCGCTGCCCTCGCTCTCGGACCTGGTCGAACTGTTCAATATGACCAGCAAGTCCGAACTGCCGCGGCTGATCGGTTCGCTGCTTACCCGCGCTTCCATCAACGAGCGCTGGGCGCTGGTGAAGTTCGCCACCGGCGCGCTGCGCATTGGCGTCAATGCACGGTTGGCCAAGACCGCATTGGCCGAGATGAGCGGCAAGGACCTGCAGGAGATCGAGGAGGTGTGGAACGGCCTCACCGTGCCCTACACCGACCTGTTCGACTGGCTGAGCGGCAAGGCCGAGCGGCCCGATATCGATCACACGGCGCGCTTCCACCCGCTGATGCTTTCAAACCCGATCGATGAGGGCAAGGATCTCGAAAAGCTCGATCCGGCCGACTTCGTCGCCGAGTGGAAATGGGACGGGATCCGGGTGCAGCTGATTGCGTCGAAGGGCAGGGTGTCGCTGTTCTCGCGTACCGGCGACGATATCGCCGCCGCCTTCCCCGACGTGACCGAGAGCGTCTTCGGCGACGCCGTGCTCGATGGGGAGCTGCTGGTCGGCCCGGGTTTCGAGCCGCTGCCGTTCAACGACCTGCAGCAGCGGCTCAATCGCAAGGTGGCGACGGCCAAGCACCTCGCCGATTACCCGGGTTTCATCCGGGTCTACGACATGCTGTTCGACGGCAACGAGGATATTCGGGCGCTGCCCTGGACCGAGCGGCGCCAGCACCTCGAGACGTGGTTCGAGACGTACCCGCAGACCCGCCTCGACCTCTCGCCGGTGCTCACTTATCGCGACTGGGACGACCTCGCCGAGATCCGTCGCCGTGGCGCGGCGGAACAGGGGCATGAAGGGGTCATGGTGAAGCTGAGAAGCGCGCCCTACCTGCCGGGCCGGCCCAAGGGTTTTTGGTACAAGTGGAAGCGCGACCCGAACGTGGTCGACGCCATCCTGATGTACGCACAGCGCGGCCACGGCAAGCGCTCGTCATTCTATTCGGACTACACGTTCGGCGTTTGGAAGGGCAACGAGATCGTGCCGATCGGCAAAGCCTATTTCGGCTTTACCGACGAGGAGCTGAAACAGCTCGACAAGTGGGTGCGCAACAACACCGTCGCGAGCTTCGGACCGGTGCGCGAGGTGTCGAAGGAGCTGGTGTTCGAGGTGGCGTTCGACAGCGCGCAGCAATCGGGCCGGCACAAATCCGGCATCGCGCTTCGCTTCCCCCGCATCAACCGGATAAGGTGGGACAAACCGGCCAGCGAGGCCGCAACGCTCGACGAAATGCAGATTTTCTTGACCGCCAGCTGAGGCCGGACATGTCGCTCGCCGCCATCGAAAGAAAGATCATCGCGCTCGAAGGCGAAATGCTCGCCGCCGTTACCCGCGAGGATTTCGAGAAGGCGGCGCGGCTGCGCGACGAGATTGCGGCGCTGAAGGGCGGCGCGGTGCGCCAGCCGCCACCGGGCGAAATGGGCTTGGGCACGCAAGTCCCGGTGGTCGAGCCACCCAAAGGCTGGAAGCGGCCGAAAAAGCCGGACCTGATGACCAATGTGAAGCCGCGGAAGCGGTAGATTCTTCACCTCTCCCTTGGGGGCTTACGTGCGCGGTGGCCGAGCCGACGCGCTGCGATCACCCCACCCACGATGTCATCCCAGCGAAAGCTGGGACCCATCTATCCGCTGGCACAGGTGGCGAGTTGGGTCCCAGTTTTCGCTGGGATGACAGCCGGTGGGTAGGCAAGGATCAAGTCCACCAGCTTCGCCGGTGCAACTCAATCCTCTAACAACCTAAGCCCCGACCCGCTCCCCTGCCAGCTTGCGGATCTCCCTGAGTTCGCCGATCGTCGTCTCGAGATCGGCCTTCTGCCGCTCGAGCAGATGCAGCCGCTCGTCCACCTTGGCGACCAGGAGCTTGGTCTGGGCGGTCTGCGATTGCGCGTCGTAAAGGCTCAGATAGTCCGAGATGTCGCGCAGCGAGAATCCCAGCCGCTTGCCGCGCAGGATCAGGATCAGCCGGGCGCGGTCGCGGCGGCGGAACACACGGGTGCCGCCGACCCGTTCGGGGTTGAGCAGACCCTTGGCCTCGTAGAAGCGGATGGCGCGGGTCGAGATGCCGAACTCCTGGCTGAGGTCGGCGATGGCGAACAGATCGCGGTTTTCGGATTCAGGCCGGTTCATGCTTGTTCTTGCGCTGGGCGTATTCCTCGCGCAGCTCCTTCTTGCTCAGCTTGCCGATCAGCGTCTTGGGCAACTGGTCCTTGAAGATGATTTCCTTGGGCATCTCGATCTTGTTGAGCGTTTCGGCAAGGAATTTCTTGAGTTCGGCTTCGGTGGCCTGCTGGTCCGGCTTCAGCTTGACGAAGGCGACCGGTGCTTCGCCGCGATACTCGTCGGGCACGCCGATGACGTTGACCTCGTCCACCGCCGGGTGGTGCAGCATCGCTTCTTCGATAGTGCGCGGATAGACGTTGAAGCCGGAGCAGATGATCAGGTCCTTGATACGGTCGACGAGGAAGACGTAGCCATCGCTGTCGACATAGCCGACGTCGCCGGTGCGCAGCCACCCGTCCATGAAGGCATCTTTGGTCGCCTCGGGGTTGTTGTAATAGCCGAGCATCACCTGCGGGCCCTTCACCTGCAGCTCGCCGCGCTCACCCAGCGGCACCGTCTCGCCGGTTTCGATGTTGACGAAACGGATGTCGGTGCCGGGCAGCGGCTGACCGATCGACAGGGGCTTGGACGGCACGCGGAGCGCCGCGCAGCACACCACCGGCGAGGCTTCGGTCAGCCCGTAACCTTCGGCGAGCAGGGAGTTCGACACCTTGCTCCAGTTGTGGCGCACTTCGTCCGACAGCGGCGCGCCGCCCGAAACGGTCACCTCGACCGAGACCAAGTGCGGCTTGGCCTTGTCGCCGGCTTTGGAGAGCGCCTGCACCAGCGTCGGCACGGCCACCAGAATGTTGGCGCCGGTGCGGCTCATCAGGTCGAGAAAGGCCTTGAGCTCGAAGCGTGGCAGCATCACCACCTGGCCACCCGCCGCCAGCGGCGTGTTGAGGCAGGCGGTCATCGAGAAGATGTGGAAGAACGGCAGCACCGCGACGGTGCGCGATGGCGCCCTGAACAAGCCCAGCGCCCAATGGTCGATCTGGCTGAGATTGGCCGCAATGTTGGCATGACTGAGCATGGCGCCCTTGGGCAGCCCGGTGGTGCCACCGGTATATTGCTGCACCGCCACGTCCTTTGCCGCATCGATCGGCACCGGCGACGGGCTCAGCTTGCGGTCGATGAGCTTGTCGAAATGCACCACCTTGGCGGCGATCCGGCTCTTGTCCGGCTTGCTCATGTCCCTGGCCTTGGCGAGGCTGTAGAGCAGCTTCTTCACGCCCGGCAGGGCATCGGGGAAATGGCAGACGATGAGTTTTTTGACGTGGCCGGCGTCGACCAGCTCCTCGGCCTTGTCGAACAAGAGCTTCAGGTCGAGCGTTACCATCAGTTCGGCGCCGGAATTGCCGACGATGTGGCTCAGTTCCTTGACCGTATAGAGCGGGTTGCAGTTGACCACGATGCCGCCGATCCGCAGCACGGCGTAATAGGCGATGACGTAGAACGGCGTGTTGGGCAAGAGCAGCGCGACGCGGGTGCCCTTCTTGACCCCCAGTTCGCTCTGCAGCGCGCCGGCAAAAGCGTTGATCAGACGAGCGAGCTCGCCGAAGCGGGTTTTCTTGCCGAGGAAATCCAGCGCATCGGCATCCGGGGTGCGGGCGCAGGTGGCGAGAATCGTCTCGTGCACCGGGGTGGTGTCGATCGGCACATCCCAGGAAATGCCCGGGGGATAGTGCTCGGTCCACGGGCGCGTGGCGCCCGCCTTGGTGTTGGCCATCTTCTTCCTCCTCAGGCTTTTGGCGCCCGTTATTGGGAAATATCCCACCAATTGACGTTAGCGTCAAACCAACGACGTAGCTCGACGAGCAATCCAGTTGAGGCGGGCAGGGAAACGTGATGGCTGTTGCGCCATACACCTAAGGTCCATTGGTTGACGTATACGTCACCCGTTGCTATTTTATGGTGATGGCGCCTGCCCGGGCGGTACAATCGGCAACAAGAATCGGACCGGGTGCGTTGTTGAGCGGGGGCTCATCTCGCTTATCGACGATGCGCCACGACTTAGAGCACTTCCCGAAGTGCTCCAGGTGTTTGACTTTTCACGCTTTCGAACCGGAAAAGTCTGCAACTTTTCCTGAAAGCGCCTAGGTCGAGGAGAGACGTGCATGGTCTGGGCTCTGCTGATCCTGTCGATTGCCCTTTTCGCGGTGCTGGCAATGCGCCGTGCGCCGCTTTGGCAATGGGTGGTGGCGACGCTGCTGATCGGGGCGCTGACCCGCATCTCGACCGATAATGGTCTCTGGTTGATGACGGACGTGCTGGGCTGGGTCTTCGCCCTGCTGCCGGCGGCGATCCTCGGTCTGTTGTCCCTCGTGCCCATCCGCAAGGCGGTGCTCTCCGGCCCGGCCTACGGCCTCGTCAAATCCATCCTGCCGCGCGTCAGCCGTACCGAGCAGGAGGCACTCGATGCCGGCACCGTCGGCTGGGACGCCGAGCTGTTCTCGGGCCGGCCGGACTGGAGCAAGCTGCTCGGGGTGCGAAAGCCCACCCTATCGACCGAAGAACAAGCCTTCCTCGATGGGCCGTGCGAAAAAGTCTGCGCCATGATCGACGACTGGGACACGCGCAACAACCGCGCCGACATGTCCCCGGCGGTCTGGACCTATCTCAAGGAACAGGGCTTTCTCGGCATGCTGATCGGCCGCGAACATGGCGGCCTCGGCTTTTCGGCGCAGGCGCAGAGCCAGGTGGTCAGTAAGATCGCCTCGCGCTCGATCGCTGCAGGGATCACCGTGATGGTGCCCAACTCGCTGGGGCCGGGCGAACTGCTCGAGAAATACGGCACCGAGGAACAGAAGAAGAAGTACCTCACCCGCCTCGCGAAGGGGCAGGAAGTGCCGTGCTTCGCGCTCACCGGCCCGCATGCGGGCTCCGACGCGGCGGGCATGCGCGATGTCGGCGTCGTCTGCTACGACATGTATGAGGGCAAGAAAACGCTCGGGGTGAAGCTCAGCTGGGACAAGCGCTACATCACGCTGGCGCCGGTCGCGACGCTGCTCGGCCTCGCCTTTCATCTCCATGACCCCGACCACCTGCTCGGTGAAGTCGACAATATCGGCATCACGCTGGCGCTGGTCCCCGCCAAGCACAAAGGCGTCAAGATCGGCCGCCGGCATTATCCGGCACGCTCCGCTTTCATGAACGGCCCGACCCAGGGCCGCAACGTCTTCATCCCGATGGATTTCCTGATCGGCGGTACCGAATATGCTGGGCAGGGCTGGCGCATGCTGATGGAGTGCCTCGCCACCGGCCGCGCCATCTCGCTGCCGGCCATCGGCACCGTCTCGATCAAGCACGCGCTGCGCGTCACCTCGGCCTATGCCCGGATCCGCCGGCAGTTCGGCATCCCGGTGGGCCTGATGGAGGGCGTCGCCGAGCCGCTGAGCCGCATGGTGCGCTTCGCCTATACCTACGAAGCGTCGCGCGGCCTCACCGCCTCGATGGTTGACGAGGGCCAGCGCCCCTCGGTGCTGTCGGCGCTGCTCAAGTACCGCACCACCGAAGCGATGCGGCTTGCCTTCAACGACGCCATGGACATCCATGGCGGCCGCGCCGTGCAGGATGGCCCGACCAACTACCTGTTCTCGGGCTACATGACGACGCCGGTGGCGATCACCGTCGAAGGCGCCAACATCCTGACCCGCACGCTGATCACCTTCGCCCAGGGGGCGCTCAGGGCGCACCCATACCTCTATGCCGAAATCTCGGCGGCGCAGAACAAGGACAGGAAGGCCGGCATCGCCGCCTTCGACACCGCCTTCGCCGGCCACGTCAGCTTCATGCTGCGCAACATGGTGGGCAGCTTCCTCCATGCCGTCAGCTTCGGCGCCTTCGCCTCGACCCCGGTCGATCACGAGATGGCGCGCTGGTACAAGCAGCTCAGCCGCTACAGCCAGAGCTTTGCGCTCTGCGGCGACTGGACCGTGGCGTTTCTCGGCGGTGACTTGAAGCGCAAACAGCGCCTCTCGGGCCGCATGGCCGATATCCTCTCCGACCTATACCTGCTCTCCTCGGTGCTCCGCCGCTATGAGGATGACGGGCGGCTCGCCGAAGACCGGCCGGTGGTCGAGGCGGTCGCTCGCGACCTCTGCTATTCGCTGGAGCAGAGCTTTGCCGCGGTGTTCGCCAACTTCCCGAACTTCGCGCTCAGGAACCTGATGCGGGTTCTGGTGTTCCCCCTCGGTCGCCACGCCAAGCCCGCCTCCGACCGCGAGACCTATCGGCTGGCGCGCTCGGTGATGGTGCCCGGCGCTTTCCGCGACCGGTTGACCAAAGGAACTTATGTCTCGATGGACCCCAAGGACCCGACCGGCGTCCTTGAAGACGCGCTGCTCAAGGTCACCGGCGCCGCCGAGATCGAAACCAAGTTCGTGCGGGCGATCAAAAAGGGCGTGGTCGAGCGCCGGCTCGATCGCGACGCGATCAGCGATGCGGTGGAGGCGGGTGTCCTGACCGAAGCCGAGGCCGCAACGCTCAGGCTCGCCGACCAGGCGACCGACCGGGTGATCAAGGTCGACGATTTCGATTTCGATGAACTCGGCTCCAAGCAGTTGCGCCGCGAGCCGGCCGCCATCGACGCCGCCGCCGAGTAGAGACCCCGAGCGTTTCGGGAAAAGTCGCAGACTTTTCCGGTTCGAAAGCGCTCTAGAGAACGAGGAGCCGGAAATGGCCCATCCGCAAATGCCGTCAAGTCGTGCCTGGAGCTTCGAGCTCGATTTCGAGGGCATCGGCTGGCTCACCATCAACACGCCGGACTCGCCGGTGAACATGCTGAGCCGGGAGGCCTTGGCAGAGTTGGTCCCCATCGTCTCGGCGATCGAAGAGTTGGTGAACAGTGGCGAGCTGAAGGGCGTGGTGCTGTTATCCGGCAAGGACTCCGGCTTCATCGCCGGCGCAGACGTCACCGAGTTCGACGACATGTCCGATCCGGGCGTCCTTAACGCGGCGCTGGTGCGCACGCATGCCCTGTTCGACCGCATCGAAGCCCTGAAAGTACCGGTGGTCGCCGGCATCCACGGCTTCTGCCTCGGCGGCGGGCTCGAGCTGGCGCTGGCCTGCCGCTACCGGATCGCTGTCAACGACGACAAGACGCGGATCGGCTTCCCCGAGGTCAATCTCGGCCTCTTCCCCGGCTTTGGCGGGGCCGGGCGCTCGATCCGGCAGGCCGGACCGGTCGATGCGATGCAGATCATGCTCACTGGCAAGCTGCTGCGCGCCGGGCAGGCCCGGCGCATGGGGCTGGTCGACAAGCTGGTCCGCCACCGCGACACGCTGCGCTGGGAAGCCCGCAAGGCGATACTGCAGAACAAAAAGAGCAGCGAGGCGCCGCTTGCCAAGCGGGCCGCCGCGTTCGGGCCGGTGCGCGGCTATATCGCCAACAAGATGCGCGAAGAGGCAAACAAGAAAGCCAACCCGGCGCATTTCCCGGCGCCCTATGCGCTGATCGACCTGTTCGAAGAGCACGGCAATGACTGGCGGGCCATGAAGCAGGGCGAGATCGCCCGTTTCGTGCCGCTGATGGATACGCCGACCTCGAAGAACCTCCGCCGGGTGTTCTTCCTCTCCGAGAGCCTGAAGAAGCAGGGTGTGCGCGGCAAGGACAAGCCGGTGTTCCGGCGGGTCCACGTGGTTGGCGCCGGCGTCATGGGCGGCGACATCGCCGCGTGGTGTGCGCTGCGCGGCATGGGCGTGACGCTGCAGGATCTCGACATGGAGCGCATCAAGCCGGCGCTCGAGCGGGCGAAGAAGCTGTTCAGCAAGCGGCTTCGTTCGAAGACCGAGATCGATAATGCTGTCGCCCGGCTCGAGGCCGATGTGACCGGCAAGGGTATCGCCCGGGCCGATGTGATCATCGAGGCGGTGGTCGAAAAGCTCGAGATCAAACACAAGGTGTTCATCGACGCCGAGCTCAAGGCCAAGCCCGGAGCGATCCTTGCCACCAACACATCCTCGATCGAGCTCGAACGCATCGCCGAAGGGCTGACCAATCCGAGCCGGTTGATCGGGCTGCATTTCTTCAACCCGGTGGCGCAGCTGCCGCTGGTCGAGGTGATCCGCTCGAGCTTCAACTCCGATGACGACATCGCCCGCGGCGCCAGCTTCGCGCTCGCCATCGGCAAATCGCCGGTGGTGGTGAAATCGGCGCGCGGCTTCCTCGTCAACCGGGTGCTGATGCCCTACATGCTCGCCGCCGTGCAGCGGGTCGAGGGTGGGGCCAGCAAGGAGCAGATCGACGCTGCGGCCGTGGCCTTCGGCATGCCGATGGGCCCGATCGAGCTGATGGACACAGTCGGGCTCGATGTCGGCAAGTTCGTCGCCGAGGAACTGGGCAGTCCGGTGTCTCCGGCCAGCGATTTCGCCCGGCTGGTCGCCGAGAACAAGCTGGGCCGCAAGACCGGGCAGGGGTTCTATACCTGGACCAACGGCAAGGCGGTGAAGGGCGAGGCGCCACCGCACCCGGACCTTGCCGGGCTCGGGCGCGAGCTGGTGCAACCGCTGGTCGATGCCACCGAGATTGCCGTGGCCGAGGGCGTCGTCGCCTCGGCCGACCTCGCCGATATCGGCGTCATCTATGGGACCGGTTTTGCGCCGTTCCTCGGAGGGCCGATGCAGGCCCGCAAAGACGGGAGAGCCTGAGATGGCCGAACTGCGTAAAGTCGCCATCGTGGGCTCGGCCCGCATTCCCTTCGCACGCGCCTATACCGGCTATGCCGAGGAGGGGAACCTCTCGATGCTCGGCGCGGCGCTGGGCGGGCTCGTCGACAAGTACAACTTGAAGGGCGAGGCGATCGGCGAAGTCATGGCTGGCGCCGTGCTGAGCCACAGCCGCGACTTCAACCTCGCCCGTGAGGCGAGCCTCGATGCGGGCCTCTCCCCCCGCACCCCCGGCACCAATGTGCAGATCGCCTGCGGTACCTCGCTGCAGGCAGCGCTCAGCCTCGGCGCCAAGATCGCCACGGGCGAGATCGACAGCGCCATCGCCGCCGGCTCCGACACGGTTTCGGATAGCCCGGTGGTGTTCGGCGACAAGTTCCAGCACCGGATGATCGAGCTCAGCCGGGCCCGCACCACCGGCGAGAAGTTCAAGGTGTTCAGAGGCTTCAATCTCGGCGAGCTGACGCCGATCGCGCCTTCGACGCAGGAGCCGCGTACCGGGTTGTCGATGGGCCAGCATTGCGAGCTGATGGCCCGGCAATGGGGGATCACCCGCGAGGAGCAGGACGCGCTGGCGCTCAAGAGCCATCAGAACGCCGCCCGCGCCTATGACGAGGGTTTCCACGATGACCTGATCGTGCCGTTCGCCGGCGTGCTGAAGGACAATAATGTCCGCGCCGATACCAGCCTCGAGAAGATGGCGACGATGAAGCCGGCCTTCGACAAGAGCTCGGGCAAGGGGACGCTCACCGCCGCCAACTCCACGCCGCTGACCGATGGCGCCGCTTCGGTGCTGCTGGCCAGCGAGGAGTGGGCCAAAGCGCGTGGCCTGCCGGTGCTCGCTTACCTTACGCTCGGCCAGGTGGCGGCCAACGATTTCGCCCACGGCGAGGGCCTGCTGATGGCGCCGACCATTGCCGCGTCGGAAATGCTGCGCCGCTCCAACCTGACGTTCGATGATATCGACCTGTTCGAAATCCATGAGGCGTTTGCCGCGCAGGTGCTGGCGACGCTCAAGGCCTGGCGCGACCCCGACTACAACCGGAACGTCCTTGGCCGCGAAACTCCGCTGGGCGAGATCGACCCGGAGAAGATCAACCAGAAGGGCTCGAGCCTCGCCTATGGCCACCCGTTCGCCGCCACCGGCGCCCGCATCCTCGGCCTCACCGCCAAGCTGCTCAACAGCACCGAAAAGCAGCGCGCCCTGATCTCGGTCTGCACGGCCGGCGGCATGGGCGTGACGGCGCTGGTCGAGCGCGCGGCATGAGAACTATCCACAGCCAAGTATAGTTTCCCACGGCTCGTGTAACACTTGACGCTTACGTCAATGTCCCGCTTGTCAGCGAAAACCTGATGCCATAGGGTCCGTACCCAATCCGGCGGTTCCGACCAGTCGGCACAAAAAGAGGCATGGCATGCTAATCGCCGTGCCCGTCAGGAAATGTCTTTCATGGAGATGGGACAAGAATGAAAATAACACAGGTCCTCAAAGCGGTGACGACCGCCGGCGCGTTAGCGCTGATGATGTCGAGCGCGGCTCTCGCCGTGACGCTCAACCTGGGCAATGGCGGCGAGCCCGGCTCGCTCGACCCGCACAAGGTTTCGGGCGACTGGGAGAATCGTATCGTTTCCGAGTATCTCGAAGGCCTCGTGACCGAGGACGCCCAGGCCAAGGCAGTCGCCGGCCAGGCGGAATCGTGGACCATCTCCGACGATGGCCTCGTCTACACTTTCAAGATCCGCGGCGATGCCGTGTGGTCCGATGCCGTGCCGGTGACGGCGCAGAACTGGGTCGACGCCTTCCAGCGCCTGTTCGACCCCAAGACCGCGTCCGAGTACGCGTATCTACAGTACCCGATCAAGAACTCGTCCAAGATCGCGGCCGGTGAGATCACCGATTTCAGCCAGCTCGGTGTGAAGGCCGTCGACGACAAGACCCTCGAGATCACGCTCGAAGCGGCGACGCCGTTCTTCCTCGACGCGCTCACGCACTACACTGCCTTCCCGATCCGCAAGGATATCATCGAGAAGTTCGGCGACCAGTGGACGCAGCCGGAGAACATCGTCGGCAACGGCCCCTACAAGATCGTCGAGTGGGTGCCGGGTTCGTACCTGCGTGGCGTCAAGTCCGACAGCTATTACGGCAAGGACACCCTGAAGATCGACGAGATCCGCTGGGACAACACCGAGGACCTGACCGCGGCGCTGAACCGCTATCGCGCCGGCGAGCTCGATATCCTCACCGACTTTCCCGCCGACCAGTACAAGTTCCTGCAGGACAACTACCCGGGCCAGGCCCACGTGGCGCCGTTCCTGGGCATCTACTACTACGTGCTGAACCAGGAAAAGCCGCCGCTGGACAACATCAACATCCGCAAGGCCCTCTCGATCTCGGTGCTGCGTGATGTGATCGGTCCGGACGTGCTGGGCACCGGCGAACTGCCGGCCTATGGCTGGGTCCCGCCGGGCACCGGCAACTACGAAGGCACCCCCTATGCGCCGGATTGGGCCGAGATGCCCTATGACCAGCGCGTCGAGGAAGCCAAGAAGCTGATGGCTGAGGCCGGTTACTCGCCGGAGAAGCCGCTGAAGCTGCAGCTGCGCTACAACACCAATGAGAACCACCAGCGCATCGCCGTGGCCATCTCCGACATGTGGAAGCAGATCGGCGTCGAAGTCGAACTGTTCAACGCCGAAACCGCCGTGCACTACGATGCGCTGCGCGCCGGTGACTACAATGTCGGCCGCGCCGGCTGGCTGCTCGACTATGATGATCCGTCCAACACCCTTGACCTGCTGAAGACCGGCACCAAGGGCAGCGACGGCACCATCAACTGGGGCAACAACTACGGCCGCTATTCGGACGCCAAGTTCGATGAGCTGATGACCGCAGCCTCCAGCGAGCTGGACCTGGTCAAGCGCGCCGGCCAGATGCACGAAGCCGAAAAGATCGCCATGGACGCCTTTGCGGCCATCCCGATCTACTGGTACGTGTCCAAGAACGTCGTCTCGCCCAAGGTTACGGGCTTCGAAGACAACGCCAAGGACATTCACCGTGTCCGCTGGATGACTAAGTCGGAATAACCGGCTCAACAGGGACCGCGGGGCTGACCCCCGCGGTCCCAGATTGCATTTTGCCGCCGGCTTACGGCGTTGCCCCGCGGGCTGGCGGGAAAGGTCACACACAACATGTTCGGTTATGCGCTCAGGCGCGTGCTTACGGCTATTCCGATCGTGCTCATCACGATTACGGTCTGCTTCTTCATTTTGCGGCTGGCGCCCGGCGGTCCCTTCGATGGTGAACGCGCGCTGCCACCCGATCAGCTGAAGAACCTGCGCGCTTACTACCATCTCGACGAACCGCTGATCATGCAGTTCTTCGGCTATATCGGCGGGGTGCTGCGCGGCGATTTCGGCCCCTCGATGGTGATGAAGGATTTCAACGTCTCGCGCCTCATCGGTATCGGGCTGCCCTTCACCCTGACGCTCGGCTTTTCCGCCTTCATCGTCGGCACCATCGGCGGCATGATCGCCGGTGCGGTCGCCGCGGTGAACCAGAACAAGTGGCCCGATTACCTCCTGGTCGCCATTGTGCTGGTCGGCATCATCATCCCGAACTTCCTGATGGCGAACCTGGTGCAGCTGTTCTTCGGGGTGTACCTGAAGTGGCTGCCGGTGGGTGGCTACCAGCCCGGCTCACTGATCCACCTGGTGCTGCCCGTCTTCATCCTGGCGCTGCCGCATGGCGGGCGCGTCGCCCGACTGGTGCGTGGCTCGATGATCGAGGTGCTGGGCACCAATTATGTGCGCACTGCCAGGTCCAAGGGCCTCGGCACCAGGCTGATCCTGGCTCGGCACGCGCTGAAGCCGGCGCTGCTGCCGGTGGTCTCCTATCTGGGGCCCGGCCTCTCCTACCTCCTCACCGGTTCGCTGGTGGTGGAGCAGGTGTTTTCGCTGCCGGGGATCGGCAAGTACTTCATTACCGCCGCGCTGAACCGTGATTACGGGCTCGTGCTCGGCACCACCATTCTCTACGTTTTCATCATCCTGGCGCTGAACCTGCTCGTCGACATCCTCTACGCCTGGCTGGATCCCAAGGTGAGGTACCGCTGATGGCCGGGATTACTGGCAAGGACGCGGCGCTGACCGCCTACGCCAACGCACTGGCGGCCGAGGCGCCCAAGGGGCGCTCGCTGACCCAGGATGCGCTGAGGCGCCTGTTCAACAACAAGGCCGCCCTGGTCTCGATCTTCGTCCTGATCGCCATCGTGCTGTTCGCACTGATCGGGCCGTACTTCCTGCCCTGGGCCTATGACAAGATCGACTGGGCCGGCATCCGCAAGCCGCCGGACTGGGCCAAGGGCCACTATTTCGGCACCGACCAGAACGGCCGCGACATGCTGGCCCGCACCCTGCAGGGCACGCAGATGTCGCTGCTGGTGGCGGCCGTCGCTACCTTCGTGTCGGTGGCGATCGGCATCCTCTATGGCGCCATTGCCGGCTATTTCGGCGGCAAGGTCGACGCCATCATGATGCGCTTCGTCGATATCATGTACGCGCTGCCCTACATCCTGTTCGTCATCATCCTGGTGGTGATCTTCGGGCGCTCGCCGGTGCTGCTGTTCGTGGGCATCGGTTGCCTCGAGTGGCTGACCATGGCGCGTATCGTGCGCGGGCAGACGCTGTCGATCAAGCAGCGCGAGTTCATCGAGGCGGCGAAGGCCGGTGGAGCAGGGCCCTTCACCATCATCTTCCGCCACATCGTGCCCAACCTCACCGGTCCGGTGGTGATCTATGCGACGCTCACCATTCCCGAGATCATCATCACCGAGAGCTTCCTGAGCTATCTCGGCCTCGGCGTACAGGAACCGCAGACCTCGCTCGGCACGCTGATCTCGTTCGGCGCGCCGGTTGCCGAGTCGCTGCCCTGGATGCTGTTCACGCCCGCCGCCATCCTCGTCGTCACGCTGCTCTGCCTGTCCTACCTGGGCGACGGCCTGCGTGACGCACTCGACCCCAAGGACCGATAGACATGGCCGATGTGCTTGTCGTCGACAATCTCGACGTAACTTTCGCGCTGCACCAATCCGAGGTGAAGGCAGTTTCCGACCTCGATTTCACCCTCGCCGAGGGTGAAACGCTCGCCGTGGTGGGTGAGAGCGGCTCCGGCAAGAGCCAGGCCTTCCTCTCCATCATGGGGCTGCTCGCCCGCAACGGCAAAGCCTCAGGCCGCGCCATGCTCGGCGATGTGAACCTCATCGGCATGTCACCCGACCGGCTGGACCGTTATCGCGGCAAGGACATCGCGATGATCTTCCAGGATCCGATGACCTCGCTGAACCCGACGCTCAAGGTCAAGACGCAGCTGGCCGAGGTGCTGGTGCGCCATCAGGGCTACACCGCCGAGAAGGCCAACCGCGCCGTGATCGAGATGCTGGAGCGGGTCGGCATCCCCGAACCGGTGAAGCGGGCCAATGCCTATCCGCACGAGCTCTCGGGCGGCATGCGGCAGCGTGTGATGATCGCCATGGCGCTGCTCTGCAAACCCAAGGTGCTGATCGCGGACGAGCCGACCACCGCGCTCGACGTGACCGTGCAGGCGCAGATGCTCGACCTGTTCAAGAACCTCACTAATGATTTCGGCACCGCGCTGGTGCTGATCACCCATGATCTGGGCGTGGTCGCCGGCGTCGCCGATCGGATGATGGTGATGTATGGCGGCCGCTGCATCGAGAAGGGACCGACCGACACGCTGTTCTACGACCCGCGCCATCCCTATACGCTGGGGCTGCTGCACTCGACGCCGCATGTGGCCAAGCGCGCCAAGCGCCTCGACCCGATCCAGGGTCTGCCGCCCAGCCTCGAGCACCTGCCCAAAGGCTGCGCCTTCCACCCACGCTGCGCTTTCCGCTTCGAGCGCTGCTTCGAAGAACGACCGCCGCTGCTGCCGGTGGAGGACGTGCGCGAAAAGGCCTGCTGGTACCAGGGCGAACTCAAGTATGAGGCGGTCGCATAATGCTTGATCGTACCGAAGACTTGCTGAAGATCGAGAACCTCTCGAAGAACTTCTCCATCTCCGCCGGCCTGTTCGCCAAGCCCTTCCAGCTGCGCGCCCTGCAGGACATCAGCTTCACCGTGAAGCGGGGCGAAACGCTTGGTATCGTGGGGGAAAGCGGTTGCGGCAAATCAACCCTCGGGCGCTGCATCCTGCAGCTGCTGGCCCCCGACGAGGGGCGCGTGTTGTGGCTGGGGCAGGACATCACCAAGCTGCCGGCCGAACAGATGCGGCAGAAGCGTCGCGACTTGCAGATCATCTTCCAGGATCCGCTGGCCTCGCTCAACCCGCGGATGACCGTGGGCGAGATCATTGCCGATCCGCTCAGGACGCTGATGCCCGAGATCGACGCCAAGGGCCGGCGCGAGCGGGTGCTGCGGACCATGGAGGCGGTCGGCCTCCTGCCGGAAATGATCAACCGCTACCCGCACGAGTTCTCGGGCGGGCAGGCGCAGCGCATCGGCATCGCCCGGGCGTTGATCAGCGAGCCCAAGCTGATCGTCTGCGACGAACCGGTGTCGGCGCTCGATGTCTCGATCCAGGCCCAAATTCTCAATCTGCTCAGCGATCTCAAAGATGAGTTCGGGCTGACGCTGATCTTCATCTCGCACAATCTGAGCGTGGTGCGGCACGTTTCCGACCGCATTCTCGTGCTCTATCTCGGCCGCATCGTCGAACTCGCCGATGGCGACGACCTCTATGACGATCCCAAGCACCCCTATACCAGGGCGCTGCTGACGGCGGTGCCGATCCCCGATCCGAAACGGGCGCGACAACGCACCATCGAGGGGCTGGTGGGCGAAATTCCGTCGCCGATCAACCAGCCCTCGGGCTGCACGTTCCGGACGCGATGCCGCTATGCGGAGGAACGTTGCGCCCAGGTCAGGCCGCCGCTCGAAACGCTCGCCAATGGGCGACGCGTCGCCTGCATCCGCTGGCAGGAGCTCGACCTCAAGCCAGGCGGTTGAGCTACTGCCCCTCAGGGGAGAAGGGCAGGAACCTAGCCTCTCGAACGGCGCTCGCCGCCCTTGTGGTCGGCGCGCTTGCGCCGGCGGTCCGGGCCGACAAAGGCCTTGGCTTCGATGAAGGCGCGGGGCGCCGCGAGGATGGCGACCAGCCGAGTTTCGATGTGCTGGGTGGCGAATGGCTTGCGCAGGAACTCGGTGACGCCGGCATCGCGCGCGGTGGCGATCTCGGCGGCATCGGGAGCGGCCGACATCATGATCACCGGGGTGTCGCGGTTCAGCCCCTCGGACGCGGCGCGCAGCGCCTTCACCACGGCGACGCCACTCATCGGCGCCAGCACGTCGTTCATCATGATGGCGCCGAAGCGGTGGGTCTGCAGCAGCATGGCTGCGCCGTCGGAGCTTTGCACCTCATCGATGCGGCGCACCTTGAGGTGGCGCAGCATCTGGCCGATCAGCGCTCCCATGTGCGGCGAGGGATCGACCACGAGCACATCGAGCTTGGAAAAGCTGGGTTTCTGCATTCGGCGAGTGTCGCACTGGCGCCTTGCCGCCCGGTTAACCGCCATAGCCCGGAAAACCGGCGGAAGGGCGTTGACAGCAAGGGTTTTTGCCCTTAATCACGGCCCCAATTCGAGGGCGCGCGGCGCCTGTTTTTATTTCAGTTCCGAGGTTCGGCATGAAAGTCACCAATTCGCTCAAGGCTCTGATGGGTCGCCATCGCGCCAACAAGCTCGTGCGCCGCCGCGGCCGCGTGTACATCATCAACAAGGTGGACAAGCGCTACAAGGCCCGCCAGGGCTGAGCTGCTGCTCACGACTGCACGTAGTTTGAAAGGCCCGCGAAAGCGGGCTTTTTGCTGTTTGGGGTGCAAGACTGCAGCAGACGGCCCCCTCCTTTGCCATTCGAGCGTAGCTCTCATGGCCTTCTCGCCTCAAATCGCTCCACTGGAGCGATTTGCCCTGCGGGACGGTTCGAAGTCCCCCATAAAGGGGGAGGTGCCCTGCCGGTGTTTTTGGCACGATCGAAGACAGAGCCTCGACTCTTCACCTCCCCCTTTATGGGGGAGGCCGGGAGGGGGCCGTCTCTATCAGTCAGCGGTCGGTCTAACGCCTACTCCGCGAACCCCGCGATGATCCTCAGCCACGAGCGAATGCCCTTGTGGAAGCTCGTGAGGTTGTACTTCTCGTTGGGCGAGTGGATGCGGTCGTCGTCGAGCGCGAAGCCGATCAGCAGCGTATCGAGCCCGAGGGTCTTCTTGAATTCGCCGGCTACGGGGATCGAGCCACCTGAGCCGATCAAAGCTGCCTCATTGCCCCACTCATCCTTCAGCGCCGCCGCGGCCTTGGCGACGAACGGGCCGTCGGTCGGCACCGACACGGCCGGTGCGCCGCCATGCTCATGGAAGCTCGCAGTGGCGTCGGGCGGTAGCCGGTCGGTGACGTGCTTGCGGAACGCCGCGCGGATTTTCTTCGGATCCATGCCGGACACCAGCCGGAACGAGATCTTGGCGCTGGCCTTGGCCGGGATCACCGTCTTGAAGCCGTCGCCGGTATAGCCGCCGGTGATGCCGTTGATCTCGCAGGTCGGGCGGGCGCGGGTCTGCTCGAGCACCGAGCGCCCCTGTTCGCCAGCCGGCGTGGTCAGCCCGGCGCCGCGCATGAAGGCTGCCTCGTCGTAGGGCAGGCGCTTCCACTGCGCCGCGATCTCGGGCGGCAGTTCGGCGACATCATCGTAAAAGCCCTCCAGCGCCACGCTGCCATCGGGATTGCGCAGCGAGGCGATGATGTCGGCCAGCACCTGGATCGGGTTGCGGGCGGCATTGCCGTACATGCCGGAATGGAGGTCATGGCTGGCGCAGGTGATCACCACCTCTTCGCCAACCAGGCCGCGCAGCGAGGTGACGATGGCCGGGGTGTCGCGGTTCCACAGGTCGGTGTCGCAGACCAGTGCGATATCGGCGCCACCGAGCTCGGCCTTGTTGGCCTCGAGGAAGCCCGGCAGGCTCTTACCGCCCGACTCTTCCTCGCCCTCGAAGAACAGCGTCACCTTGATCGGCAGCGGGCCGTTGACCGCCTTCCAGGCGCGGCAGGCCTCGACGAAGGTCAGGAGCTGCCCCTTGTCGTCGGAGGTGCCGCGCCCGACGATGCGGGTCTCGCCGTCCTCGCCCTTCGTCAGCGTCGCGGTGAACGGGTCGGTGGCCCAGAGGTTCAGCGGATCGACCGGCTGCACATCGTAGTGGGCATAGAACAGCACGTGCGGTCCGTCAGCTGACTGATCATGCGCCACCACCATCGGGTGTCCCGGGGTCGGGCGCACCGAAGCATCAAAGCCCAGCGCGTCGAGATCGGCCGCCAGCCAGTTCGCGGCTTTATGCACCTCGCCGGTATAGGCCGGGTCGGTGGAAATCGACTTGATGGCCACCAGCGTCTGCAGCCGCGCGACGCTGTCGTCGAGATGGGCGTCGGCATGGGCAAGGGCGGCGTCGAGGGCGGTGGACATCAGGGCAATCCATTACTGAAAGCGAAAATCCCTCCCCCAGGGTAGGGGACGCTATCGCGTCTCCTAGGGGGGAGGGATCGAGAAGGTACAGCCTGGGCAGACAGGATCAAGAGGATCCGGCGCCATCCTGGCGGACGAAGGCAATGCGCAGCATGTTGGTCGCCCCGGGCGTTCCAAGCGGGATGCCGGCGGTGATGGCGATGCGGTCGCCGGGGCGGGCGAGGCCCTCGTTGTAGGCGATGACGCAGGCGCGATCGACCATGTCCTCGAGGTTCACCGCATCGGGCGATTCCACGCAGTGGATGCCCCACACCACCGAGAGGCGGCGGACTGTGCGGAGGTTCGGCGACAGCGCCAGGATCGGCTTTGAAGGCCGCTCGCGGGCCGCGCGGATGGCGGTCGAGCCGGACGAGGTGTAGGTGACGATGGCCGCCAGATCGAGCGTCTCGGCCACCTGACGGGTCGCCGCTGAGATGGCATCGGCAGCAGTCGCCTCGGGCTCGGCGGCCTGGGCGCGGATGATGCCGCGATAGTTCGGATCGCCTTCGACCGCCACGGCAACCTTGTTCATCATCGCCACGGCTTCGACCGGGTACTGGCCCGAGGCGCTTTCGGCCGAGAGCATGACGGCGTCAGCGCCTTCGAACACGGCAATCGACACGTCCGAGACTTCGGCGCGGGTCGGCACCGGCGAGGTGATCATCGATTCCAGCATCTGGGTCGCCACCACCACGGGCTTGCCGTAGCGGCGGGCGATACGGATCATGCGCTTCTGCAGGCCCGGGACCTGCTCGAGCGGCATTTCCACGCCGAGATCGCCGCGCGCCACCATGAAGGCGTCGCAGAGCTTGATGATCTCCTCGAGCCGTTCCACCGCCTGCGGCTTCTCGATCTTGGCCATGACGCCGGCGCGGCCCTGGACGATCTTCCTGATATCGATGATGTCTTCGGGCCGCTGCACGAAGCTGACGGCGATCCAGTCGGCTTCCGCCTCGAGGCCCTTCAACAGGTCGGCGTGGTCCTTCTCGGTCAGCGCGCCCATCGGCAACAGCGTATCGGGCAGGCTCACGCCCTTCTTGTCGCTCAGCTTGCCGCCATAAATCACCTCGGTCTCGACCTGCCCGCCGCCGACTTTGGTGGCGCGGAGCTGGAGCTTGCCGTCATCGAGCAGCAGGCGATCGCCCACCGAGACGGACTCGAGGATTTCCGGGTGCGGCAGGAACACGCGCTCGGCAGTGCCTGGAGCTTCCGAGCTGTCGAGGGTGAATTTGCCACCGGCGACCAGTTGCACCGCGCCTTCGGCGAAACGGCCGACACGCAGCTTCGGGCCCTGCAGGTCGACCAGGATACCGATCGGGTGGTGCAGCCGCGCCTCGACATTGCGGATATAGCCGACGGTCTGCTTCAGCAGCTCATGGCTGGCGTGGCTCATGTTGATGCGGAAGACGTCCGCACCGGCACGCGCCAGCTTCTCGATCGTGGCTTCGTCATTGGACGCGGGGCCCAGGGTGGCGACGATCTTCACGCGTCTCAAGCGTTTCATTCGGAATCTGCACCTTCATCAGTAGGAGTGTCGTCGGCCGGCTGGTCGCCGCCGTCGGTAGGCAGGTCGCCCTCGAGTGGAACGGTTTCGCCGGAGGCGTCGGTGTCGCCGCTCACGACCTCGCCATCGGTCAGCTGCAACGTCCAGTCGCTGCGATTGTTGGTATCGACTTCGAAGAAGCCGGTGCGTTCGTAGCCGCGCGCCAGGCAATCCTCAACACCGAAGATGGTGAAGGTCTCGTCGCGGGTGCACATGAACACGCTGCCGTCCCAGGCGCCGCCGCTGACATCGTCGGCGGCATACACATAGTAGTAGCGGCGGGCTTCGAGGTTGCCGCGATAGATGGTGACGCAGTTATCGGGTTCGGCCACCCACCAGCCTTCCGATTGCCAGCCCTTCTCGGCGCGGTAGCCGAAGGCGACGGAGACCTTGTTGCCGGTCTCGTTGCAGACGCGGAAGCTGCCTTCGCCGGTTTCGGCGTTCTGGTCAGCCGCGGTTGCAGACTGGGCCTGCTGCGCTTGCGCCGAAGCAGCACTGAGCGGCGCGTCGGCACGCGGCAGGAAAATCCAGATGGTGATGGCTACGAACGCGGCGGCGAGCACACCAGCGATGGCCAGGATGTAGCGCAATGGACCGTCCGGGTTGGATTGCCTGAAATCGTTTGCAGCGCGCGAGGTGTTTGTGCTCAGCGCTCCGCTCGCTGTCAACCGGTAAACGCGGCTTTTGTCGGAATTACGAACCTCATCACCACGCGATGTGGATTGATGTCGAATGGGCTTGAACGAGCGTCGACGAACGGGTTGAACGGGGGCCGAAACGAAGAGGAATTCGACTATGGCAACCGTCTCCCCCGATAGCGTCGCCCAGGACCAGATCAAGGCCTTCATCGAACGCATCGAGCGGCTCGAGGAAGAGAAGGCCGCAATCGCCGGTGACATCAAGGAAGTCTATGCCGAAGCCAAGGGCAACGGCTTCGACACCAAGGTGCTGCGCAAGATCGTGTCGATCCGCAAGCA
Source organism: Devosia sp. Root105 (assembly GCF_001424865.1). Classification (NCBI taxonomy): domain Bacteria; kingdom Pseudomonadati; phylum Pseudomonadota; class Alphaproteobacteria; order Hyphomicrobiales; family Devosiaceae; genus Devosia; species Devosia sp. Root105. The sequence continues at coordinate 251,781 of NZ_LMCR01000017.1, forward strand.
GGACCATGCCGAGCGCATGGAGCAGGAAGCGCTGCTCGAGCTCTACCTCACCGCGCTGGGCATGGCGGCCGCGCCGAGCGACGACGAGTAAGCGTCGCGCTGGGCGACGACGAGTAAGCGCCGCCGCACGAGACGGAACGAGGGCCGCCCATCGGGCGGCCTTTGTTTTGCGGAAGCGCCCTAGCTGGCCTTGCGGGTCTGCAGGCCGACGTAAGTAGCGATTGGCGCGGGGTGGCCGAACAGAAAGCCCTGTGCAGTGGCGCAGCCTTCCGCCCGAAGGAAGGCCAGCTCTTCCTGCCGCTCGACGCCTTCGGCGACCACCGGGGTGCCGAGATAGCGCCCGAGCTCGACGACGGCGTGGACGATTGCTGCCGATTGCGGGTTGCGGTCGAAGGTCCTGACGAACGACTGGTCGAGCTTGATGCGCGAGAACGGGAACGCGCTGAGGTGGGTCAGCGACGAGTGGCCGGTGCCGAAATCGTCGATGGCGACGCGCACCCCGAGCGCCCGTACCTGCCGCAGCGTCGTCACCGCCCGCACCAGGTCGCGCACCAGCGCGGTTTCGGTTACCTCGATCTCCAGCCGCGCCGGAGAGAGGCCGGTTTCGATCAGCACTTCGTGGATCAGCCGGGCGAAGGCCGGATTGTGGATCTGCGCTGCCGAAACGTTCACCGAGATGCCGAGCGGTACCCGCCAGCCGGCCGCCTCCGCGCAGGCGGTCCGCAGCACCCATTCGCCGATCCCAAGGATCAGCCCGTTCTCCTCGGCAATGGGCACAAAGACGCCGGGTGATACGTCACCGCGCTGCGGATGATGCCAGCGGAGCAGCGCCTCGAACCCGGTGACGTCGCCGGATGCGAGATCAACCTGCGGCTGGTATGCGAGGTCGAGCTGTCCCGCGTCGGCAGCATCCGCCAGGTCATTGGCGACCAGCCGGCGGTCCCGCAGTTCGTCGTTCATCGCCGCTTCGAACAGCCGATAGCCGCCGCGCCCCTCCTGCTTGGCCCGGTAAAGCGCCATGTCGGCGGCCGACATCAGCTGCTCGGCGCTCTCGGCGTCGCCGGGGAAGGAGGCGATGCCGATCGAAGCGGAGATCACGGCGTCGTCTGCGGTCTCGGCGACATCGTGGGCAAACGCCTGCAGTAAACGCTGCGCTACGCGGTTGGCGGCATCGAGGCTCTCGGTGGCGTTGAGGACCACGGCGAACTCGTCGCCGCTCAGTCGCGCCGGATAGCCGATCTCCGTCACCTCGCGCTGCAGGATCAACCCGACCCGGCGCAACAGCGCATCACCGGCCGCGTGGCCGTAGAGGTCGTTTACTTCCTTGAACTTGTCGAGGTCGAGGCACAGCACGCTGCAGCTCTGGCCGTCACTGCGGGCCCGGTCGATGGTTTCGTTCAGCCGCCGGCCGAAGCTCACCCGGTTGGGCAGCCCGGTCAGCGCATCGTGGTGGGCGAGGAAGCGGATGTGGTCTTCGGCCTGCTTGCGGACCGACACATCGCGGATGGCGATGGCCCGCTGCCGCACGCCCTGAAATTCGATCTCATGCGCCACCGCCTCGACCGGGACATCGCCGCCGGCGACTTTCAGCGCGGCGTCGATGGTGGCGTTGGCAGTGCGATCGAGCGCCTCGCAAGCAGTGGCGTCGAGAAAATCGAGCAGCGGCCGACCGCTGGCATCGGCCTCGGAGCCCACCAATTGCCTGAAACTGCGATTGGTGGCGCTGATCGTGCCTTGCCGCACAATGACGATGCCTTCGACCGCGGCGTCCGCCAGTTCGCGCATCCGCACGCTTTCAGCGCTGTGACGCCGGTCCCTGAGGTCGAGCAGGGTGCCGCCCATGGCGAGGCCCAGGATGACGGTCGAGGCGAGCGACAGCACCAGCCAGAGCCAGGTCGGGGTGCCCTCGGCGACGATCGAATAGCAGTCGGCGAAGCCGGCGGCGCCCATGGCGGTGAAATGCATGGCGCAGATGGCGAGGGTGAGCAGAACCGGCGCGCCGACGCGGCCGCGCAGCGTCGAGGCGCGCGCCAGCCACAGCGCTGCAGCGCCCAGCGCCATGCCGGTCAGGATTGAAAACGCGACGAGATTGCCGTCCCAGAGGATGCCGCCGCCGACGATTACCGCCGCCATGCCGGTATAGTGCATGGCGGAAATGCCGAGCCCGACCACCGCGCCGGCGAGGACAGAGTCGCCGGCTGACGTGCCGACGGCGGCAAACCACAGTCCGCCGCCGACAATGGCGATGGCCAGCGACAGCGAGGCCAATGTCGTCGGCAGGTCGTAGCCGACCGCAACGCCGGGGTGAAACGCCAGCATGGCGACGAAGTGGGTGGCCCAGATGCCGAAGCCGACGGAAACCGCCGCGACGCCCAGCCACACCAGCTGCATCCCGCCGGCGGTCCGCCGGGCGTGGTGCAGCAGCGATATTCCGGCGAACGACGAGAGCGCGCATAACAACGCCGCCACGACGACCAGCGCCATGTCATGGTTGTTCAGTAGTGTGTTGACGACGGCCTGCAACAGGCGCCCCCGGATACTTCGATGCCGGCGATAGTTCGCATCGCGAGTGAACAGACGATTACCCGCTCCTCCGAACCGCCATCGGTTTGTCGCATGGGTGAATCAGCCGTCTGGAGCACTGCAGGTATAACTGCGTAGGTGTTTGGCCGGACGGCAGCAGGCGGGGCTGAGACGCCCCCAGGCCCTTGATTCGTCTCGCTTTCCAACCGGAAAAGTCCGCAACTGCACCTGAAAAGCCTGCAGTGGCGATGGAACGAGAAGCCGGCCGGCAAGTTTTGCTGCGGGGCTTTCAGGAGCAGTTATGACGCAGCGCACGTTTGGGCCGGAGAAGCGCGACGGCCGATGGTATTTCTACGCCTATCTCGACGGACAGCAGGTCGAGTGGGGTCCGTATTCGAGCGAGGAATTCGCCAAAGGGGCCAAAGACGCGATCGAGCGCCGGCTTGGTGAGGAGCATCAGGCGAGCGCTCCGCAACCGGCGGCCGCGCCGGCGGGCGACGAGCCAGCAGAGCAGGGCGCTCCGGCCGAAGGCGAGTAGCCCACAACCGGTGGTTGGCCGACCCCCACCCCTGTCCCCTCCCCCTAAGAAGCAGGGCTATCGCATATGGGGCTCTGACAGTAGTTGGATGGCCTTCTCCCACAAGGGGAGAAGGCAAGAGGTGCCCAGCGCCGTCATATGCGATAGCCCTGCCCTAAGAAGGGGGAGGGGACAGGGGTGGGGGTCAGCCCGCGCCGCCGTTGAGGCCTACCCAGCCGCCGGGGTCGGTTCGCCCAGCGACAGCATCAGCCGGTTGGCCCAGTTGAAGAACGCGGCGCTCTGGATCAGGTCGGCGATCGCCAGGTCGTCGAGGCCGGCCTCCTTGAGGTCGGCGATCTGCTCGCTGCGAAAGGCCGAGGGCGTCTCGGTCAGGGCGACGGAGGCGGCGACCAGGGTATTCCAGCGGTCGCCGAGATCGACCTCCACGCCACCATCGAGCAGCCGCTGCACATCCTCGCCGCGCTTCGAATAGGTCGAGGCGAAACGGGCATGCACCGAGGCGCAGAAGATGCAGCCATTGGAGCGCGAGGTTGCCGCGGCCGCGAGCTCGCGCTCGGCGCGGGGCAGGCCGGCATCCGGGTTGTAGAAAATATCCTTGTCGGTGCGGGTGCGGGCGCCGAGGATATCCGGGTCGCGGGCCAGCAGCATGAAATAGGGCGATTTGGCGCGCGACGCCTCGGTCAGTCCCTCCCAGTGCCGGTCGGTGAGCTCGGACTCATCGAGCGGCTGCAGCCACGGGGCCCAGCCGATCTGCTCCTGGGTGAAGACCACCGGGCGGTCGGCGAGGTCGTAGGTGATGGCTTTATCGGTCATTTCGGGCCTTAGGCTGCAGCGACGGGGCTGATCGGGGTGGTGGCGTAGGCAACGCTCGCGGCCTGCTGCGAAGCGGCGAGGGCCCTGAGCCCGATCACCACGCGGATCTGGAAGGCGAGGAACGCCACCAGCTGGCTCAGTGTCACGATATCGGTGGTCGACCAGCCGGCATCGAGCAGCTTTTGCAGCTTGTCCGGGCTCGCTTCGCGCGGCCGGAAAACGAGGAAGTGAGCGTGGGTCAGCGCCGCGCCGAGCCGCCCGAGCACCTGGCGATTTGCCGCGTCAGGCTGGTATTCGAGGCCCGGCTTGTCTTCGGCGCTGAGGGGACCAGCGGGATAGTGGCCATAGGGGCCAACCGTCTCGCCACGACGGATTTCAGCGCTGATGGCGCCGATCAGGCCGTTGCGGTCGTGGTGACCCAGCTGCTCCTTGTAGAATGCGGCGATCGCTTCGTCCTTGTGCAGTGCGGCGACGAAGTAGGCGACTGCGAACCGCTCTTCGAGCAAAACGGTGCCCGGTTCGGCCGGCGCGAACAGCGCCTCAAAACTCTTCTGCGCGTTGTCGCGGGCGGTCGGGCGCCCATTGCGCACCGCATCCAGTGCGCTGCCGGGGAGCACGCCCACCAACTGGTCGATGACGTCCTTGCTCTTGTCGCTCATAGAGATGTTCCTTTCGAGAGCTTGGTCTTTGGTTTGGTCAGCGGACCACGCTCAGGCGTGGCGAATGCGGCTTGTCGGCCTTGGACCAGCCGAGGGAAGGGGCGACCTTTTCGGCGATCAGTTCGATCGAGCGGAGCACCAGCTCGTGCGGCGGATCGACCGAATGCACCTGGAAGACGATGTCGGTGACCCGCGGCAGCGTGGTGTCGCGGTGGAGGCTCTCCAGCACGTCGGCGACGGTCCCCACATGCGTGTCGGTGGCGGCAATCAGATCATCGAGATCGTCGCTTTCGAAGCGGTGGCCGCCCTTGGCGAGGCCGATGGCGGCCTTCTTCAGGCCAAAAGCGGCGTAGCGGCGGGCTTCCTCGCGGTTGTCGGCGACGAACAGGGTGCGCGAGGCGACGATACGCGGCGCGATCTCGCGCGGCAGGTGCGAGAAATAGCCATCGATGATCGGGTGCTGCAGGTCGGGCAGCGTTGCCTTGGGATTCTCGGCTGGACGCGGCTGGGTACGCGACAGCATCAGCCCGTCGCCGGCCTTGCCGGCCCGGATACCGCCAGCCACCGAGAAGGTCGCCTGCCAGAAGCGCTCGAGCAGGTGCGGCGCCGCCGGGTAGAGCTTGACGTCGCCGACGATCGGCGAGCCCGACAGCGCGGTGCGGAAGGTCGCGAGGTGCCGCTCATAGATGGCGGCCTTGTCCTTCACGTCATAGCCGAAGGCAGTGAACGAATCCGGGGTGCCGCCCGAACCGGTGCCGAGCTCGAGCCGGCCGCCCGACAACAGGTCGAGCACTGCGGCATCCTCGGCGGCGCGGATGGCATTTTCGAGCGGCAGGGTGATGATGCCGGTGCCGAGCCGGATGCGGGTGGTGCGCGACGCCACATAGGAGAGGAACACCAGTGGGGAGGGCAGCCCGCCCTCATCGCGGTGGAAATGGTGCTGCGCCACCCAGGCGCTGTCGAAGCCGTTGGCCTCGGCGTGGACGATCTGTGTCGCGGCATTGTGGTAACGCTCGCCCGCGCTGGTGTCGTCGAGCAGCCGGGTGAAGAAGCCGAGGCGCTTGGGGAGTGTTGGATCAGACATTGGCGGGGCTCCGTTGGCCGGGAATGGCGTCGATCAGTTCGCGCGTGTAGGGGCTTTGCGGGTTGCGGAAGACCTCGGCGACCGGCCCGGTTTCCACCTGCCTGCCGTTCTGCAGCACCGACACGGTGTCGGAGATCTGCCGCACCACGGCGAGGTCGTGCGAGACGAAGAGGTAGGTGAGGCCGCGCTCGCGCTGCAGCTCGTCGAGCAGCTTCAGGATCTGCGCCTGCACCGTTACGTCGAGGGCCGACACCGCCTCGTCGAGCACCACCACCTCGGGGTCGAGCACCAGGGCTCGGGCGATGGCGACACGCTGCCGCTGTCCGCCCGAGAGGGCGCGCGGCCGGCGCTGGCGCAAAGCTTCGGGCAGCCCGACCCGTTCCAGCAGCACGTTGACCTTGTCGGCTCGCGCCGCAGCATCGAGGCGGCCGAAATTGCGCAAGGGTTCCTCGACGATCGAAAACACCGTCTGGCGCGGATCGAGCGAGGAGAAGGGGTTCTGGTAGACCAGCTGGATCTTCTGGCGGAACTGGCGCAGCGCATCGCCTTTCAGCGAGGCGATATCGGTGCCGGCAATGCTGATCCGCCCGGAAGTCGGGCGACCGAAGCCGACGAGGTCGCGCACTGTGGTGGTCTTGCCCGAGCCGGACTCGCCGACAATGGCGTGGGTGGTGCCACGGCGCACTGCGAAGGAGATGTCGTCGACCGCCCGGAAGCTCTTCCTGCCATCGATCTGGAAGTCGTGGACGAGGTTTTCGACCAGGATCGCATCCTCACTCGCAGGGATGACAGCCGCTGGGTAAGGAGACCTCGCAGCTCTGGTACCAGCCGACAGCGACGGCGCATCGGCGAGCAGCTGCCGGGCATAGGCGCTTTGCGGCGCCGCCAGCAGCTGGCGCGCCGCGCCGGCTTCCTGGATGCGGCCGCCCTGCAGCACGACGATGCGGTCGGCCCGGTCGGCGGCGACCCCGAGATCGTGGGTGACCAGCAGCACGGCGGTGCCGGTGTCGCGGCGCAACTCGTCGATCAGGTCGAGGATGCGGCGCTGCACGGTGACGTCGAGCGCGCTGGTCGGCTCGTCGGCAATGATCAGCTGCGGCTTCAGCGCAATGGCGATGGCGATCAGCACGCGCTGCTTCATGCCGCCGGAGAGTTCGTGCGGATATTGCCGGGCCCGGAGCTCGGGGTCGGACAGCCCGACGCGGGCCAGGAGTTCAATCGCCCGCGCGGCGATCGCCTTGCTGTCGCGCTCGCCATGGATGCGGAGGATTTCGCCGACCTGCGCACCAACGGTCTTCACCGGGTTCAGCGAACTGGTGGGGTCCTGCGGAATCAGGCTGATCTGGCGGCCGCGGATGGCGTCGAAGCGCTTGCCGGTCCAGTGGGCGATATCCTCGCCGTTGAGCCGGATGGCGCCATGCTCGATGCGGCCGTTCTCGGGCAAGAGCCCGATTACTGCCTGGGCGGTGGTGGTCTTGCCCGAGCCGGATTCGCCGACCAGCGCCACGACCTCGCCCGGCTCGACAGTGAAGCTCACGTCGTGCGTCACGCGGGCATAGCGATCGGCTTCCTGGTAGGCGACCGAAAGGTTCTCGACCGAGAGGAGGGGAGTGCTCATCGTCCGACCTTTCCCAGCGCCTGGCTGATGCGATTGGCCGACAGCACCACCAGTACCACGACGAGGCCTGGGGCGGTGGTCAGCCACCAGGCGGTCGAGATGTAGTTGCGTCCCTCGGCGATGAGGAGGCCCCATTCCGGCGTCGGCGGCGGCGCGCCATAGCCGAGGAAGCCCAACGTCGAGATGGCGAGGATGGCGCCGCCGAACTGCAATGCGGCGAGCGCCAGCACCGAGGTCAGCGAGTTGGGCAGCACATGTCGCCACAGCACCGAAAGAAAGGTGCCGCCGCTGCCGAACGCGGCCTCGACATATTCGGAGCGCCGCACCCGCACCACTTCGGAGCGCGACAGGCGGGCGAAGCCGGCGACCGAGGTGATGCCCACGGCGATGGCGGCATTCACGGTGCCGAAACCGAGGAGGATAATGATCGAGAGCATCAGCAACAGGCCGGGGATCGACAGCAGCACGTCGACGACGCGCATCACCGCCTCCTCGACCAGCCCGCCGACCGCGCCGGCGAACAGCCCGAGCGTGGTGCCGACGACAAGGCCGACCAGCACGGCGACGAAGGCGCCGGTCAGCGAGTGCACCGCGCCATAGACGATGCGAGCGAACAGATCGCGGCCCAGCGCGTCGGTCCCGAGGATGTGGATGAGGCTCGGCGCCTTGAGTTTTTCCGCCGGTATGCCCTGCACCGGGTTGAAGCTGGTGAACAGCGACGGCGCGACGGCGAACAGCACTACAAGGGCGATGACGGCCCAGGCCAGCACCAGGCTGGGCGAGACGCCGCGCAACCGCTGCAGCAGCGGGTTACCCGAGGCGTTGCGCGGCTTACTGACGAGGATGTCGGTGGATCCGATGCTGGTCATGCTGGGGCACCCTTCAGGCGGCGGAGGCGGGGATCGAAAACCGGGTAGAGCAGGTCGACGGCGAGGTTCACCGCGACGAAGCAGAGGGCGGAGAACACGACGATCGCCTGGATCACCGAGGTATCCTGGAAGCGCACCGAGCGCTCGGTCAGTCCGCCAATGCCGTTGAGGCCGAACACCGTCTCGGTGATCACCGCGCCGGCCAGCAGTTCGCCGAACAGGATGCCGGCAATGGTCAGAGTGGGCAGCAGGGCGTTCTTCACCACATGGCGCCACAGCACCCAGCTGGGCGAGGCGCCTTTGGCGCGAGCCACGGCGACGAAGGGCTGGGTCGAGACCTCGTCGATATTGCGGATGAGGATCTGCGCCAGTGGCGCCGAGATCGGGATGGCGAGGGTTATCACCGGCAGGATCAGCCCTTCGAACTCGCCGGGGTTGATCACCGAGATCCATTTGAGCCGGAACGAGAAGATCTGGATCAGCATGATGCCGAGCCAGAACACCGGCAGCGACACGAACAGCGACGGGATCGACTGGATGGCGGTCCTGAGCCAGGCAAAGGGCGCGAGCGTCGCAAGGAAGGCGAGGCCCAGCGCGATGAGCACCGCGAGGGTAAAGCCGAGGCTGGCGAGCCGCGCGGTTGCCGGCAGGTTGGTCAGGAGTTCATGCGCCACCGGCACGCTGCCGACGACGGAATAGCCGAAATTGCCGGTGAGGAAATTGCCCAGAGCCTGCAGGTATTGCTGCCAGAGCGGGCTATCGACGCCATAGGCGTCGCGGAGCGCGGCGATCTGTTCCGGGCCGAGGCCCAGTTCAGGGTTCTGGAACTTGATCAGGATCGCATCACCGGGCAGCGCCTGCAGTAAGAGGAACGAGGCGGTGAAGGCGATCCACAGGACGAGCAGGGTCTGTCCGATCCGGCCGATGATGTAGCGCGACATGGCGGCGCTCCAGAAAGAGAGGAGAGGCCCGGGCTCGGCGCCCGGGCCGGGATCAGGTCAGTGGGCAGCGACCCAGGTGTTGTAGAAGCTCGGGCGGCCAACCGCCTCGAACTCCAGCCCGTTCACGTAGGGCGCGGTGGCGAAAGCCTGCGGCTCCTCGAAGAACGGGATGGTGTAGGCCTCATCGAGCACGTGACGCTGAATGTCGCCGGCGATGGCCAGGCGCTTCTCGCGATCGGTCTCGGCGGCAAGGCCTTCGAGCAGCGCGTTCAGCTTGTCGTCGACGAAGTTGGTCTTGTCGGACGAGCCGCCCTTCTGCAGCAGCCAGTCGCGGTTCTTCGGGTAATAGGCCGACTTGATCACGTCCGGATCGGCGCGGCCAACCATGGTGACGTTCACCGGGGTCTTCAGCGGATCGAGCAGGTCGAGGGTACGGCTGCCGGCGTCACCGGCGAGCACGTTGAGCTTGACGCCGACCTGGGCCCACTGCTGGGCGAGCAGCTGCAGCACGCCTTCGTTCTGCGGCTGGGGCAGCGAAACATAGACCGTCAGGTCGAGCTTCTGGCCATCCTTTTCGAGGATGCCATCGGCGCCTGGGATCCAGCCGGCTTCGGCGAACAGAGCTTTGGCCTTGTCCTGGTCGTAGACGAGCTTGTCGGAGAGATCGACATAGCCGGCGGCCTGCGAGGAGAGCACCGACGTCGCGAGCGGGTAGTTCGCCGAGAACAGGGTGTCGACTATCTCCTTGCGGTTGGTGGCGTTGAGCAGGGCCTGGCGGACCTTCAGGTCGGCGACCAGCGGATTGTCCGGACGGAAGCTGATGGCGTTGTTGAGGCCGCGGGTGCCCGGCGCGTAGATCGGGAAGCCGGCGTCGATCACCTGTGGCTCGTCATAGGCCTGGATCTGGCGGATCGCGTCGGCCTGGCCGGCGAGCAACGCGCCGATGCGCACGCTGTCCTCGGGGGTGATGATGTACTTGATGCCGTCGAGATAGGCGCGGCCCTGGTGGGTGAACTTCACCGGGCCCCAGTTGTAGTCCTCGCGCACCTTGAGGTTGAGCTCTTTGCCGAGCGTCTCGCTCTCGACCACGAAGGGGCCGGTGCCGATGATCTTGGTGGCGTCGCCCAGTTCGTCATAGGGCAGGGCCAGCGTCGAGGCGGCAACGATGCCCGAGCCGATCACCGCGGTGCCCTGCAGGAAGCCCGGCGAGGGCTTGTTGAAGTGGAACTTGATGGTCAGGTCGTCGATGACCTCGGCGTGGTCGTAGTTGTTGATGACTTCCGAGACCGGGTACTTCAGGTCCTTATTGCCGAGGCCGAAGGTGTCGTAGTTAAGCGCCACGGTCTTGGCATCGAGCGGCGTGCCGTCAGAGAAGGTGATGCCGGGGCGGAGCTTGAAAGTGTACTCGGTGGCGGTGTCGTTGACCTGCCACGACTCGGCCAGCCACGGCTCGATCTCGAGCGTCTGGGGGTTCTGGTAGGTCAGCTTGTCGGTGATCTGGTTGAGCACACCGCCGTTCGGGTAGAAGCCGCCCGCCGGGGGATAGAGGTTGGTGTGGGCCTGCTGCTCGAGGTAGATCAGGGTGCCGCCCTGAACCGGGGTATCCTGGCCAAAGCTGGGGCCGACGATGGTGCCGGCGAGCAGCAGAGCGGCGAGCGCTCCGAGCGTGCGGCGCTTGATTGATATCACGATGCGATCCTTTCGGTGCGAAACTGGCGTTCCGGTGCATGCCCGGAAGATGCCCAGATCGTAGCCCGATCGGCGTTTCACTCAATAATCCCTATGGGAATGATAGACTAAATAGGCGAAAGCCGGTGAGATTTGAATCACACGGTTTGCGGGCAGCAGAGAAAAGGGCCGCTGGCGCTGGTGCAGGCTGACCCCCACCCCTGTCCCCTCCCCCTAAACATGGGGAGGAGACGACTGCCTCGATATCGGTGTGAGGGTCTCCCTCCCCTTTCTTAGGGGGAGGGGACAGGGGTGGGGGTCAGCCCGCACCGCAACTGCCGTTCAACACACCAGCGAAGCAACCCAGCCGACTACTCGGCCGCAGCCCGATCGTCGTAGTCGGGCGCATCCGGGCTGCCCGGGGCGGTTTCGGTGCCGAGATCGGGGAAGGCGACGATGCGTTGGTTGCGCAGGTCCATGCGCACCACCAGGAGGCCGCGTTCCTCGAAATAGGCGAGGAGGCGTCGGGCGCGGCCGGTGGAATGAGTGCCATAGGCGCGGGCCAGCGCGGCATCGGAAGGGCAGGGCAGCCCCTCGAGCGCAGCGCGGGCCAGCACCAGGAAGACGCCCTGTACGTCATCGGCGAGCTGGGTGGAGAGCGACAGCGCGGTCTGCCAGGTCTCGGACTGCGCGGTCTCTTCGGCAACGCCGGCCCGAACCACGGCAAGCTTCCTCCGGAAGGCCGGCAGCGCCAGCGCTTCGCCGGGGACGCGCCGGATGCGGCAGCGGACGAGGAAATCCTGGTACAGCACGGCGACCGAGCGATAGGCCGCGTCGCGATCCTCGAGCAGTTCGCGGACCACGTCGTCGATGGCGCGGTCGCGCTCGGCAATATCGACCGGGGGCTCGTCGGCACGCGGCTGCTGCGGTACCTGGGTGCGCACCAGCTGGGCGAGCAGGTCGTTGGTCGAGGGCGGTGGCGGCGGTGGCGGCCGGCGGACCGGGCGCACGGCTTCCGGAACCGGTGCGAAGATCAGGTCCCTGGCGTCGATCGACGCATCCGGCATCGGCATCAGCTTGGGGCTCGACGAGCGGGCCGAGGTTTCCACCGCACCGATCACCATCGGCAGCGGGCGGCGCGACATGGCAGGCCCGAGGGCGATGAAATGGCCACGGTTCAGGTCACGGAACATCTCGGCCTGCCGGCGCTCCATGCCGAGGAGGTCGGCGGCGCGGGCCATGTCGATATCGAGGAAGGTGCGGCCCATCAGGAAGTTCGAGGCTTCGGCGGCGACGTTCTTGGCGAGCTTGGCCAGCCGCTGCGTGGCGATCACCCCGGCAAGCCCACGCTTGCGGCCGCGGCACATCAGGTTGGTCATCGCGCCGAGCGATAGCTTGCGCGCTTCGTCGGAGACTTCGCCGGCGATGGCGGGGGCGAAGAGCTGTGCTTCATCGACCACCACCAGCATCGGGTACCAGTAATCGCGATCGGCATCGAACAGGCCTCCGAGGAAGGCGGCGGCGCAGCGCATCTGCTGCTCGACATCCAGCCCTTCGAGGCTCAGCACCACCGAGACGCGGTGCTGGCGGACGCGAGCAGCGATGGTGGTGAGTTCGCTCTCCGAACGCGAGGCGTCGACCACCAGGTGCCCGTATTTGTCGGCGAGGGTAACGAAGTCGCCCTCGGGATCGACGATGCATTGCTGCACCCAGGGGGCGCTCTGTTCGAGCAGGCGACGCAGCAGGTGGGATTTGCCGGAGCCGGAATTGCCCTGCACCAGGAGGCGCGTGGCCAACAGTTCCTCGAGATCGAGCTTAGCCTCGGCGCCACCCTGCGCCACACCCATGTCGATCGCGACCTGCATGGGATGTGGTTAGCTGATTCTTGGGGGTGCTAGGGCTCGATGCTCATCAAATCCCCGGCCGTCATCCCGACGAAAGTCGGGACCCACTGCTCGGACGGTTGGGTCAGCACGGAACGCGCCGGTCCTTCACGGCAAGGTCGGATGGGTCGTTGCGTGTGGACCAGCCGGTGCACTGGGTCCCGGCGTTCGCCGCGGCCGGTGGGGCGGACGTGCTGTGCCTAAGCCTTCGTGGTCCGCGGCACGGCTGCCGTGTCGATGCCCAGCGTGGTGAGGGTCGTCGCGACGATGCCGGCGCGGTCGAGCCCGGCTGCGGCGTACATATCGTTGACCCCGGCCTGTTCGGTGAAGACGTCGGGGATCATCAGCGGCCGGAATTTCAGCTTGCCGTCGAGCAGGCCGTGGCTGGCGAGGAAGGTCGCGACGTGGCTGCCGAAGCCGCCGATGCCGCCTTCCTCGATGGTGATCAGGACCTCGTGCTCCTTGGCCAAGCGAGCGAGCAGGGTCTCGTCGAGAGGCTTCAGGAACCGCATGTCGGCAATGGTCGGGTTCAGCCCGTAGGCCATGAGCTTCTCGCCCGCGGCGATGACTTCGCCTAGCCGGGTGCCGAAATTGACCAGCGCCACCGACTTGCCTTCGCGGAGGATCCGGCCCTTGCCGATCTCGAGCACCGTGCCGCGCGGCGGCAACTCGACACCGAGGCCATCGCCACGCGGGTAGCGGAAGGCGATCGGGCCCTCGTCATAGGCGGCGGCGGTCGCCACCATGTGGCGCAGCTCGGCCTCGTCGCCGGCGGCCATCACCACCATGCCGGGGATGGCGCCGAGATAGGCGGCGTCATAGTTGCCGGCATGGGTCGGGCCGTCGGCGCCGACATAACCGGCGCGATCGATGGCGAAGCGGACCGGCAGGCCCTGCACCGCCACATCGTGGATCACCTGGTCATAGGCGCGCTGCAGGAAGGTCGAGTAGATGGCGCAGAACGGCTTCAGCCCCTCGGTCGCCATGCCGGCGGCGAAGGTCACGGCGTGCTGCTCGGCAATGCCGACATCGAAGATGCGGCTGGGGAACAGCTCGGCGAACTTGTCGAGGCCGGTGCCGTTGGGCATGGCGGCGGTCACGGCGACGACGCGGTCGTCGGCCTTTGCCTCCTCGATCAGGCTCTGCGCGAACACCGAGGTATAGGACGGGGCGTTCGACTGCGGCTTGGTCTGCGCGCCGGTGATGACGTTGAACTTGTTGACGCCGTGATATTTGTCGGCGGAGTTCTCGGCCGGGCCGTAACCCTTGCCCTTCTTGGTCACCACATGGATGAGGATCGGGCCGGACTCGGCATCGCGCACGTTCTGCAGCACGTCGAGCAGGTCATTGAGGTTATGGCCGTCGATCGGGCCGACATAGAAGAAGCCGAGTTCCTCGAACAGCGTGCCGCCGGTGAAGAACGAACGAGCGAACTCCTCGGTCTTGCGCGCCGTCTCGTGGATGAGCTTGGGCATCTTCTCGGTGATCGACTTGGCGGTGTCGCGGAAGCCACGATAGAACGGGCCGGAAACCAGCTTGGCGAGGTAGGAGCGCATCGCCCCGGTGGGCGGGGCGATCGACATGTCGTTGTCGTTGAGGATGACGATCAGCCGGGCGTCCATGGCGCCGGCATTGTTCATCGCCTCATAGGCCATGCCGGCCGACATGGCGCCATCGCCGATCACCGCGATGACGTTGCGCTTCTCGCCCTTCAGCTCGGAGGCCACCGCCATGCCGAGACCGGCGGAAATCGAGGTGGAGGAATGGCCGGCGCCGAACGGATCGTATTGGCTCTCGGCGCGGCGAGTGAAGCCACTGAGGCCGTCCTTCTGGCGCAGCGTGCGGATGCGGTCGCGGCGGCCGGTCAGCACCTTGTGCGGGTAGGCCTGGTGCCCGACGTCCCAGATCAGGCGGTCATGGGGGGTATCGAAGGTGGCGTGGATGGCGACGGTCAGCTCGACCACACCGAGCCCGGCGCCCAGGTGCCCGCCAGTCACCGACACGGCATCGATCACTTCGGCGCGGAGCTCATCGGCGACTTGGCGCAGCTCATCGCGCGACAGGGATTTCAGGTCGGCTGGTGCCGATACGCGATCGAGCAGCGGGGTCTGCGACGTGTCCAAAATACCGATCCTTCGCCGGAACGGGCCGGTCTCTCATTGAGAGACTTAGAGGCTTGGGTTCGGCATTGCAACGCCCAGCGGGCGCGGCCTTTTAGCGTTCTGCGACGAGCTGCAAACCATCCGTCACGAAACGGTCATAGGCGGGAATTGCGGCGTTGTCGGGAAGGAAGGCGACGCGGCCGGTGAGCGGGCCGAGTTCGGTACCCTTTTCGAGGTAACCCTCGGCTTCGGTCATCTCGGCCCAGAACGCGGTGGTCATCGGCACCGGCTGCACCAGGGTGTCGTTGACATGGTCGATCTCGGGCGCCACCAGGTCCATGGCGCGCAGCTCAATGCTCTGGTTCGGCTGGCGGCTCAGCGCCAGGTCGGCGAGGGCCTGCTGCATCGGCTCAGAAGCCGCATTGCCGGTCAGCGAGTTGAAGGTCATGTCGAACATGCCCTTCAGCGTCGAGAAGGTCTCGGGGCCGCCGAGCGAGGCGGTCTGGACATTGCCCGAACCCAGCAGCTGATCCCGGGTCGGCAGTTCCGGCACCACGGCGTTCTCGCGCTCGATGATCATCTTCAGCGCCTGTTCGGCGCCCGGATCGGGGCTGGTCGCAACATAGGCGGTGACCATCTCG
Source organism: Devosia sp. Root105 (assembly GCF_001424865.1). Taxonomy (NCBI): domain Bacteria; kingdom Pseudomonadati; phylum Pseudomonadota; class Alphaproteobacteria; order Hyphomicrobiales; family Devosiaceae; genus Devosia; species Devosia sp. Root105. The sequence continues at coordinate 267,120 of NZ_LMCR01000017.1, forward strand.
TCGACCTTGGGCGACATCAGGACGCGCGGCTTGGGCAGCGGCTGGTCGATCGCGGCGAGCGCCGCGACGGCGGTCTGGCCGCTTTCGCCGCCGAGCGGCGCGCGGGTGGCGAGCTGGATGCGGGCGGATTTGGTTGCCGGGATCGGCGCGCCGACGGCTTCGAAGGCCTTGGTGTCGATGCCGGGCGGCAGGGCGGCAACGTTAATGCCGTCTTCGGAGCGGCGGAATACCGGCACCGGCGCCACCACATCGAAGGTCGGCACGACGCGCTGCGCCGGCTCTTCGGCAGACGCCAGCATGATGGTGGCGCCGCCGCCAAGGGTGCGCGGACGGAGCGCCGGGATCGGCGCTGCTTCACCGGCATTGTCGGCCAGCATGATGGCCGGGGCGCTCTCGAAGATGGCGTCGCCATCGCACGGCACGGTGCGGCACTTGGACCACTGGGCCTGCGCATAGGCGCGCCCTTCGTTGGAGAGCGGCTTGCCGTCGGTGGGCAGATGCAGGGTCTTGCCGTCGGGGAAGACCTTTTTCAGCTGGGCGCGGGTCATGCGCGGCCAGGCACGGACATTGCCGGTATCCATGTGGACGAATGGGCTGCCCGAGGTGGGGTAGAAGCCGACGCCGCCGACCTGGTGCTTCATCGCGGTTTCGCGGAGCTTGGAGAGGTTCACCCCGGGGATGAACACGTCCATCGCCTTGCCGCGCATGTGCTGGCTGTTGTCGGCGACGCCTGACGACCTGGATGCCAGCATCTTGTTGGTCTTGGGCGAACGGTAGGACGAAACGATGTTGTAGGGCTGGCGGCCGCCGACTTCCTGGTACACTTCCCAAAGCAGGTCGAAGAGGGCTGGGTCCATCTTCGTGGGTTCTTTGGTGCGCCAGTCGGCGAGGAAAATGTTGAGCTCGCGCAAGACCTTCTGGTCATACTGGCCGTTGCGCTTGAAGGTGAAGCTGCCGGTCTGGCCGGTATGGGTGTGGTGCAGGTACAGCGTCCGGTCGCCGCCGCCATTGGCAGCGCTCACCGGCACGACGCTCGGCGGCAGAACGACGGTCAACGCCATCGTCGCGGCAAAAAACAGCCGCGGTAGAGCCCGCCATATCCCCAACAGTTTTCCCGACACGCCCCGAACGACCCGTTGCAACCCAATAGACGACTGAGCCTAGCGCCAGTTCGATGAGAATACATTAACGCTAACGCCTGGTAACCCAAGTGAGGCGGCTACCATGCGGGTTTCTAGGCAGAAAATCCGGCTGAACCAAGGCCGAATTCCTAAGCAGTCGTAAACGCTTGGCCGGCCAACCCGCCACGACTTCATAGCAGAAGGGCCGGCGCCCCGTGGCACCGGCCCTCGTTTCTAGTCCCGAAACGCTCGGATTGCTATTCGGCCAGCAGTTCTTTCAACCGCTGGTTCATGCCGTACACGTCGCCATAGGAGCGGATGGTGCCGTCGGCATCGACGCGCAGGGTGAAGTAGGAGATGTGAACCGGGATCTTGGTCTTGAGGTTGAACCAGCGCTCCTTGTCGCCGAATGCCGCTTCCAGCGTTCCGGCGTTCATCTCGGGCTCGAGCGCCAACAGCGCGTCGGCGAAATCCATCGGGTTCTCGACGCGCACGCAGCCGTGGCTGTAGGCGCGGAACGAGCGCGAGAACAACGACTTGGATGGCGTATCGTGCAGGTAGATGTCGTGCTGGTTGGGGAACAGGAACTTCACCCGCCCCAGCGCATTGCCGGCGCCCGGCTTCTGCCGGATGTGGAAGCGGTTGATGTTGGTCTGCGTCCAGTCGATGGCCGAGGCGTTGACCACCTTGCCGCCCGACAGCATTTCCATGTTCTGGCTGGCGAGATAGCCCGGATTGGCGATCAGATGCGGCTTGATCTCGTTGGTGGCGATCGAGGACGGCACGTTCCAGTACGGGTTGACGACGATATGCTCGATCTCGTCGTTGAACACCGCCGTCTGGTTCTTGGGCGTGCCCACCACCACGCGGGTGGTGTAGTGGACCTCGTCCTTGTTCATGATCCAGAGGCGGAATTCGGGGATGTTCACCGTCACCTGGAAGTCGCCGTAGTCGTTCGGCTCCCAGCGCCAGCGCTCCATGTTGGCGACGATATCTTCCTTGGTGGTGGCCGAGCCGCCATTCAGCGCGGCGATGGTCGCCGGCCCGATGACGCCGTCACCATTGAGGCCGAGGCTCTCCTGGAAGGCCTGCACTGCTGCGACCAGCGGCTCGTCATAATTGATGTCGACGGTCACCGCGGCGCCGGCCGTCTCCGGGATATCGGGCTCGGGCACATCGAGGCGCTGGCGCAGCAGCGTGACGCGCTCGTCCTGCATGCCGGGCTTGAGCAGCTTGCCCTCGGGAATGGTGATCGCCGCATCCATCACGGCGCCGTCGTAGAACTTGGCCAGCGCCGCCTTCAGCCCGCGGAACTCCGGCTGGGTCGGCGACAACGCCAGGAGCAGCTTGTCCGGCTCGCTGCTGTCGGCGAGCTTAACCAGCATTTCGGCTTCGTTGATGCGCTTGGGCGCGATGGTCCAGGTCTTGTTGACGTCGAGCGGCGAGATGCGGCCGCCAAAGGCATCCTGCGCGTAGCGGATCGCCGCTGTGGAGAAGGCGGTCTCGAGCGCAGCGAGCTTCATCGGATCGGTGCCGGCGGCGGCAACGTCGAGGTCGGCGGTCAGGTAGTCGGACGGACGGAAGCCTTCGAGCTCGGAGTCCTTGAAGACCTGGATGATCTTCTCGGCATTGGGCGAGAACGCAATCGACCCATCATCCGCCTTGCTCAGCCACAGCGGCTCGAAGTGGCGGGCGCCATAGAAGAAATAGAGCTTCTGGGTCTGCTGATAGGTCCGGGTGCCCTTCTCGGCCGCGGCATAGGCGGTGGAGAGGCCGGCCTTGATGATCCGCGCCAGCTCGGTCTTGGGCGGCGCGATCACGATGCGCGTGGTTTCGATGCCGGCGACCGTGACGGTTTCCTGGGCAGAGGCTGCTTGCGTGAAGATCGCAAATGGCGATGCGAGCGCCACCGTGCCAGCCAACAACAAGGCCTTCAGCATAGTCATTAAGTACTCCGTGCCCGGCTCGAGGGCTGGCAAGGGGCGGCGTGACGGGGAGGATTCGGCACTTTTGCCCCAGATATGCATTTTGCTTAGCCCACAAATCTTAACGCTGACAATTCCTCGCGATTTTGTGAGTTCGGTCTGTGGACTTGGTGCAACTAGCCTAGGCGGCGTCGCTCTCCAAACCCTCGTCCAGGCCGTACTCGCGGAGCTTGCGATAGAGCGTCGACCTGCCGATGCCGAGCGCCCGCGCCACTCGCGACATGCGGTAGCCATAGTGGCGCAACGCGAACACGATCAGTTCGCGCTCAACATCGGCGAGGGCGGCGACTTCGCCACTCTGGGCCATGAAGCGGTCGCTGACCGCTGTCTTGTCCACAACCTCGCGTAGAGAGGCGATAGCCTCATCGATGTGAACCGGGCCTGAAGGACCAGGCGCCGCCGAGGTCAACCGCAACGCTTCAGCGCGGCCGGCGCTCAGGGCGACGATCTGCGGGAAGTCGGCGGTTTCGAGATAGGCGGCGTCGCTGAGCACCACGGCGCGGTAGACCGCATTCTCCAACTGTCGGACGTTGCCCGGCCAGTCATAGTCGCGCAGCAGCTTGAGGGCCGGTTCGGAAACCCCAACGATGCGCTTGCCGGCTTCGGCGGCGAGACGCGCGACGAAGTGGTTCACCAGCACCGGCAGGTCTTCCATCCGGTCGCGCAGCGGCGGCACATAGAGCGGGAAGACATTGAGCCGGTAATAGAGGTCCTCGCGGAAGGCCCCGGCCTTGGTCAGGTTGAGCAGCCGCCGGTTGGTTGCCGAGATGAGCCGCACATTGACCCGCACCGGCTTGTCGGCGCCGGCCGGCTCGATCTCGCCGTCCTGGATCACCCGCAGCAGCTTGACCTGCGTCTCCATCGGCAACTCGCCGACCTCATCGAGGAAGATGGTGCCGCCATGTGCCTCGAGGAACTTGCCGGGGTGGTCGGCGACCGCACCGGTGAAGGCGCCTTTCCGATGTCCGAACAGCGTCGATTCGATCAGGTTGGCGGGGATCGCTCCGCAATTGACGGTGACGAAGGGTTTGCCGGCTCGATCACCCGAGCCCTGGATCACCCGGGCGACGAGTTCCTTGCCGACGCCGGTCTCGCCTTCGATCAACACCGGGATGGTGGATTTCGCCGCCTTGGCGGAGAGCGACAGCACGCGATCCATGCTCGGCGCACGGGTGACGATATCGGTGAGGCTCATGGTGCCGCTGAGCCGGCTGCGATCGGTGCGCACCATGGTCTCGAGCTCGCCGAGCTTCAGTGCGTTCCTGAGCGACATGATCAGCCGCTCCGGAGCGACCGGCTTGACGAAGAAATCGGCGGCACCCTGGCGCATGGCGGTGACGACGGTATCGAGCGAGGAGTGGCCGGTCTGGACGATCACCGGGGTCGCCAGGCCATCGCGGCGCATCGCTTCCATCACCGCCATGCCGTCGAGATCGGGCATCACCAGATCGAGGACCATGGCGCCGATGCCGGGATCGGCGTGGAGCAGTTCGAGGGCCTGTCTGCCGCTGGTGGCCGTAACGGCAGAGAACCCGGCCCGGTTGGCGACCTCGGAGGTGAGCCTGAGCTGCACCAGGTCGTCATCGACTATCAGAACGCGCGTCATGGTCCTCCAAGGACTTTGTAGTTGCACGCTTCGCCGCCGCGGCGAATCGCGCTGTGCCGTTTTGGAGCAGCATGTGAGGGGTGGGTTAAGAGGCGATTAAGCGTGAAGGATTCGCTATGGCCGGCTTAGAACCCAGCCTGCCGCGTGTGCCTGATGGCGTTGATAACGACGTCGTCATCGATCAGTACATAGCGGATGTCGTAGCCGCCATCGCCGAACGGTACGATGAGGTCGCGCGTGCCGTCGATCGTGTCGTCGGCCGGTCGGCCGCTGGCGGGAAAGGTGCGAAGTTGCCGCACCCCCTCGAGGATGATCTGGGCTGCCCTTGCCGCTGCCGGTGGCCTGTTGCGTGCGAGAAAGGCCTCAAGCTCGACGAGGTTCTTGGTGGCCTCGCGAGACCATCTCACTCGTGCCATTCAGGCAACTCTGCATCCTCGCCGTTGGCGCGCTTCTCGAGCCAGGCCTCGACTTCCTCGCCGGTCAGGTGCAGGCCGGTCGACTGGTAGTCTTCCCAGGCGTGCTCGGCGTCGCGCTTGAAGCGCTCGCGCCGCTCCTCCCGCTCGACGAACTCGCCGATCGCCTGGCGCATCAGCCAATGGGCCGAGCGTTGCCGGCTGGTCGCAAGATGATTGAGCCGATCACGCAGGTCGTCTTCCAGCTTGATGCTTGTCGTGGATTTTCCAGCCATGGGTAGCTCCAGGTAACACCTGTCACTACCACGAGTTCGAGACTCGTGCCACCGCTTCCCATCGTGCCGCGCGCTGGCTAAGGTCCGCGCCTGATTTTCGAGCCTAGGTGAGACATGGATATCCGCAACCTGCCACGTGCAGCAGAAGCCACAGCCCACAAGGGACATAACCAGCTCGGCAACATGCCGACCTGGAACCTCGACGATCTCTATACCGGCAACGACGCGCCGGCGCTGAAGGCGGATCTCGCCGCGGCGCAGGCTGACGCCAAGAGCTTTGAGGCCGACTACAAGGGCAAGCTCGAGGGGCTGACGAAGGCGGGCAAGCTCATCGATGCGATCAAGCGTTACGAAGCGCTGGGCGATCTCAGCGGCAAGCTCGGCTCCTACGCGTTCCTGCAATATGTGCGGAACACCCAGGATGCGGACAAGGTGAAGTTCCTCGGCGATCTCAGCCAGGCGCTCACCGACCTCTCAACCGGCCTGATCTTCTTCGGCCTCGAGCTCAACCGCATCGACGAAGCCGTGCTGGAAGCGGCGCTCGAGGGCAACGCCGAGCTCGGCCGCTATCGCCCCTGGTTCACTGAGCTGAGGAAGGCCAAGCCCTATCAGCTCGAGGACAAGATCGAAGAGCTGTTCCACGAGAAATCGGTGACCGGCGCCGGCGCCTGGAACCGGCTGTTCGATGAGACCATGGCCGCCCTCAAGTTCAATGTCGACGGCGAGGAGTTGAACCTCGAATCGACGCTCAACTACCTCTCCGACAAGGATGAGCTGAAGCGCGAAGCGGCGTTCAACGGGTTGTCGAAGACGCTGCACGGCAACGAGAAGCTGTTCACCCACATCACCAACGTGCTCGCCAAGGACAAGGAGATCGCCGACCGCTGGCACGGCTTCCAGGATATCGCCGACAGCCGCCACCTCGAGAACTCGGTGGAGCGCGAAGTGGTCGATGCGCTGCAGACCGCGGTGCGCGCCGCCTATCCGCGGCTCAGCCACCGCTATTACGCCATGAAGGCAAAGTGGTTCGGCAAGACGCAGCTCAATGCCTGGGACCGCAACGCCCCGCTGCCGACCAGCGACGACCGCATCTATGACTGGCCGACCGCGAGGGATACGGTGATGGAGGCTTACGCCACCTTCTCGCCGAAACTGGCCGAGATCGCCGAGCCGTTCTTCGAGAAGGGCTGGATCGACGCCCCGACCAAAGACGGCAAGTCCCCGGGCGCCTTCGCCCACCCGACCGTGCCCTCGGCGCACCCCTACCTGATGCTCAACTACCTCGGCAAATCACGCGACGTGATGACGTTGGCGCATGAGCTGGGGCATGGGGTGCACCAGGTGCTGGCTGGCCCGCAGGGGGCGCTGATGGCGCCGACGCCGCTGACGCTGGCCGAAACCGCCTCGGTGTTCGGCGAGATGCTGACCTTCCGCTCGATGCTGGCCAAAACCACCGATCCGACGCAGCGCTTCGCCATGCTGTCGAGCAAGGTTGAGGACATGCTCAACACCGTGGTGCGGCAGATCGCCTTCTACACGTTCGAGCGCGAGGTCCACACCCGGCGCAAGCAGGGCGAGCTGACCACCGTCGATCTCAACCAGATCTGGCTCGATGTCGGCGCCGAAAGCCTTGGGCCAGCGATCAAGCTCAATGAAGGCTACGACATCTTCTGGGCCTATATCCCGCACTTCATCCACTCGCCATTCTATGTCTATGCCTATGCCTTCGGCGATTGCCTGGTGAACTCGCTCTACGCGCAGTACGAGAAATCGAGCGACGGGTTCGCGGAGCGCTATTTCGAGCTGCTGAAGGCCGGCGGCTCGAAGCACCACTCCGAACTGCTGGCGCCGTTCGGGCTCGACGCCCGCGACCCGGGCTTCTGGTCGCTGGGGTTGGGGATGATCGAACGGCTGATCAACGAGCTGGAAGCAACGCAGCCAGCCTGAGGCTGCTGCGACGGGCGGCTTGGCAATTGGTGCAGCGTGGCGAACCGCCGCGCTGCGCTTGTGCGGCACTGCCGCGCGAAGTATGAGAGGCGGAGTGGGGCGGTCTGATCTTCGGCGTTCGCGTGCTATCGCGGCGTGATGGTCCGAGGGTCGGTGTCCCGAAGACGATCAATGGACTGAGGACCTGATGGCCAAGAAACCCGCCGCCGCTGCTACGCACGAACTGCCGCCCGCCATGGACTACGCTCAGCATGAGGCGACCTATGCCGGCTTCATCACCTTCGTGAAGTGGGGCATCGTGTCGATGGTGTTCGTGGCGCTGTCGCTCTACGCCTTCATCGAGGCGCATCAGCCGATCATCGGGGCGTTGCTGCTGCTGGCCATTCCAGTGCTCATCATCGGTGTGATGGTGATGGGATCCCGCCGCAGCTGACGGCGGGATTTTTCTATCCGGTGACCGACACGGTCGGCGTCTGACGCTCTGGAGACTTCCATGAAGATTGCAGTGTTGCGGGAACGCGCCGAAGGGGAGACGCGTGTCGCGGCGACGCCCGAGACGGTCACCAAGCTGATCGGGCTCGGCGCCGAAGTTGCCATCGAGGCAGGGGCGGGTGACCTCGCCCGCTTCCCCGACAAGGACTACGCCGCCGCGGGCGCCAGCGTCGGCAACGCCGCGACGACCATCAAGGGCGCCGATATCGTGCTCACCGTGCGCCGTCCGACCGCCGCCAGCCTCTCTGGTGCCGCTGCCGGCGCGCTGGTGATCGGCGCGATGGACCCCTATGGCAACGAGGCTGAGATCGCCGCGCTGGCGAAGGCCGGCGTTACCACCGTCGCCATGGAGTTCATGCCGCGCATCACCCGCGCCCAGGTGATGGATATCCTCTCGAGCCAGGCCAACCTTGCCGGCTACCAGGCGGTGATCGATGCCGCCGGCGCGTTCGATCGCGCCATGCCGATGATGATGACCGCTGCCGGTACGGTGCGCCCGGCCAAGGTGTTCGTCATGGGCGCCGGCGTTGCCGGGCTGCAGGCGATCGCTACGGCGAAGCGCCTGGGCGCAGTGGTCACCGCCACCGACGTGCGCGCCGCTGCCGGCGAGCAGGTCGAATCGCTCGGCGCCAAGTTCATCATGACCGAGGCGTTGAAGGATGCCTCGGGCACTGGCGGCTATGCGCGCGAGCTGACCAAGGACGAGCAGGCGGCGCAGGCCGAACTGGTCGCGGGTCACATCGCCAAGCAGGATATCGTCATCACCACGGCGCTGATCCCCGGCCGCCCGGCGCCCAAGTTGGTGAGCAAAGCCATGGTCGAATCGATGGCGCCGGGTTCGGTGCTGGTCGACCTTGCAGCCGAGCGCGGCGGCAATATCGAGCTGACCCAGCCGGGAAAGACCATCACCACGGCCAATGGCGCGACGATCATCGGCTTCACCAATGTCGCTGGCAGGCTCGCCACTTCGGCCAGCCAACTCTACTCGCGTAACCTCGTCTCCTTCCTCGAAACGCTGGTCGACAAGAAGGAGAAGGTGCTGGCGGTGAACTGGGACGACGAGCTGGTGAAGGCCACCGTGCTGACCCGCGATGGCGCCATCGTGCATCCCAACATCAAGTTCGACGCCGCGCCGGCTGCGGCCAAGCCCGCGGCTGCAAAGGCTGCCGAGCCGAGCAAGGGCGCAGCGCCCAAAAAGGCGGCGGCTCCCAAAGCCGAGGCAGCCCCGGCAAAGGCCGCTGCCGTGGCCAAGACCATCGGCGGCAAGGTGAAGAAGGCGGCGCCGGTCGTCGCGCCCATCGCCAAGGCTGCAGCGTCCAAGGCGGCGGCTGCGCCCAAGCAGGCTGCCGCCAAGCCGGCTGCCGCGAAAGCTGCTGCCAAGCCCGCTGCCGCCAAGGCGGCCAAACCGGCTGCTGCAAAGCCCTCGACCGCCAAGGGGAAGAAGTAAATGGAACAGACCGCTGCGCACACTGCGGATGCCATCACTGCGGCGGTCAGCGCCGCCACCGGTGGCGCCATCGACCCGTTTGTCTTCCGCCTGTCGATCTTCGTCCTCGCCATCGCGGTGGGGTACTACGTGGTGTGGAGCGTCACCCCGGCGCTGCACACGCCGCTGATGAGCGTCACCAACGCCATCTCATCGGTGATCGTGGTCGGTGCGCTGCTCGCCGTCGGCGTGCCGCTCGCCGCCGACAGCAACTGGGTATCAAAACTCTTCGGTTTCCTCGCGCTGGTGCTCGCCAGCGTCAACATCTTCGGTGGCTTCCTTGTCACCCAGCGCATGCTGGCGATGTACAAGAAGAAGGAAGCGCCGGCCGGCAAGACGGGAAAACACTGATGTTCAAGCGCCTCTTCGCCGCCATTGCGGTTTTCGCCGTCCTCGCCACGCCGGTGTTTGCCGCCGAGTTCACCGACGAGCAGCTCGAGGGGCTCGCCGCCCGTATCGAGAGCTTCGATGCGGCGATGAAGGCCAGCGACATGTCGCAGGTGATGGACGTGGTGCCGCCCAAGGTGCTCGACAAGATCGCCGCCAATTTCAACGTCACCACCGAGCAGCTGATCGAAGCGACGCAGCAGCAGATGGACCAGGTGATGAAGGACGTGGAAATCGTTTCCTTCGCCATGGACCTCGAAGCGGCCGAGTATTTCGAAACCGCTGACGGCACCCCCTATGCGCTGATCCCGACCGAGACGGTGATGGATCTGGGCGAAGCGGGCGGCAAAGTGAAGGCGACGTCGTCGACGCTTGGCCTGTTCGACGAAGAGACCTGGTACCTGGTGCGCGTCGAAGATGCGCAGCAGGTGGCGATCCTCAAGGAAGTCTACCCCGCCTTTGTCGACGTGGAGTTCCCCACCGGCAGCATGGAGCCCGTCACGGAATGATCGACGCCAGTTTCGCCGCCGTTCTCTATCTCGTCTCGGGCGTGCTGTTCATCCTGGCGCTGCGCGGGCTCTCGAGCCCGGCCTCGTCGCGGCAGGGCAATACTTTCGGCATGGTCGGCATGGGCATCGCCATCGTCACCACGCTCTTGGTGGCGGGCGTTTCCGACTGGCTGAGCTGGGTGCTGATCATCGGCGGCCTCGCCATTGGTGGCGGCATCGGTGCGGTGCTGGCGCGCAAGGTCAAGATGACCGACATGCCGCAACTGGTCGCCGCGTTCCACTCGCTGGTCGGCCTCGCGGCGGTGTTCGCCGCGGCTGCGGCGCTCTATGCGCCCGAGGCCTTCGGCATCGGCACGGTGGGGCATATCCACGCGCAGGCGCTGATCGAGATGAGCCTCGGCGTCGCCATCGGCGCCTTCACCTTCACCGGTTCGGTCATCGCCTTTGCCAAGCTCAACGGCAATATGAGCGGCAAGCCGATCATCCTGCCGTTCCGCCACATCATCCACATCGCGCTCGGCCTCTTGCTGCTGGTGCTGATCTGGGCCTTTGCGGTCACCGTTGATCCCTTGTGGTTCTGGGCCATCACCGTTGTGGCGCTGGTGCTGGGCGGGCTGATGATCATCCCGATCGGCGGCGCCGATATGCCGGTGGTCGTCTCGATGCTCAACTCCTACTCGGGCTGGGCAGCGGCGGGCATCGGCTTCACGCTGGGCAATACCGCGCTGATCATCACCGGCGCGCTGGTCGGCTCGTCCGGCGCCATCCTCAGCTACATCATGTGTAAGGCGATGAACCGCAGCTTCATCTCCGTGATCCTGGGCGGTTTCGGCGGCGACAGCGCTGCCGCCGGCGCGGGCGAAGAGGAGACGCGGCCGGTCAAGCAGGGCTCGTCCGAAGATGCGGCCTTCATGATGAAGAACGCCGGCAAGGTCATTATCGTGCCCGGTTACGGCATGGCGGTGGCGCAGGCCCAGCATGCGTTGCGCGAAATGGCGGATCTGCTCAAGGCCGAGGGCGTCGAGGTGAAATACGCCATCCACCCGGTAGCCGGCCGTATGCCGGGCCATATGAACGTACTGCTCGCCGAAGCGAACGTGCCATATGACGAGGTGTTCGAGCTCGAAGACATCAACTCCGAGTTCGCCCAGACCGATGTCGCCTTCGTCATCGGCGCCAACGATGTCACCAACCCGGCCGCCAAGACCGACAAGACCTCGCCGATTTACGGCATGCCGGTGCTGAACGTCGAAGATGCCGGCACGGTGCTGTTCATCAAGCGCGGCATGGCGGCGGGTTATGCGGGCGTGCAGAACGAGCTGTTCTTCCGCGACAACACCATGATGCTGTTCGGCGACGCCAAGAAGGTCACCGAAGATATCGTCAAGGCGCTGGGGCATTAGGCACAACTTACTTCCGCCGCCGCCGATACTGAATTAGAGTCGCCCCGAGGGCGGCTCTTTTCATTTCAGGACTTGCAAGATCAATCTCCCGGCTGCCCGTGGGGACCGTCATGGCAAGAAAACCTGCGTCGAGGCCTGCAGCCGAGCCGATCAAGCGGCAGGCGATCGTCGTCGTGCACGGCCAGGGCCAGCAGCGGCCGATGGGTACGATCCGTGATTTCGTGGCGGCGCTATGGGCGTCCAACCCGGATGTGACGCCGGATCCGCCCTACAGCAAGGACAACACCTGGATCGTCCCCGACAGCAAGAGCGGGCTCTATGAAATGCAGCGGATCACCACGCCGCCGCATGACAAGGGTCGCCGCACCGACTTCTTCGAGCTCTACTACGCTGACCTGTTGGCCGATACGCCGCTCCGGAACCTCTGGCGCTGGCTCGAGCGGCTGTTCTGGATCAGCCCGCTGCAGGTGCCCAGGCGCATGTACGGGCCGTGGCTGGCTTTCTGGTTGCTGTGCCTCGCCGCCATCGCGATGACGCTCTGGGTCATCCTCGAAATCCCGCAACTGCTGCAGGCGAACTGGCTGGCGCCGTTCCAGGACCGCAATCGGCTCGATGCACTGCTCGGGCTCGCGATCATTGCGGTCGCTGTGCTGACGCTGGTGGTGCCGAAGTTCTTTCCCGCCACGGCGCAGGCAAAATCGATCCCGCGCGGTGCCATCCTCCTCGCGTTGATCGTCGGTGTCGGCTTCATCTCCTGGCAGACGCCGGTGATCGTCGCCGCCCTGATCATGGGCGTGGTGCTCTACCTGTTCACCAACGACCTGCTGCCGCTGTTCGGCGATGCCGCCAGCTACCTGAGCGCGCAGACCGAGACGGTGCGTAGCCGCCAGGCCCTGCGGGAGCGTGGCCTGGCGCTGCTCAAGGCCCTCCACAACGATACCGATTACGACCGCATCGTGGTGGTGGCCCACTCGCTGGGGACGGTCCTCGCCTATGACCTGCTGCAACTGCTCTGGCACAGCGTCGGGCCCACCAAGGACAACCCGCCGGATGCCGACGCGGTCGCCGCCATCGAGGCGGTGGAGCGTTTCGCCAGCAAACCCGTGGCCGAATGGACGCCTGCCGATGTCGAGACCTACCAGACCCTGCAATGGGCAGCGTTCTCGGCGCTGCGGCGGCAGAAGCCGGCCGACCCTCCGCCCGAGGGCAAGCCGGCCGGCCTGTCGGGCTGGAAAGTCAGCGATTTCGTGACGCTCGGCTCGCCGCTCGCCAATGCCGAGTTCCTCGTCACCGAGGGGCTCGAGGACTTCCTGCGGATGAAGCACGAGCGGGTGCTGCCGATCTCGCCGCCCGAGCCGCGCGGCGACGCGGAAGGCTTCATCTATGAGGAGAACGGCCGGATGGTAACACACCATGCGGCAGTGTTTTCCACCGTGTGCTGGACCAACATCTACGACAAGTTCAATCCCAGCTGGTTCCTCAGCGGCGACGTCATTTCCGGCGCGGTTGCCGAGTTGTTCGGTCCGGGTATCAAGGACATCAACGTGACCATCCTCGACAGCGGCAAGCGTCGCTTCAGCCACAACCTCTACTGGGTCGACACCAGGTCGGAGCCGGCGCGCCAGGGAGGGCCGGCCGGTCCCGACGATGCCCACAAGGTCCGGGCAGAAGCGGCGGCACCGCAGATCCAGCACCTGCGCGACGCGGTCGGGATGAGCCGCAGCTAGCCGATGCTGGAAACCCTGCTGCCGTTCATTCTGACGTCGTTCGCCATCGAACTCACGCCCGGGCCGAACATGGGGTACCTCGCGGTGCTCAGCCTCGATCGGGGCCGCATCGCCGGGTTCGCCGCTGCCGCTGGCGTGGCGCTCGGCCTGCTGGTGCTCGGGCTGGTGGCCGGGCTCGGGTTCGGCGCGCTGATCAGCGAGACGCGCTGGCTCTACGAGGCGCTGCGCTGGGGTGGCGTAGCCTATCTGGTCTGGCTCGGCTGGGACAGCTATCGCGACACGCAGAAGCCGCTCGAGCCCGAGGATGTGCAGAAGAACCTGGCGGGTTATTTCGGCCGCGGCCTCGCTTCGAACCTGCTCAATCCCAAGGCTGCGGTGTTCTACATCGCGGTGCTGCCGAACTTCGTCTCCGGCACGGCGCCGGCCATCCCACAACTGCTCAGCCTGACCCTAGTGTATGTCGCAGTAGCGACGATCATTCACCTGGGGATCGTCCTGCTCGCCAGCACGCTGCAGCCGGTACTGTCGTCGGACCGGATCCGCAGTCGGGCCGGTATCGTCTTCGGCGTGACGCTGGTGCTCATCGCCATCTGGCTCGCCGTCACCACGCATCGGACCTGGAGCGTTTCACCGCTTCAATGACCGGCGGAGCGCTCCAGTTTCTCGATTCGGTCGCGCCTTCGAACCGGAAAGTCTGCAACCTTTCCTCAAAGCACCTATTGACCTCAACTTCACTTGAGGTCGTATCCAGACTGCCTTCCAGCAAAGGGCACGGCAGTTATGGATCTCACGTTCAATATCCTTCTCATCATTCATCTGGCGGCCTTCGGGCTGGCCATTACCACCACCATCGCGGCGCCGCTGATCGGCAGCCGCATCGGCGCGGCCCCGCCCGATGCCCGACCGCTGCTCGGCGGCATCGGCAAACGCCTCAGCATTAACGCCCGCATCGCCTTCGGCCTGCTGCTGCTAACCGGCATCGCCATGGTCTATGTCCGCTATGGCGGCTTCGAGGGGCAGAGCGTCTGGTTCTTCATCAAGATGGGGCTGGTGGTGGTGGTGCTGATCGCCATGATCATCGGCATCGTCGCCAAACCGGGCACCATCAGCCCGCAGGTGATGGGCTGGATCACCCGGCTCGCCATGGCCGGCATCGTCATCAGCGCGGTGATGGCGTTCAACTAGAGCATTTTGCGATTGGGCCGCACCCGAACTCTGGCCCTGGACGTACTCACCGGGTCATTCCCGCGAAAGCGGGAACCTCGGTTTTCTTGGCCGCGCCACCATCGCAAACGGAGATCCCCGCTTTCGCGGGGATGACACCGCGGGTAGGGAGTTCGATAGGCAGTTTGGCGGATGCAGGTTACCTCGGTGTGCGTTCTTGCGCCGCCGGGGTTCAGCAGCCATGTGTGGCCGGTTCAGCCAATGAGGACCGCCGTGCCGCGCACTGTCAAGATCGACCTGTTTACCGATACTGTCTGCCCGTGGTGCCTCGTTGGCTCGGCACGGCTCGACCAGGCGATCGCCGCATTGCCGGATGACGTGGTGGTCGAGGTGGAGAACCATCCGTTCTATCTCGATCCCAACACGCCCGAGGAAGGCGTGGTGGTCGCCGACATGCTGCGCGAGAAGTATGGCCGTGACCCCAAGGAGATGTGGGCGCGCGTCGAGGGCGAGGCGAAGACGTCCGGGATCGACCTCGATCTCAGCCAGCAGCCGCGCTCGTTCCCGACCCGTAAGGGCCACACGCTAGTGCGCCTCGCCAAGGCCAAGGGCACCCAGCACGCGCTGGCCAATGCCATCGCCTGGGGCTACTTCATGGATCACCAGCTGATCAATGACGACGAAGTGCTGGCCGGCATCGCCGCGCAGCACGGCTTCACCCACGCCGAGGCGCTCGACGCGGTACGCGACCCGCGCGAGCTGGCGATTACCCACGAACTGGCGGTCGCCGCGGCGCAGCAGGGCATCCAGGGCGTGCCATTCTTCGTGTTCGACAACAAGTTCGCGGTTTCCGGCTGCCAGCCGGCCGAAGTGTTCGAGCGGGCCTTCGCGTTCGCGCTCGATCCCGAGAAGATGAAGGCCGCGCAGGGCTGACATCGCTCCGCCGCCATGGCATGCCCTTTCGGCAACGGAGGGCATGAGATGCAGCGGCTGGGACGGATCGCCATCGGGGCCGGCATCGTCGCGGTGCTGGCCTATGCCATGGTGCTGGGCGCCATGTATTTCTTTCAGCGCGACTTTCAATACGACCGTGGCGGGCGGCTGCTGGCGCTGAGCGAGACCAAGCTCACCGCGGCGGAGCTGGTGAGCATCCCGAGCGCCGACGGCTCGTCCCTCACCGGTTGGTACCAGCCGCCGGCTGCCGGCAAGCCGCTGATCCTCTATTTCCGCGGCAATGCCCAGAGCTTCTCACGCGAGCACGAGCGCTTCGCGGCCTTCGTCGCCGACGGCTATGGCTTTCTCGCCTTCGACTATCGCGGCTTTCCCGGCTCGCCCGGCGAGGTGAGCGAGGCGAACATCCTCGCCGATGGCCTCGCGGCCTATGACTGGGTGGCCGACAAAGGTTTTCCGATCGTCCTCTGGGGCCGTTCGCTCGGCTCGGGGCCCGCCACCTATGTGGCGAACCTCAGGGAGGCCGATGCGCTGCTGCTGGAGACGCCGTTCGACTCCGCGGTCTCGGTTGCCGCCGACCGTTACTGGTTCCTGCCGGTCGGGCTGCTGATGGCCGACCAGTTCAGGGTGGACCAATGGATCAAGGATGTGACCGAGCCGGTCTATGTGGCGCACGGCACGGCCGATCGCACCATTGGCGTCAGCCACGGGGAGCGGGTCTATGCGCTGGCGCCGAACCAGGATGAGCTCTGGATCGAACCCGGGGCAGGACATAGCGACATGTGGGCGCGAGGACTGTGGGAGCGGGCGAAGGGGTTCTTTCAGCGGGCTGAGGCTGGGGTGCGCTAGATGCGCGGCCCGCACCGGCCCAAAATGAAAACGCCGGCCCCAAGGGACCGGCGTTTCAATTTCAGCGCTGTGCGCCGGCTCAGTACAGGGTCAGGCCCGCGAAGGCGACCGAGTAGTTGAGGCCGGTCTGGCCCTGGATCGACCACGGCTGCAGGGCGAAGCCCTTGCGCGAGCCGCCGATCAGCCAGTTGCCGCCGAGGCCGACGCCGAGCGTGGCTTCAGCCGAACCGCCGACATAGGTGCCGGCCAGCGAGCCCCTGCCGTACTTGGTATTGGAGGCCGAGAACACCAGCCAGACGATCTCGGTGCGGCCGGTGACGCCGATGTCGATGCCGAGCTTCTTGATGTTGCCCTGGTAGCGCTCGGTCTTGTAGCCGTCGCGCTTGAAGCGGCAGGTCATATCCTTGGACGAGCCGATGATGAAACCGATACCGGGATCGACGGTGCAGCTGAGTACGCCGACCTTGACCTGGGTGGCGGCCTGGGCGGCGCCGGCGGTCATGAGCATGACGGCAGCTGCAGCCGCGGCGATGAACTTCTTCATGTTGGAGTCCTCAATGTTTGACGCGTTTTATCAGAGCAGGATTGCGTTTCGTTGAAGCGCACTCCTGCTCCAAGTCCTAGTAGTCGCGAGATCGAACCGGAAAGGTCTGCAACCTTTCCTGATCTCGCTCTAGTTCGACCCAGAGTGGATCGGGAGTCTATCCGTTGCCGCCAACGGCACAAGGCCTCATCCGGTTGCGCACAACTGCACAAATATGAGCAAGTTCTGGCGGTACGTAACAAAAACGCCGCCCTTGTGAGGCGGCGTTCCTGAACCAAATCTGAACGCCTCTTACGGGCGTGCCGGACGCGCTGCCGCGGCGGGGGCGGGCAGGCCGCCTTCACGCTGGGCGCGCTTGCGAGCCAGTTTGCGGGCGCGGCGCACGGCCTCGGCCTTCTGGCGAGCCTTCTTCTCGGACGGCTTCTCGTAGTAGTTGCGAAGCTTCATCTCGCGGAAGACGCCTTCGCGCTGGAGCTTCTTCTTCAGTGCGCGCAGCGCCTGGTCAACATTGTTATCGCGAACAACTACTTGCAAGCGCAACCGCCCTTCGTAATCAGTCAGAACTGTTTGACGTACACGCCCCAAAGGAGCGCCGACCGGCTGAACCGGTCATTCGTGGGCGGCTATATAGGCCAATCGAAACGGCTTGTCCACACCGGCAAGCGTCCGAAATCGCTCATTTTGCGCGCTTTTTCAACGCAACCCGGTTGATGTGACCCATTTTCCGACCGCGGCGCGACTCGGCTTTGCCATAGGCATGCGGCTGGATGTTGGGGCCAAGCCGTTCGGGAATCGCGGTGATTTCGTCACCGATCAGGTTCTCCATCACCACGTCGGCCATGCGGCCCGGGTCGCCCAGCGGCCAGTTGACCACGGCGCGGATATGCTGCTCGAATTGGTCGGTGATGGCCACGGCCTCGGTCCAGTGCCCGGAATTGTGCACCCGCGGCGCGATCTCGTTGACGAGGAGCTTACCGCCCGGCAGCACGAAGAACTCGACCCCGAGCACGCCGACATAGTCGAGCGCGATGGCGATTTGTTGCGCGATCTCGACCGCCTTCTTCGCAGTCTTTGAACTGATGTCGGCGGGCACCGTGCTGGTCTTGAGGATATGGTCGCGATGGACATTTTCGGCGGGGTCGAACGCCGCGACTTCGCCGAGCGCGTTGCGCGCCACCACTACCGAGATTTCCTTTTCGAAGGCGATGAAGCCTTCAAGCACCAGCGGCCTGGGCGACAGCAACTCCCAGGCGAGGGCGGCGTCTTCCATATTGTGGACGATGCGCTGGCCCTTGCCGTCATAGCCGAGCCGGGTGGTCTTCAGCACAGCAGGGGTGCCGATCTCTTCGAGCTCGGCCTCGAGCCGGTCGAGGTCGGCGATCGCCGCGAACGGCGCCACCGGGATGCGGTTGATGGTGAGGAAGGCCTTTTCGGCCAGCCGGTCCTGCGACACGGCCAGCGCAGTGGCGCCAGGGCGCAGCGGCTTCAAATTGGCGAGGAAGGCAGCGGTTTTCGCCGGGACGTTCTCGAACTCGTAGGTGACCACGTCGACGCCGGCGGCAAACGCGGCGAGCGCGGCTTCATCGTCATAGGCGGCGACGGTTTTCAGCGGCGTCACGTCGAAAGCCGGGCTTTCTGGATCCGGGCAATAGATATGGGTCTTCATCCCCAGCCGGGCGGCGGCGAGCGCCAGCATGCGGCCGAGCTGGCCGCCGCCGAGGATACCGATGGTGCTGCCCTGCGGCAGCGGCGTGGCGTCAGACATCGTCGGATGGAAACTCGGGGATGGAAGCGGTCTGGTCGGCGCGGAAATCGTCGAGCGCCGAAGCGATTTCAGGGTCGGAGAGCGCGAGGATAGCGGCGGCCAGCAGCGCGGCGTTGATGGCGCCGGCGCGGCCGATGGCGAGGGTCCCCACCGGAATGCCGGGCGGCATCTGGACGATCGAGAGCAGGCTATCTTCACCGCCGAGCGCCGCGGTCTGCGCCGGCACGCCGAGCACGGGCAGGGGGGTCAGCGCGGCCACCATGCCGGGCAGATGCGCGGCGCCGCCGGCCGAGGCGATGATCACCTGAAAGCCCTCGGCTTTGGCGCCCCTGGCGAATTCATACATCCGGTCGGGCGTGCGATGCGCCGAGATGATGCGCGCTTCGTAGTCGATCTTCAGCGCGTCGAGCGTCTCGGCGGCATGACGCAGGTTCGGCCAGTCGGACTGGCTGCCCATGATGATGGCGACGGGTGGCGAGGTCGGCACTTAGGTCCCCCGGAAGGCGCGGCTCATGCCTAGTTTGTCGCGCAGTCGAACCGCAAAAGTCTGCAACTTTTGCTGACTACGCTCGCGACGTTTGTCGCGCAGTCGAACCGCAAAAGTCTGCAACTTTTGCTGACTACGCTCGCGACGTTTGTCGCGCAGTCGAATCGCAAAAGTCTGCAACTTTTGCTGACTACGCTCCGTGGTTTTCACCCTTAGGGAAGAGCCCCGCCGAGCGCAAGCGGCTAGCCCTTGTCCTTTGTGGTCAGGCAGCGGTCGGCGGCCGGTCCAGTGCGCAGGCCAGCGCATCGAGCGCGGTGCGATCGGCCAGTTCGATCGAGCCCTCCGGCAGCCCGAGGATGCGGTCGATGACGGTGCCCAGATATTCCATCTTGTCGAGCAGGCGCTGCGACAGCCGCTCGAAATGCAGCCGGTCGCGGGTCTGGTAGAGCTCGACGATCAACTCCCGGTTCGAGGTCATCAGGTGCATGATGGTCTCGGCGGCGCTTTCCGGATCCGGCGTATCGAAGGTCTGCTCGGCAACGCCTTCGACAATGATGCGCGTCAGGATCGGCCGCACCACTTCGGTGACAGCGCGCTGGGTGCGCTCGAACAGCTGCAGGTTCTCGGCCCGGAACATCGGTTCGAACGTGGCGCGCAGTTCCGCCGCGGTCTCGGTCTTATGGCGGCGCATGGTGCCGAGGAAACCGGCGAGCTTGGAGAACGCATCGAGCGTTGGGTCGGAGAGTTCGGCTTCGGTCAGCGCTGCGGTCTGGCGCGCATAGCGGCAGGCGAGGGCCTCGACCAGGTCCTCTTTCGATTCGAAATGGTGGTAAAATGCCCCCTTCGAGACGCCGACGTCGGCGATGATCTGACTGACCGAGGTCGAGTCATAGCCATTGCGGGCGAACAATCGCTGCGCCGCATCAAGAATTTCGTCGCGCCGCGCCGGGGCGCTCTTCACAATTCGAGGAAACGGCATTCCGCCCTCCCAAGGACAGTCGCACGCGTCAATATCATGGACCGACCAGCGGTCGGTCAGCTGTGTAGCACGCTGCGTGATGAATGTGGAGCGCGGCGCGCCGACGCAGGCAGGTCTTTGATGCCGGCGCTCGGACGGGAAGCGGCTGCTTGGCTTCCGGAGGCGCCCTGCCGTCAGGCGATGATGTCGGGCAGCAGGATGTTCTCGAGCTGCACGATCCGATCCTTCAGGGTGAGCTTGCGCTTCTTCATGCGCTGAATCAGCATCTGGTCGGAGTAGCCGGACGATGAGAGGGTGTGAATGGCGGCGTCGAGGTCGGCATGTTCCTGGCGTTTTGCAGCCAGTTCCAGACCCAGCGCGGCTTCTTGTTCCTTGGTGAGCGGCAGCATCGCAGCGGTTGACGAGGTCCCTCAGCGAGGCGAAATGCCCGTGCGAAAAGGGTTAGCCGATCGGTCGGAGATTTGCACCTGATTTTGCACCAGCGGCGATGTGTTGCAGTCTTGCACATCGACAGCGCGTGAAATTTTTGTGACGATCACTGCGTCGAAAAGCTGGAGAGGAGTTGTCATGACGACTGAAGGCCACGTCGAATCGCTCGAGCGGCGTCACCGGGAATTGGACCGGAAGATCGAGGATGAAATGAGCCACCCCAGCCACGATGACTTGTACGTCGCGGCACTGAAGCGGAAGAAACTGGAGATCAAGGACGAGCTGACGCGAATGCTCAGCGAGGCCTGAGGAAACAAACAGAATCCCATGCAGTTGTGAGGGCCACGGCAAGCGCCGCGGCCTTTTTTCATGGGCGGCGTTTGGAGCGCGGGGCCACCCCACCCAGCTGCGCTGCGCTACGCTGCCGCCGGTGGCTGTGGACCCCCACCCTTGATCCCTCCCCGCAAGGGGGAGGGAGACGACAGCCCCGATATCAGTGTGAGGGTCTCCCTCCCCCTTGCGGGGAGGGATCAAGGGTGGGGGTCCACAACCACCGGCGCTCCGGGGTGGACGCTCACCTGAAATCGTTGATCTCGAACCAGTAGCCGTTGGGGTCCTCTACGAACACAGCGCGCATGCCGTCGGGGCGGGTGTTCACTGCGCCCGGGTTGCCCTGCATGTCGGAGAACGGCGTGCCCAGCGCCCGCAGATGCTTGAGCACTGCCTCGAAATCTGGAGCGGAGAGCGCGAAGTGCGTGCGCTTTTCCACATGGGTGCGGCTGATGTCGCCCGCCTGGATATGGAAGCGCTGGCTGTTGCCGAACTCGAACCAGCGGATATGGGTGCCGCCCATCGGGTCGGGCACTTCGCGGATCTGCAGCACCTCGGTGAGGAATTTCGCCGTCTCGTCGAGGTCGCGAACCAGCAGCGCGATATGGTCGAGGCGATAGTCGATGCTCATGTTCTTGCTCTTGTTGCACCCTGGAGGTCAGGAAAAGCCCGTCTCGCGAAGGCGGGGATCACAGGCCCTTCCGATTCGAAAACGCGACCAAGTCAAAGACTGAGAGCATCTCACCGAAATGGTGGGATGCGTTAGGCAGCGGCGCTGGTGAAGAACACCCCGACGGCGCCATCATAGATCAGCTTCAGCGACAGCAGGAACACCAACCAATACGTAAGCTGGTAAAACCGCTTCACTGAAATTCGCCGCACCAGCCAGACGCCGATGATCACCCCGGCAATGGCGAGTGGGGCGAGTATCGCGGCCCGTTCCAGATTGGCGACGTTGAGCTGGCCGAGGAAGAAGTACGGCACGAGCTTGGCGGTGTTGACGATGGCGAAGAAGAAGGCAGTGGTGCCTGAAAAGATCACCGGCGTCAGCTTCTGCGGCAGCACATAGATCTGGAAGGGCGGCCCACCGGTGTGGCTGATGAAGCTGGTGAAGCCGGCCGCGCCGCCCCAGAACATGCCCCAGGGTTTTGACGGCGGCAGCCCCTCGAGCTTCTTGCGCAGCGGCAGCAGCGCATCGAGGATGAACAGCAGCGTCAGGATACCGACGAACAGCAGCACCACGGCGTCGGAGACAAAGCTCCACAGCACCCAGCCGACAACGGTCCCCACGAAGGCGCCGGGCAGCATGATCTTGAGGATGCGCCAGTCGGCATCCTTGCGGTAGGTCCAGACGGCAATGGCGTCCATGACCAGCAGCAGGAGCAGCATCATCCCCGCGGCGTCGCGCGCCGGCATCACCAGGCTGAGGAGTGGCACCCCGACCAGCCCGAGACTCCCTACCAGCCCGGATTTGCTCAGGGCGACAATGAAGACCGCGAGGACTGCGACGGTCCAGAAATAGAGATCGGGCATGGGGAAAGGGGGCGACCGGTGGGAAGACAGACAGGCGCTACTCGGAGGCCCGCGGCGCCTTGTTGTCAATATCGCCTTCAGCAGAATGCCCCGGTTCCGGCTGTTGTTCTCGATCCGCCTTCATCACCGCATCGAGCATTTCGGTGGAGCGGCGGACAAAGCCGATATAGGCGGCCTGGTCGTGCCGCACGGCGTAGCTTTCGTGCAGCATGCGGGTGTCGTGCTGCTCGAACGCCTCGGCCACCCGGTGGGCCTCCGCCTTGTCGCGACCGAGCGCCAGCAGCGCGTCCTCGCCCAGCTTGATGGCGGCGCGGAAGGTCTCGCGCTCGATCACCTGTACGCCGAGCGCCATCAGGTCGTGGGCATGCGAGCGGTCGACGGCACGGGCGGCGACGATGACGTCGGGATAGTTGCGGCGGATCAGCTCGGCGATGCCGAGGATGCGCTCACCGCCGGCCACGGCGATGACGATCATCCTGGCCTTGTCGGCGCCTGCGGCGCGCAGAATCTCGAGGCGCCCGCCATCGCCATAGAACACCTTGACGCCGAAGCGCTTGACTAGCTCGATCTGCGCCGGATCGTCGTCGATCAGCGTCATTTCGAAGCCCTGGGCGCGCAGCAGCCGCGTGACGATCTGGCCGAAGCGGCCATAGCCGAGGACGATCACCCGGTCATGCGGGTTGGGCACGTCGGGACCTGGCGGCAGCTCGGTTTCGTCGCCGCCATTGCGGTTGAGGCGCGGCGCCCAGAGCCGGTCGTAGAGGAAGATCAGGAACGGCGTCGTCGCCATCGAGAGCGCCACCACCACGGTCAAGAGTTCGACCTCCGGACCCGAGAGGTTCCCGGCGGTACGGGCGAACTGTAGGATGACGAAGGCGAACTCGCCAGCCTGGCTGAGCAGCACCGCCAGCAGCACCCGCTCGGCGACGTGCATCTTAAAGAAGGTGGCGAGGACGAACAGCACCAGCATCTTGAGGCTGATCAGCGCCACCACCAGCGCCAGCACCAGCAGCGGGTTCTCGATCACCACGCTGAAGGCGATCGACATGCCCACGGTGATGAAGAACAGCCCGAGCAGCAGGCCCTTGAACGGCTGCAGGTTGCTCTCGAGCTCGTGCCGGTACTCGCTGTCGGCCAAGAGCACGCCGCCGAAGAACGCGCCCAGCGCCGGCGACAGCCCGAAGCTTTCGGTGACCAGCGCGGCGCCGATCACCAGCGCCAGCGCGAAGGCGGTAAACGCCTCGGGCACGCGGGTGCGCGCCAGCCAGCTCATCAGCGGCCGGATGACGAAGCGCGAGCCGAGCAGCGCCGCGGCAAAGGCGCCGACCACCACCAGGGCGATCCACCAGTCGATCGGGTTGTCGACTGCTTCGATCACATTCTCGCCGATCGCCTCGATGGGCGAGCCGCCCATGGCGGTGAGCAGCGGGATGATGGCGAGGATGGGGATTACCGCCACGTCCTGCACCAGGAGGATCGCCAGCGAGGCGCGGCCGGTGTCGGTCTTGGTGATGTTGCGCTGGTCGACCGACTGCATGGCGATGGCGGTGGAACTCATCGCCAGCGCCAGGCCCACCACCACGGCATCGGCCCAGACGAAGCCGATCAGCCGGGCCAGGATCGCGACGACGACGGTGGTCGCCGCCATCTGGGTCAGGCCGAGGCCGAACACCTTGTTGCGCATGCGCCAGAGTTCGCTGCCATCGACCTCGAGGCCGATCAGGAACAGCATCATGACGATGCCGAATTCGGCAATCTGGTGAATGAGGTCGGTGTCGGAGACCAGCGCCAGCCCATAGGGGCCGATCAGCACACCGGCGGCGAGGTAGCCGAGGATGGTGCCGAGCCCGGCCCACTTGAACAGCGGGACGAGCAACACCGTTGCGGCAAGGAGAACGAAAATCGCGAGCAGCAGGTTTATTTCCATCTCTGCTGCCCGCGCCTTAGCTCTTACTCTTCGGAATCGCCCTTCAGCGACTTCAGCTTGGCGAACACCGAGTCGGCGTCCAGCTCTTCCTCGCGCTCGGGGCGGCGTTCGGTATGCTCGTCGTCCTCGGCATGGTCCATGCCGGCACGGCCATGGGCGCCAGCCAGCGCTTCCTCTGCGGTCAGCAGCATGGTGCCCTGTTCGGCGATATCGCCCGGGGCAGCGCCCTTCGAGGCACGGCTCACTTCCAGATCGAGGTCGATCTGGCTGGCAAGACCGAGCGTCACCGGGTCCATCGGGGTGATGTTGGCATTGTTCCAGTGGGTGCCCTCACGCACCGCGTCGATGGTCGACTTGGTGGTGCCGACGAGGCGCATGATCTGCGCGTCCTTCATCTCGGGGTGGTTGCGCAGCAGCCACTTGATGGCGTTCGGGCGCTCGTTGCGGCGCGAGATCGGCGTGTAGCGCGGACCTTTGCGCTTGGGCGCGGCGACGCGGACCTTGGGGTCCGAGATCTTCATGCGGTAGTTCGGGTCGGCCTCGGCCTTCTCGATCTCCTCGCGGGTCAACTGGCCGTTCTGCAACGGGTTGACGCCCATGATGCCGCTGGCCACGTCGCCGTCGGCGACGCCCTGCACTTCAAGCGGGTGCAACCCGCAAAAGGCGGCGATCTGCTCGAACGAGAGCGCGGTGTTGTCGACCAGCCAGACGGCGGTTGCCTTGGGCATCAGTAGGGGCGTGGCCATGATAAATCTCTCCTTGAGGCGCGGCCGGGTTCTTCCGGTCCGCCCCGCCTCGTGGTTCATCCTGAGGGGGAATAATGCGCCTATATACCCGCGGGTTCAGGCCGATTCAATCGGATTGTCGCTATCATCAGCAGTCTCGCCCCATGGCGTGACGAGGATCAGCTTGCCGTAATTGCCGGGTTGCTCCAGTTCGACATGACCACGCGCAGCCTCGGCGAGCGGCACAGCCCGGATCCGCGGGCGGACCATGCGGCCATCGGCCAGCGCCGGCCAGGCCGATTTTGCGAGGCTCCGGGCGATCGCCGCCTTCACCTCGCGGCTCTGTGGCCTGAGGGTCGAGCCCGAGAGGGTCAGCTGCTTCATCAGGATCAGGCTGGCATTGATCTCGGATTTCGGACCGGCCAGCGTCGAGACGATGACGATATGGCCGAAGCGGGCCGCGGCGCGGATGTTCTTTTCCAGCGCATCGCCGCCGACGATATCGACGATGCGGTCGGCGCCTTTGCCGCCGGTGATCGACAGCGTCCGGGCGACGAAATCCTCGTTCGAGCGGTCGATGGTCTCGATGGCGCCGAGCGCGCGGGCATAGGCCGCCTTCTCAGGGTCCGAAACGATGGCGATCGGGTGGGCGCCGTGCAGCCGGGCGATCTGGATGGCGGCCCCACCAATACCACCGGCGGCGCCGTGGATCAGCACCTGCATGCCGGCGGTGACACCTGCCCGCATCACCAGCGTCTGCTCGATGGTGAAGAAGGTCTCGGGCAGGGCGGCGCCAGCGAGCATCGACCAGCCGGTGGGAACCGGCAGCACCTGCCCGGATGGGACCGCGACATATTCGGCATAGCCGCCGCCATGGGTCAGCGCCACCACCTGGTCGCCGAGCGACCAGCCGCGCACGCCCCGGCCGATGGCCGCGATCTCACCGCCGACTTCGAGGCCGGGCAGGGGTGAGGCATCGGGCGGTGGGTTGTAGGTGCCGCGGCGCTGGCCGAGATCGGGCGCATTGAGACCAGCGGCCGCAACACGGATTAGCA
Organism: Devosia sp. Root105; assembly: GCF_001424865.1. Lineage (NCBI taxonomy): Bacteria > Pseudomonadati > Pseudomonadota > Alphaproteobacteria > Hyphomicrobiales > Devosiaceae > Devosia > Devosia sp. Root105. Next base: position 293,209 of record NZ_LMCR01000017.1, read on the forward strand.
CTTCGCCGGGGCCCGGTTGCGGCACCGGCAAGCGCACCGGCTGCAGTACCTCGGGGCCACCGAACTGGGTGATGGAGATCGCGGTCATTTCGGCGGGGATCGGCATGAGCATAGCTAGGACCATGCGGCGCACGCTGGCAATCGGCTAATCGTCCGGGGGACGTCGGAGGTGACGCCCCGGGGGGACGTCGCAGTCGACGCTCCGGGGACGTCAGAGGCGACACCCTGGGGACGTCGAGTTGACGCCCTGGGGGAGTCAGGGTTGCACGCTCCGGCAGGAGGGCTAAAATTCGGAAAACCCAAGCCGGGAGAAGATCATGTTCGACGACGACGCAGTCAAAAAACCGAGGGGACACGAGGTCGGCATGCTGATCGACACGATGTCGGTCGAGGAGCTCGAGGAGCGGATCGGTCTGTTGAAGGCCGAGATCGCTCGCCTGGAGCAGGCGATCGCGGCGCGCAACAAGACCCGCTCAGAGGCGGAATCGCTGTTCAAACTGTGAGGCGCCGCCGGGCACCGCGCTGGTGACGGAATGGCAAGGTTAAGAAAGCGAGTCTCGTTAACCTCAAATTAACACATCGCCGTTAACTTAAATCCTATCCAGTTCTCTGGATTTTGCAGAGTGGTTTCTCCCTCTGTTTGACGCCTCCCTGTTAACTTTCGAGAGCCGTTTCGACGGCTCTTTTCTTTTGTCCGGTTCCCATTGGCGCGTTAAGCCAACGGCAAGGGAGGCGGGCGCACAACGGGGTATCCGGCAGCAGGGGCCGGTCGCAATTTTCCGTTACCCGGGCAGCAACGCGTGGACGACAGCAGGCAGAAGCAGAAGCCGGTGGCCATCGGGCCGCGCATCGTCGCGTCGGGTGGGTTCGACATGCTCTATCGCGAGGGCATGGTGCTGATCGAGGAGGTCGCCTCCTATCTCGATGGCGATGGCCGCGCCGAGAGCCGCGGCCTGCCGCGCGAAGCCTCGTTCCTCTACGCTTCCGAGAGCATGCGCCTTACCACCAGGCTGATGCAGCTCGCCTCATGGCTGCTGCTGCAGCGCGCCGTGAACGAAGGCGAACTCACCGCCGAGAACGCCCGCACCGAAAAGGAGAAGGTCCGCTTCTCCGCCACCCCGAGCGATCGCGGCGGCCCGGGCTATGGCGAGCTGCCGCAGCGGCTCCTGGAGTTCATCGCCAAGGGCGACCGGCTGTTCGACCGGGTGCAGCAGTTCGACAAGCTCGAGCGCGGCGGCGTGCCGGAATATGCCCCGAGCGCCGAAGGCGGCATTGCCGACCAGCTGGCGCGTCTCAAGGCAGCGTTTGGCCGGTTGAAGGAATAGGGCGCCAGCCCTTACCATCGGTCGATCTGACCGAGGTGGGATAATGACCGAGACATTGACGGGTGGGTGCCTCTGCGGCGCCGTTCGTTACACCTACCAGGGTGAGGTCGGCGCCGCTGGCTATTGCCACTGCGAGGATTGCCGCCGGGTCTCGGGCAGTGCCTTCGGCGTCAGCGTGCGGGTCGCTGCCGCTGGCTTCAGCGTCAGCAAGGGGATGCCCAGGAGCTTCGTCAAACAGGGTGACAGCGGCCGGCCGGTGGCGCGCTGCTTCTGCGGCGATTGCGGCTCGCCGCTCTACACTTTGCCGCCGCTCCACCCTGAGGTGGTGTTCATCAAGGCCGGCAGCCTCGATGATCCCAGCGTCGTCAAACCCAACCGCCAGGCCTGGACGCGCTCACGCGTCGATTGGGCTGAGATCGATCCGTCGATCACGGCGTATGAGACGAACCGGGTTTGAGGGCAAATTGGCGGCGATCGCACCGGTCCGGTGATGCCCCACCGGCGTCATCTACGCGAAGGCGCCACGCTACGGTGGTGCCCACCCACCGGCTGTCATCCTTGCGAAAGCAGGAACCCATCTATCCGGATGCGCGGGCTGCGAGTCGGGTCCCTGCTTTCGCAGGGATGACATCGAGTTTGAGGCACTGCCTGGTGGTGAGTTGCGCCGGTGGGGCGTCCGCCCAAGCCGTTGATATTACTCCAAGCAACAAAAAGCCCGGCGCAAATGGCCGGGCTTTTGTAGTCGTCGGTGCCGTCAGGCTTAGAAGCCGAGGCCCTTGAACTTGTCCTTGAAGCGGGTGACGCGGCCACCGCGGTCCATCAGGTTGCCCTGCACGCCAGTCCAGGCCGGGTGCGTGGTCGGGTCGATGTCGAGCTGCAGCGTGTCGCCTTCCTTGCCGTAGGTCGAACGGGTCTGGTAGGTCGTGCCGTTGGTCATCGCCACGGTGATCATGTGGTAGTCGGGATGGATGTCGTTCTTCATGGCGCTGCCTCAAATCAAACGGGCGCCACGGCGCCCGGACGAAACGATTGATACGGATTGGCCGGGTTCATAGAGAAAATCCGACACCAGCGCAAGGGGAAGCCGCGTGTTGTCGCGGGGCTGGCAATTCGGTTGCGGCGCGCGCGCTGCCTGCCTATATCGAGGGCACTTTGAAAAGCACCACGCGCAGCACCACCGGAGCGGCCCCGACCGGCAGGCTCGGCAGCAAGGGCGAGGCCCTGAAGACCGGCCAGCGGGACATCAAGCCGATCCGCCGGCTGATGCCGTTCGTGCTGCGCTATCCGTGGCGCCTGACCTTCACCATCGGTTTCCTGCTGGTCTCGACCCTGTCGTCGCTGGTGATCCCGGCGCTGGCCGGCAAGATCATCGACAAGGGCTTCGTCGAGCAGAACCTGTCGATGGTCGGCCAGTACGGCATGATCGCCATCGGCGTGGCGCTGGTGATGGCGCTGGCAAGCGCCGGGCGCTTCTACTTCATTTCGGTGCTCGGCGAGCGCGTGCTCACGGACCTGCGCCGCAAGGTGTTCGATCACCTGTTGACCCTCGATTCGGCGTTCTTCGACCTGCACCGGGTAGGCGAGCTCACCTCGCGGCTCAACGGCGACGTGGCGACGATCCGCGGCGCCATCGGCACCAGCCTGTCGATCATGCTGCGCGGCGCGGTGACGCTGATCGGCGCGGTGACGCTGATGTTCCTCACCAGCCCCTACCTGGCGCTCACCATCGTCATCGTCGGGCCGGCGATCCTGATCCCGGTGATGCTCTACGCCCGGCGGCTGCGGCGGATGTCGCGTCGCACCCAGGATGCGCTGGCCGACATGTCGGCGATGGCGACCGAGGCGCTGGGCGCCAGCAAGACCATCAAGAGCTTCGTGCAGGAGCCGGAGCAGTCACGGCTCTACGGCTCGCGTGCCGAGGAATCGTTCGAGGCTGAAGTCAGCCGCGTGGGCGCGCGCGCCGCACTGCTCGGTGGGCTGCTGTTCCTTTCCACTTCGGCGCTGGTGGTACTGGTCTGGTGGGGCGCCAACGCGGTGTTCACCGGCGTCGTCACTGTCGGCGAGCTGGCCCAGTTCATGATCTACGCGCTGATGGCCAGCAATGCGCTGACCAACCTCTCCGAGATCATGGGCCTGTTGCACACGGTTTCGGGCGCCACCGAACGGCTGGTCGAGATCCTCGACACCGAGCCGGCAATCAAGCCGCCGGCAAACCCGCAGGCCCTGCCGGTGCCGCCGCTGGGCACTGTCGCTTTCGACGATGTCGACTTCGCCTACGAGACCCGCGACAGCGAAGCGGTGATCTCCAGCATGAGCTTCGCGATCGCACATGGCGAGACGGTGGCGCTGGTCGGCGCCTCAGGGGCCGGCAAGTCGACGCTGTTCGCACTGGTGCAGCGCTTCTACGATGTCACCGCCGGGCGCATCCTGGTCGACGGCATCGATGTGCGTGACGTCGAACCCGAGCAGCTCCGCCGCCGCTTCGCCTATGTCGAGCAGGAGCCGACGATCTTTGCCGGCACCATCGCCGACAACATCCGCTTCGGCCGGCCGGAAGCGACGTTCGCCGAGATCGAGGCGGCCGCCAAGGCGGCACTGGTGCACGACTATGTCGCCGAGCTCAGCAACGGCTACGATTCGATCGTGGGTGAGCGCGGGGTGATGCTGTCGGGCGGCCAGAAGCAGCGGCTGGCGATCGCGCGGGCCTTGCTCAAGGACGCGCCGATCCTGTTGCTGGACGAGGCGACGTCAGCGCTCGATGCCGAGAGCGAGCGGCTGGTGCAGCTGGCGCTGGAGCGTCTGATGACTGGCCGCACGACGCTGGTGATCGCCCACCGCCTCGCCACCATCCGCGACGCCGACCGCATCCTGGTGCTGGAAAAGGGTCGCCTGATCGACCAGGGCACGCACGACCAGCTGGTGCGCAAAGGTGGCAAATACGCCGAACTGGCCAAGCTGCAGTTCCGCGCCGAGCTGCAGCGCGAAGTGGCGGAATAACCAGATTTGGTGGGCAGGGGGAGAATTTGCACTCCCACAGCTCAAGCGGGGCGTTTACAGCGCCTTGGGCTCACTCATGCCCAGCCTGCCCTTGGTATATCGATAGGCAGGCATGGAGGGAGTCCCTGTTGCGCAACGCTTCGGACCTCGCCCAAAGCTAAGGCGGCGCTTATGCTCGAAGCGGCCGGTGCTGTCAATCGACGCTATTCGGTGAGCTTGAACGCGATGCGGCCGAGTCGTCAGCCGCCTTGGCGCGGCAGCGTGTTGCGATTGGCGGCGCGCAACTGGCCGGGCGCGATGTTGCGGACCCGCTTGAAGGCCTTGGCGAAGGCGAACTCATTCTCATAGCCCACGCGCGGCGCCACGGCGGCGATACGGTGTCCCTGCTCGAGCAGGCGTGCCGCGACCGTCATCCGCCAGCGGGTGACATAGCTGAGCGGCGCTTCGCCAACCGCCTCGGCAAAGCGGCGGGCGAACACGGCGCGTGACAGCTTTGCCCTGGTGGCCAGCGTGGCGACGGTCCAGGGGTGCGCCGGATCATCGTGGATGGCGCGCAATGCCGGCGCCACCTGCGGATTCTGCAGCGCACCGAACCAGGTGGACGACTGCGAGCGGCGCTGCTCTTCGAGCCAGGTGCGAAGCGTGTAGACGAAGATCAGGTCGACCAGCCGGTCGACGACCATCGCCGTACCCGAGCCCCGGCTTTCCGCTTCAGCGGCGAGGAGCGAAATGGCGGCCTCAAGACCGGTCCCGTGGGTCTGCTTGCCGGTGAGGTGGACGAGGCTGGGCAGGCCGCGCAGCAGGGGATTGGTCCCTGCAGCGGAGAAGGAATAGGAGCCGCAGAGCAGCACGGTGGCTTCGCCGTCAGTGCCATCAGGGAATTCGATCGCCTCGCCCGGAGCGAGGCCGGCCAGCAGGCTCTCGAACTCGACGGCAGGCGTTTGTGGGGTATCACCCAGCGTGTGGCCGGAGCCGTGCGGGAACAGCACGATGTCGCCGGGGCCCAAGGCGACCGGGGTGTCACTGCCATCGACGCGGGCCCAGCAGTGGCCGCGGACCACCACATGGAAACCGGCCCGGTGGCTGGTTTGTCCGGCATGCAGGGCCCACGGCGCGCGCAACTCGTTGCGTGAGGAGAGGACGCTGCCCAGCTGCACCGCATCCAGCACCTCGCTCAGCACATCGGCACGCGAATCGAGACGTTCGAACATGATATCGAGTGTTTCACCCATCGAAGAGATCGGTTGAGAGCCGTAGGTCATGGCGCAGTCAAGGTCAAGGAAAGCTGCAAATGACACGCTCTGTTCTGGTTCTCGGTGCCACCGGCAAATCCGGCCGCCGTCTCGTCCCGTTGCTCAAGGAGCGGGGGGTGAAGGTTCGGGCCGCGAGCCGGCGCGGCATGGCCGGTATGGCCTATTTCGATTGGGACAAGCCCGACACCTATGATGCAGCCTTGGCCGGCATCGACGCCGTCTACCTGACGCCGCCGGAGCTTGTGGTGGACCCGACGGGGCACACCGGGCCGTTTCTCGCCGCTGCCGCTCGGGCGGGCGTTGGGCGGATCGTTGCCGTGACGTCGATGGGGGTGGCGTTTCCCAACGAAGGACCGGGAACGGGACGGTATGAGCTCGAACAGCAAGTCATGGCTTCCGGGCTCGAATGGACCATCCTCAGGCCATCGGGCTTCAACCAGAATTTCTCCGAGGATTTCTTTCTTCCCGGCATCCTGGGGGCTGACATGATCGCGACCGCCACCGGCGACGGCGCCGTCGGGTTCGTCGATGCCGAGGATATCGCCGCGGTGGCGGCAGCCGCGCTGCTCGACGAGGGGCACGGCGGCAAGATCTATGATGTGACGGGGCCCGAGGCGATGAGCTTTGCCGATGCGGCAGCGATCATCGGGCAGGCCGCCGGACGGGACATCGCGCACCGGAAGATCACCGGCGAAGAGTTCACGCACATTCTGGTGGGGGCGGGGTTGGCGCCGGACTACGCGGCGATCGTCGTCGGCAACCAGCTGGCGATCCGAGACGGATTGGGCTCGGCGATCAGCGATACGGTCCCGCGCCTCACCGGTCGGCCGGCGCGCAGCTTTGCCGACTATGCTGCGAAAGCGGCGCCGAGCTGGGCGCGGCCTATTCGGTCAGCTTGAACTCGATGCGGCGGTTGCGGCGGTAGGCTTCGTCGCTGTCGCCGGGATCGATGGGCGAGAACTCGCCGAAGCCGGCGGGGACCAGCCGATTGGCCGGGACGCCCTGGGTGATCAGGTACTTCGCCACTGAAATCGCGCGGGCTGCCGAGAGCTCCCAGTTCGAGGGGAATTCGGGCGTGTTGATCGGCCGCTTGTCGGTGTGCCCGTCGATACGCAGTACCCAGTTCACATCGGCTGGGATCTGCGTCTGCAGCTCCTTGATGGCAGCGCCGAGCTTGGCCAGTTCGGTCTGGCCTTCGGGCGAGATGGCCGCCTCGCCGGCATCGAACAGCACCTCGGACTGGAAGACGAAGCGGTCGCCCACCACGCGCACATCGGCCCGGCCTTCCAGCACCTGACGCAGCTTGCCGAAGAAATCCGAGCGGTAACGGCTCAGATCCTGCACGCGCTGCGCCAGCGCCAGGTTGAGCCGGCGGCCGAGATCGGCGATCTGCGTACGGTTCTCGGTGTCGGTGGCCTCGGAGGCCTGCAGCGCCTGTTCCAGTGCGGCGAGCTGGGTGCGGAGCGCCGCGAGCTGCTGGTTGAGCAGCGCCACCTGCGCCGCCGCCTCGCGTGACAGGTCCTGCTGGGCGGTGAGATCGGACTCGAGCTGGGCGATGGTAGCGTCCTTGCCGTCGCCGCCGGCGCCTAGGCCGGCCAGTTGCGCCGCCATCTGGTCGCGCTCGGTGGTGGCCGAGGTCAGTGTCGCCGAGAGCGTTGCGATGGTCGATTCGAGGTCGCTCGAGTTCACCTTCTCGAGCTGCAGCAATTCGGTCAGTTCGGCGATCTGGGCGTTGAGCCGGCTCATCGCCGTGTCCTTGCCGCTGATCTCCTGGCCGAGGAAGAACTGGCTCAGCATGAACAGCGAGAGCAGGAAAATGATGACGAGCAACAGGCTCGACAGGGCGTCGACGAAGCCCGGCCAGTAATTGGTGACCTGTGAGCGGCGGGAGCGGGTGGAGCTCGCCATCAGTTCGGCCGCCGGTCGGATTCACCCTCGCGCAGCATGGCTTCCATCAGTTCGCGGAGCTTCTTGTTGGTCTCGCCCTGCTGGATGATGTGGCCACGCAGGTCTTCCTGTTCGGCCTTGATGTGCTTGACCAGCCCATCGATGCCGCGGGCCAGCTCGGCCATGGCGCGGATGGCATTCTGCGACGAGCCGGAGTTCTGCAGGGTCGAGCCGAACTGCGCCAGCATCGCCGACATTTCATCGCCGGAGACGCCGAGGCCGGTGGCCTGCATCTGGGTGACGGGGTGGTCGAGCTCGGTCATCGAGGTCATCCAGTCCTCGAGGTCGGTGTAGAAGGCGTTCTGCGCCTGGCTCGCCTGCAGGTCGAGAAAGCCGAGGATCAGCGAGCCGGAAAGGCCGAGCAGCGAGGCGGAGAAAGCGGTGCCCATGCCGCCGAGCGGGGCGGCGAGGCCTTCCTTGAGGTTCGAGAACAGCGTCGCGGTATCGCCGGCCGTGGCGTCGAGCGCCTGGATGGTCGAGGCGACATGGGTCACGGTCTCGAGCAGGCCGTAAAAGGTGCCGAGCAGGCCGAGAAAAACCAGGAGGCCGGTCAGGTAGCGCGAGGTGTCCTTGGCTTCATCGAGGCGGTTGCCGACGGAATCAAGGATCGAGCGCATCGAGGAGGGAGTGATCACCGCCTCGCCAAGCCGATCGCGCAAGAGGTTTGCCACCGGCGCCAGCAAGCGCGGCTGCACCGCGGGCATGCGGCCTTCCTGCAGCGCGTTGACCCAGTTGATTTCGGGGAACAGCCGGATCACCTGGCGGAAACTCAGGATGATACCGATGAAAAGCGTCAGCAGAATCAGCGAGTTGATGAAGGGATTGGCCCAGAAGAAGATCAGCAGCTGGTTGGCGAGGATGGCGGCGACCAGCGCCACCAGCACCAGGAAGATGACGATCTTGACCAGATAGACCGCGGGGCTCGCCAGGCGATACGGGTCGTAAGTTTGCGACATGTCGCGGCCCCATGCTCATGAAATCGGCCTGACAATAGTGCGCTTCGGCGAATCCGCGCAACGGTCGGCAACCCACCATGCGGGTTAACCCCATGAAATCCCGACAATGCGACTGGAGGGTGACGGGGAGGCCTGTCGTCCACCAGGGTCATTCCCGCGAAGGCGGGAACCTAGTGGGATGCTGCAGCGCCCGTCGAGGTTGAGAAATCCCACTGGGTCCCCGCCTTCGTGGGGATGACGCCGGTGGGTTGGACCGACGGATGCGCGCCGTTTCCGCCGTGGCTCAGTTGACGGCCTTGACGATCTTCAGCAGCTGGCTCTGGATCGTCTCGTTGCCGGCGATGACCTGGCCGTTCCAGACAGAGCCGGTGGTGCCGGCGTAATCCGTCATGGTGCCGCCGGCTTCGCGCAGCATCAGCAGGCCCGGCGCCACGTCCCAGGGGGCGAGGCCGGCTTCCCAGTAGCCGTCGAAGCGGCCGGCGGCGAGCCAGGCCAGATCGGTCGAGGCCGAGCCGGTGCGGCGGATGCCGGAGACGGCGGGCACGACGTGCGCCAGTTGCTTCAACTGCAGCAGGTCGAGGGCGCGGCCACGCGAGTTGATGCCGGTAACGACGACGGCGTCGGCGAGGTGCTTGCGGTTGGCGACGCGCAGGCGCTTGCGATCATTCAGCCAGGCACCGCCGCCCTTTTCCGCGGTGAACAGCTCTTCCATCGCCGGGTTGTAGATCACCGAGGCGACAATCTCGTTGTTGCGCTCGAGCGCAATGGCGCAGGCGAACATCGGAATACCGTGGAGGAAATTGGTGGTGCCGTCGAGCGGGTCGACGATCCAGCGGTGCTGGCCGTCGCTGCCCTTCACCTCGGTGCCTTCCTCGCCGAGGAAGGAGTAGGTCGGGCGGGCCTTCTGCAACTCGTTGAAGACGATCTCTTCGGCGCGCTTGTCGGCGTTGGAGACGAAATCGGCCGGGCCCTTTACCGAGACCTGCAGGTTCTCGACCTCGCCGAAATCCTTGGCGAGCGAGCGGCCGGCTTTGGTAGCGGCCTGGACCATAACGTTGAGAAGCGCCGAGCGCATGGGGGAAACTCCGCGCGAGAAACTGGAAACGTGGGAAGGGCCGCTATGTGCCCGAGAACGCCGTTCAGTTCAAGGGCGTCTCGGTCGGCGCAGGCGTCGGGGTGGTGTTCGCCGCGACCTTGGTCGGCGGCAGCGACGGCCAGAAGCGGGCGCGTTCCTCGGCGCGGGTCAGCTGATCAGGCTTGATCGTGGCCAGCAGCTTGTCGAGTTGCGGGTCTTTCAGCCCCTGTCGCCGCGCCAGGGCGCGGTACATGGCAGCGTCCTCGAGATTAGCGGTCACGCCTTCGCCGGCAGCCAGCAGCTTGGCATAGCGGTTCTGCGCCACCGGGTTGCCGCCATCGGCGGCGCGCGCATACCAGCTGGCGGCTGTCGCACGATCCGCCGGCACGCCTTTGCCGAGATAGAGAATGGTGGCGTACTCGACCTGCGCCGCGGCCAGCCCGTCCTCGGCGGCAAGCCGGAACTGCTCGGCGGCGGCCTTGGCGTCGGGGGCGATACCGGCGCCTTCCGCCAGCATGCCGGCATAGTCGTAGCGGGCTTCGGTAATGCCGGAATTGGCGGCTTCGCCGATCAGCTCGGCGGCCTTGGTGAGGCTGGGCTCGGCATAGACGCCTTCGACATGCAGCAGCCCCAGATTGTACTTGGCCGGCATATTGCCCGCGTCGGCTGCGGTCTTGAACAGTTCGGCGGCCCGTTTGCGATCCTTCGCGACGCCGCTGCCCTGCTGGTACAGCATGCCGAGCTCGAAGGTGGCGAGCGCATCGCCATGCGCGCTGGCCATGCCGTACCAACTGGCAGCGGCGGCGAAATCCTCTGGTACACCAAGGCCCTTGGCATAGATTTCGGCAATCAGCGTCTGCGCGTGCGCGTCGCCCTTTTCGGCACGCGGCAGCGCCAGGTCGAGCGCGGTGAGGAAGTAGCCGCGCTGGTAGGCGCCATAGGCCGGGTCGACCCGCTCGCCGAAGATGGAATCGCTGATGGTCAGGGCGTCGGGAGCCGGCTGGTTCAGGAACTCCTCGGGCACCGGCCCGATCGGCAGGTCTTCCATGCCCAGATTGTCGGGGAACTGCATGTCCTTGGGACGCAGGTCCTCGAAATCGGTGCGGCCGGCCTGCGCCAGCGCCGGCAGCGCCAGGCCGGCAAGCAGCAGTGCATAGCCCAGGCGGCGCATCACTTTGCCGGCTCCGGCACCGTCAGCGGCAGGCCGATGAACTCGCAATCGCCGGCATCGTAGTTGGCGGGGCCGGCTTCAGGGTCTGACAGCACGCTGGGGATCTCCATGGTCTCAGCCCACCACTGCGCCATTTCGCGCTCCGGGGCGGATATGGAACCGGAAAGCGGCCCAAATAGGATGTAGTCGACCCCCGCCTCGCCTTTCAGCATGGCGTCGTCGCGCGAGTGGATGTCGCCGGCCCCGACGATCAGTTTCGGCTTCAGCGCCGCAATCGCTTCCCGCACGGCCTCGATGCCACCGGGGACGTGGAGGCCGTCAGCGCCGAGCAGGCGCACCAGTCCGGGTTCGCCCTCGACCAGCACCGCGGCGCCCCTGGCCTGCGCCAGCGGCACGATGCGCTTGGCGAGATCCTTGTAGGCGTTCTCAGCCAGGTTGCCGCGCGGCAGCAGCAGGGCGGCGACATCGTCGCGCTCCAGCGTGGCGGTCAGCGCCGCAACGAGCTGGTCGGATGGAGTATCGGTGGGTGCGATAAGGAAGATTTCGGCTGACATGGCGGTGTTATAGCGGCCCCATCGCCGATGTGGAGCCGGATTCTGGCCGCAACTGGGCAAGGGTTACCGAGCCGAAAAGAAAGCGGGGTTCGCAGCGTCAGGTTCGCTGCAAAAGAAAGGGGCGCCAAGGCGCCCCCAGTCGTCGGGAAGTTCGTTCTGGAGGTCAGGCTGCGAGATCGAGTTCGGGCTTGTACTGGCCGAGCGCCGCCAGGGCGTTCATTTTGGCGCGGTGGGTGAAGGCCTGCTGCGCCGCTTTGACGTTCTGGTCTTCGCCGTTCCAGGTCACCAGCGCCGACGTCTGCAGCGCCCGGCCGTAGGAGAAGGTAAGAGCCCAGGGCAGGCCGCCAAGCTGGTTCATCGCCGACAGGTGCGCCGTCGCCTCTTCATCGGACTGGCCGCCCGAGAGGAAGGCGATACCCGGCACGGCGGCGGGGACGAAGCGGCGGAGCGTTTCGACGGTGCGCTGCGCCACTTCCTCAGTGCTGACACGGTCGCGCGAGCGGAGGCCGGGGGTCACCATGTTGGGCTTGAGCAGCATGCCCGAGAGGTCGACGCCGGCGAGCCGCAGTTCCTTGAATACCGCCTCGAGCGTCTCGCCGGTGACATCCTCGCAGCGCTGGACCGAGTGATCGCCCGGATCGCCATCGGCCAGAACTTCGGGCTCGACCACCGGCACGATGCCGGCTTCCTGGCAATACATGGCGTAGCGGGCCAGCGCGTGGGCGTTGGCGCGGATGCCGTTGCGCGAGGGGGCGTAGGAGGTGATGGCGATGACGCCGCGCCACTTGGCGAAGCCGGCGCCGAGCTTGGCGTAATGGGCGAGCCGCTGGCGCAGCCCATCGAGCCCCTCGGTGATCTTTTCGTCCTTGCTGCCAGGCATCGGCAGCGCGCCGCGGTCGACCTTGATGCCGGGGATCACGTCGGTGGCGGCGAACAGGTCGCGGAAGGGCGTGCCGTCCTTGGCCTTCTGCTCCAGCGTCTCCTCGGTGAGGATGACGCCCGAGATGTAATGGGTCATCGCGTCGGTGGAGCGGAACAGCATCTCGCGATAGTCGCGGCGAGTTTCCAGCGTCACCGGCAGGCCGATCAGCGCAAAGCGCTTGGCGATGGTGCCTTCGGATTCATCAGCGGCAAGGATGCCCTTGCCGCTGGCGACGAGCTTTTTGGCGATTGCATTGAGCGAGGCCATGGGCGGGAGGGTCTCCGTTTGTGCAATGGAGGCACAATGCCAGACCCGCCCGCGCAGTTCGATTGGACGTTCAGGTATTAGACGTTCGTCATCAGACGAAAGAGGGGATCAGCGCTTCAGCGCCTCGACGCCGGGCAGGGGCTTGCCTTCCATCCATTCGAGGAAGGCGCCGCCGGCGGTGGAGACATAGGTGAACTGGTCCTTCACCCCGGCATGGGCGAGGGCGGAGACGGTGTCGCCGCCGCCGGCCACCGAAACCACCTTGCCGGCCTTGGTGCGGGCCGCAACATATTGCGCGATCTCGACCGTGCCGTGGTCGAAGGGCTGCAGCTCGAAGGCGCCGAGCGGGCCGTTCCAGACGATGGTCTTAGCCTCATCGATGGCGCCTTTGATGCGCTCGATCGAGCCCGGGCCGACGTCGAGGATCATGCCCTCGGGATCCATCGAATCGACACCGTAGAAGCGGTGTGGCGCGTTGGCCTCGAAATGCCAGGCCACGGTGGCGTCGATCGGCAGGATAATGGCGCAGTGCGCCGCTTCCGCCTTGTCGCGGATATCGTTGGCCGTTTCCGCCAGGTCCTTTTCGGCCAGCGACTTGCCGACGCCGAGCCCCCCGGCATGGAGGAAGGTGTTGGCCATGGCGCCGCCGATCACCAGCCCGTCGACCTTCTTGATCAGGTTGCCCAGCAGGTCGAGCTTGGTCGACACCTTGGCGCCGCCGACGATGGCGATCACCGGGCGTTCGGGGTTGCCGAGGCCGGCCTCAAGCGCCTTCAGTTCGGCCTCCATGGCGCGACCGGCGGCCGAGGGCAAGAGGTGAGCGATCGCCTCGGTCGAGGCGTGGGCGCGGTGCGCGGCGGAGAAGGCATCGTTGACGAAGATGTCGCCAAGCTCGGCCATGCGGGCGGCCAGCGCCGGATCGTTGTCTTCTTCGCCCGGATGGAAGCGGGTGTTCTCGAGCACGAGGATCGAGCCTGGAGGGGCCTCGTCGATCGCCTGCTTCGCCTTGGTCACATCGGTCCAGTCGGTGGCGATGAAGCCCACCGGGTGGCCGGTCTCGTCGGCGACGGCGGGCACCACCAGCTCGAGCGAGAATTCCGGGTCGACCTTGCCCTTGGGGCGGCCGAAATGGCTGAGGATGATGGCCTTGCCGTCGACCTTGATGATTTCGCGGATGGTCGGCACCAGCCGCTCGATGCGGGTGGCGTCCGTCACCTTGCCGTCGGCGACCGGCACGTTGAGGTCGGCACGCACCAGCACGCGCTTACCCGAAAGGTCGAAATCGTCGAGGGTCTTGAAAGCCGGCATGGGACGCATCCGCTGCTAGGGAGAGGTGCCGCTGCTATAGCAAGGATTGCAGCAAGGGCAACAGCGGAGGTCAGAGGCCGACGAGACCCGCGAGGGTGCCCGACAGCGCAAACAGCAGCGCGCCGATGCCGATATGGCGCACCGCGAAGTAGAGGTTGGTGTTGAAGGTGAAGCGGGCAAAGCCCTCGCTCGGCCAGTGCCGCGGCCCGATGCGGCGACGCAGCGCCCGGTCGGCCAGCACCACATAGAGCCCGAAGGCCGCCAGCGGGATCAGGAACCAGGCTGCATCGTGGCGGGCGCCCAGGGCGAGGCTCCCCACGACATTGGCGACAACGAGAAGCCGTTCGATATCACGCACCGGCCGATCTCCGGATCAGGGATCAACTGGTCATGGACAATAGCGCACCGACATAACGCTTTGGCGACGAAGAGGTTAACCGTGGATGACAGTTAGCTTGGCCAAAAAGAATGGGCGCCCGGTGGGGCGCCCTTGGTGCAGCGGACGTGCGTTGCGGTCAAAAGCCGCTGAATGTCTCGAGGAAACCGTTCCCGCCCTGCACCGGGCGAAGCGGAGCACCGCTGCGATCGCGATCGAGCAGCGAGTCCTCGCCGAGTGCGAAACGAGCGCCCACCAGGAAGCGGTGATTGCCGACCGTGGCGTCATCGCTCATCAGTGCTTCGGCTGAGGTAGTCGAATAATCGTATTTCGCGAACAGCGAGATGGGGAGCGACTCGAGCTTGTATTCGACACCGGCGCCGATGGTCACGGTGTCAAACGTCGCCGACAGGATCTCGAAATCCAGCGTGTTGAAGCCGGCGCGAGCTTCGATCCGCAGGTTGGGTGTCAGGAAGTAGCGCACCTCGGCGTTGGCGAACCAGCCGTTGAGGCCGATCGACGTGGGACTGTTGCTGCTGAGGTCGAACTGCTGCATGCCGGCCTGGCCGTACAGTGTCAGGTTGTCGAAGTACACCTGGGCTTCGCCGCCGACATAGGCGCGGTCGATAGTGCCTTCGCTCGCCGAGTTGTAGCTCAGGTCGTCGCGGCCGATCTGCACGAAACCACCCACGAGGAACTTGTCGGCCTCGCGGTAAAAGCCGTGCAGTGCCCCATCAAAGCTGTTCGTCGTGATGTCGTCGCCAGAGTCGTCGAGCGTGCGCGAGGTGAACTGGACGTCGCCCTGGATGCCGAGCACCGGGGTGAGCATGATCGAGCCACTGAGCAGCGCTTCAAGGGCATAGCCATCGAGGTTGAAGGTGTCGCTTCCGGTGTCGATCTCCGTGCCAGCCGGCCCGGCGCCAATCGAAATGAAGCCGGTGGGGTCGGCCAAGGCCGGAGTGGCAAAAGGAGCCGCGAGCAACAGCGTGGCGCCAAGTGCTATGACCTGGGTCTTCATATCGTTCTCCGATGTGGTCGCAGCTGCTGGCTGCACGAGGCTGGCGTCCGAGCCGATCCCCAAGATCAGCCTTAGCAATGAATCAGACGTGCCATATTTATGCGTTGGCGTCGTAACGGCGACAAGTGCAGCGGTGCCACAAGCGTGGACAAATCGTTGAAATTACAATCGTTCTGGTTGAGCAGTTATTATCGGATCAGACGCGCGAACAGCGTCGGATAGTCCACCACGAACCCGTCTTCGTCCACCGTCAGCACCTGCTCGAAGCTGCCATCGGCGGCCTGGTAGCGGTAATGGGTGGGATCGAGCCGGGTGTAGATCTGGCCGTCGCGGAACGGTTCCAGGCTGTCGAGCGGCACCCAGGCCATGGCGAATTGCTGCGGCACGCCATCGGTAAACTTCGCGCGACGGATCGGCAGGGTGTTGGTGAAGGGCGTGCCGGAGACGTCGATATCGACGCAGCCTTCGAGCCCGGGGGCGCGCTGGCCGTTGACCTTCCAGTCGCCCAGCCCGTTCGAGTTGAGCCGCAGCACGCGGCCATCCTGGAGGCGGAGGGTGAGGGAGCGGAAGGTCCAGTCGAGGGCGAGCTGGATGTCGTACTGGGCGCCGTAGGCGAAGCCTTCGAACTCGCCGATCAGCACGCTGCGGACATTGATGCCGTCGGGGCTTTCCCAGATACGGCAGTGCTCGAGCCCGACCTCGCCGACTGGCTGCCAGCGGAGGTCGAGCTCGAGAGGCACTTAGAGGGTCTTGTTTGTCACAGAGTTTTGGCGAACACGGCCGTGATGTCGGCCATGCGGTTCGAGAAGCCCCACTCGTTGTCGTACCAACCCATGATGTTGACGAAGTTGTCGCCAATCACCTTGGTCTGGTCGAGCAGGATCGTGCACGAATGCGGATCGTGGTTGAGGTCGCTCGACACCAGCGGATGGGTGGTGAAGGTCATGATGCCCTTGAGCGGGCCGTTGGCGGCGGCGATCAGCGCGTCGTTGACTTCCTGCGGCGTGGTGTTGCGCTTGGCGAGGAACTTGAGGTCGACCAGCGAGACGTTCGGGGTCGGCACGCGGACCGAGATACCGTCCAGCTTGCCCTTCAGCTCGGGCAGCACGAGGCCGATCGCCTTGGCGGCGCCGGTCGAGGTTGGGATCTGGCTCAGCGCCGCAGCGCGGCCGCGGTAGAGATCCTTGTGCATGGTGTCGAGCGTCGGCTGGTCGCCGGTGTAGCTGTGCACCGTGGTCATCATGCCCTTCTCGATGCCGACCAGGTCATTCATGATCTTGGCCATCGGGGCGAGGCAATTGGTGGTGCACGAGCCGTTCGAGATCACCACGTGCTCCTTGCCGAGCAGGGCGTGGTTGATGCCGTAGACGACGGTCAGGTCGGCGTTCTCGGCCGGGGCCGAAACGATCACCTTCTTGGCGCCGGCGGTGAGGTGTGCGGCGGCCTTGTCGCGGCTGGTGAAGATGCCGGTGCACTCGAGCACGATCTCGACACCCAGCTCCTTGTGCGGCAGCTGCGCCGGATCCTTGACCGCGGTCACCTTGAACTTCTGGTTGCCGGCGGTGATCACATCGCCTTCGACCTTCACTTCATACGGAAACTTGCCGTGCACGCTGTCATAGCGCAGCAGGTGGGCGTTGGTTTCGACCGGACCGAGATCGTTGACGGCGACGACCTCGATGTCGTTGCGACCGCTTTCGACGATGGAGCGCAGGATATTGCGACCGATGCGGCCAAAGCCATTGATTGCGACGCGTACAGCCATGATGGCTCCTTCAGGGACTTCTAGGGAGGAGAGAAGAAGAGCGCGGTTCTTACAACTGCGCCATGACGGCTTCAACTATCGCTTTCGACGTAATGCCAAAGTGCTCATACAGCGCTTCGGCCGGCGCGCTGGCGCCGAACGAGTGCATGCCGATGAACCGGCCCTTGTCGCCGAGCAGCTTCAGCCAGCTCATCTCGATGCCGGCTTCGATCGCCACCTTGGCCTTGGGTTTGCCGATGACGCTGTCGCGGTATTCCTGCGACTGGGCGTAGAACAGCTCCTGGCTGGGGACCGAGACGACCTTGGCCGAAATGCCCTGTGCCTTCAGCAGCTCGAGGCTCTGCACGGCGATGGTGACTTCCGAGCCGGTGGCGAAGATCACCGCATCGGCGTTCTGATCGCCGGCAATGACATAGGCGCCCTTGGCCGACGGATTGCCGGTGACGGTTTCGGTACGCAGCGCCGGCAGGTTCTGGCGGCTGAGGGCCAGGATCGAGGGCTGCTCGGCTTCGATGGCGAGCTGCCAGCATTCGAGCGTTTCGACCGCATCGGCCGGGCGGAAGACCAGCAGGTTCGGAATGGCGCGCAGCGTCGAGAGATGCTCGACCGGCTGATGGGTCGGGCCGTCTTCGCCCAGCCCGATCGAGTCATGGGTCATCACGTAGATGACCTTCTGGCTCATGATCGCCGAGAGACGGATGGCCGGGCGGGCATAGTCGGTGAACACCAGGAAGGTGCCGCCATAGGGGATGAGGCCCTTATGCAGCGCGATGCCGTTCATCGCCGCCGCCATCTCGTGCTCGCGAATGCCGTAGCGCATGTAGCGGCCGGCGCGGTCGGTGGCGGTGAAGGGCAGCGTCTCGGGCGTGTTGGTAAGGTTCGAGCCGGTGAGGTCGGCCGAGCCGCCGATGGTCTCGGGCAGTACCTTGTTGATCACCTCGAGCGCCAGCTGGCTCGACTTGCGGGTCGCGACCTTTGGCTTGTCGGCAACCAGCTTGGCCTTGAACGTCTCGATGGTCTCGTTCCAGTTCGCTGGCAGCTTACCGACGATGCGGCGCTCGAACTCGGCGCGCAGCTCGGGCTTGGCCGCAGCGAGGCGGCCTTCCCAGTCGCCGCGGGCGTTCTCGGAGCGGGTGCCGGCGGCGCGCCAGGCATTGAGCGTGTGGCTCGGGATTTCGAACGCCGGGTAGTCGATGCCGAGCTGCTGCTTGGCGCCGGCGAGTTCGGCCGCACCGAGCGGCGAGCCGTGCACGCCGTGCGAGTCGGCCTTGGTCGGGGCGCCGAAGCCGATAATGGTCTTGGCGGCGATCAGGGTCGGCTTGTCCGTCGACTTCTTGGCGTCGAGCAAGGCCTTTTCGACCTGGGCCTGGTCGAGGCCGTCGATCTCGATGGTGTTCCAGCCGCAGGCCTTGAAGCGGGCGATCTGGTCGGTCGAGTCGGCGTTGGAAACGCGGCCGTCGATGGTGATGTTGTTGTTGTCCCAGATCACCACGAGCTTGTTGAGCTTCAGGTGCCCGGCAAGCGAGATCGCTTCCTGGCTGACGCCTTCCATCAGGCAGCCGTCACCGGCGATCACCCAGGTGTAGTGGTCGACGAGGTCGGAGCCGAACTCGGCGGCAAGCTTGGCTTCGGCAACGGCGAAGCCGACCGAGTTGGCAATGCCCTGGCCGAGCGGACCGGTGGTGGTCTCGATGCCGGGGGCAAAGTGGTATTCCGGGTGGCCAGCGGTCTTGGAACCAAGCTGGCGGAATTGCTTCAGCTGATCGATCGTCATGTCCTCGTAGCCGAGGAGGTAGAGCGATGCGTAGAGCAGCATGGAGCCGTGGCCGGCCGATAGAATGAAGCGATCGCGATCGGCCCACCAGGGGTTCTTCGGATCGAACTTCATCACCTTGGTGAACAGCACCGTGGCGATGTCAGCCACGCCCATCGGCAGGCCGGGGTGACCGGAATTGGCTTTCTCCACCGCATCCATGGCGAGGGAACGGATGGCATTGGCCATCTCATTGGCTTGGGCGGAGTTGGTCATCAGGGTGCTCTCGGCTAAGGGACAGAAGCCCGGAAATCCGGGCGCCTCGAACCCTCCTGCCGAGGCGGGTTGACGCTTAGCAGGTTCCTTTGACCTGTCAATGTCGCCTCCCGGAGGGGGGCGTTGCCATGCCGCGCTAGCTTTGCGCTATAGTGCCAAGTGGAATCGCCCTTTTTCCACGACGGGGGTCGGGATGGCCGAGCAGCACTCCGAGGATGGATACGAAGCCGCCGCCAGCCGGCTGGACAAGGCGTTCGCACGGCTCGAGGCGAGCGTGCGCAGCCTTAATGGCCGGGTGCGGGCGCATAGCCGGATCGAATCCGATACGCAGAAACTGGTGGGCGAGCGGCAGCGCCTGGCGCAGGAGCTCGACAAGGTCAGCGCCAAGGCCAAGCGGCTGGACGACAGCTCGGCGGAAGTGGCGCGGCGGCTCGTCGTCGCTATGGAGTCGGTGCGCGAAGTGCTGGCCCAGGACGGCTTGAAGTAGGGGAGAGCTGAGATGCCCGAGGTCAATGTCGACATCAACGGCCGCAAGTACCGCATGGCCTGCGAAGAGGGCCAGGAGCAGCACCTGCTTGGGCTCGCCGACCGCTTCAATCAGCATATCGACCAGTTCAAGGGGACGTTCGGCGAGATCGGCGACAACCGGCTGACGGTGATGGCCGGCATTGCCGTGCTCGACGAGCTGGCCGAGGCGGAGCGCCGCATTACCGAGCTGAAGCAGGATGTCGCCAACCTCACCCAGGTCGGCGAGGCGCTGACCCACGAGGCCGAGGAACTGGAGCGGCGGTTCGCCAAGCGGCTCAACGAAGCGGCGCGCAAGATCGAGGCGATCTCAAGCGCCATCGACGACACCGGCGCGGCGGCAGGCGCTTAGTTTTTTCTCACGACGCAGGAGCCGCCGGCCGCCTGCAGTTTGGCGCACAGCGCATCGGCATCGGCACGGTTGTCCCGGCCGATCATGGCGTAGTGCCTGAGCCGTGGCCCGAAATTGGGGTTGCGGGCCATCAGCAGCATCAGCTTCTCGCTGCCCAGAACCTTGGGATAGTTCGCCTGCACCCGCTCGAAGCGGCGGATGACGACGCCCTGCGAAAAGTTCTGCGCCAGCAGGACGCCCCATGGCTTCCACTCGCTCGGCTGCCGGTCGAGGCTCGGCACCCGCTCGGCCTCGGCCATTTTCACGCAGGCATCGATGAACGGCTCGTCCTTGCCGATGGCGTAGTCGACTTCAGGCGGGGTTTCGGCGAGCCAGGCATCCGGATCGCGGCCGGTGACGATCTCGACGTAGAAGCGAGTCTCGGCCGGCAGGTAGCTGCCGCCTTTCACATAACCCGATGCTCGCCCCTCGCCGCCATTGTAGGCGACCGCCGCCAGCCCGAGGTTGCCGAACTTGTCGGTGAGAAAGCGCAGGTATTCGGCCGATTTCGCCAGCGCCTCGCTCGGATCGAACGCATTGCGCAAGCCGCGGAGGCGCGCCGTCGAGGGGATGAACTGGGCGATCCCCTGCGCTCCGGCGGTGCTCAGCGCAAACGGGTCGAAGCGGCTCTCCTGCCAGATCAGCCGCGCGAAATACCCGACCGGCAATCGCTCGCGCCAGGCAAACAGCTGGATCGCGCCGCAGGTATCGCGAAAGAACTGCTCCTGCCGGATGCACACCGCCGTCCAGGATGGTGCTGCGGGATCGGCGGCATAGCAGGAGCGAGGCTTGGCCGGTTCGCTATCGCTTTCGACAGCTGGGACGGCGCAGCTCAAGGCCGCGATCGCCAATGCCAGGCCGAGGCTGATCAGATGTCTGCCACGCATCGGGGGAAACTAGGACGTGCTGGCGGGTTCCGGCAAGCGCCGGTAATTGGCAAAGTTTGCCAATGTTTGCTAGAATGACGTCAAAAGGAGCTTCGCCATGGCCACGATGAACATCTCACTGCCGGACAAGATGAAGCAATGGGTTGAGGAGCAGGTTGCGACCGGGCGGTACGCGAATGCGAGCGATCTGATGCGCGATATCATCCGGGAGCGGCAGGAGAAGTCGGCTGCCATTGCGCGGCTGCAGGCCGAGATCGACAAGGGCCGCGCCAGCGGGATCAGCGACAAGTCAGTGGATGAGATTTTTGCTGAGGCCCGGAAGAAGGCGATAGCTGCTCTCAAGGCGCGCGATGCCGCCGCCTAGGATATCTCCTGCAGCGCAACAGGACATTGACGAGATCTACCTCTACGGCGTCCTGACCTACGGCCCGACGCAGGCGGATAGCTACACCAACAGTTTGCGCGGCGCGGTACTTCTCATTGCCGAGCATCCCTTCATGGGAAGAGAGCGCGATGAAGTTCGGCCGCCGATCCGGCTGTGGCACCACGAGGCCCACCACCTGTTCTACGATCTGATCGATGGAACCGTTGTCGTGCAGCGTGTGCTGCATCATTCGGCCGACTGGACCGAGCTGTTCTAGCCGCTGAACCGACCCGGCTCCCAGTTGGCCAGCACGGCCTGTTGCAGGTCGATCTCTTCCATAATCTCGCGCAGCACCTCGTCATCGAGCTTGCGTTCGTCGCGAGCGGCGACCAGTGCGGTGCGGCGGGCTTCCAGTACGGCACGGCCGAGTTCCAGCACCATGGAATCGTGCTCGGTATGCGATTGGCGCTCCGCCGCGTCCTCGACGCTGGCGCGCTGCAGCATCTGCTCGGCGGCGGCGCGGGCTTTCGGGTCGGTCTGGCCATCGCGGAACGTGGTTATGGCGGCGCGGCCGGCGGCGTCGGCGATGTCGCGGGCGATGGCGTGCTGGCTGGCGCGGTACTTGTCTTCGGCCGGGTCGGAGATGCCGAGCACACTGATCAGCCAGGGGAGAGTCAGGCCCTGCACCAGCAGCGTACCGATCGTCACTGCGAAGGCGACGAACTGGATGACGTCGCGGCCGGGGAAAGCGTCGCCGGCGAGCGTCGTCAGCGGAATACCGGCTGCGGCGGCGAGCGTGACCACGCCGCGCATACCGGTCCACGAGATCACTAGGTTTTCCTGCCAGCTGAACGGTTCGGGGACATCGTAGCCGCCCTGCCGCAGCACTTCCCGGCGGCGCTCGAAGCGCCCGTCACGCCGGCCGAACCGCCGCGGCGGCTCCTCGCCGGCCTGCATGCGGGCAATGGACTCGCGCACCCGGCGGGTCTGCCAGCGCGAAACGAAGCCGGTGCCGAACACCCAGGCGATACGGACGAGGATCACCGCGACGAGGACGATCAGTGACAGTCCGAGCAGTTCGATCAGGCTGAAGCCGGTGGCCGTCGCTTCCTCGATGACGAACTTCATCTGCAGGCCGATATAGGCGAAGACGAAGGCCTCGAGCAGCGCATCGGCGGTGCGCCAGAACTGGCGCTCCTGGATGCGGGCAGCATAGCCGGCTTCGGTGGAATTGTGCCCGAGCGAGAAGCCCGCGGCGACCACGGCGAGGACGCCTGAGGCGCCCACTTCCTCGGCCACCAGGTAGGCGGCGAACGGCACCAGCACCGAGAGCACGGTGACCAGCGACGCGTTGCTCATGCGTAGCCGGGTGCGGTGGACGATGGCGCCAATGACCATGCCGATGACGATGCCGACGACCACGGCATAGACGAAGTAGAGAAAGCCATTGTCGATGAAGAGGTGCCGGCCGGTTACCGTGGCGGTGGCGAAGGCGAAGAGGGTCAGCGCCGCGGCGTCGTTGATCAGGCTTTCGCCCTTGAGCACCGTCATCATGCGGCTGGGGAGCCCGAGCTTGCGGCCGACCGCGACAGCGGTCACGGCATCCGGCGGCGAGACGACGGCAGCAAGCACCGTCGCCACCGCCAGCGTCATGCCAGGAATGATCGAGGCGGAGACCGCGCCGACGACGAAGGTGGTCACCAGCACGAGGATCACGCCCAGGTTGATGATCGAGGGCAGCCGCCGGATGAAGCTGATGAACGAGAATTCGGTCGCCGCTGAATAGAGCAAAGGCGGCAGCACCACGGTGAGGATGATCTCGGGCTCGAGCTCCAGCCGCGGCAAGCCGGGGATGAACGAGGCGGCGAGGCCGACCAGCGCCAGCAGCAGCGGCGCCTGGATGTTGCGGCGTTCGGCGAAGATGGTGACCGCAATGGCCGCGATCATCACCAGGAGGATCTGTGAAACCATGCGTCGCCCCTCGAGCCCTCGTCCGCCTGATATAGGCCGGAGCGGGGAAAAGGAAAGAAGCGCATGGCGCTGACGATGTCGCCACCCTATATTGAGTTCGCTGCCCGGTGCGTGTTGGATCTTATTTCCCTGGGGCCGTACTGATCCTTAAGGGAGCTGTCACCGTTCGGACCCGTGGGTTCGGACACACGGCGCCCACCTACGTAAGTAGGTTCCCAGGATCTGTATCCCACGGCCGTGGCGGCACCTGAATTCCTCGCCAGAAAGCCCGATGAGCGACGCAAAGATCGAAGAGGCGAAAGCGGCGCTCCGTGCGGTGGCGCACAAGAAGCGGGCGGCCTTCCACCCGTCGCTGCGCAATGATGCCGCCAAGGCGGCCGCCGAGCATTTCTTCGAGGGCGTGCCGCTCGATAAGGGCGAAGTGGTCGCCGGCTACTGGCCGATCCGCGACGAGATGGATGTGAAATCCGTGGTGGCGCGGCTGATGGATGCCGGCCAGCCGGTCTGCCTGCCGGTGGTGCTGGGCGACGAGCAACCGCTCGAATTGCGCATCTGGGAAGATGGCGCGCCACTTTACGAAGCGGGCTTCGGCACACTGGCGCCGCCTGAGGAGGCGCCGCGCGCTCAACCCGATGTCATCATCATGCCGCTGCTTGGCTTCGACAAGCATGGCACCCGGCTCGGCTATGGCGGCGGCTACTATGACCGCACGCTGGCGACGCTCAATAAACGTCCCCGCCTGATCGGCTTCGCCTTCGCGCTGCAGGAGATGGACCTGATCCCGCGCGAGGCGCACGATGTGCCGCTCGATGCCATCGTCACCGAACATGGCGTGCGCAACTTCGAGAAAAAGGCGCCGGTCACGTGAGAGTATTGTTCCTGGGCGACGTGGTCGGCAAAGCCGGCCGCGACGCCGTTTCTGACCGCCTGGCCGGGTTGGTCGACAAGCACAAGTTCGATTTCGTGGTGATCAACGGCGAGAACGCCAGCCACGGGCGCGGCCTCACCGAAGGGCACTTCGCCGAGATCAAGGCGGCGGGTGCCGACGTGGTGACACTGGGCGACCACGCCTTCGACCAGCGCGACACGCTCACCTATATCGCCCGCGAACCGACGCTGCTGCGGCCGATCAACCTGGCGCCGGGCACGCCGGGGCGGGGCGCCAACCTTTACGAGAGCCGCGCCGGGCACCGCGTGCTGGTGATCAATGCGCAGGGCCGGGTGTTCATGGACCCGGTCGATGATCCGTTCCGGGCGGTGGAAGCCGCCGTCGCGGCGTGCCCGCTGGGCGAGCAGGCGGACGCGATCATCCTCGATTTCCACACCGAGGCGACGTCCGAAATCCAGGCGATGGGACATTTTCTCGACGGCAAAGTCAGCCTCGTCGTCGGCACCCACACTCATATCCCGACCGCCGACCACCGGGTCCTCAAAGGCGGTACGGCGCTGATGGCCGATGCCGGCATGTGCGGGGATTACGACTCGGTGATCGGGGTTGAGGTCGACGAGCCGCTCAACCGCTTCCTCACCGGTATCGCCACCGGCCGGTTCACTCCGGCCGAGGGCGAGGCGACGCTGAGCGGCATAGCGATCGAGACCGATCCAAGGACCGGTCTCGTTGCGAAGCTGTCGCCACTCAGGGTTGGCGGTTCGCTGGCTCAGGTCGAGCCGGCGTTCTGAACGATTACGGCACCTTGGCCGGGTCGATACCGGGCACCGGGCCCTGTTCTTCCACAGCGGGGCCGTAGTCGCCGGTCACGACCGTCTCATTGCTGCACGCCTGATGCTCCTTGTCGTGGATGATGTAGAACTCCTGCATCTCGAGCGAGTAGTGCATTGCCACTTCCAGATACTGCCCGGGGTACCAATCCTTTTCGAGCACATAGGACACGGCTTCGCCGAGCGGCAACATGTAGGTGATCGTGGTGCCGGCGGGGATCATGACGTCGCCATCGTTCTTGAACGAGACGAATGGTCGTCCCGGGGGTGGGTCCCACCGCCAGACCACCGTGCAGTAAAAGGACACTTCGCCCTGCATGTACCAGGGCTTTTCCGGCTCCGGCTGCGGTAACTGCCCGCTGCGATCGGGCTGCACCTTCATGGAACAGGCAGCGATCGAGGTCACGCTCCCAACGTCGATGGCGATGTCCACCACAGTGCCCGGGTGCCAATCGGCTGTCACCTTGTACTGCTTCTGGATGTTCCCGGGCTGAATATAGACGGTGATCACAGTTCCGACCGGGATCATCTTGCCGGTGTCGTTGGTCAGTAGGACCCCACTGATCTGGTCTCCGTCCCAAGCCAGTTTGCACTCCGTCCCGGGCGTACCCTGGGCAACCGGCCGGGCTGCGTGCGGTCGGCTCGTTCCTCACTGCCGCCCTTCTCCCCCTGTTCGATCGTCGGCCGATCCGGTTCGGTTGGTCGGGTATCCCGTGTCTGGCTGAAAGCCGGTGTCGCGCCGGCCACCACCACCGCGGCCATCAAGGCCAGCGAAAATCTCTTAAGTGCGTCCATCTCAGGTTCTTCCTGCTGGCGGCCCCAATGCCGCGCTGATGGACAGGGATAGCGTTTGCGGACTGAATGTGTGATGATATCCGCAGTTATCGCGGGTTCATATTGTGTATTCCGGACATTTGGCGGAAAGTATTCACACGAAGTGTTCTTGCTGCGGAGAGCGGCGCAAACGTGGGCCGCGCTGATGGCCGATGCCGGCAGGCGTTGCGACCACGACTCGGTGATCGAGGTCGACGAGCCGCTCTACCGCCACCTAACTGGTATCGCCACCGGCCGGTTCACGCCGGCCGAGGGCGAGGCGACGCTGAGCGGCATAGCGATCGAGACCGATCCAGGGACCGGTCTCGTGGCTAAGCAGTCACCCCTCAGGGTGGGCGGGTCGCTGGCCCAGGTGGAGCCGGCGTTCCCGGCCTAGGGCAGGATCACCTCAAACGAGCACTCGTAGTTCTCGAGGCTGCCCGCGGGAAGTTCGATCGTGAATTCGCCACCCGGGGGATAGGGCGATCCAAGGGTGAATTCCTCGATGCTGCCGTCTGGCATGGTGATGATGACCTTCGTGCCCGCGGGCAGTGTGCCGCCGCTGGTGTTGGCAAAGAAGAGAATCGAGGGCGTCGGCTCCCACGCATACTGGTGGTCATAGACCTTGCACGAGAACTGGTCCGATTGGATGGACACCCAACCTTCGGGGGGTACCCAGTCTTGCCCAGCAGGCTGATCCTCCGGCTCCGGCTCCGGCTCTGCGGCGGGAACGGGATCGTCCGCCGGCATCTCGGGCTCCGGCGACGACTTGAGTTTGAGCGAACACTCGGCATCGTCGGGCAGTTCCGCCAGCTTGACGGGGATAGCAAGCGACTGGCCGGGCGCCCAATCATCGGTGAGCTTGAACAGTTTCTGGACGTTGCCCGGCTGCATGTAGAACGTCACCACAGTACCGGCTGGAATCACCTGTCCCGTCCCGTTGACGGCAAGGATCTCCGGCCCGCCATGGCCCTCCTTGACCAGGCACCTGACGCCCTCGGTGGACTTGGGCAGGCGCTGTTTCTGCCCGGGCTCGACGCTCCCGCCGCCCTCGTCGCCGTGTTCGATGATCGGCCGGCCCTGCTGAGGCCGGGTGTCGCGCGTGTCCTGCGCAAATGCCGGGGCTGCCCCGGCAACCAGTATCGTCGCCAATGCGGCGATCGAAAATCTCTTGAACGCGTCCATCTCAAATTTTCTCTCTGCTTGCGGTCCCAATGCCGCGTCGATGGACACGATTTGCCAGTTCAGGGCTGAATACCTCATGATATCCGTATTTATCGCGGGTTCATTTTAGAAATGCCGCTCAATTGACGGAAACGATGATGTGCCAGCACGCGGCCGGCCGACCCATTTCGCCAAGTGTCACACGGTCTTTATTTTCGGCGCTGCCGCCCCTATAACCGCCCACCACCATTGCCACACATGCCAAAACAGGGGTGACCGCATGGCCGGCCATTCACACGCCAAGAACATCATGCACCGCAAGGGCAAGTCCGACGCGGCTCGCTCGAAGGTGTTTTCGAAACTCGCCCGCGAAATCACCGTCGCCGCCAAGCTCGGCATGCCCGATCCGGCGTTCAATTCCCGCCTGCGCCTGGCGGTCATCAACGCCCGGGCCCAGTCGATGCCGCGCGACAATATCGAGCGCGCCATCAAGAAGGCGAGCGGCGCCGACACCGAGAACTACGAAGAGATCCGCTACGAGGGCTATGGTCCGGGCGGCGTCGCTGTCATCGTCGAGGCGCTGACCGACAACCGCAATCGTACCGCTTCGAACGTGCGCTCGACCTTCTCCAAGAACGGCGGCGCGCTGGGTGAAACCAACTCGGTCGGCTTCATGTTCGATCGGGTCGGCGAGATCTTCTATCCGGCCAAGGCCGGTTCGGAAGACAAAGTGATGGAAGCGGCGATCGAGGCTGGGGCCGACGATGTCGAGAGCGACGAAGACGGCCACTGGATCTACACCTCGTTCGAACAGCTGAACGAAGTGGCGGCGGCGCTCGAGAAGGTGCTGGGCGAGGCGGAGTCGGCCAAGTTCATCTTCAAGCCGCAGAACGAAGTGCCGGTGGATGCGGAAAAGGGCGCGACGCTGCTCAAGCTGATCGGCATCCTCGAAGAGGACGACGACGTGCAGAACGTCTACAGCAACTTCGATATTTCCGACGAAGACATGGCAAAGATCGAAGCCGCCTAAGCGGCTTCGACTTGGAGATCGAAGCCGCCTAAGAGCGACTTCGACTTGGAGATCGAGGCCGCCTAAGAGCGGCTTCGACTTGGAGATCGAAGCCGCCTGAGAGCGGCTTGGTTTGACAGATTCGGGCCCGGGCACTAGTTCGGGCTCGTTACGCCGAAAAAACGCAGGCCGGTTAAGGTGAGTCCGGCCCTCCCGCGAGGGAGATTGTCCCGCCCGAAAAGGCGAAGGACCCACGGCAAGCCGACGAGCGTCCGACCCCCGGGCGCCCGCTGCTTGTTGGGATATGGGTCGATGCACCACCGCCAGCTACATGCCCTCATGCCGCGTGCGCCACGGAGCCGGTCGCTCGACCGTTCCACCACCCGCATCAGCAGGACATCACCATGCAGTTCAATCACGCCAACTTCGCCGTCGCCGATGTGCGCGCGGCTGCCGAGTTCTTCACCCGGCATTTCGATTTCGCCATTGTCGGCGAAGCCCACGACAACTTCGTCGTCCTCTTAGGCGAGGGCGGCTTCGTCCTCAACTTCATGGCGACCGGCAAGGCCGAGGCCAGCTACCACAAGAACTTCCACATCGGCTTCTTCGTCGGCAGCGTTGCCGACGTCCGGCTGAAGCATGCCGAACTCGTCGCCGCTGCCTACGGTCCCGGTGAGGTGCAGCAGTTCAGCCGCGGCGGCAGCCGGACGACGACATTCTACTGCGAGGCGCCCGGCGGCTTCCTCGTCGAAGTCGCCACTACCGCAACGGATCAGGCAGCGGCGGCCGGCAGCGTTTCGTAATGCGCGATGGACGTGACTGCGATGCAGTTGCGTCCATTCTGCTTGGCCGCATAGAGCTGCTGATCGGCCAGCCGGAACAGTTCGGCGAAGGGCAGATGGCGATCATACACGGCGCCGCCGACGCTCACCGTCAGCTGGTGCGGTTTGCCTTCGGGCGCGAATGCGGCCGCGTACACCGCCTGCCGCAGGCGCTCGGCCACCGCCTCGGCGATCAGCAGGGTGGTGCCGGGGAGGTACACCGCGAATTCTTCCCCGCCGATCCGGCCGACCAGGTCGGCGGAGCGCAGCACGGCGCGGATCGAGCTGGCGATCAGCCGCAATGCGGCGTCGCCCTGCTCGTGGCCATAGGTGTCGTTGATCGCCTTGAAGTTGTCGGCATCGACCACCAGCAGCGTGCCACGCATGCCGTCTTCGGCGAAGCGCGCGTCGGCCAGGGCTTCTTCGACTTCGCGGGTGAAGGCGCCGCGGTTCAAGAGGTCCGTCAGGGTGTCGGTGGCGGCGTGGCGGCGCAGCAGCTCATGGGCGATGGCGAGTTCGCGCAGCTTGCTCAACAGGAAAAACAGGATCGGGCCGGCGAGGCCGAGCGGCACCAGGATATCGACCGTGATCGACCAGCGGAGGTCATCGGGGCCGAGGTTATGGAAGTTGAACGAGTCCACGAACAACGCGACAGCGACGCAGCCGAACGCCCCAAGTGCAGTCCAGAGGAAAACGCGGCCCCATCCGGTGGGTGAAAAATCCAATGCTCGCGTCCCTTCAGCACTTCTGCGCAGAGGGCCGGAACGGTAGGCGGCGCGTGTTGAAATCGCCTCAAGCCACCGGATCGGATTTTATCTATCGTCGTCTATCCATCGTTCCTTGTGGCGGTCAGCTGATCGCCGCGCTCATTGCCGCAAGGTCGGCATCGCCGGCATTCCGGCCGAGTTCGACACGGTTGCGGCCGGCGTGCTTGGCCTCATAGAGACGACGGTCGGCGATCTGGAACAGCTCCGAAAAGCCGGAGTCGCCGGCGCATACGGCGCCGCCAATGCTGACCGACAGCCGTTGCGCGATGCCGTCCGAGGTGACGAACAGGGCGTTCACCGCGGCGCGAATGCGCTCGGCGGCAGCGTTGGCGATGTCGGGTCCGGCATCCTTCAGGAACACGCCGAATTCCTCGCCGCCGATGCGGCCGACGAGATCGCCGTCACGCACGCTGTCGCGGATGGCGCCGGCGATCAGCTGCAGCACCTCGTCGCCCCGCTCGTGACCGAAGCGGTCGTTGACGGTCTTGAAGTGGTCGGCATCGATGACCAGCAGCGTGCCGTAGCCGTCGGTCTGGCCGAGGCTCGAGCTGACCCGCGAGGTGAAGGCGCGACGGTTGAGGCAGTCGGTCAGCCAGTCGGTGGAGGCGAGCTTCTCCAGCCTGCGGTTGGCATCGCGCAGCTGGGCCGAGCGCACCTGCAGGAATAGCAGGATCGGGCCGCCAAGCGCGGTGGGCATGCCCAGCGCCAGTACGGTGCCGACAGTGTTCATCCCTTCGTTGAGGGACATCATGACGAGATTGGACATCACCCAGGATCCGACCGTCGATGCAGCGAGGATCAGGGCCGTGCGCTGCCAGGCGATACGCCATTCGGAAGCCGGCAGTGCAAGCTTGTTCATTTCCGCGTCCCCCGGAGTGAATGCCTTGGGCTTACGGGAGCAATGCTTGAATGCTGATTAATTCGCCGATCAAATTCGCTGACCCGGATCGTAGCTAAATCGGTGCAGCGTTTCTGTTTCGTTCACAAAGCCCTTGGTAGGCTCCGGCTCCTGACCTAAAGCTTCGAAATGGCTGAAACAGTGCGAATCATCGGCATCGATCCGGGGCTGCGGCGCTGCGGCTGGGGCATCATCGAGAGCAACGGCAACCGGCTGAGCTTTATCGCCTGCGGCACGATCACGCCGCCGGTGGATGGGATATTGGCCGACCGGCTGGTGGCGTTGCATCGCGGCATCGCGGCGGTGCTTGACGAGTATGCACCCGAGGAGGCGGCGGTGGAGGAGACCTTCGTTTCTGCCGGGGCGCGTTCGGCGCTGCAACTGGGCCAGGCGCGCGGCGTGGTGCTGATGACGCCGGCTTTGCGCGGGCTGCCGGTCGGCGAGTATGCCGCCAACCTGGTCAAGAAATCGGTGGTCGGCACCGGCCATGCCGAGAAGGCGCAGATCCAGATGATGATAAAGATCCTGCTCCCCACGGCTACATTCAAGGGCGCCGATGCGGCCGACGCGCTGGCCATCGCGGTCTGTCACGCCCATCATCGCGCCATCCGCAAGCTGAGTGTTCCTGCATGATCGGCAAACTGAAGGGCATGGTCGACGGCTTCGGCGGCGACTACGCGCATCTCGACGTCAACGGCGTGGTTTACGAAGTGTTCTGCTCGGCCAAGACGCTGGCGGCGCTGCCGCAGGTCGGCCATGCGGCGGTGGTCCATACCGAGATGATCGTGCGCGAGGACATGATCCGGCTCTACGGCTTCTTCACCGAAGCCGAGAAGGCCTGGTTCACCACGCTGATGACGGTGCAGGGCGTCGGCAGCCGGGTGGCGCTCGCCATTCTCTCGGTTCTCACCCCATCGGAACTCGCCAGCGCCATCGCGCTGCAGGATAAGGCTATGGTCGGCCGGGCCAACGGCGTCGGCCCCAAGCTGGCGGTCCGCATCGTCACCGAACTCAAGGGCAAGGCTCCGGCAGGCGCGATCGATGCTGGCGTGCTGGGCTTGCAGGCGGCGCTGGGCGAAGGCGTCGCCGCCGGCAATGTATCCGATGCGGTCTCGGCTCTCACCAATCTCGGCTATTCGAGCGCCCAGGCCTCGGCTGCGGTGGCGCGGGTGGTCGGTCGCGAAGGCGACGACGTACCGACCGACAAACTGATCCGGCTGGGGCTCAGGGAGCTCAGTTCGTGATTGGCGGCGCAGGACCGCGGGACCGCCTGATTGGCATCTTCGTCCTGTTCGCCATGCTGCTGGCGACGGGGCCTACCATTCTGAACTTCATCGATTTGGTGATCCATGGTCCGACGGCTTCGGCGCTGTCGTTTCTCTTCCCAAGCTCGGTGCTTTACGCGTTCTGGTGCCTTGCTGTTGTTCTGCGTTCGGCGGTTCGGGCACCGATTGGCCTATGGGAGCACCTCATCCTGCTGCCGCTGAGCGTCGCAGTGTTGATCGGGACAGCCTCAGTCTCGTGGGGCTGGTTCGATTGGTTGCCATCAGGCCCTTCGTTCAAACGGGACGGGCTTCGCTTCTTCGAACTGGTAACCACCTTTCCCTGGCTGGCCATTCAGTACATAGCGATAATGGTCATCGGCTCGCGGGTCGGGACGCGAGACAGGATATGAACGCCAGCCTGAACCCCCGCCTATGGGTTAGTAACATGCCTTCTGCCATCGAGAATCTTGAGAAGCTAATACTCCCGAAGGTGGACCCTCTGGTGATCCCCGACGCGATAATGCTTGTCGCAAACGAACTAGGGCTAACCGTCACGCTTACCTGCAGGGATGCGCCGGAACAGTATGAGATCACGAGAGGTGCTGCGCCATGCGGCTACATCCGGGTGCGGTGGGGCGGAATGTCCGTTAGCTACCCTGACGCAGGTGACGAAGACCTGTTTGCCGGCCCCGTCGACGGCTTCGGCGGCTTCACCGACCACGAGCGGGAGGCTAAGCTGCTCCTGGCTCTGGGCCTCATCGCGGCGCGGATGTTGAAGCTTTGACCGACCTCACCTCGGCCCAGGCCGGTCGCGACGACCCGCTCGATGTTTCGCTCCGCCCGTCCGGCTTTTCCGAGTTCATCGGGCAGGCCGAGGCGCGGGCCAATCTCGAGGTGTTCATCCAGGCCGCCAAGCAACGCGGCACGGCGCTCGATCACGTGCTGTTCGTCGGCCCGCCGGGGCTCGGCAAAACCACGCTGGCGCAGATCGTGGCCCGCGAACTGGGCGTCGGGTTCCGCGCCACCTCCGGTCCGGTGATCGCCAAGGCCGGCGATCTCGCGGCGCTGCTCACCAATCTCGAAGAACGCGACGTGCTGTTCATCGACGAAATCCACCGACTCAACCCGGCGATCGAGGAAATCCTCTATCCGGCGATGGAGGACTATCAGCTCGACCTGATCATCGGCGAAGGCCCGGCGGCCCGTTCGGTGCGGATCGACCTCGCAAGGTTCACCCTGGTCGGCGCCACCACCCGGGCGGGGCTGTTGACTACGCCGTTGCGCGATCGTTTCGGCATCCCGATCCGGCTGAATTTCTATACCCCCGAGGAGCTGGTGAAGATCGTCGAGCGCGGTGCCCGCCTGCTCGGCATCGGCATGGCGCCCGACGGGGCGATGGAAGTTGCCCGCCGCTCGCGTGGCACGCCGCGCATTGCCGGCCGGCTGCTCCGGCGGGTCACCGATTTCGCGCTGGTCGATGGCGCCAAGGAGATCACCCGCTCGGTCGCCGACAAGGCGCTGCTGCGGCTCGACGTGGATGCGCGCGGGCTCGACCAGCTCGACCGGCGCTACCTCAAGGTGATCGCCGATTTCTACGGCGGCGGCCCGGTGGGGATCGAAACCATCGCCGCAGCGCTGTCGGAGCCGCGCGATGCGCTCGAAGAGATCGTCGAGCCCTACCTGATCCAGCAGGGGTTCATCCAGCGCACGCCGCGTGGCCGGATGCTGACGGCTTTGGCCTTCCAGCATATGGGCATCAGCGTCCCCCAGGGGTTTATCGGCATGCAAGGCAGCCTGTTCGAGGAGCCTGGCGAGGAGTGAGCGAACCGGCATTTCGGCCCCGCGTCCACATCATCCTGCTCGGCGTCGCCGATGTCGCTCGGTCGGCAGCGTTCTACGAAGCGCTTGGCTGGCAGCGGGCGCCGACCAGCCACGCTGGTTTCGTGAAATTCGACCTGGGCGGCATGGCGCTGGCGCTGATTTCGAAGGCCGATCTCGCCAAGGATGCTCTGGGCCTGCCGGGTGATCCCGGTGCTTCATCCGGCCTGGCGCTGATCTACTGCGCCGAGCATCCCGATGACGTCGCCCGGTTGCTGGCACAGGCAGAGCGGGCGGGTGGTACGATCGTCAAGCCGGCGACGAAGACCCAGTGGGGCACCGCCGGCTATTTCCGCGACCCTGATGGCCATCTGTTCGAGATCGACCACGAAGAGGTCTGGGCGTTCGACCGGGAGCATCATCTTGTCGTCTGAGTTGTTGTCGAGGAGGGAGCCGTGACGGCGCTGCCCCGCATCGGCCGGCCCGCGACGCAGGTGCTGGAGCTCCAGGGCATTACGACGCTCAAAGTGGTTGCTGAGCGCAGTGAACGGGAATTGCTGGCGCTGCACGGTGTCGGCCCCAAGGCCATCCTCATCCTCAGGACCGAGCTCGAAGCGCGTGGCCTGCAGTTCGCCGGATCGGACAGATGACCGCTAGCCGCCGGATGATATCGTTCGATCACGAAACGACCCGGTTCCAGTTCCGCGCCGCAGCGATCATCCGCCGCGAAGGCCATGTGCTGATCCATCGTGCGACCACCGAGGAGTCCTGGGCACTGCCCGGCGGGCGCGTCGAGATGGGTGAGATCAGTTCCGAGGCACTGGCGCGCGAGCTCGAGGAGGAGTTGGGCGTCGTGGCGGCAATCGGCCCGCTGGCCATCGTGATGGAGGACCTGTTCCGCTATGACGGCCGGGTGATCCATGAGATGGGCTTCTACTACCCGGCCGAGATTCCAACGAGCTTTCCGTTTTCGACCGATGCGGTCTGTCACCGCGTCGCCGATGGTGGCGCAATGCTCGAATTCAGGTGGGTTCGCAACGATGCCGAGACGCTCGCTGCGATGCCGTTGTTCCCGGTCGAACTGCGCGGCAGCATGGCAGAGCTGGGACCGCATCCGATCCATGTCGTCGTGAACGAGCTATGACCAGCAGCCATTTCACCGCCCGCGTCTATTACGAAGACACCGACTTTTCCGGCAATGTCTACCACGCGGCGTATCTGCATTTTTTCGAGCGGGCCCGGACCGAGTTCCTCAGGGAACGCGGCGTGCATCACTCTGAGCTGGTGAAGGACGGCATCGCCTTTGCCGTGCGCAGCATGAGCATCGACTTCAAGGCGGCAGCGCATATCGACGACCTGCTCGAGGTGACCACCGAAGTTGCCTCGCTCACTGCGGCGCGGCTCAACCTGGTGCAGTCAATCAGCCTGGATGGTATCGAGATCACGCGGGCCGAGGTGCAGGTCGTGGCGATCAAGACCAGCGGCGGGGTGGCGCGGATGCCGCGCGAACTGCTGGATCAGCTCAAGGCATAGAAAAGGGCCGCCGCAGAGCGGCGACCCCAAGGATTCGTCTCAGACTGACGTCCTACATCGCGGCGGGCTTTACCTGTCCGCGGATTTCGCCATCCGGGAACTTTGCCGTGTGCAGATTGAAGTACCAGGAGCCGCCCTGCAGCTGGGTGGCCTGTTCGTCGGTCAGCGTGGCGTTGCCGTTGATCGGGCTCGCCAGCGGGTCGGCCAGAGGCACAACCGGATCGGCATTGGCGCCCTCGGCGGCTGGGCCGTGGAAGTGCGCGCCGGTCGCGTCGCCGCTGAGGCCCTCGTAGGTGACGGTCCAGGTGAAGACCTTGGAGTCGGTGTCGTATGTGGCTTCCACCTTGCCGGTAGCCGTCGAGTCCGTGGGCGGAACTTCGGCGGCGGCAGTGAGTTCGGCAGTGAACTTCTGCTGCTCGGCGAAAGCCGGCACGGCGGAAAATGCGAGCACCGCCGTGGCGGCGAGCAGCGTGCGTGTCAGGTCGAGATGCATGGGGATCTCCCTTGGTTGTTGCTATTGTCGTGGGACGACCGCGAACCCCCGAACGGGCAGTCGAGACGACAACGCGCGTCACCCCAGAGGGTTGCACGGCACGCCTGTGGCGTTGCCCGCTGCGCCGATCTGCCGCGATCACACAAACGCGAGGAATCGCTTTGTT
This sequence comes from Devosia sp. Root105, assembly GCF_001424865.1. Classification (NCBI taxonomy): domain Bacteria; kingdom Pseudomonadati; phylum Pseudomonadota; class Alphaproteobacteria; order Hyphomicrobiales; family Devosiaceae; genus Devosia; species Devosia sp. Root105. The sequence goes on from NZ_LMCR01000017.1 coordinate 328,776, forward strand.
AACGTTTGCTTGACCATAAGTAAGGCAGTGCACCAGCAGCACTGCCAAAGGTCCGGAAAACCGGGCTTTTCTCTTAAATTTGACAAATTTGAACCGCATCGACCCGACGATCAGGTTTCGGTCGTCGGGGCCGGACTGAGAAGGACCCTTACATGGAAGCCATGGATGCAGTCGGCACGGTCGCTCCGCATGCCGACCTCTCAATCTGGGCGCTGTTCTGGCAGGCGGACCTCGTCGTCAAGACGGTGATGATCGGGCTGCTCGCCGCCTCGGTGTGGTGCTGGGCGATCATCGTCGACAAATCCATGCTGTATGCGCGCGCCAAGGCCGAGATGAACCGCTTCGAGCGGGTGTTCTGGTCGGGCCAGTCGCTCGAGGAACTCTACCAGCAGATGAGCGAGAAGCCCTCGATGGGGCTGGGCGCGGTGTTCGTGGCAGCGATGAAGGAGTGGAAGCGCAGCCATGAGCAGAACGCCTCGTCGTTCGTCGGCGTGCAGGGGCGTCTCGACAAGGTGCTGGACGTGGCGATCAGCCGCGAGAGCGAGACCCTCGAAAAGCGCCTGGGTTTCCTCGCCACCGTCGGCTCGGCCTCGCCCTTCATTGGCCTCTTTGGCACGGTATGGGGCATTATGAACGCATTTACGGCCATCTCGGCCGCATCGAGCACCAATCTCAGCGTGGTCGCCGGGCCGATCGCCGAAGCGCTGTTCGCCACGGCACTTGGCCTGCTCGCCGCCATCCCGGCGGTTATCGCCTACAACAAGCTCTCGGGTGACGCCAACAAGCTGATCGGCCGGCTCGAAGGCTTTGCCGACGAGTTCTCCACCATCCTCAGCCGACAGCTCGAAGCGCGGGGTGCCCGCTGATGGCAATGGCAGTATCGAGCGGCGGAGGCGGCGGCCGCCGTCGTGGCCGCCGGCGCGGCGGCGGTTCGAAGCCGATGAGCGAGATCAACGTCACGCCGATGGTCGACGTGATGCTGGTGCTGTTGATCATCTTCATGGTGGCGGCGCCGCTGATGACGGTCGGCGTGCCGATCGAGCTGCCGCAGACCCAGGCCAAGCAACTCAACACCGAGCAGAAGCCGATCACCGTCTCGGTCACGAACGAAGGCGCGATCTTCCTCGGCGACAATCCGGTGACGCTCGAGGATCTGACTGCGCAGGTTGCCGCGGTGGCCGTCAACGGCACCGAGGACCGCATCTATGTGCGCGGCGACCTCGGGGCGAACTATGGCTCGGTGATGCAGGTGATGGGCGCGTTGTCGGGCGCCGGCTACGCCAAGATCGGGCTCATCACGGAACAGGCCGCGCAGCAACAGGACCAGTGAGCTGATGCGCACCGGGTTCACGGTTTCCACCATCGGGCATGTCGGACTGATCGTTCTCGCGGTCGTCGGCATCGGCATGGGGCGACCAATGGACCCGGAGCCGGTGGAGTCGATTGCGGTCGACCTGATTTCGGTTACCGATTTCGCCAATATCCGCATGGGTACGCTCGACAGCACGGTGGTCGAGACCGAGGCGCCGTCGATCGTCGAGGCGGAAAAGCCGGCTGAGCTGGCGCAGCCGACCGGCAACACCGAAGAAGACCAGCCGACCCCGATGGATAATCCGGATCCGACTCCGGCGCCGACCGAGCAGACCGCGCCGGCGCCCGAGGCGGCAGCCGAGCCGGTGGTCGAACCCGAGCCGGAAGTCGCTCCTACCCCCGCGCCGCGTCCGGTGGTCGAGCCGCAGCCCGAGCCGGTCCCCGAGCCTGTCGCAGAGCCGACTCCTGCCGAACCAACGCCGGTCGCGACCCCCGAGGTGCCCGATCCGGCTGAGAGCGCCCCCAAGCCGAGGACGCATACCGCTTCGCTCGACCAGAAGCGCGCCGAGTTCAAGAAGCAGCAGCAGGCGGAAAAGCAGAAGCAGGCGGACGAAAAGGCCAAGGCCGAAGCCGACAAGAAGAAGGCCGAGGAAGAAAAGAAGCGCAAGGCCGCCGAGGAAAAGCAGCGGGTCGAGCAGGCCAAGGCCGACGAGGCCAGCAAGCTCGCCGATGAAGTCGCCAACCTCATCAACAACGAGGAATCGCGCGGCGGCACTACCGGTGCGGGCGGCGAGCCGACGCTCGGTCGTGAGGATGGCCGCTCGGCGACGCTCAGCCAATCTGAGGTCGGTGCGCTGGTCGCCCAGATTCGCGCCTGCATCACCCTGCCAGCCGGCGCCGAGGATGCCGATGCGCGGGCTGAGTTCACCTTCTCGATCGGTGCCGACGGCATGGTCAGCGGCCGCCCGCAGATGACCAGCACGCCGAGCAGCCAGATCGAAGATGCCTATGCCCGAGCGGTGTCACGTGCGCTGCAACGTTGTGGCCCGTTCACCGTGGCTGCCGGGCAGGACGTACGAGCCCAGTTTGCAGCGCGGGAGTTCTGAGTGACCCCGACGCCCGAGAAAGATGGAGACGTAAGATGACCCTGATCACCCGGCGCAACGCGCTGAAACTCGGCCTCGTGGGCGGCGCCCTGGCGCTCGCGACCCCGTCGCAGGCACTGGTCGAGATCGTCGTTACCGGCGGCAACTTCACGCCGCTGCCGATCGCCATTCCGGATTTCGCCTCTTCCGACCCGGCCTTCGGCGCCGAGATCGCGCAGATCGTGCGCGACAACCTGAAGCGCTCCGGGCTGTTTGTGCCGCTCGATCCCGCCTCGTTGCCGGTCCGGGTCGGCGATGTCACCAACGAGCCGGATTTCGCCGCCTGGCGCGCCGCCACCGTCGATGCGCTGGTGATGGGCTCGGTAGAGCGCGGAGCGGAGGTCGCTTCGCAGGTGCGGGTCTGGGATACGCAAGCTTCCGCCCAGGTGGTCGGCAAGTCGTACAAGACCGATGCGCAGAACTATCGCCGCATCGCCCACATCGTGTCGGACGCCATCTATGCCTCGCTGTCGGGCGGCACCGGCTATTTCGACACCCGTATTCTCTACGTCGCCGAGAGTGGGCCCAAGGCCAATCGCGTGAAGCGCCTCGCCATCATGGACCAGGACGGCTTCAACGTGCAGTACCTGAGCTCGGGCAAGGCGCTGACCCTGTCGCCGCGGCTGTCACCGGATGGCGCTTCGGTGACCTTCACCTCATACGAGGATGGCAACCCGCAGGTTTACATCGCCGGCCTCGGCGGGGCGTCCAAGAAGCTGATCGAGGGGGCACCGATGTCGTTCGCGCCGCGCTTCTCGCCCGATGGCGGTACCGTGGTGTTCTCGGTGTCGAATGGCGGTACCACCAATATCTACGCGGCGGGCGTCGGCGGCGGCAACCCGACGCAGCTGACCAGCGGCGCAGCGATCGATACCTCGCCCTGCTATTCCCCGGATGGCTCGCGCATCGCCTTCGAGAGCGATCGCGGCGGCAGCCCGCAGCTCTACATCATGGGCGCCGGTGGCGGCGGGGCGCAGCGCATCTCCTATGGCGAGGGCAGCTATTCCACCCCGGTCTGGTCGCCGGCCGGTGATCTCATCGCCTACACCAGGCAGTCGGGCGGGCAGTTCCACATCGGCATCATGAAGCCCGATGGTTCGGGCGAGCGAATCCTGTCGTCGTCGGGCCAGGTACAGGAAGGCCCGACCTGGGCACCGAACAGCCGCGTCATCGGCTTCTTCCGCGATCCGGGTGGCGATGCCGGCCCGAGCCTCCACTCGATCGACATCTGGGGCCGGAACGAGCTCAACCTCAAGACCGAGAGTTTTGCTTCCGATCCGGCGTGGTCGCCGCTCAGGGGCTAGTCTCTCGAACGAGAAGGCGGTGCGGGAAGAGTAACCCCACCCCTGTCCCCTCCCGCAAGGGGGAGGGAGACGCTCTCACCAGCGCCAGTGTTTTGGTCTCCTCCCCCCTGGCGGGGGAGGGACAGGGTGGTGGGTACTCTTCCCGCACCGGTCTATCGGCGAAAGCCGCTCCCCATTCCGTGTCTTCACAGCAACATCACGGAAAAGCCCGGATTCCGGCCACATTCGCGCCAGAATGACCAACAATTAACCAACCACGACAACCCCGCCTTAAGATTACCAACGGTAAAAAAGGCGTCTCAAATCCTTCCGATTAGGAGTCAACCCGGATGCGTTCAGTAACGCCCCTTCTCGCCATGCTGCGTGCTGCCGCGCTGGTGGTTCTCGTGGTCGCCGTGGCAGCCTGTTCGCGCAATGGCGCCGGCGGTACCGGTGTCGGCAATCTCGGGCCCGGCGGCGGCGCCCCCGGCAGCCAGCAGGAATTCCTGGTGAGCGTCGGTGACCGCGTGTTCTTCGAGACCGACTCCTCGAACCTCACCCCGACCGCCATCGCGACGCTGGACAAGCAGGCGGCGTGGCTCAACCAGTACAGGAACTACCGCATCCTGATCGAAGGCCATGCCGACGAGCGCGGCACGCGCGAGTACAATATCGCGCTGGGCGCACGCCGCGGTTCGATCGTGGTGAACTACCTGGTGTCGAAGGGCGTCGACCAGCGCCGCATCACCACCAAGTCGTTCGGCAAGGAACGTCCTGTGGCCATTTGCAACGATATCTCGTGCTGGTCACAAAACCGCCGTGCTGTGACGGTGGTACAGTAGGCGTTGAGCGAGCTTCGGGGCGGAGGTCGCGGCCACGCGATGTCTCGCGCGTAATCCCCGGAGCTCTATCGACTGGAGGCATAAGCGCCGGGCGCCGCGTAATTGGGCCCGGCGCTTTCTTTTTGTCGAAATCCTGCGCTAATCCCAGATCTTGCGCTAATTCGGCGTAGTGCGGTCGATGGCCGCGTGATCCCCACTGGACCCCTCCCGGACCCGACGGAGCTTTGATGGTGAAACTGCCCCCAATTCGTGGATCGGCCTCCCGACCCGCGATCTATGCCGCCCTGCTCGCCTCCCTCCTGGCCTCGGTGCTGACCGTGCCGGCGCTCGCCGCCGCCAGCCCGCTGTCTGCCGATGCGCTGCTGCCGCCCAGGGCGATCACCGAGACGCGCATCCATGTGGCGCAGAACCAGCAGTCGAGCGCCCAGTTGCTGGTGCGCATCCAGGAACTCGAGGACCTGATCCGCACGCTCACCGGGCGCGTCGAAGGGCTGGAGTTCCAGCTCACCCAGATGCAGACGCAGCTCGCCAAGCAGGCCGAGGACAATGAGTTCCGCTTCCAGGAGCTGGAAGGCGGTGCTGGGGGAAAACCACAGGCGGCAGCGCCAACTGACGGCGTGACGCCGTCCGATACGCTGCCGCAGACCTCCGCCCAACAGACTCCGGCGCAACAGCCTCCGGCCCAGGAGGCTCCCGCCACTGCCGCAACGCCTGATGCGCCTGCGGCGGCCGCACCGATGGACGATCTGCCACTGGCAGATCTCAACGGCGAACCGATGGACGCCCTCGGCGATTCCGCCGATCCGCTGCTCAAGGGTGGCATCGACCAGCTCGGCACCATGACGGGAGAGGATCCGCTCGGTGGGCGTCCACTCGACCTGTCGTTGGGGGGCGGCGGGGAAATCTCGAGCGGCGACGCCAAGGCGCAGTACGATGCGGGTTACGACGCCATGACCCGCGGCGACTATGCCTTTGCTTCCGACCAGTTCCAGCAGTTCGTCGCACTTTATCCCGACGATCCGCAGACGCCCGATGCGATCAACTGGCTCGGCGAAGCCCTGATTCAGCAGGGGCAGTTCACCGATGCGGCGCAGGTGCTGGCCGATGGCTACACCAGGCACAAGGATAGCAAGCGCGCCCCGGACATGATGCTGAAGCTCGGCGTGGCGCTGGTCGGCGCCGACCAGGTGGATGTGGGGTGCCGCACCTTCTACACGCTGAAGCAGCGCTACCCGCAACTCAGCCCGGCGTTCACGCAGCGCCTCGATGAGGAAGCGCAGAAGGCGAAATGCCCGGTGAGCTGATCGACAGCGAGGCGGTCTTTGCCCCGCTTGCCGAGTTCCGGCGGGTGGGGCTCGCTGTTTCCGGCGGGCCAGACAGCCTGGCGCTGCTGCTGCTGGCGGCCGAGTTCGCCGGCCGGCATGGAGCGCATGACCGCTTTGTCGTCTACTCGGTCGATCATGGGCTGCGGCCCGAAGCGGCGGGGGAGGTGGCTTATGTCGCCGCGGCGGCCGGCAAGCTCGGGCTTACTGCTCGCGCCCTCTGCTGGGACGGGCCGAAGCCGGCAACCGGCATCCAGCAGGCGGCGCGCGCGGCGCGCTACGGACTGATTGCCGATGCCATGGCCGCCGACGGCACCGAGGTTCTCGTTACCGCGCATCACCTTGCCGATCAGGCGGAGACGGTGCTGATGCGGCTGGCGCATGGCAGCGGCATCGAGGGGCTGCGCGGCATGGACTATCTCGCCGAGATCGGCGGGCTGATCGTGGTGCGGCCGCTGCTTGGCGTCGATCCGGCGGATCTGGCGAACCTGGTTGCTGCGTCCGACCTGGTGCCGGCGCGGGATCCCGGCAATTTTGATACCGACTATGAGCGGGTCCGCTGGCGCCAGATGCTGCCGCAACTGGCGGCGCTGGGGCTCGACGCGCGCCGGCTGTCGCGCTTCGCCGACCGGATGCGCGATGCGGACCAGGCGCTTGCCGGGATGGCGGCAGCCGTGGTGACACCCCTCGATCCGGTGACCGGATCGAGCAGCGTAGCGCGCGCCATGCTGGTCAAGCTGCCGCGCGCCGTGGCGATCCGGGTGGTGGCCAACCTGCTCGACCGGGTGGGGGGCGGACAGAAGCCGCATGATCTCGCGCCGGTTGAAGCCTTGACCGATCGCTTGCGGATGGAGCCAGCCCTGAAGCGGACAAGTTTGCATGGTTGTCTTATCAGCAGCGACGGCGTGACTATCACCGTCGCGCGGGAGGCTGGCCGGCAGGCGGCGCGTCAATCCCGCGTGAGGTCCGACAGCTCCGTGACACGGAATTAACCGGAAAAGCGCAAGCTCTCTCGACTTTTCGGCCAAACCGCCGCACCAGTTTCGGCCCGCCGATACCTTGTAAGGCCCAGGAGCGAGGCCTACATTCGCCCCAACTATCCGGCGTCTCCCGTGCCGGACTTCAGGACAGGATTGATGAACGTCAATTTCCGGAATTTCGCCATCTGGCTGGTAATTCTGTTCATGCTGATGGGCCTGTTTCAGGTCTTTCAGTCGTCGACCCGCTCGATAGCGACGACGGACAAGAGCTACAGCCAGTTCGTCTCCGACGTCGATGCAGGCAGCGTCCAGTCGGTGACCATCACCAACGACGTGGTTTCGGGCGTGCTGAACAACGGCACCAAGTTCGAGACGGTGTTGCCGCCGCAGGGCTCCGACATCATCTCGCGGCTCGAACAGCGCGGCGTGCAGATCACTGCGCAGCAGCCGGAGTCGAGCCCGTTCTGGGGCATGTTGCTGACCTCGTGGCTGCCGTTCCTCGTCATTATCGGCGTGTGGTTCTTCTTCATCCGGCAGATGCAGGGTGGAGGCCGTGGCGGCGCCATGGGCTTCGGCAAGAGCCGCGCCAAGCTGTTGACCGAGACGCAGGGCAAGATCACCTTCGAGGATGTCGCCGGTGTCGACGAGGCCAAGCAGGACCTCGAAGAAATCGTCGAGTTCCTGCGTGACCCGGGCAAGTTCCAGCGGCTGGGCGGCAAGATCCCGCGCGGCGTGCTGCTGGTCGGCCCGCCGGGTACCGGTAAGACGCTGATTGCACGCGCCGTCGCCGGCGAGGCCAATGTGCCGTTCTTCACCATCTCGGGTTCGGATTTCGTGGAAATGTTCGTTGGCGTGGGCGCTTCGCGTGTCCGCGACATGTTCGAGCAGGCCAAGAAGAACGCCCCGTGCATCATCTTCATCGACGAAATCGACGCCGTCGGCCGTCACCGTGGCGCAGGCCTCGGCGGTGGTAACGACGAGCGCGAGCAGACGCTGAACCAGTTGCTGGTCGAGATGGACGGCTTCGAGGCGAACGAGGGCATCATCCTCATCGCCGCGACCAACCGTCCCGACGTGCTGGATCCGGCGCTGCTGCGTCCGGGCCGCTTCGACCGCCAGGTCGTGGTGCCGAACCCGGATGTGCAGGGTCGCGAGAAGATCCTCAAGGTGCACGTGCGCAAGGTGCCGCTGGCTCCCGATGTGGATCTCAAGGTGCTGGCCCGCGGCACGCCCGGGTTCTCCGGCGCCGACCTGATGAACCTCGTCAACGAGGGTGCCCTGTTGGCGGCTCGCCGCAACAAGCGTTTCGTCACGATGAGTGAATTCGAGGATGCCAAGGACAAGCTGATGATGGGCGCCGAGCGCCGCACCCTCAGCCTGACCGAGGAAGACAAGAAGCTCACCGCCTATCATGAAGCCGGGCACGCGCTGCTCGCCATCAAGATGGATGCGTCCGATCCGATCCATAAGGCCACCATCATTCCGCGCGGTCGTGCGCTGGGCATGGTGATGCGCCTGCCGGAGCGTGATCAGGTGTCGCTGACCCGCCGCAAGGCCTATGCCGACCTGGCTGTCGCCATGGGTGGCCGCGTCGCCGAAGAGGAAATCTTCGGCTACGAGAAGGTGACCTCGGGTGCTTCGGCCGATATCAAGATGGCAACGGGCCTGGCTCGTGCCATGGCGACCGAATGGGGCATGTCCGATAAGCTCGGGCCGCTGCTCTATGGCGATGCGCAGGACGAGGTGTTCCTCGGCCGTTCGATGATGCAGCGCAACACGCACATGTCGGACGAGACCCAGCAGGTGGTCGATGCCGAGGTGAAGCGCTTCGTCGACGAAGGCTATCAGACGGCGCAGAAGGTGATCCGCGATAACATCGACGATCTCCACACCATCGCCCAGGCGCTGCTCGAGTTCGAGACGCTCACCGGTGACGAGATCCGCGGCCTGATGGAGGGCAAGACGCCGCTCCGTCCGTCCGACATTGATCCGCCGGTGAAGTCGACCGGTGTGCCGACTGCCGGCAAGTCGGGCAAGAAGCGCCCGGACGCTGAGCCGGGCGCCGCGCCCGAGCCGCAGCCGGGCAGCTGACGCTTCCCAAAATCCACAGCAGGGCCGCCCTTCGGGGCGGCCCTTTTGTTTTATGGTCGTTTGCCGGCTGTGTTTTTGCCCCGGCTGCCCCAAACCGCCCCAGATCTTTTGATTTGGTCAGGCGTTCGAACCAAAGAGTCTGCAACACACTTCCTGAATGGGCCCCAGGAGCCACGCCGCTTGAAAACGCCGAACCAGCACGCCGACCTCGATCTGTTCGCCCACATGCTGAAGGTGTTCGCCGATACGCCGTGGCTGCACTATGGGCTGTGGCTGGAGGGCGAGACACCGAGCTTTCCCAGGGTTCGGCAGGCGCAGGAGCGCTATGTCGACAAACTCCTGGCGCTGCTGCCGCCAGCGCCGGCGAGCGTTCTCGATATCGGCGGCGGCACCGGCGCCATGGCTGGCCGGCTGGCTTCGCTCGGCTACACCGTGGAGATGCTGACGCCCAGCGAGGTGCAGGTCGGCATCGCACGCGAAGCGCTCGACGGCGCTGCGACGGTGCATCTGTCGCGGCTCGAGGATTTCGCGCCGGGCGAGCGCTTCGACGTCTGCCTGTTCGCCGAGAGCTACCAGTACATCCCGCTTGACGCCTCCTTCGCCAGGCTCGGCGAATTGCTGGCGCCGGACGGCCGGGTGGTGATCGCCGACTGCTTCCGTTCGGCGGGTTATCAAGGGGGCAGGGCAATCGGTGGTGGGCACCGCTACAGCACGTTCCTGAACGCGGTCGAAGGCTCGGGCTTCGCCATCACCAGCAACGAGGACGTGACAGCGCTTGCCGCGCCTTCGATCGAGATCGACCGGATGCTCTATCGCGATGTGCTGTCGCCGATGGTGACGCAGCTTGGCGGCCTGCTCGCTGATAAGCGTCCCCTCACCCATTGGCTGGCGAGGCACGCCTACGGCCTGTTGGTCAGCCAGAGAGAACGCCAGCGCATCAGCGAGCGGCTGGGGGCCGAGTGCCGCACACCGGAGCTGTTCCTCGCCAACAACACCTACCGGTTCATGACGCTGGAGCGCCGCGCCGGCTAAATCTGCGGCGGGGTGGCAACACCTGCCGGCAATCGGCAGCGCAGCCCTACATCCGCCGGGATCGGCCGGTTAACGAAACGGCACCAATCTATTTCGTATGCTGGGGGCTGGGCGCTAGATAGGCGCTCCCCCAATCGAGGGCTTCTCATGGCGCGCAGATATTTCGGCACGGACGGCATTCGCGGGCTGGCGAACGGCGAAAAACTCACTCCCGAGCTGGCGATGAAGGTCGGCATGGCGGCGGGTCTCAAGTTCGTCAACGGCGACCACCGCAACCGCGTCGTCATCGGCAAGGACACGCGCCGCTCCGGCTATATGATCGAGAGCGCACTGACCGCCGGCTTCACCGCCGTCGGGATGGACGTCTATCTGCTCGGCCCGATGCCGACGCCGGCCGTCGCCATGCTGACGCGTTCGCTGCGCGCTGACCTCGGGGTGATGATCTCGGCCTCGCACAACCCGTTCGACGATAACGGCATCAAACTGTTCCGGCACGACGGCTACAAGCTTTCCGACGCGCTCGAGGACGATATCGAGCAGCTGATGGATTCCAACATGCTGGGCCAGCTGAGCGTCGGCCGCGACATCGGCCGCGCGCATCGTGACGAAGCGGCCCAGACCCGCTATATCGAATATGCCAAGCGCACCATGCCCAAGGGCATCGACCTGAGCGGCCTGCGCGTCGTGCTCGATTGCGCCAATGGCGCGGCCTACAAGGTGGCGCCGACGGCGCTGTGGGAACTGGGCGCCGAAGTGTTCGTCATCGGCAACGAGCCCGATGGCTTCAACATCAACGACAAGGTCGGCTCGACCGCCCCCGAGGCGCTGATCGCCAAGGTGAAGGAGCTGCGCGCCGATATCGGCATCGCGCTCGATGGCGACGCCGACCGGGTGATCATCGTCGATGAAAAGGGCGAGATCGTCGATGGCGACCAGTTCATGGCGGTGATCGCGCAATCCTGGCACGCCCGCGGTGAGCTCAAGGGCGGCGGGCTGGTTGCCACGGTGATGAGCAATCTCGGGCTGGAGCGGTATCTGGGCGGCATCGGGCTCAGCCTCGAGCGCACCCAGGTGGGCGACCGCTACGTGCTCGAAGCGATGCGCGCCAAGGGTTTCAATGTCGGCGGCGAGCAATCGGGCCACATCATCCTCTCCGATTTCACCACGACGGGCGATGGTCTCATTGCCGGCCTGCAGCTGCTTGCGGTGGCCAAGCAGGCGGGACGCGCGGTATCCGAAATCTGCAAGCGCTTCGACAAGGTGCCGCAGCTCTTACAGTCGGTGCGCTACAAGGAGGGCAAGCCCCTTGAGCACAAGCTGGTGCAGCAGGCGATCAAGGAAAGCCAGGCCCGCCTCGGTGACACCGGGCGGCTGGTCATCCGCCCCTCCGGCACCGAGCCGGTGATCCGGGTGATGGCCGAGAGCGACGACGAAGGCCTGGTCCTTGCCGTGGTCACCGAGATCGCTGCGACGATCAAGAAGGTCGCTTAACCGCTCAGCCATTCTGGCGGGTTAGCGGTAGAGAGGCGACTGACCCATCGTGCCCTCCAGGACCCCCTCTCTTGCAAAATCTAAGGCTTAGCCAAACGGCTAAACCTAAGATTTTGCTTTCTCCCCCGCCAAGGGGAGATGATCCGTGCCTTCCACTTGCGCCTCAGTATCAGTCGGGACTCTCCCCCTCGGCGGGGGAGAAAGCGAAAACTTGGGCTTAGCGCAGCTAAGTCCTTTTTCGCCAGAGAGGGGGTTCTGGAAGCCACCGGGTTTTGCAGCATTCCTGATCCGGCGCTTCCATATGCGATTGCCCTGCTGTTGAGGGGAGGGGACAGGGGGCGCGCCGGCCTCAAGTAACCGCCTGCCTGGGCAAGACTTCGTTAACGCATCTCCTTCACTCGACATTAGGGTTATCCGTTAGGGTTAAGTGGGTTTTAAGAAAAGGCAGGCAAGATGGGGTCACTCGACTGGTGTCGTCGTGGCAACAAGGACCCTGCAATATGCGTAGATATTTTGCCTCAGCGGCTGCGGTAGGAACCGCCCTGCTGCTCGCCGGCCCCGTGATGGCGGCCGATATGCCCGAATATCCCGAGATCCCCGAAGTCGATTACGACATCGGCGGCTCGTTCTACCTGCGCGGCTCGGCCGCGCTGAACTGGCATTGGGCGCCGGAAGTGGTGCACCCGGCAAATGCCGAGATTAATGAAATCGTCGAGTACGGCTACGGCTACAGCTGGGGCGCGGGCTTCGGTTACGAGACCGGTACGGGTCTGCGTTTTGATGGCACGATCGACTCGGTCGAGACCAAGGGCCTGAAGATCACCAAAGTCGCGCCCGATCCGGATCCGGGTGACTACACCCTGATGCTGCGCTCGACCGTTGCGCTCGCCAACATTTACTACGACTTCGGCCTCGGCGGCGATTTCAGCTACTCTTCGGGGGCCGGCGGCGCCTTCGGCTATGTCGGCGCCGGCGCCGGCGTGGCCTGGAACCATGCCGAGATCAACTCGCCGATCAACGCCGACGTGCCAGTCCCGACCGGCGGCAACGTGAGCGCGGCGGCGGCCGTGATGGTCGGCGTCGGCTACGACATGGGCAACTGGGTGGCGGACGTGGGCTATCGCGGCCTCTACATCAACCAGATCAACAACGCCCCGACTGATCCAACGACCACCAGCTACTACGAGATCGACAACAACTGGATCCACGAGCTGCGCGGCACGGTCCGCTACCGCTTCAACTAAGCAGCCGTTGGACGACACCAGTCCGACCTGGAACGGCGCCCAGAAGGGGCGCCGTTCTTGCTTTCTGTCAGCGAACTGTCAGGTTCGGCAGCATAGCTTTTCGCTATGCAAATCAATGGTATCGGCAAACTTCACGCGGATGGCGAAACGCTCGCCGAGGTAGAATTTACTCTCATCACCACCCCGGGCTTTCCGGCCGGACGAGGGGAGCTACGCTGCGAAACACCGGCGCTGCACGAGGCATACGGGGCCACAGAGGCGTCATTGTTCCTGAGTGACCTGGCGATCCCGGTGCCCATCATGATCGTTGGAGCGCCTGATGGCTCGACCGCGGACTTCGTTACGCTGGGTGTAGCCCCGCGCGACTGGAGCGTGTGAACGCCGAACCCCAGGCGCACAGGTCCCGCACCGGACGGCTTACCAGGAGAAATTGACGCCAGCCCGACCGCCGGTCGTCCCACGACTGAGCCCGACACCGACCGCGCCGGTGATAGTCAGGCCGTCGGTCGCGACGATGGCGCCACCGACCCCAACGGCGCTTTCTCCATTGAAGGTGCCGAAGTTGACGGCGGCGCCGAAGGTCTTGCCCGTATCGACCGTCGCGGTCGGCAAAGCGAGGCTCAGTGCCACGCCTTCATTGGCGTCCCGCACCTGCTCGAGCATCTCGCTCTCGCCGTTGATGGTGCCATCCGGGCTTTGCTTCTTTGTTTCGCCGGTGTTGGCGTTGTAGCAGGTCTCGGTGCCAGGGATGTAGAACCATCCCGCCCCGTACAGGGGGCAAACCCGAACATATTCGATGGCAGCGTAGGTGGGCGTAGAACAGAAAATCGCCGCGGAGGCCGCGACGGCAAGCAGAATGCGCATAGTGATTTGCCCCAAATTAACACGGGCATTATCGCCAGGGCCTCGGCAGGTACAAGCCGAAGTAACGAACCAAGCGGTTACTTTTCGCGTGCATTTTCTGAGGGTTCGTCGCCCGACTCAGTGTCAATCGCTATAACGAGTGACATGAATCCCCCCACCGTCACCGTTGAAGACCGCACCCTCGCTCGTGCCGACGTCGTCGCCCTTCAGGGCGATGATCCCACCCGCCTCCTCGGCTGCAATCTCGATGAAGCCAAGCTCGCCGACCTCGATCTCACCGGTTGGGTGTTCGAGCGTTGCAGCTTCGCGCGCACCGATTTCGGCAAGGCCGAGCTCGAGCTTGCCCGCTTCCTTAACTGCCGCGGCGCCTTCGCGCTGTTCCGTGGCGCCAATCTCGAGGATGCGGCGTTCCGCGCGTCGGACTTCAACAATGCGAGCTTTCGCGGCGCGACGCTGTCGTCCGTATCATTCGAGGATTGCAAGCTCACCGGCTGCGACATGGCCGATGCCAGGTCAATGGATGTGCGGTTCACCAATACGCTGCTGGTCTCGGCCAAGCTCCCCGGCTTCAGTTTCCGCAAGGAGACGCTGGTCGGCGTCGACCTCAGCTCCGCCGACCTCGCCAGATGCGATTTCCGCGAGGCGAGTTTTGAGAACTGTTCGATCCGCGAGGCCAATATCGAGGAAGCGCGGTTCCAGGATGCCGACCTGCGCGGCGCCGACCTGGGCGGTTTGTCGATCCTGGCGCAGGCCGGCCGCTTCAAGGGCGCAGTGGTGTCGGCGGCGCAGGCGGAACTGATCCTCAGCCAAACCGGGCTCAAGGTGCGGGCGCGGTAGGTGAGCGGCCCAGTATGGTGCCGCGCTACTGCGGGCTGAGTGCGACGCTGCCGCCCAGTACCTTCTCTACGCCACCAAGGGGTGGCTTCGCGCCAACGCGGGTCACGATGTGGCAGTCGGCTGTGGCGCTTGGGCACCTCACAACAGTGACGGTGCCACCATTGTTGACCTCGAAGACCAACTCGCCGTCCTTGTGCTGCATCGATTTGCAGGCGGGGCCGCGGTCGATGCAGGCGCCGGCAGCTTGTCGTCCGGTCATTGCGAAGGCTGGCGTGACCAGAGCGGGGAGAACGAAGACGAGTGCGAGCAATCTCATGGCAGGCATGGTTGGTCTCCTGTTGGCGTCAGCCATTCGACGCCAGGCAGGAGCGCGCCTATCGCTATGAACCCGGTGTGAACTCCTCTCCGAGCTGAAACCGTTCGAACCGTCCCAGCTCGTCCTCGAGCATGGCCTTGTGCTCGGCGGCATTGCCCTTGCCCACCCAGTGCCAGGCCTGGATCAGCACCTTGCCGGCTGCCCGGTCGGTCTTCAGGTCCAGCGCCGCGACGATCTCGTCGCCGGCCAGCACCGGCAGGGTGAAGTAGCCGAACTTGCGCTTGGCCTTGGGCACATAGGCCTCGAACACATGGTCGTAGCCGAAGAACAGGCTGGTGCGGCGGCGCTGGATGGCCAGCGGGTCGAACGGCGAGAGGATGTGCACCAGCGGCGGACCCTTGGGCTCCGGCGCTTCCAGCGCTTCGGGTGTTGCATAGTGCAACGTCGGATCGTCGCCGATGGTCACCGGTAGCAGCGCTTTCTTCCGCCGCCTGGTCTCGATCTGCTTGGCCAGTTCGGGCGTGAAGCGGAGCTTGGGGTGCATCACCGATGGGCCGCTGATCAGCCCTTGCGATGTCAGCGCCCGATCGAGCAGGTAGGCATCGATCTGCCTCGATGTCGCCGCCTGGGGCAGCTTGCCGAAATGCCGCGATATCAACTCGTAGGTCTTCACCATGCCGATGCGTTCGGAAATGGTCAGTTCGCCCGAAAAGAAGCCGTATTGCAGCACCCGCTTACTTGGCTTGCGGCTGCCCCACGGGTGGTCCTTTTCCACCAGCTCGTCGGTATCGATGTCGCGGATCGAGATGGCGCCATCTTTCTTGATCTGGCGCAGCAGCTTTTTCAGGTCGTTGGGGTCGGCATCGGCATACCAGCGCATCGGCTCGCTGCGATGCTGCTTCATCTCGTCGATGTAGAACGGCAAATCGCGCACCGGCACATAGGCCAGGGCGTGGGTCCAGTACTCGAACACCGACTTGTCGACCGATTGCGCCTGCGTCAGGTCGCTGCGCCGATAGTTCGGGATGCGGGTGAACAGGATGTGGTGGTGGGCGCGCTCGATGACGTTGATGGTGTCGATCTGCACATAGCCCAGCTGCTCCACCGCCTGGCGGGTCGCCTCGGGGCCGGCGCCGAACGGTTCGCGTTCATCGAGCCGCTGGGCATGCAGCCAGATCCGGCGGGCGTGGGGCAGGGTGAGGTTGAGCGGCTTTTTCATGCTGACAAGCCTAGCGCATCATCCTGCCAGCGGGTGTCAGGGTTTCATTTCTTCCACATCGCGAGCAGCCCCGCGCCGACATCGATGCGCGGCGCGGCCGGCGCCAGGCCGCTGATCGCGGCCGGCTTCACTGCCGGCCAGAACATGTCGTCGAACAGCGGCAGCATGGCTTTGGTGATGAAGCGGCTGCGCTGGGCGTAGACATGCTTGTCGCCATAGGGCGTCTGCTGGTGCACGTAGAAGCGCTGCGGCACCATCAGGTGCAGCTCGTCCCGGGCCCGGGTCATCGCCACGTAGAGCAGGCGCCGCTCCTCCTCCAGCTCATGGGTCGAGCCGGTGCCGAGGTCTGACGGGATGGCGCCGTCGACGACGTTCAGCACATGTACGTTCTTCCATTCCTGCCCTTTGGCCGAATGGATGGTCGAGAGGATCAGAAAATCCTCGTCGAGCAGCGGCACGCCGGCCTGGTCCGAGGTGGCATCGGGCGGATCGAGCGTCAGCTCGGTGATGAAGCGCTCGCGGCTCGGATAGCCGGCGGCGATCTGCTCGAGCTGGTAGAGATCTTCCTTCCTGACCTCGGCATCCTCGTACACCGCCTCCATCAGCGGCTCGTACCACATGCGGGCCCGCAGCAGTTCGGCCGGCCAGCCGCCACCGCCCTTGCCGAGGTGCTCCACCACTTCGAGCAGCGACGGCCAGGCTTCGGAGCCGCGCGGCGGGGGAGCGGTATTCAACAGTTCGACCAGCGGGTCCGGGCTTTCGGCCATGCGGTCGAGCACTTTGCCCGCGGCGCCCGGTCCGATACCCGGCAGCAGTTGCAGCACGCGGAAGCCGGCGACGCGGTCGCGCGGGTTATCGACGAAGCGCAGCAGCGCCAGCATGTCCTTGACGTGGGCGCTGTCGAGAAATTTCAGCCCGCCATACTTCACGAACGGAATGTTGCGGCGGGTCAGCTCGATCTCGAGCTCGGCCGAGTGCGAGGAGGTGCGGAACAGCACCGCCTGCTGCTTCAGCGCCGTGCCGCCCTCGCGGCAGGCGAGGACGCTTTCGACCACGTAGCGGGCCTGGCTCGGCTCGTCCTTCACCGTCACCAGCCGCGGCTTCTCAGTCGCAACCCTCGAGGTCCAGAGGTTCTTGGTGAAGCGCTCCTTGCTCTCCGAGATCACCGCGTTGGCGGCCTCGAGGATCGGCTGGGTGGAGCGATAGTTGCGGTCGAGCGTCACCATGCGGGCCGGCGGAGCAAAGGCACCGGGGAAATCGAGGATGTTGCGCACCGTCGCGGCGCGGAACGAGTAGATCGACTGCGCGTCGTCGCCGACCACCGTCAGCCCATCGCCATCGGGCTTCAGGGCCAAGAGGATTGAGGCCTGCAGCCGGTTGGTATCCTGGTACTCATCGACCAGCACGTGGTCGAAACGCCCGCCGAGGTCCTCGGCAATGGTGGGCTCGCGCATCATCGCGGCCCAGTAGAGCAGCAGGTCGTCGTAATCGAGCACCTGCTGGCGCTGCTTTTGTTCGACATAGGCAGCGAACAGCTCGCGCAGCTCTGGCCCCCACATGGCGACCCAGGGGAAGGCCTGTTTCAGCACCGCGTCGAGGTCGTCCTGCGCGTTGACCACGCGCGAGTAGATGGCGAGACAGGTGCCCTTGGTCGGGAAGCGTTTCTTGGCTTCGGAGAACCCCATCTCGTGCCGGATGATGTTGATCAGGTCGCCGGAGTCTTCGCGATCGTGGATCGAGAAGCCGGGCGTCAGGCCGATCTGTTCAGCGTGCTCGCGCAACAGCCGCGCGCCGATGCCGTGGAAGGTGCCGGCCCAGCTCAGGGCATCGGTGATCACCCCGGATTTGGCGCCCATCACCTGCGCCACCAGCCGCTCCACCCGGCGCTGCATCTCGCTGGCGGCGCGGCGCGAAAAGGTCATCAGCAGGATACGGCGTGGATCGGCGCCGTTGACGATCAGGTGCGCCACCCGGTGGGCTAAGGTGTTGGTCTTGCCCGATCCCGCGCCCGCGATCACCAGCAGCGGCCCGCCCAGATGCTCCGCCGCCTGCCGCTGCTCGGGGTTCAGCTTGTCGAGATAGTGGGGGGCTAAGGCAGTCTGCACGCGAATCGATCCGGCTGGAGGTCCGGATCAGGAAGCATCATTCTTGCTTTGTTCGCAATTCACGGGATCGAGGCGCCGGCGGTTTGAGCCGGCGCCTCCTTGGTTTCAATCGTCACTGCGCTGCAGCTTCGATCACCTTGGCAACGTCCTCGGCCTTGGAGATGAGGCCGGAGTGGCTGGCCTTGATCTCGGTGACCGTGGCGCCGATGCGGCCGGCGAAGAAGCGCTGTGCATCGGGGGGCAGCACCAGGTCTTCGGCGGTCACGACGTAGAAGTTCGGCTTGTCGTGCCAGGCGGCGACCTCAGCCACCGCATCGAAGTTGGCCGGGTTCGAGGGCAGCTGCGTCGCTGCATTGGCCTCGGCTTCCGCCACCGGCAGGTCGCCGGCGAACAAAGCAGGGTACTGCGCCGGGTCGAAGATCAGGCCACCTTCGGCGTTCGGGCGGATCGCCTTGACGCCTTCGCTCGGCGCGCCACCCGACAGCAGCTTGGTCAGCGTTTCGCCCTTGTCCGGCGCGAAGGCCGAGACGTAGACCAGCGACTTGACCTTGGCGTCGGCGCCGGCCTCGCCGATCACTACGCCGCCCCAGGAATGGCCAACCAGCACGGTCGGGCCGTCCTGGGCATCGAGAGCCGCCTTGGTGGCCGCGACGTCGTCGGCGAGCGAGGTGAGCGGGTTGGCGACCTGGGTCACCTTGTAGCCCTTGGCCGAGAGAATTGCGGCGACCTTGTCCCAGCTCGAGGCGTCGGCGAAGGCGCCGTGGACGAGGACGACATTCCTGGCGGGCTCCTGAGCGAGAGCTGCGCCACCAGCACCGACGGCGGCGGCGCTGAACACGACGGCGGACAGAATGGACTTCATTTTCATCTCCATATGTTGAGGCGAGGTTGGACGATCGGCAAAGTCGATTTGCCGCTGGCTGGCGCCAAGCTGTTAAAACCGGATCTTGCGTTTCGGCCGAGGATTGTTGAACTTCCTCGCCAAGCGATGCCGTAGAGATAGAGGTGAAGGCCGTGAACAACCATGATCGCGCCTCCGGAGTTCATGCTCTGGAATCCGAAGCCGCTTTCCCCATGATGGCGTCGCGCGTCGACCTGCTCTCGCAGGTGCTGATGCTGATCCGGCTGCGCGGCGAGCTGATCTTCTCAAGCGAGCTCACGGCGCCCTGGGCCCTGCAGTTCGATGCCGGCTCGGCCTATTTCCATGTGGTGTCGGAAGGCACGATGGAGGTGCGGGCCAGCGATGGCAGGCGGGTCACCGCCGAGGCCGGCGACCTGATCGTCCTGCCGCAGGGGAGCGGCCACAGCATCGGCGTCGATGGCGCGACGCCTGTGCCGATCCGTGAGGTGCTGGAGGCACAGATGCGGGAGCAACTCGTCATCCGGCTCGGCGGCAATGGGGCCATGACCCAGCTCATCACCGGGGCGTTCCGCTTCGAGGGCGACAATATGCCGACCATGCTCGCTGTGCTCCCCTCGCTGATCCACATCTCGAAGGCGCTGCGCAGCGAGGAGGAGGCCTGGGTCGAAGGCATCGCGCATTTCCTGCTTGCCGAGGCAAGGGTGCCGCATCCCGGCTCGTCGCTGATGATCTCGCGGCTGATCGACGTGCTGGTGATCCGCGCGATGCGCACCTGGGTGCGCACCGCACCGCCGGAAAAGCGCGGCTGGCTCGGCGCCCTCGCCGATATCCGGATCAGCCGGGCGCTGAAAGCCATCCACGATGAACCGTTCCGCCGCCGGACCGTGGCCGAGCTTGCCGCCATTGCCGGCATGTCGCGTTCGAGTTTCGCCGAACGCTTCGCCACGCTGATCGGGGCGGCCCCCTTGCACTACCAGACGCGCTGGCGACTGCTGCTCGCCAACGAAATGCTGAAAGGGCCGGAGACGCGGGTCAGTGAGGTCGGGCGGCGGGTCGGCTACGATTCCGATGCTGCCTTCAGCCGGGCGTTCAAGGCGCAGTTCGGCTATCCGCCGACGCAGGCCTCGCGCGGCGGGCTCTCCGGTGCGCCGTGACAACCACCGGTTGCCAGGCGGCCCGTGTGTTCCTATTTTGGGTACACATGGGATACTCTCGATGAACACGCGCTTCGCCGTAGCCACGCACATCCTGACCTTCCTCGCCTATCAGGACGGCGAGCCAGCGACCTCGGAGCTCGTCGCCGCAAGCGTGAACACCAACCCGACCTTCATCCGGCGCCTCTTGACGCAGCTTCAGCGGGCCGGCCTCACCACGTCGCAACTGGGCGCCGGCGGTGGCGCGCTGCTGGCACACCCGGCGGAGAAGATCAGCCTTCTGGATGTCTACCGGGCGATCGACGAGGAGCAGCAGGTGTTTGCCCTGCATGACGCGCCCAACCCGCAGTGCCCGGTTGGCCGCAATATCGATGCGGTGCTCAAAGGGCGGATGCTGGAGGCGGAACGGGCACTGCAGGCGCAGCTGGCGAAAACCAGCATCGCCGACCTCGCCGCCGATATCGCCGAGCGCAACAAGGTCGCCTGACGCGGAGGCACGCCCGTCGGCCGGGCCTCTTTACAATCATATGTATCCAGATTAGATACCATTATGTGTAACCGAAATGGATACAGAAAATGACGAACCTGGACGTCGCAGCGATCGCTTTGGCGACGTTGATCACCTCGGCAGCCGTGCTGCCGACCACACCCTTATTTGCACAGGAGCCAGCCATGAGCACTCAGGAGCAGCAGGTCGTCGACTTGCTCAAGGCCATCGAAACCGGCGCCGCCGGGCCGGTCGCCGTCATCAATCCCGAACACTACAGGCAGCACAATCTGGGGGCGGCCGACGGGCTCGCCGGCTTCGGCGCGCTGCTGGCAGCGCTTCCGCCGAACTCGGCCAAGGTCAACACCGTGCGGGTGTTCGAGGATGGCGACTATGTCTTCGCCCATACCGAGTACGAGTTCTTCGGCCCCAGGATCGGCTTCGATATCTTCCGCTTCGAGCACGGCAAGATCGTCGAGCATTGGGACAACCTGCAAGAGACGCCAGCGTCGGCCAATCCGAGCGGCAACACCATGATCGACGGCGCGACCAGCGCAACTGACATCGACAAGACCGAGGCCAACAAGGTGCTGGTGGCGCAGTTCGTCGACGACATCCTCGTCAACGGACGGTTGGAAAAACTCGCCGGTTTCTTCGACGGCGACAGCTACATCCAGCACAACCCGCAGATCGCCAATGGCCTCTCCGGTCTCGGCGCGGCGCTCGAGGCGATGGCCAAGGCTGGCATCACCATGAAGTATGACACCGTGCACAAGGTGCTGGGCGAGGGGAACTTCGTGCTCGTGGTCAGCGAGGGCAGCTTCGGCGGCAAGCCGACCGCCTTCTACGACCTGTTCCGGGTCGAGAACGGCAAGATCGCCGAACACTGGGATACGCTCGAAACCATTCCGCCGCAGGGCGAGTGGAAGAACCAGAACGGCAAGTTCGGCTTCTGAACGCAGGGCGCCTCGGCGCCCTACGCCTCCCTGGTCGTGGCGGCAAAGCTCGTTCAGCCGGAACGATCCTCGGAGCGGCCGAGCTCGCGCTGCCTGAGGATGAACGCCACGCCCTCGGTATAGCGATCATGCAGTTTGGCGAAGCGAGTGAGCGTATCCTTGGGGATGCCGATCTCGATCAGCTCTGCGTGCATGTCCTTGAGGCGCTCCTCCATCTCCTCCATGCCGACGATCAGGCGTTCAATCTGTTCCTCGGTCAGTCGAACCAGTGTTGCCATCACTGCCTCCTTCAAGGCGCCGCGGGGTTCAGTCTAGCGCTTCCTGGCCTGGCGCGCCGCATTCTCGGCGAGCCGCGCCTTGACCAGACGGGCCACCAGCGCATCCGGCAGCGGCGTGTCGGGCGTGAACCGCACCGTGCCCTTGGACGTATCGAGACCGGCCAGCTCGGCCGCATGGGCCTCCATCACTGCCGGGCTCTGTACATAGAACGCGCAATGCGACCTGGCGGCGCCGAACGACACGAGCGCGCCATCCTGCCGAAAGGCCGGAATGCCGTAGCCGATATACTCCTCGGCCCCAGGCGCGGCTGCAATGATCACTTCTCGCAGGTGTTCCAGCGCCTGCCGCTGCGCCGCGGGCAGAGCGGCGAGGAAACTGCGAGTGGTTTCGGGCATCGGCGCTGTCATGATCGCTCCTCCTGAACCATAGCCTCGCACGGCCATCATCGCGCTGTCAGCACTCCCCAGTGGTTGCTGCTATGATATTGAAATCGTTAAACTATTCGTGCAACGCTGTTGTCATGCGGGCGATTTCGCCTCATGCTCATCCGGTCGCCCGCCCATCGGAGGTACCTGATGTCGCCGCTGACTTGCCTCGACGCCGATACGGAAGGTTTCGGCCTCACCACCGCGCAGATCATCTATCGCGTGCCCGATCATCTCGAGCTGCTGCAGGATTTCGTCTGGCAGCAATACGACGTGTTCCCGCAGTTCCCCAGCCTCAGAAAGTTCCTGGCCTTCTGGGAGGAAAAGATCGAGGGGCCGCTGCACTCGGTGACGGTGGCGCATGCCCGGCTGATCTACCCGGTGGAGCTGCGCACCCTCAAGGGCGCGCGGCTCCATTAGGGGGAAGCGACCGCTGCTGCAATCAGCTGGGGTTGGGGCCGTCGTCCGTATCGTCGCCCCGACAGTCGCTGTCGCCGTCGATCTGGATGGCATCGTCTTCACATTCGACTTTGACTACGGGGCCGCCGCCGCTGCCGGCTGCGCCGAGCGCCCTGGTTTCGGGGCCAACATTGCTGGGCAGGCAGTTGGCTGCGTGGATGTCGGGTGCGGTGATCAGCACACCGGCGCAGTCGATGAAATGCTGCAGCGGATCGACGCTTTGCGGCGTCACCGTCTGCGAGCTGGCTGACGGCGCGAGCAGCAACAGGCCGCCGGCAGCGAGTGTCGCGATGGTTCCGAGGCGGATACGGCGGGCGAGGTGGTGCTTGGTCGAGACTGGAGGCATGCGAAGTCTCCTTCGTACGAGTACGCCCCCCAGTTAAAGTAAATCACTTTGCCGGTGCGGCGGCAACACAGTAAAACACTAATGCCACTTACATCTTCCAGCCGGCTGCGCCCTCGATAAACTGTCGGTAGAGCAGCAGAGCCGAGAGGCAATGCTGAGTCGAATCGACGCGCGAGCGCAGCACGTAAGCGCCGTTCCGAAACGCACCGGTCAGGGTTTTCAGCTTGGGATCCTCGTAATACTGGCCCGGCCCGAACTCCAGCCGCGTGCTGTCGCCAGTCAGTTGCAGGCCGAGGTTATGCGGCAGGTCCGTATCGATGCGGCCTCGCAGCGTCGCGGCAAGGTCGGGAACGCCGTGCCGCTCGAGTGCGGCAGCCGCGGCGATCACCCCCTCGAGCGCGGCGCAGGTGTTGGAGCCGCTGTCGGTAGAGGGCATGAGAGCTTCGACATAGTTGGCGGCGAACCGCTCGAGGAAGTCGCGATAGCGGTCCTCGCCGGTGGTGGCGAGCCGTTGCGCCGCGGCCATCATGCCCCAATGGGCGAACATGCGGTCGGGCACGGCGAGGTATTTGGCCATGACGCCGGCTTCGAGCCGCTCGAGCATCGCTGCCACCTCCGCCGCGTCCGGCGCGAGGTCGATGTAGTGCGCCAGCGCCAGCCAGGTTTCGCCAGTGGCGTAGGAATCGGCGGTGGCTTCCCCCGGTACCTGTGCGATGCCGCCATCGGGCAACTGCTGAGCCGCCAAGCCGCGCAACCAGGCCTGGCGCAAGTCGGGGCGAAAGTCCGACCCGATGGCCCGGCTATGGAACAGCTCGGCCAGCAGGGCAAGCGCGGCGGCCCCGGCCCGCCCACCGGCCAGCGTCTCGTCTTCGGATAGCAGCAGGCCAGCGCCGACAGCGATCGACTGGGCCTCATAGTAGGCGATGCTGCGCGCCGACGGCTCGGCGAAGCCGGGTTTGCCGGAGAGGAAGTAGAACTGGTTGAGGACGAAGCCGGCGCCGGCCTGGCGGACGATGTTGTCATCCGGGGTGAAGTGCGAGCGCAGGAAATCGAACTCGTAGAAAAAGCGCCCTTCGGCGGTTTCGGTCGCCACCAGGTAACGCGCCGCGGCTTCGGCGCGCCGTTCGAGTTCCGCCTGTCCGAGCGTGGGCTCGCTCGCCTGAGCAGCGGTGCAGAGCCCGAGCGTGAGCAGCAAGGCAAAGCCGGCACGGCGGATGGCCATGAGCCCCTCCCGGTTCCGTCTTTGGCCAGCATAGCGCCGCGTGCGGTAGCGGCGCTAGGCTGCCTGTTGTCCGAACTCGGCCAGGTAGCTGCGCCAGGGCTCGGACGCCACGAACACCCAGTCCGGGATCGGGCCACGGCCGGAAGGCAGCGCCCTGAGCTGCTCGACCAGCAGCAGTGCATCGGCGGTCTTGGCGCGCACCCGGGCGGCGCGGTACCGGCCGGCAAACGACGGGTCGAGCCCGGCTTCGGCGACCATCGTTTCGGCGGTGCGGTCGGCGAAATAGATGGCGTTCGCCGCTAACCGCAGAGCGAGCGCCTCGGCCGGGGTCACGGCCATGGCCGCGATGGTCGCTTCGGCGTCGACCAGCGGTTCGCTGAGCGGCAGGAAGTCGAGTTCGGCCGGGGCATGGGCGAGGCAGACATCGGCGTCCTCTCGGCGGGCGCCGTTCGCATAGCTCTGGGCGATCGGTCCCACCGGCACCATGCCATAAGGCGCGCATTCCGCCGCTCGCAGCGCCCCGATCGAGGCGGCGCCGAGCACGGTAATCCCCTGCTGCAGAGCGAACAGGATTTCCTTGTGCCAGACCGAGGGCACGAAGCCGAACACTCCGTCGATGAGCCCGATGGCATCGGCGCCATCGAGCACGGCGCGGTAGAGGTCGCCCTTCCTCGCCGGTGGGCGGATATCGAGCCCGCTGCGATCATAGTCTTGCCCCGAGAGCGACGGGCCGGCGAACAGGACTTTCACAGGAACCCCAGCATGGCGGCAGTGGCGCGCGAACCGGGGCGCCAGTTGGTATTGGTCAGCCGGTCTTCGAGGCCCGGCACATAGATCTTGGCCACCCGGATACCAAACTGTTCGCCGCCGAGCGGGATGACGACGATGCGATTGAGACCCGCCTTGGCGAGCCCGGCCTGAAGCGCAGTGATCAGCGCGGCCTCGCCGCTGTCGGCCGGCAGGCCCGTGGGCGCCGGCCGCGTGGCTGGCGTTGCTTCGGTCAGCACCGCGATGGAACGGCCGAGCTCTGCGTCGTACTCGCCTTCGACGATGTCATCGCGCGCCCCGGCAATGTTGGTGATGCGCGTCTGTGCCGCCTCAACGATGGCGCGCCGCGCGGCGACCGCCGCGATGGGGTGGCAGCTGGCGCCGGTCGCGACATCGAAATGTTTGTCGGCGCCATCGGCAGGAAACAGCGCCGCATAGATGACCGGCACGCCGATATTGTTGGTCTGGTCGAACAGTCGCAGCCGGTAGCCGGCGCGGGCGACCTTGTCGGCCAGCGCGTCCACTGCCGGGTCGCCGAATGCTGCGGGGGGGACGGCGGTGGCCTCGGCCGCGGCATCGGGCTTATAGCTCCACAGGCACACCGCATCGCGCTCGATCACTTCGCAGAGGCCATGCAGCAGTGCGCCGGAGAGGCGCGTCCCGGCAGCAATGCCATTGGTCGATTGTGACAAGCCGACGAGGTCGCGGGGCGGCGTGCCCAGCACCACCGCGTCATAGGGCACCAGCACCGGCGCACCGGTCGCAAGGTCAAACCCCTCGACCCAGCGAATCGGCTTTGTTTCGTCGATCGCCGCACCGCGCGGCAGCAGGTGCGTTACCTCGAGCAGTTCGAAGCTCCCGGCCCGCGCTTCAGCCATGCTGAGGGTCTTCTGCGGCGTCGCAGGCGCTTCGGCGATGGCGTACTCGGCCGCCTCCATCACCGCCGAGAGCTGGGCCGAAATGTCGTCGACGCCTTTGCCCTGGTGGGTGGCAAGCGTCGCCGATTGCGGGCGGATGGCGGCGTAGCAGGGGATGCCGATGCGATCGAGCCCGGTCTGGCGGGCCAGCCGGGTGATGCCGAGCGCGGCAAAATGCAACGACAAATCCCGCAGCAGGGCTGCGGGATTGCGCGTGCCGCCTGGAGCCGTATCGGCCGCCGGGCGGAGCTGGGCTCCGAAATGCAAGACTTACTTGGAGGTGTAGAACCAGGCGCCGCTGCCATCGGCGCGATTGCCGGCGGCCACGGCGACGTTGATGCCGTCGACAATGGTGTTGCCCGACTGCAGCGCGGAGCGAACGTTGGCCGGGACTACGGTGTCCTGGTCAACCGGGGTCACAGTCATCAGCTGGGTATCGACGACCAGCAGCTGCTCAGAGTCTTTCTGTCCAATAATGACGTAACGCATTGGTATTTCTCCTTGTCGGCCTACTTGAAACCGGCCTTATGCAATGCGTCTATATACAGATCGACATCAGAGGGATCGCGCTGCGGCACTCGGGATAGCCAACGAGCAGTTGTGAAATCCGGTTGCAATCTAAGCGCTTGCAACCGATAGCGGCGGGCGAGGTCCATTTGCCCCGCCATCGCGGCAGCGGCGGCCATCAGGCGGTAGGCCGGCTCCGGGTTGCGCATCTGGCTCAGGTTGGCCAGCGCCTCATCAAAACGCCCGCGGAAGAAATTGATGCCGCCCAGCGTCCACAGGTACTCATCGGGAGGGATCGGGTTGAGCCGCATGGCGGCTTCGATCTTTTCCTGGGCTTCGCGGTGGTTGGAGTTGTGCGCCAGGGTATCGGCGAAGTCGGCGAGAATATCGGCGTGGTTCGGCGCGAGCTCGGCTGCCGTCGACATGTGGACCAGGGCTTGATCCAGGTCGCGATCGAACAGCGCGACGCGGCCAAGCTCCCGATATGCCGTGCCGTCATTGGGGTCGATCGACACCGCACGCTCGGCATGCAGCTTGGCCTTGTCGAGCAGCGCCTTGTCCGACCCGGACCTGAGCACCCATTCCACCACATAGGAGCGGGCAAGTGCGCTCTCGATCGTCGCCTGTTCCGGCTCGATGTCGCGGGCAATGCGCAGCGACTTGCGACCGCGCCGGACCTTGGGCAGATCGAACGTCCTGAGGTTCTGCCGCCCGGCGAGGTAATGCGAGTAGGCATTGGCGTCGCGCAGCGTACGCTCGCGCTGCAGCTCGGCCGTTTCGATCGATTCCGCCAGGGCGCGGGCGACTCCGTTGGTAAAGTCCCAGTAGCGCTCGGGCGCGGTCAGCGCCGAGAAGGCGAATTTGTCGGCCCAGACGATCTCGCGGCCGGCGGCGCGCACCAGGCGGATGGCGAGCGACAGCCCGTCGCCGGCAAAGTGCGGGGCGATGCGGCTTTCCACCGCGTAGTCGATCTGGTGCGCCCGTACCTCGTCCAGCGCGGTGAAGGGGTCGAGCTGCCAGGCGGTGTGCGGCGCGATCACCGACAGCGATTTGAGGCGCGACAGGCCGATGGTCACATCTTCGACCAGCGCCGGCGCCAGGTGCTTGGGCACGCTCGCCTGCTTGAAGTCCTGCAACGGCGGCAGCAGCACCACCCGGGGCACAAAGCTCACCCGCGCCCGGTCCTCGTCGGCCTGCGGCCGGCGTCGCTCGACGGTGCGCGGTTGAGCGGGAATCGTTTCGTCGTCGTGGCCGAACAGCTCGGCGGTTTCCGCCGCCGGTTCCATGCCCAGGCCATGCCGCAGCCGGTTGCGGAACGCAGCGAAGGCGGCGCGCGCGCCGCTCTCGTTATTCTCCGAGCGGAACAGTTCGATCGTGGCGCGGCACACAACGTCGGAATAGGGCAGGCGCTCGGCCAGCCGGAACAGCGCCGAATGGGCGCCCCGGCCACCGATTCGCAACGCCGCTTCGGTCGCCTGCGTGGAGAACTGGTTCTCGATGCGGGTGCGTTCGAGCGCCAGCCACTGGTCGAATTCGTTGCCGACGCCAATGACGCCGGCCAGCAGCTCGCCGCGGTAGAGGCCGATCAGCCGCTCGAGCTCGGGCGCATCTTCGGCGCTGCGGACACGGCCGATCTCGCGCAGGTCGAGCACCACGTCGCGGTTGAGCTCGATTTCCGTGGCGTCGGCATCGAATAGGTCGAACCCGTATCTACCTTCGAGTTCACGCGTATGCAGCAGGGTCTGCCGCAGATTGGTCATCGCCTGTTCTGCAGTGCTGCTTTCCCAGGTCCGTTCCGCCAAAGCCGACCGTCGCGCCCGGTTGGAAAAGTCCAGATACAGCACAGCTGCAAGGGCATAGGCCTTTTGGCGCAGCTTTACTGCCGAACCGTCCGCCAAGCGGAGGACCGGGGTCCCCAAAAGCTGCAGGGTGACCGTTTCACGCATAGAAGTGATCGGCATTGCTCAGTTGATCCGTCGAAATTGGTGGAAGTTTACTTGACGAAGTAAAGGGCAAAGCGTAGCCACGTAACGGCTAGATAACGCATTGAAGTAAGCTACCCAAGCGTGATGCGCTAGCACAATAACTGCGAGGAGGCGCGGAGGGTGGGCCGCAGTGTCCCGCATATAGGACCCGAAACCTAGGCAACAATATCGAGGGACGAATGGAATCAGGAACATCGAACTTGGCTGCAGCAGCAAACGCGGACGCTAGAGGTTCCCAACTGATCGAACTGAGCGCCGACATCGTCAGCGCCTACGTGAGTCATAACGCACTGAGCGCCAGCGACATTCCCAAGTTGATCGCAACGGTGCATGCAACGTTGAGTGGTCTGGGCGGTGCGCCCGAACCGGAAGCAGTCGTGGAGCTGAGGCCCGCAGTTCCAGTGAAGAAATCGATTACGCCGGAGTACTTGATCTGTCTCGAGGACGGGAAGAAGTTCAAGTCGCTGAAGCGTCATCTCAGGACCGAATACGACATGTCGCCGGAAGAATACCGCGCGAAATGGGGCCTGCCGGTGGATTATCCGATGGTGGCGCCGACTTACTCGGAAGCGCGCTCGCGCCTGGCCAAGACCATTGGCCTTGGCCGCAAGCCCAAATCGCCGGCCGCCCGCGGGCGGGCCAAGATCGTTTCCTGACATCACCGGCGACAAGCTAAACCAAACCGGCGCTCACCGCGCCGGTTTTTTGTCCTAATGATGCAGCTTGCCGCAAACCCGGCCGCAATCGGCAGGGTGGGCTGGCGGCGAAAAACTGCCCCCTCCGCTTGGTGGGGGAGGGAGCAGTAGGACACAGGACCCGAATTTCCTATGCAGCTGACATGCTAGGCCGACGCTCGTGACGTTGGCGTTATGCGCCATGTCAGCAAAATATCAGCCAACAGCACTCAGCGTTCGATGCAGATCGCCACGCCCTGGCCGCCGCCGATGCACAGTGTCGCGAGGCCGCGCCGCACGTTGCGCCGCTGCATCTCGTGCAGCAGCGTCACCACCACCCGGCAGCCTGAAGCGCCGATCGGATGGCCGAGCGCGACGGCACCGCCATTGACGTTGACCTGTTCGAGCTCCCAGTCCATCGCCTTGACCACGGCCAGCGCCTGGGCGGCGAAGGCTTCGTTGAGCTCGATCAGGTCGAGATCGGCCGACCGCCAGCCGGCCCTATCGAGGGCCCGCTGCGCCGCGGTCGCAGCACCCAATCCCATCTCCATCGGCTCCAGCGCCGCCGAGGCGCAGGCGACGATCCGGCCGAGCGAGGTCAGCCCGAGCTGAGCTGCCTTGGCCTCAGAGGCCAGCAGTACCGCCGCCGCGCCATCATTGAGGCTGGCAGCATTGCCGGCGGTCACTGTGCCTCCGGCGTCGAAGGCCGGCTTCAACCTGGCCAGCGCCGCCAGTGTCGTGTCGGCGCGCGGCTGTTCGTCGGCGGCGACGAGCCGCGTCTCGCGTCGCTCGGTGACACTGACCGGCACGATCTCGCTGTCAAAGCGGCCCGCCGCGGCGGCGGCGACGGCTTTGTGGTGCGAGGCCAGGGCGAAGCTGTCCTGCGCCTCGCGTGAGATGTCGAATTTCTGCGCCAGCCCTTCGGCGGTGACGCCCATGGCGACGTGATTGAAGGCGTCGACCAGCCCGTCGACCATGATGCTGTCGGTGGCGGCGATGTCGCCGAGCTTGGTGGCGCGGCGCCCTGCCACGAGATGCGGCGCCTGCGTCATGCTCTCCTGCCCACCGGCAATGACCAGTTCGGCATCGCCCGCGCCGATCGCCTGTGCGCCGAGGTGGATTGCCTTCAGCCCTGAGCCGCAGACCTTGTTGACGCTGAAGGCCGGCACACCGATCGGTAACCCGCCACCGATCGCCGCCTGGCGTGCCGGGTTCATGCCGGCGCCTGCCGTCAGCACCTGGCCGATGATCGTTTCGTCGACAGTGGCCGGGTCGACGCCGCTGTCGGCGAGCACCTGCCGGATGGCGGCGGCGCCGAGCGCGCTGGAGCTCAGCTCGGCGAAAGCGCCGACGAAGCGGCCGATCGGGGTGCGGCGGGCCGCGACAATGTGAACCGGGTTGGTCATGTGGTGAGCTCCGCGAGGTTCTCGAACAGCTTCAGCGCCTCGGGGTTGGCGAGCCCCTCGACATTGCGGACGGGTCGACCATGCACCACGTCGCGCACGGCCAGTTCGGTCAGCTTACCCGATCGGGTGCGCGGCAGGTCCGCCACCGCGATCACCTTGGCCGGCACATGGCGCGGACTGGCACCGCTGCGGATGGTGGTCCGGACCTTAAGCCGGAGGGCTTCGTCCAGCACTGCGCCGGGCACCAGCTTGATGAACAGCACCACGCGGGTGTCGTTCTCCCACTCCTGGCCGATGCAGAGCGCGCTGTCGATTTCGGGCAGTTCCTCGACCACGGCATAGATCTCCGCCGTGCCGATACGCACGCCGCCCGGGTTGAGCGTCGCATCCGAGCGGCCATGGATCATGATGCCGTGGTGCGCGGTGCGTTCGGCATAGTCGCCATGGGCCCAGACGCCGTCGAAACGCGAGAAATAGGCAGCGCGGTAGCGCGAACCATCGGGATCGTTCCAGAAGCCGAGCGGCATCGACGGAAACGGCGCGCGGCACACCAGCTCCCCTTTGCCCTCAGGCATCGGTCGGCCGTCCTCGTCGAACACATCGACCGCGAGACCCAGCCCCGGCGCCTGGATCTCGCCGCGCCACACCGGCAGCGTCGGCACACCGAGCACGAAGCTCGAGACGATGTCGGTGCCGCCCGAGATCGAGGCGAGGTGTACGTCGCGCTTCACGCTGCCGTAGACATAATCGAAGCAGTCCGCCGCCAGCGGCGAACCGGTGGAGAGGATGGCGCGCACCGATTCAAGGTCATGCGTCTCGATCGGCTTCAGCGCGAGCTTGCGTACCGAATCGAGGTAGCGCGCCGAGGTGCCGAACAGGGTGAAGCGCTCGGCCTCGGCATAGTCGAACAGCTGCGTCGGCTCGGGATGGAACGGCGAGCCGTCGTAGAGGCAGAGCGTTGCACCGCACCCCAGCGCCGAAGCCAGCCAGTTCCACATCATCCAGCCGCAGGTGGTGAAGTAGAATACCCGGTCGCCCTGGTGCACGTCGCAATGCAGCCGGTGCTCCTTCAGATGCTGCAGCAGCGTGCCGCCCGAGGAGTGGACGATGCATTTGGGTTTGCCGGTGGTGCCGGACGAGAACAGGATGAACAGCGGGTGGCTGAACGGCAGCCGGGTGAAGCGCACCGGCCGGGCAGCGTAGGGGGCGAGGAAGGTTTCCAGCGTCACCGCACCATCAATGCGCCTGACGCAGTCGGTGGCGTGGCCGTGCAGGTCGATCACCACCGTTTGCGCCGGCGCCAGCGTTGCGGCCACCTCGGCAATGGTCGGGCCGATATCGATCAGCTTGCCGTTGTAGTGATAGCCATCGACCGTGACGAACAGCTTCGGCGCAATCTGGCTGAAGCGGTCGAGCACGCCGCGCGGGCCGAAATCCGGCGAGCATGACGACCACACGGCGCCGATCGAAGCGGTCGCCAGCATCATCGCCACTGTCTCGGGCAAGTTGGGCAGCATGCCGGCAACCCGGTCGCCCTGGCCGATGCCGAGCCCGAGCAGGGCCTGCTGCAGGCGCGACACCGCCTGGCGCAGCTCATCCCAGCTCCAGCGCCGCCGTGCGCCCGCTTCGTCGCGGAAGATGATGGCGTCGGCTGGCCCGTCCAGCCGCAACAGGTTCTCGGCGAAGTTGAGCGTCGCGTCGGGCATGAAGCGGGCGCCGGGCATCAGCTCGGCGTCGATGCTCTGCCGCTCGCCCTTGTCGCCGATCACTCCGCAGAAATCCCAGACGGCGCTCCAGAAGGCGCCGCGCTCGGTGATCGACCAGCGATGCAGCCCCCAGTAATCGTCGGGCGCACAGCCATGGCTGGCGTGGGTCGCCTCGGCGAACTGCCACAGCAAGGTGGCGCGCCGCCGCGCCGGATCCATCTGCCAGAGAATTTCAGCCTCCCATTTTGAGGGACGCTAGTGCCTGTACTGGCTCGACAAGGAGTCGTATTTCTACTGCATGCATCCCCTCCCTCCCAGTCTTGGCAAGCTCGACCCCGGTGCGGCAGGCTTCGGCTACTCGCTCGCCGACATTCCGGTGCCCATCGTGTTCGCCGCCCATCGCATCATCAAGGACTGCAACGCGCCGTTCGCGACGCTGTTCGGCTATGAGCGCGGCGAGATGATCGGCGCCAGTTTCCGCCAGCTCTACCAGGATGTCGGCGATTTCGTGCGGGTGGGGGAGTTGTGGCGCAGCCATCTCGCCGCAGGCGCCATCTATTTCGACGAGCGGGTGATGCGGCGCAAGGATGGCAGCACGCTGTGGTGCCGCGTGCATGGCCGCTCCAACACCCCGGACGATCCGTTCGCCGAAGCCATCTACTGCTTCGAGCCGATGCAGCGCGGCATCCTGCCGACCGAGCATGTGCTCACCGGCCGGCAGCGCCAGATCCTGATGCTGGTGGCGCAGGGCCGCACCAGCGGCGAGATCGCCGCCGAGCTCAAGCTGTCGCGCCGGACGGTCGAGGCGCATCGCGCCCGGCTGATGAAGACCATCGGGGTGCGCAACGGCGCCGAACTGATGGCGTGGTTCAACGAAAGGGAAGGGTGATGGGGGAACAGAAGACGGCGCTGGTGACCGGCGCATTGGGAGGCATCGGCTCGGCCATCGCGGCCCGGCTCGCGGCCGACGGGTTCCGCGTCGCCGAGCACGACATCGTCGAGCGCCGCTCCGACAACTATTTCCGTGCCGACCTCACGCAATCGGGGGCGGGCGAACACCTGATCGCCGAGGTCATTGCCCGCTACGGCCGGCTCGATGTGCTGGTCAACAATGCCGGTGCGCAGAAGGTCGCCCCGGTCGCCGAGTTCGCCCGCGCCGACTGGGATCTGGTGCGCAGCCTCAGCCTCGATGCTTCGTTCGAATGCATCAAGGCGGCAGTGCCCGGCATGGTGTCGCGCGGCTGGGGCCGCATCATCAACATCGCCTCGGCGCATGGGCTGGTCGCCTCGCCGTTCAAATCGGCCTATGTCGCCGCCAAGCACGGGCTGGTCGGCCTCACCAAGAGTGTGGCGCTGGAAGTGGCGGAAGCCGGCGTCACCGCCAATGCCATCTGCCCCGGCTATGTCCGCACGCCGCTGGTCGAAAAGCAGATCGAAGATCAGATGCAGGTGCATGGCCTCAGCCGCGACGCAGTGGTCCGCGACATCATGCTGGCCTCGCAACCGACGCGGCGCTTCGTCGAGGCCGAAGAGATCGCGGGCTTGGCATCGTATCTCGCCAGCGAGGCGGCGCGCTCGATTACCGGGACGACGATTGCGATCGATGGCGGGTGGACGGCGCGGTAAGGGAGGGTGTGCGACTGCCGTCAGTCGTTTTGCGCCGGCGGTGCCACCCCCGCCCCCTCGCCCCTTTGGGGAGAGGGCGGCGGAGAGGCCTAAGGCCTCACCGCGGGGTGAGGGGCGCCAAGCACACCGGATGAAGTGCTGGTCGGCGCAGCGCTGGCAACTCCGTCCATCAGCGCGCTTGGCGCCCCTCACCCTGGCCCTCCCCCCAGAGGGACGAGGGGACGCGAGACCACCGTCGATGCGACACACACTCAGCCGGTGGGGATCACCACCCCGGCAAACCCACCTGCCGCGATGCCGGTACACAGCCCATGCCACTCGCAGCCGACACACGCGGCGCGGGTGCGGCCGGTGGCGAAGGCTTCGCGCATTTGTTTCAGGACAGCCGGCTCGAGCACCACCGAACCGCCCAACTGCGGCGGCGTCTCGAGCAATTCGCCCAGGTCGCGCAAAGCCAGTCGATCGCGCTCGATGACGCTGTCGCGGTGGCAATGCGGTTCGGCATCAGCAAGCAGCGGGGCGCAGATGTCGTCCGGCCCCGCGACGATCAGCAGGTCTTCGCCATCGCCGATGCGGGCGGCGATGGCGTCGTAGTTGGCGGTGAACGCCGCGCTGTAGCCCTTGCCCACATAGGTCAGCAGGCAGAGCAGGTGATGCGGGCGCAACCGGATGGTCATCAGGCGGTGCGGGTCTTGCCGCGGGCGAGCAGCGCCAGCAGAGCGGCGCCGAGCGCCGATTTCAGCACGCCGCCGACGATGAACGGGGCAACGCCACTGGTCCAGGCGACGTCAGCGCCGAACAGCACGGCAAGCCAGGCGCCACCGATGGCGAGGCACAGCGCGTTGCCGAGCAGCATGCTGACGAAGGCGAGCAGCGGACGGCGGCCGTTCCAGCCGCGCTCGGCGAGCCAGCCAACCACGGCGCCAGCCACCGGGAAGGCGAACAGGTAGCCGGCGGTCGGGCCGACGAAGTGATGCGCCCCGGCGGCGCCGCCCGACAGCACCGGCAGGCCAACGGCCGCCTCGGCGAGCCAGGCGATGATGGTGATAGCGCCGAGCCGCCAGCCATAGAGCGCGCCGACCAGCATCACGGCGAAAGTCTGCATGGTGACCGGGACCGGCCCCATCGGCACTTCGACATAGGAGGAGAGGGTCAGGAACAGCGTGCCGAGCAAAACTGCCCCAATACGCCAGGCGAGCGGGCGGCTTTCGAGGTCGAGCGGGCTGAAAGCTGATGTCAGGGGTACGGTATCGGACACGAGGGGCGGCTCCTTGCAAGAATTATAGATAATCTGCGTTATCTATCGCTAAAGGAGTCCACAGCTGGGTCGGAATTGCAAGAGGGCTGGGTGATCTCATTATCGGAGGGCCACCATTTGCTCCACCTACTCGATGTCATCCCTGCGAAAGCAGGGATCCATCTCACCGCTTGCGCCAGCTGAGAGTTGGGTCCCTGCTTTCGCAGGGATGACACCCGGTGGGGAAGGCGCAGCGGTGGACCATCCCCGCTACCTCGGCGCGAAGCTCTAGCTCCGAGCGAACGCAGCCGCCTTGCGTGGCGCTGGTTTGCGGGGCTCCTGGCCACTCGAGCGGATGTGGCGCGCCAGCACCGTGGCCGCGGTTTCGATCTGTCCATCACGCAGCGCGGCGAGGATCGCCATGTGGTCGCGGTCGGTCGGCGCCTCCCATTCGGCCCGCCAGCCCGAGAACAGGAAGCGGGCGCTGGCGCTGTGCAGATCGTCGATGGTCTTGAGCAGCCGCGGCATGCCGCACGGTGCAATGATCAAGCGGTGAAAGGCCCGGTTCGCCTCCTCCCAGGCCTGCACGTCGCTGGCCTTGTCGCCGGCCTTGCTGATGGCTTCGGCCTCTGCGAGCATCGCCTTGGTCAGATGCGGGCCGGCCTGGCGCAAGGCCAGCACTTCGAGCGCCGCGCGCATCTCGGCGACCTCGCGGACTTCGTCGAGGCTGAAGCCGGCGACGCGCACGCCGCGGCGCGGCTCGCTCACCACCAGCCCCTGCGCCTCGAGCAGCCGGAACGCTTCGCGCACCGGCACGTGGCTGGCGCCGAACTCCTCGGCGATGTGGTCCTGCCGCAGGCGGGCGCCCGGCTGGATGTCGCCGGCAATGATCCGCTCGGCCAGCGCGCGGCTGATCCGGACGGAAACGGGATCGTCTTTGGCTGTGGTCATGATTTTATAGATAATTGATTGGCCGAGGGATGGCTACCGGCTGGTCAGCCGGAATTTCGTTGGGGCACGGCGGCTCGATAGCCGGCCCATATTGACACCATGGGAAGCGGCACTCGCCCGGGGGCCGGTTCGCAGCGCCTCACCCCGGCATCGGTTCAGCTCTTGATGGCGCCTGGTCCGGGGATGGCGCCGGGCGGACATTTGCCGAGGATGATCATGCCCAGCACCTCGTCCTTGGTCACGTCGCCAACGCGAGCGGTGCCGACCACGCGGCCGTTCTTCATCACCGTGACGCGGTCGGCGAGGTCGAACACGTCGTGGATGTCGTGGCTGATCAGGAAGATGCCGATGCCCTGGGCCTTGAGCTGCTTGATCAGCTCGCCGACCTGCGCGGTTTCCTGCGGTCCAAGCGCCGCGGTGGGCTCGTCCATGATGAGGATGCGGGCGTTGAAATGGATCGCCCGGGCGATGGCGACCGACTGCCGCTGGCCGCCGGACAGCGACTTCACCGGCTCCTTGAAACGGCGAAAGTTGGGGTTCAGCCGGCCCATCACCTTGCGGCACTCGGCCTCCATGGCGATGTCGTCGAGGGTGCCCCAGCGCGTTCGCAGCTCGCGCCCCAGATAGAGGTTGGCGGCGGCGTCGACGTTATCGGCCAGCGCCAGGGTCTGGTAGATCGTCTCGATGCCGAATGCCTTGGCGTCGCGCGGATTGGAGATCTCGGCGTCCCTGCCGTCGATGCGGATGGTGCCCGAATCGCGTTTGTAGGCGCCGGACAGCACCTTGATCAGCGTCGACTTGCCGGCGCCGTTGTGACCGAGCAGGCCCACCACTTCGCCCGGATAGAGATCGATGGAAGCGTGGTCGACGGCCCTGATGCCGCCGAAAGCGATCGAGATGTCGTTCATCTCGACCAGCGGCGCAGCTTGCGAGGCGGAGTCGGCAGCAATGGTCTCGGTGGTCATGTTTGCCTCCTCACTTCACGCGTCGGCGATAGATCTGGTCGACGAATACGGCGAACACCAGCACAACCCCGACCACGATATTGGTATAGGCGGAATCGACGTTGAGCAGCGCCATGCCCGATTGCAGCGACTGCATCAGCAGGGCGCCGAGGATGGCGCCGAAGATGGTGCCGATGCCACCAGCCAGCGAGGTGCCGCCGATCACCGCTGCGGCGATCACATAGAGCTCGTTGAGGGTGCCGAGCGCCGTGGTTGCGGCGTCGAGGCGGGGAGATGCCGACCAGCGCCCCCATCAGGGTGAACACCATGACGGTCAGCCGCTTGGTGTTGACACCGGCGAGCTCGGCCGCCTCGGGATTGCCGCCGGTGGCGAAGATGTAGCGGCCAAAGCGGGTGCGGCGGGCGACGAAGGTCATTACCAGCCCGACCGCCAGCATGATCAGCACCGGGATCGGGTAGCCGGTCTGGAAGGTCAGCCCGTCAAGGCAGGAGACGACCTTGTCAGCGGCCTGGCAGATGGCTTGCCCGGCCTTGTTCTCGACGCCCGGTGGAATGGGAATCTTGTTGTCGAGGGCGAAGCGCTCGGCGACACGGGGTGGGTAGAGGTAGGAGTTGACCACGGCGGTGGTGCCGAGCACCGCGGCGCAGCCGACCACGACGCTGAGGATCTCGGCCCAGACCGGCTTGGGCTTGAAGTTGAAGGTCAGCCGGCGCCGCCGGCCGGCGACAACCGCGAGGCCGATGCCGATGCAGGCAACGGCCGCCAGCGCCCAGCTCCAGACCGGGCCGATCGAGGCCGCCGGACCGTTGCCGCCGATCAGCTTGAAGGTCTTGTCCATCGGCGCGACGGTGACGCCGCTGGCAATGAGGAATGCGGCGCCGCTGAAGGCGATCAGCCCACCCAGCGTCACGATGAAGCTCGGGATCTGCCCATAGGCGATCAAGACGCCGTTGAAGGCGCCGATGGCGGCGCCAAGCGCGATGGCGAACACCACCGCGATGATCCAGATCGCGGGGTGACCGACGCCAAGCGTCGGCCCCAGTTCGAACACCTGCAGCACGCCGGTCGCCACCGCCACGATGCTGAGCATCGAGCCGACCGACAGGTCGATCTGGCGCAGCACGATGACCAGCACCATGCCGGTGGTCATCACCGCGATCACCGAGGTCTGCACCAGGAGGATCCAGAGGTTGCGCGAGGTGAGGAAGGAACCGCCGAACAGGCCGCCGCCACCGGGGCGCAGGATCGAACTGATGATGTCGAAGCCGACCCAGATCACCAGCATGGCGGCGAGCATGCCGAGCATGCGGGTATCGATCTCGGCGGCACGGATCAGCCGCGTCAGCAGACCCTCGTTGCTGGCTGCGGGACCACTGGTGTTTGATTGCTCCGTCATGCCCCATCCTCCAGCCGATCGTTGCGGCCGCCGTCAGCGAGGCCGGGCCTCGCCATGTCAATGCCGAGCGCCCTTCGCCCGGCGCCGAACGAGAAGGCCGCGCCACCCGATCAGGCGACGCGGCCGGTAGACATCAGATCAGGTCCGGCCGATCAGTTGCAGGCCGGGACCGAGCCGGCGGTCACGCCGGCGCAGGCCTGTTCCTTGGTGATGTGGCCGGCGTCGATGGCCACCTGGATGTTGTCCTTGGTGATCGGGGTCGGCGCGAGCAAAATGGCATTCATCTCGACGCCGTTCTTGCCGCCGCTGAACTTGGCGACGCCAGGAATTGCCGTCGGGTCGGTGCCGTCGGCCAGTGCGATCGCCGCATTGGCTGCGGTGGTGCCGAGATCGATCGAGTTCTTCCAGATCGAGACCAGCTGGGTGCCGAGCGCCACGCGGTTGATGGCGGCGAGGTCGCCGTCCTGACCGGTGACCGGAACCGAGCCCGCCATGCCCTGCGCATCGAGGGCTGCGACGACGCCCGAGGCCATGCCGTCGTTCTCGGAGAGCACGGCATCGACGCCATTATTGGTGGAGGTCAGGCACTGCTCCATGTTCTTCTGGGCATTGTCCGGCTTCCAGCCATCGGTGAAGGTCTCGCAGACATTGGTCACCTTGCCGCTGGCAAGGGCATCCTTGAGCACTTCCTGCATGCCCTGGAACAGGAAGGTGGCGTTCGGGTCACCCTTGTCGCCCTTGATGAAGGCGTAACGGCCCTCCGGTTTCACCTTCAGCGTTTCCTCGGCCATGATGCGGCCGACGCCGACATTGTCGAAGGTGATGTAAAGCGCGTTCGGATCCTCGAACTGCACGTCGTAAGCGATCGACTTGATGCCGGCGTCGCTGATCTTCTGGATCGAAGGCAGGATCGCGTCGGAGTCGTAGGCGACCACGAGGATCACATCGGGCTTCTGCGAGATCAGGCTCTCGATGTCGGCGGCCTGCTTCTGCGCCGAGCCCTGCGCATCGGTCGACAGGTAGGTGTCGCCGGCTGCCTCGACCACTTTCTTGATCGCTGCTTCGTCAGTTTTCCAGCGCTCTTCCTGGAAGGTTTTCCACGAGACGGCAATCGTCTTGCCCGCGGCCATCACCGCGGTCGAACTGGCGCTGATCAGCACAGCACCGGCAAGCAGCGTTAGGATCTTGAATTTCATTGCAGAGCCCTCCCAGACTCCGTGCGGAACCTCTGGCACGCGCGTCCACTGACCAGACAAACCACGCCGTCGTTCCGCAGCTTATGTGTCGATTTGCCTGTGAGGTACGCACACCGACGCTGCATCAGCCCCATCGGCAAGTCAATCTGCATCCCGTTGGTCGCAGATATTTATGCGAATCTCCGTCAATCCCGACTTTTGGCTGAGCCATTGACCGAGCGGCACTTGCCAGTTGAAATAGAGCCCACAGGAGGACGGTACAGCGGAGCAACACGCCGGCCGTGGAACTTTGGGGGGAATGATGCGAGCTCGCCGGATTGCCGCCCTTGGCGCGGCAGTGCTGTTTTGGTGTGCGACGAGCCTGGGGGCGCTCGCCGATGCGCGACCCGAGCCGGGCGCCATCCTCAGAGACTGGTACACGCTGATGAATGAGCTGGTCCGGCACACGGCGACCTATTCGCCGCCGGTCGCCAGCCGGTCTTTCGCCTATCTCGGGATCACGGCCTTCGAAGCTGCCGTGGGCGGTTCGGACAAGCTGGTATCGCTGGTCGGCCAGTTGCACGGGCTCGATGAGGTGCCGCAGCGTGAAGCCGGCGTCCCTTACGATGAGACGGTGGTGATCAGCGCCGCCATGTCGGACGCCATCGTCTTCTATTTCGGCAATACCGGCCCGACCGGCCAGCGCTCGATCAATCGGGCGCAGAGCAAATGGCGGGCGTTGGCTGTCGATGGCGTGCCCGAGGATGTGGTGACGCGCAGCGAAGCCTTCGGCAAGGCCATGGCGGCCGCGATCTTCGCCTGGTCCCAGAGCGATGGCGGCGCCACCGTGCTCAATATGGGCTTTCCCTACGAGTATGAGCTGCCCAAGGGCGACGGCAAGTGGGCCCCGACGAACCTGATCCGCCAGCAGCAGCTGCCGCTGCTGCCGGACTGGGGCAATAACCGGACCTTTGCCACGCCCGATGGCGCCGCCTGCCCGACTGAGGGCAACCCCGCCTACAGCGCCGACCCCGCATCGGACTTCTACAAAGAGGCGGAAGAGGTCTACCAGACGGTCAAGAACGCTACCCCGGAACAGGCGGCGATCGCCCGTTTCTGGTCCGATGACCCGATGCTGTCGATGACCCCGCCGGGCCATTGGGTCTCAATCGCGTTGCAGGTCGCCGACCGCGCCGACCTGCCGCTCGACGAAAATGTCGACCTGTTGGCCCGCATGGGCATCGCCATGTCGGACGCGTTTGTCGGCTGCTGGCAGCAGAAATATGCCTACAATCTGGTGCGGCCGATCACCTACATCAAAAAGGTGCTCGATCCCAAATGGGAGCCGATCCTCAACACCCCGCCATTTCCCGAGTATCCCAGCGGGCACAGCACCGTGTCGGGAGCCATGGACGCGGTGATGACGGCGTTTTTCGGCGAGAACTACGCCTTCGAGGATCAAACCGGCTCGCCGGACGGCAGGAACCCGCGCAAATACGCCAGTTTCCATGAGGCGGCCGAGGAGGCCGGCATTTCGCGGCTCTATGGCGGCATCCATTTCCGCTCGGCCATCGAGGATGGGCTGGTGCAGGGCCACTGCATTGCCGCCTACACCATCGCGCTCAAGACGAGGAAGTAGCACCATGCGCACCCCGCACAGTTTCGCTGCCGCCCTGGTGCTTGCCGGCTTCGGCCTTGTTCAACCCGCGGCGGCGCAGACGCCCGCGGTGCCCAAATTTGTCGACGAGACCGCCGCCTCCGGCATCACCACCAGCTATGACGGCGACTGGTTCTACATCGTCGGCGGCGGGGTCGCGGCCTTCGACTGCAACGGCGACAGCTATGCCGACATCGCGTTGCCGGGTGGCGCGTCGAAGGCCCAGCTCTACGTCAACACCAGCAAGCAGGGCGGCCGCCTGACATTTGCGCCCGAGGAGAGCGGGCTCGAGCTCGACAGCGTCGGCGGCTTCTATCCGGCCGATATCGACAGCGACGGGGTCACTGACCTCCTGGTGCTGCGGGTGGGCGAGAACCTGGTGATGCGCGGGCTGGGCGCCTGCAGGTTCGAGCGGGCCAACGAGGCGTGGGGCTTTGACGGCGGCGACGCGTGGACCGCATCGGCGGCGCTGACCTTCGAGCGCGGCTCGAGCTGGCCGACCATCGCGGTGGGCAATTACATCGACCGCAACGAGGATCTCTCGCCCTGGGGATCGTGCACCGACAATTGGCTGCACCGGCCAGGCGAAGCCGGCAAGTTCGCGGCGCCATTGCCGCTGAAGCCAAGCTTCTGCGCGCTGTCGATGCTGTTCACCGACTGGGATAAATCCGGGACGCCGAGCCTGCGCGTCTCCAATGACCGCGAGTATTACGAGGGCGGCCAGGAACAGATGTGGCGCATCCTGCCCAGTGAGGCGCCCAAGCTCCTGACCCTCGCCGATGGCTGGAAGGTGCTGCGCATCTGGGGCATGGGCATTGCCAGCTACGACCTCGACGGCGATGGCTACCCCGAATACTTCCTCACCAGCATGGCCGACAACAAGCTGCAGACGCTGACCGCGCCAGGGCCCAAACCCGACTACAAGGATGTCGCCTATGCCAGGGGCGTGACGGCGCACCGCCCCTATACCGGTGACGACCTCAGGCCCAGCACGGCCTGGCACGCACAGTTCGACGACGTCAACAATGACGGTCTGGTCGATCTGTTCGTCGCCAAGGGCAATGTCGACCAGATGCCGGACTTCGCCATGCACGACCCGGACAACCTGCTGCTGCAGGGCGCCGACGGCAAGTTCGTCGAGGTGGGCGACCAGGCGGGCATTTCCAACAACGGCAATTCCCGCGGCGCAGCCCTCGTCGATTTCAATATGGACGGGCTGCTCGACCTGGTGGTGGTCAACCGCCGTACCGGGGCGCAGGTCTGGCGCAATACCGGCGCGGCCGGCGGCGGCAACTGGATCGAGGTGGCGCTGCGGCAGCCCGCTCCGAACGTCGATGCGATCGGCAGCTGGATCGAAGTGAAGCGCGGCGACACGACGATGCGGCGCGAACTGACGGTGGGTGGCGGCCATGCGGGCGGCCAGCTCGGCTGGGTGCATTTTGGCCTTGGCGACGCGACCGCATCGAGCGTTGCGGTGGTCTGGCCGGATGGAACGCGCAGCGAATGGCCCGACCTCGCGGCCGGCGGCTTCTACGTGCTGGAGCGCGACAAGCCGGCTGCCCCGTTCAGCCCGCACGACTGAGCCGGGCGACGATGTCGCTCGCCAGACGTCTCGCGCTGCCGGTCCTGCTGCTCGGTCTCCTCGCCGGCGGGGTAGTCGCAGGCGAGGCGGAGGGGATGCTCGCCTATCAGAGGGGCGAGTTTGAAGCCGCGATGCGCGAACTGAAGCCGGCCGCTGCCGCAGGCAGTGTACGGGCGCAGACGACGGTCGGCTTCATGTACGCGACGGGCAAGGGGGTCGCCCAGGATGCGGTCGAAGCCATGCGCTGGCTCGGCCTCGCCGCAGCCAAGGGCGATGCCGAAGCGCAGTACAACCTCGGCTATGTCTACGACGCCGGCCTCGGTATCGCGAGAAACCCGGCCGAAGCGGTCAAGTGGTACCGGCTGGCGGCGGAGCAGGGCCGCGCCGACGCCCGCTACAACCTCGGTGCGCTCCTCAAGGATGGTGGCGAGGGCGTGCCGCAGGACGCTGTCGAAGCAGCCAGATGGTTCCGCCTTGCCGCCGCTGAGGGCGATGCCTATGCCCAGCTGGCGCTGGGGCTGCTTTACCTCCGCGGCAGCGGCGTCGCGCAGGATTTTGCCGAAGCGCTCAACTGGGTGCGCCAGGCCTCCGACCAGGGCTACGCGGCGGCGCAGTTCAACCTGGGCAGCATGTATTTCGAGGGGCACGGGGTCGACCGCGACGAGGCGGAGGCGGTGCGGCTGTTCGAGCTGGCGGCCGGGCAGGGCTATGCCCCGGCGCAGTTCAATGTCGGCATTTCGTACCACACCGGACGCGGCGTCGCTCCCGACGACGTCGAGGCGGCCAGGTGGTTCAAGCTCGCCGCCGACCAGGGCCATGCCCCGGCACAGGCCAACCTCGCGATGCTCTACGACCATGGCCAAGGGGTGCCGCAGGACGACCAGCAGGCGGTCTTCTGGTACTCGCTGGCCGCCAACCAGGGCGACGTCTACGGGCAATATGGGCTGGGCGCGATGTACCGGAACGGCTATGGCGTCGCCCAGGACGATGTCATGGCCTATATGT
The DNA here is from genome assembly GCF_001424865.1 of Devosia sp. Root105. Lineage (NCBI taxonomy): Bacteria > Pseudomonadati > Pseudomonadota > Alphaproteobacteria > Hyphomicrobiales > Devosiaceae > Devosia > Devosia sp. Root105. The sequence continues at coordinate 372,606 of NZ_LMCR01000017.1, forward strand.
GGACCAGTCTCGCCGCCCAGTACGGCCTGCCGATCGCGGTGAAGGATCTTGATACCCTGACCGCGAGAATGAGCCCGGCCGAAATCGACCAAGCCCGTTCGCTCGCCATTGCCTGGGTACAGCGCTGGCGCAGCACGTCGCCCTGACGATCGGCAGGCTCAGGAGCCGGACGACGATCCGCCGGCCGCCAGCCGCATCAGGTCGGTGTCGAAGTTCACGTCGGCCGCCGACTGTTCGGCGGCGGTGGCGTTGCCGGCGAACTGATGCTGGTAGCCATCCCAGGCGGCGTTGACGATGGAGCGTCCGACGCCCGACGCCACGAACTGGGCGAGTTCGGTGGCGGCGCGATCGATGCGCTTGCCGAGGTCGGGCGCGCCCCAATCCTCCGGCGCCGCAAAGATCGAGGTAGGGACGGGGACGGCGCGGAGGAACGCGAACAACGGCCGCATCTGCTCGTCGGCGACCATGGCGTGGCGGGCGGTGCCGGCCGTTGCGGCGAGGATCACCGGCTTGGCGATCAACAGGTCGTTGTCGACGAGGTCGATGAAGGATTTGAACAGCCCGCTCATCCCGGCCTTGTAGACAGGGGTGGCGGCGATGATGGCGTCGGCGCCGGCCAGGCTATCGATGGCGGCCTGCAGCTTGTCGCCGGGGAAGCCGGCGACGATGGCCTTGGCGATGTCGATCGCCAGCGGCGCGAGGTCGATGATGGCGAGCGAGGTGGCGAGGCCGGCTCCCGCCAGCCGGTCGAGGCTCTGCTGCGCGATGCGATCGGCCAGCATGCGGGTCGATGACGGATCGCTGACCCCGGCATTGATGACGACGAGGCGGGCGGGGTGCTCGGGACTCTGGAACGGCTTGGTCATCTAGACCTCCGGTGTTGCCGGCGACCCCGCGAGCAAATGCTCGCAGAGATCGCGCAATTGGACGAGTTGCTGATCGCTGAGGCGACAGGTCATCGCCTCGGCGACATGGCGGCCATGCCTGGCGCCGACGCGCTTCTGCAGGTGCGCACCGGCCTTGGACAGGCTGAGGATGCTGGCGCGGGCATCCTCAGGGTCGGCCTGACGGTCGATCAGGCCGCGCGCTTCGAGCCGCGATACCGATCGGGAGAGGCCGGCCTGGCTGATGAGGACATCCTTGCCGAGTTCGGACATCCTCAGGCCGGTCTTCGCCGTCGAAAGCGCATAGAGCACGCCGTAATCGGTGGGCACGAGCTCGCCCCAGGCATCGCCGGCGTGGAGCTCGGCGGCAATGGTCATCTGGGCGCGGAACAGCGCCTCCCAGGCCTGGTTCGCCAATCTGGTGTCGCTGGCCATGGCTCAGCCCACCAGCGGCAGCTTGGCGGCGAGGGCCGGGTCGGTGTCCTGGTAGGGACGGGTGCCGGTCAGATTGTCGCCGCGGTTGGGGTTGGGCGTCGGCTGCCGCGCCGGGGCGTCACCGTATTTGGCGGTGACCAGGCTCGCGTGCGTCGGCGCCTCGGCGGCGCCTGGCGAACGCCGCGCGGCCATCTCCTTGCGCAGCACCGGCACCACTTCGGTGCCCAGCAGCTCGACCTGCTCCAGCGCCGCCTCGAGCGGCAGGCCCATGGCGTCGACCACCCAGAGCTGGCGTTGGTAATCGCCGAAGGCCTCGCGGAAGCTCAGCGTCTTGTCGATGATCTCCTGCGGGCTGCCGACGCTGAGCGGCGTGTTCTTCGCATACTCCTCGAGGCTGTAGCTCGAGCCATAGATCGGGTTGCCCTCGAAGAACGGCCGGAAGCGCTCATGGGCATCCTGCGAGTTTTTCGCGATGAAGGCGTGTCCGCCCAGCCCGACAATGGCCTGCTCCTTGCTGCCGTGGCCATAGTGCTCGAAGCGCTCGCGGTAGAAGTTGACCAGCGGCAGGAAATGGAAGTTGGGCGCGAGGACATTGTTGGCGAAATAGCCATTGCCGTAATAGGCCGCCTGCTCGGCGATCTCGGGCGTGCGGATCGAGCCGTGCCAGACAAAGGGCGGCACGTCGTCGAGCGGCCGGGGAATGGCAGTGAAGCCCTGCAGCGGCGTGCGGGACTTGCCCTGCCAATCGACCACATCCTCACGCCACAGCCGATGCAGCAGGTTGTAGTTCTCGAGCGCCAGCGCCACGCCGTTGCGGATGTCCTGGCCGAACCAGGGATAGACCGGCACGGTGTTGCCGCGGCCCAGCATCAGGTCGACCCGGCCTTTGGCCAGGTGCTGCAGCATGGCGTAATCCTCGGCGATCTTCACCGGGTCGTTGGTGGTGACCAGCGTCACCGAGGTCGACAGGATGATGCGCTGCGTCAGCGCCGCGATATGGGCGAGCAGCGTCGTCGGCGAGGACGAGAAGAAGGGCGGGTTGTGATGCTCGCCAATGGCGAATACGTCGAGGCCGACCTCGTCGGCGCGCTGCGCGATACGGCCGATGGCATCGATCCGCTCCGCCTCGCTGGGTGTGTTGCCGGTGAGCGGGTTGCGGGTGACGTCGCTGACCGAGAAGATTCCGAACTGCATGACATGCCTCCTAAGGCTGCGGTTGCCGAAGATATATGTATGCGCATGCATCTATCAAGGTGGGCAACTGATCTGGAGCGGCGTAGTCAACCAAGCGCCCAGCCGCAACATGCCTAACCGTCATCCTGGCACGCTCAAACAAACTTCTGACGAGCGGCCCTGCTGTGGCGCCTAGATGCAGCCAAGCCAGTAGATCGAGGATATCGCGAGGCCAACACATCGTTCTGACCAGTGACAAGTAGTGTGCGGTGCCGCCTGATCTATGTGCTGCAAGATACGCTCCCGAAAGGCGTGGAGACTATAGTTAATTGTGGCAATCTCTGATCGGAGCTGAGATATTGTCGGCAGAATTGGGGATGAGGGAAATCATGTCAGGCAATAAGATCGGCAAGAGAATTGTCGGCGTTCTCTCAATCCTGATCGCGGCTGCAAGTGCGGCCCTGGCTGACGACCTTCCCGCGCAGACAATCAAGCCTGCCGGCACCACTGTACTCTTCGCCCAGACCATGGACTGGTTCGACCCCACACACTTCGTTGTCGGACGGTGGGACGGAACGCTGTCGTTATTCCGGACGCCCAAGGCAGGAGAGTGGGGACCCATGGTTACCCAGGCGATGGCCCTGCCTTCGGGGCAGGGCGTCGAAATGGTGGCAGCAGTTGATGGCTCGACGATCGTATCGTCCGATGGTCGAGAAAGTCTCGCCGTGTGGCGCCGAGACGGGGCAGCCGATGCAGAGCAAGACTTCGAGCTTGTCGCCAACCTGCCTTACGATCCGACTTACGGACCCGCCAATAGCGGGCTCATCACCGAAGTCGACGGCGCCAAGCTGCTGGTTACTGGTCATGAAAGTGGTGCCGTCATCTACTGGCAGCAGGGTCCTGACGGCGGTTTCTCGATCCTGAGGCACATCAATGTCGCCTCGCCCAATGCACCGTCCAATCCGTGGCAGCTGCATAATGTTAGGGGCCTCGCGCTCTGGAACGACACCACGGTCGTCACCGGGTCAGAAGATGGCGATCTGGTGGGGCTCAGCGTTCGGGATGGCAGCGAGCTGTTCCGAGTTCGCTATAACGAGAAGGCGCAGCGCGGGATCAACAACATCTCGGTTCTGGGCAATTGGCTTCTGGTGGTGAACTGCGCCGTGGGCAGCGCCGACAAGAACCTCTGGCTGTTCGACCTGTCCTCCGGAACACCCGTCCTTAGCGACGCGGAGAATCTCGCCCTCGACCTATCGCGATCCCAGGTGTTCAACTTCGACGCCGATCTGGTTGCGGGAGCCGACGGTCCGATGTTCTTCAGCAGCACGGAAGAAGGACTCCTATGGGTGGGCGGAATCGAAGGCGGTCAATTGATCGTCACGGGGATTACGAAATCCTCACCCGAGGGCGGGTCCGTCGTCGACGTCGCTCCAGGCGGGAATCTGGTTGCCGTGGCGACCTACGCTCTGCGCCTGTTTGAAGTGCGATAGGCGCTCCCAGTCACGTCGACGTGGCGTTGTGCGAGGCAGGTGACCGGCACAGGTATTGTCGTCGCGGAATTCGCTCCGTCTCCGACTTTTGGACGCTTGACGCGCTTACGTCATGAGGAGTATCTGCCCGTCTCAGGACACCTTGCCCTAACGCAAGGCTTTCGACCTGGGAGGGTCGCCATGGCTGATTTGCCCCTGACTGCGCCGGCAGTGAAACCGGCTAACCCCAATTTTTCGTCGGGCCCCTGTGCCAAACGTCCTGGCTGGACGGTGGACGTGCTCGCCAACGCGCTGGTTGGCCGCTCGCATCGCGCCAAGCCGGCCAAGCAGCGCATCGAGAAGGCCATCGCGCTGACGCGTGAGCTGCTCGAGGTCCCGGCGGACTACCTGATCGGCATTGTCCCAGCTTCCGATACCGGCGCCGTGGAGATGGCGTTGTGGTCGATGCTCGGCGCCCGCGGCGTCGATATGCTGGCCTGGGAATCGTTTGGCGAGGGCTGGGTCACCGACGTGCAGAAGCAGCTGAAGCTGCAGAACGTCCGCACCCTGACCGCCCCCTATGGCGAGCTGCCGGACCTCTCGACCGTCAATTTCGACAATGACGTGGTGTTCACCTGGAACGGCACCACCTCGGGCGTCCGGGTGCCGAACGCCGACTGGATCCCGGCCGATCGCAAGGGCCTGACGATCTGCGACGCGACCTCTGCCGCATTTGCGCAGAACCTCGATTTTTCGAAGCTCGATGTCATCACCTTCTCCTGGCAGAAGGCGCTGGGTGGTGAAGCGGCGCATGGCGTGCTGATCCTCAGCCCGCGCGCTGTCGAGCGGCTCGAGACCTACAAGCCGGCCTGGCCGTTGCCCAAGATTTTCCGCATGACCAAGGGCGGCAAGCTCATGGCCGATATCTTCGAGGGCGCTACCATCAACACCGTGTCGATGCTGTGCATCGAAGACGCGGTGGATGCGATGGAGTGGGGCAAGACCGTCGGCGGGCTGAAGGGCATGCAGGCGCGCGCCGATGCCAATGCCAAGGTGCTGGCCGATTGGGTGGCCAAGTCCGACTGGGCGGCCTTCCTCGCCAAGAACGAGGCCGAGCGCTCGAACACCTCGATCTGCCTCGTGATCAAGGACCCGGCGATCACCGCGCTCTCCGACGACGCGCAGGCGGCTTTCGCCAAGGCGATCGTCTCGCGGCTCGACAAGGCCGGCGTCGCCTATGATATCGGCGGCTACCGCGATGCCCCGACGGGGCTGCGCATCTGGGCCGGCTCGACGGTCGAGACCGCGAACCTTGCGGCGCTGACCCCGTGGCTCGACTACGCCTTCGCCGCCGAAAAGGCCGCGCTGGCACAGGCTGCCGCCTAAGCACCATTGCTTCCAGCCGCCCCACCGGGGCGGCTCACTTCCCCAAGTTTCACGCGGTCTGAGGTCAAGCCCGGAGCCGCAACAGCATGGAGGGCGACATGCCCAAGGTTCTCGTTTCGGACAAGCTGTCGAAGACCGCGGTCCAGATCTTCAAGGACAACAATATCGACGTCGACTACCTGCCCGATCTCGGCAAGGACAAGGACAAGCTGTTCGAGGTGATCGGCCAGTATGACGGCCTCGCCATCCGCTCGGCGACCAAGGTGACCGACAAGATCCTCAGCGCCGCCAAGAACCTGAAGGTGATCGGCCGCGCCGGCATCGGCGTCGACAATGTCGATATCCCGGCCGCCACCAAGGCCGGTATCATCGTGATGAACACCCCGTTCGGCAACTCGATCACCACCGCCGAGCACGCCATCTCGCTGATGCTGTCGCTGGCCCGGCAGATCCCCGAAGCCGACGCTTCGACCAAGGCATCGAAGTGGGAAAAGAACCGCTTCATGGGCGTCGAGGTCACCAACAAGACGCTCGGCCTGATCGGCGCCGGCAATATCGGCTCGATCGTTGCCGACCGGGCGCAGGGCCTCAAGATGAAGGTGGTGGCGTTCGATCCGTTCCTGACGCCGGAGCGCGCGCAGGCCATCGGGGTCGAGAAGGTCGAGCTCGACGAGCTGCTGAAGCGTGCCGATTTCATCACGCTGCACACGCCGCTGATCGACGCGACCCGCAACATCATCAATGCCGAGGCCATCGCCAAGATGAAGGACGGCGTGCGCATCATCAACTGCGCCCGTGGCGGCCTCGTCGATGAAGCGGCGCTCTATGAGGCGCTGAAATCGGGGAAGGTGGCGGGCGCGGCGTTCGACGTGTTCGTCGAGGAGCCGGCGCAGAACAACCCGCTGTTCGAGCTCGCCAACTTCATCGCCACCCCGCACCTCGGCGCTTCGACCACCGAAGCGCAGGAGAACGTGGCGCTGCAGGTGGCCGAGCAGATCTCGGCCTATCTCAATACCGGCGAGATCACCAATGCGCTGAACTTCCCCTCGATCACCGCCGAGGAAGCGCCGCGGCTGACCCCGTGGGTGAAGCTCGCCGAGGCGCTCGGCTCGTTCGCCGGCCAGCTGACCGAGACCTCGATCAAGGGCATCCGCCTCGAGTACGAGGGCAATGTCGCGGCGCTCAACACCAAGCCGATGACCGCCGCGGCGATCAACGGCGTGTTGAAGCCGCAGGTGGCCGAGGTGAACATGGTTTCGGCGCCGCAGATCGCCAAGGATCGTGGCATCAATGTCGAGATCATCACCCGCGACCAGCAGGGGGCCTATGAAGGCTATATCCGCCTCACGGTGATCACCGAGCGGCAGGAGCGCGGCATTGCCGGCACCATCTTTGCCAATGGCAAGTCGCGCATCATCCAGGTCAAGGGCATCAACATGGATGCCGAGCTGACCCCGTCGATGCTCTACGTCACCAACGAGGACAAGCCGGGCCACATCGGCCGGCTCGGCACGCTGCTCGGCAACCTCGGCATCAACATCGCCAACTTCAACCTCGGCCGCGCCGAGGTGGGCGGCGACGCGATTGCGCTGTTGTCGATCGACGGCGAGGTGACGGCGGAGCAGCTCAAGGAAATTGCCGGGCTCCCCGGCGTGCGCCAGGCCAAGGCCGTGGCGTTCAACTAAGCCGCAGGGTTGGGTTCAGACGGAAAGGCCGGGCATTGCCCGGCCTTTTTGTTTGGTGTGGATCGTTGGTGGTTTGCACCGCTCGCCCCACCAACTCGGTGTCATCCCAGCGAAAGCTGGGACCCATCTATCGGCTGGCGCGGGGGGTGAGTTGGGTCCCAGCTTTCGCTGGGATGACAGCCGGTGGAGGAGGCAAGTTAGTGGCCAACTGACCGTCAAATGCCTACCGCAGCGGACGGAAGAACGTCTTTAGATCCCCGGCCAGCAGCGCTGGTTCTTCCATCGCCGGGAAGTGCCCGCCCGCGGTGAACTCGCTCCAGTGGCCGATCTGCTGCTGCGGGTCGAACAGGGGGCGGACCAGGTCGCTGGCGTTGAACACCGCGACGCCGCGCGGGGTGGCGCTGGGCGGGGCCCAGCCCATGGCCTTGAAGGCTTCCCACAGCGCATTGGCCGAAGCCGAACCGCCGCCGCCGTACCAGTAGAGGCTCACATTGGTGAGGAACTGGTCGATATCGACCGCCGCTTCGATCGTCGCCTTGTTCGGGTTGGTCCAGGCCTTGAACTTCTCGGCGATCCAGGCCAGCTGGCCGATCGGCGAGTCGTTCAGCGCATAGCCCAGCGTCTTGGGCCGGGTCGACTGGATGGCGATGTAGCCGTTGCGATCGGCGACCTTGGCCAACAGGGCGCCGGCGCGCTCTTTCTGCTCGGCGGTGAGCGCCGGGTTCTGGGAGAGGTCGCCGCCCATGAACGAGGCGACGGCGATGACGCTGTCGAGGTCGGTGCCGAGATGGAGGCCAATGGCGCGGCCGTTGGTCAGCACGTCGAGCTGGGCCGCGACGTCGGAGCCCATATCGGTGCCGTGGACGGCGAAACGATCATAGCCGAACTGGTTGAGCAGCTCGGCGATGGCGGCCGCGGTCTTCGTGGCAGTCCAGCCGGGCTGGCGCGGGGCAGGGGAGAGGCCGAAACCGGGGGCGGTCGGGATGATGAGGTGGAAGGCGTCTTTGCCGTCCGCCGGGTTGGTCAGCGGCTCGACCAGCTTCAGGTATTCGATGCCCGAACTCGGCCAGCCATGGCAGAGCACCAGCGGCATGGCGTCGGCGTGTCTGGAACGGATGTGGAAGGCGTGCACATGCTCGCCCTCGAACTCGAGCATCACCTGGTCGTAGCGGTTGAGTTCAGCCTCCTGGGCGCGCCAGTCGAAGGCGGCCCAGCGCTCGGCCAGCTGCCGGAGGTAACCGCCGGGGATGCCGCGCTCCCAGGTGTCGGGGGCAACCTCGACCGGCCAGCGGGCGCTGCGCAGGCGATATTGCAGGTCGGCGATATCGGCGTCGGCGATGGCGAGTTTGAACGGCTTGGCGGTGGTCATGGTGGTCTCTCCTCGGGCTGCGGAATGGGCGATGGCCGTGAACGCCGGCACCAGGGCTGCGGCGATGGCGGACTTGATGAGGGATCGACGGGTCAGGGGCATTTCCGGGTCATCCTCGCTGTTTCGGCGCCGGTCTCTGCCGGCCCCAGAACCATGCGCCGGCGCTGCTGACAGAGCCTGTCAGCAGCGCCGGTTGTCCGCCGTGATGTGCGAGGTCAGGCGAGGGCGCGAGCCCGGCCGAGGCCGACCCATTGCAGGGCGGCGAGCGCCGCGACCGCGACGGCCTGGGCGATGACGAAGGCAACGCCGAGGAGCGTCAGCGGGAAGGTGCCGGCCAAGAGCACAATGAGGCTGCCGACGACCCAGGCGGCGTTGACAAGGACGATCAGCGTCGCGGCGCCGCGCGGCGTCTCACGCTGTATCCCGACCCAGCCGACGAAGGCGGCGAAAGCGATGAGGAACAGGCCGAGCGGCTGGGTGGCGGTTGCCGGCAGGCCGGTGAGGTCGGCGAGCAGGCTGCCGCCGATGGCAAGCAGCGCGCCGGTGGCCACGGTCGCGGCGGCATCGGCAACGAGGGCAAAGCGGATGAGGTTCATTTCGGTTTCTCCGTCGGGGTTCGTTTGTTGACGGCGACACATTTCTACCTCCCGCTTCCTCGTCTCAACTAACGCAGAGGTAATTGAACCGACGCCGCGGCGGGGTAGGGTCGGCGCCATGACCCACGCACAAGCCACGGCCTCCGACCGTTCCATCGGCGACTACATCCGCGACTGGCGCCAGCACCGCCGCTTCAGCCAGCTCTCGCTGGCGCTGGAGATCGAGCTTAGCCAGAAGCACCTGAGCTTCATCGAAAGCGGACGCTCGGTCCCAAGCCGCGAGGTGGTGCTGCGCATCGCCTCCGGCCTCGGCGTGCCGTTGCGGATCCGCAACCTGATGCTGCTCGCGGCGGGGTACGCGCCGGTCTATCCGGAGCGGCGGCTCGACCACCCGGATCTGGCGCCGGCCCGCGCCGCGGTAGATCTGGTGCTCAAGGCCTATGAGCCGTACCTGGCCATCGCCGTCGATCGCGGCTGGAACCTGGTGTCGGCAAATGCCGCGGCGGCGCCGTTCCTGGCGCAGGTCAGGGACCAGGCGCTGCTGCAGGAGCCGATCAACGTGCTACGGCTCAGCCTGCACCAGGAGGGGTTGGGGCGGCTGATCGTCAACTACGACGAATGGGCCCGAGACATCCTGCGGCGGGTGGCGGCGCAGCTTGAAGCGAGCGGCGACCCCGCCATCGCCGAGCTCCTGGAAGAGCTGCGCGACATCTCCGGCATCGCTCCCGGCTATGAAGGGCGCGACGAGCATGGCGGGGTATTCGTGCCGATGAAGATGCGCTTCGGCGACGCCGTGGCGAGCTTCATTTCCACCACCACGGTGTTCGGCACGCCCACCGAGATCACGCTCAGCGAGTTGGTGATCGAGGCGTTCTTGCCGGCGGATGCGGAGACGGCAGCTTTGCTGGCGGCGGTGGTGGGGTGAGGGGTAATTCGCCGCGACATCCAGCTTGTGGCTCACCCCCACGCACCAGCGTGAGAGGTCTACCCCTGCTTCCACCCATACCAGACGATCGGATCACCAAAAATCGGGTGAAGCTCGTCGCGCAGGTGAACCAGCCCGTGCTTCTCGTAGAAGCGGCGCGCCGGCGTATTGCCGGGGCGGGTGAACAGGGTGAAACCATCAGGCATCTGCGCCTTGGCGGCATCGAGCAGCAGCCGGCCGAGACCTAGCCCACGCGCTTCGGGATGCATGAACAGTTGGTCGAGGATGGCGGCTTCCGGCTTGATGGCGATAAAGCCGATGATCTCCGGGCCGGCCTCAGCCACCGTCACCTTCCAGCCAGCCTCCATCTCGACGTCGACCCGCTGCCGCAGCCGCTCGAGGCTGGGTAGTTGCACCGGGCCGACGCCCGGCAGGCCGGCGCTCAGGTGCCAGATAGTGGCGATAGCATCGTAGTCGGCAGAAGTCGCCGGTCGGAGTTCGATCCCGCTCATGTGCCGCGCCGCGCCGAATATTCCGCCAGCACCAGGCCGGCGGCGACGAGGATTGCGGCGACGATGTGGAACAGCTGCAGCGCTTCGCCAAGGACGATCACCGAGCCGACCGTGCCGAACAGCGGGATCAGGTTGACGAACAGGCTGGCGCGGTTGGAGCCGATCAGTTCGACACCGCGGACATAGAGCATCTGCGAGATCACCGAGGGGAAGATCACCGTATAGGCGGCGATCAGCCAGCCCTGCAGATCGATGGCGGCGAGGTTGTCGCGGTTCGCGGTGCCATTACCGAGCGTCGCCTGGTAGCCCAACGAGGCAAGGATGGCGCCGCTGCAGGTGGCGGCGAGGAAGCTGGTCCAGTGGGTCGGCGGGCGCCAGCGCAGCGCGATCGAATAGATGGCGTAGGCGAAACAGGCGAGGATGACGAGCAGATCGCCGAGGTTCACTTCCAGCGTCAGGATGCGGGTCAGGTCGCCATGCGTCGCGATGATGGCGACGCCGAGAATCGTGACCAGTACGCCCAAGAGTTGCAGGCCGCGCACCCGGGTGCGGAACAGCGCGAAGTTGAGGATGATGACGAAGATGTTGACCGCCACCTGCTCGAGCGAGGTGTTGACCCCGGAAGTGTAGTAGGCGGCGACATAGACCAGGACGTTGAAGGTGGCGAAGCCCACGGCGCCGTAGAACAGATAGAGCCACCATTTAGCCCGGATCACCGGCCAATCGCGCTTCAGCGGCCCGATAGCGAAGGGCAGCACTAGCAGCAGCGCGCCGGTCCAGCGCAGGATCATCAGCGAATGCGCATCGATATGGCCGACCGCGAGCTTGCCGGCGACGACATTGCCGCCCCAGAACAGCGTGGTGAGGATCAGGATCAGATAGGGGCGATCCATCAGGGCGTGGAACGCGCGGTTGCCGGTCGCGGCAGAGGAGTTCGTCATCGGGGCCGTATGGTTCGTGCATCGGCCGCCACCTCGAAAGATGGCGGCCGAAGAAGGCGCGAACATAGAGTGCTTCCAGGAAAAGTTGCAGACTTTTCCGGTTCGGAAGCGCGACAAACAAGACGTGAGGCTTGGCGCGTCGCGCCAGCCCGTCAGGCCGCCGGCGGGATGTTCTGGTTGAGCCGGAACAGGTTTTCCGGATCGTACTTGGCCTTGACCTGGCGCAGTCGGTCCCAGGTCGAGCCGGGATAGGCGGCGCGGAGGCCCTCGCCACCCTCGATGCCGAGGAAGTTGACATAGGCGACGGCGTTTTTCTCACTGACGCTGGTGACCGCCTCGGTGGCCCAACGGTCGAAATGGGCGATGACGTCGGCGCCGCCTTCATACATGGCGAGGAACGCCACCATGATCTTGCCCTGGCGATGCGCGAAGGCCGTGGCGTCGGTGGCGACGCGCGAATAGGCGCCGCCCAGGACGCGGATCTGCCCCATCTTCATCGGGCTGGGACAGGCTTCGAGTGCCGCCAGCATTTTTGCCGCGGCCTCGACGCTGAACCGGTCGACGAAGCGCGAACGGCACGAGACGGCCGGGCGCATCTCGGGAGGCGGGTCCATGGCGTACATGGCGGAGTAGGGCGCCGGGCCGACGAGATCGGCGATCGGCGTGGCGATGGCGCGGAACGGGGCGAGCGCCTGGGTCGCGGCGTCGGGCGTGCCGGAGAAGGCCATCATGCCGATCAGTGCGAGCCTGCCGTGGAACTCTGCCGGGACGAACGGCACCGGCGGGATCGGCATGACCATGGCGATGGTCGACAGTGCGTCCGGCGCTGCATCGGCGAGGCTAGCGAATTTTGCGATGTTCTCGGCCGTGGCCGGCAGCACCAGCGGGCCGCCGACGAAGGAGGGCAGCGGGTTGAGCTTGAACTTCAGGCGCGTCACCACGCCGAAATTGCCGCCACCACCGCGCAGCGCCCAGAACAGGTCCGGGTGGTTGTCGGCGTCGGCGACGAGGATGTCGCCGGCCGCCGTCACCAGTTCGGCCGCCAGCAGCGAGTCGATGGTGAGGCCGTGCTGGCGCACCATGTAGCCGATGCCGCCGCCCAGCGTCAGGCCGCCAATGCCGACCGTGCCGGAATCGCCGAAGCCGACGATCAGCCCGTGCTGCTCGACGGCGCGGGTGACTTCGCCGGAGCTGAGGCCGGTGCCGGCCCAAACGGTGCTGGTCTCGCCGTCGATCTCGATGCCGTTGAGATCGCGCAGGTCAATGACCAGGCCACCCTCGGTGCCGCTATGGCCGCCGACGCTGTGGCCGCCGCTGCGGACCGCCAGTTCGAGATCGGTGGCGCGGGCGAAGTTGATCACTGCCGCCACGTCCGAGACATTGGCGACACGGATCACCGCCGCCGGGCGCCGGTCGAAATTGCCGAGGGCGACGGTGCGCACCTCGTCATAAGCCGCATCACGGCGCGTTACGACGCGGCCGCGCAGGCTCGAGGCCAGCATGTCGATCTGGTCTTCGAGCGGAAAGCGTTTGTCCATTCCCTGAATTCTCGCTGAGGTTGCGTTTGGAGAGCGCGGCCTCTAGGGGCGGCAGATTGAACGGCAAATGAATGTGCCGCTCAGCGCCGGATCAGGAATGTGCTGAGGTGCGGGGATACCGGGGCGTCGAGCTGACACCCCGGTATGGTGGCCTCAGGCGGCCGGCGGGATGTTCTGGTTGAGCCGGAACAGGTTCTCCGGGTCGTAGGCCCGCTTCACCTGTCTGAGCCGGTCCCAGGTGTCACCGGGATAGGCGGCGCGGACGCGGGCAGGGCCCTCGTCGGCGACGAAGTTGACATAGACGCCATCGTCGCCCTGGTTCAACGCCTTGGCGAAGTCGGCGGCCCAGGCCTCCTTCTTCGGCTTGTCGGCCTCGCCATCGTAGAACGCCGCCACGTTGATCATGATCGGGCTCTTGCGGTGGGCGTAGGCGGTGGCCGAGGGGGCAACGCGGCCGAGCGCGCCGCCGAGCACGCGGATCTGGCAGACCCTGAGGCTCGCGTCGGATTCCTCGAGGTAGCCGAGGATAGTCTCGGCCTCGGGGGTGCCGATACGGTCGACGAGGAGGTTCAGCGCCGCCGCCGTCGGGTGGTAGTCCGGATCCTCGGGCGGATACATGCTGGCATAGGGGCCGGGCTTGACGAAATCGGCCAGCGGGGTGCCGAGCGCCCGGAATGGCGCCAGCGCCTTGTCGGCTGCGTCCGGCTCGCCGGCGAAGGCGAGCATGGCGAGGATCACCATCTTGCCGTGCTGCTCGGCTGGCAGGAACGGCATGGGCGGGGCGGGCATGACGTTGGCAATGCCCGAGAGTTCTTCGGGCGCCGCCTTGGCGGCGGCAACGAAGCCGACGATGGTCTTGGCGGTGGCCGGCAGTACCAGCATGCCGCCGGTGAAGGCGGGGAGCGGATGCAGCTGGAACTTCAGCCGGGTGACGACGCCGAAATTGCCGCCGCCACCGCGCAGCGCCCAGAACAGTTCCGGGTGATTGGCGGCATCGGCGAGCAGTTGCTGGCCATCGGCAGTGACGAGCTCGACCGCCAGCAACGAGTCGATGGAGAGGCCATGCTTCCTCGCCAGATAACCCACGCCACCGCCCAACGTGATGCCGCTGATGCCGACCGTGCCGGCGTCGCCGAAGCCGACGATCAGCTGGTGCGGGGCCAGGGCTTCGGTGAGGGCGATAGCCGTAACGCCGGCGCCGACCCAAACCGTGCGATTGGCGGCGTCGATGTTGATTTCGTTGAGGTCGCGGACATCGATGACGAGGCCGCCATGGGTGGTCGAATGACCGGCGCCGCTGTGGCCGCCGCTGCGGACGGCGAGTTCGAGCTGGTTGTCGCGGGCATAGGCAATGGCGGCGGCAGTGTCGGCGGCATCGGCGACGCGGACGAGCTGCGCGGGGCGCTTATCGTAGCCGCCGTACATGACGGTGCGGAGCTTGTCGTAGTCGGAATCGGTTGCTGTGATCACCCGGCCGGCAGAGCCGGCGGGCAGGCGGAAGGCATTCGCGGCAGTCGAGAGGGGCATAACCTTGTCCTCAGGTTCTCGGGTTGGCGCGCTGGGTTGCGGTAACATGGGTGTGACTATCCGTGATTGCTAGAGCGAGACATCGCATCGTTGAATCCTGTCTGCGCTCCCCGACTGAGAGATCGACCGGAAAAAGTCTGCGACTTTTCCGGGCCGCGCCTGCATTGGGTTGGTCGAGAGACCAACCCTGGGCTGCACCACATTTTCCGATCTCCTCCAGCGGGTGCGACGTGACGGGATTTGTCATCTGAGAAGGACTGCTCTAAAGGACATCCGCAACTACCTCGGACTTCCCCAGCGGAAGCCGCACGGGTCAGCTTGCAGCGAAACGAAACTGATCTTTGCGGTCCGCCGGCAGCACGCCCGGCCGGGCTGCCGCTTCCTGAGGGACAATAAGCGCATGGCAAACGTGATCGTCGTCGGCAGCCAATGGGGTGACGAGGGCAAGGGCAAGATCGTCGACTGGCTGTCGGAGCGCGCCGATGTGGTGGTGCGCTACCAGGGCGGTCACAATGCCGGTCATACGCTGGTCATCGACGGCACCAGCTACAAGCTGGCGCTGCTGCCCTCGGGCGTGGTGCGCGGCAAGCTGAGTGTCATCGGCAACGGCGTGGTGGTCGATCCGCACCACTTCGTCGCCGAGGTGGAAAAGATCGGCGCCCAGGGTATCGACGTCACGCCTGAAGTGCTGAAGATCGCCGACAATGCGCCGCTGATCCTCAGCCTCCATCGTGAGCTCGACGCGGTGCGCGAGAGCGGCAATTCCGGTTTGAAGATCGGCACCACCCGCCGCGGCATCGGCCCGGCCTATGAAGACAAGGTCGGCCGTCGCGCCATCCGGGTCTGCGACCTCAGCGAGCCCGAGACGCTGATGCCCAAGATCGAGCGGCTGCTGGCGCATCACAATGCGCTGCGCCGCGGCATGGGCATGGCAGAGCTCTCGGCACAGTCGCTCTACGACGAGCTGATGGAAGTGGCCGGCAAGATTCTGCCCTATGTCGACCAGGTGTGGCGGCTGCTCGACGAGAAGCGCCGCGCCGGGGCGCGCATCCTGTTCGAAGGCGCGCAGGGGGCGCTGCTCGATAACGACCATGGCACCTATCCGTTCGTCACTTCGTCGAACACGGTAGCGGGCCAGGCCGCAGCCGGTTCGGGCCTCGGGCCGACGGCGATCGGCTATGTGCTGGGGATCACCAAGGCCTATACCACCCGCGTCGGCGAGGGGCCGTTCCCGTGCGAACTCGACGACGAGATCGGCCGGCACCTGTCGAGCGTCGGCCGCGAAGTCGGCGTCAACACCGGGCGGCCGCGCCGTTGTGGGTGGTTTGACGCGGTGCTGGTGCGTCAGACGGTGAGAACTTCGGGGATAAACGGCATCGCGCTGACGAAACTGGATGTTCTTGACGGCCTCAAAGAGCTCAAAGTGTGCGTGGGCTATGAGCTCAATGGTCAAAAAATTGACTACTTGCCTGCCTCAATGGGAGCACAAGCTGCTGTTAAGCCGATTTACGAGACCCTCGAGGGGTGGTCGGAAACAACGGCAGGGGCGAGAAGCTGGTCTGAACTCCCGGCCCAGGCGGTGAAGTACGTCAGGTACATCGAAGAGCTGATCGGGGCGCCGGTCGCCATGCTCTCCACCAGCCCGGAAAGGCTGGATACCATACTGGTTCAGGACCCGTTCCAAGATTGAGTTTTTTTCGGTAGAACTGGCCCCCTAAATTACGGATGTCGCTTAGCCAATGGCGGACTACAAAGAGCTGTTACGTAGGGCGGTAGAAGCTCTGCCGGAGAATAACGGCGCCGCGCGACGCGCGGTCTACGAGAAGGCGCGTGCCGCGCTGGTCGGGCAGCTGCGCGCCATCAATCCGCCGCTGGCTGCTCGCGACATCACCGCACATCGCCTGCAGCTCGAGGATTGCATCCGCCAGGTCGAGCAGGAAGCCAGCGAGGCGGTGATCGCCGGCCTCGGTTCGGGCAAGGAAGACAATCCGCCGCCGCCGCCGGTTTATTTCGAGCCGCCGGCCAAGAAGGCCCCGGCGGCTGTCGCCAAACCTGTCGCCAAGCCCGTGCCGCAGAACGGCAAGGAGCCGCCACGGCCGCTGCCGCCGGGCGGTTCGATCGAAGAGATCATCGCAGCCGCCAATGCCGAGCAGACCGAGGGATCGGACCGGTCGCGCTCGATCGTGCGCCCCGACGCCAAGCCGATGGGCAAGCCCGTACCCAAGCTGGTGCCCTCGACGCAGCGCCAGCAGCCGCAGCTCGCCGCTCCCTTGCCGTCCGACGAAGATGAGGACGACGGCGAGGAGCTGCAGCAGCGCTCGTCGCCGGTCCGCTCGCCGATTCCGGCCAGGTCGCCGACCGGCCGCTCGCCGCTGCCCTCGATCGTGGCGCGGGCCGAAGCCGCCAAGAGCCGTACCGGCAATGCCGCGTTCGGCGCCCCGATCGGTGGCGCCGCCCGTGGCCCGGTGCTGGAGCCGCGCCGCGAACTGCCGGCGCCCCGTATGGAGCCCGCGGGTCGCAACGGCCAGGCCGCTGCCCGCCAGATGTCCGAGCCGGTGGCGCTGTTCAACGATCCGCCGATTGCCGCCGCCATGTCGGCGGTGCGCGAGGTCGAGGTGGAGGCCCCGCCTGCCGATCCGCAGGGCGCGATCGATCGCGCCATCGCGACGCTCGACCGCGAAGCGCGCGGCGATACCGAGTTCGAAGAGCCGGTCATCAACGGTGGCTACAGCGCCTTCGACGACGAGGCCGACGAACCGCCGGCCCGGCAGAACGGCTTTGCGCCGTCGATCCTCAAGGCCGATGCGCGCCCGCAGCGCGAAGGCAAGGCCGCCAAAGCCAGCGCCTTTGCCCGCGATGCCCGTGAGCCGCGCGGCAAGAAGCAGCGCGATACCGAGCCGAATTTCCCGCGCGCCCGGGCCGAGGACGAACGTCGCGGCCTCGGAGCCGTCACCATCTTCCTGATCGTCTTCGCCGTGCTGCTGATCGGCGCCGGTGGCGCCGGCTTCTGGGCCTGGCGTGAAGGTTTCATCGACCTCGACCAGATGTTCGGGCGCGGCGCTCCGGCGACGCAGCAGGCAGCGGTCACCGCTCCGACGCCGGCCGAAACCACGACCGACACCCCGGCCACCGGCCCGGGCAATACGGCGACACCAGCCGAGAGCGATACGCCGACCGCCGAGCTGGGCGCGACGGACGATCGCCTCGGCACCGAGACTGCCGCCGCGCCGGCGGAACTGAGCCGGTTGGTGCCAGCGGCACCTGAGGAGCGCCTCGGTACCGACCAGCAGACGGCGGCAACCGATGCCACGCAGGCAGCCGCCTCGGTCGATCCGGCCAGCCTCGCCGGCAGCCAGTCGCTGCTGCTCGAAGCCTCCGACAGCGGCACCACCGGCGCCGTGCCGTTCTCAGGCACGGTGGAGTGGAGCAAGGGCACCGACGAGATGGGCTTGCCGACGCTGATCGGCAAGGCGAACATCCCGGCGCGCAACCTCGCCGTCGACGTGCTGATCCGCAAGAACTCCGATGCGAGTCTCCCGGCCAGCCACCTGATGGAAGTGAACTTCCGGGTGACCGACAGCTTTATCGGCGGCTCGATCGCGGGCCTCCCGGGCGTGCTGCTGAAAAACGAAGAGCTGGTGCAGGGAACGCCTCTGGTCGGCGCTTCGGCCCGCGTCGTCGGCAACTCGTTCCTGTTCGCGCTCAGCGCCTCGCCCGCCGACATCACCGCCAACAGCAGCTTGCTCACCTCGCGCAAGTGGATGGATCTGGCGCTGATCTATGCCACCGGCAAGCGGGCGATCATCACGCTCGAAAAGGACGCCGCGGCCGAGACGATGTTCACCGAAGTGGTGGGCGAGTGGACGAAGTCGGTGGCTGCCGCGAACTGATCGGCTGAGAGAGAATCATCGAGACGCCCGGACCTGAGGTCCGGGCGTTTTGTTTTGAGGATCGGACTTCACCTAGGATGACAGCCAGCGGGCTTCCCCCTCTCCCCTCAGGGGAGAGGGTAGTGCAGCTAGGACCTTCAGGTCCGTAGCGGAACTCGGGTGAGGGGTTCAGCTTCTCAGCGAGTGCGCATTTCGCCGCTTCACCCCTCAACCGGCCTTCGGCCACCTCCGGGCGAGGGCTACGCCCTCGTCCCGCGACCCCTGAGGGGAGAAGGGACGTTCGCTCAGCCCCACCAGCACTACAGCCGCTTCAACACCCGCGCGGGAACGCCGGCGGCGATCGTGCTCGCCGGCACATCCCGGCTCACCACCGCCCCAGCCGCAATCACCGCGTTGTCGCCGACGCTGACCCCCGGCAGGATCGTCGCGGCGGCGCCGATCCAGACATTGTTGCCGATGGTGATGGGCTTTTTGACGATGCCGTTGCGGCGCTGCTGGGGATCGGTCGGATGGCCGGCGGAAACCAGGTTCACCTTCGGCCCGATCATCACGTCGTCGCCGATGCTGATGCCGCCCAGGTCCATGAAGTGGCAGCCCTGGTTGATGAAGACGTTGTTGCCGACGGTGATGTTGAGGCCGCAATCGGTGGAGAAGGGCGGGATGATCATGAAGCGCTCGCCCACCGGCTTGCCGATCAGCTCGCTGAAGGCGGTGCAGAGCCTCTCGAGGTCATCAAAGCCGATGTCGCTCAGCCGGGCGCTCAGCCGCACGGCGCGTTTGAGGTTCTCGAACATCTGCCGCCCCTCGGGGGAACGGGCAGGATTGGCTTCGGACATGGCGGGGCTTCCGGGGAGAATCGGAGGGTTAGTGTAGCGCGCGTTCAGCGCGGGCTGGACAGCGACTCGCTGCTACTACCGGCGCAACCTGACCCCCACCCTTGATCCCTCCCCGCAAGGGGGAGGGAGACGCAGACTGAGATGCTGGTGTGAGGGTCGCCCTCCCCCTTGCGGGGAGGGGACAGGGGTGGGGGGCAGCCCGCACCGGCCAATGGGGTGCCACGCGACCCTCAGCCCTCTACCCCTCGAACAGCATACCGTCGCGCAGCTGGTAGCGCCGCGTTGCCAGCGCTTCGACGTCGTCGACATGGTGGCTGACCAGGAGCGTGATCCACTGCTGCCGTTCGGTCAGCGACTTCACCAGCGTGCGGATAGTGCCGCGGGTGTCGTCGTCGAGGGCGGAGAACGGCTCGTCGAGCAGCAGCACCGGTCGGTCGCGCAGCAAAGTGCGGGCCAGAGCCACGCGCTGCTTCTCGCCGCCCGACAGGGTGTCGGCGCGCTGCTTCAATACGCCCGGCAGCCCGACCTCGTTGAGCGCTGCCTCGATCTTCTGCCGCCCGCCGGTCACGCCGCGGGGCAGGCCGAGTTCGAGGTTCTGGTAGGCGCTGAGGTGCTCGAACAGGGTTTCGGACTGGAACAGGATGGAGATCGGCCGTTGCTCGGGCGGCAATGGCAGCAGATCCTGTCCAGCGAGCGTCAGCCGGCCGGCCGAGGGTACGAGGAAGCCGGCGATCAGGTCGAGCAAGGTCGACTTGCCGGCGCCGGACTGGCCACTGACGGCGGTGACCTCACCGGGCTTCGCCACAAAGCTCAAGTCGAAGTGGCGTGTCGCGCCGGGGTGGGTGAAGCGCAGGTGGTCAGCTTCGAGCATCGGTGAGCTTTCCAAACAGTTTTGGCAGCAGCACGAAGGCGGCGATGGTAATCACGAGCATCAGCGCTGCGATGGCGGCGGCGTCGTTGCTGCGATAGGCGCCGAGCGCCCGGTACATGAGCAGCGGCAGGGTGGCGAAATCCTCGGTGCCGAACAGCGCGATGACGCCGAGATCGCCGAGCGAGAAACAGAAAGCCAGCGCCAGCACGACGCCGGCTTCACGGCCGAGCAGTGGCCACTCGACGGCGACGAACTGCCGCCAGCCGCTGAGACCCAGCGAGCGGATCAGCCGGCCGCGCCGTTCGGCAATGGCATCGAGCGGCGGCGCCAGCGTCGCCAGCGCGAAGGGCAGGGAGAGCAGCGCGTTGGCGAGCAGTACCACCACCGGGGCTGCAACCTCGGGCAGCATCCCGGCATTGCGCACCAACAGGAACGCGCCGAGCGACAGCACTACGGCCGGCACCGCCAGATAGGCATAGGCCGGGGCGCCGATGCCGACGCGGAGCAGCGGGATGCCGGAGGCGGCGCGGCCCATGCCGATGCCGAGCGCCAAGAGCAGGGTGAGCAGCGCCGAGCCGGAACCGAGCAGGAGACTGGTGCCGAGCGCCTTCCAGAAGCTGAGGCGGCTCGCCACCTCGATGATGCCGGGCCCAATGCCGTCGATGAGGATGGCGAGCAACGGCAGCGCGAAGCCGACGATGCCGAAGACGAGGACGGTCCATTGCGCGATGCGCGCGGCAGTCCCGTCACGCCAGCGCGGCGGGGTCGAGCCGCCGGTGCTGGCCGATATGGGCGCAAAGGCAGACGCGGCGATGATGATGGCCGAGCAGATGCCGATCTGCACCAGCGCCAGGGTGACGGCACCGCGGAGGTCGAAATCAAGGCGCACCGCGGCGTAGATCGCCACTTCCAGCGTCTGGTTGGCTGGGCCGCCGCCGAGCAGCAAGACGATGGGGAAACTGGTGAAGGCGAGGAGGAAGATGATGGCGGCGAGGCCGGGCAGCGTGGTGCGCAGCATCGGCCAATCAATCACCTCAAAGCGCTGCCAGGCGCCGAGTCCGAGGCTCTGGCCGGTCTTCAGGCGCTTTTCCGGAATGGCATCGAGCCGGGCGAGGAGGATACGGGCGGCGAACGACGCATCGAGGATGACATGGGCAGCGAGAATGCCGCCGAGGCCGAACAGCGGCACCTCGAGCGGGTGGCCGGTTACGGCCAGCGAGAGCTGGTTGACCCAGCCGGCGCGGCCCCAGACCGAGAGCAGGCCGAAGGCGACGATCAGGCCGGGGGTGACGATGGCGGAGGCGAACAGCCCGACGATCAGGTCGCGGCCGGGGAAACGCAGCCGGTTCAGCGCCCAGGCCAGCGCCGTGCCGACGAGCAGCGACAGTACGGTGGTGAGCCCGGCCTGGATGGCGGTCATCGACACCAGGTGCCAGACGTCGACGCTCGATTGGCGTGACGGTTCGCCCGCCGCGGTGGCGAGGATCGCCAGCAGCACCAGCGCCACCAGCGTGGCGATGGCCGCTGCGATGCCCGCCCCGGCGATGAGCCGGAGCGGACGGTGCGGCAGCACCAGGTTACTGGAGCGCGGCGAGAGCAGCATCGACCCAGGCCCGGCCATTGGCGGCAAGCGCGGCTTCGTCGATCGCCAGCACTTTTGCCGGCGGCTTGCCGAACTCGGCGGGCAGGTCGGCGCCGAGGTCGATCACCGGATACATCCAGTTGGTAGTGGGGATGATCTTCTGCGCTTCCGGCGTCGTGAGGTAAGCGAGGAAGGCCTTGGCGAGCTCCGGTTGATCGGAGCTCTTCAGCACGCCGGCCACCTCGACCTGCGCGACATAGCCTTCGGTGAAGGGGGCATAGGCGTAGTTGTGCTTGTCTTCGGCGATGGCGTGATAGGCGGGTGAGGTGGTGTAGCTCAGCACCATGTCAGCCTGGCCGTCGAGGAACAGGCCATAGGCTTCCGACCAGCCGCGGGTCATGGTGAGAACGTGCGGCTTCAGGCCCTTCCAGATCTCCGGCGCGCGGTCGCCATAGGCGGCCTCGACCCACAGCACATTGCCGAGGCCGGGTGTCGACGAGCGCGGGTCCTCGATGACGATCTTGAAGCTCGCGGGCAGCGCGATGAGCTCCTCGAACGAGGTCGGCGGGTTGGGCGTCTTCTGCTTGTCATAGACAAAGGCGAAATAGCCGTAATCGAAGGGCACGAACTCGGCGTCGTTCCACGGCAGCACCAGGCCCTCAGGAGCGAGGCCGTGCGGGGCAAACAGGCCGGTGGCGCGAGCTTCGCCCGAGGTCGCGGTATCGAGGCCGAGCACGACATCGGCCTTGGTCGCGGTGCCCTCGAGCTGCACCTTACGGAGGTTCGAGATAGCGTCCTCGGAGGTCGTCCACTCGATGGTGCAGTTGCAGGTCTGCTCGAAGCCGGCCTTGAGGCCGGGGCCGGGCCCCCATTCGGCGGCGAAGCCATCATAGGTGTAGATGTTGAGGATCGGCTTGTCCTCGGCGAGGACAGGCAGGGCGGTGGCGCAGATGACTGCCGCCAACGCGAAGTGTGCGAACGAGCGCATAAATCGTTCCCTTCGGTTGCGGCCATGTGAATGAAGGGGACGTCAATGGATCGGACGCTGTCGCGCCCTTGCCATCTCGAACTTCCTCCGCCAGCATGACCTGGTTCAGGTTCAATGGGTAACTCTCAGCTCCGGAAGGCCCGGAACACCCCAGCGAGACAGCTGACAGATAGACAGAGTTTTCCCTCCGTGCAAGCGCGTGCCCCCCAGACTTCCGTTGCGGTCTTTGACGACCTGATGGTCATCGTTGGCGGCGGGACGGTCGATTTCGACCTCCTGCGCGAGCTCTACGCTTCGGGCGGCCATCTGGTCGGAGCCGATGGCGGAGCCGACCAGATCGTCGAGGCCGGCCTCAAGCCCGAGCTGATCATCGGCGATTTCGATTCGCTGAAGAACCCGCACTCCTGGCTGGGCAAGACCCGGCTAATGCAGATCAGCGAACAGGAAACCACCGATTTCGAGAAGTCGCTCTATTCGACCCGCGCCCCGGTAACGGTGGCGCTGGGGATGACCGGTCGACGCTTCGACCACACGCTGGCCGCGCTCGATGCGGTGGCCAAATATGCGGCAAAGCGGAAGATCGTGCTGGTCGACGAAGAGGACGTGGCGCTGCCGCTGACCAAGGCGTTCTCGTTCACCGTCGATCCGGGCGAGCGCGTCTCGATCCACCCGCTGGCGGCGATAACCTTCTGGACTTCGGAAGGGCTGAAATACCCGCTCGACGCGGTGAAGCTCGCGCCAGGGGTGCGGACGGGCACCTCGAACGAGGCGCTGACCGGGCCGTTCCGGATCGTGCCGGAGGAAGGCGTGCATGCGCCGTATTTGCTGATCCTGCCGCGGAAGTACTTGGCGCAGCTGATTGCGAAGCTGCTGCTGGAGAAACGCTGACTGATAGAGACGGCCCCCTCCCATCCTCCCCCATAAAGGGGGAGGTGCCGCATCGAGTTTCAGGCACTATCGGGCCACAAGCCCGACTCTTCACCTCCCCCTTTATGGGGGAGGCCGGAAGGGGGCCGTCTCTATCGGTCGAAAACCCCCGTTCCGGCGAAATTCCGCCCAAATCCCCGCTACATGTCGCGGTCTTTAAGAGCTTGGGGCCATTCGTGAAAGTTCTGATTGCAGCATTATTGCTGAGCCTTGCCGCCGTGTCCGCGAGCCGGGCGGAAGTGGTATGCACGTTGATAGTCGACGCCGAAAGCGGCGCGGTGCGGCTGCAGGAGGGCGGCGGTTGCGCCACGCCGACCTCGCCAGCGTCGACGTTCAAGGTGCCGCTGGCGGTGATGGGGTTCGATGCAGGGATTCTCACCGGGGCGGAGGAGCCGGCCTGGCCGTACAAGGCCGAGTATGACGCCAACCGGGCGGACTGGAAGGTGACCACCACGCCCGCCACCTGGCTGCGCGATTCGGTGCTGTGGTACTCGCGCGTGCTGGTCGCCGAGATGGGCGCCGAGCGCTTCGGCAAGTACGTCAGCGATTTCGACTATGGCAATGCCGATATCTCGGGCGACCCGGGCAAGAACAACAGCCTGCTGCGTTCGTGGATCAACTCGTCGCTGCTGATCACCCCGGAAGAGCAGGTGCGGTTCGTGCGGCGGATGCTGGCGGGCGAGCTGCCGGCAACGGCGGCGGCGCAGGCCGCGGTGGTCGCCATCATGCCGAGCTTTACGGCCGGCAAATGGACCGTCTCGGGCAAGACCGGCACCTATTACGAGCGCAACGCCGATGGCACCTTCAACTCGCGCCGGCAGACCGGCTGGTTCGTCGGCTGGGCCGAACGCGATGGCGAGCGGCTGGCCTTCGCCTACCTGATCCGCGAGAACAAGAAGACATCTGGCACGGCGGGCATGCGCGCCCGCGACGCATTGCTGGCGCGCTTCGCCAAATGGGGCAAGGGCGAATTCGCCTGGGCACAACAACCGCGCCCGGCGGTGGTGCCGGTGATCGGGCCACCGCAGAACGGGTAGGGATTAGTTGGCCGGCGTCCGGTGAGCTGTCAGTCGGGATTCCCTCCCCCGCTTGCGGGGGAGNGTGCCCCACGCACTGATCGAAGCGGATGGGGCAGGCGCCAGAGTTTGTGGCACCCCCCTCCCACCACGCTTTCGCGTGGTCCCCCCTCCCCCGTAAACGGGAGAGGGTGCGCCGACTGCAGGTATGCAGCCCAAACAAAAGAAAGGGCCGCCCATCGGGCGGCCCTTTCATTACTTAGGTCGAAAACGCTCAGAGGCTGGCTTCGCGCGATTTGGCGTGTGCCGCCTTCTGCACGGCTTCCTGCACCTTTTCGAAGGCGCGGACTTCGATCTGCCGGATGCGCTCGCGGCTGACATTGTATTCCTGCGCCAGCTCTTCGAGCGTCGCCGGCTCGTCGCGCAGGCGGCGGGCCTGGAAGATCGCCTTCTCGCGCTCGTTGAGGTCGCTCATCGCATTGGTGAGCAAGCCCATGCGCTCGGAGAATTCCTCGGTCTCGCCGAGGGTGGTCTCCTGGCTCGGCGTATCGTCGACCAACCAGTCCTGCCACTCCGAGGCGCCTTCGTCGGCGCGCATCGGCGCGTTGAGCGAGGCGTCGCCCGAGAGGCGCTGGTTCATCGAGACGACGTCGCTTTCAGTGACGTGCAGCGTCGTCGCGATCTGCTTGATCTGGTCGGGGTGGAGGTTGCCGTCATCGAGGGCGGCGATCTGCCCCTTGATCTTGCGCAGGTTGAAGAACAGCCGCTTCTGCGCCGCGGTGGTGCCGATCTTGACCAGCGACCACGAGCGCAGCACGTATTCCTGAATGGCAGCGCGAATCCACCACATCGCATAGGTCGCGAGGCGGAAGCCCTTTTCGGGCTCGAAGCGCTTCACCGCATGCATCAGGCCGACATTGCCTTCCGAGATGACCTCGGAGATAGGCAGGCCATAGCCGCGATACCCCATGGCGATCTTCGCCACGAGGCGCAGATGCGAGGTGATCAGCTTCTGGGCGGAACCGGGATCCTGATGCTCCTTGTAGCGCTTGGCGAGCATGTACTCCTCGTCAGGCTCAAGCATCGGAAACTTACGAATTTCCTGGAGATAGCGGCTGAGTCCACCCTCAGCCGAAAGAATTGGCAGATTGGTCTGGGCCATAATGCACCCTCGTCTTTCCCCCGTAGTCACGGGCAGATACGCAGCCGTGTCCAGTCCGGCACACGGCTGACTGTCAGAGATATATAGGTCGAAAATCGGTCTTGATAAGACCCACCGACCCTGCATGAAAACGT
Source organism: Devosia sp. Root105 (assembly GCF_001424865.1). Lineage (NCBI taxonomy): Bacteria > Pseudomonadati > Pseudomonadota > Alphaproteobacteria > Hyphomicrobiales > Devosiaceae > Devosia > Devosia sp. Root105. The sequence continues at coordinate 398,452 of NZ_LMCR01000017.1, forward strand.
TGGTAGACCACGAAGGTTGCGTGAACCTTGCAGGCGGGTTTGTGGTCTGCCACTCCCCTCCGGCGCTCACCCTGGAGGCACCGCTTGCCCCACCTACTCGGTGTCATCCCTGCGAAAGCAGGGACCCAATTCACCGATTGCGCCAGCTGATGGTTGGGTCCCTGCTTTCGCAGGGATGACATCCGGTGGGGAGGTGAGGCAGCGGGTCAACTCGTGCACGCCGCTGCCGCCGACGGCGAAGCACTCTACCGCGCAAACGCCCGATCGAATGGTTCGATCGCCGCTTCCAGCGCCTCGAGATCAGGCGGCAGCGGCGCCTCGAACTGCATTTCCTCGCCGCTTGTCGGGTGTTCGAAGCCGAGTTCGGCGGCGTGTAATGCCTGCCGGCCCAGCGCCGCTACGGCCGTCTTGGCCTGGTCGGGCAGGCGGTTGACCTTGGTGGCAAAGCCTGGGCCGTAGACCATGTCGGCAACCAGCGGGTGGCCGATATGAGCCATGTGGACGCGGATCTGGTGGGTGCGGCCGGTCTCGAGTTCGCAGCGGATGCGGGTAATGTCCCAGCCCTCGTCGCCGAAGCGGGCCTCGACCCAGTAATGGGTGATGGCCTCGCGGCCATCCTGGCGCACCGCCTGCTTCAGCCGGTTGGCCGGGTCGCGGCCGAGCGGCGCCTCGACGGTGCCGGAGGCCTGCTGGGTGCGGCCCCAGCAATAAGCCATGTAGGCTCGGTGGAGGGGCCCCGTGCGGCCGTGATCGGCGAACTGCGCGGCGAGGTGGTTATGCGCCTGCTCGGTCTTGGCGGCGACCATGACGCCGGACGTATCCTTGTCGAGGCGGTGGACGATCCCCGGGCGCTTTACCCCGCCAATGCCCTTGAGGCTGTCGCCGCAATGGTAGAGCAGCGCATTGACCAGCGTGCCGGTGTGGTTGCCGGGGGCAGGGTGGACCACCATGCCGACCGGCTTGTTGATGACGATCAGTTGGTCGTCTTCGTAGAGGATATCGAGCGGGATGTTCTCGGGGGTCGGCTCGGCCTCGATCGGCTCGGGGGCGACGAGCGTGACTTCTTCGCCATCGCGCAGCTTGTATTTGGGCTCTGTGACAGCTCGCCCATTGATCGCGACGCTTCCGGCCAGTATCAGGTCCTTGATCCGGTTGCGCGAGAAGACCGGTACGGCACGGGCGAGTGCGGCATCCAGCCGGCTGCCGGCGTCGGCGGCATCGACCAGCAACTGCCACTCCTGTTCCTCGCCGGAAATTTCCTGCATGAGCGATCCTCAAGACAAACCCGAAACCACCCCGGAACTGACGCCGGAAGCGAAGGCCGTACTGGCCCGGGCGCGCAAGTCCTTCATGGTGTCGATGGGGCTACTGGTCGTGGGCCTTATCGCCATCGGCGGCGCACTTGTCTACCGCGCATCGCAGAGCGACAGCAAAGCCGGCAGCGACTACGTCATCGCCGCGCTGAAGATTCCGGCCGGTGGCGAAGTGGTTTCGGCGGTCGCGGCGGATGGCCGGGTGACCGTCACCTACAAGCTCGGGCCATTGACCAGCGTGCGCATTTTCGATGGTAAGTCGGGCGAGATGATCCGCGAAGTGCCTGTGGTCAGCGAGTAGTAGTTTGTGGCGAAGCCAGCAGTCGGCGACCCTTGCATGTTGATTGTTGCCGACTCTGTTCAGAGTAGGCGGTCCCCGGCTGGCGGCCACCAGCCAGGGACCGGATGGACGGGACCGTTGTGCCCT
>NZ_LMCR01000018.1:0-112442 GCF_001424865.1 Devosia sp. Root105
CCTCCACCAGCTTCGCTGGTCCCCCCTCCACCAGCTTCGCTGGTCCCCCTCCCCCGCCCCGCGGGGGAGGATACCGGCTGCCCACCTCAGCGCAGCCCCTAACTCCCCCACACCAGCTTCGCATTGGTCAGCTCCCGCGCCCCGAGCGGTCCGAGCTCCCGCCCAAACCCGGAACCCTTCACCCCACCGAACGGCGCGCGTGGGTCGGAGCGGACGAAATCGTTGATGAACACCGCGCCGGCTTCCAGCCGGTCGGCAACCCGTTGCGCCCGCACGGCATCACTGGTCCATACCGCGCCGCCCAGCCCATATTCGGTGGCATTGGCGAGGCTCACCGCCTCATCCTCGCTGTCGAACGGAAACAGCAGCGCCACCGGCCCGAAGAACTCTTCCTGGATGATCGGTGCATCCGGGTCGGCGCCGACGATCACCGTCGGCTCGTAATAATTGCCCGGCCCGTTCAGGCGCTTGCCGCCGGCCACCACCCTGCCCCCGGCCGCCACCGCGTCACGCACCTGCCGCTCGGTGGTATCAACCAGGTCGGCGCGCGCCATCGGCCCGAGCTTGGTCCCGGGATCCGTGGGATCCCCGATCGCCAGCGCGCTTGCGGCTGCGGCGTAGCGCGAGACATAGGCGTCGAACACGCTGCGCTCGACCAGGAAGCGCTTGGCGGCGATGCAGCTTTGCGCATTGTTAGAGTAACGCGACACCACGCCCAGCTGCACCGCCTTGTCGAGGTCGGCATCGGCAAAGACGATGAAGGCGTCCGAGCCGCCGAGTTCGAGCACCACTTTCTTTCCCACCGAGCCGGCAGCGGCCGCCACGGCGCGACCGGCGCCGATCGAGCCGGTGAGGGTCACGGCGCGAATCCGGTCGTCGAGCACGATCTTCCGGGCCTCGTCGGCAATCGTCTCATTGGGGATGGCGAGGTTGGTGTAGAGCCCGGCCGGACCGCCGGCATCGCGCACCAGCTGCTCGATGGCGCGGGCCGCCCCCTGCACTGTCTCGCCGTGCTTGACCAGCACCACATTGCCGGCCAGCGCCGTCGGGATGAAGAAGCGCAGCACCTGCCAGAACGGCAGGTTCCACGGCATGATGCCGAAGATCGGGCCGAGCGGCTGGTAGCGCACCAGCGATGGCGTGCCCGCGATCGGCTGGTCGGCGAGATAGGCCGGGCCCTCGGCGGCGAAATGCCGGGCCCCCGAGGCCGCTTTCAGCACCTCGGCCTTCGCCTCGCCGATGGGCTTGCCCATCTCGCTGGTGATCAGCCTGGCGTAGTCGTCGGCCCGCTGCTCGAGCAGGTCGCCGAGCCGCAGCAGCAGCGCGCTGCGCGTGGCTAACGGCGTGCGGCTCCAGGCCTGCCAGCCCTCCCAGGCCGCCGCGAGCTTCTGCTCGATCTGCTGGGCTGTATCGGCGGGATACTCGGCAATCAGGTGGCCGGTTGCCGGGTTGATCGACTTGAGCGGCATGCATTCCTCCTCATTTCGGCGCCCACCAATGAGGCGTCACAAATTCCAGAACATGGCGAGGCCGAGCAGCGCCGCGCCCGCTGCAGCGGTGGTGAGCCGCCGCGCCGGTGCCAAAGCCAGCGCCAGCATCCAGACGGCGCATAGCGCCATCCAGCCGAGCTCCATGCCGCCGATCAGTTGCAAGGCCACCATCGCCACCGCCGCACCCAGCCGCATGGGACCAGCCGGCAGCGCGGCTTCGGCAACCAGCGCGCTGCCGGCGATCGCCAGCAATATCGGGGTGCCGAGCGCCGCCGGCGTCAGCGCCATGCCGAGGCCGATGACCAGCAGCGTCGGCGGCGCGACGCAGACGAGGGTCAGTCTCGCCGCGACGCGCCAGCCCTGCCGCGCCGCCGCGGCAATGTCGTGGATGGCGCAGGGCAGCATCATGGTCGCTGCCATCAGCCCCCACATCAGCGCCGCCCCCAGCAGCAGCGGCAGGCCGCTGCCGCCGCAGATCGCCTCGATCCCGCCGGCGCTGAGAGCCATGAGCCCGGCCCAGCCCAACGCTGTCGCCGCCGCGATGGCAGCGAAGGCGGACCAGGGCGCGCGGCTCGGATGAGGCATCAGCAGTGGCAGGCGAGGCTGCCATCGGCCAATACGCTCGCCGTATTGGTTTCGCGCGGCAGGTCGTTGGACGGGTTCAGGTTGAAGAACCCCGACGGCATCAGCGCAAAGCCGGCCGACATGGTGGGCTGCACCGGGAAATCCTCCGGCCGCACCACGTGATGCAGCCCGAAGCAATGCCAGACCACGATATCGGTATTCTCCACCGGCCGGTTCTGCTTGACGATTTCGGCCAGCCCATCCGAGCCGTCGGAATTGCAGACATACTCGCCCGCCGGATAGCGCTCGTCGGGGTGGAAGGGCGTCACCCACACGTGGTTGCGCACGAAGTTGGAGCGCATGCCCGATGGCCCGTTCTCGGCGAGGAACGGCGTGACGCAATCGGTGGCGTGCAGCCGGTAGCCGACGGGCTTCCCCACGGCGTTGAGCTTATTGGGGTTGATCACCTTCCAGGTGCGGTGCGTCTCGGCACTGGCGCGGCGGCCGGCTTCGAGCTCGGTTTTGAGCACCGTCTCGGTGGCAAAGAAGCCATTGCCATGCGGATTGTTCGGCCCCACCGGCTCGGCAAAGCTGTTGACCTCGACCAGGCTGTTGCCGCCGCCATCGAGTGCCATATCGAGCCGCGCGCAGAAGATGTGCTGGTGGATCGGCGCGGTCAGGCCCGGCGCAATCTCGCTCACATATTTGCTGGGGCGCCCCGGCTCACACGCCATGGTGTTGACGATGCCGGTGGCCTTCACCTCGAAGCTGATCTCACCTGCCTGGTCGAGATACCAGTATTGCGCATACTCGTAATTGCCGACCGTGTTGACGCAGGAGATCACCAGCCGCCGGCCGCGCCTGAGCTCGGTGCGATCGGCGCGGAAATCCCAGTGCTTCCAGAGGATTCCGGTATCTTCCTCATGGATGCAGATGCCCTTCTCGATGGTGATCAGCCCGCCATCGAGCCCGCAATAGTGGCTATCGAGATAGTGAATGGCGCCAAGGCAATCGCAGCCGAGCTTCAACGAGTGGTTGAACTTACCGAAGCCATATTCGCCGATATCGAAGATGTTCTTGCGATAGTGCCCGCGCTCCGGCGAGCCATAGGGCACCACCAGTTCGCCGAGCGCCGCGCGGCGCACCACCGGGCGGCCGGCATAGCGGATGTCGTGGAGGATGATGCCGTCGCGCGGCGAAAAGCCGATGCCGAGCGTCCACTTGTCCCAGGCGATGGCGTGCCCATCGAGGGTGAAGCTGGTGCCCTCGGGCTGGATAACATTCAGCGGCTTCAGCGGCGTCCGCGCCGGCGGCATGAACTCGGGGTCATAGGGAATATCGGTCATCGGGATCGGCGGGCCGCCATGATCGTCGATGCGCAGCACCTCGCCGGTCTTGACGTCGACGGCGACGTTCAGCCCGTCGATCGGGTGGGCGTAGAAATTCTCGTTGGCATAGAGCCGCAGCCAGCAATGGGCATAGGAGACCATGTGCCCCTCCTCGCCTTGATCGCCGAAATTGCCGCCCGACCAGCTGTCGACGCAGACTCCGGTCATGTCGGTAATGCCACGTTTGCGGCAGGCCTCGATGAAGCGCGGATCGGCCTTCACCACCCGCTCGACATCGAGCAGCTGCTCGACCTGGAAGGCGGATTTGGCGGTGGGGAAATGCCGGCGCGAGATGATCGCATTGGTCTCGAGCGAGACGATCACCATCCACACTCCGGGGCGATCCTTGTGCGAGATGTTGAGCCGCGCCTCGCGCTTCAGCTGCGTACCGCTCAGGTGGGCTCGCCACTCGTCGGGCGTCGGCTCGCGCAGGTCGAGATTACCGTAGAGCGCGCCGGGCCCGAGCTCGGCATCGGCCTTGATCACCGCCACTGCGGCATTGATCTCGGCGGGGCTGAGCGGCGCCAGCGCCTGCAGGTAACGCGGCGGCGGCAGCGCCGCAACGCCGTGCGACGGCGCAGCGTGATTGGCGTGATGGTGGCCTTCGTGAACTTGGGTCATGGCAATCGCCTCGTCTCGAAACTAGGGATGCGGGCTCATTTGCCGTAGCCGGCGCTGAGCCCGCGGATGAACTGGCGGGAAAAGACGGTGAAGAGCACGACCAGCGGCAGCGCCCCCAGGGTCAGCGCCGCGAGCAGCGCCGGATAGTCGTTGAGGAACTGGCCGACGAACTGCTGCACCCCCAGCGTCACCGTCTGGTTGGCCTTGCCGGGCGCGAGGATCAGCGGGAACCACAGGTCGTTCCAGATCGGCAGCATGGTGACGGTGGCGACCGCCGCGAGCCCCGGCCGCACCAGCGGCAGGATGATCGAGAACGTGCGGAACTCGCTGGCCCCATCGACCCGCGCCGCTTCCTTGAGCTCGCCCGGCACGGTGCGGAAATAGGTCATCATCAGCGTGACGCCGAGCGGGATGCTCATCGCCGTGTAGACGAGGATCAGCGCCCACAGCGTATCCATCAGCCTCAGCCCGATCATGATCTGGATCAGCGGGATGGTGCCGAGCCTGATCGGCAGCATGACGCCGACGATGAACAGCCCGGCGAGCAGCGGCACGAAGCGCACCCGGTACTCGACCAGCGCAAACGCCGCCAGCGTCGAGAGCCCGACGGTGAGCACCACCGAGACCAGCGTGACGATCAGGCTGTTGCGGTAGTTGAGGAGGAAGTTGCCGCGGGTCAGCACCCGCTCATAGCCGGCCAGGCTGAAGGTCTCGGCGGTGGGCAGCGCGAACGGCCCGCCGAAGATCGCCGGCGTGGTCTTCAGCGAATTGAGGATGACGATGAGGATCGGCCCGAGCGCCAGCGCGACGAAGGCCAGCAGCACGGCGTGCACCGCGATGCGCTCGACATTCCAGCGCCGGCGTTCTCGGGTGAGGCGGCTTTCGTGGGCGAGTTCGGTGGTCACGGTTGTCATCGCCGCCTCCTAAGCCGCGTGGGCTTTGAGCCGGCGTTGCACCAGCCAGAAATAGGCGGCGGTGACGCAGAGCATCAGGGTGAAGATCACGGTGGCGACGGTGGCGCCGAGGTCGAGATCGGCCACCTGGCCGCTCGAGCCGAAAAAGGTGCGGTAAAAGAACGTGCCGAGGATATCGGTCGAATAGTTGGGGCCGGGCGCCGAGCCGTTGAGCGCGAACACCAGGTCGAACCCGTTAAAGGTCCAGATGAAGGTGAGGATCACGATCAGCCCGAACTGCGGCAGGATCAGCGGGAACTTGATGCCCCAGAAGATCCGCCAGGGGCTGGCGCCATCGATGCGCGCCGCCTCGATCACGTCATTGGGCACCGCGATCAGCGCCGAATAGAGGAACACCATCGGGATGCCGACATATTGCCAGACCCCCATCAGCGAGATGGTGGGCAGCGCCGTCAGCTGGTTGCCGAGCAGCGGGAAGCCGACGAGGCCCCAGAGCGGGTTGATGATCAGCCGCCAGATGAAGCCGACAATCACCACCGACAGCGTCGCCGGAATGAACAGCAGCGTGCGGTAAATGCCCTCGCTGCGGCTCAGCGTGCCGCCGGTCAAGAGCGCCGCAAGCAGCAGCCCGATCGGAATCTCTACGGCAACATGAATGGCGAAATACTTGAAATTGTTGAACAGCGCATTCCAGAACCGGGCGCTGACCACCGGCTGGGTGAACAGGTAAATGTAGTTGCCCAGGCCAATGAAACCGGTCCCCGACTTGCCGGTATCGAACAGGCTCATGAAGATCGAGATGAGCAGCGGCAGCACCGCAAAGCCCAGGTAGATGGCGAGGGCCGGCAGCACGAAGATCAACAGGCTGCGGCGAGCCGTTGCAGGACGTATCACGCGAGCGTTCCTCTGGAGTCAGGGCAAACAACAGTCATTGGTCAGTTCCGTTCACCGGCCGCGGAGTGAGGGCCTTCTCCCCTTGTGGGAGAAGGTGCCCGCAAGCAGCAGACGGCCAAAGGCCGTCTCTGCGGGGCGGATGAGGGGTTCTCTCCGCGCACTCCAATCGCTCGTCGCTCACGCTCCGAGCGCGCTACACTTCGTTGCGCGGACCCCTCATCCGGCGCTGCGCGCCACCTCGCGGCGAGGGCTTCGCCCTCGTCCGCTGACCACAAGGGGAGAAGGCAAGAGGCGCACATCGCGAATTTCCCACCTAAGAAAACGCGCGTGCCGACCGGGAGGGCGCGGCACGCGCTGCCGAGATCTGGCGCTATTGCGCCGACTGCGGCGAGTACCACGAGGCGAGCCCCGCCTGCAGTTCGGCGGCGACGGCCTCGGGGGTCATGTCCGAGGTCATCATCACCTGCAACAGGCGCCAGATTTCGTCATCGAGCGGCGGCGTGCCGGCGCTCAGCCGATCGAGCGCCAGGCGCGGCGTCAGCAACGCGCCGGTCTTCAGATCCGCAAAGGCCTGGGCCAGCGCATTGTCATACTTCACCGGCTGGTTGCTCATGGCGAAGAAGCCCGGCGCGGTGTTGACATAGATCTGCTGGAATTCTGGGCCGGCGACCCAGCTCAGGAAGGTCTTCGCCGCCTCCTGGTTCTTGCTCGCGGCATTGATGCCGATCGCCATGTCGGGCATTTCCTGGAGGTAACGCTGGCCACCGGCTTCCACTGCCGGCGGACCGAACACCCCGACATTGAGCCCGGTCGAAGTCACCTGGTTGATGTTCCACGAGCCATCGGGAAGGATCGCGGCCTTCCCCAGCGTGAAGAGCTGCGTCATGTCGGAATAAGACAGCGCCTCCTGCCCGCTGGGGAGGAACGGCTTCCAGGCCTGGAAGGCGGCGATGGCCGAGACGAGATCGGCGTCGGTGAGCTTCCGACTGCCATCGATCAGGCCAAGACGACCTTCCTCGCCTTTCCAGTAGGCCGGCCCGATGCTGTAGAGCCCGTTATAGGCGAGCTGCCAGGACTCGGCCGAGCCGACGGCGAGCGGCGTGTATTTGCCGTTGTCCTTGATCGCCTGCAGCACCGCGGTGAACTCGGCTGCGGTGGTCGGCACCGTCAGGCCCAGCTCCTTGAAGATATCGACGTTGTAGTAGAAGCCGGCGAGCACCGCGGCGACCGGCACGCAATAGGTGGCGCCGTCGACGGTCCAGGCCGCCTTGGCGGTAGCGTCGAAATTCTCGAGCCCGGCAAGGCCATCGAGCTTGGTAAAATAGCCGCGGCCGATCCACTCGTTGTTTACGTCGAACGGCCGGCAGGTGATCAGGTCGGGACCGGCCCCACCTTCGATCTGCGACTGCATCGCGGCGTTGTATTCGTTGGTATTGACCGGCGCGAACTCGACATTGATGTCGGGATGCGCCGCCTCGAAGGCCGGCAGCACCTTGTCCTGCCACACCGCCAGATCCTCGGTGCGCCAGCTGCCCAGCGTCAGCGTCACGCTCTGCGCCACCGCGGCGCCGCTCATGGCGATGAGCGATACGCCCAGCATGGCTCCGGCCGTCGCGGCCCACTGTTTCGACTGCATTATTGTTCTCCCTTCCCCTGACGCACGGCCGCCGTATCCGGCGCCGCATGGATCAAATCCGAGCGACTTGCCCCTCTGTCACAGGATCGATACCTCACAATACCAGATGGTACAAGTGGTCATTTTTCTGCGCATGAGGTATGGTCAGAACGCCTGATTGGTACTATGAGGTATCTAACAAATCGGGAGGGAGCAGGGCATGATCGGGGTTGGGTTGCTGGGGTCGGGTTTCATTGCCGAGTCATATGCGGATGCGCTGCTGGACGTGCGGAACGCCGAGCTCGTCGCCTGCTATTCGCGCAATCCGGCTCGCTCCGACGCCTTCGCCAAGAAGTGGAAGGTCACCGCGCACGCCACCATGGATGCGCTCTGCGCCGACCCTGCCGTCGAGATCGTCATCATCGCCCTGCCCAACGAGATCCACCTCGCCGCAGTGGAGATCGCCGCCCGGCACAAGAAGGCCATCATCTGCACCAAGCCGCTGGCCCGCACCGAGGCCGAGGCGCAGCAGATCCTCGATATCGCCAATGCCGCCGGGGTCTGGCATGGCTATGCCGAAAGCTCGGTATTTTCGCCCAATGTCGCCAAGGCCTACGAGATGGTCAAAGCCGGCGGCATCGGCGAGCTCCTCACCATGCGCGCCCGCGAAGGCCATTCCGGCCCCCACGCCCCGCATTTCTGGGATGCCGAAACCGCCGGTGGCGGCGCCCTGCTCGATATGGGCTGCCATACCGTCGAATCGGCGCGGCATTTCTTCGGCAAGGACAACAAGGTCACCGAGGTGATGGCCTGGGGTTCGACCATGGCCCACCAGGACAAGACCACCGGCGAAGACGCGGCGATTGCGCTGTTGAAATTCGAGGGCGGCCAGCTCGCCACCATCGAATCCTCATGGATCGAGCGCGGCGGCATGCAGCTGAGGCACGAGCTGGTCGGCTCGGCCGGCCGCATCGTCACCGACAGCTCGGTCGGCCCGGTCTGGGGTTTCATCGAAAACCCGGTGGGCTACACCGTCGAGAAGGCCGATGCCGAGACCGGCTGGGTATATCCTGTGCCCGAAGAGACTCGGGCCTATGGTTTCTCGCAGCAGATGCGGCATTTCATTGATCATTTCGCCGCCGGCACTACCCCGTCCGAAACCTTCGAGGATGGCGTGGTGGTCAACCGGATCATCGATGCGTGCTACCGCTCGATGAAATCGCGGCAATGGGAAAAGGTGGCTTGAGCCAATGAGCGACAGCGCGGAACAGTTGGTGCTCGATCAGGATTCGCCCGATCCGCTATGGCGGCAGGCAGCGGACCTGATCATGCACCAGATTTCGACCGGCAAGATCGCCAATGGCGGTCGGCTGCCGGCGGAGCGCGACCTCCTCGCCCAGCTGTCGATCAGCCGGGTGACGCTGCGCCGGGCGCTGCAGAGCCTCGTCGAGGAAGGCGTGCTGAAGCCCTCGCATGGGCGTGGCTGGTATGTCTCGGCGGAGGTGCCCAAGGAATTTCCCAATACGCTGGAGTCGTTCAGCGAAACCGCCGCCCGGCTGGGGCTCGTCCCCTCCTCCGACGTGCTGCGCGCCAGCGAGGCGCCGGCGACGCTCGATGAGGCCGAGGAACTGGCCATCGCGCCGGGCGCGCCGCTGTTCCATCTCGAGCGCATCCGGCGGCTCGATGGGGTGCCGGTGGCGGTCGATACTTCGTTCTTTGCCGCCACGCTGAAGCCCGATCTCACCGGCGTCGATTTCCGCACCGCCTCGCTGTTCGAGCTACTGCTTTCCAATGGCGTCGACCTGGCCCATGGCGAAACCACCATCGAAGCGCATGCGGCCGACACCACGCTCGCACAGCACCTGGGGGTCGAACCCAAAACCCCGATCCTGGTGATGCGGCAGATCATCGTCGACAGCGCCGGCCGGCCGTTGCTGTCGTCCACCGTGCGCTATGTCGGCGATCGCTATCGGCTGCGCACCTCATTCTCACGCACGCGAAAGCCCGGCACGCGCTGAACGCAGCATACTGACAGCCCCGCGACGCCGAAGCTTTTCGCGCTGTCGCCAAGGAGACGGACGAAATTGGTTAAAGGCTATATCTCCCTGGCCGAGGCCCGCGCCTCGCAGGCAGCTTTGCTGGAAAGTGCCCTGCCCGCCATTGCCGGCGAAGTGCGCGCCGCCCAGGCGGCCGCAACGCTCGAGGGCCCGGGCCCGATCTTTCTCGGCATTGGCGCGAGCTATGCCGCCTCGGCCGCCGCAGTCTGGGTGCTGCGCTCGCGTGGCATCCACGCCTGGCGACTCAATGCCGGCGAGCATCCCCTGCCCTTTCCGCAGTCGGCGCATCCGATCATCGGCGTCTCGCAGTCGGGCCGCAGCTCCGAAACCCTCGCGGTGCTCCGCACCATCGAGCCGCATTTGCGGCTGGCGGTGGTCAATGTCGCGCCCTCGCCGATCTCGGAGATCGCCGCGACCACCATTTCGCTGGGCAAGCTCCCCGACAGCTATGCCTCGACCACCGGCTATACCGCCACCATCGCCGCCCTCGGCATGATCGCCGAAGCCTGGGATGGCGGCACCATCGACCCCACCTGGTCCGACTTGCCGGCAAAATTCCGGGCGCTGGAGCGCGAGATCGCCACCCGCGCCATCGCCCTCGCCACCCCCCTGCGCGACGCAGTGGCGGTCGATTATGCCGGCGCCGCACCCTCGGCCGGCACCGCCGAAGTCGGCGCCCTCCTGCTGCGCGAAGTGGCGCGCCTGCCGGCCACTGGCCTGTCGTCGCGGCAATACCTCCATGGCGCGATGGAATCGGCCGGCCGCACCGCCCACATCCTGATGGGCGACGAGCGCGAGACGGCTCTCGCGCATACCCTCGCCCATGCCGGCCACCATACGTTGCTGGTCACCACGCTCGAGGTGGCCGAAGAGCCGAACCTCGCGGTGCTCCGGCTGCCTCAGGTGGCGCCGGCGCAGCGCGCCATTCTCGAGGCCCTCGTGATGCAGAGCCTCGCGGTCGAGACGGCGCTGCTGCGCGGCGTCGACCCCGATGCCTTCGTCTTCTTTCACACCGACACCAAGGTCGCCTGAGATGACCGCTCTGATCGCCGCGCTCGATATCGGCGGCACCAAGACCCAGCTGATCCTCGAGGATCTCGAGGGCAAGCGCGTGCTCGACGTCACCGAGCCGAGCCTCGAATGGGATGCCGAGCCCGAGGACAAGGCCGCCATCTGGATCGCCGAACGGGTCAGGCGCCACACGCCCGAGGGAGCCGAGATCGTCGCCCTCGCCTTCGGCGCCCAGGGCATCAACCGCACCGAAACCGGCCGCACGCTGGAGCGCGAGCTTCAAGCCCTCGGCTACCGCACCACCGCCGTCAACGACGCCTCGCTGATCGTCGCCGCCGCCGGCTTCACCCGCGGGATCGGCGTCATCGCCGGCACCGGCGCCATTGCCGTCGGCACCAATGCCGCGGGCGAGTTTATCGCCTCGGGCGGCTGGGGCTGGATCATCGGCGATGAAGGCAGCGCTGCCGGCCTCGTCCGCGAAGCCACCCGCACGGCGCTGCGCGCCAACGATGAAGGCAAGGTCGACGATGGCCTCCTCGGCCACCTGATCGCCGCCTTCGGCGTCGCCGATGCCGAGCGGCTGACCCGCCGCGTCAACGACGACCCGACGGTCGACAACTGGGCCCCCCACGCCCCCGCCATCTTCGCCGCCGCCGACGCTGGCTCGGCGCTGGCCCAGTCCGTCATTACCGAAGGCGCCCACGCCCTCGCCGCCCTCGTCGACCAGCTCCTCTCCCGCGGCGCCACCGGCACCGATGTCGTCGTCGCCGGCAGCGTCATCGTCAACCAGCCGCGGCTCTACACGGCATTCGAGCAGGCGGTGACGGGGCGACATAAGCAGCTGAAGGTGCATGTGTTGCGCGACGCGCCGGTGGAGGGTGCGGTGCAGCTGGCGAGGCGGGCGGTGGGCAAGTAGCGAACGAACGGTGCCCCTATCGTCCCCTCTCCCCTCTGGGGAGAGGGCCAGGGTGAGGGGTAGCCAAGCACACCGGCCTATCCGCCACCGCTCAACACCTGTCCCAGCGCTTGGCGCCCCTCACCACGCGGATGAAGCCGTCGGCCTCATCCGCCGCCCTCTCCCCAAAGGGGCGAGGGGGCGATAAGGGCACGGCCGGTGCAAAACTGGCAGGGTCCGCCATCCCCCAAATCTCAGGCCACCGCAAGCGTCGGGATGCCGCTCACGTCTACGTCTCGCTCGGCCTGCCAGGTGTCATAGGCGCCCTGCATGCGGACCCACAGGGTCGCACCGTTGCCGAACAGCTTGCCGAGGCGAACGGCCATCGCCGGCGACACCGGCTTCTTCTCGCCCAGAATGTCGTAGAGCTGCTGGCGAGAGATCCCGAGCAGCCGGGCGATCTCCGCCTTCGGCTTGCCAACGGCCGGCAGCACGTCCTCGCGCAGCAACTCGCCGGGGTGGGTGGGCTGGCGATCGGGATTACGCAGAGCCGCGTAAGTCATCATCATCGGCGCGGGGTCAAACCGCGCCCTCCATCAATCCATCAGTGATACTGCTCGAACTCGACATCCACCGCATCGGCTCCGTCGAATGCGAACGTCACGCACCACGGGCCATTGATGTGGACCGTATATCGCGTGGGATCAAAGCCCTTCAGGGCATGAAAGTCGAAACCTGGGAGGTTCATGTCTTCGGGTTTGGCCGCCGCGTCCAAAGCATCGAGACGACGCAGGATGCGTTTGTGCATCTTGGCGTCGATCTTCGCTGAGGTGCCTTTGGCCCACAGCTCGGCGAGACCCTTGCCTTTGAAGCTCTTGATCACGGATGTATGTAAGCATCAGCCGACGTACTGTCAACTATCCGCTTACATTTATTCAAGAGCTACGGTCAATCGGCTGCCCCGATAGCACCCCCTACCGGACCCGCCCGATATGCACCTTGTCCGTCGACAGCGCCCCCTCGTACACCGCGAGCCCGATCATGCCGCCGGCATAAGTCTCGTCGCGAACCTCCAGCACCGCCCCCCCGGCATCCACCACGATCTTCGCCCCATCCAGCGTCACCCGCAGCGGGATCGCCGTTTCGAACACCACCGGCAGCGCCGTTTCAGCCAGTACCTGCTCAACCTCATCGCGGCGGCAGACCACCTGCAGCTTGCCGGTACGCGTCAGCCTCGCGGCGTAGTACTGCCGCAGCCCCTGCGCCCGAAACACCAGGGCGCCGTAGTTCCCGAGATGCAGGTTCAGCTCCGCTTCGATCGTGATATCGCGCCAGTCGCGCGTGCCGGTGAGGATGATGCCCTCGCCGCGGTTGGCGGAAAGCCGGAACGACTCGCGGAAGTTCTTCGAGAACACACTGGCGCCGTTGATCCAGGCGCTGCGCCACATATTGCCCTCGTTATGCGGGCGGCGCAGCGTCAGCTCCGGCTCGCCGCTCCAGCGCAGCCAGTCGACCAGCACCCGTCCCACCGTCGCGGTGTCGCGCACCGACATCACGAGGCCGATTTCGGCGATCGGGTTGCCGTCGAACTGCGGCACCTGCCAGCTGAGCCTTGCCGATTGACCGGCTTCCACCGTGACGCTTTGCGGCGAGATGACGCTCACCAGCGCATCGTCCTGCCCGTAATGGCGCACGGCCAGCGCCACCTCCACCGTGCCGCTGAGCCCGGCATCGCCGGCAATGCTGGCTTCGATGGTCTGCCCGGGCCACACCCGCGGGCTCGCCAGCACTTCGTACCAGCTGTGCCCGATCATCGCGGGCGGAATGAACACGGGCGTCCCCACATAGGCCGAGCGGCCCGGCGCCACCGAGATCAGTTCCACCGCCAGCGCCTCGCCGGTGCCGGAAACGGCGATGTCGCTGCCATTACCCTCGGTGCCGCCCGCCATGAACCCCTGCACCGCGCCCGGCAGCGCGAAGTGGAACTGCGCCCCGCCCTTGGGCGCCGGCCTCGCCGGCTCTTTCGCCAGCTGCCGCGCCAGGCCATCGAGCCAATAGGCGATGCTGGGCGCATCGGTGAGGCCGCGCCCGCCATCGGCGGTGGAGAGGTAGAGCCGGTCGGCCACCGGACCGCGCCAATCCTGCTCCCCGTCGAACCCGCCGAGCCCCAGCATGATGCCCTGCAGGCACCCCAGGTTCCCGGCATTGCAGTCGGTATCCCAGCCCGAGGTGTTGACGATCATCTGGCCGCGGCTGAAATCGTCGGGCGCGTGCAGCAGCGCCATGATCATCAGCGCATGGTTGGGCACCACGTGGCAGACCCCGGCATATTTGTCGTAGCCGTAAGTGTCCTCGATCTGCCGGCGCGTCGCCTGCCAGTCATCGCCATTGGCCCGCACCCAGCCGCGGATATCGGCAACCAGCCTGGCGATCAGGCTGTCCGCGGGAATGAAGCTCAACCCGGTTTCGAGCAGGTGCTCGACATCGCGGCTCAAAAAGGCCTCGGCCTCCATCGCCGCCCACAGCACCGCCGCATGGACGCTTTCGCCATCATGGCTGACGCTGCCGGCGGCGCGGGCGAGCTTTGCCGCCTGCGCCGGGTTGCCCGGCGATACCAGTGCCCAGCCATCGATGAAGATCTGCGCCCCGATCTGTTCGGCGACGATCTTACCATTGGTTTCGATGGCGCCCGAGCGCGGCGCCGGAATGCCCTTAGCAAGGTTCAGCCAGGCGGTGTGCTCGGTCGAATTGCCCGCCCCGCCCCACCAGAACACCGCGCGGTTCTCGACCACGTAGTTGAGCCAGGTCCGCCCAATGTCCTCGGCGCTGAGGTTCGGTGAAGCGCCGTAATCCTCGAGCGCCCGGACGAAGCTGAAAGTGCCCGAGACGTCATCGTCGGTCACCACCAGTTCAGCCCCCAGCCGCTCGTTCACGTAATAGGTGATCGGGCCGAGCTCCTTGAGGATGCGCTGGTAGGTCCAGTTCTCGAACGGCCGTCCGAGATAGACGCCGATCAGCTTGCCGAGCACGCCGGCATAGATCCGCTCGAGGGTATCGGTGGGGAGGGTCATGGGGGTCTCAATACTCTGAAGGGTCGAACGGGCGGGTGCAGACGGGTGTGAAGCTCGTAAGCCATCCGGCTTGACGGAAACAGCTCATCTGCTTACTGATACGTATCAGTAGCCGAGTTTCAAGATGAAATCGACCAGAAAACCGACGCAGAAGGATGTCGCGACCCACGCCGGGGTGTCGCAGGCGGCGGTATCGTCGGTGCTGTCGGGTGATGCCGCCGGCATTAGGCCAGAGGTGCAGGAACGCATTCGCGACAGCGCCAAGGCGCTGAACTACGTGCCCAACCGCATGGCGCAGGCGCTGAAGACCAACCGCTCGATGATGATCGCCTGCATCGTCCCCGATCTCTCCAACCCGTTCTATCCGCCGCTGATCCGCGCCGTGCAGAAAGTGGTCGAACCGCAAGGCTACGACGTCATCGCGCTCAGCACCGATGGCTCCGGCGCCGCGGAAGCGCGGATGATCGAACTCTGCATCGACCGGCGCGTTGCCGGCATTGTCGGAGTGTTCTTCGTCGCCACCATCCGCGAGCTCGCTGGAGCGCTCGCTGCCGACATTCCCGTCGTGCGCTATGAATCCGCCCCCAAGCGCGGCGGCGCCCTGCCGGTCGACGACTACTATGTCGACAACCACCAGGTGGCGTCCGCCCTGACGGCGCAGCTGATCGGGCTCGGCCATCGCGACATCGTCTTCATGGCGTCGCCCGGCGGCCCGGAGCGCGCCCGTATCGGCGGCTACAGCGCGGCGCTCGTCGCCGGGGGGCTCACCCCGCGCGTCGTCACCGCCCCGAGCTATTCGATCGATGGCGGCGCGGCCATCGCGGCAGAGCTGCTCGCCGAGGGCAGCGGCCGCCCCACCGCCATCATGTGCGCCGACGACCTCTTGGCCTGCGGCACCATCCGCGCCTGCCAGACCAGCGGTCTGTCGCTACCTCAGGACATGTCGGTCACCGGGTTCAATAACCTGGCGATGACCGACGTTCTCAATCCGTCGCTGACGAC
Organism: Devosia sp. Root105; assembly: GCF_001424865.1. Lineage (NCBI taxonomy): Bacteria > Pseudomonadati > Pseudomonadota > Alphaproteobacteria > Hyphomicrobiales > Devosiaceae > Devosia > Devosia sp. Root105. The sequence continues at coordinate 15,523 of NZ_LMCR01000018.1, forward strand.
GGTATCGCTCGGGCAGGAGCTGTTCGGCCAGTTGGCTGGCGAACGGCTGCTGGCCCGGGTTCGTGGCGATGTGGAGGGGCCGGGGGAGGCCGTCGCATTGCCCTATGCAATCGTAGATCGCGCTTCGACTGCTCGTCCCAGAGGCGATACCTCGTCCTCACGGGTGCAGCAGGCGAGCCTCCCCGACACCGGCATATCAGGGAACGCTTCATGACAAAATTCTCACGCCTCTTTTCGGGTGTGGCCGTCGCGGCCATGACCCTTCTGACGCCCGGCCTCGCTGCGGCGCAATCGGCTTCGTGGTGGTACGAAGCGCTGACCCCCGAGCAGCAGCGCCTGCTCGACGACACCCTGGTCGCGGGCTTCAATGCCAGCCACCCCGGTTCGACCCTCGCCCTCGAGTATCGCGGCAACGCCATCGAGAACCAGCAGCGCCTGGCGCTGATGTCCGGCGGCGGCCCCGACATCATCAATTCCAACGGCCCGGCGACGGCGCTGCCGATGGCCAAGGCCGGCCAGCTGCTGAAGCTCGATGATTATGCCGCCAAATACGGCTGGAACGAGCGGCTGATCCCGATGTTCCTCGAACTCGGCAAGGTCGATGGCGTGCTCTACTCCATCCCCAAGAACTACGAGGCGATGGGCCTGTTCTACAACGCCGATTTGTTCGCAGAGAAGGGTTGGACGGCGCCCAAGACCGTCGCCGAGATGGAAACCCTCGCCGATACCATGCTGGCCGAGGGCATGACCCCGTTCGTCGCCGGCAATGCCGGCTTCCGCCCCGCCAACGAGCAGTTCTTCACCGTGGCGCTCAACCAGCTGGTCGGACCCACCGCCATTCACGAGGCTCTCGCCGGCAAGCGGGCGTGGACCGACCCGGTCTTCGTCGACGCCATGCAGAAGTTCAAGGCCTGGTACGACAAGGGCTATTACGGCAAGGACTACTTCTCCACCTCGACCATCGATGCCTTTGCCGGCATGGTCACCGGCAAGACCGGCATGGCGCCACAGGGCACCTGGGCCTTCTCCTGGGTGAAGGATTATTTCGATCCGGCCGGCGCCAAGGCCGCCTTCACCTCGATCCCGGTGGCCGAGGGCGTTCCCTACCCGCTGTTCCCGATCGGCATCGGCTCGACCCTGTCGATCAACGCCCATTCGCCGAGCCCCGATACCGCGGCCCAAGTCATCGACTATGTGTTCAGCGGCGATTTCTACGGCGCGATCGTCCCGCAATGGCAGGGCGAATGGAACGTGCCGCTCGCCGACTTGAGCAAGGTGACGCTCAAGGGTGAGGTGACCCCGCTCTACCAGGAGGCGACGACGATGATCGCCGATGCCCTCGCCAGCGGCAATTACGGCTACACCACCTGGACTTTCTGGCCGCCCAAATCCGAGCAGTACATCATCTCGGGCGTCGAAGAACTCTGGCTCGGCACGGCCACACCGGAGAAGTTCCTAACCGGCTTGCAGGAGCTGTTCGCCGCCGAGCTCGCCGAAGGCAGCGTCCCGCCGCTGCCGTGAGCTGATAGGGCCCGAGCACCGGCCTCTCCGCTAATCCTCCCCCGCGTGGCGGGGGAGGGGGACCAGCGAAGCTGGTGGAGGGGGCGGCAAGACCCTCGGCTTTGAGTTCCCCCTCCACCGCCTTCGGCGGTCCCCACGCGGTGAAGGCCTAAAGCCTTCATCCGCCTCCCCCGCCACGCGGGGGAGGATAACCGAGAGTCCCGGAATCCCCGCCCATGTGGTTGTTCGCCCTCCCTGCCCTTGCCATCAATGTCGCGCTGATCCTGATCCCGGCGCTGCTGACGGTGGCTCTGGCTTTCTGCACCTGGGATGGCTTTTCGGCTCCGGTGTTTGTCGGCTTCGCCAATTTCCAGGCGATGTTTGCCGACCGGGTGTTCTGGATTGCGCTCGGCAACAACCTCAAGTGGACGCTGATTTTCCTCACCGTGCCGATCGCCATCGGGCTCGTCGCGGCAACGCTGCTGCTCACCATCAAGCGCGGCCGCACCTTCTTCCAGATCGTCTATTTCATCCCCGTGGTGGTGGCGACCGCCATCACCGCGCGGGTCTGGCAGGGGATGATCTACAACCCCAATACCGGCGTCTTCGGCCTGCTCGCCCGCTTCGGCATCGAACTCTCCGATCCCCTCGCCGCCACCCACTCGGCGCTTTACGGCATCGCCGTGGTCGACCTCTGGCACTGGTGGGGGTTCCTCGCGGTGATCTTCCTTGCCGCGCTCCGCCAGGTGCCTGAGGAAATGGTCGAAGCCGCCCGGCTCGATGGCGCCGGCTTCTTCGCCTTGATGCGCGACATCCTGATTCCCGCCATCGCCCCCACCATCAAGCTGATGATGGTGATGACGGTGATCTGGTCGTTCCTGGTGTTCGACTTCGTCTACATCCTCACCCAGGGCGGCCCGGCCTATTCGAGCGAAGTGCTCTCCACCCTCGCCTATCGCAACGCCTTCTTCGAGTTCGATCTCGGCCGCGCCGCGGCCGTCGCCCTGGTCATCGCCCTGTTCGGGCTCACCGCCACCTTCGCCTATGTGCGGCTGCAGACCCGGGAAAGGGTGAACTGAAATGCTCGGAACCCGCTGGTCGCGCACTATCTCCTACATCGTCCTGGCGCTCGGCGCGCTGTTCGCGCTTGGGCCCCTGCTCTTGATGCTGCTCAACGCCTTCAAGACGACACCCGAGATCATCCTCAGCCCGCTGAGCTGGCCGGCCGAGCTCAACTGGTCGAATTTCACCCGCGCCTGGACCGATGCGCGGCTCGGCGAAACCATGCTCAACAGCGCCAAGGTCACGCTGATGACCATCGGATTGGTGCTGACCACCGGGGCCGGCGCCGCCTATGTGCTGGCGCGCCAGAAGATCAAGCCGTGGAAGGCGGTGAGCGCCTATTTCCTCGCCACCACCACCGCGCCGATCCAGTTGTTCCTGTTCCCGCTCTATTTCGGCTTCGCCCGGCTCGGGCTGATCAACAACCCCGTCGCCGTGTCCTTCGTCTACTGCGCCATGTTCAGCCCCTTCGCCATCATGCTGCTGCGCACTTACTTCATCGCCATCCCCAAGGAGCTCGAGGAAGCCGCCAATCTCGATGGCGCCAACGCCTGGCAGGTGTTTTCGAAGGTCATGCTGCCGATCGTCTCGCCCGGGCTGCTCACCGTGGCGCTGATCATCGGGCTCTATTGCTGGAACGAATTCCTCATCGCCTCGACGTTCCTGCAGAGCAAGAACGAGATGACGGCGGTGGTTTCCTTCACCCTTCTGAGCGGCAAATACACCAGCGACTGGGGGCAGATCATGGCCGCTGCCATGATCATCGTGCTGCCGATCCTGATGCTGTTCCTGCTGCTGCAGCGGCATTTCATCGACGGCATGGCGGGCGGGTCGACAAAGGGCTAGTGCCTCGGTCTGCGACTGCGCACGCCGCCACGCACTTCCGCGGCTGCGGCAATGCCGACACCTGCCCCACTGTTACCGGACCGCCCGCGCAGACTCTTGCGACAGATCGCTGCCGCTTCGGCCACGAAGCGATGAAAGGGATGGATGGAGAAGCGTGACAGCAGGTCGTTCCAGACCTCGGTGTCGCCGGTCCAGTCACCGATCGAGCCCTCGATCGGTTCAGCAAGCAGGTGAAACGCGAGGTGCGGATTGTACCGCGAAACGCCGCGCACCAGCCCGTCGGTCACCTCGGTCGGCACCGGCCGGCTGAACACCAGCAGCAGCGGGCCCCGTTGACGTAGCAATGCCCGGGTTTTGCGGCACAAGTAGTCGTGCCGGGCCCGCGCCGCGGGGTAATGCGCATCGAGCTGATCCTCGGTGAGGCCTCGCGGAAACTCGTGTTGATGGGAGCTGTTGTGCCGTCCATTCCACACCACGCCGGAACGGATTTGCAGGTCTGACCGCTCGAACATGCCTTCGAAGTCCCGTTCGAGATAGCGATGGATCGCTTCAGCAGGGGTGATCTGCCAGTCGAAGATCCCGCTTGGGCTGGCGTCCCCGAAGACGCGCTGCAAGTGAAACTTGCCCCGGCAGTTTGGCCCCAGACTTACCGCGGCACGCACCCTTTGCATTGCGCGAGCGTGGCACGGCCCGATCGTCTCCGCAACGCCCCCACCCGCTATGGCGCCAGCCGTCGCTTCCTAACGCCGCCCTAACACCGCGTCGCCTAGAGCGAGAGCGGCGAGCTCTGGCGTTTCACCCGTTCGGTGAAAGCTTTAGCATGGTTTGCTGGAGGGTAAGCGGGTGCGCGTTTTAGTGGTCGAAGACGAACGGCAGCTGGCGGATTCGATCGCCGAGGGCCTGCGGCTCCATGCCATGGCGGTGGATGTGGCCTATGACGGGGCAGCCGGGCTCGATCGGGCGCTGGTCAACGATTACGACGTGCTGGTGCTCGATCGCGATATCCCGCTCGTCTCGGGCGACGAGGTCTGCGCCGTGCTGGTCGAGACCCAGTCCCCGACCCGCATCCTGATGCTCACCGCTGCCACTGCCGTGGCGCAGCGCGTTGCCGGGCTCGGGCTCGGCGCCGACGACTACCTGACCAAGCCCTTTGCCTTCGCCGAGCTGGTGGCCCGCGTCCAGGCCCTGGCCCGCCGCGCCCGGCCGGCCATCCCGCCGGTGCTCGAACGCTCCGGCCTCCGGCTCGATCCCCACCGCCGCATTGTGCTTCGAGGTGATAAACCGATCGATCTGTCGAAGAAGGAATTCGCCGTTCTCGAGGAACTGCTGCGCGCCGATGGCGGCGTCGTCTCGGCCGAGCAGTTGCTCGAAAAAGCCTGGGACGAACAGATCGATCCGTTCTCCGGCGTGGTGCGTTTCACCGTGATGAATGTGCGGAAGAAACTGGGCGAGCCGCAATTGATCGAAACCGTCCAGGGCGTGGGGTACCGGCTCAGATGACGCGGCTCCTGAAATTCCTCGGCTTCCCCTGGACCATCCGTACCCGGCTGAGCCTGCTCTACGCCGGCGCCTTCTTCGTTGCCGGCGTGGCGCTGATCGTCGCCATTTATCTCTATCTCGGCGTGGTGCTCGACCGGCAGTTCAGCATCCGCCTGGTGACCGACGACGCGCCGATGGCCCAAGGCCAGTTGGGCGCCCCGGGCGAGCTGCCGCCGCGCGAGCTGATGGACGAGGCCGGGCGCATCAGCGTCATGGTGCGACAGGCGCGGGTCAACACGCTCGACACCATGCTGATGGTGTCGTTCATCCTCGTCGGCATCCTCACCATCATTGCCGGGGTGATCGGCTGGCTGGTGGCCGGCCAGGCGCTGCAACCCTTACGCGACATCACCGCCACGGCCCGCCGCGTCGCCGACCGGAGCCTCCATGAACGCATCGCGCTTGATGGCCCCAGGGATGAGATCAAGGATCTCGCCGATACGCTCGACGCCATGCTGGAGCGGCTCGACCGCTCCTTCGACAGCCAGCGCCGCTTCGTCGCCAATGCCAGCCATGAGCTGCGCACCCCGCTCACCATCACCCGCACGCTGATCGAGGTGGCGCTGCTCGAAGCCGGCCCCGACGACAAGCTGCGCCAGCTTGGCACCACGCTCCTCGCCGTCAACCAGCGCCACGAGAAGCTGACCGATGGGCTTTTGACCCTCGCCAGCGGCGAGCAGCGCGCCGCCGAGTTCCATACCGTCGAACTGGGCGAAATCGCCGGACACATCGTCACTGAGCTCACCCCGATCGCCGAACGGGCCGGCGTGCGGCTCGGCGCCGCCTTCGTCCCCGGCACCGTGATGGGCGACGCCTTCCTGCTCGAGCGGCTGATCCAGAACCTCATCGAGAACGCCATCCAGTACAATGTTGCCGAGAACGGCTGGGTGAGCGTCCACACTGCGCTGAGCGGCAACGGCGTCGAACTGGTGGTCGAAAACACCGGCCCCTTCGTGCCGGCCTACGAGATCCCCAGCCTGTTCGAACCGTTCCGCCGCCTCGCCGCCACCGAACGCCTCGCCGGCGCCACCCGCGGCCCCATCACCCGCGGCGCCGGCCTCGGCCTCTCCATCGTCCGCTCCGTCGCCCACACGCATGGCGGCGAGGTTGAAGCGAGCCCACGCGAGGGCGGTGGGCTGCTGGTACGGGTGCGGTTTCCGGCGGCTTCGGCCGCTAACTGAACGTGCAGTCGGCGCACCCTCTCCCGCTTGCGGGGGAGGGGGGACCAGCCGAAAGGCTGGTGGGAGGGGGGCCACAAACACCGGCCGAACACCCTCCCCTTGACGGGGAGGGATGGGGTGGGGTGTGCCACGCGCTCGATGCTCGCTGAAGCCGCCAAGCACCGTGCCTTCCCACACCCCCTCCGAGCTCCGCTAGGTCGCTTCGCTCCCAAGCTCCGCTTGCCTCCCCCGTCCAGGGGGAGGTGGGCATCGAGTCCTTGGCCAGCTCTGTACTCACCTAACACCCGCCTAATACCGCATCTCGTATCCCGTCGCTCCCAAGTGCAAACGACGGAGACATGACGATGCTCACCCAGACTTTCCTCCCCCTCCTCACCGCCGCCCTGCTGCTGGTCGCCCCGCTACCCTCCTTCGCCCAGGCCCCCGCCGACAACGACGATGCCGCCCTCGCCTATGCCCAGTGCATGCGCGACAACGGCTATGCCGAGTTTCCCGATCCGACGCCGGGCGAGGGTATGCGCTTCCTCATCACCCCTGGCAGCGCCGCCCGTTTCGAAAAAGCCTCGGCCGCCTGCCACGATCTCGCCCCCGAGGGGATGCGCGGCGAAGGCGTCACCCCTGAGCAACTCGAGGGCCTGCTGAAGCTGGCGCAATGCGTGCGCGAGCACGGGCTGCCGAACTTCCCCGATCCGAGCGCCGATGGCGGCTTCGATGCCGGCAAGATCGGCGCCGGACCGGATGATCCAAAGCTCCGTGCCGCCATGGATGCCTGCCGCGAGCTGAGCGGTGGCGCCCGGATCATGATCGGCGGATGATCCACCTCCGCACCATGCTCTCCGGCGGCGCGCTTGCTATTGCCGCCGGGGCCGTCGCGATCGCGGGCTTTGTGCTGCTGCAGCCGGCGCCTCCATCGGCTGCACCGAGCGCCGCCCCCATCGCAACGGCCGAGATCACCCGGGGCGAGCTGGTCGACAGTAAGACCGTCACCGGCACGCTCGGCTATAGCGAGCTCACGGCCTTGCGCCCGAGCCTCGCCGGCGCCTCGGCAATGGTCACCGCGCTGGCGCCGGTGGGCGCCACCATCGAGCGTGGCGAAGCGCTCTACGGGCTCGATGGCCAGCCGGCCATCCTGTTCTACGGCACCGTGCCGCAACACCGCACGCTCCGCTTCGATGCCGATACGGACGTTCCCGTCTGGGTCGAGCTCGAACAGAGCGAAGCCGCCGTGGCCGCCGCCGACCTGACGGTGGCGCTCGAAACCCAGCGCCTCGCCGATGCCGAAGCACGCAGCACCGATCTCGCCGCCCGGCTCGCCGACGCCAGCGCCAGCGCCCCTGCCCTCCCCGAGTTCATTGAACTAAGCGGCGCCGTCGCGGTCGCTGCGGCGAAGCTGGCGCGGGTCACCGAACTCTCGGCCGCCGAACTGGCGCCCAGCGCCGAAATCGCGGCCGCCGAAGCCGAGCTCGCCAAGGCCCGCGCCGCCGCGGCCGCCGCCATCCGCACCCTCGATAAGGACCTCGCCGCGGCAAAACTCGATGCCGTCGCAGCCCGCGTCGCCATTGCCGATGCCACAGTGAAACGCGACGCGCTGCGCGATACCCACGCGGCGCTCGTCGCCCGGGCCGACGACACTGCCGATGTCGCGCAACTGGCCGACAATCTCGCCGCCCTCGGCTATGCCGGCCCGCTCGGCCAACAGGTGCGCAGCTGGCAACGCGTCTCCGGCCTCGCCGTCACCGGCATTGTCAGTCTCGGCCAAGTGGTGATTGCAGAGGGGCCGGTGCATGTCGCCGCGCACGATGCCAGTGTCGGCGAAACCCTGCTCGCCGCCTCAGCCGACCGCAGCTCGATCCTCGATTATTCCGACATCACCAAGCTGGTGACCGTGCCGCTCGCCGTCGCCGACCAGGCGCTTGCCGCGGTCGGCCGCCCCGTCACCGTCACCCTGCCTGATGATCGCAAGGTGGCCGGCACGATCTCCGAGGTCGGCTCGGTGGTGACCGACGGCAATATCGAGGTGACCGTGGGGATCGCCGACCAGGCCGCCCTCGACGGGCTGGAAGTCGCCTCGGTCGACGTGGATTTCGTCAGCGAGCGCCGCAACAACGTACTCTCGGTGCCGATCACGGCGCTACTGGCCCGGCCGGAAGGCGGCTTTGCCGTCGAGCTCGTCGATGATGGCGGCACGAGGCTCGCCCCCGTCGATACCGGCCTGTTCGCCGCCGGGCGGGTCGAGGTCAGCGGCGACGGCATTGCAGAGGGCGAGCGGGTCAGCGTGCCCGGATGACGGCAACCATCGTTTCCCTGAGGAACGTGTCGCGCGGCTTTGCCGGCGGCGTGCTGGCGCTGCGCGATGTCAGCCTCGAGATCGGGCGCGGCGAGCTCGTCGCCATTGTCGGCCCCTCCGGCTCGGGCAAATCCACCATGCTCAACATCATCGGCACGCTCGATCGCGCCAGCGCCGGCACTGTCGAAATCGACGGGCTGGCGGTCGAGAACCTCAAGGACAGCCAGCTCTCGGCGCTGCGGGCCCGCCACATCGGCTTCGTGTTCCAGCATTTCCACCTGTCGCCCGGCGTCTCGGCGCTCAACAATGTCGCCGATGGCCTGCTCTACACCGGCACCGGATTGCGCGAACGGCGCGAGCGCGCCGAAGCGGCGCTGTGCGAGGTCGGGCTTGCCCACCGGCTCGACCACCGCCCGCATCAGCTCTCGGGCGGCGAAAAGCAGCGCACCGCCATTGCTCGCGCCTTGGCACGGCGGCCGCTGCTGCTGCTCGCCGACGAGCCGACCGGCGCCCTCGACAGCACCTCGGGCGAAGGCGTGGTGCAGTTGCTGCTCGGCCTCCACCGCGCCGGCACCGCCGTGGTGGTGATCACCCATGATCGCGACCTCGCCGCCCGCTTCGACCGGCAGGCCGCCATGCGCGACGGGCAACTGGTCGAAGACACCAGGCGGAGCCCCCGATGAGCACCCTGCAACCGGCAAAACTCCTCGCCATCGACGTGGTGCGGCTTGCCGCCTATGGCCTCAAGGCCCGGCCGCTGCGCGTCATCCTCTCGGCGCTCGGCATCGCCATCGGCATTGCCGCGATGATCGCAGTGGTCGGCATTTCCACCTCGAGCCGCGCCCAGCTCAACCAGCTGCTCTCCGAGCTCGGCACGAACCTCCTCAGCGCCGGGCCGGGCAAGTCGATGTTCGGCGAAGCCGCGACCATGCCGCCCGAATCCATCGCCATGCTCGGCCGCATTGCCGAGGTCGAGATGGTGAGCGCCATCGGCGTATTGGCCGACGCCAGGATCTATCGCAGCAACCGCATCCCCGCGAGCCAGTCGGGCGGCCTCGCCGTCTACGCCGCGAGGCTGAACCTGCTCGAAACCCTGAGCGCGGAGGTCGCCGTCGGCTCCTGGCTCAACGAAGCCACCGCCAACTACCCCACCGTGGTGCTCGGCGCCCGCGCTGCCGCCCGGCTCGGCATCGGCCGCGGGCTGATCGGCCAACAGGTGTGGCTCGGCGGCCGCTGGTTCACCGTGGTCGGCATCCTCGCACCGGTCTCGCTGGTGCCGATGCTCGATCTCTCGGCGCTGATCGGCTGGCCCGCCGGCGAGCGCTACCTCGATTTCGAGGGCGATATCACCACGCTCTATCTCCGCACCGCCCCCGATGCGGTGGAAACCGTCCGCAGCATCCTCGCCCCCACCGCCAATCCCGAGGCGCCCAACGAGGTCGACATCTCCCGCCCCTCCGACGCACTGGCCGCTGAAGCCGCAGCCGACGTCGCCTTCACCGGCCTCCTGCTCGGGCTCGGCGCCGTGGCGCTCCTGGTCGGCGGCATCGGTGTCGCCAACACCATGGTGATCTCGGTTCTCGAGCGGCGCTCAGAGATCGGCCTCCGCCGCTCGCAGGGCGCGACCCGCGGCCATATCCGCATGCAGTTTTTTGGCGAAGCGCTGCTCCTGGCGCTCCTTGGCGGCGGCAGCGGCGACCTGATCGGCGCGCTGGTCACCATCGGCTACGCCCACGTCATGGGCTGGCCGGTCGACATCCCCCTCTGGGTACCGGCCGGCGGCATGGCCGCAACGCTGCTGATCGGCGGCATTGCCGGGCTCTACCCGGTCCCCTCCCCCTTGAGGGGAGGGGTTGGGGGTGGGGGTGGTTCTGTGATCACCGATGGACCCCCACCCCCCGCCCCGCCCCTCAAGGGGGAGGGGAGCCCCCATTCCCCGCAACTCATTGCAAATGCAATGAACTTTCCCGCCATTCCGAATCTCTGCAATTCTATGGCTGGCGTCGCGCCGGATTGTCGGTAAATTCCCCCGCGGGGCTTGGTGGACGGGGCATTTCAGCTTGCCGCCGGGCGAAAACACGAGAGTGAAGATGGCTCAAAAGCACAATGTTCTGACAATTGCGCTGCTGGCTCTGATGGCGATGGTCGTCACGCCGGTGCTGGCGCAGGAAAAGACTCCCAACGATCCGCGGCTGTTCACGCCCGGCAAGCTCACCGTCTCGACCTCCGAGCCGAGCTATCCACCATGGGTGCTCGACAACAATCCGGAAGCCGGCGAAGGCTTTGAAGCGGCGCTGGTTTACGCGCTCGCCGCCGAACTGGGCTTCAGCAAGGATGACGTGGTCTGGGTCGACGTGACCTTCGACGGTGCCATCGCACCCGGCCCGAAGGCCTATGATTTCTCGATCCAGCAGATCTCGGTCACCCCGGATCGCGCCAAGGTCGCCACCTTCTCCGATGTCTACTACCAGTCCGACAAGGCCGTGATCGCGCTCCCGGCCTCGGCCGTCGCCGGCGCCAAGAGCTTCGCCGACCTGAAGGCGGCCAAATGGGGCGTTGCCGTCGGCACCACCGATTTCGACTACGTGACCAACGTGCTCGGCATTGCCGATGCCGCCGTGTTCGACGACCAGGCGGGCGTGTTCCAGGCGCTGCAGGGTGGCCAGATCGACGCCACCGTCGCGGCGCTGCCGACGGCGCTCTATGCCACGTGCTGTCAGGTGCCTGAGGCCAAGATCACCGCGATCCTGCCCAAGGACCCCAAGGACGAGGGCCTCGGCCTGCTCTTCGCCTACGAGAACCCGATCGTGCCGTGGATCAACGAAGGCCTCGCTGCGCTCAAGTCCAAGGGCACCATCGACGAGTTGGCCAAGAAGTACCTGATCGCCGATCCGAGCATTCCCGAGATCACGCAATGACACGACGACCCGGCAAAGGACGCCGGCAGATCGCTCTCAAGGACCGGCTCGCGCCGGTCCTTATTAGTTTGGCCAGCGTCGTCCTGGTGTTCGGCGCCATCGCCTGGTTCGTCGGTACGGCCGAGCAATGGCCACGCATCCAGAGCCAGTTCTTTTCCGTCGACGCCATGATTGAAGCAGCGCCGGGCGTTGCCCGCGGCTTCCTCGTTTCCTTGCAGATCTGGCTGATCAGCCTCGTCTGCATCGGCATCTGGGCGCTGGTGCTGGCGATCTTCCGCGCCATGAGCGGCCCCTGGTTCGCCCCCTTACGCGTCTTCGCCATCGTCTATGTCGATCTGTTCCGCGGCCTGCCGGCGCTGCTGCTGGTGCTGCTGTTCGGCTTCGGCATTCCGGCGTTGAACCTCCCCGGCCTGCCCAAGGAAGGGCTGTTCTGGGGCGGCGTGGCGCTGATCCTGAGCTATTCGGCCTATGCCACCGAGGTCTATCGCTCCGGCATCGAGGCGGTGCATGAGGGCCAGGGCATGGCGGCCAAGGCGCTCGGCCTCAGCCAGTGGCAGACCCTGCGCTACGCCATCCTGCCGCAGGCCTTGCGCAATGTGGTACCGGCCATGCTGAACCTCGTCGTCGCGCTGCAGAAGGATGTCGCCCTGCTCTCAGTGCTCGGCGTCCGCGATGCAGTGCGCGAGGCGCAGATCTACACCGCCCGCACCTTCAACTATTCCTCGCTCGTCGTCGCCGCGATCCTGTTCCTGCTCGCCACCATCCCCCTGGCGCGCCTGACCGATCACCTGCAGCGCCGCGACCGCCAGCGCCGCCTGCAAGGTGCCAAATGAACCGCATCGAGATCGAACAGCTCACCAAATTCTATGGCGAACGCCAGGTGCTGGACGCGGTGGATCTCTCGATCGCACCGCACGAAGTGGTGTGCCTGATCGGCGCCTCCGGCTCCGGCAAATCGACGCTGCTCCGCTGCATCAACGGGCTCACCGAGTTCGACGAAGGCACCGTCAGGCTCGACGGCGTCGATATCTACGACGAGAGCTTTGGCCGCACCGGGCTCTACAAGCGCGTCGGCATTGTCTTTCAGGCCTATAACCTCTTCCCGCATATGAGCGTGCTCGAAAACATCACGCTGGCGCCGATCCGCGTGCATGGCCGCGATCGCCGCGAAGCCGAGGCGGCCGGGCTGAAACTGCTCGAACTGTTCGGCCTCGGCCAATATGCCAAGGCCTATCCCGAGCAGCTCTCGGGCGGCCAGCAGCAGCGCGTCGCCATCGTCCGCTCGCTCGCCACCGAACCCGACGTGCTGCTGCTCGACGAGGTGACGGCGGCGCTCGACCCCGAACTGATCGGCGAAGTGCTGAAGATCATCCGCGACTTGAAGACCAGCGGCATGACCATGGTCATCGTCACCCACGAAATGGGCTTCGCCCGCGACGTCGCCGACCGCGTCTGCTTCCTCGACGGCGGCCGCATCGTCGAACAAGGCAACCCGCACCAGCTGTTCTCAAAGCCGGAAAACCCGCGGACGCAGAAGTTCCTGGAGCGGATCATTGCTGCGGGACGGCTGGAGGCGACGGCCTAGCGCTGAGCCTGGCAGTCGGCGCACCCTCTCCCGCTTGCGGGGGAGGGCGGCCGATTGCCGGCCTCAGCGCCTACCCATTCGCCGCCAGATAATCCTCCACCAGCGCCACCCAATACTTCGCCGCCGGCGCAATGATCGCGTCGTTGAAATCGTACCGCGGGCTGTGCAGATCCGCGCTCGCACCATTCCCGACGAACAGGTAGCTCCCCTTCTGCTTCTGCAGCATGAAGGCGAAATCCTCGCTCACCAGCAGCGGCTTCAGCGCTCCGACCTTGCCCTCGCCGAAATGCCGGATCGCCGTCTGCCGGGCGAACGCCGTCTCGTCGTGATGGTTGAACAGCGCCGGAAAGCCCGGCGGGTGGACCACCTCAGCCACCGCGCCAAAACTCGCTGCCTGCGCTTCGGCCAGGAGCTTGATCCGCTCGCGGATCCGGTCACGCACCGCCTCGGTGAAGGCGCGGGTGTTGAGCTGCAGCTCGACGCTGTCGGGGATCACATTAGGCATCGAGCCGCCATGCAGCATCCCGACGGTGATCACCGCCGTTTCCAGGGGGTCGATGTTGCGCGAAACGATCGATTGCAGCGCCAGCACCAGCGACGAGGCGGCGACGATCGGGTCGACCGCCTCGTGCGGCATGGCGCCGTGCCCGCCCTTGCCCTTGATGGTGATGATGATCCAGTCGACCGCCGCCATGGCCGGCCCGTCGATGAAGCGGAACTCACCCTCCGGCACCCCCGGCCAGTTATGCATGCCGAACAGCGCATCGACCGGGAAGCGCTCGAACAGCCCGTCCTCGATCATCTCGACCGCGCCGCCGACTTCCTCGGCCGGCTGGAAGATCAGCCGTACCGTGCCGGAGAAGTTGCGCGTCTCGGCCAGGTGCTTCGCCGCGGCGAGGAGGATGGTGGTGTGCCCGTCATGCCCGCAAGCATGCATCACGCCGGGCTTCTGGCTGGCATAGTCGAGGCCGGTCGCTTCGGCGATCGGCAGCGCGTCCATATCGGCGCGGAGCCCGATTATGCGCTCCCCTGCCCCGGCCCTGAGCGTTGCCACCACGCCGGCGCCGCCAATGCCGGTCGCCACCTCATAGCCCCAGCCGGTGAGCAGTTCGGCGACCAGCGCGCTGGTGGCGAATTCCTCGCGGCTCAGCTCCGGCGCGGCATGCAGCCGCCGGCGCAGGGCGATGAAATCGGCGATGTCGTTCGGGGCGGTAAGGGGCGGAGTGACTTTCATGGCGAGCGCCTGTATCGCAGACTTCCGACCCCGATAGAACAGCTTACGCGATGCACCACCCCCTGCTCGACCTGTTGACCAACGCCGCCGAAGGGCGCTTCCCCGCTGTCGATGGTGGCGTCACCGTGCTGCCGCCGCTGGCCGGCGGCTGGGAATGCTCGGTCGCCTTCACCGGCCACGCCGTCGTCGCCACCGCGCGCTCGGCCGATGAGGTGCTGCAGCAAGGGCCCGATGGTTTTGGCGCCTCGATGGCGCCGGATTTCCTGCGCTGGCTGGCCGGACCAAACGGCTTCATCGGCGTCATCGACGCGATGCTCTACACCCGCGGCACCGGCACTTCGAGCCTGCCGCTCCGCACCGATGCCGACGATCACCCACGGGTACAATATGCCCGGCAGTATCGCTCCGATGTCCGGGTCTATGGCGACGAGCGCGGCCTCATCACCATCGGCGCCGGCCTCGCCGGGCGGCGCGAACTGAGCGTCGAAGCCGGCACCCACAATCTCGGCTTCGGCACCTCGCTGATCAAGGAGGCCGTCGGCCTCGTCCCCGAAGGCGAACTGCTGTTCGCCGCGGTTTCGCCGGGCAACGCGCGCTCGCTCCGGGCGTTCCTCAGTTTGGGCTTCACTCCGATCGGCAGCGAAGCGCTGATCCGGCCGGCTTGATGCTCACCGGCGGCAGGGGGGCGGCCTTCTCCCCTTGTGGTCGCGGGACGAGGGCGTAGCCCTCGCCCGGAGGTGCCCGAAGGGCGGATGAGGGGTCCGCGCAACGAAGTGTAGCGCGATCGGAGCGTAAGCGACGAGCGACCGGAGTGCGCGGAGAGAGACCCCTCATCCGGCCTTCGGCCACCTTCTCCCACAAGGGGAGAAGGCACTCGCACCACCGCCCGTGCTCGTCACACAAACCGCGCCGCGTTATCCGCGACATAATCCACCAGCCGCCGCGCCGCGCGGCCGGTGACCCGCGAAACATCGCCCGAATCCGCTGCCACCCAGCCCTGCGTCACCGGATAAAAGATCGGCGCCAGGTGCTCGGCATATTCGCGCGTCAGCCCGCTGCGCTCAGCCGAGGCGATGAACTGGCTGACCTCGATCGGCTCGTAGCGGATCGGCTTGCCGCTCACTGCCGAGAGCACCGAAGCCGCGTCGGCATAGGTGAGGCTCTCGGCCCCGGTGAGGGTGAGCGCCTCGCCGTCGAAATCCGGCCGGGTCAGCGCCGCCGCTGCGACGTCGGCAATGTCCCGCGCATCGACGAAGCTGGTCCGCGTCTCGCCGGCCGGCAGCTGGATCAGGCCGCGCTCGCGCACATCCTTCAGCCAATAGGTGTGGAAATTGTCGAAGAACCAGTTCGGCCTGAGCAGCACATAGGGCGTGCCCGACGCCTCGATCTTCCGCTCCAGCTGGCGGAACGGGATCGCCTCGTCGGCATCGACGCCGATGGCCGACTGCAGCACGATCTTGATGCCCGCTGCCGCAGCCGCGTCGACGAAACCGCCGAGCATGTGCAGCGGATGGTGCGGGCCGGTGGGCACCACGAGGTAGATCGCGTCGACACCCGCCAGAGCCCCCGCAAAGCTCTCCGGCGCTTCGAAATCGAGCCGGGTGGCTTCACCGAGGCTGGCCCCGCCGCGGCGCGAGGCAGCGCGGACGCGATGGCCGAGCGCCAGAAGGCGCGGCACCAGGTGCTTGCCGACGGTGCCGTTGGCGGCGGTGACGAGAATGGTCGAGGACATGGGCGTTGCTCCAGTTGTTATCAGCCACATGTGGTCAGCCCGGTGAGCCGATCCATGCTCATGTCGTGCAATTCCATTGCCGATCGTCTCATCTCGCATTATCTGTCACCGCATGACCGTGCTCGACCAATGGATGCGGATGTATTCCCGGCCCCAGCTCACCCTGGTGCGCAGCGCCGTGGTGGGGCGCTGGGGCTTCACTCTCGACCCCGGCGCGACGATCGCCTTCCACCTGGTGAAAAAGGGCAGCGCCTGGC
The DNA here is from genome assembly GCF_001424865.1 of Devosia sp. Root105. Classification (NCBI taxonomy): domain Bacteria; kingdom Pseudomonadati; phylum Pseudomonadota; class Alphaproteobacteria; order Hyphomicrobiales; family Devosiaceae; genus Devosia; species Devosia sp. Root105. The sequence goes on from NZ_LMCR01000018.1 coordinate 31,664, forward strand.
TCCGCCGCCCGAGCACCCCGGTGGTGCGGCTGGAACAGGGCGACCTCGTCGTCATCGCCAATGGCGAAGCGCACGACGTCACCGACCGGAAGGACGGCCTCGCCGAGCCCGTTGCCGAATTTGCCAGGCGGAGCTTCGAGCTCAGCGGGCGCGAGCCCGACGCGGTGATCTTCTGCGGCACGCTCAGGGCTGACACGACGCGGCGCCAGACCGGGGTGTTCGCCATCCCGCCCTTCATCCATCTGAGCGGCGCCGAGATCGCCGACGACCCGGGGATTGCCGGGCTGGTGGCGCTGCTCAGCGCAGAACTCGAATGCACCTTCGAAGGCAACGAGACGCTGATCGAAAGCCTCACCGCCGGACTGATGATCTACGTGCTGCGCCGGGCCGCCGAACAGGCCGGCCACTCCCCCGGCTGGCTGGTGGCGATGAACGACCCGCAACTGGCGCGGGTGTTCCAGGCCATCCACGCCACGCCCGCCGAGCCCTGGACCGTCGAGGAGATGGCCAGCTCCGCCGGCCTCTCCCGCGCCACCTTCTCGCGCCGTTTCGCCGAACGGGTGGGCGAACCACCGCTCAGCTACCTCACCGCCTGGCGCATGACGCTCGCCGGACGGCGGCTCTTGCAGGGCAAACAGCCGCTTTCACGTATTGCGGCCGAGGTGGGCTACAGTTCGGAGGCAGCGTTCAGCCGGGCGTTCAAGCGCCACCACGGCGTGGCGCCGGCGGCTTATCGGAATGTGGGGGCAGGTGTGTAGCAACGGCGGTGCCACGTACGTCCCCTCGCCCCTCCTCGGGGCGCGATAGCGCCTCCGGGGGGAGAGGGTCAGGGTGAGGGGCGCCAAGCACACCGCGGTAGCCGAGTGAGCGCGAGTGGCACCGCCTCACCCCTCAACCGGCCTTCGGCCACCTTCTCCCCTGAGGGGAGAAGGGAAGGAGACCATCGTTCAGCCAGCGCGCTTGGCGCCCCTCACCCCGCGATGCGGGCCTTCGGCCCACATCGCCGCCCTCTCCCCAGAGGGGCGAGGGGGCGCTAGTGGCCCAGCCGGTGCTCAAACCCGCCGACAAGAATTCCCCGGCACGAACTTCGGGCTCAGCACGAAATCCTGTGGTGGCTCCGCCGCCGCCTCCGGCGTCGTGATCCTCTGCAGCAGCCGCCTTGCGATGATGCCGCCCAGCTTCAGCGTATCCTGCACCACCATGGTGATGCGCGGGGTGATGACGTTGCTCCACTGCACGTCGTCGATCATGCACAGCGAGATATCGCCCGGGCAATTGAAGCCCAGCTCCTGCATCGCCTGCAGCGCCGCCAGCGCCACTGCGTTATTGGCGCCGAGGATGGCGGTGGGGCGCTCCGGCTGGATCAGCAGCCGCATCGCCGCCTCGTAGCCGGCCGAGCGGGTGAACTGGCCATCGACCACATAGTTGGGGTTCACCTCCACGCCGGCGCTGGCCATGGTCTCGACGAAACCGCGATAGCGTTCCGACGCCGTGTGCATGTGCTGCGGCCCGGCGATGAAGGCGATACGCCGGTGCCCGAGCTGTAAGAGGTGTTCGGTCAGCATGGCGCCGGCGAGATAATTGTCGGAGCCGACGAAGTCCCGCTCGATGCCGGCGACCTTCTGGTCGAAGCAGACCATCGGCACCTTGATGCTCTCGACGAAGCGCACATAGTCCGGCCCGAAGCTCGATGGCGCCAGGGCGAGGCCGGCGATCTTCAGCCCGATCAGGTGCTCGACCAGCGCCTGCTCGCGCCCCGGCTTGCCGGAGGAGTCAGTGATGAGGACGAAATGCTCGTGCTCGAGCGCATAGTTCTCGAGCTCGCGACGGATATCGCCGAAGAACGGGTTACCGACATTGCCGACGACGAGCCCGATCATCTTCGACCGTCCACGCGCGAGACTCTGCGCCAAGGGGTCGGCGACATAGCCCACCGCCGCCACCGCCGTGCGGATCCGCTCCAGCGTTTTCTGGCTCACCCGGCCCGGATTGCTGAGCGCCAGCGACACGGTCGAGACCGAGACTTCGGCGAGCCTCGCAACGTCACGAATGGTGGCCATCAGTTGGTTCTCGAACCGCTTCTATCCGGAGTGGGAGCTTGGTTGGTGAGACGCTCGGCGGACAATTCTGTTGCAATACCTAGCAGTTGCAGGGCTTCACGCAACTGAAATCCACCGAACTGCCCTGTTCCAGATTCCGCCTTGACTCATTGCGCAGTCGACATCAGGATAAAAATCGAACCGGTTCGATAACCGGACCAAGGAGGATAGATTGGATAGCGCACTCACCGTCAGCGGTGGCCTCGACTCGTCGGCGGGCAAGGCCTGGTTCAGCAATGACCGCTTCGGCATGTTCATTCACTTCGGGCTTTACGCCCTCGCCGCGCGCCATGAATGGGTGCAGCACCGCGAGGAAATCGCGCCGGAAACCTACGCCAAGTATTTCGAGAACTTCGACCCCGACCTGTACGACCCCAAGGAGTGGGCGCGCCGGGCGCGCGAGGCCGGGATGAAATATGTGGTGCTGACCGCCAAGCACCACGAAGGCTTCTGCCTGTGGGATAGCAAGTTCACCGACTACAAGGCGACCAACACCCCCTACGGCAAGGACCTGTTGAAGCCCTATGTTGAGGCGTTCCGCGCCGAAGGGCTGAAGGTCGGCTTCTACTATTCGCTGATCGACTGGCACCATCCGGAATTCCCGATCGACGGCATCCATCCGCTGCGCAACCACCCCGATGCGCTGGAGATGAACAAGAGCCGCGATGTCAAAAAGTACGCCGAGTACATGCATAACCAGGTGCGCGAGCTGCTCACCGGGTTCGGCGAGATCTCGGTGATCTGGTTCGACTTCAGCTACCCCAAGCGCGAGTACAAGGGCATGCCCGGCAAGGGCCGTGCCGACTGGCAGTCCGAGGAGCTGATCGGGCTGGTGCGCGAGCTGCAGCCCAACATCATCGTCGGCGACCGGCTGGACCTGCCCACCGACGGCAACTTCCCCAAGGATCTCGCCACGCCGGAGCAGTATACGCCGCGCGTCGCGCCCACCATCAACGGCAAGCCGGTGCGCTGGGAAGTCTGCCACACCTTCTCGGGTTCGTGGGGCTACCACCGCGACGAGAACACTTGGAAGGATGCCGGCCAGCTGATCAACATCCTGATCGATACCGTGGCGCTCGGCGGCAACCTGTTGATGAATGTCGGGCCCACGGCCCGCGGCACCTTCGACAAGCGCGCCGTCACCGCGCTCGAAACCTATGGCGAGTGGCTGCATGTCAACGGCCGCGCGATCTATGGCGCCGGGCCGTCCGAATACCAGGCGCCGGCCGGCACCCGCTTCACCCAGAAGGGCAACCGGCTGTACCTCCACCTCCAGACCTGGCCGTTCCGCCACGTCCATATCCCGGGGCTGGGGCGCAAGGTGAAATATGCCCAGTTCCTGCACGATGCGAGCGAGATCCACTGGCTCGACCCCGATGCCGAGGTCGATTCCAACATCGGCGTCGCAGTCGGCGACGGCATGCTGACGCTCGAACTGCCGGTGCTGAAGCCCGATGTGGTGACCCCGGTGGTCGAGCTGATCCTCAAGGATTGACGATCTTGCCGGTAGCATTGGCTGACGCGATGGCCCCCGAGGCCGAACTGATCGCGGCGATGGCTCCGCTCATCGCCGACCTTGCCGAGGACGGCGCCGGCGCGGTTGCGCTCGCCGGGTCGCGCGGCAAGGGCCGGTCGGACCGGCAGTCGGACTACGACTTCCGCGTCTACGCCCATGCCTACCGGCAAGACCTGAAGCAGACCGGGCAATGGAACCGCTTCGAGGCGGCCATGGCCGAGTGGCAGTCGCAGGGCGTCCGCATGGATGGGGTCTGGATGCGCAGCTACACCGGCGTCGAGAGCGATCTCGGCGCCTGGCTCGGCGGCACCGCCATCCCCAAGAGCTTCGAGTGGACCATCTGGGGCTACCACCTGCCGACCGATCTTTCGAGCCAGCAGATCGTCAGCGATCCGGAAGGCCGGCTCGCCGGCTGGAAGGACCAGCTCGCCTGCTACCCGGAGCCGCTGCGTAACTCGGTGCTCAAGCAGTACCGCGAGATCCTGAACTACTGGGCTGCCGACTATCACTATGAGAGCAAGGTCGACCGGCGCGACCTGGTGTTCCTTGTCGGCATCACCGGCAAACTCAGCAACGCGATCCTGCAGGTCGTGTTCGCGCTCAACCGCGCCTATTACCCGGGCGATGGCTGGAACCTGCCGATGGCGGCAGAGCTGCCGCTGCTGCCGCCCGATTTCACCTCCCGCATGGCGGCGATCCTGGAGCCGGGGCGCGACCCCGACGCCTTCCACCGCCAGCGCACCGAGCTCATTTCCATGATCGCCGATCTGGAGGTGCTGATCGCGGCCTGACCGGCCGTGGTGACGCCGGAGCCGAGGACTCCGGAACAACGACCAAAAAACTACCGAAGACCCAACGAATACCTGTGATTGAGGAGACACATCGTGAAGTTCACGCATCAACTGGCTGCCCTGGCGCTTGCCGGCACCGCCATCCTGTCCACCGCCAGCTTTGCCCAGGAGCAGGTGAACCTGACCTGGCAGATGTGGGGTGACGAGAAGGATACCCCGCTGTTCCAGAGCCTCGCCGACCTGGTGACGGCCGAATACCCCAACATCAAGGTGACGCCGCAATTCTCCGGCTGGACCGATTACTGGACCCGCCTGCCGGTGCTGGCCTCGTCCGGCCAGATCGCCGACCTCGTCGCCATGCAGTCGATGCGCATGCCGAGCTTCTATGGCGTGCTCGAGCCGCTCGATCCGTTCATCGCGGCGGACAATTTCGACAAGTCGGCGTTCGAATCCTCGATCATTAGCGGCCTGTCGCAGGATGGCGTGCAATACGCCCTGCCCTATGACGTCGGCCCGTGGCTGATGTTCTATAACCGCGACAAGTTCGCCGAGGCCGGCATTGCCGAACCCAAGCCCGACTGGACTTTCGACGACTTCAAGGCAGCCGCCGAAAAGCTGACCAGCGGCGACAATTACGGCTACGCCGTGCAAGCCTTCGATTTCGTCGCCCAGCCGGTGGCTTTGGGCGCCGAGTATTTCAACGATGCCAACGCTTTCGACCTGACCAACCCCGGCTATGCCGCCGCGGTGGGTAAGCTCGTCGACCTCGTGGCGGTCGCCAAGGCCTCGCCGGTCTTTGCCTCGGGCGCCGGCGCCCAGACCGGCAGCGGGCGCTTTGCCGCCGGCAACGCCGCCATGGTGATCGATGGCCCCTGGTCGCTGCTGACCACCCAGGCCTCGGTCGGCTTCAAGGTCGGCGTCGCCCCGCTGCCGCGCGGCGAAGGCCCGTCCCGCTACATCACCGCCGGCTCGGGCTGGGGCATCTCGGCCGCCAGCCAGCATAAGGATGAGGCGTTCAAGGCGCTGAAGGTGCTGACCGGTCCCAGGGCCGCGGAAATCCTCGCTTCGGCCGGCCGTGCCCTGCCCGGCCGCCTCGCCGAGCAGAAGTTCTGGTACGACGTGGCCGCCAAGGATATCGCCGGCGCCCGCGAGACGCTGCAATACTCCTTCGACCACTCGACCCCGTTCCGCCTCAATGAAAGCTGGAACGAGTTCGAGAACCTGCTCACCCAGTATCTCCCGCTGGCGCTCAACGGCGACAACACCACGGACGCGGTGCTGGCCGATATCCAGAGCCAGCTGCCGTAAGTCCCGGCGCCCGGCCGGCCCCGAATCCGGCCGGGCGTACCTACTGCAATGGCGCCGTCACAGGCGCTGCGAGGGAGGAGGTGCCCATGACATTTATCCAGGATACCGCGGTCGCAACCAGCGCCCCGGCCGCCCGCCCGCGAAGGCGCAGCGGGCGACGCGAGGGCCGCACGGCCTTCTTCTTCCTGCTGCCCAGTCTGTTGGGGGTACTGCTCTTTCTGGTGCTGCCGATCATCGCCTCCCTGGCGCTGAGCTTCACCAACTGGAAGCTGCTCGGCAAACCCGCCTTTGTCGGCATCCAGAACTACGTCCGGCTGTTCACTGCCGACCCGCAGTTCTGGACCGTCTTACGCAACACGATGTTCTTCACCGTCGAATATCTGGTGCTGAACATCATCATCTCGGTGGGGCTCGCGACCTGGATCGCCAGCCTCAAGCGAGGGCAACGGTGGTTCCGGGTGGTGTTTTTCCTCCCCACATTTACACCCGGAATCGCCGTCGCCATCGTCTGGATGCTGATCTTCGCGCCGGGCGGCTTCTTCGATTTCATCATGAAGTCGCTGTCGCTGGGCGTGCCGAACCTGTTGACCGACCAGACGCTCGCCATGCAGGCGGTGATCATCGTCTCGCTCTGGGCCAATGTCGGCTACAACACCGTGCTGTTCAACGCGGCGCTCGACATGGTGCCGCCGAGCTATCTCGAGGCGGCCAAGATCGATGGCGCCAGCGCCTGGGATCGCTTCTGGAAAATCCGCCTGCCGCTGATTTCGCCCACCCTGTTCTTCGGCACGGTGATGACCGCCATCACCTCGCTGCAGGTGTTCGACCAGATCTATGTGATGACCCGCGGCGGCCCCGGCAACGCCACCGCCACGCTGGGCTACGCCATCTACCAGCGCGGCTTCCAGAATTTCCAGATGGGCTACGCCTCTTCCATCGCCTGGGTGATGTTCGCGCTGATCATGGCGCTGACTGCCCTGCAATTCTGGCTGCAGCGCAAGTGGGTGCACTATGACAACTAAGGTCCGGTCCCGGCGCCTCACTCTGGCGCTCGATATCCTCAACCACGGCGCGCTGATCCTCGTGGCGCTGCTGTTCCTGTTCCCGTTCTTCTGGATGGTGTCGAACGCGGTGCGCTCGAATGCCGAGGTGCTGGCCATCCCGGTGCGCATCCTGCCGCAGGAGTTCCAATGGGATAATTTCGCCAAGACCTGGTCGGAGCTGCCCTTCGGCCGCTTCTTTCTCAACTCGATGGTCGTCGCCGGCAGCGTCACGGTGATCACCGTGGTGGTCTCGTGCCTCGCCGGCTATGCCTTCGCCCGGCTGAAATTCCCCGGCCGCGACACCCTGCTGCTGGGTTACGTCGGCACCCTCATGGTGCCCTCGATCATGCTGATCATCCCGCTGTTCCTGATCGTCAACAGCCTGGGCATGGTCAACACCTTCCAGGGCGTCATCCTGCCGGTGGCCTTCGGCACCTTCGGCGCGTTCCTGTTGCGCCAGTTCTTCCTCTCGATCCCCGACTCGCTCGAGGAAGCGGCGCTGATCGACGGCGCCTCGCGGCTCCGCATCCTCATCAGCATCATCGTGCCGCTGTCGATGCCGGCCATCGGGCTCCTGTCGCTCTTCACCTTCATCGCCCAGTGGAACAACTTCCTCTGGCCGCTGATCGTCATGACCGGCCAGGAAAACGCCACCCTGCCCGTCGGCCTCACCCACTTCCAGACCCAGCAGGGCACGCAGTGGAACTACATCATGGCCGGCGCCGCCCTCTCGATGCTCCCCGGCATCGTGCTGGCGATTTTGCTGCAGAAGCTGATCTACAACTCGATCGCGCTGAACGCGGGGATGGGTGGGCGGTAAGGACGGCCACCGGTGGTGCAACGAGCGTCCCCTCTCCCCTCTGGGGAGAGGGTCAGGGAGAGGGCTAGCTAAGCACACCGACCTATCGTGCCAATGATGCCGAGCACCCGCTCGTCCCCCGTGCTTGGCGCCCCTCACCCCGCAGCAAGGCCTTCGGCCTCGCTGCCGCCCTCTCCCCAGAGGGGCGAGGGGGCGATAGGGGCACCGCCGGCGAAGATCCAACAAAACCGTCGTGTGGTAGCGAGCCCGGCCTTGGAATCCTGACTGTCGCTCAGCGCGCCCCCAAAACAAAAGGGCACCCCTGAGGATGCCCCTTCGCTTCGATTATGCGACCCCGCCCCTACTTCAACATCCCCGTCTGCACCGAGCCCTGCAGCTGGCGCTGGAAGATGATGTAGGTGACGAGCACCGGCAGCACCGTGATCACCACGGCGGCGAACAGCGCGCCGAAGTTCACTGCATAGCCCGCCTGCGAGGCGAATGACGCCATGCCCTGGCTCAGCACGTAATTGGCGGTGTTGGTGTTGAGCGCGATCGGCAGCAGGAACTGGTTCCACAGCCCGAGGAAGTTGAAGATCGCCACCGAGGCGATGCCGGGCTTCGCCATCGGCAGCATGATGGTGAAGAAGATGCGCCACGGGCCGGCGCCGTCGATCATCGCCGCCTCGGCGATCTCCTGCGGCAGGGTGCGGAAGAAGGCGTAGAGGAAAAACACCGTGAACGGCAGCGCGAACGCCACATAGGTGATGATCAGGCCGGGGAAGGTGTTTAGCAACCCGAAGCCGCGCAGCGTCTGGAACAGCGGCACCACGGCGAGGAAGATCGGGAAGGTCAGCCCGGCCAGCATCAGGTAGTAGATGATCTTGCTGCCCCGGAACTCGTAGCGCGCCAGGTAATAGGCGCACATCGAGCCCAGCAGCATGACGATGGCCAGCGCGAAGCCGACAACGATCACCGTGTTGAAGAAATAGGTGCCGATCGACGCCGAGGTCCACGCCGACACGTAGTTGTCGAAGTTGAAGCTGGTGGGCAGCGTGAATGGCGAGGCGAAAATCTGCTGCGTCGTCTTGAACGAGCTCATCAGCACCCAGAGCAAGGGCGCGCAGATGATCACCACCCAGGCGATGAGCGCGATGTGCGAAATCGTGGCGACGGTCTTGTCGGTCCAGATGGTCTTTCTCGCCACCGGATGCTCGAACTGCGCCACCGGCTTGGTCGGCGTTGCGACCGCGGCCGCGCGAATGGCGGGCGCCGCGACAATGGCGGCCGGCTTCGACTTGGGCGGACGACCGGTCCACCAGAACACGAAGAACACCAGCGCGGCAAAGATCAGCGTGATGATCGCCAGCGTAGCGCCCATCGAGGTCGCGTAGCCAAATTTGCCCTTCTTGAAGGCGGTATTCAGCAGGTGCTGCGAAATCACCACGGTGGAGTTGGCCGGGCCGCCCGACGGGTTCAACGCCTGCATATAGACGAAAGCGTCGAGCGCCAGGATGCCGAGATAGACGTAAGCGGTGCGGATATTGTCGCGGATCATCGGCACGGTGATCGAGATCGCCGTGCGGAAGCGGCCGGCACCATCGACGCGCGCCGCCTCGTAGACCTCGGCCGGGATGCCTTTGATCGCTGCGATGAACAGCACCATGTAGAAGCCGACCATCGACCAGGCGATGACGAAGATCGAGGCGCCCATGGCGGTGCGCTCGTCGCCGAGCCAGGCGAAGGACTTGAAGAAATCGAACCCCAGGGCGGTCAGAATGCCGTTCAGCAACCCGCTCGAGGGGTCGTACATCTGCGCCCACAGGATGCCGATGACGATCGCCGGCACGGTGTAGGGGAAGAACGAGATCACCCGGTAGATACCGGAATGCTTGAGCCCCTGGATCTCACCGCGGGTCACCCCGCCAATGGTCACCAGCGTTGCCAGAGTTACCGAGAGGATGATCACCAGCGGCGGCAGCACCACCACCAGGACGATGGAGTTGTAAACGGCCTTGGTGAAAACCGGATCGGTCAGCAGGGTGACATAATTGGCCAGGCCAACGAAGTTCATCTTCTTCGAAAAGCCTGACCAATCGGTCATTGAGTAATAGAAGGCTTGCACGAATGGCGAGATCACGAAGATCACGTAGATCGCCAGGGGGAGCCCCAAAAACACCAGCGCGAAGCTGGAGCCCTCGAGGCTTGGTAGTTTCCACCGACGGGTTGTCGTGGCCGGTGCCCTCGCCATCGTGCTGTCCATTACTTCACTTCGACTTTCGTGACGGAGGCGTCGTTGTAAACGGCGCTGGTGATCGCCTCGAGAGCGGCAGTGAAGGCGGCGACGTCAAGCTTGCCATCGAGGAAGCTGTTCCAGACGACGAGTTCGTCCTGGTTCGTGCCGTAGAGGTCGAACGAGTTCCAGGTGAAGACGTCGTTGCCGGCGTCGGCCAGCAGCTTGCTCTGGGAGACCAGAGCGGTCGAACCGAAACCGTCGGCCGGCACGGTGTCCTTGACGATGGTCGGGGCGAGCTTCGTCTTGGCGAAGTTCGTCGCGGCTTCCTTCGAGAGCATCGTGCGGAGCAGTTCCTTGCCACCGGCAAGGTTCAGCGCGCCCGCCGGGATGATGAACGGTTCGCCCGCCGTAGCGTGCAGAGCCGTCTTCGGCAGCTTGTCGTTGGCGTCGATCGACAGTTCCGGCATGCCGGTCATCTTGAAGTCCGCCTTGGTGGCCGGCTTCATTTCGTTCTCGATCCACGAGCCCGACGGGTAGAGCAGGAACGACTGGTCGTTCGACCACTGCGCCTGAGCAGCAGTGAACTGGGTGCCCGCGCCACCCGGCTTCATCATGCCGCCCGAGATGATCTCGTGCAGCGCGGTGAAGACGGCCTGGAACGCCGGATGCGACCAGAAGCCCGGGGTGAAGTTGTCGACAGCCAGACGCACTTCGTCGCCGCCCGCCTTGATCGCCGAGGCGACCGCAGTGGTGCGGTAGTAGGTCGCCGCTTCCTTGCCCCAACCGAACAGGTAAAGGCCCTTTTCCTTGGCAACCTTGCCGAGCTCAATGGCTTCCGCCCAGGTGGTCGGCGGCGTCCAGCCATTGGCCTCGAACAGCGAGGCCGAGTACCAGATACCGTAGACGGTCATCACGTAGTTCAGCGCGATGAACTTGTCGCCGAAGGTGCCCGGCTTCTCGACGCCACCCACCAGGGTGTCGCGGATCTTGGTGCCTTCGAGGCTCGGCGCGTCGAGCACCGAGTTCATGTCTTCGAGCTGGTCGATGATGGCCGCAAAGCCGATGGCCTGCGCACCCGAGTTGTCGATCAGATCCGGCGGGTTGCCGCCGAGGAAACGCGGCTGCAATTCCTGGGCAATCTGGGTCGACGGCGACACCTTGACGGTGACGGTCGGGTGGTTCTTCTGCACGAGGTTGGCGGCGAACTCGACATAGTCGATGCCGTAACCGCCGTTGAAGATGACGGCGTCAACGGTCGAACCGTCGGCGACACCAAACGGATTGGCCGCGTCCTGCGCGAAAGCGCTGGTCGAGCCGAGCAGGCCGCCAAACGGCGCGACTGCCACGAGGGCCGTCGTGCCGCGCAGGAATGCGCGGCGGTCAATGGTCTTTTTGAACATTTAGTTCCTTCCCTTCTCCAAGTATTTAGTCGTTAGGCCCCACGCCAAACGCCTCCGTAGTCCCTCAGGACTCCCCACGGATGCGCGTGCCGTAAAGATCTTCGAGAGCACGATTGTGTTCGTCGCCCCCGGGGATATTTGCCGAGATGTAGAGCGGCGGCGTCTTGCCGCGCTTGAGCAGCGCTTCAGCGACGCCGATGGTGATGCGCTGAGCAATGAATGCTGCGGTGAGCGAGGAGACTGCGCCTACGCCCATGCCACCCTCCAGTTGCAGCGTACTGTCGCCGAAGGGCGCCAGGTTGTCGATGGCGATATCTGCCACTTCCATCAAACGCTTGCCGCTCGGATGCTTGGGCGTGACTTTGCTGGTGTGGTCGAAGCTGGTCACCGCCACCACCTTGTGGCCGCGCGCCTTGGCGGCGAGCGCCAGCCCGACGATCGAGCCGTTGACGCCCGAGTTCGAGGCGATGATGAACACGTCGTTCTTGTCGAGCTCGTACAGCGACAAGAGGTTTTCCGCGACATTCGGGTCGCGCTCCAGCGCGGCGCCGCCGAGGATCGACAGGTCCTTGCCGCCGCGCAGCACCAAAGCGCGCAGCGGGATGCGGTTGGCGGCGATCAGCCCACCGGCGCGGCCGGCGATTTCCATGGCGAAGGCTTCCGAGTGACCGGTGCCGAAGGCCTGCACCACGCCGCCGGCCGCCACGGCGTCGGCCACCAGCGCGATGGTGTCGTCGATCGCCTGGTTCGGGCCCGCGAGCTTAGCGAGGCGGGTCGAAACTTCGGTATGAAACTGCGTAGTCAGGTCGGTCATAATCACTCGGTTCCGTTAGGTCTGGGCCGCCGCGCGGCGCGCGGCAGTGTTAGGCAAGCCACCCCGCATCGGGCGGCGGCGTGGCGCTACCGCGGCGCCGGAGGCGGCGAGGAAGCGCGTCGTGCGGTCGAAATTCGATTGCGCAATCAACAGGTAAAGCAAATCCACCACGAACAGCTGGCAGTGCCGGGCCGACAGGTCCGCCGGCTGCAGGTAGCCATCGGGCGAGGCGGCGATCAGCACATCATGGGCGAGGCGAGCCAGCGGCGAATCCGGGTTGCCGGTGATCGCCACGGTATGGGCGCCCGACGCCTTGGCGACGGTCAGCATCTGGATGGTTTCGTCGGTGCGGCCGGTATTGGAGATGCCGATGGCAACGCACCGGTCATCGAGTATGGCGGCGCTGGTCAGCCCGTTATGCACCTCGGCCCAGGTATGGACATTGACGCCGATGCGATAGAGCCGCGCCTCGGTCTCGAGCGCCGTGAGCGCGCTGCCGCCGACGCCATAGACATCGAGCTGCCGCGCCTTGACGATCGCCTGCGCCACCCGGATCGCGGTGGGCATATCGAGCAGCCCCGCCGTGGTCTGGAGGCTCAGCACATGGGTGTTGAGCAGCGCATTGCGGATCTCGTCCGGCGAGTCATCGGGCCCGAAGGAACGGCCGATTTCGCCGATCCACGCCGCCTTGGCGCCACCGCGGCCGACATCCTCGGCGATCCCGACGCGCAGCTGCGAATAGCCGCCATAGCCGATCATCCGGCAGAACCGGGTGACGCTGGCGGCCGAGGTCCCGGCCCGCTCGGCGAGATCGGTGATCGACAGGTTCAGCGGCGCCTTGGGATCGTCAATGAGGACCGCTGCGATTTTCGCCATCGTAGCCGGCATCTGGGACTGGTAAGTCCTGATCCGGTCCAGAACGCTGAACGTCTTTGCGATGGCGGTCATCTATGTTAGGAGCCCATGCCCTGAAAATCACTCTCAAGAAGGCCGCTGTGCGGATGAAAACAATTCTTATCCAGCAATTTTCACGAAGGCAAGCGGGTCGATAACGCGATGAACAAGGCGTTGCTCGCCATCGATGTGGGCGGTTCCACATCGCGTGCCACTCTGGTCGACCATGCCGGCCGCTGTCTCGGCCAAGGCCGCAATCGCGGCGGCAACCCGGCCTCCAACAGCCCGGAACAGGCGGCTTCCGCCATTATTTCGGCGGTCGAGGCCGCCGTCGCCGATGCCGGCGGCCAGCTCGATATCGAGCTGGCGCTGCTGGCGCTGGCTGGCCCCCGCGCCCATGTCTCGCAGGATCGGCTTGAAGCTGCCTTCCGTGAAAATGGCCTCACTGGCCCGCTGGTTTTCGCCGGCGACCTCGAGGCGATGCTCGCCTCGGTCACCGCCGCACCCGACGGCTATTGCATCGTCGCCGGCACCGGCGCCGGTGCGGTGCGGGTGCGCAATGGCAGTATCGAAGCGGTGGTCGACGCCGCCGGCTACCTGCTCGGCGATCTCGGCTCGGGCTACTGGCTCGGACATCACGCAGCGATCGCGGTCACCGCGGACCTCGAAGGCCGCGGCCCAAAGACCGTGCTGACAGCCGCGCTGCTCGGCGCCTTCGGCATTGCCTATTCCGACGAGAAAGCCTTCAGCGGCCGGCAGCTCTGCCTGCAGCAATTTGTCGACGCGATCTACAAGCTCCGCCCGATCGAACTGGCCCGCTTCGCCCCACTGGTCATCGCCAACCGCACCGACCCCGTTGCGGCGGCGCTCCTGGCACAGTCCGAGGCCTACCTCCTCGCCGACTTCAAGATGATCTTCGATCCCGCGATGCCCGGCCCCGTAGCACTCGGCGGCGGCATCGCTCCGCACCTCCTGACGCTGCCCGCCGCCGTCTCCGAAGTGATGCGCGCCGCCGGCCACACGCCGGATGTCCGCATCGCCGGCGACGGCTCGGTCGGCGCGGTGGTGCTGGCGCTGCGGGCCATTGGCCTCCCGGTCGACGACAACACGGTCGCAACCGTGGCGGCCTCGATGGCGGCAAGGAACGCGACGTCGGCGGTGTCGGCCTAGGAGTACCTAAGGACCCCGTGACTTCCTTGGGCGCACGGGCGTCGCAAAGTGCGTCCCCTCGCCCCTCTGGGGAGAGGGTCGGGGTGAGGGAGCCAAGCACACCGGCAGAACGAGTGCCCCCTCTACCTGTCCTGATTGTCGGGCGCTTGGCGCCCCTCACCCCACGGATGAGGCCTCCGGCCCCATCCGCCGCCCTCTCCCCAGAGGGGCGAGGGGGCGGTGCGGCGCGACCAGTGACAACCCGCAGCCCCCCGCTTGCCCAACCCCCTGTTGTCTGACAGCTTTGCCAAAAAGCCAGCGAAGTGCCTTGGGGGAGGTTCACCATCGTGACTGTCACCGTCTCAACCCGTCGCCGCGTCGGGCGCACTGCGCTGGAGCTGCCGGTGTTCGGTTTCGGCGCCGCGCATCTGGGCGAGCTCTACGCCAGACTGGACGAGACGGAGTCGCAGGCGACTCTCGCCGCCGCCTGGGATGCCGGCGTCCGCTTTTACGACACCGCGCCCTGGTATGGCCGCGGCCTCTCCGAGCATCGGCTCGGCGGGTTCCTCCGCACGCGGCCGCGCAACGAGTTCATCGTCAACAGCAAGGTCGGCCGCATCCTCCACCGCCCGGCCGAACCCGCGACCTTCAGCACCGCCCCCTGGGCCGGCGGCCTGCCCTTCGAGGTGGAGTTCAACTACACCCATGATGGGGTGATGCGGGCCTACGAGCAGGTACTGCAGCGGCTGGCGCTCAACACCGTGGATTGCCTGGTCATCCACGACCTCGACACCATGTTCCACACCCCCGAACTGGTGACCGGGTACCTGAAGCAACTGACCGATGGCGGCGGGCTCAAGGCGTTAGAGGAGCTGAAGGCCGCCGGCGACATCAAGGCGATCGGCGTCGGCAACAACGTGCCCGGCAATCTCGACGAGATGCTGAGTGCCATCGACGTCGATTTCGCCATCGTCGCCATGCCCTATACCCTGCTCGACCAGGGCGTGCTCGATAGCTCGATGCAGCGCTGCCTCGATCGCGGCATCAGCGTCATCATCGGCGCCCCCTTCGCCTCCGGCATCCTCGTCACCGGCTCAGGCGCCGGCGCCATGTACGCCTATGGCAAAGCCCCGCCCGAGGTGCAGGCGAAAGTCCGCGGCATCGAGGCGGTGTGCGCGGCGCACAATGTCAGCATGCCGGTCGCAGCCCTGCAGTTCCCGTTAGCCCATCCGGCAGTGGTCTCGGTGATCCCTGGGGCGGCGAAGGCGTCGGAGGTGCAGGCGAATGTCGCGGCGCTGGCGGTGCAGATCCCGGCCGCGTTCTGGTCGGACCTGAAGGCGCAAGGGTTGCTGGCGGCAAACGCGCCGGTGCCGGGCTAAGGGTTTGCTCGACCTGGCCCCAACCACCGGCTGTCATCCCAGCGAAAGCTGGGACCCAACTAGCAGCTGGCGCAGGCGGTGAAATGGGTCCCAGCTTTCGCTGGGATGACATCGCGGGTGGGGAGACGGCGGTGGGTCAACCCGACCAACGGCCGCTCACCAGTGCCCCCCTAGTCCAGCTGCCGCACCCTGAGCGCCAGGTACGGCCGGCTTGGCAGTTCCACCCCGAAAGCCGCATCGGCCTTGCCACCCCGCACCACCTCGCCATGCCGCGTCGGATGCGGCACCAGCGCGGCAATCCGCTTGGCCGGCGTCACCGTCATTGCCCAGGTGTCGATCAGGTCGACCTCAAAGTTCCCGTCTTCCTTGGGCAGCCCGGTCGTCCACTGGTTCGGCTGGTGCTCGCCGAAATAGATGTAGCTGACCTTGCCGTCGCGGGCCCCGGAGATGCGGCTCCACGGCCAGGAGGCATTGTGGCCCATCGGCGTCAGCCCGTCCGTCGCATCCTCCTCGACGATGGCGCGGAGGAAGCCGATGCGCTTCCAGGCTTCGCCATGGAGCTTGCCGCCCTTGGCCCACCAGATCAGGTCGTCCGGGTCGGCATAGGTCTCGCCATGCCCGGCATAGCCGCCGCGCATCACCGTGGTCCAGAACCGGTGGGTGAGCTCCTGGGCGGTGATATTGCCCCAGCTCGGCCAGATATTTCCCTCATATTCCGGCTCGTCGTTGACCACGGGCTTGCCATACTGCTCGCGCCATTCCGGCGTGCGCTTCACGTCCCAGTTCTGGATGCAGACGTGGCTGACCCAGGCCTTGCGATGGTCGAAATTCATTGACTGGTCGCCGTTGTGGATCGACTTCAGGTGCCCGTAGGGGTCGTTCTCTTCGAGGATGTGGAAATAGCGGTCCCACTGCGCCACCGGCTTGGTGTCGAGCAGGAAATCATACTCATTGGCGAGCGCCCACCAGACGTTGGAATAGGCGCCGAGCCGGGCCGCGAGATAAGCGACGTAGCGGAAATCCTGCTCCGCCGACATGTTCGAATAGCCCCAGCGGTCATAGGGGTGGAAGATGATCAGGTCCGCCTCGATCCCCATGTCGCGCAATTTGCCGACCTGCTGCTCGAAGTGCTGGAACGCTTTCGGGTTGGGCCGATCGAAATCGAGCTTGCCGTCGGCGCCCGGAAGATAGACGTCCTGTAGCGGCTCGTTGGTGTTGAACGGATAATCCTTGGGGAACACCCCCATGCGGATCTTGTTGAACTTCGCCTTGCCGAGCGTCTCCAGCGTTTCGGCCTGCATGGCGAGCGGCTGGTGCGTCCAGGCATAGCAGGTGGTGCCGAACGGCACGTAGGGGCTGCCGTCGGCATGGGCGAAGTGGAACTTGTTTTTGACGGCCACCGGCCCGTGCTGGCCGGGACGTGCCGCGGTGACGGTGAAGCTGCCGGTCTTGCCGTCGAGCGCCGCAGTCTTCGACCGGGTGCGGAAGGTCCATTCGCCTTCATGGTCGGGCATGAAGCGCACCCGATAGGTGCCGTCGCCATCGTAGAAGCCCGGCACCCGCACTTCGCGCGCATGCTGTGCGAACACTGCGTCGAAGCTCACCTCGAGATAGGGGTTGCCGCTGGCCGGGCCGGCAAAGCTCGCTTCGAAAATATCGTACTTGGCGGTCATGGAGAGATCCTCAGTCGATGCGCTTGAACAGCAGCGCCAGATAGGGTTTGGGCTCGAAATGCAGCACGTCGCCACGCTTGACGCTCGGCGCGAGCAGCGTCTCGGTCATGTTCCAGGTGTCGATCAGCGTGGCGCTGTACTGCTCGTCCGGCGGCACCGCGACTGTCGCCTCGCTCGGCTGGTTCTCGCCCAGGTAGCTCAGGTAATAGCGGTGCGGCTGCCCGGCAGTCGGCCACCAGGCCATGGCCGGGGCCCAGCCCTCTTCGCCTGCCGGTGGCACGAACAGCTGCTGCAGCACCACATTGTCGAGCCCGCCTTGCATCGCGATGCGATAGGCGCCGGTGGATTTGATCGGATCGAGCCCCTCCTCGGGCCCCTCCTCCATGATGCGGCGAAGGAAGGCGATGCGTTCCACACTGTCGCCGATCAGCTTGCCGCCCTTGGCCCACCAGATGGTGTTGGTCTCATTGTTGAAGGTCTCGCCATGGGTGACATAGCCGCCATTGACCACACCATCCCAGAACCGGCGCACCATCTTCTGGCCACTGATATTGCCCCAGAGCTCGGCGATGGTGCCCTCGTAGCAGCACTCGTCGATCGACACCGGCTTGCCGTATTTCTCGCGCCACACCGCCGACATGTTGGCACTCGAGCGCTGGATCGAAGCGTGGGTGATACGCGGGTGGTTGTGGTCGTAGAACTTGAAGCAGTTATGCACCGATAGCAGGTGCCCAAAGGGGTCGTTATCGGCGGTGATGTTGATGAAGCGATCCCAGTCCTGCGGGGTCTTTTGCGGCATCAGGTCGTATTCGTTGGCCATCGACCACCACACATTGGGGAACGCCGCGAGCCGCGCGGTAAGGTAGCGCAGGTACCGGTCATCCTCGGCCGGCGACATGCGCGAAAAACCCCAGCGGTCATAGGGGTGGAAGACGATCAGATCGGCTTCGACCCCAATCTCTGCCAGCTGCTTGATGCGCTGTTCGAGATGCTGGAAATAGGCCGGCTCGAACTGCGTGAAATCGAACTTCCAGCCATACTTGTCGGCCCCGGCAAAGCTGCCGTCCCACTTGCTTTTGCCCGCAGTCACCAGCTTGAACGGATACCGCTCCGGCTCGTTCTCATTGTAGCGATAGTGCTTGGGGAACACGCACATGCGGATCTTGGTGAAGGGCGCCTTGGCGAGGCTCGCGAGCGTCTCCTCCTCCAGCACGTCGCCCTGCAGGTTCCACACATAGGCGGTGGTGCCGATATTGGTGTAGCGCGTGCCATCGGCGTAGCGGAAATGGTGCCGGTTGGCGACGCGCACCGGGCCATGGTGGTTGGGCAGCGCCGGCCCCACTTCGAAGCTGCCGCTGATGTTGTCGAGCGCCGGCGCATTGCTGCGGGTTTCGTACGTCCACGTCCCCGTGGTGTCGGGCAGGAAGCGCAGCTTGTAGACGCCGTCGCCGTCATAGAACCCGTTGACCCGCACCTCGCGCTCGCCCTGCCGGAAGATGGCGGTGAGCTGGATCTCGAGGAAGGGGTTGCCAGTGGAGGGGCCGGTGAAGCTCAGCTCATAGGTGGCCCATAGCGAGGCGGGGGTCGTGGTCATCTCTAAAAATTCCCTTGAAACTCAATGTGGTGGGCGCCGGCCTCTCCTTGATCCTCCCCCGCGGGGCGGGGAGGAGGGGGACCGCCGAAGGCGGTGGAGGGGGCAGTAAGAGTCGCCGGTTAGTTTGGCTCCCCCCTCCACCAGCTTCGCTGGTTCCCCTCCCCCGCCACGCGGGGGAGGATTAAGGAGAGGCCGGTGGACAAAAACTCACGCCGCCACCTGCCGCGGCCGCCAGCGGCTTTTCGTTGTCGGGATCGAGCTCAGCAGCAGCTTGGTGTAGTCGTGCTGCGGGTCGCCCATCACCTGGCGCGCCGGGCCGAACTCCACCACCACGCCCTTGTTCATCACCGCCACGTAGTCCGAGATGTAGTAGGCGGTGGCGAGGTCGTGGGTGATGTAGAGAAAGCTCCGGCCAGCCTCGTCGCGCAGCTGCTTGAACAGGTTGATGATGATCATCCGCCGCGACGCGTCGATCATCGACACCGGCTCGTCCGCGACGATCAGCTTGGGCTGCGGGATCAGCGCTCGCGCCACCGAGATGCGCTGCAGCTCGCCGCCCGAGAACTGGTTGGTGTACTTGCCGCGCACCTCGCCGTATTTGAGCCCGACGCTCGAGAGAGCCGCGGCCACCGCCGCCTCCGCCTGGGCGCCGTCCATGCCGCCGACGCGCCGCGCCGTCTCATGCAGGTACGCATCGACCGGCCGATAGCGGCTGAACGCCTCGAACGGGTTCTGGAAGATCGGCTGCACCAGCCCGAGAAACTGCTGCTTCGAAAGCGTGGTGCCTTTGCCGGTCACCACCGTGTCATAGACGATGGCCCGGCCCGAGCTCGGGGTTTCGAGCCGCAGCAGGGTTTTGGCCAGCGTGGTCTTGCCGCTGCCGGATTCCCCGACCACCGCGATCACCACCGGCTTGTCGCTCTCGACGTTGATGTTGACGTCGTTCAGCGCCCTGACCTGCCGCGAGCGCACCAGGCCGCCCTGCCGGTAGACCTTGTTCAGGGCTTCGGTCTTCAGGATCACGGTCATGCCGCTGCCCCCACAATCTGGCTGGGTCGCGCCATGAAATGCCCGGGCTTCACCTCGATCAGCTCCGGTTCCACCCGATAGGCCCGGTCACCCCCTGCCCCGGCCATGCTGGCCAGCACGCCGCGCATGCTGTCGTCGCCAATAGTGGGCAGCGAGTCGATCAGCATCTTGGTGTAGGGGTGCTGCGGGTCGGCGAAGACGCTTTCGGTGTCGCCATACTCGACCACCCGGCCGGCATACATGATCAGCATCTTGTGGGTGACCTGGTAGTGGACGCCCATGTCGTGCGAGACGACGAGGATGGTGTTGCCCATCAGCTCCTGCACTTCCATCAGGAGCAGCAGGATTTCCTTCTGCACCACCACGTCGAGCGCCGTGGTCGGTTCGTCCGCGATGATCAGCTCGGGCTGGAAGAAGGTGGCGAGCGCGATCATCACCCGCTGCCGCATGCCGCCCGACAGCTGATGCGGGTAGGACTCCATCGCTTCGGCCGGCAAGCCGAGCTTGCCGATATAGGCCCGGGCCCGCTCCAGCACCCGCTTCTTGTTGCTGTCGGTGCCGGGGAAATCGGTGAATTGGTCGCGGATGCGGATCACCGGGTTCAGCGAGTTCATCGAGCTCTGCGGAATGTAGGAGATCGACTTGAACCACTCCCGGCGGATCGTCTCAGTGGTCACCGGCAGCCCGTCAGCGCCCTTCATGCCATATTCGATGCTGCCGCCACTGAGCGACATCGGCGATTGGATATCGCCATAGATCGCCTTCATCAGCGTGGACTTGCCGCAGCCGGATTCCCCGGCAATGCCGACGATCGAGCCGTCAGGAATGGTCAGCGTCACGCCGTTGACCGCTTCGATCACCCGGTTGCCGATGCGGTAGCTGATCTTGAGATCGTTGAGCTTGATCATGCAACACCCCGCTTGTTGGCGAATGCGGCGTTGAAGCCGGTCGAGGTCAGGAACAACCCGAGAAAGAGCAGGATCGAGGCGACGATCGGCGCCACCAGCCAGGGGTAATTGCCGGTGAACAGCGCGTTGTAGTTGAGCGCCCAGAAGATGATCGAGCCGAGCGTCGGCACCTCGACCTTACTGAGCCCGATCACCGCCAGCGTCGCCTCGGTGTTCACGGCAAAGAGGATGGTGTTGATGAACCCCACCACCATGTAGGCCGACACGTACGGGAAGATTTCCCTCGTGAGGATGTTGAAGGTGTTGGCGCCCGAAAACCGCGCCATGTTGATGAACTCGCGTTCGCGCAGCGACAGCGCCATCGAGCGGATGGTGCGGGCGCCCCAGGCCCAGCCGAACACTACGATGATCGCGCCGACCGTGAGGAACGAGCTGTTGCCGCGGATCACTGCGCCGAGGATGATCAGGATCGGCAGCAGCGGGATGGTGATGAAGCTGTCGACCACCAGCATCACCACGCGCTCGTAATTGCCGCCGATATAGCCGGCGCTGAGCCCGACCGCGGTCGAGATGATGGTGACGCCGACGCCGACCAAGACGCCGAGGATCAGCGAGTTGCGGATGGCGAACACCAGGAACCAGAAAATGTCCTGCCCGATGGCATTGGTGCCGAGCAGGTGCTCCCAGGACATCGGCATGTTCTTCAAATACGTCGCCTGCAGCGACGGATCGGCGGGCGCAAAGAACGGCAACACGATACTGCCGACGATGAAGATGCTGACGAGGCTCAGCCCAATGGCGAGCCGCGCGTTGAGCAGCCACAGCAAGCTGTCGCGGCGCTTAGCTGTCGGGGCGGCGGGAATGGCGGCGGCACCCGCCGCCGAGGGGCTCTCGGTCGTCATTTGTGGCGGATCCGCGGGTCGAGGAGGGGGTAGATGAGGTCGATGACGAGGCCGGCCGTGGCGACGGCGATGATCGAGATGGCGATGGCGCCGTACAGCACGTTGTAATCGCCGCCGCTCGCCGCGGTGCGCATGATCAGCCCGACGCCCGGATAGGAGAACAGCATCTCGGTGAGCAGCGCGCCGTTGAACACCGTGCCCAGCGACAGCGCCAGCGCCGTCACCTGCGGCAGCATGGCGTTGCGGAACACGTAGCGCACCATGCGGGTCCAGTTCGAGGCGCCCTTCAGCCGCGCATAGGTGACGTAAGGCTCCTCGGTGGTCGCCACCGCTAAGGCCTTCATACTGAGGATGTTCCAGCCGAACCCGGCCAGCACCAGCGTCAGCGCCGGCAGCAGCGAGTTGTAGATCACCATGCCGAATTTCTGCGGCGTCATCTGCCCGACCGGGAAGGTCGGCGACAGCGGGAAGATCGGGAAGATGTAGGCGAGCAGCAGGATCACGCTGACCGCGAGGATGTAATAGGGGATCGGGTAGAGCAGGATCCCGACCACTTCGAGGATGGTCGCCGCCTTCTTGGTGTGGAAGTACCCCGCCACCAGCCCGACCATGTTGCCGAGCAGCCAGGCGATGAAGGTCGAGATCAGCAGCAGCCCCAGCGTCCAGGGCAGCGCGTTGAAGATCATCTGGCTGACCGGCTGCGGGTAATAGGTGAAGCTCGGCCCGAAATCGAAGTGCAGCACCACCCGCTCGAGATAGCTCAGGTACTGGCTGAACAGGTCGCCCTTCAGCCCGTAGAGCTGCTCGAGATTGGCGCGCAGCTGGATGATGTCATCGGCGGTGAGCGCGCCGCTGGCCCGTGCCTGGATCTGGCCGATATAGCCGTCGATCGGGTTGGCCGGCATCAGTCGCGGCAACAGGAAGGTGATCGTCAGCCCGATGAACAGGACCGCGAAATAGAGGCCAACACGCTTGGCCACGTATTGCAGGACACCCATTGGCCCACCTGCTCCGAGAACGAGAAAAGGGAATGGGGCGGCCGGGAGGAAAGCCGCCCCACCATCGACCAGCGGCTACTTGCCGGTCGGTTCGATGTTGACGATCGTCTTCTTGAACGACGACCACCAGGTGTAGGGCGCCGCGTAGAAGTTCGATTGCTTGGGATAGTTCTTCCAGTAGGTGTTGTTGGTCGGGATCGTCGTCGGGATGTTCATCAGGTTGATGAACTGCATGCCGCTGGTCAGCTTCTTGGCGATCTCGATGCCGTTGGCGACGAACGGCTCCGAGCCGATCTCGAGCACCTTGCTATCCTGCACCAGCTTGAAGATCTCCGGGTCGGTGACACGGATGAAGTTGCCCTGCAGCGGCTCGTTGGAGTCGACCGGCTTGACGAACGTGTCGCTGAACGAGTTCCAGCTGTTGAACCAGTTGGAGTTGTAGGTGCAGGTCATGTTCCAGTTGACCATCAGGTCGAGCTTGGCGTTGGTGTTCTGCACCGTGGTGAACTCGCCATTGTCGGCTTGGCGGGCGGTGACGTTGAACCCCGCCTTCTTCCAGCTGTCGGCGATCGAGAAGCCGGTGCGCTGCATCACCTTGTTCCAGTCGGCCGGGATGACGAAATCGAGCGTCCACGGCGAGCCGTCGGGCTTGGTGTAAAAGCCGTCCGCGCCCTTCTTGATGCCGACCGAGCCGAGCAGCTTTTCAGCTTCCGCCGGGTCGTACTTCCACCAGCCCTGGCCAAAGCCCTGCTTGACCGCATCGCCGGTCGGCAGGTCCGCCTCGGGGGTGCCCTGCGCCTTGAGCGCCGCCACCATCCCGTCGCCGAAGCCGGCATCGAACGGCTTGTAGCCATCCGAGATGGTCAGCCCGTTGAGGAACTCCAGCATCGGCTGGTAGTAGACCGGGTCGGTGATCGGCGTGTCGGCGAACGGCAGGGCCGCGGCCTTGAACTGCCCGCTGACGGCGCTGATGCCGACCTGCTGCAGGTTGGTCGTCAGGGCCAGCGCCCAGCGCACTTCGGGCAGGTCATAGGGTGACTTCTGCTGGTTGAAATAGACGCCGTAGGCACAGGCGTCATTCATGTCGTGGTACGGCAGCGTCGGCGAGAACGTCTCGATCGCCGGGTTGCGCGCCTTGGCGGCGGCAATCGAATCCGGGCTCATGAAAGTGTCGACGTCATACTGGTTCTGGACGAACGCCAGGGTGCGCGTCTCTTCGGCGCCGAAATCCTTGTAGAGCACGTATTTCGGCTTCGGCGTGCCGAGGTTCCCCCAGCCCGAGCGCTGCCAATCGTCACGCAACTCCCACAGCTGCCAGAAGCCGTTGGGGTCGAACTCCTTGATCTTGTAGGGCCCGAGCGTCACCGCATTGGTGTTCTTGAAGGTGACGACATTGTCGCCCTGCCCTTCGAAGATGTGCTTGGGCACCGGCACGAACAGCGAGCCCCAGGTATAGACGCCGAGCACGGTCTGGAAATCATAGGCCGGGTTCGCAGTCTCGATATCCATGGTGTAGTTGTCGACCTTGGACCAGCTGCCCTCTTTCACGTAATTGGTGGTGCGGGCGACGAAGGTCAGCTTGTCCTTGTACTTGAAGGACGTATCGAGCGTGTAGATCAGGTCGTCGACGGTGAACTCCACCCCGTCGCTCCAGAACACGCCGGGGCGGATCTTGATGCGGAACTTGGTGTGCTCGGGGTTGAGCACTTCCACCGGGCCGGCAGCGAGCTCGGGGTAGGACTGGCCGGTCGCCGTATCCATCTCCCACAGAAAGCTCCAGCCCAGCTCGCGGAAGCCGCGCCAGATCGCATACTGGTTGAGCGGGTTCTGCACATCGGGGTTGGCCGATTTGCCGTCGAAGGTCTGCACGATCAGCGTCTCGTTGCGGGGCGTGCCCACATCGGTCATTTCCTGCGCGTAGCTGGCGCCTGCCAGCAACAGCCCCGCCAGCGGGGCCAGCACGTATCGGCCAAGCCGTACCATTGTCCGTGTCCTCCTCTTGTGCCCCGATCGCCGCCGGGTCTCGGCAGTCGCATCCGGGATTTTGAACCTCGCGGTGGTCGGCCATCGCACAGCCGTGCCCGTCAGCCGGCTGCAAGCCGCCTGGACATCAGTCGCCGTAATCGAAGGGCTCCTCACCTGCTCCCCTGCGCCATCTGGCGCATACCTGCCGCCATCTGGCGCATACCTGCGCCTCAGGTGCACCGCACCCCAGGCACATCGCAAACAGACGAGTTCTGTCTGTTTCGCTTTGTTTGCGATTAATGAGGATTACGGAGGTATCAGAGGCAAGTCAATGCCGTTTTTCGTCGAGATCGCCAGCAAGCGGCGCTGATCCGGGCCGGTTCAACAGCACGTGACAGCGCCCTGCCCTAACGGCTGGCGCTGGAGCAGCGAGACTAAGGGACTGGCAGGTTTAAGTTATTTCAGCGAGCGACGATCAGCTCGATGCCGCGTCGCTCGAACTCGCGGGCATCCTCATCGCGGATCCCGTCATCGGTGATAAACGAGTGAATCACGTCCAAAGTGCCAAGCCGCGTGAACGAAGTGCGGTTGATCTTGGTCGAATCCGCCACCAGGTAGACGTGCTGCGCCGCCTTGATCATCGCCTGCTTGAGCTGCAGGTCGGCAAAGCTCGGATAGGTGAGTCCCGCCTCGAGCGACACGCCGGCGGTGGCGAGGAACAGTTTGCCGGCGAGGATATCGCGGAAATACTCCACCGACTTGTCGCCGCTCAGCGACAGGGTCGGCGCCTTGAACTGGCCGCCCGGCATATGCACGGCAAAGCCCGGCACCGCGCCGAGGATCAGCGCGATGTTGAGCGCATTGGTGATCACCGTCAGCTCGCGCCGCTGCAAGAGGCCATGCGCGACCTCGGTGGTGGTCGAGCCGGCATCGAGGATGATCGTCTCGCCATCACCGACCAGCGATGCGGCCCGCACCCCGATCCTGCGCTTTTTGTCCATGTTCTCAAGGTGTTGCAGGCTCAGCGTCTCGACCTGCCGGGGCAGTGTCTTGAGGAACGCGCCGCCATGCTCCCTGGTGATATAGCCGTCGGCCTCCAGCCGCTCGAGATCCTGCCGGATCGTCGCTTCGCTGACTTCGAACGCAGCTGAGAGGTCGCGCACCCGGGCGCTGCCCTCTTCCTGCAGCCACTCGAGAATCTTGCGCCGCCGCGGCTCGGCCAACAGCCCGCTCAGCGTGCCGGCATCGACGCCGCCGCCGGCCTTGCGGTCCTGCCGGCGCATGCTCTTCTGCTCGTTCATCTCTCAGGCGCGCCTCTGCTGACCTCTGGCAAATTACCGTGGCGGCTGGGTTTTCCGCAACCCGCACACTTCGGATATCTAGCGACTATATGCCAAACGAAATCATTCGCAAATTTTCGATAGTGACGAGCGGCAAACAATCGGTTAGTTGTCGCAGCAAGATGCATGGGAGGCAGCGGCAGCAAGCCGGCCTACCCCGAATGCTGGAGGAGGCAGTTTTGACGTTCCCGGCTTCCGCCGAACTTCGCAACGATCCGGTCGCGCTCATCCGCGACAAGGCGCTGTGGATCCGCCGGCGCAGTTTCCAGATGGTCTACGAGGCGCAACTGGGTCACCCCGGTGGCGATTTCAGCGCCGCCGACGTGCTGGCGACGCTGTATTTCGGCGTGCTGCGCCACGACCCCGCCGATCCACGCAACCCGGCGCGAGATCGTTTCGTGATGAGCAAGGGCCACTGCACCGGCGCCTTCTACGCCGTGCTGGCTGCCGCCGGGTTCTTTCCCGAGGCGGAGCTCAGCACCTATATGCAGCCGCTGTCGCTGCTCAACGGCCACCCCAACCGCAACTACCTGCCAGGCGTGGAGACCAATACCGGCCCGCTCGGTCATGGCCTGCCGGTCAGCGTCGGCATCGCCATTGCCGGCCAGATCGACAATGCCGATTTCCGCACTTTCGTGCTCACCGGCGACGGTGAGTTGCAGGAAGGCAGCAACTGGGAAGCAGCGCTCACCGCCGGTCACCGCAAGCTCGAGAACCTGACGCTGATCATCGACCGCAACCGGCTGCAACAGGGGGCGCGCACCGAGGAAACCGCCAGCCTCGACCCGCTCGACGACAAGTGGCGCGCCTTTGGCTGGCATGTCGAGGTGGTAGACGGGCACGATCACCGCGCCCTCTACGAGGTGCTGAGTAAGTCGCCTAAAGGCCGCGGCAAGCCGCTCTGCGTCATCGCCAACACATTCAAGGGCAAGGGCGTCAGCTTCATGCACGACAACGTCGCCTGGCACCACGGCGTGCCCAACAAGGACCAGTACGAGCAAGCCATGCGGGAACTCGCCTGATGAGCGCCGCCGCCCCTGCCCCTGCCGGCTGGCACGATTGCCGCGACACCTTCTCGAAAACCGTCGAGGCACTGGCCGAAGCCGATCCGCGTATCGTCACCGTGGTGAGCGACAGCGTCGGCTCGTCCAAGCTGGTCAATTTCCGGAAGCGCTGGCCCGAGCGCATGGTCAATGTCGGCATCGCCGAACAGACCGTCGTGGCAGTGGGCGCCGGCCTCGCCAATGGCGGCAAGATCCCCTTCGTTTCCGCCGCCGCGTGCTTTCTCACCGCCCGGGCGATGGAGCAGATCAAGGCCGATATCGCCTACACCAATGTCAACGTGAAGCTGATCGGCCAATCGAGCGGTGTCGCCTATGGCGAGCTCGGCCCGACCCACCATTCCATCGAGGATATGGCCTGGCTGCGGCTGCTCAACAACCTGACGCTGATCGTCCCCTCCGACCCCTGGGAAACCGAGCAGGCGATCCGCGCCGCGGCGGCGCTCGATGGCCCGGTGTTCATCCGGGTGAGCCGCATGCCGGTGCCCGACCTGCCGCGCAGTAACGCGCGCTTCGAGATCGGCAAGGCCGAAACCCTGCGCGACGGCAACGATCTCGCCATCATCGCCAATGGCGTGATGGTGCACCGGGCGCTGGCCGCGGCCGAAGCCCTCGCCGCCGACGGCATCGCCGCGCGGGTCATCAACATGTCGACGGTCAATCCGCTCGACGAGGCAACCATTCTCGAAGCGGCAAAGACCGGCGCCGTCGTCACCGTCGAAGAGCACTCGGTGCGCGGCGGCCTCGGCGGTGCGGTGGCCGAAGTCTTGGCGACGCACGATCCGGTGCCGATGCGCATCCTCGGCTTCCCCGGGTTCCTGCCTACCGGTTCGGCCGACTGGCTGCTCGAGCATTTCCATCTGAACGCCGCCGGCATCGCCGACGCGGCGCGCCAGCTCCTCGCCCGCAAATGAGCAACGGGCTGATCCTCGCCATCGACCAGGGCACCACCAACACCAAAGCTCTGGCGTTCGACGCCGAGGGGCGGGTGGTTGCCAGTGCCTCGGTGCCGATGGCGGTCAGCTATCCACAGCCCGGCTGGGCCGAGCAATCGGCGACCGACATCTGGCAGAGCGTCGCGCACGTGATCGCCGAGGTAGTGGCCAAGGTCGGGCCGGATCTGGACGCGCTGGCGATTTCCAACCAGCGCGAAACCATCGTGGTGTGGGACAGCCGCACCGGCGCGCCCATCGCTCCGGCCATCCTCTGGCAGTGCCGCCGCTCAGCCCCCGCCTGCGCCGCCATCCGCGCCGCCGGGCATGGCGAGCTGATCGAAGCCCGCACCGGGCTCGGCATCGATCCGTTGTTCCCGGCAGCCAAGCTTGCCTGGATCCTCGACCATGTCTCCGGCGCTCGCGAGGCTGCCACAGCCGGGAGTTTGCGCGCCGGCACCATCGACGCCTGGCTGCTCTGGAACCTGACCGGAGGCGAGCACGCCACCGACCATTCCAACGCCTCGCGCACCCAGCTGTTCAACACCGAGGCGCTGGCCTGGGACGCCGAGCTCGGCCGCATCTTCAACGTGCCGCTTGAGCTCCTGCCAAAAGTCCGCCCCTCGGACAGCGCCTTCGGCACCGTGGCCAACGGCGTCTCCGCCCTCGCCGCCGGTACTCCCATCCACGCCATGATCGGCGACTCGCATGCGGCTTTGTTCGGCCACGGCGTGCGCGAGCCGGGCACGGTGAAGGCGACCTACGGCACCGGCTCGTCGCTGATGACCCTGACCACAGGGCGCATCGTGAGCCGCAGCGGCCTCTCCTCGACCATCGCCTGGAGCACCAGTGCCGGCGTCGCCTATGCGCTCGAGGGCAATATCTCGGTCTCCGGCCAGGCCGTCGCCTTCATAGGAAGCCTGCTCGGCATCACCGACCCCGCCGCCGTCGCCGCACTGGCCGCCACGGTGCCCGACAGCAATGGCGTGATCTTCGTTCCGGCTCTGGTCGGGCTCGGCGCCCCCTACTGGGATCCGGAGGCCCGCGGCAGCATCTCGGGCCTGGCGCTCGGCACCACCCCGGCGCACCTGGCGCGCGCCGCCGTCGAGGCCATCGCCTTCCAGGTCAGCGACGTCTTCACCGCCATGGAAACCGACCTCGGCCAGCCGCTGGCCCGGCTCTCCGCCGATGGCGGCGCGGCGCGCAACGACATGCTGATGCAGTTCCAGGCCGACCTGCTCGGCCGCCCGGTGCTGCGCGGCGAGCTGCCCGAAGTCAGCGCCGCCGGCGCCGCGCTGCTCGCCGCGACGGGCCTCGGCCGCAACACCACACGGGCCACCAAGGCGCAACGCCAATTCACCCCGCAAATGTCCGCAGCGCAGCGCAATGCCGCGCTCTCGGGCTGGCTGAGCGGCGTCGGCCGCGTGCTGCAGCGCGACCCCATCACCTGAACCAACCGCCCCGGGCGGAGCAACAAACGAGGGAGAACAACAAGATGAGCAAGCTGCGCTTCGGAGCCGGCATCTGGCACTTTGCCACCTATGTCGACCGCTATGCGACCGACGGCTATGGCGAGCCGCGCAACGTCATCGAGGCCATCGACCTCGCCGGCAAGGTGCGCGACCTGAGCGTCGTCGACATCAACTACCCGTTCTTCGGCGGCGAATTCAGCAACGCTGAGATCAAGACGGCGCTCGACCGCAACAAGCTTGGCGTCATCGGCATCACCCCCGAGATCTACACCCGCGAGTTCAGGAAGGGGGCCTTCACCAACCCCGACCCCGGCATCCGCCAGCGCGCCCACGAACTGATCACCGAAGCCGCCGGCGTGGTGCGAGCCTTCGGCGCCGAATACGTCAAGCTCTGGCCCGGCCAGGACGGCTGGGATTACCCGTTCCAGGTCGACCACGGCACGCTGTGGAAGAACTCGCTCGATGGCGTCGGCCGCCTCGCCAGCGAGAACCCGGACCTCAAATTCGTCATCGAATACAAGCCGCGCGAACCGCGCGTGCATATGAGCTTTGACTCGCTGGCGCGGACGCTGCTCGGCATCGAGAAGATTGGCCTGCCCAATGTCGGCATCCTGCTCGATTTCGGCCACGCCATTTTCGGCGGCGAATCCGCGGCGGATTCGGCCCAGATGGCCATCGATTACGGCCGGCTGTTCGGCATGGACGTCAACGACAACTACCGCTCCTGGGACGACGACCTGGTGGCCGGCAGCCTCCACCCGATCGAGCTGTTCGAGTTCTTCCATGTCCTGCGCAAGAACAAGTGGGACGGCGTCTGGCAACTCGACCAGTTCCCCTTCCGCGAAGACAGCGTCCAGACCGCCGACCACGCCATCGACTTCCTCAAGGCGGTAGACCGCGGGCTGGAAGCGCTGGATCTGAAGGCGCTGCGCAAGGCCCAGGAAGACCACGACGCGATCTCTGCGCTCCGCATCGCGCAGAAGGCGCTGTTCGGGGCGTTTTAGGGAGCGAGGCGCAATGCTGCAGACGTCGCGGCAACTCGTCAGCGAACCACTGCAGCCTCATCAAACTCGGTGTCATCCCAGCGAAAGCTGGGACCCAGCTCGCCGCAGCGCAAGTGGGTAGATGGGTCCCAGCTTTCGCTGGGATGACAGCCGGTGGGTGGGGGTAGCTCAGTGCCTACCAGATGCCTTTGCCCAATGCCGGAAATAGATCATCCCAGTTCGGGTTCAGGTCGCGGAACAGCTCGATCTTCCAGGCGCGCTGCCACGTCTTGATCTGCTTTTCTCGCGTAATCGCCGCCTCGATCGATTCGTGTGCCTCGAACCACACGAGCCGGGTGACGCCATACTTGCTGGTGAATCCAGGAACGACATGTTCGCGATGTTGCGCGACGCGGCCCATCAGGTCGCTGGTCACACCGGTGTAGAGCGTCCCGTTGCGCCGTGAAGCGAGCAGGTACACAAAGTATGTGTTGTTCACCGAAAGCTACCCCAAACTCGGTGTCATCCCAGCGAAAGCTGGGACCCAACTCGCCGCAGCGCAAGTGGGTAGATGGGTCCCAGCTTTCGCCGGGATGACACCGGTGGGTGGGATGGCTTGTGCCCTGCTGCGAGAGCGTCACCAGTCATTAAATCGGACAAGCTGCCGCACCGACAAATGGGGCACTTTCCAACCGCCTCGACGCCACCTATACCCGATGCACACACTGAGCTGGGGACGGGACGCTGCCGGGATTTTCGCCTGACGTCGCATTGGGAACATTGTGTGCCTTGCCATTTCTGGCATGCGTCCTCGCCTATGCGCTGCAGGGTCGATTAGCCTCGGGAGCGGTGTACGTCACCGGCGGCGTCGCGGCCCTGCTCTTCCTCGTCACCCTGCTGCTGTTCCCGCAGGTTTCCGCGGGCGACGCGCTGATCTACCGCATCGAGTGGATCCCGCAGCTCGGGCTCAACCTGACGCTGCGCATGGATGGCCTCGCCTGGCTGTTCTGCGTGCTGATCACGCTGATCGGCCTGCTCGTCGTGCTCTATGCGCGCTACTACATGTCGCCCAAGGATCCGGTGGCGCGCTTTTATGCGCTGCTGCTCGCCTTCATGGGGGCGATGCTGGGGCTCGTGCTCTCCGGCAACATCATCCAGCTCGCGGTGTTCTGGGAGCTGACCAGCTTCGTCTCGTTCCTGCTCATCGGCTACTGGTACCACCGCGGCGATGCGCGCGATGGCGCCCGCATGGCGCTGATCGTTACCGGCATGGGTGGGCTGGCGCTGTTCGTCGCCATGCTGCTCATCGGCCATATCGTCGGTAGCTACGAGCTCGACGATGTGCTGGCTTCGGGCAGCACGCTGGTCGATAGCCCGCTCTACCCGGTGACGCTGATCCTGTTCCTGCTCGCCGCCTTCACCAAGAGCGCGCAGTTCCCGTTCCAGTTCTGGCTGCCCAACGCCATGACGGCGCCGACCCCGGTCTCGGCCTATCTCCACTCGGCCACTATGGTGAAGGCCGGCGTGTTCCTCCTCACCCGCTTCTGGCCGGTGATGTCGGATTCCGAGCTCTGGTTCGCCATCGTCACCTATACCGGGCTCGCGACGCTGATCTTCGGGGCTGCCGCGGCCTTGTTCCAGCGCGACCTCAAGGGCCTCCTCGCCTATTCGACCATCAGTCACCTCGGCCTCATCACCACGCTGCTCGGCATGGGGACGCCGCTCGCTGCCGTCGCGGCGATCTTCCACATCGCCAACCACGCCACCTTCAAGGCCTCGCTGTTCATGGTGGTGGGCATCATCGACCACGAAACCGGCACCCGCGACGTGCGAAAGCTCAGCGGCCTGTGGCGGTTCATGCCGTTCACCGCCACCTTCGCCATCATCGCCAGCGGCGCCATGGCCGGGGTGCCGCTGCTCAACGGCTTTCTCTCCAAGGAAATGTTCTTCACCGAGACGGCGGAGTTCCACCCCGACATCTTCGTCAACTATTCGCTGCCGATCGGCGCGACCATTGCCGGCATGCTGAGCGTCGCCTACTCGATCAAGTTCGTGCATGGCGTGTTCTTCGGGCCACCGCCAACCGAACTCGACCGGGTGCCGCACGAACCGCCGGCCTTGATGCGGCGGCCGATGGAACTCCTGGTGGTGGTCTGCCTCGCCGTCGGCATCATCCCCGGCATCACCATCGGGCCGTTCCTCGCCGCGGCAGTGCAGTCGGTGCTCGGGCCCGACACGCCCTATTACAGCCTCTCGGTCTGGCACGGCTTCAACTGGCCACTGCTGATGAGCCTCCTCGCCATGCTCGGCGGCGTGGTGATCTACGTGCCCTATTACCGGCGCTTCCGCGATGTCGACGGACTGCCCTTCTTCACCCGCTTCCGCGGCCAGCGTATCTTCGAGCGCCTGCTGCTGAACGCCACCAACAAATGGGCGCGCAGCTTCATCGAGCTGTTCGGCACGCAACGGCTGCAGCCGCAGATCTTCATCGTGGTGCTCCTGGCGCTCGCCGCGGGCGTCGCGGCCGGCTGGGCCCGCATGGGCAACCTGCCGCTGCCGGAAAGCTTCGATCCGGTGCTCGGCCTCGTCTGGCTCGTGGGCGGCATCAGCGCCATCGCCGCCGCACAGCAGGCCAAGTTCCACCGGCTCGCGGCAATGATCCTGATGGGCGGCGCCGGGCTCGCCACCTGCATCACCTTCGCCTGGCTGTCGGCGCCCGATCTGGCCCTCACCCAGCTGCTCGCCGAAATCGCCACCACGGTGCTGATCCTCTTGGGCCTCCGCTGGCTGCCCAAGCGCCTGCCGGTGCCGGAAGACCTGACGCTGAAGATGCGGCTCAGGCGCCTGCGCGACGTCGGCCTCGCGCTGCTGGTCGGGCTGGGCGCCGCCCTCTTGAGCTACGCCGTGATGACCCGCAGCGCCCCGCTGGGGATCTCGGAATTCTTCCTCGCCAACGCCTACAAGGAGGGCGGCGGCACCAACGTGGTGAACGTCATGCTGGTGGATTTCCGCGGCTTCGACACCATGGGCGAGATCACCGTGCTGGGCGTCGTGGCGCTCACCGTGTTCGGCCTGTTGCGCCGCTTCCGGCCAGCCGTCGACAGCGCCGAGCGGCCCGAGCAGCAGCGCCTGCTCGATGGCAGCGCCGACGGCCAGCGCGTCGCCGACGATTTCCTGCGCATCCCCTCGTTGATCATGAGCTGGCTGTTCCCGGTGGTGATCCTGATTGCCATCTACATGCTGCTGCGCGGCCACGACCTGCCGGGCGGCGGCTTCATCGCCGGCATCATCATGTCGCTGGCTTTCATCCTGCAATACATGGCGCACGGCACCCGCTGGGTCGAAGAGCGGCTGCGCGTCCTGCCGGTATTGTGGATCGGCTGGGGGCTCGGGCTCGCCATGCTGACCGGGCTCGGGGCGATGGCGCTCGGCGCGCCGTTCCTCACCTCGGCCTTCGCCTATGCCGAGATCCCGCTGATCGGCAAAATCCCGCTGGCGACCGCCCTGCTGTTCGACCTGGGCGTCTTTGCCCTGGTGGTCGGCGCCACCGTGCTGATGCTGATCGCGCTGGCGCACCAGTCGATCCGCCGGCCCAAGCCTGCCGGATCGGCCAAACCCAGGGAACGCGAGGGGCTGGCAAAATGGAACTGATCCTTGCCGCCGCCATCGGTGTGCTTGCTGCCTCCGGGGTCTATTTGATCCTCCGCCCCCGCACCTTCCAGGTAATCATCGGGTTGTCGCTGATCTCCTACGCGGTGAACCTGTTCATCCTCGCCATGGGCCGGCTGCGCATGGATGCGGCGCCGATCCTCGATGGCGCCAACGCCAACCCGGCCGACTATGTCGATCCGGTGCCGCAGGCGCTGGTGCTCACCGCCATTGTCATCGGCTTTGCCATGACGGCTTTGTTCCTCGTGGTGCTGCTCGCCGCCCGCGGCTTGACCGGCAATGACCATGTCGATGGGAAGCTCGACTGATGGCCGAGCTCAACCACATCGCCATCCTGGCCATCCTCGTGCCGATGGCGGCGGTGATCGCCAACCTGCTGCTGGGCAACCTCAGGCCCGTCAGCCGGGTGCGGCTCAACATCGCCTTCAGCGTCGTGCTGCTGCTGGTTTCGATCCTCTTGCTGGTGGTGCTGGCGCGATCGGATGGGAACCTCGCAGCAGTCTACCCGCTCGGCAACTGGCCGGTGCCGTTCGGCATCGTCTTGGTCGCCGACCGGCTGGCGGCGGTGATGGTGCTGGTCACCTCGATCCTGTCGCTCGCGGCCCTCCTCTATGCCTCGGCGCGCTGGCACAGCCGCGGCAGCAACTTCTTCCCGCTGTTCCATGCCCTGACCATGGGGCTCAACGGCGCCTTCTTGACTGGCGACCTGTTCAACCTGTTCGTCTTCTTCGAACTGCTGCTCGCCGCCTCCTACGGGCTGACGCTGCATGGCGGTGGCCGCAACCAGGTGAAGGCGGCGCTGCACTATATCGCCATCAACCTCGTCGCCTCGTTCCTGTTCCTCATCGGCGTGGCGCTGATCTACGCCACCACCGGCACGCTCAACATGGCCGATATCGGCCGCGCCGTGCCGCTGATCGCCCCCGATGATCGCGGGCTGTTCGATGCCGGCGCTGCGGTGCTGGGGGTCGCCTTCCTGATCAAGGCCGGCTCCTGGCCGCTGCATTTCTGGCTGCCGCGCACCTATTCTTCGGCGGCGCCACCCGTCGCGGCCCTGTTCGCGGTGATGACCAAGGTGGGGTTCTACGCCATCCTCAGGCTCTGGACCCTGGTCTTCGCCAACGCCTCGGGCCCGGAACTGGCGTTCGGGCAGAACGTGCTGCTGGTGCTGGGGCTGGCGACCATCGCCTATGGCAGCATCGGCGCGCTCTCCAGCAAGGCGCTCGACCGGCTGGCGAGCTACCTGATCCTGGTTTCGGCCGGCACGCTCCTCCTCGCCGTCGGCTACAACGCGCCAGGGGTGACCAGCGGGGCGCTCTATTATGTGGTGGCCGCCACCCTCGCGGCCGGGGCGTTGTTCCTGCTCAAGGATGTGATCGACCAGATCCTGCCGGCCGAAGCCCAGGTGCTGGCCGTGTCGCTCGAAATCTACGGCGACGAGGAAGAGGCGCCCGATGACAGCGACGAGGTCAGCCGCACCCTGCCCGGCGCCGCGACGCTGGTCAGCTGGTGCTTCGCCATTGCTGCGCTGATCATGGCCGGCTTGCCGCCGCTCTCCGGGTTCGTCTCGAAATTCGCCATGATCTCGGCAGCGCTCGGCGCCGGCCCGACTGCCGCCACCTGGTGGTTCGTCGCGGCGCTGATCGGCTCGGGGTTCCTGGTGCTGGTGGCGATGGTGCGCAACGGCATCAACATCTTCTGGACCTCGCTGCCCGACAGCGACGTCCCGCGGGTCCGTACTGCCGAAATCGTCCCGATCGTCGCGCTCCTGGCGCTCTGCGTGCTGCTGGCGCTGGCCGCCGGGCCGGCGATGGCGTTCTTCGCCGAGACGGCGGCATTCATCCACTCGCCGCAGGGCTACATGGATGTGGTGCTGCCCATGGGGACTGCGCCATGAAGCGCCTGCTCCCCTATCCGGTTCTCGCCGCGCTGCTGCTGCTGATGTGGCTGGTGCTGCAGCAATCGATCGGCTTGGGCCAGATCCTGCTCGGTGGCGCCGTTGCTGTTGCCGCCGCGCTCGCCGCCAGCGCCATCCTGCCCGGGCGCGTGCGTTTCCGGCGCCTCACCAGCCTGCTGCAGCTGGTGGCGGTGGCCGGCATCGACATCATCCGCTCCAACATCGCGGTGCTGCTGATCCTCATCAACCCGAGGGCTGAACCCTCGGCGGGCTTCATCAAGATGGAATTGCAGCTGACCAACCAGTTCGGGCTGGCGGTGCTGGCCTGCCTCCTCACCGCGACGCCGGGCAGCGCCTGGCTCGAATATGACGGCGAGCACAACACCGTGCTGATCCACGTGCTCGACCTCGCCGACAAGGACGAATGGATCGCCACCGTCAGGCACCGCTACGAGCGGCTGTTGCTGGAGATTTTTCAATGAGCCAGATGATCCTCGACTGGAGCCTCCTCGCCGCCCAGCTGATGCTGGGCGTCGGCATGCTGGCAACGCTCTACCGCATGGTGCGCGGCCCCCGTGCCCAGGATCGGATCCTGGCGCTCGATGCGCTCTATGTCGTCGGCCTGCTGCTGCTGGTGACGCTCGGTATCCGCACCGGCTCTACGATCTATTTCGAGCTCGCCATGCTGATCGGCCTGCTCGGCTTTGTCGGCACGGTGGCGCTGGCCAAATTCCTGATGCGCGGCGAGGTGATCGAATGATCGACGCGCTGCCGCTCTGGCTTGCTATCCTCGTCTCGGTTTGCGTCGTCGTCGGCGCCGGGCTCACCATGGCCGGATGCCTGGGCCTCGTCCGCTTCCCCGATTTCTACCGTCGCATCCACGCCCCCACCATGGGCACCAGCATGGGCGGCGGCCTGATCCTCCTGGCTTCAACGATCTTCTTCACGGTGACGGAACAACGCCTGGTGATCCACGAACTGGTGATCTTCCTGTTCGTCACCGTCACCACGCCGGTAACGCTCATGCTCCTGGCGCGGGCGACGCTGTTCCGCGATAGGATTGAGGAAGCGAGGGACGGAACGCCCCCTTCCGGCGAGGCAAAGGACTGACTGCAAGCCTGTCGCAAGCTTGCCGATGCAAGGTACTTCGGTCGTGAATCGAGGTGCCGAAAATGACCAAGCCAGACGCAACCATCGTCCGCGAAGTGTTCGACCTGACCGGCGCGCGCTGGACCGTGCCGGTGCTGGTGGCGCTGGAAACCGGCCGGCTGCGCTTCGGCGAAATCGCCCGCGATGTCGGCGGCGTGGCCCAGAAGCAGCTGGCGGCGACGCTCAGGGAACTGGAGCGCGACGGCTTCGTCGAGCGCACCGCCTTCGCCACCATCCCGCCGCGGGTCGAATACGAGCTCACCGAGCTGGGCGAGGAACTGGTCGGCGGGGTCAAACGGCTGGGCTCGATCGCGCTGAACAACCGCGACCGTATTGCGACGGCGCGCCGGCAGTTTGCCGAACGGGCTGAGACTTCGGCTTCGATTTAGCACCAGCGGCGCAGTCGGCGACCCTCTCCCGCCTGCGGGGGAAGGGGGACCAGCCGAAAGGCTGGTGGGAGGGGGGTGCCGCAGACTCTGGCCTGTGCCCCGTCCGCTTACGATCAATGCGTGGGGCCCCCCCCTCCCACCACGCTTTCGCGTGGTCCCCCTCCCCCGTAAACGGGAGAGGGAGTCCCGACTGCCGATTTCCGCGCCTAGACCACCATCACATCTTGTGTTCAGCGTGGTCGCAGGTCACCGCCGGGTTGAACGGCATCAGGTCGCCTGCCGGGTTGGTGCGGTAGAGCCAGACATGCTGGTCGTAATGCGGCATGAAACCATGCGCCTCGTCGCCGGCGGTCGCCGGGTCGTCGGCCATGTGGTCCCAGGCGCGCCCGTTGAGCACCAGTTCCTCGGTCTTGCCCGACGCATCCCAGGCCGCCTGGAACACCAGGTTCTCCACCGCCACCAGTTCGAGCGTGCCATCGGCCTGCGGCTCATAGATCAGCACCGAGGGCTTCATCCAGTCGGTATAGGTGCTCTTGCCGTCGACCTTGGGGGCGGTGCCAGTGATCTCGAGCTGGCCCGGGTGAATGTAGTGGAGCCCCATGGCGCCGAGTTCCGGCGGCAACCCCGAATTGGCGGCCGACACGCAGTGATTTTCGGGCAGGATGTAACCATCCGCCAGCGCCACGTTCACATCCTTGTACTTGTCCACGGCCTTGCGCATGTCGTCGAGGCTGACATCGGCGGCCGACGCAACCATCGGGCAGAACGAAGCAGCCAGTGCAAGCAGAACCAGTCTTCTCATGTTCTTCCTCCCACGCGAGACGCCGCAGGCGGGCGGCCGGCGGCTGCGAGGAAGGCAGCATATCACGCCGCTAACAAGCGTATCCAGTAACAGCTGATGCCAGATTCATCAGCGATGACACGTATTTACCAAGACCATTTCGCAACCATGCGATGCACTTCGCGCGCTGTGACTGAGGATGTGCTAGTGATTATGCGCCAGGATGATTTCACCGCCTCGTTCGAACACTGACTTTGGTCGCCACCATGCAGCGGACTTTTGTCTCTCTACTCCTGATCTGCTTCAGCCAGGCGGCAGCGGCAGCAGAAGCCGTGGGCCAGCCGCCGACCTGGGCAGATATCAACCCCATCGTCACCAAGCACTGCGTGATGTGCCATTCCGCCCAGGGCGCCGGGAAAGGCCTGCGCCTCGACAGCTACGCCCTGGCGATCGCCGGCAGCAAGGATGGCCCGGTGCTGCTGCCGGGCGACCCCGAAGGCAGCGAACTGATCCGCCGGCTGAAGGGCATCAGCACCCCGCGCATGCCGTTCTTGAGCTACCCGCTGGCAGAGGAGCAGATCGCGCTGTTCGTCCGCTGGGTGGAGGCGGGGATGCCGGAGGAGTAGCCGAGGAACGTGCAGTCGGCGCACCCTCTCCCGTTTACGGGGGAGGGGGGACCAGCCGAAAGGCTGGTGGGAGGGGGGTGCCACGGTCCGATCCGCGGTCCGATCCGGATAGATCGCTGACAGTTTAGTCCGGATACATGGCTGACAGGAGGACCTGTCGATGCCGTGGGAAGCGACGTCAGTGATGGATGCGAAGGTGCAGTTCGTGGCGGACTGCCTTGTTGGCGATGAGCCGATGAGCGTTCTTTGCGAGCGCTACGGCATCAGCCGACAGACCGGTTACAAGTGGCAGCGGCGCTTTGCTGAGGAAGGCGCCGGTGGGCTTGAGGAGCGCTCGCGGGCACCGCACCATCATGGCCGAGCGACGCCGGCCGATGTGGTGGTTGAACTGATCGAGGCTCGGCTGCGCAAGCCCTATTGGGGACCCAAGAAGCTGCTGGCGATACTGAGCCGTGAGCATCCGGACTGGCCGTGGCCGGCGCCGAGCACGGTTGCCGATCTGCTGCGTCGCGAGGGACTGAGCCAGCCGCGTCGCCGACGCCGGCGAGCGCTGACGATCGAGCAGCCCTTTGCCCAAGTGGCAGCTGCCAACGACGCCTGGTGCATCGACTTCAAGGGCTGGATCCGCACATCCGACGGCACGCGCTGCGATCCCCTGACGGTGAGCGATGCCCGTAGTCGATACCTGTTGGGGCTTGAGATCATCGAGCCTGTCACCGAGGCGGTCAGCAAGGTCACCGATCGATTGTTCCGCGAGCACGGTCTGCCCAAGGCCATGCGTTCCGACAACGGTTCACCCTTCGCTTCTACCGGCGCAGGCGGACTGACCCGGCTATCGGCGCGCTGGGTCAAGATGGGGATCGACCTGGAACGGATCTATCCGGGCAAGCCGCAACAGAACGGCCGGCACGAACGTATGCACGGCACCCTGAAGGCTGAGACCTGCGATCCACCGGCCGATACGGCAGCCCAGCAACAGCGCCGGTTCGAGGCCTTCCGGCACGAGTACAACTTCGAGCGCCCCCATGAGGCGCTCGACCAGAGACCGCCGGCCGAGCTCTACAGCGACTCCCCGCGCCCGTTCTGCGAGCGACTTGAGGATCCCTCCTATGGGCCGCACGAGCAGGTTCGCCGGGTACGAGCGAGCGGCGAGGTCAGGTGGCGTGGCGGAATGATCTTCATCTCCGAGGCCCTCATTGGTGAGGCCGTCGGCATCACCGAGCGTGACGACGGACACTGGTTGGTCCGCTTCGCCAACGTGCCCCTCGTCCTCATCGACCGCTACACCCAGAAACTCTCAAGGTTCGGACCAGCTCGACCAGCCCCCAACACCGTGAAAACTGTCAGCGATGTATCCGGACAATAGTGTCAGCGATCTTCCCGCTTGCTCACACAAACTCTGGCCTCTGCCCAGTCCGCTTACGATCAGTGCGTGGGGCACCCCCCCCCCACCAGCCAGGTTCGGACCAGCTCGACCAGCCCCCAACACCGTGAAAACTGTCAGCGATGTATCCGGACAATAGTGTCAGCGATCTTCCCGCTTGCTCACACAAACTCTGGCCTCTGCCCAGTCCGCTTACGATCAGTGCGTGGGGCACCCCCCTCCCACCACGCTTTCGCGTGGTCCCCCCGCGGTGAGGGCCTCCGGCCCTCATCCCCCTCCCCCGTAAAGGGTACGCCGACTGCCCATACCGGTGACCACCTTATTTGGCCGGCAACGCCCCGATCCCCCCACCGATCGCCACGTTCAGCGCCACATAGTTGCTCGCATATTGCCGCGTCGACGTTGCCAGCTGGGCCTTGGCGTCGAACAGGTTGCGTTCGGCGTTGAGCACGTCGAGTATCTGCCCCTGCCCTTCCTGGTAGCTCTTCCGCGCCAATTCGAGCTGCCGCTGCGCGCTGTCCGACACCTTGGTCGCGGCATCGATGCTGCGGCCGTCGCGACGCACCGCGGCCAGCGCGTTTTCGGTCTCCTCGATGGCGCCGCGCACCGCGCTCTGCCAGCTGAGATAAGCCTGGTTCACTTTCGACAACGCCGCCTGGTGGTTGGCCTTGGCCCGCCCGCCATCGAGGAACGGCAGGCTGAGCGTCGGCCCGAACCCCCAGCTGGTGGTGTTGCCGCCGGCCAGCGCCGCCAGCTGAATATTGCCGCTGAGCGTGATCGACGGATACAGCTGCGCCTCGGCGATCCCGGCATTGGCGGTCGCCGCCAGCAGCGCCCGCTCGGCCGCCTGGATGTCCGGCCGCTGCCGGATCAGGTCGGCCGGAACGCCGGCATTGACCTTGGCCCGCGGCCAGGGCTGCGGCGCGCCCTTGATCAGGTCTTTCTCGATCGCGCCCGTTGATTGCGCAGTGAGCGTCGCCAGCCGGTTGAGGCTGCGCACGAACCCTAGCTCCTGGCTCGGCAGCTGCAGCGAGGCGGCATCGAGCGCGCTCTGCGCCTGCAGCACGTCGAGCTGCGAGCCGGCGCCGTTGTTGAGCAACGACTGCGTCAGCTCCAGCGTCTGCTGGCGGGTGGCGAGGCTCGAGCGGGTGAGCGCCAGCGATTCCTGATAGTAGCGCAGGTCGATATAGGCGTTGGTGAGTTCCGACAGGAAGGTCAGCCGCGCCGTGTCGGCCGAGAGGTAGGCCTGATCAAGACCGGCCTCGGCGGCCTTCCTCGAATTGGCATACTGCCCGAACAGATCGAGCATCCACGAGGCGGTCGCGCCATAGGTGACCGACGAACTCGATGCCCCCGAGCCGCCGCTTTCGCGCCCGGCGACGCTGCCCGAGGCCGAGGGCAGCACGGTGGCGCCGACGGCGATCATGCCGGCATTGGCCTCGTTGATCCGCTCCACCGCCTGGGCGATCGAGAGGTTCTGGCTGAGCCCGCGGTCGATCAGCCGACTCAGCCGCTGGTCGCGGAACGCCGTCCACCACGCCTTGTTGCTGTTGTCGACGGAAACTCTAGCGTTAGACGAGGCGCTAAACGCGGCTGCCACCGCCATCTGCGGTTTCTGGTAGGCGAGCGAGGAACAGCCCGCCAGGAGCGCCGCGATGCCGACGGCAACGAGCAGTCGGGGCAGGCGCGCGGCGCGCGCCTGCAAAGCCGGTGCGGTGATCATGATCAGTCCTTGGGTTATCGGATCAGTGCGGGGCGAGCTCAGCCGCCGCAGGCGTTGGATGATGCTGCGCCGGCTCGCGCCGACGCAGCACACGCTTGACCAGTCCGCTCAACGAGTCGGTGTAGGTCAGCATCACGGGAACGACGACCAGCGTCAGCAGCGTCGAGCTGATCAGCCCGCCGATCACCGCATGGGCCATCGGCGCGTTCTGGCTCGAGCCTTCGTGGAGGCTCAGCGCCAAGGGCAGCATGCCGAACACCATGGCGAGCGTCGTCATGATGATCGGGCGGAAGCGGGTGCCCCCGGCTTCGACCAGCGCGTCATAGAGGTTCCAGCCCTCGCGCACGTGCTGGTTGGCATTGTCGACGAGCAGGATGGCGTTCTTCACCACCAGGCCCATCAGCATGATGAAGCCGATCATCGACATCATGTTGAGCGTCGAGCCGCCGATCAGCAGCCCGACCAGGACGCCGATCAGCGACAGCGGCAGCGCCATCATGATGGCAATGGGCTGGACGAAACTGCCGAACTGGCTGGCCAGCACCAGGTAGATGAACACCACTGCCAGGAGCAGCGCCGAGCCGGCAGAGGAGCCGATATCGCCCAGCTGCTCGGCATCGCCGCCCATCGACATGCGGTAACCCGCCGGCATTTCGATCGCATCGATCGCCGCCTGGATCTGCGGCATCAGCTCGCCGATATTGGCGCCGCTGATATTGGCGTCGACCGTCACCTGCCGCGACAGGTCCTGCCGGTTGATCTCGGCCGGGCCGGTCGAGGTCTCGATCTCGGCGATGTCGCCGAGCCGGATCACCGCGCTGTCATTGCGGCTGATCGGCAGGTTGGAGAGCAGCTCGACGCTGTTGCGCTCGCCTTCCGGCAGCCGCACCACCAGCTTGTAGGTTTCTTCCGCCGGCGAGGTCCATTCGCTGACCTCTTCGCCACTGAGCATCGGCTGCAGCACCGCACCCACTTGCTGCAGCGAGATGCCGGCTTCGCTGGCGAGCTCGCGGTTAACCCGGATGCCGACGATCGGCTGCGCCGCATCGAGCGAAGTTTCGATATCGGTGAGGCCGGGGATCTGGGCGAGCTTTGCCGCCAACTGGTCGGTGAGGTCGCCGAGCACCGCAAAACTGTCGCCATAGGCGGTGACCTGGATCGGCTTGCTCAGGCTGCCAAAACCGCTCGAGACGCCGACAATGGTCTTCACCCCGGGCACCTGAGCGAGAAGATCTCGAACTGGCCCGGTCATTTCATGCGGCATCAGCTGGCGTTCGCCCGGCGGCACCATGGTGACGACGACGGTGCCGGCATTGTTGCTCGATACGCCCTGCCCGCCGGCGACGGTGGCATAGGTGCGCTTCACTTCGGGCAACGTGCGCAGCAGCGCTTCCACCTGCCGGACCTTCTGGCCGGTATAGTCGAGCGAGGAGCCCTGCGGCGTCTCCACTTCGACCTGGAACTCGCTGTTATCGGTGGCCGGCGTCACCTCGAAGCCGACCAGCGGCACCAAAGCGAAACTGGCGAAGAACAGCACTACGGCCGTACCAAGCGTCGTCATCCGGTGCCGCAGGCACC
This sequence comes from Devosia sp. Root105, assembly GCF_001424865.1. Lineage (NCBI taxonomy): Bacteria > Pseudomonadati > Pseudomonadota > Alphaproteobacteria > Hyphomicrobiales > Devosiaceae > Devosia > Devosia sp. Root105. The sequence continues at coordinate 75,145 of NZ_LMCR01000018.1, forward strand.
AGCGCAGCAGCGCCCGATAGCCGCCGGCGCACCACTCGAAGAAATGGTCGAACTTCGCCACCGCCCGGCCGAGCGGACCGCGCTTGGCGCCCGGCTCGGAATCCGGGTCGTGCCACACCGACGACATCATCGGGTCGAGCGTGAAGGCGACGAACAGCGAGATCAGCACCGCCACCGAGACGGTGACGCCGAACTGCAGGAAGAACCGCCCCATGATGCCGTCCATGAAGGCGACGGGGAGGAACACCGCGACGATCGACAGCGTCGTCGCCAGCACCGCGAGACCGATCTCGTTGGTGCCGTCGAGCGCCGCCTGCACATGGTTCTTGCCCATATGCAGGTGCCGCATGATGTTCTCGCGCACCACGATCGCGTCGTCGATCAGGATGCCCACCGACAGCGACAGCGCCATCAGCGTCATCATGTTGAGCGTGAAGCCGAGCGCAAACAGCACCGTCATCGTGCCGATGATCGAGATCGGCAGCGTCAGCGCGGTGATGACGGTCGAACGCCACGAGTTGAGGAACAGGAAGACGATCAGCACGGCGAGCCCCGCGCCCTCGACGATCATGTTCTGCACCGTGTGGAACGACTGCTCCACCGGCACGGCATTGTCGGCCACCACGTCGATGCTGACGCTCTCGGGCAGCTCGCGCTCCTGAAGCCGCTCGAGCTCCTGGTGCACGGCCTTGGCCACGCCAACGGTGTTGGCGCCCTGCACTTTGATGATGTTGATCGCCAGCGCCCGCTCGCCATTGATGAAGGCGAGACTTTCCTCGTCGCCCTGCCCCTGGGTGATGGTCGCCACATCGCCGAGCCGCACGGCCTGGCCGCCGGTGCGCGACACGATGATGTTACGGAAATCCTCGACATCCTCGAGCCGGCCTTCGAGCTGGATGGCGCGCGACACCGCGCCCTCGGTGATGGTGCCGGCCGGCAGGTCGAGATTGTTCTGCCGGATCGCCGAGATCACCTCGGACATGCTGACGCCGAAGCCGTCGAGCCGGTCCGGATCGACCAGCACGTCGAGCTGCGCCGGCACCCCGCCGACCAGATCGGCGCTGCCGACGCCCGGGATATTGCGCAGCCGGTTGACCACCACGTCATCGGCCAGCTGCGTCAGCTCGCGCGAGCTGAGCTTGTCGGAGCGGATGGCCAGCGACATGATCGGCATGGCGTTGGGGTCGAACCGCAGCACCCGCGGCTTGTCGGCATTATCGGGCAGGTTCGCTTCGATGCCGGCGATCTTGTCGCGCACCTCCTGCACCGCGTCGACCGAGCTCACCTCCATGTCGAACATCATGATGATCATCGCAGCGTTCTGCTGCGCGATCGATTGCAGCGTATCGATGCCGCTGATCGAGTTCACCGCGTCTTCGATCGGCTTGATGATGTCGTTTTCGACCGATTGCGCCGAGGCGCCGGGATAGTTGACCACCACCGCGACGACCGGCAGGTCGATATTGGGCATCTGCTCGATGGAGAGGCGCGAGTAGGAGTAGAGGCCGAACACCAGCAGCGCCACCATGACCATGGTGGCGAAAACCGGGTGGCGGACGCTGATCTTGGTGAGGAACATGGCTCAGTTCTCCACCACGGTGACGCGCATGCCGGGCTTCAGATCATCGAGCTGGCCGGAGACATAGCTCTCGCCGGCCACGAGGCCCGAGGCGAGCTCGGTCATCCGGCTCGACGCCCACTTGCGCGCAATCTCGACCGGCTGGCGCACCAGCGCCCCATCGGCAATCCTGAGGATATGCGTCCCCTCGTCATCCTCGCGCAAAGCCGCGTCGGGCACGGCAAACGCCCCCTGCGTTTCTTCGATGACGATGCTGCCCGAGGCGAACATGCCACCACGCAGCTTGCCTTCGGGGTTGGGCACCGAGATCAGCACCGGCACGGTGCGGGTGCCTTTGGCCGCGACCGGGCTGACGCCCTCGACGGTGGCGGCAAAACTCTGGCCGGGCAGTCCCTCGACCGTAAGGGATACCCCTTGCCCCGGTGACAGCTTCGGGCTGGCGCTCACCGGCACATAGGCGGTCATTTCCATCATCGCGAGATCGACGAGATCGAACAGCGCCGCCCCTGATGTGATCAACTGGCCCGGCTCGATCGAGCGCGCTGCGACGATGCCGTCGAACGGCGCGGTGATGGTGGCGTTGCGGATCACCAGCTCGGCGCCGGCGACCTGCGCCTCGAGCGCTGCGAGGTTGGCCTTCAGCGCTTCGATCGAGGCTTTCTCGGATTCCACAGTGGCGCTGGGGGTAAGGCCGCTATCGGCGAGGCGCAGGGTGCGCTCGAGCTGGTTCTCGGCCTGCGCCAGCTGGGCCCGGGTCGCCGCGGCAGTGCTGCGCTGCTGGCTCAGCTGGATCTGCGAGGTTTCGACATCGACCGTCGCCAGCACATCGCCTGATTTCACCTGGTCGCCGATCCGCGCGTCTACGCTCTTAAGCGTGCCATTGACCTGCGAGGCGATGGCAATGGAACGCTGCGGCATCAGCGAGCCCGTTGCTTTGAGCGTTTCCGACAGCGTCGCCGGCTGGGCCGTGGCGACGTCGATGGTCAGCAGCCGCTTCACCACATCCGGCGCGGTTGCGGCGGTTTCGGTCGGGGTCGAGGCCTGCGGGGCGAACAACTGCGGCAGCACGAACACTGCGAGGCCGACCACTACCACGGCAGCGCCGGCCCACATCCACGGGAAGCGCGCCGGCTGGATGCCGGCCGCCAGCAGCGCCCGCTTTTTCAGTTCGCGCCGGCTCAGCGCCCACTCGGGTTTCGCGGCGGGCTGGATTGCGGGCTCGTCCATGGCGCAGTCCTCAGGGTAATGGGTCCAAACGTCTCGCCGCCCTGGGAGACCCCGGGGCATTGCGAGCGATGGCTTGTCTGCCGCCAAGCTTGCATGAACCTTGCGTGGCCCCGGCGCAGCGCGCATGGGTCGGTTGCGCGGGCCGCCTCGGGCGGCGCAAGCTTTCGGCAAGCTTGATCGGCGATGACGACGAAGGAGGTGCCGATGCGGCTATTGCTGGTTGAAGACGAGCCCGACATGGCGGCGCTGCTGCGCGCGGCGCTGGAGAAGCACGATTTCGTCACCGACCACGTGCCCTCGATCGAGTTCGCCATCGAGGCGATCGAGACGGTGGCGCATGACCTGGTGATCCTCGATCGGCAGCTCGGCGATGGCGACGGCGCCTCGCTCATCGCCCATATCCGCAAGCGCCGCCCGCACACCCCGATCGTCGTGCTCTCGGCCATGGGCGGCGCCCACCACCGTATCGAAGGCCTGAACCTCGGCGCCGACGATTACCTCGCCAAACCCTTCGTCGTCGACGAGCTGGTGGCGCGGCTCCGGGCCGTACTGCGACGGCCCAGCCAGGTGGAAACCGCGCCGTTGGCGATGGGCAACCTGTCGCTCGACCTCAACCACGGCGACGTGTTCGTTAATGGCGAGAAGGTCGATCTGCCGCGCCGCGAATACCTGGTGCTCGAAAGCCTGATGCGCCGGTCCGGCCGCACCGTGCGCCGCGCCGTGCTCGAGGAAGACGTCTACGGTTCGGACGACGAGATCCAGTCCAACTCGCTCGAAGCCCACATCTCGCGCCTCAGGCGCAAGCTCGCCGAAGCCGGCAGCACCGTAGAAATCCATCCGGTGCGTGGCGTCGGTTACCTCCTCAGGCAGTCATGACCCGCAAACCCAAAATCGTCCGGCTCGAACGCCGCCTCACCCGCCGCATGATCCAGGTGCAGGCCGTAGCCCTGCTGCTGTTCTTCGCGCTGGTGGTGTTCCCGCTCGGCATCTACCCGGCGCTCCGCTTCATCGATGCGCCGCCGCTCGACCCAGGCAATTCCGCGACCTTCGCCGAGGCGATCCGCCCGGCCGCCGGCGGTGGCGCCGAAATCGAGATGACCTCCAAGCTGAAGCAACTGATCGCCGACAGGCCGGCGGTCTGGTTCGTTGCCGCGACCGAGGCAGGCACCGAGGTTTCCTATGGCAAGATGCCGATCTACTACGAGGAGCTGCACGGCGAGCTCTGGCAATTCGCCTCGGTCGACGTCCGCCCGCGCGCCGGCTCGCAGGCCGATGGCTTGCAGCTCGAAAAGCACCAGAGCCAGATCGGCGACGTCATGGTGGTCTCGGGCGGTGGGCGGACCATCGGCGTGGTGTCATTCGTTGCCGGCTTCTGGGCCCTGTTCAGCCTGGCCCTCCTCGCCATCACCAGCATTGCCACGACCATCATCATCCCCAAGGTGATCCGCCGCGAGCTGCGCGGTTTGAAGCAGGCCGCCGAGCAGGCCGAACTGATCGATATCGATGCCCGCGGCACGCAGCTGCCCACCGAGAATGTGCCGCAGGAGGTCCGCGCCCTGGTCGACGCCGTCAATGGTGGCCTTGCCCGGCTCGACAAGGCCTATGCGCAGCGCGAGCGCTTCCTCGCCGACTCGGCGCATGAACTCCGCACCCCCATCGCCATCCTGCAGACCCGGCTTGAGACCGCCGAGCCCTTCCCCGAAAAGGCCCGGCTGCTGATGGATGTCGCCCGCCTCTCGAGCCTCGCCGACCAGCTGCTCGACCTGCAGCGCATGGACCTGGGCGAAACCACGATGGAGCCGCTCGACCTGGTCGAACTCGCCGGCACCGTGGTCAGCGATCTCGCGCCGCTCGCCCTCAACGCCGGCTATGAACTGGGGCTCAACGCCCCGGATCACCCGGTGATGATCCGCGGCGACGAAGGCAGCCTCACCCGCGCCCTCGCCAATGTGGTGCAGAACGCCATCGTCCATGCCGCCAATCACGGCCAGATCGTCGTCGAGGTCAGCCCCAACGGCACCGTCTCGGTGATGGACGATGGCCCCGGCATCGCCCCAGCCGACCGCGAACGCATCTTCGAGCCGTTCTACCGCATCAAGCCGCTCGCCACCGGTGCCGGCCTCGGCCTCAACCTCGTCGCCTCCATCGTCCAGCGCCACAAAGGCCGGGTGGCGGTCACGGAGTCCCCCACGGGCGGCGCAAGATTCTCGATGCTGCTGCCGCTGGCGGAGGGGTAACGCCGACCGCGCAGTCGGCGTGCCCTCTCCCGCCTGCGGGGGAGGGCGGGGGGGGGGGGGGGGTGCCCCACGCACTGATCGTAAGCGGACCGGGCAGGCGCCAGAGCCTGCGGCACCCCCCTCCCACCAGCCTTTCGGCTGGTCCCCCCTCCCCCGTAAACGGGAGAGGGCGCGCCGACTGATAGTCTTGTGCCCCTACGAAGCCAAACTGATATGCGAGGTCGTGTCCCGCGCGATGTAGCTCTGGATCTGCCGCACGATCTGCGCCGCGTGGCCGGCGGCGAGCTTGTCCGCCAGCTCTGCATCCCCGGCCGCCACCGCCGCCACCATCGCCTCGTGCTCATCGACATACTGGCGCGGCAGGGTGTCATCGAAGCTCTGGTAGTAGAGCCGCAAAATCCGCCGCCCTTCGTCGAGCAGCCGGGTGAACAGCCCGGTGAAATAGCTGTTGCCGCCGGCGGCGGCGATCGCCACGTGGAAATCGCGGTTGGACTGGATCATCTTCAGCGCATCGCGCTGCGCCACCGCGTCGGCATAGGCGGCCTGGAGCTTCCGGATCGTCACCATATCGCTGTCGCGCCGGTGCACTGCGGCGCCGCGCGTCGTCACCCGGTACATCAGCGTCAGCGCCTCGAAATAGATCGGCAGCTGCACGAAATCGATCGACGAGACGATGGTGCTGCGGTTGGGCAGCGTCGTCACCAACCCCTCGGCCGAGAGCCGTACCAGCGCCTCGCGGATCGGGGTGCGCGACATCTCGAACTGCTCGGAAAGCCCCACCTCGTCCAGCGGCGCGCCCGGCTCCAGCGTCAGGTCGAGGATCGACTGGCGCAGCTTCTCATAGACGGTCTGCGCCCCCTGCCCGCGCACCCGCACCGGCTCGCTGCCATCCGGCGCCGTCTTGCCCTTCTTTGTCGCCCCGCGCATAGCAGCCACGACGATTCTCCTGCATTCAGCCTGCTCTCGGCGCTAGAAAGCCGGTTCCACCGGCGATTGCAACGGCTGCTTCCGGCTATGCCTGTTCTGCTCCCCTCCCCCTTGAGGGGAGGGGAGCTAGGCCTCGAGCAGCCACACCAGCATGCCGCCCGCCTGGCGATTGGCCCAGAGGTGATAGGGGATCGCCGTAAAGCGCGTCGGCTCCAGCGTCGAAGGCGCGTTGCGATAGAGCGCCCCACCCCAGCCGGCATCACCAGCCTTCACGGCGCCGCCGCTGAGCGTCACCGCGCCGCCGAGCAGGTCGGGATCGAACGCCGTCTCGATCGCCGCCCCCGGCGCCAGCCGCAGCCGCTGCGGCGCAAAGCCGTTATCGACCTCTTCGAGGCAATAGACCACCGGCCCGCGCTTCAGCGCCACCCGCCCGGCATCTTCGGTGACTTCGGGGTTGGCGTAGAGCCGCTCGACCGGCATGGCGAAACCGATCCGCACCTCGTCGCCGGCCCGCCACTCGCGTTCGATGGTGGCATAGCCCTTGGTCACCTCAAGCGGCACGAAGGCGCCGTTGACGCTGAGCTTCGCCTCGCCGCACCAGCCCGGCACCCGCAGCCTGAGCGCAAAGCGCTTCGGCGTCGCCGGCGAAATGCCGAGCCGGATGTCGCCATCCCAGGGATAGCGCGTCTCCTGGCTGAGCTTGACCACGGTATCGCCCAGCACCGCCTCGGCGGTGTTGGCGCCATAGAGGTGCACCGCGAGCTCGTCGGGCTTCGTGGTATAGAAATAGCTGCCGAGCGAGGCGATCAGCCGGGCGATATTGGTCGGGCAGCACGGGCAATAGTGCCACTTCCAGCGCCTGTTATCGCCGTGGCTCTCGAGCACATTCTCGTAGAAATAGTGCTCGCCATCGCGCGAGATCCCCGACAGCGCGCCGTTGAACAGCACCAGCTCGACATGGTCGGTGAAGCGCCCGTCGAGCTCGATCTGCGCCATGCGATGGCCCCAGAACGCCAGCGCCACCGCCGCGCAGGTCTCGGCATAGGCGGTGACGTTGGGCAGGTCATACTCCCGGGTGAACCCCTCATTGGCATGCGCCGGCCCCAACCCGCCGGTGACATAGAGCTGCCGCCCGGTCAGGTTGTCGAACAGCCGGTCGGCGGCAGCGTACAGACTGAGATCGCCGGTTTCGGCGGCGACGTCGGCCATCGCCGAGAACAGGTACATGGCGCGCACCGCATGGCCCACCACCTGGGTCTGCTGGCGCACCGGCATATGGGCCTGGCTGTAGGAGTAATCCTTGAAGATGTAATCCCTGGGGTCCTTGCCGCGCCGCCGCGCCTCCTCGTCGTAGTAGGCCGGCTGCTGGCCGCGCTCGTTGACGAAGAATGTCGCGAGGTCGAGGTGCCGCTGGTCGCCGGTGATGCGATGCAGCTTGATCAGCGCAACCTCGATCTCTTCATGCGCATCATAGCCGCGCAGTTTCCCCGGCTCGGGCCCGAAGGTGTCGATGATGTGGTCGACGGCACGGCTCATCACCTCCAGAAAGCGCCGCTTGCCGGTCGCCTCGAAATAGGCGACGGCCCCCTCGAGCAGGTGGCCCATCGAATACATCTCGTGCAGGTCGCGGAGGTTGGTCCAGCGCTTCTCCGGCTCGCGCCGGATGAACCACGAATTGAGATAGCCATCCGCCAGTTGCCCCTTGGCCAGCTGCTCGACGATCTCGTCGACTTTCTCTTCCAGCTCCGGGTTGGGGTGGGCCTTCAGCGTGTAGCTCGCCGCCTCGATCCACTTGCCGAAATCGCTGTCGAAGAAGTGCTGCATGGAAAGCCCGCTCGGCTGGATCGGGCGAACCAGCGGCGCCGGCGGCAGGTGGAAGTTGAGCACCTCGAGGAAGCCCTCCTCGTCAAGCCGCTGATGCTGCGTCGGCACGGTGACCTTACGCACCGTCTCGCTCCAGCTCTCCCAGAACCCGCCAGTGAAATCGACCTTGGCGTGGTCAACGGGAGTGTAGCGATCGAGGCGTGGATTGGAGGGGGCGGACATTGGGATGCCTGGTTTCAATAGTTAGGTGTTCACTGATCAGCGCCACAACCACGGTGTCATCCCAGCGAAAGCTGGGACCCAACTCGCAGCCCGCGCCAGCTGATGGATGGGTCCCAGCTTTCGCTGGGATGACAGCCGGTGGGAGGTCGGGGATGGTGCCCAACCCCCATTCTGGTGCGCTTCAATTACCCACCGAGATCGCCCCCGTCATCCGCTCGAGCCACGCCCGTGCCGACGGCGACAGCTTCTCCGCCAGCGCCTCACGCACCCGCGCGTGGTAGCCGTCGATCCACGTCACCTCCTCGCGGGTCAGCGCACTGAGATCCGCCAGTGACAGGTCTATCGGCGCCAGGGTCAGCGTCTCGAACCGCAGGAACCCCGGTGCCGCGGCGACCGTCTCCACCTGGTTTTCGACCCTGAGCCCGAACTCGCCTTCGCGGTAATAGCCGGGCTCGATGGTCATGATCACGCCGGGGGCGAACTCATAATTGTTCACCACCTTGCCGAAGCGCTGCGGGTGTTCGTGCACCGAGAGGAAGTGCCCGACCCCGTGCCCGGTGCCGTGGTCGTAGTCGAGCCCGAGATCCCAGAGCGGCCGCCGCGCCAGCGCATCGAGGTGATGCCCCCTAGCCGTCACCGGGAACTGCGCCGTCATCAGCGCCACAAAGCCCTTGAGCACCGCGGTATAGGTGCGACGCACCTCGTCGGAGACCGGGGCGAAGGCCGTGGTGCGGGTGACGTCGGTGGTGCCGGTCAAGTACTGCCCGCCGGAATCGATCAGGTAGACGCCGCTGGTCGTCAGGGCGGCATTGGTCGCTTCGCTCGACGCGTAGTGGCACATCGCCGCGTTGGCCGCCGAAGCCGAGATCGAGCGGAAGCTCGGCTCGACGAAACCCTCGCCCCGCGAGCGGAACTCCAGCAGCTTGTCCTCGGCTTCGAGTTCGGTGATCGGCTTGCCGGCCGCCTCGCGGAGCGCGACGTTGTCGGCGAGCCAGCTCAGGAACTCAGTGAGCGCCACGCCATCGCTGACATGCGACGCGCGGAAGCCCTGGAGTTCGGTGCTGTTCTTGATCGCCTTGGCAATGGTGATCGGGCTCGTTTCCGACAGCACCGTGCCCCCTGCCCCGGTCACCGCCAGCGCCGCCGCCACCGAGGCGAAACGCGGATCGACCAGCGCCCGCTTGCCGCCCGCGCGCCCCGCGATGCCGGCGAGCAGGTCGGCCGGCGAACGCGTCGTTACCGCTTCGAGCTCATAGGCCTCGCGATCATTGGGGAGCTTTCGCTCATCGACAAACCACTCGGTATCCCCGCTCTTGTCGAGCAAGAGGAACGACTGCGGCAGCGGCGTGTATTTGACATCGCTGCCCCGCACATTGAGCAGCCAGGCGATATTGTCGGGCTGCGTCTCAACCAGGAAATCCGCCCCCAGCTCAGCCAGCCGCGCCCCGATCCGGCGGCGCTTCGACTGAGCCGCTTCGCCGGCATTGGCAAAACTGCTGATCCGCCCGGTCGGTGGCTCCGGCTGATCCGGCCAGATCGCGTCGATCGGATCGGCCTCGAGCGGCACCAGTTCGCCGCCGGCCTGCTGCATCGCCGCCACCAGCCGCTGATGCAGGTCCGACGGGATCAGCATCGGGTTGAAACCGATCCGGCGGTTGCGCGGCAGCTTTTCGCCGAGCCAGCGCTCCAGCGGAAAATCATAAAAGTGCGAGATCTCGAACGCCTCGAGATCGACTTCCTGGCGCACCTGCACCTGGTAGCGGCCATCGACGAAGATCACCGCCGCCTCGGCAGTGACCAGCGCGATGCCCGCCGAGCCGGTGAAGCCGGTGAGATGGCGCAGCCGCTCATCATGCGGCGCGCAATATTCACCCTGGTGGGCATCGAAGCGCGGCACGATCACCCCGTCGATACCAAGAGCTCCGAGATGGGTCCGGAGCGCTTCGAGCCGGTTCATCTCAGAAGCCGTACTTGGAGAGATCCGGCCGGCTCTTCAGCCCGGCCTCGGTGATGGCGCGCACTCGTGCTTCCTCAGCACCGACCAGCGGCAGCCGCGGCGCCCGGGTCACCGGCGAGGTGCCGCGGACAATGGCCTCGACCAGCTTGATGTTCTGGACGAATTTCGGCCCGATATCCATGCTGAGCAGCGGCAGGAACCAGCGATAGATCTCCATCGCCTCGGGGATCCGCCCCTCTGCCGCCAGCTTGTAGATGGCCACCGTCTCGCGCGGGAAAGCCACCACCAGCCCGGCGATCCAGCCAGAACAGCCGAGGATCAGGCTTTCGAGCGCCAGGTCGTCGACCCCGGTCAGCAGCTGATAGCGATCACCCAGCGCCCGCAGCGTCTCGTTGATGCGGCGGGTGTCGCCAGTCGATTCCTTGATGGCGACGAATTTCGGCTCGTCCGCCATTTCCTTCAGCATCGCCTCGGTGACGTTGATGCCGTAGGCGATCGGGTTGTTGTAGATGATGATCGGCAGGCCGGAGGCGGCGGCGATGGCGCGGTAATGCGCCACCACTTCGCGATCGTCGGCGAGATAGCGCATCGCCGGCAGCACCATCAGCCCCTCGATACCGATCGCCTCGGCTTCCGCGGCGAGCGCCGCGCCGGCCCGGGTCGAATCCTCGGCAATGGTGAGGAGGATGGGCTTGCGGCCCGCGGCTTCCGCGATTGCCGCCTTGGCGATAGCGAGCTTTTCCTCGCGCGTCAGGCTACTGGCTTCACCCAGCGAACCGCAGACGATGACGCCGTCGACGCCGGATTCGATCTGATAGGCGACGTCTTCGCGAACCGCCTTGAGGTCGACCTCCTGCTCAGCCGTCATCTTGGTGGTGATCGCCGGGAATACGCCGCGGAAATCGCTCTTCTGCATCGTCTGGTCCTTGTCTCGCGGGCAACGGCCGCACTCGTCGTTCAGGACGCATCACAGCGTCCGGCCTTGTAGCTCTCATAGGATGAAAAGTATCTGTCGGCAAGTTGTCGACATTGCTATTGACAAGCTGCGTACAGGCTGTCGACTATCCCCAGCACGGGAGAGGCTGCGCATTGCGGCCGCTCGCCCACATCAGGAGGGAACCCATGGCGCATACCACCCCGAAACGCCTCAAACTGCTGCCCCGGCTGGCGCTCGCCGGCCTCGTCGCAACGGCCCTGTCGGCCCTGCCCAGCTTCGCGCAGGACGCCCAGCCCGGCGGCACCCTGCGCATCCTCGGCACCGAGGATCTCGACCATTTCGACCCGACTTCCGCGGCTCTGGTCACCACCAACAATTTCCTGCGCGCCGTATCGCGCCAGCTGATCTCCTACGAAGCCTCGACCGACGAGACGGTGCGCATCACCCCCAAGGGCGATCTCGCGACAGAAGTCCCGCAGCCGACCGATGACGGGCTCACCTACACCTTCAAGATCCGTCAGGGCGCGCAGTGGAACGCCCCCTCGGGCGCCCGCCAGATCACCTCGGCCGACCTCGAGCGCGGCTTCAAGCGCATGTGCAACCCGGCGCTCGGCTCGGCGGCGCTGACCTATTATTCGAGCCTCGTCGCCGGCATGGCCGAGTTCTGCGATGGCTTTTCCAAGGTCGAGCCGACCGTCGAAGCGATGAAGGCCTATATCGAGGGCAACGACATCACCGGCATCGAGACGCCGGATGATGAGACCGTGGTGATCAAGCTGACGCAGCGCGCCGGCGATTTCATCTACATGCTGTCGCTCGCGACCTCCGCCCCGGCGCCGATCGAAGTGCTCGACTACCTGCCCGATGGTCCGGATTACCGCAGCAACTTCATCGCCAGCGGCCCCTACACTCCCGGCGCCTACACGCCGGATTCCTCGCTGCAGCTGGTGCGCAACCCGGCCTGGACCGCCGACAGCGATCCGCTGCGCAAGGCCTATGTCGACCAGATCGACATCACCTTCGGGCTCACCGTCGACGCCATCATGCAGCAGCTGCAATCGGGCGATGGCGACATGACTTATGATGTCACCATCCCGCCGGCCATCCTCTCGATGCTGACCGCCCAGGGCGACGAAAAGCTGATGACGGTGTCGTCGGGCAACACCAACTTCATCTTCATCAACACCGTTTCGGGCAACAATAACGGCGCGCTCAAGGACCTGAAGGTACGCCAGGCGCTGAACTACGCCGTCGACAAGGCCGCCATCGTCCAGCAGATGGGCGGGCCGTCGATCGCCAAGCCCGTCAACGGCATTTTCGGCCTCGGCGTGCTCGGCTACCACGAGTTCGACCTCTACCCCTCGCCTGAGGCCAAGGGTGACCCGGAAAAGGCCAAGGCGCTGCTTGCCGAAGCCGGCTTCCCCAATGGCATCACCTTGAAAATGCCGTTCCGCAACAAGGGCAACGAGCCGGCGGTGGCGCAGACCATCCAGGCCTCGATGGCCAAGGCCGGCATCACCCTCGAGCTGACCCCGGTGGCTCCGGCCGACTACTATTCGAAGTTCATGACCAACCCGGTGAACACCCAGGAAGGCACCTGGGATATCGCGCCGGTCGGCTGGACTCCGGATTGGGCCGGCGGCTCGGCGCGCTCAGTGTTCCAGCCGCAGTTCAGCTATGACGGCACGCACCAGACCTATAACTACACCGACTACAACAACGACAAGGCCAACGAGCTTGGCCAGCAGGCGATCAACGCCACGACGCCCGAAGAAGTCGGCGCGCTCTGGGCCCAGGTCGATGAGCTGGTGATGGCCGATGCACCGGTGGTGCCGCTGATCGCCAACCTGATCGTGCTCTACCACGGTGCGGCGGTGCAGAACTTCCAGCCCTACTCGATCGGCGTCCAGGGCGACTGGACCAACGTCTGGCTGCAGCAATAGGCTGGGGCTGGTTCGAACGCCCGTACTTCCCCTCTCCTCGCGGTGAGGGGAAGTACGATTTCGGCGATCACAAGCGTATTTCTGGGGCTCGTGGTCGAGTGGACCCACCGTGATCACCCCACCACCGGCTGTCATCCCAGCGAAAGCTGGGATCCAACTCGCAGCCCGCGCGAGCGGGGAAATGGGTCCCTGCTTTCGCAGGGATGACACCCGTGGGCAGGTCAAGGGCCGAGTCAGCCGTGCAGCCGGTTCAGCCTAATCGAATACCGCACCAGCGCTTGCGAGGCGCCGGTGCCCAGTCTGGAGTGGTTGCGTGGCAGTTCTCGAAGCGCGGCATCTGAGCGTCGATATTCCCACTGAAGACGGCGTGATCCACGCGGTGCGCGACGTCTCCTTCGCGCTCGAAGCCGGCGAACTGTTCGGCATCGCCGGCGAGTCCGGGTCGGGCAAGAGCGTATTGACCCAGGCCATTCTCGGCCTCCTGCCCAACGCCACCGTCACCGGCGAAGTGCTGTTCGAGGGCCGCAATCTCCTGGGCCTGAAGCCCGCCGAATTGCAATCGATCCGCGGCTCGCGCATCGGCATGATCTTTCAGGATCCGATGTCGAGCCTGCACCCCTATTACACCGTCGGCAGCCAGATCACCGAGATGATCCACGCCCACGAGAAGGTGGATAAAGCCGTGGCGCGCCGCCGCGCCGTCGACCTCCTCGCCCGCGTCGGCATCAGCGAAGCGGATCGCCGTTTCGACAGTTTCCCGCACCAGTTCTCCGGTGGCATGCGCCAGCGCGTGATGATCGCCATGGCGCTGATCCTCAACCCGCCGCTGGTCATCGCGGACGAACCCACCACCGCCCTCGATGTCACGGTGCAGGCGCAGATCGTCGCGCTGCTCGACGAGATGCGGCGCGAGCGCGGCACCACCGTGGTGATGATCACCCACGATCTCGGGCTCCTCTCCAGCATCGCCGACCACGTGATGGTGATGTATGCCGGACGCCGCATGGAGCTGGGGCCGAGCGCCCCGCTCTTCGCCGCCCCGGCCCACCCCTACACATCGGGGCTGCTCGCCTCCTCGCCCGCCAATTACGAGGCGGGCGCCGAGCTGGTGCCGATCCCCGGCCGCCCGCCCAGCCTGCTCGAAACCCCCAGGGGTTGCGTGTTCGCGCCGCGCTGCGCCAGCGCCTTGCCCCGCTGCACCACCGAAGCGCCACCGCTCCGCGTCTTCAGCGACGGCTTGCAGTCGCTCTGCTGGCTCGAAGGCCCGCCCGCCGATGCCGCCGCCAGCGTCGCGGCCGTCGCCAAAGCCCCGGCCGCCGACGAGATTGTCGTCAAAGCCGAGGGCGTCCGCCTGACCTATGGCGGCGGCAGCCTGTTCAATCCCGGCGCCGGTTTCGAGGTGCTGAAGGGCATCGATCTCGAACTGCACCGTGGCGAAACCCTCGGTCTCGTCGGCGAAAGCGGCTGCGGCAAATCCACCTTCGCCCGCGTGCTGGCCGGGCTGATCCCCATGACCCATGGCAAGGTTTCGCTGCTCGGCCGCGACCTCGGCAGCCTCGATGGTCGCGCCTGGCAGGCGATGCGGCGCGAGGTGCAACTGGTGTTCCAGAACCCCTTCGGCGCGCTCAACCCCCGCCGCCGCGTCGGCGCCATTATCGGCGATCCCTATCGCATCCACGGCCTCGCCAGCGGCGCTGAGCGGAAGCGCGAAGTGCAGCGGCTGATGGAGCTCGTCGGTCTCAACCCCGAGCACTACAACCGCTTTCCCTCGGAATTCTCCGGCGGCCAGCGCCAGCGCATCGGCATTGCCCGCGCCCTCGCTCTCAACCCCTCGCTGATCATCTATGACGAGCCGGTCTCGGCGCTCGATGTGTCGATCCAGGCGCAGGTGCTGAACCTGATGCGTTCGCTGCAGCGCGACCTCGACCTCACTTACCTGTTCATCTCGCACGATCTCGCCGTGGTCCGGCATGTCTGCGACCGCATCGCGGTGATGCAGGCCGGCCAGATCGTCGAACTCGCCGAGGCCGAAACGCTCTACCGCGTGCCGCAGCACCCCTATACCCAGACGCTGCTCGCGGCCTCCGTCACCACCCCGCCCCGCCACCCCGCTGCCGGCCGCACGCTGGTCTCCTCCAATGTCGTGGAGGCCGCATGAGCGCCGGAGCTGCCATACCCGTCGTACAGCGCGGCTCGCTGGCGCTGACGCTGCGCCGGCTCGGGCGCGACCCAGCCATCATCGCCGCGCTGATCTTCATCGTGCTGGTTGTGATCTTCGCCCTCTCGGCGCCATGGATTTCGGCGCTCACCGGCCACTCCGCCATCGAGCAATATCGCGATACCGGCCTCTCCGAGATGGGCCTGCCGGTGGCGCCCAATGCCGAGTTCCTGTTCGGCACCGATCATCTGGGCCGCGATGTCCTCGTCCGCCTCGCCTATGGCGCGCAGGTCTCGCTCACCGTCGGCGTCCTCGCGGCGGTCGTCGCGGCGTTGATCGGCATCAGCGTCGGCATGGTCGCCGGCTATTTCGGCGGCTGGGTCGATACCGTGCTGAGCCGCGCCATGGACCTGGTGATGAGCGTGCCGTTCCTGCTCTGCGCCCTGGCGCTGGTCTCGGTGTTCGGCCCCAGCCTGTCGCTTTCGATCGGGGTCATCGTGTTCTTCAGCTGGACCACCATGGGCCGCGTCATCCGCGGCCAGGTGATGTCGCTGCGCCGGCAGGAATTCGTCGAAGCCAGCCGCTCGCTCGGCGCCGGGCCGCTGTCGATCATGTTCATCGACATCCTGCCCAACCTCAGCGTGCCGATCATCGTCTACACCACCATGATGATCCCGGGCTCCATCGTCTTCGAGGCGACGCTGAGCTTTCTCGGCATGGGCATCGTGCCGCCGGCACCGAGCTGGGGCGGCATGCTGGCCGACGCCGCCGGCAACTCGCTCTACCTCGTCGCGTCCTGGCTGGTACTGATCCCAGGCCTCGCGCTGCTGTTCACCACGCTCGCCTTCAACATCCTCGGCGATGGGCTGCGCGATGCGCTCGATCCGCGCGGCCGGCCGGTGCGGAGGAAACCGAAATGATCCGCTATCTCTTCGGCCGGGTGCTGTTCGGCGCGCTGATCCTTTTGACACTCAGCATGTTCGTGTTCTTCCTGTTCTTCGTCGCCCCGGGCGATCCGGCCCGCATGGTGGCGGGCGACAAGGCGACCGAGACGCAGCTGATCCAGATCCGCACCAATCTCGGCCTTAACAGGCCGATCCACGAGCAATATCTGAGCTTTCTCGGCAAGGCCGTGACCGGCGATCTCGGCTTTTCCTACCGCAACCAGCAGCCCGTCGCGAAACTGATCTTCAACCGGCTGCCCGCCACCCTGTCGCTGGTGGTCGGCGGCGTCCTGGTCTGGCTCGCCGTCGGCATCCCCATCGGCATCATGTCGGCGCGTCATCCCGGTGGGGTGCGCGATCGGCTCGGCCAGGGCTTCATCCTCATCGGCCTCAGCTTCCCGACTTTCGTCCTCGGCATGATGTCGCTTTACCTGTTCTATTTCCTGCCCCGGCAATCGGGCTTCATGCTGTTCCCGGCCGGCGGCTTCAAGCCGTTCCTGCCCAACCCGGCGATCTGGGCCTGGCATCTGATCCTGCCCTGGACCACGCTGGCGCTCACCACCGCCGCGGTCTATGCGCGGCTCACCCGCGGCCAGATGCTCGAAGTGATGGGCGAGGATTACATCCGCACCGCCCGCGCCAAGGGCCTCTCGGAGCGCAAGGTCGTCTGGAAGCACGGCATGCGCGCCACCCTCACCCCGCTCGCCACCCAGCTCGGCGCCGATATCGCACTGCTGCTCGGCGGCGCCATCGTCATCGAACAGGTCTATGGCCTGCAAGGCGTCGGCGCCCTCGCGGTGCAGGCCGTCGCCAACCAGGACCGGCCAATCATCATCGGCGTGGTGCTGCTCGGCGGCCTGTTCATCGTCGTCGCCAACATCATCGTCGACATCGCCTATGTGCTGCTCGATCCGCGCGTGCGGTAGGGATTTTCAGATCTGGAACGCTTCCTCGATGCATGCAACCACCCACCGGCCGTCATCCCGACGAAAGTCGGGACCCAGTGCTCAGGCTCATCCCCAAGCGCGATCCCTTCGACCTTGCTGTGACGGACCGGATGGGGCGGTGTTTGCCAACCGTCCGAGCACTGGGTCCCGGCCTTCGCCGGGATGACGGCCGGTGGTTTGGTCCGGCCACGAGTTCCCAAGGAGACAAGAATGCCCGTCGCCGAATACACCATCCCCGGCATGCTGATCCGCGACCACCTGCTGCCGGTGCCGCTCGACTGGAGCAAACCTGAGGGCCAAACCATCGAGCTGTTTCTGCGCGAGGTGGTCGACCCCACCAAACGCCATGACGACCTGCCGCTATTGGTGTTCCTGCAGGGCGGCCCGGGCGGCAAGTCGCCGCGTCCGACCAAGGGCAGCCCGTCATGGCTGGCCGAGGCGCTGAAGACGCATCGGGTGATCCTGCCTGATCAGCGCGGCACCGGCCGCTCCACCCGCATCGAGGCCGCCGCCATGGCGGGCTTTGCCACTGGGGACGCCGCCGCCGACTACCTCAGCCATTTCCGCGCCGACTCGATCGTCGACGATTTCGAGCACGCCCGCAAAACCCTGTTTCCCAAGAAGCGCTGGGAATCGCTCGGCCAGAGCTATGGCGGCTTCCTCACCCTCACCTATCTCTCGCGCTACCCCGAAGCGCTCGCCGCCTGCTACGTCGCCGGCGGCCTCGCGAGCCTCGTGCCCAATGCCGACGAGGTCTACCGCCGCACCTATCCGCGCGCGGCAGGCAAGAGCCGGCTCTACTACAAGCGCTATCCCGATGACGTCGCCCGCGTTGCCGCCATTGCCGATTTCATCGACAGCAATGACGTCCGCCTGCCCGATGGCGACCGGCTCACCGTCAAGCGGCTGCAGACCATCGGCATCGATCTTGGCATGGCGCCCGGCCACGAGAACGTCCACTGGCTGATCGACGAAGCCTTCTCCACCCCGGATCGGCTATCCGACCATTTCCTGTTCAGCGTCATGAGCCTCACCAGCTATGACAGCGGCCCGCTGTTTGCCGCGCTGCAGGAGAGCATTTACGGCCACGGCGCCGGCGCCACCAACTGGGCTGCCGAGCGGGTCCGCGCCGATCACCCCGAGTTCGACCCCGCCGCCCGCCCGCTGCTGTTCACCGGCGAGATGATGTTCCCGTGGATGTTCGAGGAAATCCGCTCGCTCCGCCCGTTCAAGGCCGGCGTCGAAACCCTGGCGGCGCGCCAGAGCTACTCCGAGCTCTACGACCTGAAGCGCCTCACCGCCAACCAGGTGCCGGTGAGTGCGGTGGTCTATTACGACGATCTCTATGTCGATGCAGGCCTATCGCTCGAAACCGCCGCGGCGGTCGGGAACCTGCAGCACTGGGTCACCAACGAATACGAACACGACGGCATCCGCCAGAGCGGCAATGTGTTCAAGCGGCTGGTGGAAATGGTGAAGGAAGCGGGCGGGCCGGTTAGGGGTTAGGCGACGACGGCGCGCTTGGCGCCAAGCACACCGGCCGTGCTAATCCTCAAAATGCCCCCGCACCGCAAAACCGCCGCCCTGCAGCACCGCCACCTCAGGGTCCGGCGCCGGCCAGCCGCCCGCCGGCACTGGCAGTTCCCCCGACCCATGCTCCGGCTTCCACCCCAGTGTCTGGTCCGGCGCGTTGACGTACCAAGCCCCCGCATTATCGGAGATGCCGAACACCGTACGGTAGCCGAGCTCGGGTGCATCGAGCCCGGCGAGCACCAGGCGCCACAGGTCGTCGCGGTCGCACCAGATCTTGATGTCGCGCTGCGAGCCCGGGTTGTTGGCGGCGCAGATCCTGATGTTGAGGCAGCCGATGCCGAACTTGTCGTGGTAGAGCCGGCTGAGGTTCTCGCCGAACAGCTTGCTCACCGCATAGAGCGTATCCGGGCGCACTTCGGCATGCCGGTCGAGCGGCGCAGCGGCGACCTCGTGCATGCCCAGCACATGGTAGGACGAGGCGTAGATCACCCGCTTCACCCCGGCTTTGCGGGCACTTTCGAAGATATTGTAGGTGCCGGCGATATTGGCATCGAGGATCGCCTGCCACGGCTTTTCGTTCGCCATGCCGCCCAGGTGCACCACGGCGGAGATGTCCTGCCGCATCAGGTCGTCGATCGCCGCGCGGTCGGCGAGGTCGGCGAGCACCACCGGCCCACCGTCGGCCGGCGCCGTGATGTCGGTCGCCAGCACCGCCCTCCCCGCTTCGGCAAATCTCGACCGGAAGTGGGTGCCGAGCCTGCCGGCGGCGCCCGTCAACAGGATTTGCGGCATGATCTTCCTCAGGCGGGAGCCGAAAGCCGCAGGCGCGGATCGGGACGGGGGACGGCGCGGATCAGGGTCTGAGTATAGGGATGCTCGGGCCGCTCGCAAATCTGCTGCACGTCGCCGATCTCGACGATCTTGCCGTTCTTCATCACCGCGACGCGGTCGCAGAAGTAGCGGATCACCGAGATATCGTGGCTGATGAACAGGTAGGACAGGCCATATTCGTCCTGCAGCCCGCGCATCAGGTCGAGCACCTGGTGGCGCAGCGACACATCGAGCGCCGAAGTCGGTTCGTCGGCGATGATCAGCCGCGGCCTGAGCGCAATGGCGCGGGCGATCGAGATGCGCTGCCGCTGCCCGCCGGAAAAGGCGTGCGGATAGCGCTCGCCGCCATCGGCCGGCAGCCCGACGCGCATCAAGAGCTCCGCCACCCGATCGCGCATCTCGCGCTCGCTCATCGCCGTGTTGGTGCGGAGCGGCTCCGAGATGATCTGGTAGACGGTCATGCGCGGGTTGAGCGAGGAATGCGGATCCTGGAACACCATGCGCACTTCGCTGTAGAGCGATTTCATCTCACGCTTCGATAGCCGCGCGATGTCGACTTCCACCCCGTCGCCGCGCCAATAGTTCACCTGCCCGCCGGTCGGCGTGTAGATGCGCAAGAGCGTGCGGCCCAGCGTGGTCTTGCCCGAGCCGCTCTCGCCCACCACCCCGACGGTTTCGCCCTTGTTGATGGTGAGGCTGACCCCATCGATCGCCTTGAGATAGGCGGCGGGTTTCCCCAGCATGCCGACATTGAGCGGGAAATGCAGCGACAGGTCGCTGATCTCGGCAATCGGCGATTCCTCGGCCGGGCGTGGCGGCCGCGGCGCCGGCGTTTCGAGCTTCAGCACCGAGCCGAGCAGCGCCTTGGTGTAAGGCTGCTGCGGCCGCTCGAACAGGTCGAACACATCGGCCTGCTCGACCATCTCGCCCTTGAACATCACCATGACGCGGTCGGCGATCTGCGCCACCACGCCCATGTCATGGGTGATGAACAGCACCGCCATGCCGCGATCGCGCTGCAGCTCGCGCAGCAGCGACAGGATCTCGGCCTGGGTGGTGACATCGAGCGCCGTGGTCGGCTCGTCGGCGATCAGGATTTCCGGGTTGCACGAGAGAGCCATGGCGATCATGGCGCGCTGCCGCATGCCACCGGAGAACTCGAATGAATAGCGGTCGAGCGCCGCCTCGGGGTTGGGGATGCGCACCCGGTCGAGCAGAGCGGCGGCCCGCTTCCGCGCTTCCTCCTTGCTGATCTTTTCGTGCAGCAGAATGGTCTCGACGATCTGGTGGCCGATGGTGTGCACCGGCGACAGGCTCGACATCGGCTCCTGGAAGATCATCGCGATACGCCGGCCGCGCACCTCGCGAATGCCGCGCCCGAGCGCCCCGAGCTTGACGATATCGAGCTCGCCGCTGCCAGTATCGAGCAGGATTTCCCCCGCCGTGATCCGCCCAGGCGAGGCGACGAGCTGCAAGATGGCGCGGGCGGTGACGCTCTTGCCCGAGCCGCTTTCGCCCACGAGGCAGAGCGTCTCGCCGCGCGACAGGGTGAAGCTGACGCCGCGCACCGCATGCACCACCGATTTGTGCACCGGGAACTCGACGGCGAGGTTCTTGACCGTGAGAACCGGTTTGGCGTTGGGCGCGGCGTTACTTGGCATAGGGATCAGCAGCGTCGCGGACGCCGTCTCCGAGGAAGTTGAGCGACAGCACTGCCACCACCACGCAGATGCCGGGGACGAACAGCCAGGGCGCCTGGGTGATGGCGCGAAGGTTCTGCGTGTCCTGCAGCAGCACGCCCCAGCTGACGATCGGCGGCTGCAGCCCGAGGCCGAGGAAGCTGAGCGCGGTTTCGGCGAGGATCATGTGCGGGATGGCGAGGGTGACCGCGGCGATGATGTGCGAATAAAGGCTCGGCATCATGTGGCGCATGATCAGCCGGAACTCGCTCACCCCATCGAGCCGCGCTGCGATGACGAAATCCTCACTCCTGAGGCTGAGGAAGCGCCCGCGCACCACGCGGGCGATCTCGGTCCAGCCGATCAGCGACAGGATGACGAGGATCGAGAAATAGACCTGCAGCGGTGGCCAGTCCTTCGGCATCGCGGCGGCGAGCCCGAGCCACAGCGGAATGGTCGGCACCGAGCGGATGAACTCGATGACCCGCTGGATCACCCGATCGACGAGGCCGCCGCGATAGCCGGAAATCCCGCCCAGGATCATGCCGATGATCAGCGACAGGCTGACCCCGACCAGCCCGATCGACATCGAAATGCGGGTGCCGTGGATGGTGCGGCTGAGCAGGTCCCGGCCGAGCCGGTCGCCGCCGGCGAGGAAGAACGGCTTGTTCTTTTCGAGCGGCCCGATCAGGTGGATATCGGCATCGAACAGCCCCCACATCTTGTAGCTCTGGCCTTTGACGAACAGCCCGATCGGGATGATCTCGCTCGGCTTGGGGGTGAAGATGCGCCTAAAACTCTTGGCGTCGACCTTGATGTCGAAGCCGGTGACATGCGGCTGGAACCGCGAGCCGCCGGCGCCATCGTCGACGAACCAGCCGATCGCCTGTGGCGGTACATAGGTGAAGCGCGGATCGAACTTGGCCGGATCCTGCGGCGCCAGGAACTCGGCGAACAAAGCCACGAAATAGATCAGCCCGACGATCACCAGCGACAGCACGGCGAGCTTGTGCTTCTTGAACTTGTGCCAGAACAGCGTCCACTGCCCGGCGGCCTGCAGGCGCCCGGGAGTGAGCTGCTGGTCGAGCAGCCCGGCCTCGATATCGGTAGTTTCGGTGGGGGCGCTCATGACAGCCGGATCCTGGGGTCGGAGATGGCGAGCAGGATGTCGGAGACCAGCGTGCCGATCAGCACCAGCCCGCCGCTCAACAGGATAAAGGCGCCGGCCAGATACATGTCCTGGCTCTTCAACGCCTGCAGCAGCAGCGGCCCGGCGGTGGGGAGGTTCAGGACAGTGGACACCACCAGTTCGCCCGAGATCAGCGCCGGCAGCACCCAGCCGACGGTGGAAATGAACGGGTTCAGCGCCACCCGCACCGGATAGGTGAGGATCAGCCGCCCCTCGGGCATCCCCTTGGAACGCGCCGCTTCGACATAGGGCTTGTGCAGCTCATCGAGGAGGTTAGCGCGCATCACCCGGATCAGCGAAGCCGTGCCGGCGGTGCCAAGCACGAAGATCGGGATCCAGGCATGGGTGATGAAATCCCACACCTTGGCCAGCGACAGCGGCGCATTCTCGAAGGCCGGCGAGAACAGCCCGCCCACCGAGACGCCGAACCACATGGTCGAGGCATAGAGCAGCACGATGGCGAGGAGGAAATTCGGCGTCGCCATGGCGAGAAAGGCAAAGGCGGTGGCCACGTAATCGGTGATCGAATATTGCCGCACCGCCGAGTAGATGCCGATCGGCAGCGAGAACGCCCACATCAGGATGAGCGTCAGCACCGAGATCAGCGCCGTCATTCCCATGCGGCCCCAGATCAGTTCGGTGACCGGCTGGTTCCACTCGAAACTGTCGCCGAAATCGCCGCGGGTGACGATGCCGCCGATCCATTTGAAGTATTGCACCACGACATTCTCACCCAGCCCATAGCGCTCGCGCAGGCTATTGAGCATGGCGCTGTCGACCGTCTCCCCGGCCTGCGCGATCTGTGCCGCATAGGTCGAGACATAGTCGCCCGGCGGCAGCTGGATGACGGTGAACGCCAGGATCGAGATCGCCACCATCGCCGGGATCATGCCGGCTATTCGCTTGAGGATGTAAAGGAGCATGAACCGGCCCGGGGGTTGGACGATCCGGCGGACAGCGCCCGCCGGATCGTGCCTTGAGATGCTCTGGGGAGAACTACTGCTTGAAGTAGAACTGCTCGGTGTTCAGCGTACCCGGGTCCGGATGGATCCAGCCGGTCGGGGTATCGTCGGGCACGTTGCCCAGCTTGTTCGACACCACCGCGAAGCCCTGGATCGCGGTGCCGATGCCGATCTGGTAGAACTGCTCGGCGCTGATATCGAGCAGCTGGCTCAGGAGCTTGGCCTGTTCGTCGGCGTTCGAGGTGCCCTTGATCTGGTCGTACAGCGCCCACTGCTGCTTGACATAGTCGGGCGGCTCGACCCCGCCATCCTTGATGTAGAACTTGGACCAGTCGACGGCGAAGTTCGATTCCGTCGAGAACGGGAAGTAGTCGCGCGGATCGATATAGACGTCGATGCCGCCCGAGGTGGCGCCCCACACCACGATATCGTGCTGGCTGGCGGTCTTTTCCTCGTAAAAGCGGGTGCGATCCATCGCCGTGAAGCGCGCATCGACACCCACTGCCTGCCAGTACTGCACCAGCAGCTCGGCGACATCAGCGGTGTTGCCCAGCGCCGTCACCGCGGCGACGTTGACCACCAGCGGGCTGCCGTCGGGCGCGAGGCGCAGGCCGTTGCTGCCGCGCTTGTCGAGGCCGATGGAGTCGAGCAGCCGGTTGGCTTCGTCGGCATTGTACTCGAGATACTGGGTGGCCAGCTTCTCGTTGTAGAATGCCGTGCCTTCGAGCGGCGCCACCTGGCGCGGCGTGCCCTGCCCCAGATAGACCGTATCGATGATCGCCTGGCGGTCGAGCGCATAGGACAGCGCGATGCGGAAATCCTTGTTCGCAAAGATCGGCGCCTTCACCGCGTCATGCGAGTTGAGGTTGACCGAGATGGCGAGCGAGTTGCCGACCCGGGACTCGCGCGGGCTGATGCGGAAATTGCCGGCCTCCTGGCCTTCCGACAGCACCGGCAGGTTGGTGGTGTTGGCGGTGTGGCGGACTTCGTAGTCGATCTCGCCGGCGAGGACGCTGAGCAGCAGCGTCTGTGCTTCGGCATTCACCGACATCGAGAGCCCGTCGATATAGGGCAGCTGGTTCCCTGATGTATCAACCTTCCAGTAGAACGGGTTGCGCTCGAGCGCCACGCGGGTGGCGCCCGCCACATAGGGCTCGGTGATGCGCCAGGCCTCGATCGTCGGGCGATCCGGGTTGCGCCAGCGCTGGATGTTCTCGATGCCGACGCCGCACATGTTGACCATCTGCTCGGACCAGTCGGCGACGCCGGCCGCCTTGGCGTTGGCATCGGCCTCAGGGTTGTACTTGGGCAGGAACTGGCTGCAATAGGCCTTGCTCAGCAGCGTCAGCTGCACACCATAGACGCTGGCGGCGTTGAGGATGAACAGGCCATTCGGCTTGCTCCACGACAGGGTGAACTCGGTGGGCGAGGCGACGGCGATGGTCGGCAGCTCGCCCTCGACGGTCAGCCAGCCCGGCTTGGTCGGGAACAGCTTCTCGTCCGGCAATATGTCCTGAACGAAGAACGCCACGTCATCGGCGGTGAACGGCGTGCCGTCCGACCACTTCATCCCCTCGCGCAGCGTGAAGGTGAAGGACTTGCTGTCTTCGCTGACGCTGTAGGCGCTGGCGATGTTGGGCTGGATCTCGCCGGTCCACTCGGCGTCCCAGGCGAGCAGCGGCTCGTAGCCGAAATAGGTGAACAGCATGTTGCGGTCATTGCCGCCCACCATGCCGCCGCGGAACGTGCCGCCATACTGACCGACTTCGCTGACCGGCGTGATGACGCGCGGCGCGGCGCCAACGCGTTCGGCCACCGGCGGTAAGCTGCCGTCGGCGACGGCAGCATCCAGCATCGGCGCCTGTTTGTAATCGACGGCCAGTGCGGCGCCGGCCAAGGCCAGCATCGATACCCCGGCCAGTGCAGGCATCAGGAAATGCTTCAATTCACCCTCCCCTCGAAAGTGCATCCGGACGCCGGGAGCGTTCCCCTTCAGCGTCGGCGGGGCAATGTGGTATGACTGCAAATGCACTGTCAAACGATAAATCATACTACTTTGCTGCGAGTCGTGCTTGATGCGGCTTTCGTTGCGTTGACAGCGGGGTTTTGCCGGTGCTAGCACCAAGAAATAGTACTAATTTTCTGCCCTGGGAGACGCCTGGTGACTTTTGACGAGATCAAATCGAAGATCGGTTCCGGGCTCCTGTCCTTCCCGGTGACCGATTTCGGCGACGACGGCGAGTTCGACGCCGCCTCCTATGCCAGGCGCCTGCAATGGCTCTCGTCCTATGGCGCGGCCGGGCTGTTCGCGGCGGGCGGCACCGGCGAGTTCTTCTCCATCGGCTATGACGAGTATGACGCGGTGATCCGCACCGCGGTCGAGAACAGCGCCGCCGACGTGCCGGTGCTGGCCGGCGTCGGCTATGGCACCCGCATGGCGGTCGATCTGGCGAAGCGCGCCGAAAAAGCCGGCGCCGCCGGCATCCTGGTGCTGCCGCATTACCTGATGTTCGCCGAGGAACAGGGCGTCGTCGCCCATATGCAGGCGATCTGCGACGCCGTCGGGCTGGGCGTCATCTACTACGCCCGCGACAACACCCGGCTGTCGCCGGCCGGGCTCGAAAAACTGGCCGAGGCCTGCCCGAACTTCATCGGCTACAAGGATGGCATCGGCGACCTGCAGCTGATGCAGCGCGTCGCGCACCGGCTCGGCGACCGCGTCGTCCATATCGGCGGCCTGCCGACCGCCGAAGTCTTCGCCCAGCCCTATCTCGAGATGGGCGTCACCACCTATTCCTCGGCCGTCTTCAACTTCGTGCCCGAGCTGGCGCTGCGCTTCTACAACGCCGTGCGGCAGCGCGACACACAGGTGGTCGACGGCTTGATGAAGAGCTTTTACCTGCCGCTGATTGAGTTACGTGACAGGAAGCGCGGCTATGCCGTGTCGATGATCAAGGCCGGCGCCGACCTGGTCGGTCGCTCGGCCGGCAAGGTGCGCACCCCACTCACCGAGCTCGACGCCAGCGAGCGCCAGGTGCTCGCGGATCTGATTGCCGCCAACGCCTGACGGCTCTCCCTTATCCTCCCCCGCGTGGCCTAGCGGATGAGGGCCGGAGGCCCTCACCGCGGGGGGACCGCCCGAAGGGTGGTGGAGGGGGCGGCCAAACTCACAGTCGACTCTTGCTCCCCCCTCCACCAGCTTCGCTGGTCCCCCTCCACCGCCACGCGGGGGAGGATCACTGTCCCCGCCCCTAAACCCGCGACACCCGCCGCACCAGATCCCCGCGCTCGAACACCTCCGGCCTCAACTCCGTCCCCAGTCCCGGCCCCTCCATCGGGTACACATAGCCGCCTTCGATGCGTGGCGTCGCCGTCACCAGGTCCTTGTACCAGCCATTGTAATAGGCCCGCACGCTCTCCTGGATCAGCGTGTTGGGTTGGCTGAACGAGGCATGCACTCCCGCAGCGAACGCCACCGGGCCGACGCAGTCATGTGCTGCGAACGGCCGGTGATAGGTGTCGGCCAGCGCGGCGATCTTCCGCGCCTCAGTCAGCCCGCCGCACCAGCCGATATCGACCATCACCACATGCGTCGCGTCGCGATCGAGCAGGTCCTTGTAGGGAAAGCGCGTCGCCAGCACTTCGCTGGCGCAGACCGATATCGGGGTCGAGCGGGCGAACTCCGCCAGCGCCTGCGGCGAGTTCATGCGGATCGGGTCCTCGAACCAGGTCGGCTGAAACGGTTCCAGGGCCCGTGCGATCTGCTTGGCGGTCGGCAGGTTCCACAGGCTATGCAGCTCCACCATGATCTCGATGCGATCGCCCACCGCCTTCCGGATCTTCTCGAACGGCGCGAGCGCCAGCTTCAACTGGTCGGTGGTGATGTAGCGCCCGTCATTCTCCATGGCCGGTGGATCGAACGGCCAGATCTTCATCGCCGTGATCCCCGACGCCAGGAGGTCCTCCGCCAGCTCGCCGGCCCGATGCATGAAGCCGTCGAGATCGGCATAGCGGGCATCGCCCTGCCCCGAGGCCCAGTTATCCACCGGCCGGAAGTTGCGCGCCTGCGCGTAGCGAGGGTTGGCGCAGGTATTGTAGATGCGCAGCCGCTGGTGGCTCAGCCCGCCCAGCATCTGATGCACCGGCAGGTTGCATACCTTGCCGAAGAGATCCCACAGCGCGATGTCGACCGCCGACGCGGCGCGCATCTCGGCGCCCGACGACGAGAACCCCAGCGCCGCATAGACCATCTCGCGGTTGATCGGCTCGATCGCCAGGGGGTCGCGGCCGAGCAGCTTATGCGCCAGCACTTCGTGTACATGCGCGGTCACCGACCCCGGCCCGAAGAACGTCTCGCCCAGCCCGGTTATCCCCGCATCGGTATGCACCCGCACCCAGATGACGTTCGAGAACTCCTCGGTATAGAGCGTCTCGACCTCGGTTATCTTCATTTCGCATTTCCTCCCTCAGGCGCCGTGAGACCGGCTGGGCTCAAGGCCCCTGCCCGCCCCTCCCGACGAAAATTCCCACACCCTCTTGACGATCCGGCGTGAAGCTGACTGAATACCTTTAACGATACATGTCGACCACGATACAGACGAGGATCGGAAACGCAAGTCGTTGGGGCGATGCGCGTTCCGCCCCTTCGAGGGGGGCCGGTCCTTGGCGTCGACACACGTCTATTTTCAGGAGGGACTGATAATGGGTAACAGGAAGCATCTTCTTTTCAGCTCGGCAGTGACGCTGGGCCTTCTCGCCAGTTTCGGCGCGGTGGCTCAGGACCGGTTCAGCTGCCCGCAGCAGGGCGGCGATCTGGTGGTGGGGCTCGAAGCCGCCGCCGGCACGCTCGACCAGCAAACGGCGACCTCGTCGGCGACGCGCAACATCGCCATGAATATCTTCGAGGCGCTGATCATCCGCGACGAGAACATGCGGCCGGTGCCCGACCTCGCTGACTCGATCGAGCCCAGCGCCGACGGGCTGAGCTACACCTTCAAGCTGCGCCAGGGGGTGAAGTTCCACAACGGCAAGCCGATGACCTCGGCCGACGTGCTCGCCTCGTTCGACCGCTACAAGACCGTCGGCGTCAGCCGCTCGATCCTCGAGGCCGTGGCCGGCTGGTCGGCCCCCGATGACGCCACCTTCGTCATCACGCTCAAGGCGCCGCAGCCGAACTTCCTCGAGAACCTCTCATCCTCGACCGCTCCCGTCGTCATCATGCCGGCGGAAGAGGCGACCAAGGCCGCGGGGCAGATCGATGTCATCGGCACCGGGCCGTTCAAGCTCGGCGAGTTCGTGCCCGACAGCCATGTGCGGCTCGACCGCTATGCCGACTACACCCCGGGCACCACGCTCTCCGGTCTCAGCGGCTTTGCCGGCTACAAGCAGGCCTGCGTCGATACCGTGACCTTCCGCATGCTCACCGAAACCGCCGCCCGCATGGCAGCGCTCGAAACCGGTGAAGTCCACATCGTCGAATCGGTGCCGGCGATTTCGATGGAGCGCCTCGCAGCGGTCGAAGGCGTCGAGCTGCTGACGCTCGAAGCCTACGGCCTCAATATCGGCTACCCGAACTGGTCGGCGCCGCCGACCGACAATATCAAGGTACGCCAGGCCATGCTGGCCGCGCTCAACATGGATGAGATCATGGAGGCGTCGACCGACGGCGTCTACAAGCTCAACCCCAGCCTGCAATTCCCCGGTACGGCCTATTTCTCTGAAGCGGGCGGCGAGCTCTACAACCAGACCAATGCCGACAAGGCCAAGGCGCTGCTGGCCGAGGCCGGCTACAACAACGAGCCGATCGTACTGCTGACCACCCAGCAGATCACCACCATGTACAACACTGCCCTGGTGATGCAGGCGCAGCTGCAGGCGGCCGGCTTCAACGCCGAACTCAAGGTGTTCGACTGGCCGACGGCGCTCGCCACCAGCGAGAAGGAAACCACCGGGTGGAACTTCTTCTTCACCCACTGGACCGGCTCGGCCGCCCAGGGCGGCGCGACGACGCTGCGCAACCTCGCGGCCCCCGCCAACATCTATAAGCCGCAGGACCCGGCCGGTGATCCCGACTACAACGCCGCGTTCCAGCGCGTGCAGGGTGGCGCCACCATCGAAGAGCGGGCCGCCGCCTTCGCCGATGCGCAGAAGACGGTGTTCGAGCACGTGCTCGCCATTCCGTTCGGCGTGATGTCGAACGTCCAGGGCACGCGGTCGAACGTGAAGGGGTTTAAGCCCTTCTACAACACGCGGGTGTCGAACGTCTGGCTCGAAAAATGATGTGACGGGGCAGAGCCGCCGGCCTCTCCGCTCTGATCCTCCCCCGCGTGGCGGGGGAGGGGGACCACCCGAAGGGTGGTGGAGGGGGGGAGCAGAACGTACTGATGGTTTGGCCGCCCCCTCCACCAGCTTCGCTGGTTCCCCCCGGGGTGAGGCCCTGGCCTCATCCCCTCCCCCGCCCCGCGGGGGAGGATTTCGGAGAGGCCCGTGCCTCACCACGCGACTACCTAGAGGGCCTGCACGATGTTCGGCTACATCATCTCCCGCCTGCTCCAGGCGATCCCGATCCTCATCCTCGTCAGCCTGATCGCCTTCGGCATCATCTACCTGATCCCGGGCGATGCGGCGGTGGTGATCGGCGGGCCGTCGGCGACGCCGGAAGAGCTCGCGCAGATCCGGCAGAACCTCGGGCTCGACCAGCCGCTGCACATCCAGATCCTCACTTTCTATGCCCACCTGTTCCAGGGCGATCTCGGCCGCTCGCTGACCCTCGGCATCCCGGTGGTCGATGCGCTGCTCGCCCGCTCGCCCATCACCATCGGCATCGCCATCTACTCGCTGGTGCTCACCATCCTGATCGGGCTCAGCACCGGCATGCTGGCGGCGCTCAACCACAATCGCTGGATCGACCAGGCCGCGACTTTGTTCGCGCTGCTCGGCGTGTCGCTGCCCAACTTCTGGCTGGCGCTGGTGATGATCGTGCTGTTCTCGGTGCACCTGGGCTGGTTGCCCACCGGCGGTTATGTGCCGTTCACCAAGGATCCCATCGGCTGGCTGCGCACGGCCACCCTCCCCGCCGTGGCGCTTGCCCTGATGCAGGCCGGGCTACTGACCCGCATCACCCGCTCCACCATGCTCGAAGTGCTCAACCAGGACTATATCCGCACCGCCCGCGCCAAGGGCCTGCCCGAGTGGATCGTCGTCGGCCGGCATGCGCTGGCCAATGTGATGATGCCGATCGTCACCATGATCGGCCTGGTGCTTTCGGTGCTGCTCTCGGGCTCGATCGTCATCGAAACCATTTTCGGCGTGCCGGGGATCGGCTCGCTGCTCGGCAGCGCCATCGCAAACCGCGACTACCCGATGATCCAGGGCGGGCTGCTGTTCGTCACCACGGCCCTGCTCTTGCTCAACATCGTGATCGACCTGCTCTACACCAGCCTCGATCCCCGCATCCGGGTCAGGGGGCGCTAAGATGACCGACCTCGTCAACGAGCCGTCGCGGCTGTCGCTTGCGCTGGATTCGGCCCGCCACTGGGTTAAGCGCCTCAGCGCCAACCGGTCGTTCCTGCTCGGCGCCATCCTGTTCGGCGGCATCTGCCTCTTCACCCTCGCAGCGCCGTTGATCACCAGCGTCGATCCCAATGCCCTGTCGGTCCGCAACCGCTTCAAGCCGCCCTCCGAGCTCTACCTGTTCGGCACCGACAATCTCGGCCGGGACATGCTCAGCCGCGTGCTCAACGGCGCCCGGTTGAGCCTCGGCATCGGCTTTGCCGTGGTGATCCTCAACGCTGTATTCGGCGTGTTTCTCGGCGCCATCGCCGGCTACTATCGCCGCCTCGATGACCTCTTAATGCGCATCGCCGATGCGCTGATGGCCTTTCCCGCCGTGCTGCTCGCCATCGGCATCGCGGCGGCGCTCGGGCCCTCGGCGGCAACGGCCATCATTGCCCTCGCCGTGGTCTATATCCCGCGCACCGCCCGTGTCGTCCGCGCCTCCATCCTTGTTGCCCGCGAACTCGACTACGTGCAGGCGGCGCGCGCCGCCGGCGCCCGCGACGGGCGCATCCTCTGGCACCACATCATGCCCAACTGCATGGCGCCGCTCATCGTGCAGCTGAGCTTCGTCTTCGCCTATGCCGTGCTGTCGGAAGCGGTGCTGAGCTTTCTCGGCCTCAGCGCGCCACCCACCGTCCCCAGTTGGGGCGTCTTGATCGCCGAAGGCCGCACCTATCTGCGCGAGGCAGCCTGGCTGACCGTCATCCCCGGCCTCGCCATCGCCATCACCGTGCTTGGCCTTAACCTCCTGGGTGACGGCCTGCGCGACGTGCTCGACCCGCGGATGAAAGTAGAACAATGACCGCCGCTCCCCTGCTCAGCGTCCGTGACCTCACGGTGTCGTTCAACACCCGCTTCACCGCGGTGCGCGAGGCGAGCTTCGACGTCCATCCCGGTGAGCTGGTCGGCGTGGTGGGCGAAAGCGGCTCGGGCAAGAGCGTCAGCGCGCTCGCGGTGATGGGCCTTCTGCCGCCGACCGCCAAGGTCACCGGCTCGATTCACTTCGAGGGCCGCGACCTCCTGACCCTGTCGCGCCGTGAGCTCAGAAAAATCCGCGGCCGCGACATCGGCATCATCTTCCAGGAGCCGATGACCTCGCTCAATCCCGTCTTCACCATCGGCGACCAGATCACCGAGGCGGTCCGCGTGCATGACCCGATGAGCAGGAAGGCAGCGTGGGACCGCGCCACCGAACTGCTCGAGAAAGTTGGGGTGCCAGCACCGCGCCGCCGGCTGCAGGATTATCCGCATCAGCTCTCGGGCGGCCTCAGGCAGCGCGTTATGATCGCCATCGCCCTGTCGTCGTCGCCAAAACTGCTCATCGCCGATGAGCCGACCACCGCCCTGGACGTCACCATCCAGGCGCAGTTGCTCGACCTGCTCAACCAGCTGCGGCAGGATTTCGGCACCGCCATCCTGCTGATCACCCACAATATGGGCGTCATGGCCGAGGTCGCCGACCGCGTCGTGGTGATGTACGCGAGCCGCATCGTCGAGGAGGCGACTATCTTCGATCTCTTCGATCGGCCGCAGCACCCCTATACCAGCGGCCTGCTCGGCAGCACGCCCGAGCTCGATGGCGAAGCGCACCGGCTCCGCACCATCGCCGGCGCCATGCCCAACCCCGCCGAACTGCCGCCCGGGTGCCTCTTTGCGCCGCGCTGCCCCCAGGCGATCCCCGCCTGCCTCGACATGCAACCGCCGCTGCTCCCAATCTCCCCGGCCCAGAGCGCCGCCTGCATCCTCGCGCCGGGCCTCGTTGCGGAGGGCGCGCGATGACCACTCCTTTGCTCTCGGTCGACGGCCTCTCCAAGGAGTTTCCGGTTGCCGGCGACAACTGGCTAGCCCCCAGACAGACCCTGCGGGCCGTGCAATCGGTGTCGTTCGAACTCGGCAGCCGCCAGACGCTCGGCCTCGTGGGCGAGAGCGGCTGCGGCAAATCCACCACCGGCCGGCTTATCCTGCAACTGATCGAGCCGACAGCCGGCACGGTGCGCTTCAACGGCCGTGACCTCGCCACGATGCCCAGGGAAGAGCTGCGCCAGCTGCGCAGCTCCATGCAGATCATCTTCCAGGACCCGCAGGCCTCGCTCAACCCGCGCCACCGGGTGGAGGAGCTGATCCTCGAGCCGCTCTACGCCCAGGGCGAAAAACCCAGCGCCAAACTGACCAACTATGCCGGCGAGCTGCTCGACAAGGTCGGCCTGTCGCGCCGGCACCTGACCCGCTTCCCGCACGAGTTTTCCGGCGGGCAGCGCCAGCGCATCGGCATCGCCCGCGCCATCGCCTCGAAGCCGCAGCTGATCGTCTGCGACGAGGCGGTCTCGGCGCTCGATGTGTCGGTGCAGGCGCAGGTCATCAACCTCTTGCAGGATCTGCAGGACGAGCTGGGGTTGAGCTACCTGTTCATCGGCCATGACCTCGCCGTGGTTCGCCACATCGCCGACACCATGGCCATCATGTATCTGGGCCGCATCGTCGAAATGGCGCCCAAGCGCGAGTTCTACGCCCTGCCGATGCACCCCTATTCCCAGGCGCTGCTCGGCTCGGTGCCCGTCTCCCACCCGAGCAAGCGCCACGCCCGCAAGCGCCTAGAGGGCGAGATTCCGAGCCCCTTGAACCCGCCGACCGGCTGCCACTTCCACCCGCGCTGCCGCTTCGCCCGCGACATCTGCAAAGTGCAGGTGCCGCAACTGCGCAGCGTCACCCCGACCCGCCAGGCGGCGTGTCATTTCGCCGAAGAGATCGCGGCCGGCGAAGGCTTAACGACTGGCGCGTCATAGCCCTGTACCGAGACCGGCATTGACCCTCTGAATTCGGCCCCCAACTCGATGTCATCCCAGCGAAAACTGGGACCCCGCGGCGCGGGCTTTTGCCCTCGTCCGCTATCCGCTGGTACGGGCTGCGAATTGGGTCCCAGCTTTCGCTGGGATGACACCGGTGGGTGGGAAACGTCGTGGCAACACGCCCCTCACCGGATCAGATGACGCCCCCGATTGCACAGTATCGGCCGATGAACTAGCGTCGTTTCCGCCACCTGCACGCCCGAACGACTGCCTGTTCGCAGAATTACTGCCGTAGACCATATTGGAGGCAACGGCTGTTAAGCCGGTTTCGGGAGGCGGCGATGCTGGGGATCGTGCAGCTGGTGGCATGTGCAGCAGCGGCTATGGCCATCGCGTCGGCAGTGCCGGCGCAGGCAGCCAATATCTCCTTGAGCCCGGAGCTGCGCACCATCATCGTCGATGGCAGCATCGAGGCGGGCGATTTCGCACGCATCCGCGAGGTGTTCGCGGCGGCCGACGGCGAGGTGGATGGGCTCTATCTGCATAGCCCCGGCGGCGACTTCATGACCGCCATCGATGCCGGCGCCTGGGCGCGCGAGCACCGGCTCGAGACCTATGCCTCGGGCAGCCTCTGCTACTCGGCCTGTGCCTTCCTGTGGCTGGGCGGCGAGAAGCTCTATGCCAACGGCGTAGTGTCGCTGCACATGCCGTTCTACCGCACTTCGATGGTGACCATCGCCATCCCCGACGAAGGCGTCGCGGCAGCTGCCTGGTATCTCGCCAGCCTCGGCTATGACCGCGCCCTGATGGACGCCATGCTGGTGGTGAGCTCGACCGAATCCAACGAGATGTTCCCGGTCACCGGGCCCAACACTGCCCTGTTCCACATCACCTACCACGAGCTGCCCGACGAAGGCCGCTACAAGGACGCGATGAAGGAGGCGCGGGCGCGCAAATCCGCCGAGCGGCTGGAAACCCCGCGATAGGCTGGCGAGCCGGCTGGAGCGACGCGCCCTAGTGGCTGCAGTTCTGCGAGTTGCCCGGGTTGTGGCCGCTGTTGCCGGCGCACTCGCCCCCGCCGCCCGAGGACGGCGGCGTGGTCGGTGTGGTCGGCGTCGGCGTGGTCGGCGTCGGCTGCACCGCACCATCGGGGGCCGGCGCGCCGGCGCTGCCGGCAACCACCTGCATCGGCTTTCCGGCCGGCGTCTGCCGATCGAGGCTGTTGAAGAAACCGGGGCTAAACGGCAACGGCGAGAGCAGGCAGCTTGCCGCCTGCTTCATGCGGAAGGCGCCGGCCAGCGGCTGCTGCGTGGCGCCATAGACGAACAGGCCGCGC
This sequence comes from Devosia sp. Root105, assembly GCF_001424865.1. Lineage (NCBI taxonomy): Bacteria > Pseudomonadati > Pseudomonadota > Alphaproteobacteria > Hyphomicrobiales > Devosiaceae > Devosia > Devosia sp. Root105. The sequence goes on from NZ_LMCR01000018.1 coordinate 109,920, forward strand.
AGCTCCTTACGCGCGGCACGGTCGAGGGCGTTGGAAAGCCCAAGCGAACTGGCGCCATCGCGCGTCATCTCGCCCAACTCGCAGGTCTCGGAAATCTCCGAGCATACCCCGGCCTTGGTGCAGAGTTCGGTGCTGCCCGAATACATCAGCACGCGCGTCGATTTCGGGCCGTCGACCACCAGGTCGAACTCGGTGCCTCGAATGCCGATGGTGCCGCTCGGGGTCTTGATGCTGTAGCGGTCCTTGGCGGCGTCGCCAGTGGCGAAGCGGAAGGTGCCGGCCAGCGCCCCGATCACCATCTTGCCGGCCGAACCATCGGCGCGCAGCAGGTAATCCTCGATCTTGAGGGTCGAGCCGGGCCCGACCACCAGCTTGGTGCCATCCGCGAACAGGATCTGCGCCGAGCCGCCCGAACTGGTGCGGATCAGGTCGCCGAGGAATACATCCTCGCCGACCACCAGGGTGCGGAGCCCGCCGGTGGAATTGATTTCCGCCGCGGGATCGACCCCCACCGCCGAGCCGGCCGGCGCCGCGAGGGCCGCGGCCGAACCACTGAAGACAAACAGCACCGCCGTCAGATGTTTGACCAGCCAGTTCATCGATGTCCCCGGGGTTAGCCCCAGCCGCGACCGTGCGGCAGCAATAGCGCTGAGCTAATCACTTCCCGATCGGGGTGAACACTGCACAAATCGCATCATACTCAAAGTAGTGTGGGGCGAGTTCGACTTACGCCCCTCAGAACTCCTCATGCGTGCGCGGATCGCCGTCAAACAGCCTTCCATCGGGACGGGCCAGCGCGTTGATCGCGGCCATGTCGGCATTGTCGAGCTCAAAGCCGCCCAGCTCGAGGTTCTCGCGGCGGCGCGACGGGGTGGCGGACTTGGGGATCGGCAGCACGCCAAGCTGCAGGTGCCAGCGCAGCACCACCTGCGCCGGGGTGCGGCTGTGCTTGGTGGCAGCCGCCACCACCGCCGGCTCGGCAAGGAGGCCCGTGCCCTTGCCGATCGGCGTCCAGGCCTGGGTGAGGATGCCGCGCTGCTTGTCGGCGGCGCGCTGCTCGGGCTGGTTGAAATAGGGGTGCAGCTCGATCTGGTTGACGCTCGGGGCAACGCCGGTCTTCTCGATCATCTGGTCGAGATAATCAGGGAGAAAGTTCGACACGCCAATTGAGCGGACGAGGCCGCGCTCGCGCGCTTCGATCATCCCCTCCCAGGCCTCGACGAACAGCTGTTGGCTCGGGTTGGGCCAGTGGATCAGGTAGAGATCGAGATAGTCGAGGCCGCTGCGCAACAGCGATTCCTCGATCGCCCAGGTGACATTCGGCTTCTTGTGGTGCCGGCCGGGGAGTTTTGAGGTGACGCGGATTTCCTCGCGCGGCACCCCGGACATCCGCACCGCTTTGCCGACGGCGCCCTCGTTCTCGTAATTGACCGCGGAATCGAGCAGCCGATAGCCCTCGCGCAGCGCTTCCGCCATGCCCTCGGCCCCAGGAATGCCACGCAGCGCATAGGTGCCGAGCCCGACCGCCGGAAGCGTCGTGCCATCATTGAGTTTGTGGTCGGGCAACAGGGACATCACGAATCTCCTCGAGTTTTTCGAGGCATAGGAAAGGAGCGGGCGCGGTAACGCCATCCCCAAATAGGCGTGTTGCGCTTGCGTGTGGCGCTGCTCGCCGCGACAGTCCGCCGATGACCCCGCGTGATTCACTCTCCCTTGCCGCATTCGCCTTAGCCTCTTTGCTCGGTGCTCCGCTCGCGCACGCTGCCCCGGGCGAGGCGCGCTGCGCGGCCACCGAGTTCGAGGGCGCGCGCTACACCGTGTGCCACGCCGCGCCCGCCGAGCTGGAGCTGCACTGGCGCGATGCCGACGAGCAGCCCTATCGCCGCTTCGACGCGCTGGCCACGGCGCTGGCGGCCACCGGCCGCACGCTGCAGTTCGCCATCAATGCCGGCATGTACGACACCGAGTTCCGCCCCATCGGCCTCTATGTCGAGGCGGGTGAGAAGCTGGTGAAGCTGAACACCAACGAGGCGGCGCCGGGGACGAAACCCATCCCCAACTTCTACAAAAAGCCCAATGGCGTGTTCTTCGTCACCGGCGACACGGCGACGATCACGACCACCGAAGACTATCTCGCCGCCGCCCCCGAGCCGCGGCTCGCCACGCAGTCAGGGCCAATGCTGGTGATAGCAGGCGAACTCCACCCTGCCCTGATCCCCGGCTCCACCGACCGCACGCGGCGCAGCGGCGTCGGCGTCTGTGGGGAAGGCGAGGTGATCTTTGCCATCAGCGATGGCGGCGTGAACTTCCACGATTTCGCGAGACTGTTCCGCGACAGCCTCGGCTGCGACAATGCGCTGTTCCTCGATGGCGGACGCGGCGTGGGGTTGTACGATCCGGAGCTCGGCCGGAACGATGTGTCGTGGCACGGCGGCTATGGGCCGATGCTGGTGGTGGGAAAGTAGGCGTCGGGTGGTGCCACATCGCCCCCTCGCCCCTCTGGGGAGAGGGCCGGGGTGAGGG
>NZ_LMCR01000018.1:112460-438593 GCF_001424865.1 Devosia sp. Root105
CCCTCTCCCCAGAGGGGCGAGGAACCCTCTCCCCAGAGGGGCGAGGGGACGCACTTTGCGCGGCCGGTGCCATGAGGCCCTACCCCTAAGTCGCCTTCCCTACCGCCGCCGCGGCATGATCTTCCGCATTCTCCGGCAGGTCGTCGAAGCTCGAATAGTTCATGGTGTAGAGCCGCGAATAGAGGCCCTGCTTTTCCATCAGCTGCTCGTGGTTGCCCGATTCCAAGAGCTCGCCGTTCTGCAGCACGATGATGCGGTCGGCGCCGCGGATGGTGGCGAGGCGGTGGGCGATGACGAGGCCGGTGCGGCCTTCTAGCAGCCGCTTCAGCGCCTTCTGGATCAGCATCTCGGTATAGCTGTCGATGTTCGCTGTCGCCTCGTCGAGGACGAGGATTTTGGCATCCGCCACCAACGCCCGGGCGAAGCTGATCAGCTGCCGCTGCCCCAGTGACAGGTTGCCGCCGCGCTGTTCCAGCCTGGTGTCGTAGCCATCGGCCAGCGACATGACGAAATCATGCGCGCCCACGGCCTTTGCCGCATCGATCACCTGCTCGCGGGTGGCGCTTTCCTTGTTGTAGCGGATGTTCTCGATCACCGAGCCGGTGAACAGGAACGGCTCCTGCAGCACCATCGCCACCTGTTCGCCGAGCGAATCCTGGGTGACGTCGCGCACATCAAGTCCGCCTACCGTCACCGAGCCCTCCCACACGTCGTAGAAGCGGTGCACCAGCGACATGCAGCTCGATTTGCCCGAGCCGGTGGGCCCGACAATGGCCACCGTCTCGCCCGGGTTCACCCGGAAGCTCACATGCTTCAGCACCGGCTGGCCCTTACGGTAGCCGAAGGTCACGTCCTTGAACTCGACCGAGCCGTCCATCCCCGAAGTCAGCGGGAAGGCATCGGGCTTGTCGGCGATAGTCACCGGCACATCGAGCACCTCGACGATGCGGGTGCCCGACGACATGGCGCGCTGGAACACCGAGTACTGCATGGTGAGCGAGCGGATCGGGTCGAAGAAGCGCTGGATGTAGAACAGGAACGCCACCATGACGCCGACATCGAGCTCGCGCCCCAACACCATCTGGCCGCCGACCACGATCACCGTGGCCATCGAAATGCCGGTGAGCGTATCGACGATCGGCACCATCACCTGGGCGAATTTTGCGGCGCGGAGATGGGCCCGGAGGTTGGCCCTGGCCTTTTCCTCATAGAGGTCGAAATTGACCTGCTGCCGATCGAGGCTCTGCACCGTGCGCACGCCATTGATGCCCTCGGCGAGCGCGCCATTGGCGGCCGAGTTGGTGTGGTGCGCCGCCATGAAGCTGACCTTGGCCGGCGGCAGCCAGAACAGGCGCACGATGAACAGGATCGGCATGGTCGCCATGGTGATCAGCCCGAGCATCGGATCGAGCCACAGCAGCACGCCGACAATGCCGAACAGCAGGACGATATCGCCAACCGAAAGCACTGAGGTTTCAAGGAACTCCTGCATGGAGTTCACGTCGCCCATCAGGCGCGACATCAACCGGCCGACCTCGGTCTTGTCCATCCAGCCGAGCGACACCCGCTGCAGATGGGCGAACATGGCGCGGCGCATGTCGAACAGCACGTTCTCGGCCGCCTTGCCGACCACCGTTTCCTGGATCCAGGACGAGGCGAAGTTGATAGCGATCAGCCCGGCAAACGCCACGATGCACCAGAGGAGGATCGAACGCCCGCCCCCGCCCTGCGCCATGCCGTTATCGATGGCAAAGCGGATCACCAGCGGGAAAGCCAGCTGGGTCAGCGTGAACACCAGCACCGCGGCGACCGACAGGTAGATCTGCCTGCGATAGGGTTTGACGAAGGCCCAGATGCGGCGGACGATCTTCGGATCATAGGCCTTGCCGAACACCTCTTCCTCGCGGTCGAGGCTCGAGCCGACCACGGCGCGGGGCGGACGGCGGTTGCGGTCTTCGCTGTCGTCTTCGGTGTTGAGCGTTGCCTCGGTCATTCGGCAGCCTCCAGCTGGTCGTCGCCAGGCTTCACCTGGAGGTCGTAAAGGGCGCGGTAGCGGCCGCCGAGCGCCAGGAGCTCCTCATGCGTGCCGCGCTCGACGATCTTGCCTTCATCGATGAACAGGATCTGGTCGGCATGCATCAGCGAGGAAAGCCGGTGCGAGATGATCAGCGTCACCCGGTCCTTGGCGAAGCGCTTCATCGCCGTGCGGATGCGCTGCTCGGTGCCGGCATCGACCGCCGCGGTCGAGTCATCGAACACCATCACCGAGGGCCTGAGCATCAGCGAACGCGCGATGTTGAGGCGCTGCCGCTGGCCGCCCGACAGCGACACGCCGCGCTCGCCCACGATGGTTTCGTAGCCGGTGGGCAGCCCGATAATGTAGTTGTGGAGCTGCGCATATTCCGAGGCGCTGGCGATGCGCGGCCCCTTCGCCCACGGATCGCCATAGGCGATGTTGTTCTCGATATTGGTGGTGAACAGGAAGCTGTCCTGCTGCACCACGGCCACCGCCTGCCTGAGGCTCGCCAGCGTCAGCGCCCGAACGTCCTGGCAGTCAATGGTCACCCGGCCGCCGGTCACATCGTAAAAGCGCGGGATCAGGTGGGCGATAGTCGATTTGCCCGAGCCGGGCTTGCCGACGATGCCGATGGTCTCGCCCTTCCTGCCCTCGAACGAGATGCCCTGGAGCACCGGACGGAACGGCGCCGAGGGATAGGCGAAATCGACATTCTCGAACTTCAGCGTGCCTTCGGAAAGCTTCAGCGGCTTGGCGCCCGGCTCGTCCTTGATCTCGATTTCGAGGTCGAGGAAAGCGAACAGCCGATTGCCGCAGGTCGAGGCGCGGGCCACCGAGTTGACGAGCAGGCCAAGCTGGCGCACCGGCATCTGCAGGATCGTCATGAAGGTGAGGAAAGCCGCCAGCGTGCCGACGGTCATCTCGCCGGAAATGACGCGCTCGCCGCCATACCACAGCACCAGCGCCATCGAGACGAAGAAGCTGATATTCATGATCGAGGTCGAGTTGACGCGGATATCGACGCGCTTATGCGTCAGCTTGAGCGCCCGGTCGGAAGCCTCGTTGTATTTCTTCATCTCATGCCGCGCGCCGGCAAAGGCGCGGACCACGCGGATGCCGCCGAGGTTCTCTTCCATGACGCGGGACAGGTCCTGCAGCCGCTCCTGCAGCGTCAGCCAGGTGGCGCGGAGCTTCAGCTGGGTGAGCGAGGAGTTCACCCCGACAAACGGCGCAAAGCTCAGCGCCAGAAGGCCAAGGATCCAGTCGGTCGAGATCAGCATATAGGCGCCCACCCCGATCAGCGTGCCGAGCAGCACGATGCGGAGCAGGCCCGTCGCAAAGAACATGCGCACGCCCTCGAGATCGAGCATGCCCACGGTGATCAGGTCACCGGTATGCACCTTGTCATGGTAGGAAAAGCTCAGCCGCTGGATCTTCTCGTAGACCGCGAGGCGCAGCTCATAGGCCGTGTGGTGGCCAACGGCTTCGCCAAAGTAGTTCATCGACATCGTGAACAGACCGCGCAGGATCGAGACCACCAGCAGGATCAGCGCAATGCTCCACAGCGCATCGGCGGCGCCCACCCCACCATCTAGCACGCCCTCGGCGCGATCGACCGCCTGGCCCAGCAGTACCGGCGTCGCCAATTGCAGTGCCGACGAAATGAAGCAGGAGAGGATGGTAATAATCACCATCCAGGGGTGACGCCAGGTCAGCACCATGATCCGCCACAGGGTGGTGAGCCCCTTACCCTGCTGTGCGGCGACGACATGTGACATTGCATCGCCAGGCGAATAGGCGCTGCGCGGAGCATTCGAGCTCAATTTAAGGGTCCAGACATAAAGCTTTTAGGGCCTGCCCTCGCCGGAATATTGGCGGACAGACTCGGCCCGGTAGAACCAGAGGAAGGCCTCATCTCTTGCGCTGATTTGCGTTCTGTTCAAGGCAGATATGCGGGGGCGATAGGGTACTTTCGTATCAGCGCCGCAAGGCTTCGCCATGATGTTGCACGAATGCAACCTCACCTTCGGCGCAACGTTGAGGGCGAAATGAACCACGAGCCCAAAATGACCGACGGCCGAGGCCCGCCGCACGAAGACGACGCCTTCCGCGAGGCCGTGCGCAAAACCGCCTACTTCCTCTGGGAACAGGCTGGCCGCCCGCACGGCCGGCACGAGGATTATTACCTCCGCGCCCTCGACCAGCACCGCCGCGAGCGGCAATACGACCAGTGGCTGGAAGACGGCCCGGACGGCGACTGAGGCCCCGCCTGGCGACGCCGCGCCGCGGCCCATTCGCCGCGACGCCCCTGCAATCGGCGCCCGACCGGGTGCGCGACACCGACGGGCTCTTCAGTACCGCCGGCCTTGCGATCCCGGCCTGCGGGTGACGTTACGCCAGCACCTGCTCCAACAGCGTTGCGATGTTGAGAACCGGCACGGCCTGCCCCTTCAGGCTGTCGACCAGGCACTTCTGCATTTCGGTGCCGCTCAGCACCCCGAGGCCCGCCTGCTTGCGCTTGGCCTGGGCCAGCGAGAGCGCCCCGGCGACGATCGAGGAGGCGGCCGAGGTGCCACCGAAGCTGCTGTAGAGCGCGCGCATCGGCACCACCTGCTGCGGGGTGGCGTCGGGCAGCGTGCGGCCCGGCACGTCGATGGCGAGCACGGCGTAGGGAAGGTAGGTGTTCTCGGCTGGCCGCACGAACGGTTGCTGTGCGATCCAGGCGGCGTCGCGGCCGGCCAGATCGAACAGCGCGAGCGGGTCGCCATTTGTCTGGTCGATCCGTTCCTCGTCATCGCTGGGCGCATAGACCGTGACACCGGTCTGCGGCGTGCCGTTCGAGTAGGACGAGGGCACGCCGTCGGCGTTGACGGCGCCGACGATGATCGCGTCGGTGAGCGGGTTCTGCTTCTGGTGGGCCAGCGAGGCCGGATAGGTGGGCACCGCCCTGCCCTCGTTGCCGGCGGCCAGCACCACCGGCCGCCAAGCCGCCACGGCCTGCAGCAGCGCAACGAACAGCTGCTTGTCGTTCTTCAGCGTGGCGTCGGAGTCGATCCGGGTGGCGCGCAGGTCGTGCAGCGCCGGAGGTTTCCATGCACCAGGCTTGCCGTCAGGAGTTCCGTCGTCACGCTGTTGGTCGAGCACGAGGTCGTTCACCGCACGCGGCATCAGGATGACGTCGGCCTCGACCATCACCGCATGCATCAGGGCTGCGATGATCGGCCGGATTTCGTGACTGTAGGGCGTGGCGATCGGGATGATCGTCGCGAACGGGTTGACACCGTAATAGGGCAGCACTGTCGGCCGTTCCTTGCCCCCGTCGGTGAGGCGGCCGGCAACCAACCCGGCGCAGGCCGTGCCGTGACCGGCAAAGTTGTTCGCCGGGTCCTCGGTCTGCACGTGGTCGGGCAGGCGGTCGGCCAATTCGTCGGCGATCTCCTGCAGGGCAAGCGCATCGGCCGGGACATCGAGGGATTTCAGTATCTGGTCGAGGCGCCACTTGCCCTTCCTGCGCTCCTCCCGAATGTCGTCGGCGTCATCTTTGCTGTAGACGCCACCCACCGGCATCAGGGCCATGTCCACGCCGTGCCGGATGGCACTGGCCGGCAGGTTGGGATGGCGCGTCGTGCAGCCGCTGTCGATGATCGCGACGGTGGAGTACGGCAGCTCGTCCGGCCAGTACGGCCAACCATAGCCTTCTCCCGGCTCATACTCGATCGACTTGTCGATCGGGCCGTTACCGCGCTCGATGACCCCGATCTGCTCGAGGTGCCACAGGTAAAAGATCGGCAGCCAGCCCCCTGGCTTGCCATTCTTGGGATCGGGCTCACGCCAGAAACGGTTACTGCTCATGTTCGGTTACCGCCATTCGGCCAGGGCGCTGCCAATTTCGCGCCTGAGGAAGTTGACGAGATAGGGTGAGAAGCGTTGCGCCAGGCGCCGGCCAGCTCGCGTGTCCGACGGATAGTGGAGCCCGGCATATTCGCGGTTCTCCGCCACGCGCTGCGCCACATAAAACAGCTCGGCGCTACCGGGATGTTCGGGAAGAATGCGCGAAAACACCTCGGCGACGCTGAACATCTGGAACGAGTGGTTGGACGGAAACGCCTGGTGCGGCGGGATATCGAGGAACGGCCTGAGGCGCGGATCGACCGCGTTGGGTCGTGGCCGATCGATGATGCGCTTATAGAAATAGCCGACCCGTTCGGCCGTCTCGAACACCAGGTCGATCAGCGCCTCGGTGTCGGGATAGCCGCCATTGTCGATGCCAAGCGGGCGATAGATATCCGACAGATCGCTCATGTCGGCCTGGCGCAGGATCTCCTCCTGGCGGGTCTTGTCGGTGGTCAGGTGCACCTGCATGAGGCGCATTTCTTCGATCTCGAGCGCCGTCTCGTCCGGGTTCGGCGGCAGACGGTCGAGCAGTTTCTCGAAGGGCAGCAGGCCCCCGGCCGATCCCTCGAACAGCGCCTTCACCACCGACCAGGATTGCAGCACCGCCCCGCCCTGCGGCGCCCCGTCGCTGTCGAACCTCGAGCGCGAACGTGAGCGCGACCTGGAGCGCGAACGCGACCTGGAGCGTGAGCGGGAGCGCGAACGGGAGCGCGACAGGGCGGCAATCATGCCGGATGAACGTCCGGCGAACGGCACCGCGGCCGCCATCCGCGGGATCAGGTCACCGTCCGCGGTCCACAGAATCTCGTCGGGAATATTGAATACCGGATCGTCTTCAGCCATGGCAGCTCCCCCCAAAAGCTCCAGCATACTATTGACGATCATTGAGACTTTTCGGCACGGACGTGACAAGCCGCTTAATCTGCGATGATCCCGCTGAGCACCGTTTTTGTTGTCTTGCGCGGCAGAGTTGCAACACGTCCGCACTCTGAGTAAATCTAGCTCGCCAAAACTATTCCGTTCCGATCGTTCTTTTTCGTGACGACACTCGACGTCCGCATGTCTTTCCGGCAACGAAGACATACGGCTGTCGTTGATTTTCCTTGGCTTTTGCGTAAGGTCGACAATTGCCGGGGAAGCAGCAAGCAAGATGGACGCGGAACGGCAATTCAAGCTTGGACTCATCGGCGTCTTTCGGCTTGAGCATCAGGGACGAGAGGTCGCAGTCTCGAGCCGCAAGGCGCGCGCCCTGCTGGCCGTTCTCGCGCTCGCGCCGCACGGCGAACGCTCGAGAGTGTGGCTGCAGGATACCCTGTGGTCGCGCTCGGAGCGGTCGGAGGCGCAGGGCAGCCTGCGCCGCGAGCTCTCCAGCATCCGGCAGGTATTGGGCGATCTGACCGAAGCCCTGCTCGAGGTCGGCCGCGAAGCCATCCGGCTGCGGCTCGAGCGTTGCGAGGTCGATGCGCTCGAAAGACCGATCCCCAGCGGATCGACCTTGCTGGAGGGCCTCGACCTGCCGGGGGCCGAAGGCTTCGAGGATTGGCTGCGGGCCGAGCGGCTGAGCGAGCGGCACAGTGCGGCCGCCCCGGTCCGAACCGCTGGCAGCAGTACGGTAAGCCCCGCCACCCATCTGCTGGTCACCCTGCATCTCGACATCGACCGCACCCCTTCGGGGCCGGTGGCGCTGGTCCCCGATATGGTGGCGCAGGCAATCGCGGCCGGCCTGTCGGAGTCGGGGTTCGTGCGCGCCAGCATTGTCGAGCGCCCGCAGGGCCGGCCTGTCGGCCCTGCCATCGCCCCCGATATCGAGCTGCATATCAGGGCGACAGCGGCGGGCGATGCATCATGGGTCGTCGTCGTGGCGCACCGGTTCAGCGATGGCGCGCTGCTGATGAGCCGGCAGGACGGCATCAGCACCAGCGGCGGCTGGGCCGCCACCAATGGCCGCGTCGGCACGTTCGCCGGTCAGTGTGTCGACCAGTTGCTGCGCGAAGCGCTGCTGCGCCCCCCGCGGCAGGACGAACTGCACATGACGCGCCGGGCGGCGTTCGCAGCGGTCGAGCAGATGTTCAGCCTCAACCCCGCGGACGTCATTCGCAGCAGGGACACCTGGGCCAGCGTCAGGGAGTACCGGGAGAACGGCATCTTCAACGCCTGGCAGGCCTACCAGGCGGTATTTCTCGCCGATCCGGGCCACGGCTACAATTACCGGCTGACGCTCGAGGAATGCCGCGAGAACCTCAACCGGGCGCTGGCGGAGGAGCCCTATAACGGGCTGGTGCTGTCCTTGTGCGCGCATGTCGAGGCGTTCCTGTTCCGCGACTTTTCCACTGCGTGGGATCTGATCGACCGCGCCGGCCTCACCGGCACGCGGCACGTCATGTATTACGATGCCCTGTCGCTGCTGCGGTTCTATTCGGGTCGCTACGACGAGGCGCGCGAAAGCGCCACGACAGCCCTGCTGACCGGCCGCAATCTCTCCTACCGCTATGCTTTCGCCACCACCCTGCTGATGATTGAGGGTTTGGCCGGCAACCACCAGGCGGCAATCGCGCATGGCCGCCGCGCGCTGCAGCTCGAGCCGGCCAACCGCCAGCTCTCCTACCCGCCGATCCTGCGCTATCTCGGCGCGACGCTCGCCCATGCCGGCCAGGTCGATGAGGCCCGCGCGCTGTTCGGGCAGCTGCCGGAAGCCGAACGCCTCGCCGGTACGAGCAACGCCGTCGAAGCGCCGCTCGACGCCTTGCCCAGCGCCGGCAGCGCCCTGTTCGTGAAGTCGGCCTTGCGCCTCGTTGGCGTGTAAGCGACCGCCGGCCCCACCAGGCGACCCGATCGTGACCCGTTCCTAGCAAAGTTTTCCTCCCGCGCACGCCGTTTTCACGGTCGGCGGGCGCCGCTTTCACGATCGTCGGACCTGCCGCGCCCTATTACCGCAAGCATCGCAACCGCAGGCAGGGCGCTTGGCACCATGATCACCTATCGCGGCTCGGCCGCCGACCATCGGCTGGAAACGATCGAGCCGGCCGAACACCCCTCGCGCGAGCTGGAACCGGCGCCGTACCCGAGCCCCTATCGCCAGCCGAGGCGGCACCTTCCCACCCCGGCACTGGCGACGTCGCAACTGCGCAAGGAGGCCGCGCTGAGCTACGAGAACATCTGCCCCGATGGGCATAGCGCCTGCATCATCGTCGATCCGAACCACCTGATCCTGCGCTACGCCAATGTTCAGGGGCGGGCGCTCCTGCACAAGCGGTACCCTGCCCGGCTCAACCGCGGCGTGGTCGAGATCACCTCGGAGCGCGGTGCGCTGCTGGTGCGCGATGCCCTGCGACAGGTGCGCGAAACCGCCAACCCCATGCTTGTCGTTTCGGACGGCGAGCTCGGCGCATTCTCGGTCAGCATCTCGTTATGGGCGCCACCCGAGCAGCTGCGTTCCGGCGCCAGCGTCGCCATCCTCGATTTCCGCGTCGGCGCGTTCGAGCTGTCGCGCCATCAGCTCTGGGCCATCGGCATGGGCTTCAGCCTTACCGAGGCGGAGACGGCGGTGCTGGGACACCTGGTCGAGGGGCTCACGCTCACCCAGATTGCGCTGGCCCGCCGCGTCGAGCTCGAGACGGTGCGCAGCCAGTGCAAGACGGTCCTCGCCAAGATGGGCTGCCACCGCCAGGTGGACCTGGTGCGCCTGATGATCTCGCTATGTGCCGGCGCTACGTTCGTCGAGGGAGCCTGAGATGCTGCAGCGCGCTCCCAACCCATTGCCGACCCCCGGGGGGCGGGCGATGGCCCGCAGCTGGGTTGGCGCCGGGCTCGTCACCATCATCGTCACCAGTATCGCCTCGAACCTGGTGCTGCTGGCCGGGCCGATCTTCATGCTGCAGGTCTACGACCGGATCCTGCCCAGCCGATCGCTGCCGAGCCTGTTGTCGCTCTCCCTGCTGGTCGCCGCGGTTTATGGCTTTTACGCGCTGGTCGAGCTCATCCGCATGCGCATCGCCAGCCGCCTTGGCCGCGCCTTCGAGGATGCGCTGATGCCGCGCATCGTCAATGCCGTGATCGAGGGTAAGCAGGCCCGAGGCTCCGATCCCTTCGCCGATGCCGATGCGGTGCGCGCCTTCGCCTCGGGGCCGGGCCCGACCGTACTGCTCGATCTGCCCTGGCTGCCGCTCTATCTGGGCCTCATCTTCCTGATGCACCCGCTGCTCGGCCAGGTGACGCTGGCCGGCATTCTCGCCACTGTGGGGCTGCTGGTGGTGCACGAGTTCCGCGCCCGTGGGCCGGCGACTGCCGTCGCCGACGCGGCGCTGCGGCGTGGCGCGACGCTGAGCGAGATCCGGCACGGCACCGAGGCCATTCGCGCCATGGGGCTGCAACCGCCATTGACGCAGCGTCTTACCGCGATCGTTGCCGATCTGGGCGCCGCCACCGCGGGCGCCAGCGACCGCGCCGCGCTCTATTCCTCGTTCACCCGCAGCACCCGGCTGATGCTGCAATCGGCAGTGCTCGCCACCGGCGCATTCCTCGTGATCAGCGGCGAGTCGACGGCCGGGATCATCATTGCCGCCTCCATCCTCTCGTCTCGCGCAGTGGCGCCGGTCGAGCAGGCGGTCAGTCATTGGCGCAGCTTTGTTGCCGCCCGCCAGGCCTTGCGGCGGCTGCTTCCGGCGCTGGCGCAAAGTGAACGCCAGGCACGGCAGGTCCTCCTGCCGGCGCCGCAGCAGCGCCTCGAGGTCATCGACCTCGCCGTCGCCACACCGGAGGGGCGGGTCGTCGTCGGCGGCATCAGCTTCGAGCTCGTCGCCGGCGATGCGCTTGGTATCATCGGACCATCGGGTTCGGGAAAGTCGTCGCTCGGCCGCGCGCTGGTGGGGGTGTGGCCGGCCCGCACCGGCGAGGTGCGCTTCGATGGGCAACCGCTTGCCCATTACGATCCGTCCATCCTTGGCGCGGCGACAGGCTATCTGCCACAGGATGTCGGCCTGCTCTCAGGCAGCATCGCCGACAATATCTCGCGCTTTCAGGCCGGCGCCTCGGCAGCGGTGCAGACGGCGGCCGCCGCGGCGGGGGTTCAGATGCTCGTCGCCGGCCTCGCCGACGGCTACGAAACACCGGTGGGCGAGCGTGGCGGCGCTCTGTCGGCCGGGCAGCGCCAGCGCATCGGCCTCGCCCGCGCCCTCTATGGCCAGCCCTTCCTCATCGTGCTCGACGAGCCGAACGCCAACCTCGACGCGCCCGGAGAGGCGGCGCTCAGCGCAGCCATCCTCGGCGCCCGGGCCCGCGGGGCGATCGTCATCGTCATTGCTCACCGCGCGAGCGCCCTCACCGCCGCCAACAAGCTGCTGCTGCTGGCCGAGGGCCGGCAGGCGATGTTCGGCCCCAAGGAGGCCGTGCTGGGCCACCTCAATGGCAGCCAGGCCGGAGCCGGCAATGCGGGACGGAGCCATGCCGATGTCAACTGATCGCGCGCCCTCCGGCCAGGGGGCGATAAGCCTACAGCTGCACGTCTTTGCGGGCGCTGCCCTGCTCGCCGGCTTTGCCGGCGGACTCGGCTGGTGGAGCGCCTCGACCACCATTTCGGGCGCCGTCGTCGCCTCGGGCACCATTGTGGTCGAGGGGGGCGCCCGGCGGGTCCAGCACCCCGATGGCGGCGTCATCGCCGAGATCCTCGCCGCCGATGGCGACCACGTGCTGGCCGGCGCCGTGCTGTTCCGCCTCGATGCAACCTCGGTCATGGCGAGCCGCAACATCGTCCTCTCGCAGTTGCGCGACACCTTCGCCCGGCTGGCGCGCCTCGCGGCCGAGCTCGAGGGATCGCCGATGCCGGTGCTGGTCGAAACCACGCCCGCGGCGCTGGCCGGAGCCGATCTTGCCGCACTGCTCGAAACCCAGCATGCGTTCATGCAGGCGCGTGCGGCGGTCCAGCAGAGCCGCCATGCCCAGATCGTCGAGCAGATCAACCAGCTCGACGAAAAGATCGGCGGGCTCGCAGCGCAACGCACCGCCAGCCAGGGGCAACTGACCCTCCTCGCCGTCGAGCGCCGCGACCTCGAGGCGCTGCGGGCCGATGGCTTGGTCGAGCAGAGCCGGATCAACGACATCGCGCAGCGCCAGCTGCAGCTCGAGGGGAGCATCGGCCAGGTCGCCGCCGGCATCGCCGAGGCGCGCGCCACCATTGCCGAGCACCGGGCCCTGCTCGCCGCCGAAGCCGATACACGGCGCGCCGAGATCATCGGCGAGCAGCAAACCACCCGTGCCGAGATCGCCCAGCTGCTGCAGCAGCAGGTGGCGCTCGACAGCCAGCTGGCGCGGCTCGAAGTCCGCGCCCCGATCACCGGGATCGTGCACGGCTCGACCATTCACACCGTCGGCGGCGTGGTCGGCGCCGGCGAAACGGCGATGCTGGTGATCCCGCCGGTCAACGGCGCAACCGTCGAGGCCCGCATCAGCCCGCTCGATGTCGAGGCGGTGGGCGCGGCCCAGCACGTGCTGCTGAAATTCCCCGGCATCGAAACCCGCTACAGCCCCGACCTCGAGGCCGAGGTGAAATCGGTAAGCCCCGACCTCACGACTGATCCCTCAGGCGCAATGCAATATTACGTCGCCCGCATCATCGTGCCGGCCGAGCAACTCGACCGCCTGCCCGGCCACATCCCCCTGGTCGCCGGCATGCCCGTCAACGCCTTCATCCGCACCACCGACCGCACGGTGCTCGAGTTCCTCAGCAAACCGCTGACAGATTTGCTGGGCCGGGCGTTCCGGGAGGATTGACGGAGGCACACTCCGAGGGGGAACCGCTACGCAAATATAACGACCTCCGTTGATGTTCATTATCAAGTGCAGAATGGAGATTCGACATTGATGAGCAATGACATTCATACTCAATATTCACCCACGACCTACTGTACGTCAGCGCGCTCGTATCCCTCTTGAGCAGTACCACAGGAACCATTTCGGAGATCACAATGACGCCGAGCCTGTCCTCACACATAGCTATCCGCCGCGTTGGGCGCATAGATACTGGCGCCGCTGCTGCACTTCTGGCGACGACATTGATCTTGCTGGATATTTCGGCGTACGCCCAAGATCGATTGGTAGAAGCGATCCCAATCAATGGTGGCAAATGTCACCTCCTGCAAAGTGTGCTGGCGCAACCTGTCGATGGCTATCGGGACGAGACGATCATTGATGTCGTCTGCCCAGCGCCCGACCGACCCAAGGTTTCTGTCAAATACCTCGCGCTGAACGCAGTTCAGAGTAGCTTGCTGTTAGTCGGTTACGCTGACGACACGCTCAGCCTGCTTATCGGCAAACAGCCGAGGGTCGCAAAGAACGAGGTCTTCAAACGACTCGAAGATCTATATGAAAATTACGCCTCACGCTCGACCGGCGAGGAGTACCTGGGAGCCAATGTCTCGCTGGCTGATGGCCGAACCGAGATCACTTCATTGGGCTATACATCAATTCAGTCGCTTCCGCAGCCTGTTGTGGACAAGATGCGACTGCCGACATTTGAGCGACAACTCGTGTGGCCGGATCAGGCGGCAGCTGATGCCTTTCTTGGCACGAGCGGATGGCCGTCAAATTACTCGTACCACCTGACGCACTCACGCGACGCCACGACGAGGCAAGCGGTGCGCGAGCTCGATCAAAGCTTGCTGCAACGAACAGAGGATCCAGTCGATGTCATATCGAGCTGTCTCTCCTTCGCACGGTACATCAGTGACGAAGAGTTCAGCGGATACTGGCTGCGCATCGATCGTCTCGCGCAGGACCTGATCCTGCAAGGCAGGGGGCTCAACGTCGTCATGGGGTTGGATTCAGGCTCTGTTGGGGCGGATGCCAAAGCGCTCCTGGAACAGGACGCGCCAAGTCCATCCTACGACCTAATTGACCACGTCACCTCGGGTTACTTCCCCTCCGACTTCTTGCTCGCGGTGGGTTCCACGGTGTCCGGGGATATGGAGGGCGGGTGTGCCGGATACGTGGGCGGATTGAATATGTACGCTGTGCCCCGTGAACTGAAGACGATCGTAGCGGTGATCTCCGCAGTCGACGACCCGGTCGTACTCGATGGGGCCTTCGTGAAACTGGACAGCCAAACCTCGCTGCGCGCTGAAACAAGCTTCGACGCCGGACGCCCGGTTCGCACCGGGCAAATGATCCTGAATGCCAACGAGGGAAGCACCTACGTTGTGCCCCTTGGAATCGAATTCCAGTATCAGAGGGAAGAGCTGAACAGCGTCCAGGGCGGAGGCCCAATTCCCCATGAGGCGGCGTTGGCGCTCTCGCGGAAGTACCGCAGTACGGAGCTGGAATATCGAATCTGTACTGGCGAAACCTGCAAGACCCTGAGCCCGAAAAAATTGGGAGACATTCCCCTTTCGTCGCCTTTGACCCCGACACCTAGCTACTCCTACGGAGAGGCGGTGGAACTGGTCTACATCAACGTCGATGGGAAGCAAGTTACGACCGCGTCCGCGCCCGATATCAGTCTCTACACGACCTGGACCTTCGAGGAGGGGTCATGCCCCTTTATCTATTTCATCATGCAGGACGGCTCGTCTAAATATCACGGTCGCGTTCTTGTGGGGGCGTCCTCGTCTGACCTGGTTCGGGCGGAGCGCATTGCAATTCCGCCCGGCGCCAGAAAGCTCATCGTAAGAGAGCAAGAGCCCGAGGTGACCTACGTTAGCTCGCTAAAGTACAACACCGCGAATGGCATATCAACTTCACTCGAGGCGGCGCCATTTACGCTGTTACCAAGACAAGGCGTGGAAATAGACATCCCAGTTGAGGCAGTGACCCTTGACCTGACGGGATACTACGTGCCTGTTCTAGCAGAAATCAACTGACCGAGTTCGTGACAGCTGTATCTTTCACGATCATGTCTGACTTCGTTCGCTGCCTTAAGCGAGACAACTAGTCAGAAACGCACCGGAGGATGCGATGAAGAGACGTGAAGTGTCCCTTGGGCTGATGGCGCTGGGGCTCTCTGGGTTTGTACGCCGTTCAGTCGCCCAAGACCGGGCAAGCTTTGCCGACCTGCTCTCGCCAGAAGAAACTGGATACGCGGATTTTTCTCAGATTTGGGAGCCGCAGCCGGGAACGACAATAGTGCAAGTCGCGGCGGCTCCAGACCTGCCGGTTGGTTCGGCTGCAAAGTTCTCGACGGTCATGTCCGGCGCGGCTGACTGCGATGGTCTGTTTGGAAGCGCCGGTTTCATCAACTGGTTTAACGATACCGTTGCCAACAAGGGCGCGTGGAAGGGCAAGCGCATTTCGGGAACGCGGGCTGACTTTGACGCCTTCTGGGACCGGTTCGTCGCCGACGCCGGTGCCCGCGACCAGGTCACGGCCATGAGATTCATGGCCTACATGGCGGTCTTTACGAACGAGGTGGGGGGGCAGCTCCAGAGCCGGAGTGAGCTTTTTGGCTCTCCTCCAGATCATCCGGGAATTTCCTACCTGTTCGACGCCATCCCTGCCGATGGTGTCAAACGGAAGTTCAACAAGGCCTCCTACAACAAGCACAAGAACCTGCAGAACCTACCTGCAGGGAAGCTGTTCAACGACGACGTCTTCCTCAAAGCTCATGGCGACCTCGCGTTGTCGAGCAACCTGGCGAGAACCTCGAACGATGTCTGGTTGGGAACCGACTATCCGAAGGAGGACTATCCCACCAACGGACGTCCCGACGACTGCGGGATCATTCTGGAAACCGATTTCTTCAAGTTCCGTGGCCGAGGCCTGATCCAGACAACGTGGAGGTCAAACTACCGAGGCTTGGTGCGGTTTGTCCAAGGTTACGAAGGGGATGACGCGCTCGTGCGGTCTTTTCGCACCCGTTGGCGCGGGCTTGATCCCGATGAGGTCTGCACGACCAGCACGAACGCGGATTGGGACACGCTGTTTGGCGACGCCGGGAAAGCCGTCTTAGGGCAAGCAATCAGAGAGCACTCGAAATCTACCCACTACAACAGGCTGGCCGACGACGACTCCATTCTCAATGGCAAGGGGATCGGATCACTCATTCGGATGGGCCGGTCGATAGGTGGTTACGCGGGTTATGGCGAACTTCTCAAGCACCGCGTGGGCGATATTGTGCGAGCTTTGTGATGTTCTCAGCAATCCTACTGCTTGCTCAGTACTCGTGCCCCCCGGAGCTTGCGTGCTTCACCTCCCGGCGCGACGGCTATTTCGTCAGTCAAAGGCGCCTCTCAGCGATGAATGACGTTGGAGATCCAGGATGACAAAACACAAGTTGCAAGTAGCGGCGTGTTCACTCTCACTCTCGTTTCTGATTGCAGCCGCGGCGCCGGTACTAGGGGGCGAAACCGAAGCCTGCATCTACAAGCAGTATGGCCCCGGCGTTGCCATGGTGCTCTTCGAGTATACCGCTAAGGACGGGACCAGCGGATTTACCTTCGGCAGTGGTTTTGTCGTCAGCAAGGAGGGGTACATCATCACCTCACTGCATGTCCTCAGGCCACCCAAGGTGGACGCGGTTGCAGAGGCAGACATCGCTCAAAGAAAATATCGGGTGCGCCTTGGATCATACGAGGCTTCGGCTCTGTCGGCGAGCTTGGAGTACTCTGACGAAACGAACGACCTAGCACTTCTGAAGATCAGGCAGGACGAGCGGTACACGGTATTGCCAATCGGGAGCAGTACAGGCTTCACCGTTGGGGACGAACTCACCGCTGCCGGGTTCCCATCCGGCGACCTGGACGTCCCGGAGACCAGCCAGATCTCGGCATTAAACACCTATATCGGCCCTCTGACACCGGACCCCAACAATCAGCCGGCGCCTAACGGTTGGTGGCAAACCTCGCTGGCGCTCAATCCCGGCGATAGTGGTGGGCCGGTGTTCGGAGCTGACGGAACAGTTGTAGGCGTCTCGGCGGCTATGCGCGATGATCAGGCGCAGCTCATCAGCTTTGTGGTGCCGATACAAAAGGCCACGCCGCTCCTGGCGCAGGCCGGCGTGGTTTTGCAGACCGAAGGTGCGTGCAAGAAGAATGACAAAGACCTTCAGGAGCTGCAGCAGAAATACGACGCCCTCAAGGCGGAAACCGAGCGGAACACTGGTGCAATCGGCACATTGGGGAATGCGACTTTCGACCTCGAGCATCTGTTGCGCGACGCTGTTCCCGGCGGTGCGGTCATGGCTTTTGATCTGGAACAGTGTCCTGCCGGCTGGGGGCGGTTCGAGCCCGCGGTGGCGCGTCGAATAGTTGGCGCCGGCGAGGCCGATGGCGTCGACGATAGGGGGGCGAACCTTTCGAGTTACGTGCTCGGACAAACCGGCGGCGCCGAGTCAACGACACTTTCGGTCGACCAACTGCCCCCACACAGCTTCTCGATTTCGGTCGTACAGGACACCAGCAACAACTATTTTAACGGAGAGTATGCGATGACGAAGGTCGTTGGAACGCCGCCTGCTCCCCCTAACGGGACTTTGATCAAGTCGGACACGATCGGCAACGGAGCGCCAGTCAGCGTGCGCGATCCTTTCGTCGCACTGACCTATTGCGTAAAAGAGTAGATGTCGGGCGGCCTGCGGCCTGCCTAAATATCGGCGGGCGCGGACGGACTCTTCGGCGATGGCAGCAAGCTCCGGTTCCGCAGGCGAATCGAGCACGCGTCGGCATCGAGGCACGCGAGCCAGCAGCCTATGCGACAGGCAGGCGTGGACACCCCTGGTCCCCGTTGACGACTTGCGTAACCCGTAGGTCCACGACAACGCTCCCGAGCGCCATAGCCTCGACGCGGCCGAGCCCGTAGAGTTCGCCGATTAGGTCGACCATCCCCATCTAGCGCCCGGACCGTCGCCTCGCTCAGATCCTCATGAAACCCGAAAGTAATCCATCCGGCTGGTGTATTGGCCCTTGGACTCCTGATCTCCAAGGTCCCCTCCAGGCGAACGGTGACCTCGACATTCGACATCGCTTCCCCCGACCGCATGGTGCTAGCGTTTCTGACTAAGCCGCTGACCGACCTGCTGGGTCGGGTGTTCCGAGAGGATTGAGGCCCCAAGACAAGAGGATACAGGGTGCGAACGTCTGCTTTGGCCCCAACCCAACGAAAAGTATCAGCTACCTAGTCCGGGATATCGCTCCGTGCGACGCAGTGCGCCAGCCGGGTCTCACCGCCCCAGGCGTCGAATGCGGCGCGCGCGGCATCAGCTACGGAGCTTTGGGTGAAGGGAGGAGACATTCCGTTACCGCCAAAGAACACCCAAATGACCCTTCGAGTATCGACAACACCGTCGTAGCGATGCGAGTACTCAACGCCGGGATCGATAGCGAGGCCTGCGACCTGCCGCGCGAGTGCCGGGGTGCCTTCTCCCACCCGCGGACCCGTGTCCCCGACAATAAAGGGAACCGCCACGTTCTTCACGGGGTCGATCGCAACGCCAAATGTACCAACAACCACGCCTCTCGCGGTGAGCGAGGTTGAGTTCCGGATGACGCCCGCTGGGACTGTTAGCGGTTCGACGTAGCGTCGCTGATCTTCCGGTGGAAAGTGGGGATCGATGAGAGCGGTAGGAGACACGAAGAATCCGTCCGCCTGAAGCACGGGCACCACACCCTCCACGGTGTTGCCGCCTACCCGCGCCCTGCCCTGGCCTAGTACGCCGAACCAACGCACCGCACCAACGGTCGGGTCATTCCACCCTGCAGCACCGATGGCTGCAACATCGGTCATGAACTTCCCGGTGCACGTCTCATTGCTCTCAGATCCCTGGTAGCGGCTACCGTCGGGGAGGAACACCTCGCCTGCATTGCAGAGGTGGATAAGGGCACCACCGGCTCTGTTCTTAAGATGGTAGGCTCGGGCAGAGCCATCGATATTGATGTTCATCTTGGCCCTAAGCACCACGCTTCCGTCATCGAGGACATTCGCCGCTTGTGAGCCAATGCTGATGCTGCCGACGGAGTCGCATTCGCCAGCGTAACTTGTACCAAAAATGCCAAAGGCCGCCAAAGTCGCCAATATTGCCCGAAGCTGTGTCGAGAACATTCCTGTCTCCTTTTCGTTGCAAACGGTTACTGGTTGCGGTCAGGGTCAGGTTGCGGCCGCGGGCAGCAGCGAATTAGTGCATAGTGCCTCTACGCCGAACGCTGACACGCTCACCGTTGATTTCACGTTGGGTTCTTTATGCTCAGTTCGCCGCACTTGTTTGCAGCGTCCGTAACAATGGCCGAGATCATCGCGAAGTCTCGCATTATCGTTACCTTCTCGATCCCGTTCGGGCCAAAGAATGGCCGGAACACCACGGCCTGCGATTCTGCTGCGGTCACTGCATTCGGATCGACCACAAAGCCGAGGAATGCTGCGACTGCTCCATCGCCAACGGTATCCAGCGCAGCGAGCTTCACCGTCGCTGCGTAACACCCAAAGCGTCGAATTTTCGAGGACGCCAGCGAGTCGACAAGCGCGTCACGGCTCAGAGACCTGTCGCCGCCGCCAGCGAGTTCATCGCTCGTTCTGTCGCTGACCAGAACGCTGTCGGCGAAGAGTGTCGCGAGCACGGCTCGCTGGTGCGCGGCCACCGATCCGGTACGTCCAGCAGCCGATAGGCTGCTAACGAGGTCAAACAAGCTTCTCTTGACCTTATCGAACGGCGGCTGCGCCCCTGGCGCGGCTTCGTCGACAGGATGCACTGTGTCGACTTCCGCTAGCGTGTACCTTTGCGTCAGGACGTCCACATTGCCCCAGAATCTCTCCGGAAGCTTCGAAAGCAGTTCGATCGCCTGCTCACGGGTCAGGCACTGAAGTATCTCGGATTTGGTGAACTTCGCCCTCAGCGCCAGCTGCAGCTTGGCATAGCCAAGATCGAGCGGCGCATGCATCCCAAGATCGTACAATTCCCTGTTGATCGTTAGGCATGTGTCAGAAAACGACGCCTTATTCAGAGTGAATTTTGCTGTTCCGATCTGATCATCAAGGTATTTGGTAAACGCGTACTTTCCGTCCTGAACCAAGGACGCAACCGGCCTGACGGTTACGGTCTCGGTGCTGAACGGCGCAGAAATTTCGTATGTCCCGGCCACAAGAGTGGCCGAACCCGCTCGGATTTTGGTTCCTTCATTCAGTGTACTGAGCAAGTCCTGATAGGGCTTTTTCAGGCTCTCGATGCCTGCAGTGAACGTGGTCACCGCGGCGGCCTCGGGAGTGGCACCGAAGAGCGCGAGAAGGGGTGAGGCGAGCTTCAAAGCGCCGGTAATGACCCCAACGACCGGTGATGGTTCAGTAGTCGCAGAGAACGCCGAGGCAATGACCAGGTGGATGTTTGGGCCACCCGCCACAACGACCGTCCGCTTGCAGTCGCTGTCTCGCCACCCAGTATCCTTCGCACTTGTGTACGGATGGACAACGACAAGCGCGTCGGTCGGCAATTGCGTGAGCGAGGGCGTGTCAGCAACATCCTTGAGAGTGATGATCAGCAGGTGAGATGCGGTGTAGTAAGTCCTGCTAAACACCCCGGTGGACTCAAAAACATTCGGATCCGCGGGTACTTTCGCGCCCTTTGGCGAGCAACTGACATCAATGGCGTATAGCTGCCCATTCTGCATCTCGCCGTTGTTCTCGAGGAGTCTGACGGTTGTCCCATGCCGCAGAGACTGCGCCTCGACCGGCGCGACAACCAACAACCACGCCGATGCAACTATTGAGAGTACTCTGAGAACAACTCGCGCAACTATGCTGAACATCTACCTCTCCTGATCCGTCTGTGAACTGTGGGTGCCGATTGCGCGGCGCCCTGCCGATCCCATGAGGCCCCGGGCCTGGCGCTGGAGGTCGTTGCGCCAGGCCCGCCGGCCTTGTCACCGTTCGTTTGAAACGGTGACTGCTAGAGGCCGAAGAGGTTCGTGTCGGCGTCGTAGTGCCAGGTCTGGTTGGCGAAGACGACGTTCACTCCCTCCGGATCACCGACGTCGCGGACGGTGATGGCTTCGCCCCAGTTGGACTGGACGGCCGAGCCGTCGAGCACCGCGCTTTCGTTGACTTCGATGACCAGGTCGTCACCCACCATCGAGGCCCGGAGCAGGCTGTTGGCGTTGCCGCCGACCAGCGCCATGGCGTCGTTGAGCAGGCCCGACAGGTCGATGCTGTCGCCGTCGGCGATGGAGAAATCGAAGATCTCGTCGGAATGATCGGCCATCGCGCCGCCGGCGCCGCCGAAATCGGCGACGTTGAAGTCGAACACATCGGCGCCGGCGCCGCCGAACAGGTCGTCATGGCCGGTGCCGCCGATCAGCGTGTCCGCTCCGTTATTGCCGTTCAGCGTATCGTCGCCAGCCGCGCCGAACAGGATGTTGCTGCCGGAGTTGCCGCTGACCAGGTTGTCGAGCGCGTTGCCGGTGCCGGAGACCGACGCCGTGCCGGTGAGGATGAGGTTTTCGACCACCCCCAGGACGTGCGCCCCGTCGGCGAGGAGGCTGAAGCTGACCGAGGACTGGACGGTGTCCACCCCCGAGCCGCCGGTCGCCTCGTCGACGCTGTCGCCGGCATTGTCGACCACATAGGTGTCGTTGCCGCCGCCGCCGATCAGGGTGTCGGCGCCCCCGCCGCCGTTCAGCGTATCGTTGCCGAGCCCGCCCGAGAGCGTGTTGCCGGCGGCGTTGCCGATCAGCACGTTGGCGAGCCCGTTGCCGGTGCCGCCGATCGCCGCGGAGCCGCCGAGGGTGAGGTTTTCGACATTGGCGCCGAGCACGAACGTGCCGGCGGCGCCGTTGAAGATCACCGTGTCGGTGCCCGCCGAGGCGGCTTCGGTGACCACGTCGCCGACGATATCGGCAATGTAGGTGTCGTTGCCGAGGCCACCCGCCAGCGTGTCGGTCCCTGCCCCGCCATCGAGGACATTGCTGCCGGCGTTGCCGGTAATCAGGTTGTCCGCAGCGTTGCCGGTACCGGTGAGGTTCGCCGTGCCGGTGAGGGTCAGCCGCTCCACCTCGCCCAGCACGTGAGCCGAGTCGGCGAGGCTGAAGCTGATCGAGGACTGCACCGTGTCGATGCCGGCCCCGTCATGGCTCAACTCGTCGACGACATCGCCGGCATTGTCGACGACATAGGTGTCGCCGCCGGCGCCGCCGCTCATCAGGTCGGCCCCTTCGAGCCCGTTGAGGACATTGGCGCCGATGCCGCCGATGATCAGATTGGCGAGGCTGTTGCCGGTGCCGTTGATGGCGCCGGTGCCGGTCAGCGTCAGGTTCTCGACCTCGGCCCCCAGCGTATGGGAGACCGAGGAGAGCACCAGGTCGGTGCCCTCGCCGGCGAGCTCGCTGACCACATCGCCCAGGTTGTCGACGATGAAGCTGTCATCGCCTTCGCCGCCGGCCATGCTGTCGGCGCCGGCCCCGCCATTGAGGGTGTCGTTGCCGGCCCCACCGCTCAGGGTGTTGCTGGCGCCGTTGCCGGTGATCAGGTTGGCGAGGCTGTTGCCGGTGCCGTTGATGGCCGAGGTGCCGGTCAAGGTCAGGTTCTCGACCTCATTGCCGAGGCTGTAGCTCACCGAGCTCCGCACCTCGTCGACGCCTTCACCCCCGAGTTCGGTCACCGCGTCGCCCGCATTGTCTGCGATGTAGATATCGTCGCCCGCCCCGCCGAGCATGGTGTCGATGCCGGCGCCGCCGCTCAGCACGTTGGCGTTGCCATTGCCGGTGATGGTGTTGTCGAGGCCGTTGCCGGTTCCGGCGAGCGCAGCGCCAACCAGCACCAGGTTCTCGAGGTTGGCGCCCAGGGTGTAATCGACCGAGGCACGCACCGTGTCGATGCCGGCCGAGGCTGCCTCGGTGATCGTCTCGCCACCATCGGTGAGGTAGGTGTCGTTGCCGAGGCCCCCGGCGAGGGTATCCGCGCCCACACCGCCATCGAGGACGTTGTCGCCGCCATTGCCGGTGAGGACGTTGTTGAGCCCGTTGCCGGTGCCATCGATATTGGCCATGCCGGTGAGGGTCAGCCGCTCGACATCGCCCAGCACCGAGGCGCCGCCGAGGTCGAACGAGATGGCAGACTGCACCGTATCCGTGCCGGCCCCGCCATTGACGCTTTCGTCGATCACGTCCCCGGCTTCGTCGATGATGTAGATGTCGTTGCCGGCTCCACCAACCAGCAGATCCGCACCGGCGCCACCGTTCAGCGTATTGGCGGCGACGTTGCCGGTGATGACGTTGGCGAGGGCGTTGCCGGTGCCGTTGCTGGCGGCCGTGCCGGTCAGCGTCAGGTTCTCGACCTCGGCGCCCAGCGTGAAGCTGACCGAGGCGTTCACCTGGTCGGTGCCGCCGCCAGCCTGCTCGATCGCCTGGTCGCCTGCATTGTCGACGATATAGGTATCATCGCCGGCCCCGCCGGTGAGGATGTCGGCGCCGGCCGCGCCGGTGAGCACGTTGGCCTCGGCATTGCCGATGATGGCGTTGGCGAGCGCGTTGCCGGTGCCGTTGGCGGCATCGGCGCCGAGGACCAGGTTTTCGACATTGCCGCCGAGCGTGTAATCGCCCGAGCCCTCGAACAGCACCGTGTCGGTGCCGGCATTGGCACCTTCTGTGACGATATCGGCAGCTTCGTCGATGACGTAGGTGTCGTTGCCGGCGCCGCCGACCAGCGTGTCGAGCCCGCCGCCGCCATTGAGCAGGTTATTGCCCGCATTGCCGGTGATGAGGTTGGCGAGCGCGTTGCCGGTGCCATCGATATTGGCGGTACCGGTGAGCGTCAGGTTCTCGACCTCCTCGGCGATGCCGTAGGAGACCGAGGACTGGACCAGGTCAGTGCCCTCGCCCGCCAGTTCGACAACGGTGTCGCCGACATTGTCGACGACATAGATGTCGTTGCCGAGCCCGCCGATCAGCTGGTCAGCGCCCAACCCACCATTGAGCGTGTTGTTGGCGGCGTTGCCGGTGATCACGTTGGCGAGCCCGTTGCCGGTGCCGTTGATGCTGGTTGCGCCGGTGAGCGTCAGGTTTTCGACCTCGGCAGCCAGCGTGTAGGTCACCGACGAACGCACCAGGTCGGTGCCCTCCCCGGCAATCTCGATCACCTGGTCGGTGCTGGCGCCGACGATATAGGTGTCGTTGCCGGCGCCGCCGCGCATGGTGTCGCTGCCGATGCCGCCATCGATCGTGTCGTCGCCGCCCAGCCCGCTGATCACGTCATTGCCGCCATTGCCGAAGATGGTGTCGGCTTCGTCGGTCGGCAGCGGCTGGCCCGCCGGGGTGTGGGTGGCATCGATCGTATCGGCGCTGCCGGTGCCGTTGATGGTGACGCCATTGAGGTCGGTGACAGTGACCGCGATGCTCTGCGTGTCGCTGAGCGAACCGTCGCTCGCGGCGACCACCACCTCGTAGACATTGTTGCCGTCGGCATCGGTGGGGGCCTCGAAATCGGGGGCCGCAACGAAGCTCAGGACGCCGGTGGTTGGGTTGATCACGAACCGCGCCGCATCGGCCCCGCCGATGATGCTGTAGGTGACGCCGGGGCCGTCTATATCGGCAGCGACCACCGTGGTCACGGCGAGGCCGTTCTCGGCCCGGCTGATGGCCGCGGTTTCGCCGCCGCCATTCGAGCTCAGCACCGGCGCATCATTCACCGGCGTCACGTCGATGGTCATCGTCGCCGGGGCGGAAAGGATCGGCGTGCCGGCGCTGGCAATATCGAGACCATCGCCATCGTTCCATTGCGCCGCGATCTCGCCGGCGCTCAGGGCGCGGCGCCACACCGCGACGTCGTCGATCGCGCCATCGACGGTGAAATTGCGGCCGTCGGCGGCGTTACGGGCGCCGATCAGCAGCGGACCACCACTGGAGGTGATGGCCCCGCTCGCGGTGTAGGTCGTGCCCAGCACGCCGTCGAGATAGAGGCTGAAGGTGTCGCCCGAGCGGGTCACCACGGCCTGGTGCCAGTTGCCATCCTGAAGGTTCGAGGCTGGCAGGTCAGCAACGACGGCACCGCTGGCGTGGAGCCGCAGGTCGGAGGCTCCGGGCATGGTCCAGGTCCAGCCCGGCCCGCCGCCCGAGAAGAAATCCTCGATCAGCGTCTGCTCGCGGCCGGTCGCGCCGTCGAGGCGGAACCAGGCCACTACCGAGAATTCGCCCTCGCCCAGGTCGAAGTCGGAACTGCTGCCGATTTCCTGGGCATAGCTGCCGACATTGCCGTCGAGCTCGAGACCCTGGCCGCGCAGGCCGGTGCCATAGGTAGCGCCGCCGAACAAAGCCACGTCATTGCTGCCCGCTGAGATATCCTCGCCCGAGCCCTCAAAACTCCAGGCGGCGGCGAGGCCGAACTGGCTGGCACTCGAAACGGCATAGGAGAACGAGGCGTAATCGTCGCCATTGGCGTCGGCGGCCGGGGTGTAGGTGAGTTTTCCGGCGGCGAGGTCGGCGGCGCTGACCGTAAAGCCCGCGCCGATTGCCCCGGCGTCGAGCGCCGTGCCGTCAAAGCTCAGCATGCCGGCGCCGGGCGGCGAGTAGATGGTGACCGAGACCAGCCCACCGCCGCCCTGGTCGGGGTCGGTGAAGGGGAAATCGCCGGCATCGAACGCATAGGTACCGTCCTCGGCGACGGTCACCGTCGCATCGCTCGCTTCTGGCGCTTCGTCGACGTCACCGATCGCCACCTCGAAGGTGGTGGCCTCGGACGAGCCGTCGCTCGAGGTCGCAGTGACCTCGATCTCGACGCTGCCGCCGGTGGTTTCAAAGTCGATATTGGCCGCGGTAGTGACGACGCCGGTCTCGGCGTCGATAGCGAACAGCCCGCCCGGGTTGCTGCTGAGCGAATAGATGATGGTGTCGCCGGAGTTCGGGTCGCTGGCCGCCGCGGTGATGCCCACCGTGCTGCCGATGCCGGCATTCTCGTCGACCTGGTTGTCGGCGCCGTCGGTGTCGGCAGGCGCCGTCACCGGAGCGTTCAGCAGCTGCGCGGCGCTGAACGTTCCGTCGGCAAACGCGAAGTTCTCCACTCCGGAAACCTGGTCGACGCCATCGTTCGGCCCGGCCCTGAGGTCGGTGATGGTGAAGCTGCCGCCCGGGTGGGCGACGACCTCGTAGTCGGCGCGGTCGCCGGAATAGTAGGCGGTATCTTCGCCGTCACCGCCGCCACCGATAAGGGTGTCCGCGCCGCCGCCGCCGGTCAGGGCGTCGCTGCCGCTGCTGCCGTCGAGCAGGTCGGCGCCGTCGCCCCCGATCAGCGTGTCATCGCCCCCGAGCCCCAAGAGGTCGTTGTCCTCGCCGTCGCCGATCAGCGTATCGGCGTGTGTGGTGCCGCGCACGTTCTCGATTTCGCTGAGCGTGTCATTGCCGCCGAACACGTCCCGGGCACGCCCGGCCGCCACCGTTTGGCTGCCGACCGTCACCGCGTCATCCGACATGTTGACGATGACGCCTTCGCCGGTGGCGAGCGGCCCGCCCGCATCCTCGCTGGAGGCCTCGAGCGAATAGTCGACCAGGTCGTCGTCGATGCCATCGACGCCACCAAAGGCATCGCCGGTGCCGCCGTCGATCAGGTCGTCGCCCGAACCGCCGACCAGCAGGTCGTCGCCATCGTCGCCGTGGAGCTCGTCATTGCCGACGCTGCCATAGAGGTTGTCCTGGTGCGTGCCGCCATGCATCACGTCGTCGCCCTGCCGGCCGACCATCTGGTCCTGCCCGCCGCCGCCATACATCTCGTCGGCGCCGCCGGCGCCGCCGATGGTGTCGCTGCCCTCGCCGCCGTCGAGATAGTTGTCGCCGTCGCCGAGCAGGTGATTACCCGCCCCGATCCAGTCGTCGCCATCGCCGCCATAGATGCGGTCGACGCCCGAGCCGGCGGAAAGCGTGTCGTTGCCGCCCCCGCCGCGCAGCACCATGCCCTGGTCGCCGACCACCATGAAGTCGTTGAAGTTGCTGCCGATGATCTCCTCGATCTCCGACACCGCGTCCATGCTGCCATCGAGATCGCGGATCTGGCCGGCGGCGACGTTGTACATGCCGGGGAAGGTGAAGGAGCTGGCGGTGAGGTTGACGAGGATGCCCATCGGGGCCTCGCCATGCCAGTCGTAGCGGACGGTGTCGTGGCCCGCGCCGCCGACAATGATATCGGCCCCGGTGCCGCCGAAGAACAGGTCGTCGCCGGCCCCGCCGAACAGGTGATCGTCGCCGGCGGCGCCGCCCACGAAGCTGTCGAGCGTGTCATCGCCCCAGAACCAGTCGTCGGCGTCGGTCAGCCATACCGCCTGGATGCCGGCAAAACTGTCGGTATCGCCGAAGATGCCGAAACTCTGGTGCGCCGCGACGTCGAGCGTCACCGCGGATCCGCCATCGTTGAGGTCGAAGCCGGTGGCGGTCTGCAGGCTGCCCGACAGGTTGACGGCCACGCCGTGCTCGCCGGCCTCGCTGCCCCAGAGATGGCCGTCGAAGTCGGCGATGCCCCACTTGTCGCCGTCATAGCTGACGAGGACGCTGCCGCCTGCCGCGCCCGTCGGATCGGCAAGATCGACGAAGCTGTCATTGCCGGCGCCGCCGCTGACATCGACCAGCCCGGTGCCACGATCGCCGGGCCAGGGGTGCGGCGAGTCGGCGCTTGCGATAAAGCCTGCCTCGCTGGTAAAACTGTCATCGCCGCTGGTGCCTTCGACATGCTCGAAGCCGGTGAAGGTCAGGTTCACGCTGCCGTGGCGCGGGTTGCCCTCGTCGTCGGTGCCGTCGGCGAAGGATCCCGTGACGCTGCCGGCGCCATCGGCGCCGTTGAAGACAACCTCGATCCCGTCACCCGGCTCAACCGGCTGCCCCCAGCTGAAGCCCAGGGTGTCCCAGGTGCTGCCACTGCCACCGGAGCCACCATCGGCGCTGTCGTTGCCGAAGCCGGTATTGATGTAGTCGCCGCCTGCCCCACCCCAGATGCTGTCGTCGCCGATCCAGCCGCTCAGGTTGTCGTCGCCGGCGCCACCCGAAATGCTGTCATTGCCCTCGTCGCCGTTGAAATTGTCGTTGCCGGCGCCGCCGACAATGGTGTCGTCGCCCTTCCGCCCCTCGACATAGTTGCCGGTGTCGGAACCGAAGAAGTGGTCGGCAGCGTCGGTGAGAACCACCGCCTGGATGCCGTTCAACGTGTCGGTGCTGCCGAAAGTATCGAGCGCCTGGCCGGCCGCGACGGTGACCTCCGCCGGCGCCTCGCCATCGTTGAAGTCGAAATCGGTCACCGTCTGAGCCGTGGCCGAGAGGTTGACGATCACCCCGCGCTCGCCGGGGTGCGTGCCCCATTGCCAGTCGTGGTAATCTGCCGCCGAGAACTTCTCCTCGTCGTAGTCGACAAGCGCGGCGCCGCCGTCGACGCCGGAATTGTCGGTAAACGTGTCGTTGCCATTGCCGCCGACGAAATCGAAGGCCCGGCCATTGCTGCCGCGGCCATCCCAGAAGGTGTGGCGGCTATGCTCGGTCGCCTCGAATCCGGCTTCGACCAGGAAGCTGTCATTGCCGGCGGTGCCGGTCACCTGCTCGGCGGCGGTGAAGCTGGTCGCCACCGCCTCGCCGTCGAACTCACCGGTGATGCTGCCATTGCCGGGCGCCGAGGCGTCGAGCACCACATGCACATGGTCGTCGCCGTTGAAGCCCTTGAAACCGATCAGGTCGTAGCCGTCACCGCCATCGATGCTGTCGGTGCCCGAGCTGCCGTTGATGTAGTCGAAATTGCCGCCGCCGGCCGACACCACGTCGTTGCCGCGACCGGCATCGAGGTTGTCGTCTTCGTCGCCGCCGACCAGCGTGTCGTCGCCGTCGCCGCCGCTGAGGTTGTTGCGGCCGGTGCCGCCGATCAGCACGTCGTTGCCGTCGCGGCCCTGCAGCTCGTTGAACTCGCCGTTCTGCGTGCCGACGATGTGGTCGTCGAACTCAGTGCCGTCGATCTGCTCGATGCTGTCGAGCGTGTCGGTGTCGCCAAAGCCATCGATGGCCGTGCCGGCGGCAACCACAATACTCCCCTGCCCCACATCGGCTGAGATCTCGGTGTCCGACAGGTTGACGATCACGCCATGCGTGTCCTCGCCACCAACGGCGTACTGCTCCTTTTCGTAGACGACGCGGTCGCTGCCCGCGCCGCCGTTGAAGACGTCATCGCCGGCATTGCCGGTGAAATCATCGTTCTCGGCGCTGCCATCGAACAGGTCGGCATGGTTGGAGCCGACGACGATCTCGAAACCGTCGAACACGTCGTGTCCGGCCCAGGCTCCGTCGACCGTCCCCTCGGTGCGCGAGGTCTTGATGACGTGGACGCCATCGGCGGCTTCGCGATACTCGATATTGTCGTATTCGTTTTCGCCGTTGCCGCCGCCATGCGCGACGTCATCACCCCGCCCGCCATCGACGAAATCGTCGCGGTTGCCGCCGGTGATGGTGTCGTTGCCGTCGCCACCCACCATGTGGTTGTTGCCGTTGCCGCCGATGATGATGTCGTTGCCGCCGCGGCCGTCGAAATCATTGTCCTCGTCGCCGCCGACGATGATGTCGTCATACTGGGTGCCGTCGGCATTCTGGATGTTCACCAAGGTGTCGAGATCGCCATAGCTGTCGATTGCGGTGCCGGCCGCAACGTCGGTGGTGGCGATGCCGGAAACGCTCACATCTTCGAGCGCCTGCCCGGAGAGGTTGACGATGACGCCGTGGCTGCCCGGGTCCTGGTCGTCCCACTCGGTTTCGCCGATATACTGCACCCGGTTGTATTCATTGGCATTTTCACCGCCGATCAGGGTGTCGTTGCCGCGCCCGCCGACAAAGAAATCGGCGCTGAAATCATCCGCGCCGCCACCCACCAGCAGGTCATCGCCGGCGCCACCCTTCAACTCGTCCTCGTCGAGGCCGCCGAACAGCTGGTCGTTGCCGGCCCGCCCGTTGAGGTCGTTGCGGGTGTCGTCGCCCACGAGGATGTCGTCG
Source organism: Devosia sp. Root105 (assembly GCF_001424865.1). Lineage (NCBI taxonomy): Bacteria > Pseudomonadati > Pseudomonadota > Alphaproteobacteria > Hyphomicrobiales > Devosiaceae > Devosia > Devosia sp. Root105. The sequence continues at coordinate 142,269 of NZ_LMCR01000018.1, forward strand.
TACTCGGTGCCGTCCACATTCTGGATGTTGATCAGCGTGTCGGTATCGCCATAGCTGTCGATGGCCGTGCCGGCGGCCACGTCGGTGGTGGCGATGCCGGCAACGCTCACCCCTTCGAGCGCCGCGTTCGACAGGTTGACGATGACGCCGTGCATACCAGGGTCATTGTCGCCCCATTCGGTTTCGCCGTTATACTGCACTCGATTGTGTTCATTGGCGTTTTCGCCACCGACGATGGTATCGTCGCCGCGACCGCCGACGAAGAAATCGGCGTCGAAATCGTCAGCGCCGCCGCCCACCAGCAGGTCATCACCGGCGCCGCCCTGCAATTCATCCTCGCCGCGACCACCGCGCAGCTCGTCGTTCCCCTCGCGGCCATGCAGCTCGTCGCGCTGGTTCCCGCCGACGATCAGATCGTCATGCTCAGAGCCGTTGATCCGCTCGATGCTGCTCAGCTGGTCGAGTTCGCCATGTGTATCGATGGCGGTGCCCGCCGCGACGTCGGTCGTCGCAATGCCGGCGACGCTGACACCCTCCAGCGTCTCGCTCGAGAGGTTGACGATGACGCCGTGCGCGCCGGGCAGGTGTTTGAAATGCGCGGTTTCGGCACGATAGTTCACCTGGTCGTTGCCTTCGCCGCCATCCAGGATGTCGGCGCCGGCATCGCCGATCAGCTCGTCATTGCCGCCATTGCCGATCAGCACGTCATCGCCTTCCTCGCCCTGGAAGACGTTGTCGGCCTCGCTGCCGGCGATGTAGTCCTGCCGGATGGTGCCGGTAATGCCCTCGATGCTGGCGACGGTGTCGGTCTGGCCATAGGTGTCGATGATCTCGCCCGCGCCGATGCCGGCAACCGACAGGTTCTCGATCTCGATCGGGCCGAGCGCCTCGTCGCTCAGGTTGGCGATGATGCCGTGCGAGTGGGTCTGGACATTGTTCTCCCAGAAGTAGTCGAGCTCATCGAAGTTGCCGCCGCCATCGAAACTATCGGCGCCGTCGGCGCCGATATAGCGGTCGCGGCCACCGGCTCCGGTGAAGCTGTCGGCAAAATCGGTGCCGCGGATGCTCTCGATGTTGAGGAAGGTATCGGTATCGCCCCATGGGTCGATGATCGTGCCGCTATTGTCGCCGTCCTGGACGACCGTGATGCCGTGCAGCTGCGGGGTGGCCGAGTTCTCCTCGTAATAGTGGATGACGTCGGCATCGTTGGGACCCGAGCCATCCGCAAAGTCGTTGCCGGCGCCGGGGTTGAAGAAATCGTCGCGCGAGCCGCCGATCAGGATGTCGTCGCCGCCCAGACCCTCGAAATTGCTGATCTCGTCGGTGCCGATGAACACGTCGTTGTGCTCGGTGCCGCGGGCGCCCTCGATATTGGCGATCGTGTCGATATTGCCGAACGTGTCCTGGGCGCTGTGCGCGGCGATGGTGACCGGGTCGCCATTGCCGATGTCGAAGCTGTTGCCCGAGAGGTTGACCACGACCCCGCCGACGCCGCCCTCGCCCGAGAAATCGAGCCTGTCATCGCCGTCGCCGCCATCCAGGTTGTCGACGCCATCGCCCCCGACCAGGGTGTCGTTGCCTTCGAGGCTGGCGATCACATCATCGCCCTCGAGCCCGGCGATGAAATCATCCTCGTTGCCGGGGAAGGGCTCGCCGGCGACCGTGTGGGTGGCATCGATCACATCGTTCAACGAGGTGCCGATAATGGTGACGTGCTGGAGGTCGTTGACGCTGACCGCGATATCCTGCGTGTCGAAATGGCCGTTGCCGTCGGCGACCTGCACCGTCACGTGGTAGATGTTGTCATGGTCGGTGTCGCGCGGGTCTTCGAAGTTCGGCGCCGGATAGTATTCGAAGGATTTGAACCGCAGCGCGCCGGTCATCTCGTCGATCTCGAAGAAGCCGCCATCGTCACCGCCGATGATGGAAAAGCTCAGCGTGTCGGAGCTGTTGGGGTCGACCGCCTCGACGGTCATCACCGCGAGGCTGTTCTCGTTGACCTCGGCCGTGGCGGTGTCGCCGCCTCCGCCGGAGGTAATCACCGGGGCGCCGGCCAGCAGCACGGCGAAATCGTAGGTGGTGCTGCCCACCTGCACCCACTCGAAGCCGGTGAGCGTCGTGGTACCGGCGCCGCTGGTGATCACCAGCTGGTTCTCGGTATTGGTGCTGACCGCATAGTCGCCGGGCGAGCCGGTGAAGACCGCAGTATCGGTGCCCTCCCCGCCATCAAGGAAATCCGTACCGGCCGAGGCATGAACGGTATCGTCGCCGCCACCTCCCTCCAGCCGGTTGGCGCCGCTATGGCCCCTGAGCGTATCCGCCGCAGCCGTGCCGACCACATTGTCGATTTCGACGATGATGTCGTTGCCCGCCGCGCCGGTATCCTGCACGGCGTAGCCGATGCCCAGATCGACGCTGATCCCGCCGCCGTCGATGGCCGAATAGTCGATGGTGTCGCTGCCGGTGCCGCCGACATAGGTATCGTCGCCGTGGCCATCGTCCTCGACGAAGCGATCCGCCGTCGCCGAGCCATAGACGAGGTCATTGCCCTCGCCGCCGATCAGCGTGGTGACGAGGCTGCCCTGATGCGTTCCACCGCTGTTGCCGATGCTGTCATTGCCGGCACCGCCGTCGATGGTGTGGCCGCCGAACTGGTACTGGATGTTGTCGTCACCTTCGCCGCCGTTCACCTGGTCGGCGTCCTCGGCCGTCACCGGGTCGTCGCCATAGGCGAAGATGTCGTCATTGCCGTCGCCGGCATCGAGCGTCAGCTGGCCGGTATTGTCGACGAAGCGGTCGTCTCCGGCGTCGAGGGTCACCGTGTCGTCCTCGGTCCAGAAGCCGAACCACGGGTTGCCGGGGACGACCGTTCCATAGTCCCAGGTGGTCTGGCCGGTGCCGGCGTCATAGGTGGTGGTGACGAACAGGGTGAAGGTATAGGGCGCGCCCGTGACCGTGCCGATCGCCTCGCCGCTGACCGGGTCGAGGATGGTGAAGTTGCCGGGCCCGGTCATCTCGTACTGGTGGTTTTCGCTATACGTCCCGGTCGGCGGCATGAAGCCGATCGGCGGCGTGGGCAGCGTGAAGCTGTCATCGAGACGAAGAATGCCGGTGGTCGTATCGATGGGACCTTCCTCATCGATGTAGAACACGAAGCTCACATTGGCCTGGCCGCCACCGAGCATTTGCAGCGGCGCCGCGATATCGGTCGGATTGCCCACAAAGGCCAGGTCGTCCAGGGTTTGTCCTGCATTGATGACAAGCGTCGCCATTTTCCACTCCCGCAAAGCCAGGCCGGGCCACGGCACATAGCTGCCGCCCCAGCGTTCGAGAGGGACAGGATCAGGGACTCGACCCCGCTTCATCGCCCAATTGGGGGATGCGGAAGCGCCGCCCCCCTGCGATAGCGGTGAGGCAGGATGCTGCCGCGGACCTGGCCCCGCATCACCCTCATGGTCGGCCCCGGACTTGCTTCAAGGTCGCGCCAATAGCCTTCACTGCTTATCAAAACTCAATATTGATCAGACTCATAGCTGAATCGACAAATCTGCAGTCACCATGGTACAGTACTGTACTTTCGAGGAGGTGTAGCATGTGGCGATATCTACTCTGTCTCGTTGGCCTTTCAACATATTCGGTTCTTTCCGCCGGCGCCTCGCAAGCGGGCGTTATCGGCAGCCTGAACTCCGCTGAGGATCGAGAACTATCGGCCAAGATCGAGTCACTCTACATGGTGCTGATCGCCAATGGATCGGTGCCGGTAGAAAGGTACATTGTTCAGCCTGGAGATCGGATCGAGCAGGTACTGCGGGACCGTGGTGCAATAGAGGGGCCGTATTTCCCGCGGGTGGTCGACGCATTGACCTGCGACCTCAATCCGGATTCATGCAGCCGGGACCTGAACCTGGCGCAGCCGACCAGCAAGGCGGATGTCGTGTCGGTCGATAGCCTGCTGCAGCTCGAAATCTCGGAAGGCGATTGGTCGCGGTTAATGCCGGGCGACGAGATCCTCATTCCGGCAGTGTCGATCGATACGACCCTGTCGGCCTACGAGGTCGTCCGGCCGGCCGGTACCAGTCTCGAAGAACTCATCTCCGACAATCCCGCCTGTGGCAGCAAGGTGCTGCCGGCGGAGGATTGTCCGAGCTATGTCGACTGGCTCAACTACAGCTTCCCCGACGCTTCCGACATCAAGCTCACGAGTACGGTGCAGTTGCCCAAGCTCGACTATACCGTCGCGGTACCGTCGGACTGCGAGACGCTGTGTGCCGTGCTCAGCCGGCCGGTCGGCGTGGACGTGGTGTCGAACCGCTTCACCACCCAACCCTACAAGCTGTTCTCCAACGACCGTGAGGTCGTCTTCAGCGAGCCGCTGGTATTGCCGGTCACGCCGAACACTGTGCTGCCGGATTTCAAGGTGCTGCCGGACTTCACCAAGAGTGCCGGCAAGGTTGCCCTCCCTTCCGACGTCATCAAGCGCATGGAAATCGGCAACGAGCTGGTGAAGTCAACCAAGTGGCTCGAGCATGTGAAGGCTGCGCCCTTCTCCAGCCTGGATCAGTTCAACGAGAGCCAGATGGACTTGCTCGCCGCGATCGATTTTCCGCTCGAAGAGGCCGAAGAGCTGCGCCAGAGGATCAGCGAGACCGGGGTAATGCCCAGCGTGATGATCATCGACAGTTACTTCGATGCCAAGCATTGCGACATGCCTGAAGACTTCGTGGTGTTCGACTGCGGCAGCAAGGTCAGCCGGGACCTCGACATGTGCCCGATCATCGGCGGGGACCTCAGCGGCTTGCCGGAACTGTCGCTGGGGATGGCGCGAGCCTCAATTGCCCCGGCCGCCAACGCCTTGCCGCACTCAGACGGGCTGGTGCCTCGGGAGCGGGAGCGCTGCGGCGCGAGCGGGCGCTTCCACACCGAAACCGTGCAGAACACCGAAGTGTTCGTGCGCCCCCGGCATGGCACGCACCTGGCCGGGCTCATTGCCTCCAGGTGGGACAAGTTCGGCGTCGGCGGGATCAACCCGCTGGCCAAGATCGTCGGCGTGCAGGTCGACATGGATAACCTGACGGACGAAGGCTATGGGCGCTGGCTGCTCCGGGCCCTCGGTCGGATCATGTTCAAGCAGCAGGTTCACCTGGTGAACCTCAGCCTGGGCTTTCGCCCCGCCGAGATCGAAGACGACGTAAATGGCGAAGAGCGCCGTGAGTGGCTGAGCGAACTCATCACCAAGCACACCGGTGTGCTGTTCGTTGCGGCAGCCGGAAACGACAAAGAGCAGGAGGGCTGCGATCTCACGCCGGCGTGCCTCGCTCTGACCCGCGACAACGTGGTCACCGTCGTCGCGCTCGATGGCGCCGGCACGAAAGTCCTTGGCGGCATGAACTCGAACCCGCAATTTGCAGTCGGCGCCGGCGGCGAAGGCGTCATGAGCACGCTGCCGCTCAACCTCTATGGCACCATGCGCGGCAGCTCGCAGTCGGCGGCGATTGTCTCCGGCGCCATCAGCCTCGCCTTTGCCTTGGGCGTGCGATGGACGCCGGCCGAAACGCGGGCCCGCCTCATCGCCTGCTCGACCCTCAGTCGCGACCTCATGGGAAACATGATCGGTGGGCGGATCGATGTCGGTTGCCTGATCGACAAAGATCGCGATCGGGTGGTGGACAACAACAAGGACGTCCTCGGGCTCGAGCTGATCCGGCTCACGCGCGGCGGAAACCCGGCGAGCGACCTGGCCTTCTTCGACCTCAGGACCCGCCGGGTCGAGACTATCGACCTGGCCAGTATCGTTGGGTTCCAGCGGATCGGCGACGATGTGGATGATGTGGTCTTCTTCTCCCAGCCGCCTGCCGGACCGATGGACCGGCGCGAGGGAGCGATTGAGCCAGGCCAGGAACTGGTCTTTCTCGATGGCGGGCAGTTCCGCAGGATCGATGCCCGTGAAGTGGTCAAGTTCACGCGGGCGGCGAAGTGATCATGCGGGCGCTGCGCGGACTGCTGATCGTTGCCGTCCTGCTGGTTGCCGCCAAGGTGGCCGCCCAGGAAGTCTCGCTGGGCGGCGGCGCCAACCCGGACGCCCCCGCGATTGCGATCTCGGCGTTCGATATGGTCGGCGAGCATCGCGAGAAGATGGTGCGGGCGCCCGACAGCTGGTACGCGCGCGTCGCGCTGTCGATCGGCTTCCTGGCGCCCGGGTCGACCATCGTGATTGCGGGACCGAGCATCCCCGGCACCGGCGCCGCCGAGAACCGGCTGGTCTATCCCTATCCCGATGGCGCCAGAAACGAGCAGTTGCTCTCGGGACTGGTCTACGGCGAGAAACTCACCGTCGCCGTCTATTCACCTCAGCTGGCCTCCGCCGACCTCGCGATCTCCAAGGTGCTGCGCCAGGAGGATCCGCTGCGGCCGTGGAAATCCATCTTCGGCGATGACGACCAGACGCCTCTGTTGCGGGCCGGCAGGCCCGACCTCGAGGCCGTGTCGCATAGCATCACCTACCTCTCCATCGTGACACCGAGCTGGGACCTGGAGAACTGCTCCGGCTTCGTCGTCGGTCCGCGGACGATCATGACCAACAATCACTGCATCGCCAACCAGGCGGAGTGCGACGGCGCGACCATCGTGTTCGACTATTTCGTCGACAAGTTCGACAGCACCACGATGGGCCCGCAGGTCGGCTGCGAGGCAGTACTCACGACCGACTTTGATCTCGACTTCACGGTGGTGCGGACCAAAACGGACCTGCCTGCCAGTGCCGTGGCGCTGAGCTTGCTCGCCACTGCGCCGCTCCCGGATGAGCCGGCTGTGCTGGTGCACCACCCCAATGGCGAGCCCAAGACGGTCTCGATCATCGGGTGTCTGCCCATCGATATCGCCGTCGCCGGGCGGGGAAACCCGCCGAGCTCGAAGGATTTTTCACATCGCTGCGACTCCGCCGGCGGCAGTTCCGGTTCCCCGGTGCTGGTGTCGCGGGTCGCTGGCGGAACCAACGGCTTCTGCGTCGGCGGGCTGCATCACTGGGGCTTTGAGAACTCTGGCGACTATCGCGACAAGAACCGCGCGGTCATGACCAGCGCCATCCTCGCCAGGACGAAAGCCGAGAACATCCCAATTCTGGAGTGCAACTGAGAGGTTTTGTCGTGAAGAGAAGAAGCGTTCTGATCGGCTCGGCCATCGTGCCGCTGCTGCCGTTGAGTGCCCTGGGGCAAGAGGCTCCGAACTGCGACCCCGAGGAGGGTGGCGGTGGGCTGATCACCATAGAGAAGATGGCGAAGTTCTCGCCCAGGGCGCGCAGCGATCTGCTTGAAGCGATCGTCAAAGGCTGGCGCCACGTCATCGGAGAGCAGATCATCACTCCGATCCGGGCCCAGCACTTCCTGGCGCAGATCGCCACCGAAACCGGCGGATTTGCGCGCATCGACGAGAACCTCAACTACTCGGCCAAGCGACTGCGGCAGGTGTTCAAGTCACGCGTCACCACCGCCGATGCCGAACGACTGCAGCACCGGCCGCAGGACATCGCCAACCATGTGTATGGCGGCGCGTTCGGGCGCCAGCAGCTGGGCAACACCGAACCCAATGACGGGTGGACCTACCGTGGATCGGGCTTCATGCAGCTCACCGGCCGCGACAATTTCAAGCGACGCGGCGAAAAGCTGGGTCTCAATCTGGTCGGCGATCCGGAGCAGGTGCGAAAGCCCGACACGGGCTTCAAGGTGGCGACCTCGTTCTGGGCGGCGGTGAACGCCAACCGCCCGGCCGACGCCGATGACCTCCGGGAAGTTCGTCGCCTGATCAACGGCGGCAAGAATGGCCTTGAGGAGGCGGGTGTTTGGCTCGCCCGCGCCAGGCGCAATTTCACCAACGTGCCCACGACGCCAGAGGAAGCCGACAAGTTCGACCCGTCCGAACTGCAGGCCGTCAAGTCGACGCTGGAGAAGCTCGAACTGCTGGAGCCCAATCCGGAGGAGTCCGGAAACCTGGCAGATCTGATACGCGCACTGGTGAAATTCAGGGCCGATGAGGGCTTCCCCATCCTCGATGTCGCCAACCTGCTCCCGCCACAGCAGTTGCGCGCGCTCTACGACGAAGACGTGCTGTACGCGCTGACCGATTACCAGGCGCGACTGCCGGAATAACCGGTGGCAAAAGCGGGGAGCGCTTCGTGGCTCCCCGCCTTGCGGCGTCTTACCTTTGGTCCTCGGCTCGCTGGCGCTGCAGCGCCAGCGCCAGCAGCACGGCGACCACGTCGATGAGCCGCTCCGGCGCCTCAGGGCGCTCGTCCGGCTCGAACGCCAGCCCGATGACGGCCTGTTGGCTGGCCCCCTGTCCGGCCGGCCAGAAATCGAAGCGTGACGCCAGTTCCGGATAGACGCCGGCGCGCGAACCGGTTCCCCCCGCAGCCAGCGTGCGAACCGCCTCGAGGTCGGGGGCCCCCAGATCGACACCGCCGACCTTGCTGGTGAAAACCACCTCGCCCCCCGCCACCAGCAGCACTGCGGCGGGAGCCCCGAACAGCGCCGCCAGCGCCTTGCTGGTGCTCGCGGCGATCGCCTCGGCACTGTCGGCCGCCATCACCTCGCGGCTATAGTCCCTGAGCCGGCTCGCCTGGCTTCTGAGCAACGCCGCGTCAGCGCCCCGGCGCTGCGAGGTGAACGCCACGGCGCTGACAATCACCCCGATGAGCAGCAGCAGCCCGATGGCCCAGATATTGGAGGGATCATCGACGGCGAGCGACAGGCGCGGCTCGGTGAGGAAGAAGTTGAAGGCCAGCGCACCGAGCACCGCCGCGGCAAGCGAGGGGCCGAAGCCGAAACTGACCCCGGCGATGACGACGGGCAGGACGAAGAGCAGCGACAGGTTGGGGATCGGCCCCACCTGGTCGACGCCAACCGCGAGGGCGGTTGCGATGGCCGTCATGGCGAGCGCGGCGAGATAGCCAAGCGCCGCCCTGCCATAGGAAGAGGCGAAGGCCGACCCGGCGCCTGGAATGGAAGCGGCGTCCTCTGACGCCTTCAATGCAATGTGAGCCATCTTCGACTCCTCAGCTGATCCCTGGAGCAATTCGCAACGCCAGTGGTTTCCGGCGTCAGCGCCCTCAAGCTGGTCCCGGAGACATGCGGATTTCAATGTGGAGGGAGCAGGCCTGGCATAGGGAAATCATATAGATTCGGCGGGACGAGGCGCGCCGCCGAAAGACGTCGGGCAGACGCCCCCTGCGTTCCGCCCTTCCCTACGGGAGAACGCCTGCCGAGAACGCCGGAATGAGGCGGACGGCATTTTCGGCCGTCACCAGCTTCAGGACCTCATCGGGCAGATCCAGCGCGGAAATGCTCCAGCGTCCGGTGCCGGGCGGGTTGTCATCGGAGTACGGGAAGCACTCGTCGTCGGTTGCGAGAAAGCGCAGGTAGCGGCGGTAGTCGCTCGCCTGCGCCGGAAAAATATCGGTCCCCATGAGGACGCGGGTCGGGTGCTTCAGCAGCAGCCGCCGTGCCGCGCGGGGCTGGCGTCCGAGCTCGGCGATGCGCGCCGAAATGTCGATGTGGAAGTTCGGATAGCTGGACAGCATGCGGTCCACCCAGCCCAGATCCTCGGCATAGCAGCCGACATGGGCGCCGATGAAGGCAACGCCGGGGTTGTCCGCGACTGCGTTTTCCAGCGAGCCGATCAGCCGCTCGAAGCTCGGAAACTGCGGCCCGTGAAAATGCCAGTCCGGGTGGTGCGAGAGCTCCTCGTAGCGCTCGTTGCTGGCATCGAGCGGGCGAAAGAAGGCAACCGGATCGGCGACGTGGACCAGCACGGGAACACCGGAGGCGGCGACCGCCTGCCAGAGCGGCGACAGGCGGCGATCATCGAGAAACAACGGCTCTCCCTGCTCATCGCGGGTGCCGAGGCCAATATCCTTCCACAGTTTCAGCCCGCTGGCGCCGCGCCGGGCAGAATCGGCGAACGAGGCGGCGAAGCGACCGCCCCAGCCGGTACTGCCGGTGTCCGTCCAGTCGAGGCGCGCGAAGCTGGCAAAGCGCCCGGGATGGGCGCGGTCGTAGCGATCGAGGTTGGCTTCGAGCTCGTCACCCCAGCCGCCGTCGAGGTTGACGACGCCGCGCACGTTGACGCTGTCCAGCATGCTGACGAAAGCCGGCACATCCGCGACGGCCCAGCCGTCGGTGTGCCAGCGGCCCAGGTGGTTATGGGCATCGAAGGCTGGTAGCGGGAAGGCCTGCGGGTGGTGCTCGACCAGCCGCACCGTCGCCTCGGGTCGGAAATCCCGCAACAGCAGCTCGATCGGGGCATTGCTGGTTCGCAACGGTACTCTTGCAGCGGCGGGCTTGGATGCATCGCTCATGTTCATGACCTCGAGGGTTCAGAAGCGCAGGGCCGCGGGCAGCTGGTGGCTCGTGGCGGTCACCATCTGCCCAAACAGCTCGGCGCCGCGTTGCGGCCCGAGCGCTGCGACCAGCGGATCGGTCAGGAACAGGCTTTCCAGCGTGCCGCGGTCGCCGGCCAGCACGGCGCTCAGCAGCGCATTCTGCCGTTCGGCATGCGGACGGACCAGCGCTTCGGCGGCAGCCGGCAGGCGACCGGCATAGACCGGGCGAATACCGGTGCCGGAGAACACGGCATTGGTTTCGACGATCGTGCCCAAAGGCAGGCCTTCCAGCTGCCCCTGGTTGGGCAGGTTGGCGTTGATCACCAGCGTTTCGCCGCGCAGCAGCGCCCGCAGTTGCGGCACCAGCGCCTCCTCCGAGGCTGGCGGCAGCGCTGGCACCGTTCCGCCCTGCACCGCCAGCCGATCGGCCTCCTGCGTCGCCTTGCGGCTGCGGCGGCGATAATCGACCGGCGTCAGGCCGAATTTCCAGTCGGCCGAGTTTGCCAGGTACCAGTTGGACGGCAGGAACTCCGCCAGGTGCCGATCGCCGGCCGCGGCAGCGATGCCCAGCCGCGTCGTCAGGTCGAACTTCACCCGGTTGTAATCCTCGAAATACCGCTGCTCCTCGTTGTGCTGATCGATCGGTTCGGCACGCCACCCGGTTGCGGCATGCTCGGCGGCGAAGGCCAGGTAATCCGGCAGCCAGTCGCGGCCGCCGACGAACGCCTTGTCGGCGAAGGTGAAGTGATTGATGCCCAGCACGTTGATGTCGACATCGCTATAGGCGAACCGGTCGGTGCCGGTGCGCTGGTTGGCGAGCTGCGCCACCAGGTGCCGTAGCTTGGTCACCTCATGGCACTCGCCCCAGGCGCGGATGCCGGGAAACACCCGATAGAGCGTCCCGGTCAGCACCGACATCGGGTTGGTCAGGTTGCAGACATAGGCATTGGGGCTGTGCTTGCCGATGGCCTCGGCAATGGTTGCCATGATCGGGATCGCCCGCATCGAGCGGATAAAGCCGCCTGGCCCGACGGTGTCGCCGACCGACTGCAGGATCCCCGCTTTGGCCGGCAGGTCGAGATCATGGGCCATATCGTCAAAACTGCCGGGCAATATCGAAATGACCACGACGTCGGCGCCGGCGAGCGCCGCCTGGAGGCTCTCCGCCACGACGTAGCGCAGCTTGACCCCATGCGCCTCGGAATAGCTGTTGCCCAGGTCCGCGTTCCGCTGGGCGGCGGCGGCATCGAGGTCGAACAACCGGACCTCGCCGGCAATCGTCGCGTCATGGACGAGGTCGGCCATCAGCACCCGCGTCCAGTTCAGCGAGCCACCGCCGACATAGGCCAGCGCGATTTCGGCGTTTTGGGTGTCAGTCACGTCGCGTTCCTTCAGGTTGATCAGCACAAGCCCCCCGGGCATGTGCGCGGGGGCCAGGGCGGAGGGCATCGCAGTGGTGCGTATTCTGCTGCACCGGCTGTTCAAACCACCCCGCGAATGCGATGTATCAGTGTCGTCAGCCGGCGCATTGACCGGACTGATACACTAATATATTTAGCCCGTAAATCGTCCGGCGCCACTGCCTGTCGCCGGCAAGGAAGATGCGAATGAAGACACCGATCCAGGAGAGCCCGTCGACGCTGGCCGCAAGCCTCGGCCTCGCAAGGCCGCACCAGGCCGAGCGGCGCACCAACGCCGCGGTGATCCACGATGCGCTCTACAAGTCGATTGCCCGCATGGAGCTCCGGCCGGGGGAGCCGCTGCAGGAAAAGGCGCTGACCGAGCTGTTCGGCGTGAGCCGGACGCCGGTGCGCGAGGCCCTGGTCCGCCTGCAGGGCGAGGGGTTGGTGGATATGCAGCCGCAGGCGGGGACCTCGGTCGCCCTGATCCCGAAGGCGGCGATCCGCGAATCCATCATCATCCGCCGCGGGCTCGAGCAACTGGCGGTCACCCGCCTGGCCGCGGTGGCCAACGAGCGGGATATCGCCCGCCTCGATCTGCTGATCGCCCAGCAGCGGCTGGCCGTGTCGATCGACGACCAGGTTGGCTTTCACGATGCCGACGAAGAGTTCCACGAGCTCATCGCTCTCGCTGCCGGGTTCTCGATGCTCTGGCCGATGGTGCGGCAGATGAAGGTGCATCTCGATCGGCTGCGCGTCTTGTCGCTGCCGCTGGAGGGACGCATGGGCGTCACCGTCGACGAGCACCAGCGCATCCGCGACGCCATTGCCGCGCGGGACGTGGAGGCGGCGAGCAATGCCATGCACGACCATCTCGGGGTGATGATCCCCTACATCGACCATCTCAGTTCGAGCTACCCCGATTATTTCGTCAACGCCAGGGAAGCTCACCGCGTGCCGACCATCTGAGGGGGCCCCTGCCCCCACTGCTGGACGAACAATTGCCGGCCGGTCCGGCCCGTTTCACCGAGGTTTCTCTATGATAGTGACTCACGAATTCGAATCGAAGGTGGCGAGCGGCGCGGCCGCCGCGGCCCTCGGAGCCGCGGCGATCGCCGACACCATTGCGGCGCGCGGCCACGCCAATATCGTCGTGGCGACCGGGGCCAGCCAGTTCGAGATGCTGGACCATCTGGTCGCCGCAGCCCATGTCGACTGGTCGCGCGTTTCGGCGTTCCACCTCGATGAGTATGTGGGCATCGCCCCCGACGCCAGGGCCAGCTTCCGGCGCTACCTGAGAGAGCGCTTCACCCACAAGCTGCCCGCGCTGGGCGCCTTTACCTTCATCGAGGGCGACGCCGAGAATCTGGATGCCGAGCTCGAGCGGCTGAACCTCCTGCTCGACGTCCATCCGATCGACGTGATGTTCGCCGGCATCGGCGAAAATGGCCACCTGGCGTTCAACGACCCGCCGGCCGACTTCACCTCGACCATCGCCTACAAGCTGGTGGAACTCGACCTGCCCTGCCGGCAGCAGCAGGTGCGCGAGGGCTGGTTTGCTGACCTCGACGCCGTACCCGTGCATGCCATCTCGATGACCGTGCAGCGGATCCTGAGCAGCCGGACCATCGTCCTGACGGTATCGGACGAACGCAAGGCCGACGCGGTGCAGAAGGTGCTGGAGGGGGAGATCAGCAACCGCTGCCCTGCCTCCATCCTGCAGCAGCACGACGCCTGCCACCTCTTCCTCGACCGCAGCGCCGCGATGCGCCTGTCGCCCCGGCGCGCCAGCCTGACCGCATAAGCTTCGGCAGCGGCTGCCCGCTGACGCCCCGATTGACCGAGACGACACCACTGCCCCTGCCCGGGGATACTGTTGACGATCGAAAGAAAATACTAATATATTACAGCGAGGATGACGGCCCCCGCGGGCTGGATGACAGGGAGACAGATGATGACACGGATGGATAGACGAACGCTTCTGGTCGGGGGCGCCGCGACGGCGGCCTATCTCGGGCTTTCAGGGTTTTCGCGCGCCGAAGATACCCTCATGCGCATGGCCTGGTGGGGCGGCCAGTCCCGCGCCGAGCGGACGCTGCAGGCGCTGGCGATCTATGCCCAGCAACACCCCGGCCACACCGTCGATACCGAATATCTCGGCTGGGACGACTATTGGCCGAGGATCGCCACGCAGTCCGCCGGCGGCAACGCCCCGGACGTGCTGCAGATGGATATCGAGTACCTGGCCGAGTACGCCTCACGCGGCGTGCTGCTCGACCTCGACAGCTATGTCGGCTCGGCTCTCTCGGTCGGCGATTTCGACCCGGCCGTGCTCGACAACGGCAAGGTCGGCGGAAAACTATATGCCGTGGCCAACGGCGTGAACGCGGTGGCCATCGCCTACAACTCGGTCGCCTATGAGGAGGCCGGCGTGGCGCCGCCCGACGCCTCCACCACCTGGGAGCAGTTTGCCCAGCTGACCGCCGAGTTTAGCAGGAAGACCAAGCGCCAGGGCATGTTCGGCACGGCCGATGGCAGTGCGGCCCAGCCGGTGCTCGAAACCTGGCTGCGCCAGCGCGGCAAGGAACTCTACACCCCGCAGGGCAAGCTCGCCTACGATGCCGGCGATATCACCGAGTGGTTCCAGATGTGGGCCGACATGCGCGCCGCCGGCTCGATCCCGCCCGGCGATATCGAGGCTCTGGGGCAAGGCAGCATCGACAACTCGCTGTTTGCCCAGTCGCGCGCCGCCGTGGCCTGGGCCAACTCCAACGAGTACGTGGCTTACCAGAGCTTTACGCCCGATCCGGTGCGGCTCTCGCCCTATCCGAGGGTCGGCGCCGACGGCAAGGGCGGGCTCTACGTGAAGCCGTCGCAGTTCTTCGCCGTATCGGCCCGCAGCCGGAACCCCGAGGCGGCCGTCGCCCTGCTGAACTTCCTCTTGACCGACCCGGGCGCCACCACGGCGCTCGGCAGCGAACGGGGGATCCCCGCATCGGCGGCGGTGCGCCAGCGACTGGGCCCCTCGATGAATGAAGCCGACAAGCTGATGAGCGACTACATCTCCGGTCTGGGCGAACTTGCCGGAGCGCTGCCGCCGCCGCAGCCGCCCGGCAACGGCGAGATCACCGATGCCTTCAGCAGCGCCTCGCAGGAGGTTTCGTTCGGCGCCAAGTCGCCGGCCGATGCCGCTGCCGACTATATCGCCAGGGCCGAAGCGGTGCTCACCCGCGCCTGATGCCGACGCCGGGCCAGCCTCGCGCTTGGCCCGGCTCCCGCCCGCCCCAGCGCGGCACCATTCCAAACGAGCCCTCTCATGCCATCTTCGCCCCGGCGAACCAGCCAAACGCTGCGCAAGGCCGCCCCGGCCTATCTGTTCCTGACGCCATGGTTGCTGGGGCTGCTCGGCCTGACCATGGGCCCAACGCTGATTTCGCTCTACCTGTCCTTCACCAGCTTCGACCTGTTCCAGGCGCCGCAGTGGATCGGCGCGGACAACTACCTGCGGATCGCCACCGCCGATCCGAACTTCATGGCCTCGATGCGCGTGACCTTCATGTTCGTGGTGACCGCCGTGCCGCTGAAGCTCTGCTTCGCCCTGGCCCTCGCCATGATCCTGAACCGCGGCATCAGCGGATTGCCGGTGTACCGGGCGATCTTCTACCTGCCCTCGCTGCTCGGCTCGAGCATTGCCGTTGCCATCCTGTGGCGGCAGCTGTTTGCCGGCGATGGGGTGGTGAACGGGCTGCTCGCGCCGTTCGGTATCCAGGGACCGAGCTGGATTTCCGACCCGCGCTATTCGCTCTGGTCGCTGGTGCTGCTCAGCGCCTGGCAGTTCGGCTCGCCCATGGTAATCTTCCTCGCCGGGCTTCGGCAGATCCCCACCGATCTCTATGAGGCCGCCAGCATCGATGGCGCCACGAGGCTGCGCAAGTTCGTCTCGATCACCCTGCCTTTGCTGACGCCGGTGATCTTCTTCAACTTCATCGTGGCGATGATCGACGCCTTCCAGTCGTTCACGCCGGCCTTCGTGGTGTCGCGCGGCACCGGCGGCCCGCTGAACTCCACCCTGTTCTACGCCCTCTACATTTACCGCGAGGCCTTCGGCTTCTTCCACATGGGCTACGCCTCGGCGCTGGCCTGGGTGCTGCTCGTCATCATCGCGATCTTCACCGCCATCGCATTCCTCACATCACGTTTCTGGGTCTACTACGATGCTTGAGCCAACCAGCCCGGAACGCCCCGCCCGCGCCACGCGCCGGCCCCTGGCCAGCCTGATCGTGCACGCGCTGCTGATCGCAACCTCGTTTGCCATGCTGTATCCGCTGCTGTGGATGCTGGCGGCGTCGTTCAAGCCGCAGGAGGAGATCTTCAGCAGCACGTCGCTGGTCCCGCAGCAGTTCACCCTCGACGGTTATGTCAGCGGCTGGTCCGGGCTGAGCGTCGATTTCGGCCGCTTCTTCCTCAACTCGCTGACCATCTCGCTGCTGTCGATTGCCGGCAACCTCATCGCCTGCTCGCTGGCCGCGTTTGCCTTTGCCCGGCTGCAGTTCCCGGGGCGAAAGCCACTGTTCGCCATCCTGCTGCTGACCATGATGCTGCCCTATCACGTCACGCTGATCCCGCAATACGTGATGTTCTTCAACCTCGGCTGGGTCAACACGCTGCTGCCGCTGATCGTGCCGAAGTTCCTCGCGGTCGATGCGTTCTTCATCTTCATGATGGTGCAGTTCTTCCGCGGCATTCCGCACGAGATCCAGGAGGCCGCGATCATCGACGGCTGCAACCCACTGCAGGTCTACTGGTACGCCATCCTGCCGCTCTCGACCCCGGTGCTGGCGACGGCAGCCATCTTCACCTTCATCTTCACCTGGGACGACTTCTTCGGGCCGCTGATCTACCTGAGCGACGTGCGCAAATACACCGTGTCGCTGGGCCTGCGGACCTTCGTCGATGGCACCGGCATTTCCAACTGGGGCGCCGTGTTCGCCATGTCCTGCCTGGCGCTCGTGCCGGTGCTGCTGCTGTTCCTGTTCTTCCAGCGCTTCCTGATCCAGGGGATCGCAACCACCGGGATCAAGCGATGACCGGCATCAAGTAACCCCTGACCCGCAGCCTCCAACCAGCCACCCCCTCGGCATCGCTTCGCGATGAAGGAACAACTCATGCTCAAAATCTGTCTCATCGGCGCCGGCAGCACCGTCTTCGCCCAGTCGATCCTCGGTGACGTGCTCTCCAATCCAGCGCTGCAGAACGCCACCATCAGCCTCCACGATATCGACGAGACCCGGCTCTCCACCTCCTACGTCGTCGCCAACCGCATCGGCCAGACCCTGGGGCTCACCAACCTCAAGGTCGAGGCGACGATGGACCGGCGCGCCGCGCTGCAGGGTGCCGACTTCGTCATCCTGATGATGCAGGTGGGCGGCTACAAGCCGGCGACCGTCACCGATTTCGAAGTGCCCGACAGCTTTGGGCTCAACCAGACCATCGGCGACACGCTCGGCATTGGCGGCATCTTCCGCGGCCTCCGCACCATTCCGGTGCTGTTCGACATCTGCCGCGACATGGAGGAGGTGTGCCCGGATGCAACGCTCCTGCAGTACGTCAACCCGATGGCCATCAACTGCTGGGCCATCAAGGAGCAGTTCCCCCACATCAAAACCGTCGGCCTCTGCCACTCGGTGCAGGAAACCTCGCACCAGCTGGCGGAGCTCCTGGGCGAGAACCCGGCTGACCTCAGCTATCTCTGCGCCGGCATCAACCACGTCGCCTTCTACCTGAAGTTCGGCAAGGTGCGGCCCGATGGCGCCTTCGAGGATCTCTATCCGCGCCTCAAGGCTATCGCCCAGCACGGCCCGATCCCCGACGACGACCGAGTGCGTTTCGACCTGCTGAAGCGGGTCGGCCACTTCGTTACCGAGTCGAGCGTCCACTTCTCCGAATACAACTCGTGGTTTCTGAAGCGCGGCCGGCCGGACCTGCTGGACCAGTACAACCTGCGCATCCGCGAATATCTCTACCGCTGCGAAGAGCAGATCGCCGACTGGCACCAGCTGCGCCGCGACCTCGAGGGCGATGCACCGCTCGAGGTCGAGCAATCCAACGAGTATGCCGCCGGCATCATCCGCTCACTCACCACCGGCGAGCCCGGGCTGATCTACGGCAATGTCCCCAATCGCGGGCTGATCGAGAACCTGCCCGATGACGCGGTGGTGGAAGTGCCCTGCCATGTCGACCGCAATGGCATCCAGCCCACCCGTATCGGCCGCATCCCCGATCACCTGGCCTCGATCATGCAGCTCTCGATCAACGTGCAGCGCCAGACCGTCGCGGCGGCCGTGACCGGCAAGCGCGAGCACATCTACCACGCCGCCATGCTCGACCCGCACACCGCGGCCGAACTATCGCTGGATGAGATCTGGAGCCTGGTCGACCGGCTGATCGAAGCGCATGGCAACTGGCTGCCGGCTTATCGGTAGCGGGAGGCGAGGCCGGTGCGGGCTGCCCCCCCACCCCTGTCCCCTCCCCGCAAGGGGGAGGGAGACCAAAACGCCGGCATCAGTGAGTGCGTCTCCCTCCCCATTCCGGGAACGCTATTGCGTCCCCTAGGGGGGAGGGGACAGGGGGGTCAGCTCGCACCAGCCCTCGCCAGTCTCCCACTTCACACTCGTCGGCGTCAGCGGCTGGCGCGAAGCACCCGGTTATGGTCCACATCGATCGCGACGGCACCGACCTGCCGGAACTCAACAGCTGGAGGGCGCCCGTGCCTCGCCATTCTCACTCGCCCTCCCAGGCCATTATCGTTGGCATTGACGGTGGCGGCAGCAAGACGCTGATCGCCAGCGCCGACCGCGGGGGACAGCTGATCAGCCTGGAACGGGGCCGCGGCACCAGCCCGCTCGAAAGCCCGGGCTGGCGCGAGGCGCTGGCCGAACTGGCCCGGCCGTTTGCCGGCGCGTCGGGATTGGCCGGCGTCGCGGCAGCCCTGCCGGCCTATGGCGAAGTCGAGGCGGCGTCGACGGCCCAGCGGCAGGCGATCGGCGAGCTGTTCGGCGCAGCGCCGCAGCGCCTGCTCAACGATGTCGACGCCGCCAACATCGGCGCTTTCGCCGGTGGGCCGGGCATCCTGATCCTCGCCGGCACCGGCTCGATGGCCTGGGCGCGAGACCCGGCGGGAAACTCGCACCGCACCGGTGGCTGGGGCGAGGTCATCGGCGACGAAGGCAGCGGCTACTGGATCGGCAACCGGGTGCTTGGAGCGATCAGCAAGGCACTCGATGAGCGTGCCGCCCCCACCGCACTGGTCGACGCGGTGTTCGATCGGCTCGGCCTCGCGTCCGCCGACGGGCTGAACGATCTGGTAGGCTGGGCCTCGCGGCTGGGCGAAGCGCGCATGCAGATCGCCGCGCTGGCGCCGCTCGCCCTCGCTCTCGCCGAACAGGGCGATCCGACCGCCGGCGCCATCGTCGATGCAGCGGCCGCCGAGCTCGCCTTGCACGTACGAACGCTGGAGCGACGGCTCGCCGCGCCGACAATGGCCTGGAGCTTTGCCGGCGGGCTGTTCGCCAGCCCGGCGCTCCGGCGAGCCGTCACCAGGCATGTCGGCCGGCCACCATCCCTGCCCCGCCTTCCCCCCGTCGGCGGCGCGCTGCTGGCCGCCGCCCAACACCTGGGCTGGCCGATCGACGAGGGCTGGATCGATACGCTTGCGGGCTCGCTCGGCGAGTTGTCGGGGAGCTGAGGATTGGCAGTCGGCGCACCCTCCCCCGCAAGCGGGAGCGGTGCGCCGACTGCTAGCACTACGCGATCTTCCGCCGATAAGCCGCCATGGCGAACAGGTACGCCACCACCAGGATCCCCACGCACCAGACGAGCGCGATCCAGATGTCGGCGCCGACCGGTTGCTGGGTGAGCAAGTCACGGATGGCGTTGACGATCGAGGTGACCGGCTGGTGCTCGGCGAAGGCGCGCACCGGGCCGGGCATGGTCTCGGTGGGAACGAAGGCCGAGCTGACGAAGGGCAGGAACAGCAGCGGATAGGAGAAGGCGCTGGCGCCGTCAGGGGTTTTGGCGGTGAGGCCGGGGATCACCGCGATCCAGGTCAAGGCCAGGGTGAACAGCATCAGGATGCCGCCCACCGCCAGCCAGTCCGGCACCCCTGCCCCCGAGCGAAACCCCATCAGCAGGGCGACCAGCACCACCACGACGAGCGAAATCATGTTGGCGACCAGCGAGGTCAGGACATGCGCCCAGAGCACCGATGAGCGGGCGATCGGCATCGACTGGAAGCGCTCGAAAATGCCGCTCTTCATGTCGAGGAACAGCCGGAACGCGGTGTAGGCGATGCCCGAGGCCACGGTGATCAGGAGGATGCCGGGCAAAAGGTAGCTGACATAGGACTCGGTACCGGTGTTGATGGCGCCGCCGAACACATAGACGAACAGCAGCATGAACATGATCGGCATGATCGTGGTGGTGATGATGGTGTCGAGGCTGCGGGTGATGTGGCGCAGCGAGCGGCCCAAGAGGATGACGGTATCGCCGACAAAGTGCCTGGTCATTGCAGTTGTCCTTCGCGGTTGGTGCCGGGGCGCTGGTGAGCGCCCGTTCCGACCAGGGCGAGGAAGACATCCTCGAGCGTCGGCTGTTTCTCGACATATTCGATGGTGGCGGTCGGCAGCAGTTTCTTGAGCTGAGCCAACGTGCCGTTCACGAGGATCCGGCCCTCGTGCAGGATGGCGATGCGGTCGGCGAGCTGCTCGGCCTCATCGAGATACTGGGTGGTGAGCAGCACCGTGGTGCCGTTGCGGGCGAGTTCCTTGATCGCCTGCCACACCTCGAGGCGCGCCTCGGGGTCAAGCCCAGTGGTCGGCTCGTCGAGGAAGATCACCGGCGGATTGCCGATCAGGCTCATGGCGATGTCGAGCCGGCGGCGCATGCCGCCCGAATAGGTCGAGACCTTGCGGCCCGCCGCCTCGCTGAGCGAGAACCGGCGGAGCAGTTGGTCGGCGACGCCGCCGGGATCCCTGAGGTGCCGCAGCCGGGCCACCAGCACGAGGTTCTCGCGGCCGGAGAGGATTTCGTCGACCGCCGCGAACTGCCCGGTGAGGCTGATGCAATCGCGCACCCGCGCCGCCCGCGTTGCCACATCGAAACCGTTGACCGCGGCAGTACCTCCGTCGGCCTTGAGCAGCGTCGAGAGGATCTTGACCAGCGTGGTCTTGCCGGCGCCGTTCGAACCGAGCAGGGCAAAGATGCTGCCCCGCTCCACCTCGAGATCCACCCCACGCAGCACCTCGAGTTTTTGGTAAGACTTCGTCAGGCCCCGCACATGGATTGCGGGGCTCAGAACCTGGTCGGTTCGCATCTTGTCTATCCGTTCTGGCTGGTTACGACTTGTCGCCGGCGGCGCTGTCGATGGCGCTGATCAGCCGCTGCCGTTCCCGGGCGCGCCAGTCGCCTTCCGCATAATTGCGGATGAAGGCTTCGATGAATTCGATCGGGTCGTCCCCGACGATGTCGCGGATCGGCGTCTGATTGGCGGCGCTCTGTTCGAACAGGTCGGCAAGGTTTTCGAACAGCGAGGCCGCCGCGTCGGCCTCGACCACCCCACCCGCCACCATCAGGTAGCGCTCGAACGCATCGACCGCGCTGCGATACGGCTCGGGCAGTTTCTTGACGCGCGCCTTGTACTCGCGCCAACGCTTCTTTTCGCCGATCACTTTGGCGGCGAGCTTGGCAATGGACATCACTTGTCTCCTTGGTTGAGCTGGCTGAGGCGATCCGAGAGGAAGCTCCAGGTCCTCCAGAACTCTTCGAGATATTCGCGGCCCTGAGCGTTGAGCGAGTACACCTTGCGCGGTGGCCCTTTCTCGGACGGCACCTTCTCGACATCGACGAAACCACGCTGTTCGATGCGGACCAGCAGCGCGTAGACGGTACCTTCGGCGATGTCGGCAAAACCCTGATCCCGCAACCAGGCGGTGATCTCGTAGCCATAGGCGGCCCGCATCGAGAGGATGGCGAGCACGATCCCCTCCAGCGTTCCCTTCAGCATCTCCGTCATCTGTTTGCCCACCGGGGCACCTCGTGCTAGTCTGCGTTACTGACTACCGGTAGATAGTATCGCTGAGTAGCAGAGTCAAGACCCGCCGATCGGCGTGGCTGAGGACATTCGGTGAGGTCGCCAGCAGCGGCGCCTCACAACGCGACTGGCTCTCCGGCGCAGGCGCATTGGCGGCAAGTCAGAGTCGTGCCCCACCCACCGGGTCATTCCCGCGAAAGCGGGAACCTCTGTTTTCTTGGCCTTTGCACGATCGCAAAACGGAGTTCCCCGCTTTCGCGGGGATGACACCGAGTTTGGGGGACTTGCAGAGCGTCGTGCGGTTGCGCAGGCAAGCCCAAGCATCTCAGGATGGGTCCCGGCCTTCGCCCATATGCGTTAAGTTTAGGCGATTTCCACTGCTCTTATGCGGCGCCCATCGGCGAGCTTGCCACCCGGCAGCGCCCCAAACTCGGTGGGCGCGGTCGTAACTTAGCGCCTATGGGCGAAGGCCGGGATGACGTGGCGCGAACGGGGTGGCCGCGGCGATGACACCACGGCGGCCTTCCACAGCTCCCTGCTACAGCCTTGCCCAGATCATCATGGCAACCAGCCCTGCTGTCGTTCCCGTGACAATCGCAAGGAAGACGGTGGCGTAAAGCCACCACCGATCTCTCGGTTCTCGGTCCATTTCCGCTATGACGGCCCCCAAAGCCCAGTGAGGCAGGTGTCGCTTGCCGACGACGCCTGCAGGTCCCTTCCGCGGCGCGAACGCGGGGACAACGCTCATAGCTTAGCGCCTGGCGCCTGTAGTTTTGCTGACAGGATGGGCGCTTATGCGCCTATTTGCGCAGGCAGTCACAATCGCGGCGGGATGGAGATCAGCAGCCCAAGCGTGACGCCGATGCCGGCCGCTGTCACCATGAGGACAAAAAAGGCCGCGAGGACTGCCCACCATGAAAGCTTCGGTTCCATCCCTGCCCGATACCACAGCGCGGCTGACAACTACCTGATCGGCAGGCCGGCCTGCCTGCGCCAGGGTGGCACCTGGGATGGGGGCGCCTGCGGCAGCGCCCCCCTCACTTTACGCCCACGCCCGAGGACTAAGCCCGCAGCTGCCGGGCTGTCTCCACGAGGTTCTGCAGCGATGCCTCGACCTCCGGCCAGTTGCGGGTCTTGAGGCCGCAATCCGGGTTGACCCAGAGCTGTTCGCCCGGGATGCCCTCCGCGGCCTTGCGCAGCAGCGCCAGCATCTCCGGCTGGCTCGGCACGCGGGGCGCGTGGATGTCCCAGACGCCGGGGCCGATCTCGTTGGGGTAGCGGAAATCGCGGAACGCTTCGAGCAGCTCCATGGCCGAGCGCGAGGTCTCGATCGAGATCACGTCGGCATCCATCTCGGCGATCGAGGGCATGATGTCGTTGAACTCGGCGTAGCACATATGGGTGTGCACCTGCGTCGCGTCGGCGACGGCCGAAGCGGTGATGCGGAAGCAATCGACCGCCCACCGGAGGTATTCCTGCCAGTCGCTGCGGCGCAGCGGCAGGCCTTCGCGCAGCGCCGGCTCGTCGATCTGGATGATGCCGATGCCGGCCGCTTCGAGGTCGAGCACCTCGTCGCGGATGGCGAGCGCAATCTGCCGGCACGTCTCGGCGCGCGGTTGGTCGACGCGCACAAAGCTCCACTGCAGGATGGTGACCGGGCCGGTGAGCATGCCCTTCATCGGCTTGTCGGTGAGCGAGGCCGCATAGGCCGACCAGCGCACCGTCATGGCCTGGGGCCGCGACACGTCACCGTAGATCACCGGCGGCTTGACGCAGCGCGAACCATAGGATTGCACCCAGCCGTTTTTGGTGAAAGCGAAGCCGTCGAGCTGCTCGCCAAAGTACTCCACCATGTCGTTGCGCTCGAATTCGCCATGCACCAGCACGTCGAGGCCGATCCGTTCCTGGATGCGCACTGCCCGCTCGGTCTCTGCCTCGAGGAACCGTTGATAGGCAGCCGCGTCGATCTGCCCGTGCTTGAACGCGGCACGTTGCTCGCGCACTTCCTGCGTCTGCGGAAACGAGCCGATCGTGGTGGTCGGGAAGGCCGGCAGGCCGAAGCGCCGGCGCTGCGCCGCGCGGCGGACATTGAACGGACTGGCGCGATTGAGCCGCAGGCTGGCAGCCGCCCTGCCCTTCACCTCCGCGCGGTGGATGCGTGGCGACTGCCGATGCGACAGGGCCGCGGCGGCGCTCGCTTCGAAGGCGGCCCTCGCGGCTGCCGGGCCCTTCTGCATGGCGCGGGTCAGCGCCGACACCTCGCCCAGCTTCTGGGTGGCGAAAGCCAGCCACGACCGTAGCTCGGGGTCGAGCTCGGTTTCTGCCTCGAGATCCACCGGGCTGTGCAGCAGCGAACAGGACGGGGCAACTTCGAGGCGGTCGGGGCCGACGCTGTCCCACGCCTTGTTGACCAGCGCCAGTTGCCGGTCGAGATCGGCCCTCCAGATGTTGCGGCCATCGACGACGCCGACCGACAGCACTTTATCCGCCGGCAGGGCCTTCAGCACCCCGGCGAGTTGCTCGGGGGCGCGAACCAGATCGATATGGAGCCCCGCCACATGCAGCCCGACGGCGAGCTCGGTATTGTCGCCGAGCGCGCCGAAATAGCTGGTGAGCATGATCCGCGGCGCCACCGGCTGCAGCACCTCATAGGCACGGCGGAGCGCCGCCCGTTGCACCACGCTGAGGTCGAGCGCCAGGATCGGCTCGTCGATCTGCACCCACTCAGCGCCAATCGCCTTCAGCGTGCCGAGCAGTTCGGCATAGACCGGCAGCACGCCGTCGAGCAGGGTCAGCGGGTCGAGCCCGTCATCCTTGGGCTTGCCGAGGCTCAGCCAGGTGACCGGACCGACCAGCACCGGCCGCGTCTCGATGCCGAGCGCCCTCGCCTCGAGCACCTCGTCGACCGCTTTGCTCGAGGCAAGGCGGAACTGCTGGCCGCGATGCAGCTCCGGCACGATGTAGTGGTAGTTGGTGTCGAACCACTTGGTCATCTCCATCGCCGGCGCCGCGGCCGTGCCGCGCGCCATGGCGAAATAGCGCTCCGTCGGGTCGGCGATGGCCTCGAACCGTGGCGGGATGGCGCCGAGTGCCGCGGTCATATCGAGCACGTGGTCGTAAAAGCTGAAATCGTTGGACGGGATCACCTCGATGCCGGCGTCGCGCTGCAACTGCCAATGGCGGGCGCGCAGCGCCTGGCCGGAGGCGTCGAGGGCCTCTGCATCGATCGCCCCCTTCCAGTAGGCTTCGAGGGATTTCTTCAATTCGCGATGGAGGCCGATACGGGGAAAGCCGAGATTGGCTGAACGGGTCATGGGGTTTCCGATGCGTGAACGAGCCCGGCGCCGAAAGGCGCGGGCAAAAAAGCTGATCAGGATGGAGCCGGTCGCCGGAGCGTTTTCAGGAAAAGTTGTGAGACTTTTCCGGTTCGAAAGCGCGACAACGAAAGGCCGCCGGTTCAGCGACGCATTCGGAAGTGGTGACGATGGTTCGTCATGGTCTGGTCCTCTCGCCGATCCGCCCGATCGACTGCAAGTGCACAATCACTTCCACGGTAGGTCTCCTGGCTCGCGAGGATCCTGAACGCTCGCCTTCCCGGCTTCTCGCCAGTGGCTCGTTGAGCGCCCATCACCGCCTACAGTTGCGGGGGCAGCTCCGGACTTGGGGACCACCCCGTACCGGATTCCCTGTTATCCCCTTGCGGGGACCATGGACGGGGTGAGGTTGCCGCAGGGATGGGGCGCTGTCAACGGGACATAAAGATTTCTTTATATCCCGCCCATCACAGCAAGCTGGCCGCCCGGCGGATTCTGTCGCAACCCATTGACGCGAATCCCGAACAGGCACACTACATCTAGTGTGTCGTGGTCACTCGGTTCGCAAGGACGGGTGATAATAGGGAAGCCGGTGCGGGCAATTGCTCCAGTCCGGCGCTGCCCCCGCAACTGTGATAGCCGGCGCTGCCGGCCAGCCAGATACCTGCCACGACAGGTTAGTTCGTCCACGGGCGGGGTGCACCGGTTGGCCGCGAAAACGCCTGGGCCGATGCGCCTGTGCGCCGTTTCGCGACCTCGGAAAGCCCCGCTGCCACTCACGGGGTTACTTGAGGCACATGTCCACTTCAGAGATCGTCCATTCCGACACCGGCCGCCCGGTCGTCGTCACCTCACCTGAGCCGCAGGCGGCCAATGCGCCGGGCTTCTCGCTGCTGAAGCGCAATGGCGGCACCGTGCCGTTCGATCAGAGCAAGATTGCCGTGGCGCTGACCAAGGCGTTCCTGGCGGTCGAAGGCAACAAGGCGGCGGCCTCGCGCCGGGTGCACGAGATCGTCGAGCAACTGACCGGCGAAGTGGTGGCGGCTTTGGTCCGCCGGGCCAAGGACGGCCGGGTGTTCCACATCGAGGATGTGCAGGATCAGGTCGAGCTGGCGCTGATGCGCGGCGAACACCAGAAGGTCGCCCGGGCCTATGTGCTCTACCGCGAGGAGCACGCCAAGGCCCGCGCCGACAAGGCGGTGGCGCCGGCCGCGTCCCCCGCGATCCGCATGGCCGATGGCGCGCCGCTCGACGAAGCGCGCCTCACCACCGTTATCGCCGAATCCTCTGCCGGCCTCGACGGCGTGGTCGCCGAGACCATCCTCACCGAGACCCGCCGCAACCTCTATGACGGCATTTCGACCGAGGAGCTGGCGCTGGCGCCGATCCTCGCCACCCGCACCCTGGTCGAGACCGAGCCCAATTACGCCTATGTCTCGGCGCGCCTGCTCAACGACAAGCTGCGCCGTGAAGCGCTGAGCTTTCTCGCCGGGCGCCCCGACCAGGCGACGCAGGGCGAGATGGCGGCCCGCTATGCCGAGTACTTCCCGGCCTATCTCGAACGCGGCATCGGGCTCGAACTGATCGACCCCGAACTCGGCCGCTTCGACATCGCCCGCATCGCCGCGGCGCTGCGGCCGGAGCGCGACCAGCAGTTCCAGTATCTGGGGCTGCAGACGCTCTACGACCGCTATTTCCTCCATGCCGCCGGCACGGTGTTCGAGCTGCCGCAGGCGTTTTTCATGCGCGTCGCCATGGGGCTCGCGGTGCGCGAGATCGACCGCGAAGCCCGCGCCATCGAATTCTACAACCTGCTGTCGAGCTTCGACTTCATGGCCTCGACCCCGACCCTGTTCAACTCGGGGACGCTCAGGCCGCAGCTTTCGAGCTGTTTCCTCACCACCGTCGCCGACGATCTCGACGGCATCTTCAAGGCCGTGAAGGACAACGCGCTGCTCGCCAAATATTCCGGCGGGCTCGGCAATGACTGGACCCCGGTGCGGGGGCTCGGCGCCCATATCAAGGGCACCAATGGCGAGAGCCAGGGCGTTGTGCCGTTCCTCAAGGTGGCCAACGACACCTCCATCGCCGTGAACCAGGGCGGCAAGCGCAAGGGCGCGGTCTGCGCCTATCTCGAGACCTGGCACGTCGACATCGAGGAGTTCCTCGATTTGCGGAAGAACACCGGCGACGACCGCCGCCGCACCCACGACATGAACACCGCCAACTGGGTGCCGGACCTGTTCATGGAGCGCGTCGAAGCCGGCGCCGACTGGACGCTGTTCTCGCCCGACGAGACGCCGGACCTGCACGATCTCTTTGGCCCCGCCTTCAAGGCGGCCTACGAAGCTTACGAAGCGAAAGCGGCGGCCGGCCAGATCAAGGTGTTCCGGACGGTCCGGGCGCTCGATCTGTGGCGCAAGATGCTGACCATGCTGTTCGAGACCGGCCACCCCTGGGTGACCTTCAAGGACCCCTGCAACATCCGCTCGCCGCAGCAGCATGTCGGGGTGGTGCACTCGTCCAACCTCTGCACCGAGATCACGCTGAATACGAGCAAGGACGAGGTGGCGGTCTGCAATCTCGGCTCGATCAACCTCCTGGCCCACATCGGCGACCAAGGCCTCGACCTCGAGCGGCTCAAGCGCACCGTCGATATCGCCATGCGGATGCTCGACAATGTCGTCGACATCAACTTCTACACCATCCCGGAAGCCCGCCGCTCCAACCTCCGCCACCGCCCGGTCGGGCTCGGCCTCATGGGCTTTGCCGACGCGCTGCAGGCGCAGGGCATCGTCTATGGTTCGGATGCCGCGGTGGAGTTCGCCGACAGCTCGATGGAAGCGATCAGCTACTACGCCATCACCGCCTCGACTAACCTCGCCGAAGAGCGCGGCGCTTACGCCTCGTTCCAGGGCTCACTGTGGTCGAAGGGCGTACTGCCGATCGACAGCCTCGAAATGCTCGCCGCAACCCGCAGCGAGATCCATATCGATCGCAGCCAGCGGCTCGACTGGGAAGCGCTCCGGGCCCGCGTCAAGTCGGTCGGAATGCGCAATTCCAACACCATGGCGATTGCCCCGACGGCGACCATCTCGAACATCTGTGGCGTCAGCCAGTCGATCGAGCCGGGCTACCAGAACCTCTACGTCAAATCGAACATGTCGGGCGATTTCACCGTGGTGAATGCGCTGCTGGTGCGCGACCTCAAGGCCCGCGGCCTGTGGGACGAGGTGATGATCTCCGACCTCAAATATTTCGACGGCTCGGTCGGCCAGATCGACCGGGTGCCCGACGACCTCAAGGCCATCTACGCCACCGCCTTCGAGCTCGATGCCAGCTGGCTGATCGCCGCCGCCTCGCGCCGGCAGAAATGGATCGACCAGGCGCAATCGCTCAACCTCTACCTCGCCAACCCCTCAGGCAAAGCGCTGGACAGCCTCTACCGCTCGGCCTGGAAAGCGGGATTGAAGACCACCTATTACCTGCGTTCGCGCTCGGCGACGCATGTCGAGAAGTCGACGCTGAAGGGGACGGACGGCAAGCTCAACGCCGTGGCGGTGACGCCGCTGGCTGCGGCCGCGCCGGTGGTCGAGACGCCGAAGAAGCTGGCGCTCGAAATGGCCGTGCTCGACGGGCCGGCCTGCCTGATCGACGACCCCGACTGCGAAGCCTGCCAGTAACGCCAGAAGAACCGCTCGTTCCGAGCCAGAACCCCTCATCCGGCGCTGCGCGCCACCTTCTCCCCGACGGGGAGAAGAATCTGGAGAGCGCAGTGGCCACCACTTTTCCTCTCCCCGTCGGGGAGAGGGTGGACCGGCGAAGCCGGGACGGGTGAGGGGACGCGCCACCATCCGATAGGAAATCCAGAATGTCCCTCGATTGGTCCTCAGACCTCAACACCCCCACCCCTGCCCCGCCCGCCGCGGAGGCCCGCATCGACCGTGCCGGCGGCCGTGTCTCGGTCGACGACAAGGCGATGATCAACTGCCGCGCCGACGTCAACCAGCTGCTGCCGCTCAAATACAAATGGGCCTGGGAGAAATACCTCGCCGGCTGCAACAACCACTGGATGCCGACCGAAGTCTCCATGCAGGCCGACATCGCGCTATGGAAATCGAAGGATGGGCTCACCGATGACGAGCGCCACACGCTGAAGCGCAATCTCGGCTTCTTTGCCGCCTCGGAAAGCCTCGTCGCCAACAACATTGTCCTCGCGATCTACCGGCACCTCACCAACCCGGAATGCCGGCAATATCTGCTGCGCCAGGCCTTCGAGGAGGCGGTGCACACCCACACCTTCCAGTACATCGTCGAGAGCCTCGGCCTCGATGAGGGCGAGCTGTTCAACATGTATCGCGAGGTGCCCTCGATCACCGACAAGGCGGCCTGGGCACTGAACTTCACCCAGCACCTCGACGATCCGGATTTTACCACCGGCACGCCCGATACCGACCGCGCGTTCGTCCGCGACCTGATTGCCTTCTACGTGATCTTCGAGGGCATGTGGTTCTATACCGGCTTCGCGCAGATCCTGTCGCTGGGGCGCCGCAACAAGATGGTCGGCATCGCCGAGCAGTACCAGTATATCCTGCGCGACGAGAGCATCCATCTGAACTTCGGCATCGACGTGATCAACCAGATCAAGGCGGAGAACCCGCATGTCTGGACGCCCGAGTTCCAGACCGAAGTGCGCGACATGATCAGGAAGGCCGCGGAGCTCGAAGCCGCCTATAGCCGCGACACCATGCCGAGGGGCTTTCTCGGCCTCAACGCGGCGCTCTGCGAGCAATACATGCACTTCATCGCCAACCGCCGCTGCGCCCAGCTCGGCCTCGCCTCGGTGTTCGGCGAGACCGAAAACCCCTTCCCCTGGATGAGCGAGGCGATGGATCTGAAAAAAGAGAAGAACTTCTTCGAGACCCGCGTCATCGAATACCAGAACGGGGGCGCCCTGAGCTGGGATTGAGCCTTAAAGGGGCGCGTTGCCGCGATGCCTGCGCGCCCCTCTGACCGAGCCTAGAGCCCGCCGAGGATCAAGGTGTCTTCGGCCACCACCTCGACACCGTCGCCGCGGACCACGGTAACCTGGTAGGTGGCGCCGGGTTCCGGGATATCCGGCACGGTGAAGCTGATCTCGGTATCGGTGAAGCCGACGGCCCAGCAGACATGGACGCCTTCCTGCACCTCGCCGGGCCTCGTCCGCTCGAGCAGGATGGCCGGACGCAGATCCCTGGCGCGGAAGTGCCTGCCGCGGACGATGCCAATGTCGCCGGGCTGGAAACTCCCATCCCATTCGAAGATCTCGGGGTCGGGCAAGATGCCCGGAACCAGCACGCCTACAGCCGCCGATGGCGCCGAGGCGCTCGAGAGGATCGCCTTGCCGCCATCCTCCTTCGACCAGGCAACTGCCCTGTACCACAGCCGATGCTGTTCGGGCCGCGGCGGCGGCGTGTCCTCGAGCAGGGTCACGGCCGCATTGATCTCGACCGGCGCCGGCAGCAGACGCTCCATCCACCCGATTTCCGGCTGGCCCTCGCCCCCGATGAGGCGATGGATGCTGATGCGCCCACCGATATCGTCGGCCCCCGCCTCGACGCGCAGCTTCACCTTGCCGTCTTCAAGCCGGGCCTCGAGCGAGGGCGCCGCCGGCGGTCTGAGGCGCGGTACGGCATAGGCGAGGTAGCCCTCGCTGGTCGCCGGCCAGGCCGATTCAATATTGTTGTGGCCGATGGCGACCACCGTGATCAGGTGCAGCACCTTGCTGCCTTTGGGCAGCTCGAGCTCGTAACTGGTCTGGGTTGCATCGATGAGGTCGACGTTCACCCGCCGGAAGGCCGTGCGGCAGGGCGCTCCTGCCAGGTCCGCTTCCCGCAGGACCCGCAGCCGGTCAAGCAATGAGGCAGTCGTCTCTCGTGAGGGCTGGTCGAGCCGGATCAGCAACGCCGTCTCGCTGGCCTCGTAGACCGCATAGCCTGCAGCGCCCTGCGCTGGCGCCCAGCTCAGATGGACGCGGCTGATGCCCGATGGGTCAGGCAGCGACGCCCATAGCGGCACTTCGCTTGCCGCCAGGGCGGGCACCGGCGGTGGTTCCGGATCGATCACCTCGACCGATTTCGGCGCCGACCAGGGGCTGATGTTGAACCCCACGAGCTCCCTGGCATGCATGAAGGCCTGGCCGCGGCCGACCACCTCGTACCAGCGCCGGGTCACGCCGAAGAACTCGACGTCCAGCACCGTGCGCGCCCGATAGAAGCGAGTGCCGCTGCTGCCCAGAGCAGCATCCTGCTCGGCGCCGAAGGCGCACGGTGCGAACAGCGGGCTCAGCGCCGTCAGCTCCACGCCGGCGACCGGCGCGGGTTCCTGCGCGCCTTCCTCGAACTTGAAGGCGGCGCCAAAGACGCCCGAGCCGAGCACATCCTTGAACGCGCCGCTGAGCTCGATGAATTTCGGGCTTCGCTCCTTCCAGTCCCACGAGAACTCGACCACCAGGCTGCCGTCGGAACCGAGCTGAACCGATCGCAGTTCCGGCGCGCACGGCGTTTCGGGGGGCGAGGCGACAATGGTTTCGGCAGCGATGTCGGCCCAACGGCCGAAAATATCCCCGACGGCAATCTGGTAGTGGTAGCCGGGAGCACCGCTGGTCTGCCGACGGGGTATCCGGTCGACCGCCATGAGCTTGTCGTTACCCGGCGCCAGGCCCGCGGCCAGCGGCACATAGCCACCACCCTGCCGGCGCCGCAGGTTGAGGTATTCGAACACGTCTGGGTTGGGGACTGGCGCCTCCACGTGATACATTTCGCGCCGGACGATCGCATAGCCGCAGGCGAACCTGCTGGCAGCGTTGCCGATCGTATCCTGGGCGTGCGGTGGACGGTCCCACATAACATTGATGACATCCACCCCGAACGCATCGAGGGCCCTTCCCCGCTCCACCTGGAAGACGCGCGCCTCGAGCCCGGTCGCCGGATGTGGACGGGGCAGATCGTAACTGACGTCCACTATGTCCGCGAATTCGAGCCGGCGGCCCGAGAGCTCGTACTCGGCGGTGATCATGTAGCGGGAAAGCGTCTCGTTCCCGATCGGCGTCGCCGTGCCGAACCCCAGGGCCAGCGAGGCCCAGGGATCCGTCGCCGCTGCCAGGAGGGCAACGCGCCACGGATACCACGTACCGGACGACCGATCGGCAGCGGCCGCGAACGCCCCCTCCGTCAGGGCCCGAAGCTCAAATCGCTCCGGTGGCTTGACCGCGAAGCTGTGGTGCGGCTGACCCGAGGCCAGCATGTCCCGCAGCCCCTCTCCCAGCCGCCCGCGGACGACATCGTCGAGATAGGCGTCGCGATCGACGGGGGACCAGCCCTCGAGCGACGGCACGGTGGCATAGTCGAGCCGGTGGCGGGCCTGCTCGTAGGCCCCGTCCATGATCGGGAGGGAGCACTCCTCGATCAGCTCCCACATCCCGTCGTCATTGGCCAACTGGGCTTTGAGACCCGGCCGGTGATCGTTCTCATGATAGACGCGGAATGGACCGACGGGCATGCCGGCCTCGGGCTGCGTCATCCAGCGCAACTGGACGGTCGGCGTCTCGATCGCCACCTGTTCCGTCTCGCGGTAGAATTCGACGCCGGTTGCATTGAGCATGCCGTTGCGGCCCGTTGAAATGACCCTCATGGCCCCTGCTCCTGGCTGGGCTGGGCGAGATCGACGCGCACCAGCTCGAACGGTTGCGCCGCATAGGTCGTGCCCAGAAACGATGGCAGCCGCGCCACCTCGGCGATGAGTTCTCCCGCCTGTCCCGCCGGCGGGCGGATGAGCGTGCGCGTGCCGGACGTCGAGCGGACGATGTCCGCTGCCCGCTGGCAACGCACCTCGACCCATGGCCTGGCGACAAGCCGCGACTGCGGGTTCGCGGCACCGCCCTGCTGCGGCGTCCTGATCTGCCGCCAGACCGGCTCGACCGTCTCGATCAGCACGCCGGTTGGGCGGGCCTCGGGCGTTCCGAACGCTCCCTGCCAGATCACCGTCACCCGGTTGGCCGACCGATCCTGTTGCGGGTTCAACCAGCCCAGTGTGCGCAGGGCGGCCTCAAACAGGCTGTCGGCGACAAGGCCTGGCGCCAGTCCCGCAATCGGCGCCGTGTCGGAGGCAAACCAGTGCCCGATGGGCGCCTTTCGCACGTCCTCGGCCAGCGCGCCGAGGCTGGGATAGCGCGAGGTCTTGAAATTGTGTCGCCGCGAGCGCGACTTGCCGCCCGCGACCAGTTCGAACACATACTCCGTGCTCGGCTCGAGCGCGTTGCGGATGATGGTCTGCGAGTGGCGGTTCTGCAGCGTGAACGGCACGCAGGTCAGTTGCGGCAGCGACGTCAGCATCGCCTCGAAAGGCGAGGAGATCACTGCCGGCACCAGCTCCATCAGCTCCGCCAGCGGGATACCTGCCGCACCCGAAGGCGGGTGCTTGCCCGATGCCGCCAGCACCCTGACAGCGAGTTCGGCGCCATAGGCCTTGAACAGCTTGCCGACCCGCGCTGACGAAAACAGGATGGTGATCGGGTCGAGATAGAAAAAGGCTTCATCCTCGTTGGGCGCCGTGGCGAGCACCCATGCATCGATGTTGGCCGGCGGCTCCGTGTCGGTCTTGAAGCGATAGCTCTGCTTGATCGTCGGCGGCCAGTTTTCTGCCGCGATATCGGCCGGACGAGGCGTCGCTACAGGCTGGCTCTTGTCGTTGAACGCGCCCGTTTCGGTGGTGTACTCGACCGTCACCTTGTATTCGGCGCCTGGTTTGAGCAGCACCTGCCTCGACGCATCGAAATTGAGCGCGCCGCTCACGGCCTCGATCTCCGTCGCCTGGCGCTTCTCGTCGAACTGGCGCCGCAGATACTCCCGCTGCGTCACGCTCTCGATGGCGACGAGCCCGAATGAATATTCGCGATACGCGTCTGTCCACCCGATCTCGACGGCGTGCGGAACCGCCTCGGGATCGATCGGGCAGTCGAAATAGAGCAGCGTGCTTTCGTAGAAGCGCTGGCTCATGTCGGTGTTCATCTGGCCGCCGTCGAACAGCCGCGACGTCTCGGCCGCCCATGGCGTCCCGGCCTCCCGCCACTCTTCGGGCAACGCGGCGAGGTCGACGAGGCGCTTCGTCTCCATCCGGGTGCCATCGATTTCCCCGATCACGGCGCCGTTCGCATCGAACAGGCGGAAGACCAGGTGCTTCACGTCGCCCTCCTGCAGATAGATCAGCCCGCGCAGGGTGCGGAACCCTCCGCTCTCCAGCAGCAGGGAATTGGGCAGCGACAACGACCGATCGGGAAACCACTCCTCGAGCAGTTGGAGGACCTCTCCGTCCTCCGAACAGGGCTTCAGCTCCAGCCCGGTCCAGGGCGCCGCGATGGCGCGATTGCCCGCGCTGTTGCCGATCACCGTCGCCGGGGTCACGGCGAACAGCGTGTCAGCAACCGCATAGCCACTTCGCCAGGTCTCGCGCACCGTCAGCTGGGTATAGGCCGGGGACGAGCGGGACGTACCCTGTTTGTCCGGCATCACCTGCCCCTCGAGCACCCAGCCTTTCGCCGAGCCACCCGGGTGCTGGCCCAGCGCCGTCCACAGCACCGGCCGCTCCTCGGCGACCGGCGTGCAGAGTTCGCCCCAGCGGCGGATGAGGCCCGTGCGCCTGACCTCCGACGGCTCGGACGCAATGGGCGCGGGGTCGATCGATGGCGTGAGCAGCGCCAGCTGCAGGTCGCTGCCATCGTCATACTCACCCGAAGGCGGGTGCCGATCCCACCAGGCGAGCGGCGCCGTCTCCTCCAGGCCTGCCGCGAGGTCAGAAATGCTCAGTGACTTCAGCCCATAGCGATAGAGCTGGCCGCCGCGCTGGATCCACTTGCCCGCAGCGATTGGCGTCGGCAGCGCCGTCTTCCCGAGGAACCTGAAATCGTCGGGCACAAAGGCGCGGCTCTCGAAATGGATGACCGGCACCGTGTCGATCGGCACCGACAGAACCAATGCGCCCTCCCCTTCCACGGCATCGCCCAGTGATGCATCGATCGGTCGGTCCGCCCCGGTGCCCAAAAGCAACGCCGGAGAGGCGCTCATCAGCGATAGTTTGCGGATCAGCCGGGGCGTCGGCGGCGGCACGGGCTCGCCTCTGCCGAACGACATCGTCACGCAGCCCTCGACGTCAAAGAACAGGAACTCGACCTTGCCGCAGACCGTCGCGGTGAACTGGAACGCATCGTGCGACAGCATCACCCTGGCTTCGGCCGATACGCCGATGCCCACGATGAACAGGTGCAGTTCCCCTTTGAGCGTGATGCGCCCGATGGCGAAGATCGACGGGGTGAAGTTGACCCCGAGGTCGACGCTGGCTGCCACCCGCGTATAGAGCCCGATCTCCTCTGCCCCCCACAGGATCGAGGCCCGCACCCCCGCGGCCACCGCAAACCCCGGGAGCGACCGCAGCGGGAAATGCCGGATGCCGTTGCCGCGGATCACGATGTATCCGTCCGCCTCGAACCGGTTGAGGAAGCTGATGCTGACCGGCACGCCCGGCGGCTGGTCTTCCGGAAAGCCGCCGATATCGAGCGCCCAGTCGGTGATGTCGCCAAAGCTGAACCGGGCGCTGGCCGGAACCCGCACTTTGAGCAGGCCGCCCCAGCTCTGCTCCGCCACGAGGCCGACCGCGAGCTGCTCCGGCGTGATCTCGACCGCTGCCAGGATGCTGCCCTGCGCGTCAAACCGCCCGCGTGGACTGAGAATATCGGCGCGCATCGGCAGCATGATCCGCGGCCCCGGCAGCTCGAGGATCAGCACGCCCTTGCCGTTGAACAGGAAGCCGCCCTCCAGCGTCCCCAGGGCTGCCCCCACGCCGAAGGCCAGGTTATCCGGATTGTCGCCGCCCACCGGCCGCCATTGCTCGGCGTCGGTTGGCCGGAACCCGGAATTGGTCACCCAATCGAGCGCCGTCTGGCCATCATTGATGGCCGGCTCATAGCGAATGCCGAGCAGGCCTGAGATCTCGTAGAGCCCCAGGCCCGAATTGGCGATCGGCATCGGGACGGGCCAGCCCACGCCGATCGAGGCGTAAAGCGCCATCTGGCCGTTTCGGTTCGCATAGGCCAATTGGCCGTTCAGCCGGAGACTGAGCGGCTCTGGCAGGAACAGGTCGATGCCGCCGACGAGGGCGTCGTCGCCGACCGACAGATAACCGCTGCCCCTGAGCGGCCCCGCATCGAGATGTACCGCCAGCGCCGAAATGCCGCCCTTCGCCCCTGCCCGGTCGATTTCGACGAAGGCCGTGGTGCGATCCACCGTCACGATGCCCAGGTTGAGCTTGGGCACCAGATCGATCTCGATCCGCAGCGGGTTTTCCTTGGCGACGCGCGCCCGGTCCGGTTGCAGCAGATCGCCCAGCGGCCCGTTCGGCACCTCGAAGGCGCTGGGATCGGAGAGGTCCAGGCTGAAGCCGCGCGTCGGGTCGAACACCGGCTGCAGACCGTCATCGTCCTCGAACGCCAGGCTGAAGCCGATGGCCTTCTGCCGCACCTTGAGCGGACGCCGGGTCTTGATCACCTTCATATCGAGATCGAACTCGGTCTCGATATCGAGAAAGAGAAAGGCCTCGTCACCGGCGCCGACCAGTCGCAACTCGCCGCCCAGCACGGTAACGGCGCGCGCCTTGAAGATCCCGGCCGCGACGATCGGCGCGATCAGCCCGGCGGTCGCCCCGACCTTGACCAAGCCGCTGGCGCCCGGCGCCAGCGCACCGGCAAACATCGGCGCGAACACCGCATAGGCGCCGGCTGCATCGCCAAGCGTCCCCGCCTTGGTGCGCCACAGGAAATCGCTGTCCCCCGCCCCCCGCAACTGCAGCGAGACCTCCCAGTGCGCCGGCGTCGGAACGAGGCGCGCCAGGTACCCGATCCTTTCGGGCGCATCCGGATCATCGCTGCCAAAGAACCCGGCGATCCGCTCGCGCAGTTTCACCTCTCCCGACAATTCGAGCAGGGTGACGACGCTGTCGAGGAGGCGGATTCGCCCCTTGACCTGGTCGAGGAACGCCGGCCGTTGCGCCGGCTCCGACCGCGGCTCCAGTTGCGCCTCGCCGCTCAGCCCGGCATTGCCGCCGAGCCCGATCTCGAACCCGGCCGCCATGCCCTTCATGGCGAGCGCCGGTATCCCCGGTGGCGTCACGTAGATCCTGAGCTCCGGCACGACGATCTTCGGCGCCGCGCCCAGCTCGACCCTCCCCCGCTCCATGCCGATGGCAACCGCCTCGCCCGGCCCGACCACCGCCAGCGGCGGGGCCATCGTCACTTCGACGACGCCAGCCGGTGGAAACAGCGGATCGAGCCGCACTACGGCATCGAACCCCGGGATCACCAGGGTCAGGTCCGGGAACACCAGGCTGACGTCGCCGCCGGTCCGCCGCGGAGTGCCGTCGGCGTCCAGTTGCGCCGCGGTAAGGCCGGGCAGCGGCAGCTTCGGGGTCACGAGCTTTATCGCCACCTCCTCGCCACCCGGAGCCGCTCGGATGGTGAAGTCGAGCGGCGCCGGCAGCGGCAGGACAATACCGCCCCCGCCATCGCCCTGCCTCGACACCTCGACGCCGCCGGAGGTGAGCCCCAACCCGCGTGGCACAGCGAAATGTGCCTTGCCGGACCGCTCGCCCAGGGCATAGCCGGGCTCGGGCACCAGATCGGCAAGCAGCAGGCCGTTGCGCGACGTCGGATCTGGAGCGGCGCCGAACTGTCCGATCGCCTCCAGCAGGTTCTGCACCGCCATTTCGACCTCGCGACGTTGGATCAGCGGGCCCGAAGCAGGCCAGCCGCGCAGCTATTCTCGATGAGACAGTCCGTATGGGTCGGGATGCAATGGAGCTGGCCCCCGCAACATCCTCGCATCTGTTGAGTCAGCCATTATGACGACGGCAGCAGCAGGCGCTTGTCACAACGGGCTGCCCGGATCGCATCGGCTGCTGCCTGCCGGTCAGAGGCATTCGTCGATAATCACGTTGCCGAGCGTCAACGGCACCCCGGCCTTGATCACCAGCGTCATGGTGTAGTTTCCCGCCGGCAGATTGAACGTCAGGGACCGGGTCACCGACTGGCCCGGCTCCAGCGAGTCGCAGATGAGCGCATCGCTGCTGCCGCTTCCCTGGTCGTTGAGGTCAAACGTATCCTGGTACTCGCCCGACGGCTCATCGCCGACATTGATCTCCTGCCAGGAGACGGTGAAATCCTCACCGGCGCAGGGACTGACAGGATCGGTAACAAAGCTTGTCTGAGCATCAAGCATAATGGCTGCCGGCACGACGTACCTCCTCGATGGTTGCCCCTGTTCGGTGCGCTTCGGGATCAATAGTAATCGGTGCTGTCGAGCATGAGCCAGATCCCGGGCATCATCGCGCCGCCCGCACCGACGCCGGTGCCCCAGCCGCTCACATTCTGGGCAGTGAACAGCGGATCGACCCAGCCTCCCGTTATGCTCATCAGCGAATAGCCCAGGGCAAAGGCGGCCCCCAGCGTCGTCAGCGCCGCATATGCCTTGTCGAGCTCGTTCGCCGAAAACGGTCGCCGGCACTCAAGCGAGGTCCAGATATCGGGGATCGTGTTGGTGGCGAAATCGAGAGGGCTGGGCGACATGCCGCCACCCAGGCTGCCTCCCGCACCCAGGCCGCCGCCAATAAACAGGAACTTCGCGCGGACGTTGGCACTACTGCTCCTGAACTCGAAGCAGTAAATACCCCCAGCAACAATCACTGCCGCTCCCACCTGCGCGACCCCGACGCACTGCCAGTCTGCTGCCATCGCATCGTTACTCATCTTCACCCTCGCCGGTTCGGCATCAGCGCCAAAACTCCCTAACCTAACGCCGGCGTCGTATGGCGCGTCGGATACTCATCCGATACTGTGGCCTGAGGGCGCGCACATCAGGTTGGCCATGGTGCATCGTTCGTCTCAGGGGAATGGAGGCGCATCGCCGCTTTCGCGCGAACGCCTCTCGGACCTGATCGGGCAGATTTACGATTGCACCTTCAACCCCGGCCTCTGGCCGGAAGTGATCCACGCGGTGGGCGATGTCACCAATTGCTTTGCCGGCATGATCGTCGTCGCCGACCTGCAGGGGTCACAGCTCAGACTGGCGCAGCAGTGGAACTATGCCCCGGCGTGGCTTGCCCGCCAGCAGGACCATGAGGCCGAGGTCACCGAGCTCTGGAAGAAGTTCCTCGCCAGCCATCCCCACCTCGATGAGCCGGCGTCGACGCGGCGCGATCTGCCGGAAACTTACGATACCCGCTACTATGCCGAGTGGGGTCGGCCGCAGGGCATCGTCGACACGCTGCATCTGGTGGTGCTGCGTCAGCCGCATCGGCTTGGCGAGTTTGGGCTGTCGCGTCACGAAAGCCAGGGCCTCGTCACCGATGAGGACATCGCCAGGCTACGCCTGCTTGCTCCCCACATTCGCCGGGCCGTCACCATCAGCGACCTGCTCGACATGCAGAGCTTCGAGCGCCAGGCGTTCGGCGCCACGCTCGACAGCCTGGCCATTTCCGTCGTGATTGTCGCCGACGCAGGCCGCATCCTGCATGCCAACGACGCGGCGCGACACATGCTCGATGCCGGCTCGCCGGTCCTGAAGGCCGGCGGGTGCCTCGCGGCCCGGGATCCACGGGCGACCCAGGAGTTGCTCCGCGCCATCGCACTCGCACAAGCCGACGAGGCGACAATCGGCGCCGCGGGAATCGGCGTGCCGCTGGTGCAGGCCGATATGACGGCCGCAGTTGCCCATGTGTTGCCGCTGGCCCGCGGCGACATTCGCATGCGCATTGCGCCGCAGGCCATCGCGGCGGTGTTCATCGTGCCGGGCGGGTCGGCGTCACCGGCAGATCTGAGCACGGTCGCCCGCATCTTCGGGTTGACCCCCGCCGAGACGCGCCAGCTCGAATATCTGCTGGCCGGCGCCACGCTCAACGAGGCCGCCGCCGCGCTCGGCGTCAGCGCGGCAACGGCACGGACCCATCGTGAGCACCTGTTCGCCAAGACCAGCGTCTCGCGCCGTGCCGACCTCGTCGCTCTGGTCGAACGGCTCGTGCCACCGGTCCGTCGCTAGGCCCCGCGCAAACGCCTGTGCTGCCCTGATGGGTGGCGGGATTGCCTGTCGAAGCGCAGCCACCAGGGCACTCGCCCGCTCGATCAAACAATCCCACAACAATCGTCTGACAACGTCCCCTGAGACGACGGGGGCTCTATGAACACGCGTATGCTGGCCGGATTCTCTTTTGCCGGTCGGCGCGGCAACGTGGGTGTGGCACGACTCTGCTTGCTGGCGCTGCCCTCGGCCCTGTTGCTGGGGACCATGCTCTCGCCGGCCTCGGCCCAGAGCTTCACCGTCAGCAGCGGCTCGACCGCCGTCACCACGCGGACCATGACCGGGACCGGCAATATCGGGCTGATCGAGCTCGGCGGGACGCTGAAACCGGCGGCCGGCTTGGGCGTCAACATGATCGGCGACGAGCAGCGGCTCGACAATTTCGGCCTGATCGAGACGGTTGGCGCCAGCGCCTATGGCCTCCGGTCGACGGGGCAGAACGTCAGCATCCATAATGCCGGCACCATCGACACCTTAGGCGGCCTGGACGGCATATACGCCCATAACTACGGAACGGTTGTGACGACCGGCAGGTCGGCCAGGGGCATGTACTGGGGCGGCAATAACGGCCACCTCCTCAACGCCGGCGCGATCGAGACGCATGGCCTGCGCGCGGCGGGGGTGCTGTTGCTCGGCGACGGCATCGTGATGGAAAACGACGGCACGGTCCTCACCACCGGAGATACAGAGACTGGCATCAGTGCCAGCGGCATCCAGGCGGCGCCTTCCGCCGATCAGACGTTGATCATCAATCGTGGTTCGATCGAAGCGACCGGCGTCGGCGGCAGGGGCATCCTGATCGAAGGCACCAATGCCTCGATCGTCAACTCCGGCAACATTGTTTCGGCGCAGTCGAACGCCATCGAGTTCAGGAATGGCGCTGCGCGCCTCGAGCTGCTGGCCGGCACGGCGATCGATGGGAACATCCGGTTTGCCGGCACCGGCAACACCGTGAGCTTCGGCCCCGGCCTCAACGCCCGGATGAGCTTTGTCGGCGCCGGAATGCCCGGGACGGTTATTGCGGCGAACAACCCTGCGGTGATCACCGGCAACAGCATCGCGGTGCTCGATCGGGCCGGGTTCGCGCTCGCCGACGACATGAGCCTCGCCCTCCTGGGCTCCCTCTCGGGCGCTGAAAGAGGTTCCGGCCTGTGCGTCGGGGAAGAGACCGAGGCCGAATGCGGCGTCTCCGCCTGGCTCTCAGGGGTTGGCGGGTTCGATCGGCAAGCGGGCAGCGACGAGCTGGCCGGCTATGGCTATGGCCTCGGTGGGTTGGTCGCCGGCCTCGAGTTCAAGCCGGGCGACGGGTTTAGCGCCGGCGCCTTCATCGGCGGCGCGGCGGCTGCCGGCGAGGTTGCCGCGAGCCAGGAAACCAAGCTGACCGGCGGCATCGTCGGGGCGCATCTGGGTTTCGCGCAGAGCAGCGTCTTTGCCGATTTCTACGCCGCGCTCGGCATTGTCGGCATCGACAGCCGACGCAGCGTCGCCGACAACCTGATTGATGGAGGCCTCGCCGAGGCGAGCGCCGAGACGGCGGGCTACGCCTTCACCCCCGCGGCGACGCTGGGGTTCAACCTCGATACTTCGCTGGGCGTGCTGACCCCCAGCCTCAGGGCCCGCTATACGCGGCTGGAGCTCGACGGCTACGCCGAGAGCGGCGCGGCCGACACCCTCGTCGTCGATGCGCGCACGGTGGAACAGGCCGAGTTGCGGCTGCAACTGGCGCTGACCCTCCTGGCGGGCGATGTGGCGACCACGACCCTGCGCGCCGGGCTCGACCTGACCCACCGCCAGAGCAGCGTCACGGCGGAACTGGCGGGGCAACCCATCGCCTTCGATCCGGGCAATACCGGCACGCGCTATGGCAGCTTTGCCGGTGTGGACTTCGCCTATCGGCTGGCCGATGGCGGAAGTCTCGAGGCCCGCTCGGAAGTCGCGTTCGACCCGACCGGCCTCTCCGCCACCGGGCAACTGGGATATCGCAAGCCGTTTTGAGGGCTCAGGGCGCCGAACGCTCTTCGGTCGCCTCTGCCTCGCCTTCGCGCTGCCGCAGCGCATACTCGGCTTCGTAGGCCGCGGTGTGGCGGCGCTGCAGGCGGAGCCGGAACGCGATGCCGAGGCAGAAGGCGCCGAAGCCCGCGAGGACCAGCGGCACCGGTTGGGCCAGCATGTCGACCTGGTAGAAGCCGCCATAAAGGGCGAGCGCCAGGGCCAGCAGCGAGACGGCGATCAGGCCATAGGTGAGAGTGGAGCCGTCGGGCTTGGGCGCGTATCGTGTCGCCGCAGCGCGGGCATTGGCCTTGCGCAGTTTATCCGGCACGGGCGCTCCTCATCGGGTGGACAGCCGGCGGCTGCCGGCAGGGCTTGAGCGGGCTCAGGGCTGCCGGTAGCGCAGCACGCGCGCCATCTCGGCGGCGGTGTCGCGCAGGCCGTTGGCCTTGTCGAGGATGTCCCGCGCCTGCTGGAGCGTCAGGCCAAAGGAGTTGGCGAGAAACCCGGCAGTATATTGCTGCTTGGGTTTGGTATCGTTCTGGTCGTCGCTCATCATGAGCTCCTTGG
Source organism: Devosia sp. Root105 (assembly GCF_001424865.1). Classification (NCBI taxonomy): domain Bacteria; kingdom Pseudomonadati; phylum Pseudomonadota; class Alphaproteobacteria; order Hyphomicrobiales; family Devosiaceae; genus Devosia; species Devosia sp. Root105. The sequence goes on from NZ_LMCR01000018.1 coordinate 185,156, forward strand.
GTTGGTGTAGGGAATGGCGCCGGCCGAGAGCCGGGTTACTGGCCGACAGCTCGGCGCCACAGGCGCGGCGGCCCAAACACGCTGCGGACCACGCCGACCATGTCCTCCGGCAGAAATGGCTTGCCGAGCACCGGCACGTCCTCGAACTCCACCGGCAGGTCGTCATCCGCGGTGCAGAAGACGAAGGGGATCAGGCGGACGCGCAGCGACTGGGCGACCTGCAGCGCGGTATTGGTGCCGATGCAATAGTCGAGAACCGCCGCATCGAAGGCGAGGTCGTCGATCAGGTGCAGGGCACCGGGGACCGCCTCGGCAAGGTGGACGACATAGCCGGCCTCGGTCAGGCAGGTTTCGATCAGCACCCCGGTTTGTGGGTCGTCCTCGAGGACGAGAATGCGCTTGGTCTGCTCGTCGCTCATCATTCATCCTCCTCGGGACCTGAGTGTCGGAAGACGCTTCGGTCGAAAGACGCTTCGGTCGAAAGACTTGGGGGCGCTCAGTCTCCCAGCAGCCCCGGCGGCAGGGTGCCGGTGCGGAACAGCAGCTGCGGCTCGTCGTAGGTGTCGGTTTCCTGATCGATATTGGCCGAATAGGCCCAGACGCCGGCGCGGGTCGGCCCCATGCGTTCGGCAGCGGCAATGGCCGCCTCCGGGCTTCTGGCCGGCTGTGGCATATCGGGATCGAGCTTCCGCCCCTTGGCCCTGAAGCCCTGGACGAAATACATCGTGGTCATGGCGAAACCTCCTCGAGAAACGCTGCATTGCAGGCGGTTATGGCGGTGCGACCGCGCTCGGCGCGCACGCACCGGCTGCTTGGTCGCGACAGGCGACAAGCGACAACGTTGCAAACGAGGGGGACCAGGATGGCCGGCGAGCCGGACGATCAGAGCCAACGATGGCTGTAACGTTGCTCCTATATGGCGGTCGACGTCGGTAAAAACAAGGCGATGCGGTTAAAATAAAGAAACCGACATAGGCAGGTATTTTTCCGATTAATCCTCGGATGTACAAGTATTTTATGACATATACGTGTCCTGCGGAATAGATTGGACATGGCGTCGACAAGGGCGCATGAATGACGAGCTTTCCGCTGCCCAAGCTGATGTATCGACGGATGTCCCATGATTTCATGCGGCGTCGGGCAGACTAAGGATTTTCAAGTGCTTCTGGAGATTTACGCCACGGGAGACCGCGGTGGAGCACGGGCGTCCGGTCCATCCCTGATTGTCGCTGCCGATCACGTCGCGGCGCTACCGCGCCACCCGACGGGCAAATCCTGGCGCTACCTCGCCACCATTTCGGACAGCGACGCGCTGCTTGCCTCCCGTCGCGAGATCATCGAGGCGGCGCTCCAGAGCCATGGCTACTTTGCCAGCCGGTGGGCGCTTGGCGTCCATGCACCGCGAGCCGCATCGCCGCGACCGGCGGGGCGGAACGGCAACGGCCTCGCCGGCCTCTGGCAACGCGCCGAGCTGGCATTCCGGCTGCCCGCCTGAACCTTACCACCCCTCAGATCCACCTCACCACGCACTCCGGTGCAGAAGGAGCCCGCTATGGCAAAAGGCCAGAAACACGGCAATCGCGAAGCCAAAAAGCCCAAGCAGCTGAAGCTTGTCCCCAAGGCTACGCCGGGAGGCGGGCTGCTCGAGCGGGCGGCGCCGGGCGGATCGCCAGGAACCCGGAAGACGACTTAGGGGGCCTTGTTTCAAAGCCCCAACACGACGACCCAGTTCAGCTCAGGAGACGACCATGACCATGGAACTTGCATCCGTCAGGGTGGTCCGCAAACCCTGGGGCAAAACCGATCTGCGCCCGTGGAGCGAATTCGGCCACGATGGCGCCGCGATCGGCGAACTGTGGTTCCAGCGCGCTGATAAGCTGGCGCCAGAGCCCAAGCTGCTGCTGAAGCTGCTGTTCACCGATGAGCCGCTATCGGTGCAGGTGCACCCGGACAACACCTTTGCCCGCGCCATCGGCCTGCCGCATGGCAAGACCGAGGCCTGGTACGTGCTCGCGGCCGACAAGGACGCGAAGGTCGCGCTGGGCCTCAGGCGCGAGCTGACGCGGCCGCAGCTGCGCGCCGCCATCGAGGACGGCTCGATCGTCGAGCTCATCCATTGGCAGGACGTCACGGTTGGAGAGGGGCTGCTGGTGCCGGCGGGCACCATCCACGCCATTGGCGGCGGGCTGGTGCTGGCTGAGATCCAGCAGCGCAGCGACGCGACCTTCCGGATGTTCGACCACGGCCGCCAGCGCGAGCTCAATCTCGACAGCGCGGTGGGCGCGGCAGTTGCCGGGCCCGCCATCGCCCAGTCCGCGCCGGTGCGGCTGTCGGAGGCCCGCAATGTCATGGCGCAAAGCGCCTATTTCGTCCTCGAAACCATCGAGCTGATGCCCAATTCGCATTGGGAGATCGATGCGAGCAGCGAAACCTGGGTGCTGATCCTCGAAGGCGAGGCAGCCTTTGACCTCACCCAGGTGGCGGCAGGCGAAGCGATGTTCCTCGAGGGGCATCGCGCCACGGTGCGCACCGCAGAACGCGGCGCCAAGGGGTTGATCGCCTACGCAGCCAACGCTCCGCTGCCGAACCTCCTGGTCGGCCGCAACGGCATCCCCATCGAGGTGATGGCCGAGCGCTTTCCCGAACTGGGGCTGGGGCGACAGATGAAAAAGCCGGGCGCGCCGGCGCGGCCATGGGGGATCCGCTCATGAGGCCGATCCACCGCGTCGCCTTTATCGGCAATTCGCTGCCGCGCCGCTGCGGCATCGCCACTTTCACCACCGATCTGCAACGGGCGCTGGCGGGCCGAACCCCTGATATCGAAACCTCGATCATCGCCATTACCGATGCGGGGCTGCACTACGATTATCCGCCGGAAGTCGGCTTCGAGGTGCGCCAGGAGGAGTTTGCCGATTATGCCGCGGCCGCCGATTTCATCAACGCGGGCGGCTTCGACGTCGTTTCGCTGCAGCACGAGTTCGGTATTTTCGGTGGCGAGGCCGGGGGCTACATCCTCACCCTGCTCGAGCGGCTGACCGTACCGGTGGTGACCACCCTCCACACCGTGCTGGCCGAGCCGAGCCCGGCGCAGCGCCGGGTACTCGAGCAGATTCTCGCGCTCTCCGCCCGGGTCGTGGTGATGGCCGACAAGGGGCGCGAACTGCTGATCGGCAGCTATGGCGCGGCGGAAGCGCAGATCGAGGTGATCCCGCACGGCATCCCCGACGTCGCCTTCGTCGAGCCGGACGCTGCCAAGGCGCGGCTCGGCTTTGCCGGCAAGACGGTGATCCTGACGTTTGGCCTGCTCTCCCCCAACAAGGGGATCGAGGTGATGATCGACGCCATGCCGGCGGTGCTCGCGGCGCGGCCCGACGCCGTCTATGTGGTGCTCGGCGCCACCCACCCGACCCTGGTGCGCGAGCAGGGCGAGGCCTATCGCGAGAGCCTCGTCGTCCGCGCTGCGAGCCTCGGGATTGCCGAGCACGTGGTGTTCCTCAACCAGTTCGTCGACCGGCCGGCTTTGCTCGACCACATCTCGATGTGCGACGTCTATGTCACGCCCTACCTCAACGAGGCGCAGATGACCTCGGGCACGCTGGCCTACAGCTTCGGGCTCGGGCGGGCGGTGGTGTCGACGCCCTACTGGCATGCGCTCGAACTGCTCGCCAAGGGCCGCGGCTGCCTGGTGCCGTTCGGTGATGCGGGCGCCATCGGCGCTGAGATCAGCGCATTGCTGAGCGACGAGCCGAGACGCCAGGCGATGCGGCGGCGGGCCTATGCCACCAGCCGCTCGATGACCTGGGAGCGGGTCGCCGATCGCTATGCGGCGAGCTTTGAGGAGATCCGCGAGCCGCAGCCGCAGCGCCAGTCGGTGCGCCTGCACCTCGTCGGACCGGCCGATGACAGGCCTCGCCTGCCATCGCTGGCTCTCGGGCATCTCAGGGTGATGACCGACGACACCGGGCTCTACCAGCACGCCATCCACGCGGTACCGGACCGGGCGCATGGCTATTGCGTCGACGACAATGCCCGCGGCCTGTTGCTGGCGAGCGCGCTGAACCTCAACCAGTCCGCCCGGCTGCCGGAGACGATGACGGCGACCTACGCCTCCTTCGTGCAGCACGCCTTCAATCGCGACACCGGGCGCTTCCGCAACTTCATGTCGTTCGACCGGCGCTGGCTCGAAGCGCAGGGCTCGGAGGATAGCCATGGCCGGACGCTGTGGGCGCTGGGCATGGCGGCGCGGGACGATGTCAGCACCTCGCGCCGCAGTTGGGCAGCCGAACTGTTCGCCGCGGCGCTGCCGGTGGTCGAGGGGTTTGCCTCGCCGCGCGCCTGGGCTTTCACCTTGCTCGGCCTCAATGGCTACTGCCAGGTCCGCCCCGACGATGATTTCGCCACGCAGCTGCGGCTGCGCCTCGCCTCCCGGCTGGTCGAATTGCTGCGCCAGGTGGAAACGCCAGGCTGGGTGTGGTTCGAGGAGGGGCTCTCCTACGACAACGCGCGGCTTTGCGAGGCGCTGATCCTCACCGGGCGCGCCACCGGTCTCACCGGCTATGTTGAGGCGGGGCTGCGCACGCTCGCCTGGCTGATGCAGCAGCAGACCAGCCCCTCAGGCCTGTTCAGGCCGGTCGGCACGGCGGGGTTTACCGACGTGCGGCTGCCGCCAAAGCCCTTCGACCAGCAGCCGGTGGAAGCGGCGGCGACCATCGCGGCGTGCTTTGCTGCCTGGTCGCTCACCGGCAGCGCGCTCTGGCAGACGGGAGCGTCGCGGGCCTTTGGCTGGTTCCTCGGCCGCAACGACCTGGGGCTGCCGCTGATCGATGCCGAGACCGGCGCCTGTCGCGACGGCCTCCACCCCGATCGGGTCAACGAGAACCGCGGCGGCGAGTCGGTCGTCTCCTATCTGCTCAGCCTTTCCGACATGCAGCGTTTCGAGCGTGCCGGCACCACCCAACCCCACACGCTGGCGCTATCGGGCGCCAGCCGAGACATGCACAGGTTTTCCCATCAGCAGTTCCGAGGCCGCCTTGTCGCCAGCGACATTCCTAAACCGTCAGGCACTCTACCTGCGCCCTGATCCGGCCCGGGTGATCGTCCGGCCATTCCGGCCGGCCACCGAGCCGAAGGATCTGAAGCCGACCGACAAGACGCGGGCCAACCACATCGTTGACCGCGTGCTCGGGCTTGATGCCGAAACCACCGAACGGCAGTTGGCGGCCGTGCTCGAGAATTTCTCGGGGCGGCACCGCAACCTCCTCGCCACCTTCGAGGCGCGGGCCGACGAGATGGAGGAGGCGCTGGTCGCGCACCTGCCGTTTACGGTGGCGCAGCGGCGCCTCGTCGGCTCCTACTTCGTGCACGAATACTCCTTCGAAGCCTCGGCTTTGTTCAACCCGAGCATCGTGGTGCATCCGGACCAGTCGCTGGCGCCGCCCGGCGGCCTGCGCTTCGTGTTGAGCCTCCGCGCCGTGGGCGAAGGGCACGTCTCGTCGCTGACCTTTCGGGCCGGCAGCATCGCCAGGGATGGCAGCGTCAGTATCGATCCGACCACGCGGCTCGCCGCCATGCCGCGCGCCACCGGGCTCGTCCCCTGGCCAGGTGACGCACCGGTCGAGCTGGTGTTCAAGGCAGACGAGGATATCAGCGAGCGGGTGATCTTTCCGGTCACCGGCTGGCAGTCGAACGGCATCGAGGACGCCCGTTTCGTGCGCTTCGAGGATCGTGGCACGCACACTTACTACGCCACCTACACCGCCTATGACGGCCGGGCCATCCGCTCCGAACTGCTTGAGACCGACGACTTCGTCACCTTCCGCATGCGCCCCCTGGGCGGCAGCGCCGCCCGCAACAAGGGCATGGCGCTGTTCCCGCGCAAGCTCAATGGCCGCTACGCCATGATCGGGCGGCAGGACAATGAGAACCTCTACCTGATCTATTCCGACGACCTCCACACCTGGGACGGCGGCCAACCCATCCTCAGGCCCGAATGGCCCTGGGAGTTCGTGCAGATCGGCAATTGCGGCTCGCCCATCGAGCTCGACCAGGGCTGGCTGCTGTTCACCCATGGCGTCGGCCCGGTCCGCCGCTATGCCATCGGCGCGGCGCTGCTCGATAAGCATGACCCCTCAAAGGTCATCGCCCGCTCGCGCGAGCCGCTGGTGCACCCCGATCCCCAGCAGCGCGAGGGCTATGTGCCCAACGTGGTCTATACTTGCGGCGCCATCCGCCACGGGCCGAGGATCATCCTGCCCTACGCGGTGTCGGACACCTTCTCCAACTTCGCCACCATCGGCATCGATGCGCTGCTGGGGGCGATGGAGGCGCAATGAGATGAGCGCGACCGAACGGATCACCTTCCGGCACCCGTTCCTGCTGGCTGGCCTCGAGCGCCCGCACCAGCCCGGCACCTTCGATCTCGTCACCGAGCGCGAGGCGCTGGATGTGTCCTGGCCGGCCTTCCGGCTGAGCATGACGATCCTCCTCACCGAGGCGGGAGGCGTCGAGGCGGTGCCGGTGACGCGCGATGAGCTCGACGCGGCGCTGCGCCGCGACAGCGAGCCGCGATAGTTGGCGCACATAGTCGGCATATGTCCTTAGTTTGGTCGCGCTTTCGAACCGGAAAAGTCTGCAACTTTTCCTGAAAACGCTCCGGCGTATGCATTCGCCCGGACGGGGCCATGCACCCGTGCTAGTCTCGTCCACTTGCGCGCATTCCGCGCGCTCGTCTGACATAGATCGGACACTTCAAATGCAGATCCCGACTTGGTTGAAACCCGGCCTGATGGGCGCGGGTGCAGGCGCCATCGCCCTTGCCATCGTGGGCTTCAGCTGGGGAGGCTGGGTCACCGGCGGAGCGGCCCAGGATATGGCGAAGAAAGCCTCCAACGCCGCCGTCGCCTCTGCTCTCATCCCCTATTGTGTCGATCGAGCCGGCGCTGTCGACGCCGCAACAGTGCTGACCGAACTCAAGGGCGCCACCACCTATGCGCGCAAGGGCATCGTCGAGAAAGCCGGCTGGGCCACCCCGCTCGGCGCCGACAAGCCCAACACCGACCTGGCGCAAGCCTGCCAGCTGAAGCTCGCCGAAGCGTTCTAGGCTTCCCTGCCCTGCCGGGCCTGGGTCCGGCAGGGCAAGCAGCGGCTATCGGTGGCGATGGCGATGGTGCAGATCCGGGTAGTGCGGATGGGCGTGCCGCAGTTCCCCGTGGCGGTGCCGGTGCGAGTGGGGCTCGGTCGCCGGACCATCGTGAGCATGCTGATGGTGCGCGTCATGGACATGAGCATGCTCATGCTCGAGCAGCTCGTGGATATGCTCGTGCTCATGCCGCTCCGCCAGGTGGAGCCATAGCCCAACCGCCATCAACACCCCGGCGACTGCGAACTGCACCGTCAGGGCCTCCTGAAAAACCATCAGCGAGATCAACGCCCCGATAAAGGGAGCCAGCGAGAAGTAGGCCCCGGTCCGCGCAGTGCCGAGGTGACGCAGCGCCAGCATGAACATGACGAGGCTGACACCAATGCCGAGGAAACCCGCCAGACCGCCCGCGGCGAGAATGCTCGCAGCAGGCAACTGAGCGCCCAGCAGCAGCGCCAGGGCCAGGTTGGTGGCGCCGGCGGCAAGGCCCTTGATGGTCGCAATCTGGATGGGGTCGGCGGACGAGAGCTTGCGCGTGAGGTTATTGTCGATACCCCAGGCGAGGCAGGCCCCGGCGATCAGCAGCCCGCCGATGTCGAAGGATGCGTCCCGCCCCTGCCACGACAGCACCACCGCACCCGCGAGGATTGCCGCAGCGCCAAGCAGCAGCCTCCGGTCGACGTTCTCACGGAACACCAGCCAGGCAATCCCCATGGTCATCAGACCCTCGAGGTTGAGCAGCAGCGACCCCGATGCCGCCGAGGTAAGCGACAGCCCGAACACCAGCAGCAGCGGCCCCAGCACACCGCCGAACAGGATGACGGCGACCAGCCACGGCAAGTCGGCCCGCCGAAGCGGCGCCTCCCTGCGCCCCCATCCGCTTGCCGCCCGCGCGAAATGAACCAGGCCGAGCCCGAGGCCGGCCCCGAGGTAAAGCACCCCGGCGAGCAACCAGGGGTCCATCGCCCCGAGCAGCAGCTTGGAAACCGGCGCCGATGCACCAAAGAGGATTGCCGAGCCAAGCGCCAGGGGGACGCCGGGCCAGAGATGCGATGCGGGCTGAGACATGCCCCAACTATGCCCGCACGGTCGGAGCGCCGCAATCGGCCGTCACTGCTGCAGCGGCAACAGCATGGCCAGCAGCCCGAGGCCGCCGCACACTGCGAGGGTCCAGGTGATGCCGAGCTTGAGGCGGAACAGACAGACGACCGCAACGATGCTCAATGCCGCCGCCGCCCAGTTCACGGTCGGCAAATGCGGGATTGCGACCCGGATGGGCCCGGCCTCGAGGCTGCCCACTTCCCGGAACAGCACGTGCAATCCAAACCAGATGGCGAGGTTGAGGATCACCCCGACCACCGCCGCCGTGATGGCGCTGAGCGCACCCGACAGCTCGCGGTTGGACCTGAGCTTTTCGATATAGGGCGCCCCGAGGAAGATCCACAGGAAGCAGGGCACGAAGGTGACCCACGTCGTGAGCGTGCCGCCGAGCAGCCCGGCCAGCAGCGGGTCGAGCCCGGCGGGATCACGGTAAGCGGCGAGGAACCCGACAAAGCTCAGCACCATGACCAGCGGCCCGGGCGTGGTTTCGGCGAGCGCCAGGCCGTCGACCATCTCGCCGGGTTGCAGCCAGCCGAAATTCTGCACCGCCTCCTGGGCGACATAGGCGAGCACCGCATAGGCGCCGCCGAACGTGACCATCGCCATCTGCGAGAAGAACAGCCAGAGCGTACCGAAGGTGCTGGACCAGCCGAGAGCCGGCACGATCACCAGCAGCGGCGCCAGCCACAGCCCCACCCAGATGGCGAGCGTCCGCAGCGTCGCAGTGAAGGGCGGGCTGGCCTTGGCAAAACCCTCGCCGATGACTGAGGCAAGGTCCGGCGCCAGCATCTTGTGCCTCGCTGGCGAGAACAACGCCGGGTTGAGCCTGACCCCGACGAACCCAACCAGCCCAGCGAGCACCACCACCACCGGGAAGGGCATGTCAAAGGCGAACAAGGCGACGAACGCTGCGGCCGCAATGGCGAGCATGACGCCGTTCTTCAGCGCCCGGCGGCCAACCCGAATGACCGCCTCCACGATGATCGCGAGGACGGCCGCCTTGAGCCCGAAGAACAGGCTCGCCAACCACCCCGCCTCATGGAACAGGGCGTAGAGGGCCGAAAGGACGGTGATGACCACGAAGCCCGGGATGACGAACAGCGCCCCGGCGATGATCCCGCCTTTGGTCCCGTGCAGCAGCCAGCCGATATAGGTCGCCAGCTGCTGGGCCTCCGGGCCGGGCAGCAGCATGCAGAAGTTGAGGGCGTGGAGGAACCGGCTCTCGGCAATCCAGCGCCGCTCCTCGACCAGTTCCTTGTGCATCAGGGCGATCTGCCCGGCCGGGCCGCCGAAGCTTAAGAGCCCGATCTTTGCCCACACGACACTCGCCTCTCCCAGCGTCGGGGCGCGCGGGGCAAGGTCGGCCGAGGTTGCGACGTTCATCGGGCGCCCTTGCCTCCGGGCCACGAGTGGGTCTCGTCGGTGGCGTCGCGGGCCCAGCGGTAGAGCGCGTCATAGATGCCGAGGCCCGCCTCGAGCTGCGCAAGGTCGTCGGCATGGAGCCGCGACAGCCCCAGCGACACCGCGAGCAGCCCCGCGGCCTCCGGCGCGAGGTCGAGCCGGTCGGTATCGGCGCCTCGGACGATCTTCGCCATGGTCGCCAGCGGTTCGGTCACGAGACCGAACGCCTCGACCATGACGTCGAAGGTGCAGAGCTCGCCCCGGTGGCTCCAGAACACCCCCTCGACATCGAACGGCGTCGCCCCGAAGCGCTCCGCCACCGCCCCGACCTCGGCTGGCGCGACGAACAGGAACACCGCTTTGGGATCGACGAAGCGTCGGATCAGCCAGGGGCAAGCGATACGGTCGATCTTGGGGCGGGAACGCGTGACCCACACCGTGGCGCCGCTGCTCCCCCGCTTCGGTATGGCGCTGACCGGGACCAGCGGCAGCCCGGCGTCCCGCCACCCCTCGAAGCCGCCTTCGACCACCTCGGCATCGGCGCCGTAATGGCGGAGCCAGGCGGCAGCGCCCTCGGCCAGCTTCTTGCCGCGCTGGCAGCTGACCGCAACCGTGCGTCCGGCATAGGCCGCAGCCCAGGTCTCGGCCGTCTCGTGGGAGAGGCAGAGCGATGTGGGGATCAACCGCGCGTCGGCAGCGAAGGCGTCCGGTTCGCGCACGTCGATAATGACGGGCGCCTTGGGGGTGCCGAGCAGGCGGGCGAGCTTGTCCGGTGAGATGGAAGCGTATGATGGCATGGTTGCGTCCTTTGAGTGTCGTTGGACGCGAACTTCAGCGTGACGCCTCGTGGGGAGGTCGCGATCCCCATGCGGCTAGAGATGCAACCGGGAGCGCGGCCGTGTCAATCGCCGGCGTCAGTTTTGACGCCAAGCTGCCGTTGGGGAGGCTGGATCCGGCGGATCGGCTGAACCGTTGACTCCACATATGCATCATCATACATATGCACCATGATGCAACAAAGCATGTTCCAGACCTTGGCCGACCCGACGCGGCTTCGTATCGTCGAGGCGCTGGCCGGCGGCGAGCAGGCGGTGGGCGATCTGGTGCGGGCCGTCGACATCGACCAGTCCGGCGTTTCGCGGCACCTGCGGATCCTCGGCGAAGCCGGCTTCGTCACGATGCGGCCGGATGGGGCGAGACGGCTCTACTCGCTCAGGCCCGAGCCGTTCCGGGCGATCGACGACTGGGTCGGCACCTATCGCAAGCTTTGGCAGGGCCGGCTCGATCGCTTCGACGCCGCCCTGGCGCGACGGCAGCAACCTGAGGGACAGAACTGATGGTGGACGCCAGTGCGTTGGGCGCCGATAGCCTCAGGTTCGAGCGGGTCTACAGCGCTTCGATCGAGGACGTCTGGGCGCTGTGGACCACGAAAGAGGGGCTGGCGGAGTGGTTCGCGCCTGAAGGCATGCGTTTCGAGGTATCGACCCTGGAGCCCTGGGTCGGTGGGGCATTCGATCACGTGATGACTGCGGTGGGCGCTGAACAGGTCGCTTACTTCGCCAACCTTAAGCGGCCGACGACGGCGTGGGTGAGCGGTCGCTTCATCGAGCTGGTGCGCCACCAGCGACTGCGCATCCGCTTCGACATCGACTTCGTCCCCGGCGTCGACTCCTATCCCTACGACATCCTGGTCGAGCTCCACGCCGAGGCCGGGCGGGTGCGGATGATCCTCACCGCCGATCGTCACCCCGACCCCGAGATGACCCGCGGCGCAACCATCGGGCTGACCAGCCAGCTGCAGCGTTTCGAGCTGGCAGTCGCGGCCCGAACAACCAGGGAGCAACGACCCTAATGCGACCCCTCCTCTACTCCATCAACGTGACGCTCGATGGCTGCGTCGACCACAACGCCATACCGCCGGACGGGCCGCGGCAGGAAGAGGCGCTGCGCGCCATCCACCGCAATGCCACCCAGAGCATCGCCCGGGCCGACGCCCTGCTGTTTGGGCGCGTCACCTACCAGATGATGGAGGGCGCGTGGCGGCTGGCAACGCGGACCTCGACGCCGCCCGAGTGGACCGAGCCCTTCGCCCGCACCATCGACGCGATGCAGAAACATGTCGTTTCGAGCACGCTCGACCGGGTCGACTGGAACGCGGAGCTGGTGCGCGGCGACCTGGCCGAGGCCGTCCTGAAGCTCAAGCAGCAGCCGGGCAAGGCGCTGTTCACCGGCGGCGTGAAGCTGCCGATGGCGCTGGCGGAATTGGGCCTGATCGACGAGTACGAATTCGTGCTGCAGCCCGGCATTGCCGGGCACGGCCCCACGTTGTTCGCCGGCCTCTCCAGATATGTCGAGCTGACGCCCATCGACCGCCGCGAGATCGGTGCCGGCATCGTGGCGCTACGCTACACCCCGAGACGCTAGGGCCGTCAGCTCAGCGAGCGCTTATTCGCGTTGGTGCCATCGAGCTTCAACCCACCAGCTCATGCAGATATCGGTCGACGCGCTGCTTCCACAGCGCCGGCTTGAACATCAGCGCATGCCCATCGGCGCTGCCACGAACTCTCCCTGCCCCAAGCGGACGCCGGCTTATGAGGCTGGGAACTCGTTGCCTTACTTGCTGGGGTTGGCGCCCGGCCCGAGGACGAACCACCAATGAGCGATCAGGCCGATGCCCCAGCCGAAAAGCGGCCAGACCACCCAGTAGGGTTCGCCCAGGGTGTAGTTGAGAACGGCGAGGAAAATCATGGTGGCGACGAAGACGAAGGCGTGGATCTGGAATGCCCGCTTCTGGTTCACTGGGCTCGACTGCATCATGGCGACCTCGGGGCTCGAGTTGATGCCACCATGATAGAGCGGCGCGCATCGTCGCTCTTTGCGCTGCTTGCCGCCGATCGGGCCGATATTGCTATGTTTGGCCTGCGGTAGGCCCCCGCTTGTCGCTCTCGAACGGCCGTGCCACTGATTTCGTCGCGGGACCCGGGGGGGCGGGCGCCCTGGGGCAGACGGCGGAGGGACCAGCCGATGGCAGCAGAGCTAATGCCGGACGAGGCATCGCGCGCGACCGCGCGCGGCTGGTATGCCGTCACCATCCTTTGCCTCGCGCTGCTGGTGTCGTTCACCGATCGGCTGGTGATCAACCTGGTCGTCGATCCGATCCGCGCCGAGCTCGGCCTCACGGACTTCCAGATCAGCCTGCTGCATGGCGCCGGCTTTGCCGTGATCTTTGCACTGGCGGGCCTCCCCAGTGGCCGGCTCGCCGATCGGGTCAACCGGCGCAACGTCATCGTCGCGGGGATCTCGCTGTGGTCGGCGGCGACGATCTGCTGCGGGCTGGCCGGCGATTTCTGGAGCTTCTTCATCGCGCGCGTCGGGGTGGGCCTCGGCGAAGCGGCGCTGATCCCGGCGGCCTCGTCGCTGATCATCGACTGCTTTTCCGCCCGTCGGCGCGGTACGGCACTCGGCATCTTCGCGCTCGGAGCGACTTTCGGCACGGGAACCGCGCTCTTTGTCGGCGGCCTGGTGCTGGGCTGGAGCGCTGCCGGCTGGTTCGACGGCATCCCACTGATCGGGCCGCTCGAGGCGTGGCGGCAACTTTTCGTTCTGGTGGGCATCCCGGGCTTCGCGCTGGTACCGCTACTGCTGCTGATCCGCGAACCGCAACGCGGGCACAGCTCCGGGCTGATGCCCTTGTCCGGGGTAATACGGCAACTGCTGGCCGACAACGGCGCCGTGCTGCGCGTCTGCCTCGTCAAGGGCGCGCTCGGGATCGGCGACTATGCGCTGATCTCGTGGCTGCCGACGCTGCTGCAGCGTTCACACGGGATGACGGCGCTTGAGGCCGGCGGCCTCGTGGCGCTGTCGATCACGACGAGTGGCGTCATCGCCTCGGTGGGAGGTGGCGCCCTGTCCGATCTCGTCGTCCGGCGCTGGGGCGTACCGACGCGGATCGTCCTGCTGCTCGGCTGCTACACCTTAACCATCGCCGGAGCTTCGGCGACGTTCTTTGCTGCTACCGGCCCACAGTCAGCGCTGGCCTTCGCCGTCTGGGCTTTAGGGTCAATAGGCGGCTATGTGATCGGGCACGTCGTCATGCAGGAAAGTGTGCCGAATGAAATGCGTGCGACGACGATTGCGCTTTCGCTGACTATATCCGCGCTGCTTGGCATTGGGCTCGGGCCCTCGCTGGTGCCGCTGGTGGCCGAGCATGTCTTTGGCGAGGGCGGTCTGCAACCGGCCATGGCGACGGTGGCTTTGGTGGCGGCGCTGCTCGCCTTTGCGGTCATCTGGCCGCCTATCCGGAAAGGGCTGGTAGCACTGAGGCAGCAACCGACCAGCGCCCTCTCCTAGCGCTGCGAGATCGTCGCGCTGCCGCGCGACTCGATGAGGGCGCGAGCCTGCCGCAGGTCGCCAGTCGAGAACCCCTCAGTGAAGCGGCCGAAGCATAATGCAAGGGCATCCTCGGCCGCCGCGTTCCCACCATGGTGGCGCCAGAGCTTGACCAAGCTCATTGCCGAGCGCAGCTCCCAGGCGAGCGCATGTTCACGACGAGCCAACTCGATCGATTCCTTGTAGCACCCGATCGCGTTTTCCCATTGCTCGGGCGCCTGGAAGCGGATGACGTTGCCTTTGATCCGCGTGATTTCCGGAATGCCTACGACCTGTCCAGTACTCCTTGCTAGCGCAATTGCCTCGTCAATGGTCGAGAGCCCGCTTTCGAGATCACCTTGCCGTGCCAACGCCTCGCCGTACTGGGTGAGGTAATTGGGTAAGCGAATCCGAAAGCCGCCATCGCGGACTTCGGCTAGCGCTTCGCGAAGGGCGTGCAGGTCGACAGACTGGCGGGTATAGAGCGCGAGGCGTGATCGGGGGCCAACCGTCATGGCCCGCCAGATCGTGAGCCCATGCCTGGTCGCGTGCTCGGTGGCGCGGTCGAGGTGGCGATAGGCGGCGTTGTAGTCCCTCACATACATGGCGATGATCACCGACCCGTGCAGCAAGGCCGAACACAGCGACACCGCATAATTCGATGCCTCGGCTTCCTCAAGCTGGCGCTGCGCCGCCTCGAGAGCCTGATCGGCAAAGCCCTGCAACCATAAAACTGTGGCCAACGAGCCGCGCGCTGTCAGCCGCTGGTCAAAGTCGAAGCGCGCGGCATCGGGCCGTATGTCAGATACGACGGGCTTGTGAACGATTTTCTCCAGGCGCTGCCGCGCCTGTTCGAGGGCGCCCATCCAAGACAGTGCCGAACCTGTCTGGGCGTCGGCGTCACCGAAAGCGGCCTTATGCCCCTGGCCTTCAAGTGCACCAATCCGTTCGGCCAACGCGATGGCCGAACGGGAATCGCCGGTCCAGAGTTCGTACTCGGAGAGCCCTCGCAGGCATTCGAGCGTCAATTCAATGTCTCCCAGCTCTTCGGCAATGCCGAGCGCTTTGTTGAGCGCCTCTTTCACCCTCAACAATGGTCCGCGCGAGTGCAGCAGCGTCGCGCCCAGCGTCAGGTTGAGCAGCAGCTCGTCGCGCGCGCTGCGATAGGGTGCCAGCCGCGGCTCGAGCGCGCGCTCGACGGCGATGCGGATTTCCTCAATCAGCGACAGCTGCTTGCCGAACGGGATCGCCGCAACGGTCAGCCGCACGCCCAGGCTGCGGGTCGTCGAGCTGTCAAAGGTCCAGCGCAAGGCGGCGCGGATATCGTCCACCTTGCCGGCATAACGGGTGAGCCAATCGGTGCGCGACAGCCGCTCGATATCGGCCTCGGCGGCGCTGAGCAGAACGATGCAGTGTTCGGCGAGGCAGCGGCGCACCACGTCGATCTCGCCGCTCTCGGCGAGCTTTTCGAGCGCATAGGCGCGGGTGGAATCGAGCTGGCGATATGCGATGGCGCTGTCATGCACCTCGGCCGTCACCAGCGACTTGGCGACGAGTCGGCCAAGATCGCGCGTCACCACCGGCCGGTCGACGTCGATGGCGATGCCGCAGGCGGAATTGAGGCTGAAGCTGGCTTGAAACACCGATAGTCGGCGCATCAGCTTTTGCTCGGAAGCCGAGAGCAGGTGATAGCTCCAGTCGATGGTGGCGAGTAGGGTGCGATGCCGTTCGGGGCCGCCGCGCCGCCCCTCCAGCAAGCTGAACCGATCTTCAAGCGCCTGCAGCACGCCGGTGACGCCGAGCGCCTCGACATGCGGCGCGGCGAGTTCGATGGCGAGGGCGAGGCCATCGAGCCGGCGGCAGATTTCGGCGGCGATGGGCGCGTCGGTGTCGGTGAGTGCAAAGGCTTCGTTGCCATCGACGGCGCGATCGACGAACAGCTGGATGGCCGGAAAGTCCAGCGCCTCGGCGGCGGTGAGCGGCGCCGCGGTGGGAGCAGCGAGGCCGGGCAGACGGCGCACCCGCTCACCCTGGACGCGCAAGGGCTCGCGGCTGGTGGCGAGAATGGCAGTACCGACGCTTTCAGCGAGGATGCGATCGGCCACGGCCGCAACGCCATCGACGAGGTGTTCGCAGCTGTCGAGCAGCAGCAGCAGGTCGCGCTCGCGCAGATATTGGCACAAGGCTTCGAGCATGTTGGCCGAGTGGGCGCTCAATCCGATGGCGGTGGCGATGGCATTGGGGATGAGCAGCGGGTCGACCAGCGGCGACAGATCAACCAGCCAGACACCGTCACGGTGCCGCGCCAGCTCGCCTTCCCCCACGGCCAGCGCCACCGTGGTTTTGCCGATGCCACCGGGGCCGACCAGCGACACCAGGCGCGCCTCGGCGAGATCGCGATGCGTCGCCTCGATCACCGCGTGGCGCCCGACGATGCGGGTGGTGGGGGTCGGCAGGTTGCTCGTCCGCGTGACGGCGCCGGGCAGCGCGCCGGCATCGGAGGCTGCCTCGGAAACGACGGCAGCGACGAAGCGGTAGCCGCGGCCGATGACGGTGGCGACGTATTGGGCTCCGTCCGGCGCATCGCCCAGGGCGCGGCGCAGCGCGTTCATGTTGACCTTGAGGTTGCTCTCCTCGACGAACAGTGTCGGCCAGACCAGCGCCATCAGCTCGCGCTTGCCGACCACCTCATCGGAGCGCGCGACCAGCACAGCGAGAATATCGAAGGCGCGGCTGCCGATCCGTACCGGCACCCCGTCGCGCAGCAGCAGGCGCCGCTGCGGCAGCAGCCGAAACGGTCCGAACCTGTAAGTCCGGTCAGCCTTGCCTCGTGGACTATCGCCCATCGCGTACCCTTGCCCCCCAGGCGCCACCCCCGGGCGAACCTGCGTTCGGCGCCGAATTAACCGCGCTTAACTCGCCCACGCGGGGGACATGAGCAAAGTTGCGGCGTTCGTTCAAGCGAGGCGGATCGCGTGCCCATGACATCGTCCCCTGAGACCGCAGCGCCGCCGCCGGGCAGCAACAGGCTCACCGGCATGGCGAGTTGGACGGGGCTGCAGGTCGAGCATCGGCAGATCGGGCCGGGGTCCCATCGCTGCGATCGGCCCGAAATGACCGAACTCGCCTATATCCTTTCGGGCCGCTCGCGCATCCGGCGGCACGCCGATGGGCCGTTGCAGGAAGGGCTGGCGCTGCCCGGCACCAGCTGGTTGACGCCCTCGGGCACCGCGGAAAAGCTGCTCGAATTCGATGGCGAGGTCGAATGCCTGATCCTCTACCTGCCGGCAAAGCTGCTCGAGGATAGCGCGCTGCGTGACCACGACATCGATCCGGGCCAGGCGGAGATCGCCTATGCCGGCGGCTTTGCCGACCCGACGCTGTCGCAGATCGGCCTTGCCCTCCGCGACCTGATCGAGCGGCCAAGCCAGCCGGTCGATCGGCTGTTCGCCGATGGCTTGCGCACCGCGCTCGCCGCCCACCTCGTCGGCAACTACCGGGCCGATCGCTGGCAGCCGGCGGAGCGCCAGCCGGCGCTCGAGCCGCGGCGGTTGAGGCGCGTGCTCGACTATATCGAGGCGCGGCTCAGCGAGGCCATTTCGCTCGACGACCTGGCGGGCGAAGCCTGCCTCAGCCCGTTCCACTTCGCCCGGCTGTTCCGCCAGGCCACGGGCCTGGCGCCGCACCAATACCTGACCGAGCGGCGCATCCGCGGCGCCCAGCAGCTGATCGTCGGCGGCGGCACTTCGCTGGCCGAAGTTGCGCTCGACAGCGGCTTTGGCTCACAGGCCAGTTTCTGCCGGGCGTTTCGCAAGGCAACCGGCGTCAGCCCCACCGCCTATCGCGACCTCCACCGCAGCCGGCCGGTGCTGGAGAGCTGAACGGCAATTTCGGTCAATAGCTCGGCAAGAACCGGAAATATCGAAGGACAGGTCTCTGCTCAGCTGAGGGTGTCGCAGCAAGCGGCAAATCGAAGCCAGGGAGAGTTTCCATGTCGATCAAGACTGCCGTCGCCGCCGCTGCGTTTGGCGCCGCCATCATGGTGCCTGCCGTACACGCGGCTGATAATCTCAGCGTCGTGCTGGTGCACGGCGCCTGGGCCAACGGTTCCAGCTGGTCCGAGCTGGTGCCGCTGCTGCAACAGCGCGGCCTCCACGTTATCGCCGTGCACAACCCTGCCTCCTCGTTCGAGGCCGATGTCGCCGCCACCCGGCGGGTCATCGACGATCAGCCGGGCGAGGTGATCCTTGTCGGCCATTCCTATGGCGGCGCGGTCATCACCGAGGCGGGCAACAGCGACAAGGTGGTCGGGCTGGTCTATGTCGCCGCCTTCGCGCCCGAGGTCGGCCAATCGGTCAACGCCATCGTCAGCGCGGCGCCCGAGCCGCCGCCGTGGCAGGGCGAGATCCATGCCGACGCGCAGGGCTGGCTCACCTGGTCGGCCGCCGGCATGGCCAAGTATTTCGCGCCCGACATCGCCCCCGAAGCCGCGGCGCTGCTCGCCGCTACCCAGGCGCCGCTGTTCTCGGGTGCCTTCGACGGACAGGTGACCGCCGCCGCGTTCAGCAGCAAGCCCAGTTGGTACGTGATCGCCGACAACGACCAGATCATCCCGCCCGGGCTGCAGCAGATGTTCGCCGACACCATGAAGGCGACGAGTGTGCATGTGGCGTCGAGCCATGTGCCGATGCTGTCTCACCCGCAGGTGGTGGCAGACGCCATCCTCGCGGCGGTGGCTGGCGCCCAGTAGCGCGCGGCGCCCCGGCCGGCGACATCGCCTCCCCCCGGTATCGCCGGCCATCCTCCACCAAGTCAGGAGCACCAAAGTGTCCGTCATCGATGACGCCGGCCCCGCCATCGCGGTGGCTGCACCCCCTGCCCGCCGCCGGCTGAGCTTGCTGGCGCTGGCGCTCGGCACGTTCTCAATCGGCACCACCGAGTTCGCCAGCATGGGAATGATCCAGCTGTTCTCGGCCGAACTCGGCATCGACATTCCGTTGGCCACTCACGCCATCACTGCCTATGCGGTGGGCGTGGTGATCGGTGCGCCGGCTTTGACGCTGGTGGCAGCCCGTCTCAATCGGCGCACCCTGCTTCTGGCGCTGATCTGCATCTTCGTCATCGGCAACGTGCTCTCGGCAATCGCGAGCAACCTCGAGCTGTTCATCGCCGCCCGCTTCATCACCGGCTTGCCGCAAGGCGCCTATTTCGGCGCCGGGGCGCTTGTCGCCTCCCATGTGGTAGGCGCCGGCCATGCCGGGCGAGCCTTTGCCATCGTCATGGCTGGGTTGACCGTCGCCACCATTTTCGGTTCGCCGATTGCGACCTTTCTCGGCCAGAGCATCGGTTGGCGGCAGACCTATCTCGCCATCGCCGCCCTGGGCGGCGTGTCGCTCCTGTCGCTGTGGCTGCACGTGCCGCGCAGCGCGGCGCTCAACGGCGCTTCGGTGGTGCACGAGCTGCATGGGCTGGCAAAGCCCAAGGTGTGGTTGATGATGGGGGTGGCGGCGCTCGGCATTTCCAGCATTTTTGCCGTCTATACCTTCATCGGTCCGTTCGTCACCGACCTGTTGCTGCTGTCGCCGCAGACCATCCCGCTGGCACTGGGGTTGTTCGGCATCGGCATGATGCTGGGCAACCTTTATGGCGGGCGCCTGGCCGATCGCTACCCCGATCGCGGTATCGTCGCCGGCTACGGCGTCACCCTCGCCGTCCTGGTCGCCATGGGAGTTTTCGGCGGCACCGCCTGGGTGCTGTTCGCTGGCCTGTTCGGCGTCGGCGCGGCGATGATGGCCGCCATCCCGACCATCCAGGTCCGCCTCGTCGCCCTCGCACCGGAATCGCCGACGCTGATGGGCGCGATGAACCTCGCTTCGCTCAACGTGGCCAATGCCCTGGGCGCCTGGGCTGGCGGCATGACCATCGGAGCCGGCTTTGGCCTCTTGTCCACCATCTGGGCCGGCTTCGCCCTCACCGTCACGGGGCTGCTGCTGTTCATCGCGACCATGGTTCGACGAGCCCCACACACCCGACGCCAGTCTCGACTGGGCTAGCGCGCTGAGCCGCGCCTCCGGGATAGCTGATCTCGCCTTCCTTGGGTCTGCCGCCCGAGGTGCATGCCTCGGTCGCAGCCAGCATTTCCTCCAGATGTCCGGGCATGGGGTGGCAGCCGCCATCAGCTACCGTAGCAGCTGCCACCCCGGGCGCGAAAACTGCCGGTCCGCTGCTCGGCCCAAAATCCGCCGTTGCCGCTCGCTTCGAGACGAACTGCTCGTGGCGCATTGCAACCTGCTTCCGAGGACTGCTCCTGGCCCAAAGTGGACGTCATCGTCGCGAGGTGCTCGGCTTGAAAGTGGCGGGCGGTCTGGGAGTCACTGGCGCGACCTGGCATAGGTCGATCGAAGTTTGGTGGCTTCGAACACGTAGTAGCCCCCGATCTCGCTGACCCGACAGCCGCCGAAGATCGCGCCGAGCTTGTTGCGGTACCAGTCGCGTCTCTTCGTGACCATCCACATCGTCCCACCCAGGACCAAGCGGTTGAAGCCCTTCTCGATGAAGTGTTTCGGAACGGAGAAATCGACATGGTAGGGCGGGTTCGAGATGATCTTGGTGAACCCGCTCTCCCGCGTGCCCCTTAAGCCATCTGACAACCCCACCGTCACATTGGGTACGCCATTGGCATCCGCGTTGCGGCGGGCGATCGCCACAGCGGTCGGATCGTTGTCGACCATGAGCACTTGCGCGGGCGAAACGTGGTGGGCCGCCAGGATGCCCACGAGGCCATAGCCGCACCCGAGGTCGAGAACCTTGTCTTTAGGATCGAACGTGATCAGCGAGAGCATCGCCAGTGTACCAGCATCCGCCCATTGCGGAGAAAAGAGGCCAGGTTCCGTCTGCAGTCGCAGCGTCACCGCGCCGATAGTCACTACCAACATCGTCATCCCCTCAAATGGTTTTTGAGTGGGACCAGTGTTTCCGAGGGGAGGCTGTCGGTTCGCGGCCGCGGCTCGCCGCGCCGCCTACAGCGGAACGCAGCGAGGTCGCGGCATTCACGACCCGCCCGCTTGGGGCGTGGCGTGAAAATGCGCTAACGCAGACGCTTGGCCCAAGCCAAGAGAGAGCTCAGCACCTTGCCGAATACCGATCCGTGATCGATGGCAAAGCCCGCGGTTATTGCGATTGAAGCGGCGAGTCCAACCCAGAGAACGATCTGATCCATAGCGGCCTCCGTGCCGAATCCAGGGCGAGCAAAAGCGCTCGCTCGCCTGGCGGCGGAGGGGTGGCTGGGATCAGTAGGCTCTCATTGAGTGCTCCGGATGCGAAGAATTCGCGACGGCAAGATGCTCCGGGCTGAGCCCTGAATCAAGAACGCACGCGACGCTATGCGAGACAGACCCCGCGGGTGGCATGGAGAAACCAAAGGTGTGCTGAACCGGCACTGCAGCCGTTGAGGGCTGGACCTCCGCATGGCGCGAAGCGGTCCTCGGCCGATGTCCGCTTCTGGCCCGAAGCGGACGGTCGACGTTGGCAGCACCAAGATGACTAGAGGTTGTCCTCAACGGGCGTAGCGCGGTCGATTGAGGCGAGGAATGTGCCAATCTCCGCCCGCGACTTCAGCCGGTAAACCTGCTTCGATGCCGCCATGTCACCAACGAGCTGCCTGTACCGCGGCGTCAACGCACGATGGCACCGCAACAGCACGCCATAGCTGCTCATCGTGCTGCGCCACAACGGACTGTTCTGCGGCCACCCCTCCGGCGCGACATAGGGTCCCTTGATCAGGCGCTTGGTCACCCACCAGTAATGCGTGACGAGGGGCAGATCGATGTGGATGAGCGTATCGGCTACGGCGAACCGCTCCCAGGCGGTCTCGACACTGCCGAAGCCATCGATGATCCAGGTATCTCGACGCAGCAACTCAGCGTGTGCCTTGAGGAACGCCTCGTGCGGGACTGCAACACCGCCGGCCCCGTATTGCATCTTATCCAATACGTGCAGCGGTAACCGCGTGATCTCGGCCAGGCGTTTGGCGAGCGTAGACTTTCCCCCACCTGCATTCCCGAATATCGCAACTCTTTTCATGGCTGCCCCGGCCGCACGTCTCCAACGACCATAGTGCGACCGGTAGGAAGCGGGAAGGCGCAGCCCAATGGCCGCCTCTGGCGCGAAGCGGACGCTCGCAGCAAAACCCGGCGGGCCAACGGTGCTGGGGATATCCGCATCTATGGGGACAACCGCAACATCGCGTGGCGACTGAGAGAACATCTGAGACGCATCCCAACGTTCACCAGCGGAGGCAGTGAATGACTGGTTCCGACCCCGGCGAACAGTATGGCGTCCGCCGTCGCCGCTGTTCAGGTCACTTGTACTGACACCTTCGGCTGGACCCGCGGAGCCAGCAGCAGCACGCCGATCGCGAACGGAATAAGACAGGCGAGCGCTGTGCGCAGGCCCACAAGGCCGGCGATGAAGCCGACGACCGGCGGGCCGATGACGTAGCCGGAAAAGCAGATCAACGACAGCGCGGCGATGTTCATCGCCGAGGAACGGCCGGGCTGCCGCGCTGCCGCCGTCACCGAGATCGGGAAGATCAGGGACGCAGCGAATCCCATCAGCGCAAAGCCCAGCAGCGCCGTCCAGACGTTTGGCGCCGCCCAGATCACCGTCAGCCCCAACAGGCCGGAAACCCCGCAGCACCGTGCGAGAAAGACCGGCCCGAGACGATCGATCAGCCGGTCGCCTGTCAGCCGTGTGCCGGCCATGATCGCCGCGAAGATGCCAAACCCTGCGCCGGTAAGCGCCGCCTGCGCCCCATGTTCGGTCCTCAGATAGACCGCCGCCCAGTCCGCCATCGCCCCTTCGAGCACGCAGGCACAGAACGGCAACAGGCAAAGCAGCAGCAGTGGCAGGTCCGGCAGGGTGAGCGCCGGTCCCGGCGCCGACGAGATCGGGGTGCGAGCCAGCTGGCCTGTCGACAAATAGGCCACCGCCATCAGCACGGGCGCAGCGACGGTGAGCGTGACATTTGCCTCGAGGTGAAACGACAGCGCGAGGCTGCCCAGAGCCGCGCCGGCGAGGTTGCCGACGCTCCATAGCCCGTGGCAGCTCGACATGATGCGCTTGCCAAGCCGCGTCTCGACGGCATCCGCCGTCGCGTTCATCGCGACTTCGACCCCGGCGATGCCGGAGCCGTAAAAGAACAATGCGACGGCGAAGCTCGGCAGATCCCACGCCAGCCCAGGCAGGATGGACGTGAGCGCCAGCCAGGCGAAGGTCAGGCGGATTGCGGCGCGTTCGGACATGCGTGAGGTGACTAAAGTGCCCACCAGCGGCAGCGACGCCATAATGCCCAGCGGCAAGGCTGCCAGCGCCAGCCCCAGCTGGCCGATATCCAGTCCCAGCTGCGCCTGGATATCTGGCAGGTGCGGCAGCCACTTGGCGATGATTAGTCCGTCCAGAAAGAAGATCAGTCGAATAGCGGCGATCGGCGACATTGCGAACCTCATCTACTGACCAGACGGGGAACCTGGGGCGGGGTGATTTGCGCTTGTCGTCCACCAGGCGGTGGCGGAGCTTTCGGAGCGTTGCACAACATTGTTGGGCCAATATTTGAATGGTCGTCGGAGCTGTGCTGCCGGCGCTCTGTTTTTTCCCGCGCACGCTGGTCTGGCGAGAAGCGAACAACTGCCCGTTCGCGAAGCGGCCCGCGGCGAGCGACCGCTCCTGGCGCTGCCGGTCCTCACCGGCCGCAAAAACTGTGGCCGATCGGCTCGGCAGGTGCGATACGCCGGAGGAGCGAGCTCGAGGCGGGGACCCCGCGTCCGGCTCCATACCGCGTTTGGGGAACGGCCATGTCGACGATCGATGAAACCAGGCTCGCGCTCAGCCGGCACCAGGTGCTGAAGGAGGCGATCGACCCGCGCCTGCCCGGGCTCTATCGCGGCAAGGTGCGCGACAATTACGATCTGCCGGATGGGCGGCGCATCCTCATCACCTCCGACCGCCTGTCGGCCTTCGACCGGGTGCTGTGCTGTGTCCCGTTCAAGGGCCAGGTGCTCAATGGCATTGCCCGCTGGGCCTTCACCGAGACCGCCGATATCTGCCCTAACCACGTGCTGGACTATCCCGATCCGAACATCGTCGTCGGCCGCCGCCTCGAGATCCTGCCGGTGGAGATCGTGGTGCGCGGCTACCTCGCCGGCACCACCAGCACCTCGATCCTGACCATGTACAAGGCTGGGCGCCGGCAGATGTACGGGCGGGTGTTCCCCGATGGCCTCGCCGACAACCAGGCGCTCGAGACGCCGATCATCACCCCCACCAGCAAGGCCGCCGACGGGGCGCATGACGAGCCGCTCACCGAAGCCGAGATCCTGGGGCGCGGCCTGCTGAGCACGGCGCAGTGGCAGGAAGTGAGCGAGACCGCGCTCGCCCTGTTCGCCCGCGGCCAGGCGCTCGCCGCCGAACGCGGGCTGATCCTCGCCGATACCAAATATGAGTTCGGGCTCGATGCCGAGGGCAGGCTTCGCCTCGCCGACGAGATCCACACCCCCGATTCCAGCCGCTACTGGCGCGCCGATACCTACGAGCAGCGCCTCGCCGCCGGGCAGCGTCCGCAGAGCTTCGACAAGGATGTGATCCGCGAATGGGTCGCGGCGCGATGCGATCCGTACCGCGATGAGGTCCCCGAAATCCCGGCGGAGCTGATCTGGAAAACGGCGCTGACCTATGTCGAAGCCTACCAGAGGATTACCGGCCAGCCGTTCGAGCCGCCGCCGCCCACCCCGCCGGTGCAGGAGCGCGTGCTGGCGGCCCTGGCGAGTTTTCATGGGGGCTGAGAGCCAGGCGCAGGGGAGCTCCCCTGCACTCAGCGGCACGCTCGAGCTATTGGCGGCATGCGCTTCGCCAGCGTCAAATTGCGGATCGACTATCGCGGAACGCGGGCGTATCAGGCGATATGACTTCGCCGCAGCCCGGCCCCGAGGCCCAGTCCTTGTCCGCAATCGCCATCAGCGTCGATGGACTGAGCGCCGCCTATGCGGGCAAGACCGTGCTCGACAACCTGACTTTGGAGATCCGGCGCGGCTCGAGCTTCGCCTTGCTGGGCCCCAATGGCGCCGGCAAGACCACCCTGCTCAATATCCTCAGCACGCTGCGCCGCCCCGACGGCGGCAGCGCGCGCGTCGCCGGGGCGGACGTGGTGCGCCAGCAGACCGAGGCGCGGCGCTCGCTCGGCGTGGTGTTCCAGGATTCGAGCCTCGATGATCGCCTGACCGCCTGGGAAAACCTCGAGTTCCACGGTCTCGTCTACGGCATGGCGCCCAAACGCCGGCGCGAGCGCAGCGCCGCCGTGCTGGCGCTGGTCGAGCTCGAGGACTGGCGCGACGAGATCGTCCGCAGCTTTTCGGGCGGCATGCGGCGCCGACTGGAGATCGCCCGCGCCCTGTTGCACGAGCCGCAGATCCTGTTCCTCGACGAGCCGACGGCGGGGCTCGACGCCCAGACCCGGGTGCGGATCTGGCGCTACCTCGATGAGTTGCGACGGGCCCGCGACCTGACCGTGCTGACCACCACGCACTATATCGAGGAGGTCGAGGGCGCCGATACGATCTGCATCATCGACCATGGCAAGATCATCGCCCAGGGTTCGCCCGAGGCGCTGAAGGCCCAGTACGGCAGTCGCTGGCTGCACCTCACCCCGCGCGACCAGGCAGCGCTCGAAGCGATCCAGGCAACGCGCCCCGATGCCCAGTTGCTCGGCGCGCACGGCCTTGCGCTCCCCGCCGATGATGGCGCCATGACCGATGCATTCCTCACCACGTTCCGCGATCGGCTGGTTGAGGTGCGGTTCCAGGATCCGACGCTCGAGAGCGTCTTCCTGTCGCTCACCGGCCGCCAGTTGCGCGATCGCGCCGACGACCAGCACAATGCCGACAAGGCCGCCGGCCGGCGCGGAGGGCGGCGATGAACCCGATCGTCATGGCGCTGCGTGGCCTCTATGGCGTCTGGCTGCGCGAAATCACCCGCGCCACGCGCGACCGGGCGCAGCTCATCGGCGGCATCAGCCGGCCGTTGATCTGGCTGCTGATCCTCGGCGTCGGGCTCAACCCCTATTTCCGCGGCGAGGTCTATGGCGAGGTCCGCTTCGTCATCCCCTACACTTACCTGCAGTTCCTGTTCCCGGCCGTCATCGTCCTCAACATCATGTACACCTCGATCCAGTTCGCGGTGTCGGTGATCTGGGATCGCGAATTCGGGTTCCTGCGCGAAGTGCTGGTGTCCCCCATGCCACGCTGGCTGATCCTGCTCGGCAAGGTGCTCGGCGGCGCCACCGTGGCAACGCTGCATGGCGCGCTGGTGCTGATCCTCGCCCGCTTCGCCGACGTTACCCTCAGCCTCGAACAGGTGGCGCTGGCCCTGCTGCTGATGTTCGTCCTGGCGTTCGGGCTCACCAGCTTCGGGGTGATCCTTGCGGCCCGGGTGCGTAGTTTCGAGGGGTTCGGCGTGTTCTCCAACACGGTGATCCTGCCGCTCTACTTCACCTCTTCGTCGATCTTTCCGCTCGATCCGGCGCTGACTCGGGCCCAGCAGGCGGTGACCTATCCCGAGTGGCTGGTGTTCCTGGTGCAGATCAACCCGATCACCTATGCCGTCGATGCGCTGCGCGGCGTGCTGATCAATTTCAACCAGTTCGCCCCCGCAATGGGTGTCGGGGTCATCGTCGCCATGGCCGTGGTGTTCTTTGTCGTCGCCACCATCGATTTCGCGCGGCAATGAAAGGCGGCAGAAATCGCTGGATCCAGCCTGCGATCAACCTGTTGATCGCGGTGGCGCTGCTGACGACGCTCAGCTTTTTGCCGCCCGATACCTCGCTCAGCGATCGGCAGAAGACCGGCGTCTTGAAACTCTGCGTGCCGCCGAGCTACCCGCCCCTCGTCACCGGCGATCCGCAGCAGCCCGGCTTTGACATTGAGCTCGGGGCAAAACTCGCCGCAGAGCTGGGGCTGCGGCTCGCCGTCAATACGCTGAGTTCGATCGGTACCGACTTCAATCCGCGCAACTGGTCGCTGACCCGAGGCCAGTGCGACATCATTGCCGGCGGCGTCGCCGACACGCTGCAGAGCCGCAGTTTCCTCCAGACCATCCCCACGCCGATCGAGACCGGCTGGGTGGGCGTATCCAAGAGCGGACAACTCCCCGCGGCCGGCGGCTCCGTCGTGGTACTGCCCGGCACCAGCGGGCTCGACCGGCTGAAACTGTCGGGCTGGCTCAGACAGCAATCGCTGCAGGTGATTCCCGCCCGTTCGCCGCAGCAATTCGCCGAAACCCTGGCGAGCGGGCGCGCCGCGGCCGGTATCACCGAGCGCTTTCTCACGGCTGGCATGGCATTGCCCGAGGGGGTCAGGGCGTTCTGGTTGGCCGAGGCGCAGTTCCCGCGCTTCCGCATGGCGTTCGGCCTGTGGAAGGGCGACCAGACGCTCAAGCGGGCCGTCGCCGCGGCGCTGCAGAGGCTCGAGGCCGCCGGCGACATGGCGGCGCTGGAAGCTCGTTATCATATTGAAACCATTGAAGAAGCGCCGTGAACGCACGGCGCCGGTTTTGGTTCCATCACTAAGTTTTGCTTCACTATGACGAAAGTCGCATGGGCGTGCGAACCGATTATGCATTTTGTGAGATTGAGAGATGGCCGCTGAAATGTCAGTTCCCATAGACGACGTGCCGAACGGAATCTTCCTCCCGGTCGGTGCGCCAGCCCATTCTCGGGAGACGAAGATGCCCCTAAAGATCACCCCCCTCGCGGTTGTCGCCTTGGCTGCCGCGTTGTCCGGTGGCGGTGCCCATGCCGCCGGTTTCACCGCCGAGCAGGCCACTGCCGGCGAAACTGCCTACAACGCCAACTGCGCCCAGTGTCACGGCAAGCAGCTCGAGGGTCCGGATGCTCCCGGTCTCGCGGGCTCGGACGTGATGCAGAACTGGGCCACGGCCGGCGGGTTGTACGACTTTATTCACGTTGCCATGCCGCCCTCGGCGCCGGGCCAGCTTGGCGATGAGACCTACCTCAACATCATTGCCTACATCATGAAGTTCAACGGCGCCCAGCCGGGGGACGAGCCGCTGACATCAGATGCCGACAAGCTCGCCGCCATTTCGCTGCCGGCCGAGACCCAGGCAGGCGCTGCCGCGGCGGCGCCCGCCGCAACGGCAACGCCCGACGCCACCACTGCTGCCGCTGCAACTGCCGTCCCGCAGGCTTTCACCTGGGGCAAGCAGCTGCCGGGTGGCCCTGCCCCCACCGATGCCGCGGCGCCCGCCGCTGCAACGACTCCCGCAGTTCCGCAGGCCTTCACCTGGGGCAAGACGCTCCCCACCGTCGCCGCGCCCGCTGCCAACTGAGTTATCTGGCGCACTGATGTGTGCCGCTTTTAGGAGGTCTCGATGAAAATCGAACTTTTGAAGTCCGTGTTGGTCGCCACGACCGCGCTGGCATTGTTTGCTGGCCCTGCCCTCGCACAGAACGCGGCTGCGCCCGCGGCGACCGCGCCCGCTGCGGCTGCACCCGCCGCCGATGCGGCGGCCACGCCCGCTCCGGAGCGGACCAAGAACTATGTCCCGGTCACGGCCGACATGCTGGCCAATCCGCCCAAGGAAGAGTGGTTGATGTTCCGCGGGAACTACAACAACCAGGGCTATAGCCAGCTCGACCTGATCAACAAGGATACGGTTGGCAAGCTGCAGCTCGCCTGGGCCTGGCCGATGGCCGAAGCCGGCATCCAGGAAACCGCGCCGCTGGTGCACGACGGCATCATGTTCCTGCAGACCAACAACAACATCGTCGAGGCGCTCGACGCCAAGACCGGTGACCTGGTCTGGCAGTATCGCCCGACGCTGGCCGAGCTGCCCAGCTCCTGGAGCTACCAGATCAACCAGGCGCGCCGGCAGAAGAACTCGATCGCCCTCTATGAGGACAAGATCATCCTCACCACCGTCGATGCACGCATCGTCGTGCTCAATGCCAAGGACGGCAAGCCGGTGTGGGAGAAGCAGGTCCTCGATACCCAGAAGGGCTACAGCTACACCGTTGGCCCGCTGATCGCCGACGGCAAGATCATCTCCGCCATTTCCGGCTGCTCGATCGCCGGCACCGCCGGCGGTTGCTTCATCATGGCGCACGACATCAACACCGGTGAAGAGCTCTGGCGCTTCAACACCATCGACGACCCGGAAAACCCCAAGCAGGGTGAAAGCTGGGGCGATGTGCCGCCGGAAAACCGCTGGGGCGGCACGCCCTGGACGACCGGCGCCTATGATCCGGCAACCAAGACCACGTTCTGGGGCATCGGTATGCCTGGCCCCTATTCCGAGCTGATCCGCGGCTCGGGCGAAGGCAGCGTGCTCTACACCAACTCGACGCTCGCCCTCGACGTCGAGACCGGCAAGCTCAAGTGGTACTACCAGCACCTGCCGCGCGATAACTGGGACCTCGACAGCCCGTTCGAACGCATCCTGGTCGACCAGGAAGTCGACGGCAAGACGCAGCACCTCCTGATCACCGCCGCCGGCAAGAACGGCATCGTCTTCGCCCTCGATCGCGATACCGGCAAGTACCTGTGGCACAAGGACACCGTGCAGCAGAACGTCGTGACCGGCGTCGATGCCGACGGCACCGTGCAGATCAACACCGACCTCATCTCCAAGGCGGTCGGCGAAGAGCACCTGGTCTGCGCCTCGGTTTCGGGTGGCAAGCTGTGGATGACCGGCTCGTACAGCCCGCTCACCCAGGCCTATTATGTGCCGCTGACCGAAGCCTGCAACACCGTGGCCCCGACCCAGGTCGAGTTCACCGCCGGCAACGCCGTCGGCGCCGTCAAGTTCGGGCCGCGCGTGCTGCCCGAAGGCATCACCGATGCGGGCCTGCTCGATGCGGTCGGCATCAACCCGACGCAGGGCGACCACAAGTGGCAGTATCGCAGCCGCCCGTCGATGACCTCGTCGGTGCTGGCCACGGCCGGCGGCCTGGTGTTCGGCGGCGACGCCGCCCGCAACATCAACGCCTGGGATCAGGAGACCGGCGAGGTCGTCTGGTCGCAGCGCCTGAACGCTCCGATCGGCGGCTACCCGTCGACCTACGAGATCGATGGCGAGCAGTACCTCGTGGTGCCGACCGGTTACTCGAACGCCGCCAGCTCGATCTCCTCGGCCTTCCCGGAGATCCCGCTGCCGACCGGCTCGGGCAACTCGATCTTCGTATTCAAGCTGCCCAAGTCCGGAAGCTGAATGATCTGATCGGAACGAATGGGAAAGGGGCCGCTGGCCCCTTTCCTTTTTAGATCACGGATGGGTTGAATCACTGCCACTGCCATCGCCCCACCCTCGATGTCATCCCTGCGAAAGCAGGGACCCAACTCACGGCCCGCGCAGGTGGATGGATGGGTCCCTGCTTTCGCAGGGATGACAGCCGGTGGATGGGTCGAAGCTCGAGCACACCCCCTTCTCCGGCGCAGTCCAAAAGTGAAACGACCTAGGAGACTATCATGCTGCTGAAACTGCTCGCCCCGGCGCTGCTGCTGCTCTCGACCGGCGCCGCCCTCGCCCAGACCTCGGGCGTGCCGCCGGAAGAGTTCGACAATACCCGCCGCCAGGCCGGCGACTCGATCCAGGTCTGTTTCGACCGCACCAGTCTAGGCCGCGCCTTCGACGAGGCGGTGGCCAAGGCGCTGGGTGATGCGCTGTTTCTCGAGGTGAAGGTGATGGAAGGCTTTGGCGGCTTTCCGCTCACCGGCGATGGCTTCATGGACGAGCTGAACCTCGCCATGAACAATGACTGTGACATGTTCATGGGGGTCTCGGTGTCGCCCAATACGCCCTTGTCTGACAGCTTCTCGATCACCCGCCCTTACGCCACCATCCCGTTTGTCCTCGCCGTCAAGAACCCCGACTGGCAGCGGCTCGGCGATATCCCCAAAGACCAGCGGCTCGGCACGGCAATCGCCAGCATGGGCGAGATGAACTACATCACCTGGGCGCAGCAGCGCAGCAAGGCCGACCGCTGGGTGCGGCTGCCCTATGCCGACCCGAACCTGATGGCGACCCGGGTGCTCGACGGCACCATTGCCGGGATGATCCTGTGGCAGCCGGTGCTGGCGCGCCTGCAACAGGAACGACCCGAGGCAGCCGCGCTCCGCGTCATCGCCAACGATCCCATCCCCGCTTCCGAGACCCATGTCGGCGCCCTGGTCTCGAGCCGCAACGGCTTTTTGAGGAGCCAGATCGACCAGGCCATCGACGCCCTCGTCGCCGACGGCACCATCGATGGCCTGCTCAAGCAGTTCGGCTACGCCGGGCGGGCTGGGGAGTAGACCCAAGCGCACCGGCCTCTCCGTAATCCTCCCCCGCGTGGCGTGGGAGGATTACCGCACCGCCGGTGCCCCCTACGCATTCCCCGTCAAACTCAGATACGGCAGCACCACCGCCCCAAGGCTCGGGATCAGCCCCGCCACCACTGCGGCCGTGACCGCCGCGAGGCCGAGCGACTGGTAGCGCGGCAGCCGGCGTCCCTGTTCCGGCCGCACAGCCTGCCAGATGGCTCCGGCGGCCAGCCCCGGGATCGGCAGGAGGTTCAGCAGCACCGATCCGGCCGTCACCAGCTGAAACTGGCCAATCACATAGAGCACCACATAGGCGCCGCTCTGTGGCAGCAGCAGCGCCAGCGGCCGCAGCAGGTCGGCCACCGGCACCAGCAGCGCCATGCCAATGAGCCCGCCCAGCACCACCACCGCGACGCCCCAGCCGCCCAGCCGGTTGCTCGCCACCTCATAGCGCAGCGGCCGCACCCAGCTCATCGCGAACAGCACGCCGACGGCCAGGCCCCACAGCGACAGCTGCGCGAACGGATTGGCTGACAACCGGCCATCGAATTGCGGCCGCCGATCGCCAAGCAGGCGCGCCAGGCCCGCCAGCAACAAGCCCTGCAGCCAGGCGTAGACCAGCACCGCGCCGATCCGCGATACGATGTCACTCATGCTCAGGTCGCGCAGCAGTGTCATGGCTCTCTCTATCGCACTTTTCCGCCCGACGGCCGGTCAACCGCTAACGGAAGCGCTTGTTCATGCCTTCTAGATCACCTCACCGATGAGTTGAACCACCTGTCGTGCCATCCCGCGATGACGGCCGGAGGGTCGTCGGGACGAACCGAGGTTGAGCCGTTCGAGGCTGAGTTTGCCTTCGACCTGCCGAAGGAGTAGTTGGCATGTGGTCGACCCGAGACGCCAGATGCAGGCTGATCAGCAAATCGTTGACGAGATCTACGAGGCGGCCGCCATCCCGGAGCTTTGGCCCGATGTTCTGGGCCATATGAGCCAGGTGGTCGGCGCCAGCGGATCCGGCCTGCTCGTCTTCGACCCCCAGCAGCGCATGCGGTTCACCGCGACCCCCAGCTACCTCCCGGTATTCGAGAGCTTTGCCTCGCGGGGAGATGCCGGCCGCTATGACAACCAACGCCCCAGGCGGGCCCTTGCGAACGGGCATGTCGGCTTCCAGCACGACCTCGAACTGTTCACCCAATCCGAGCTCGATACCGACCCGGTGTATCGCGACTTCATCTATCCGCACGCCATTCGCTGGACCGGCGGCACGCTCATCCCGGTGCCGACCGCCGACATCCTGGTTTTCGATTTTGCCAGACGAACCGAGCCGTTCGGACGCACCGACATGGAACGGCTGGACCTCTACCGTCCGCACCTGGCGCGTGCCGCCTTGCTGGCGCACCGGCTGAACCTCAAGGCGGCCCGGGCCGCCACCGACGCGCTTGACGCGCTGGGGCTCCCCGCCGCGGTGCTGCAGAGCGACCGCCGCGTCCTTTCGGCCAATGACTCGCTCAGAGCATTCGATTCACGCGTGACCATCGGCGCGTTCGATCGGCTGCATCTGGCGACGGCGCACGCCGACAGGCTGCTCGGCCGCGCGCTCGCCGAACTCGACCACGACAACGTTCGCTCCTTGCCGATGCCGGCGACCGAAGTCCACCCTGCCGTGGTCGCCCACCTGGTCCCGATCCGCCGCTCGGCCAACGATGTCTTTGCCCGCGGCGAAATGCTCCTGCTGTTCACCCAGGTGACCGCTCCAAATGCGCCGGTCACCGAGGTGCTGACGGGTCTGTTCGATCTGACGCCGGCCGAAGCGAGGGTGGCCAAGGCCATTTCGCTGGGCGGATCCGTCGAAACCATCGCCACGGCCAGCAACGTGTCGCGGGAGACCGTCCGCACCCAGCTCAAAGCGGTGATGATGAAAACCGGCACCGCCCGGCAAGCCGAACTCGCGGTCCTCCTCAGCGGCATCAGCCCGTTCAGCTGACGGGACACACCAAGGCCAGGCGGCCTCTCCGATGTGGTCGCCGCCCGGTTGCAGGGGCTGGTCATCACCCGGCCCGCGAAATGTGATGTCGTCCGCCCGATACCCTGCCGCCTCTCAGAGCGGTCGAAGGCCGCCCAACAGCACTGCGAGCTCGGCCTGGCGGCTCGTGCCGGTCTTCATCATCAGCGACTTGAGCTGGGTACGGATGGTCTCGCGAGAGATGCCGTGCGAAGCCGCGAGTTGCTCGACCGATCGGCCGACCGAGATGCCGCGGGCGACTTTCGCCTCGGCGGGCGTCAGGTCGAAGAGCCCGGTCAGCACTTCAGTGAGGGGCGCCGACGGGGCCGTCACCGGGGTGAGGAGCACCAGAACCTCGGCGCGGGCAAAAATGTCGCCGGCGGCGCGTCGGATCGGGACCACATGAGCGACGATGGCCGGCGCGTTTTCGGTCGCCGCCAGGGGGATCGATCGCACGCCGTTGAAGCTGGAGCTGGACAGTGCCGCAGCAAAGAGATCGTCGGCTGCCTTGGCCCGCAGGTAGATCCGGTCGAAAGCTCCGATCTTCACGCGCGGTGCGAGCGCCAGCAACGACTCGTTTGCTGCGAGGACCGCGCGATTTCGCCCGACCACAGCCGCCGGCAGCCCCAGGATGTCGAGGGCTTCGGTCGTCGCCCTGGCCTGCTGCATCCGCAGTCGATGCGCCAGCAGCGCGGCCCTTGCCAGATGCGGGCGGCATGAATCGAGCCGCTCCATCGCTGCGCGGGTGAAGGGGCCTCTGGTGGTGGATTTGGCCACGTCGTAAACAATCAGATCGCCACTCGGTACTGGGACGGCGGTACCTGCAGTCCAGCCGAATCCATACGGCCTGATAAACCGGATGTAGATGGGATCAGCATCGAGCTCGGTCTGTGAACAAACCTCGATGTCATGCGCAAATGCCATCGGCATGCGCTCGAGGCTTCTCTGCGGTCGGATATTGGGCAGGCTTGCGCCATTGGCGGCGTAGTCCGAAAACGCCGCCTCATAGCTCTTCGTGGTAACATAGCGCAGGCCTGTATCGTGGCCGAAGGCAATCAGCGATGCAGCGTCCCCGTCAGCGAGACTGCCGATCTGCTCCAGGATGCGCGGCCAGTATTCCGGAATGACCGCCGCCTCGTATATTCCCTCGACCAGCGTATCCATATCCATGGTGCTGCAATCACGACCGTTTCGTAAGTGCTAGACTTGCACCAACTGCCCTCGCGTTGCCATAGCAGAACGCGGGTTCGAGGAGTGTGTTCACGCTGCGAGGCAACGCCTCCGCACCAGCATGGACCAGCCCCTCACCCGAATGGGTGACGCCAATTGTTGAAAGACGGCGTCCCTTCCCCACCAGGCATGTCGCTCGGGGCTCGAGAACGCCTCGGCAGCCCGGTCCGCTTCAGGGAGGGAACCGATGAGAACATTCCTGCGACGCGCATTTGTCCTGCTGCTGCTCGCGCCATGGTTGGCCGTTGCCTCGCCGGCCCGCGCCGACGTGGCCTGCGTTCAGGAGCAGTTGACGCGACTGGGTTTTGATCCCGGTCCGGTCGATGGCGCGCTGGGAAAGCGGACGATCAACGCCGCGACGCTCTTCGCGCGGAACGCCGCGATGCCGCTCGACACGCTCACCACCGAGAATTCCGGTGAGTGGTGTTCGGCGGTGTCGGCTTTCGCCGCTACCCCTGCAGCGCAGAGCATCGTGACGCTGGACCTGTCGTCGGAGCCGGCCGGCATCCTCTCCGATCGTGATCAGCAGCGGCTCTGGGAAGCCTACACTACTGCTCCCGAGTGCTTTGAGCACCCGACCTACGGGGAGGGTACGCCCCTCGGCGTGCCGAAGCTGACCGCCGACCAGTTCGGCGCCGAAGCGTGGAAATCGCCCTACACTGCAGTGCGCGGCGCCGCCCAGTGCCAGAGCGGCCCGGGCAGCCTGGTCATTCCCCGTCCCATCGCGGTGGTGAAGCTCGATGAAGCCTATGGCGAGCGACAGCACGACATCGACATCGCCGCCACCTGGTTCAGGCGGCTGACCACCTACCTGCGTCTCACCGACGATCCGGTGGCGCGCACCCAGCTCAAGCAGGGCGTCATCGAATGGGCCCGCGCCGGTGCGCTCGGCAAAGGCATCCACGTCAGCTGGGGCGCGCAGCCCGTCGACTACCAGATGATGGCTGCGATCCTCTCCATTCTCAGCGCCACCGCGGAGGTGGCTGCCGATTTTTCCGCCGAGGAACGCACCGTCGTCGGCCCGTGGCTCAACCGCCTCGTGGCCGAAATGGGCGCCAGCCACTGGAAGGATCGCTCCGACAACAAGGCCTATATGCGGACCTATGCCGCTCTGATCTGGGGCCTGATGGTCGGGGATGATCGGCCGGTCCAGGCGGCGATCGACGAGTTCAAGCTGGCAATCCACGACATGCGCCCGGACGGCAGTTGGCCAATCGATACCCAGCGCGGCGGCATGGGCCTGCATTACAATTCGGGAAACACCGCCCATGTGGTGATGATCGGCACCGCCCTGAAGCTGGCTCGCGGCGTGGATCTCTTCGGCTACGAGGTCGATGGGCGATCGGCTCACACCGCCGTGGAGTTCGTCCTGCGCTCGATCAAGGATCCGGTTGCCACGAACCAGCAATACGCCATCCGTTGCCCCGACGGCGGCGACCGTTTCGGCAGCGTCGACAAGCCGAGCATGTCGTTCATAGGGGAAGCTGGCTACCTGACGGCCTACGCCAACCTGTTTCCTGAAAGAGACGCCTCTCGGTACATCCTCAACAGTCTGGCCGGCGAGGTCGACAATGACAGTGAAAAGTCCGGTGGCGTACCCGCCTGCCTCTATGCGCTCACCGGTGGAGTGGTGAACCTCGCGCCCTTGACCATGCCGGAGCCACCGCCACCGCTGCCGACCCCGGAACACAGCGTCCGCACACTCGAGGATATCGCGCACCAGGTGGGCAGGTCGGTAAACGTCAACTCATTGCTTAAATCGGAGATCGAGGGCGAAAAGGAGGGAGCGAACGAGCTGGATTTCAACGTGGTCGGCACGTTCAATTATGCGACCAGCAGCTTTTTCAGCTTCAGCCTGGTGATCAACGAGCCACTTGGCGACCGCAAGCCGGATGGCTTGAGCGCGTGCGGCGCGAAGACGCGCACCTACGAGGACAATCTCCACCGCGTCATCATCGACTTCGCGATCGATGGCACGCAGTACCGGGCCAAGCGCGCCGATTGCATCATCGCGGCCCTGCCCAAGCGCCCGGCGTTCGAGGCGCAGTTCCTGATCGACTCGTTTGCCGATATCGCCATCGGCCTGGTCGCCTCGGGCGACGTCGAGAACCTGCAGCACGAGGGGCTGCAAACGTTCTTCAAGCGCGTCGCCGCCGGGGAGATCGTCATCAGCCGATAGGCCATACTCCCGGCGAGGGCCCTGCCCTCGTCCGGCTGGGTAGAGGGTCGGGTGAGCCGCAGATCCAACCACAGCCTGAATTCTGCTTGGCGCTGCCGCAGGTGGGGTGAGAGGGAAAGCGGCCATCGGCGGCGCCCTCCGCCTGCCGGATGGCCAGCTGTGTGCCATGGCAGGGTACCTGGCCTTCACGATGATCCCCTGCCTGGAGCAGGAGAGTTCCAGGAAGACGTCGAGTTCACCGAAGCGCAGATCGCCTTTGTGCTCAAGCACGTCATTGGGGCAGAAATCGGTGAATGCGGCAGTCATCCGGATTGGGTAGGCTGACGCCCAACGAATGGGTTCACAATTCTCGCGAGGGGCTCTGCGGGTGGGTATCTACGAAGACCTGGGCATCAAGCCGATCATCAACGCGTCAGCAACACTCACCCGACTTGGTGGATCGCGCATGCCCAGGGAAGTCCTCGAGGCAATGCATGCGGCTGCTGGCTCGTTTATCGATCTGCCACTCTTTCAAACAAGAGTCGGCGACCGCATCGCCGAGCTCACCCGGAATGATGCCGCATTCGTTTCCTCGGGTGCAGCAGCTGGGATCGTGCTCGCGGTTGCCACTCTGATGGCAGCGCCGAACGAACCCGATCCGATGGCGTATCCGATGCTCAAGGGCATCACCAGGAACGAAGTGATCGTTTTCACTTCACAGCGCAACGGCTACGACTTCGCGATTCTCCAGACCGGCGCCTCTATCGTTGCGTGCGACGACACCCTCGAATCGTTTGAGTCGGCCATAACCGGGCGTACAGCGTGCCTGGTCTGGTTTGCCGGGGCGCTGGCAGTGAAATCTCCGCCGATCGAGGATGTCATCGCGATCGCCAGGAAACACCACGTCCCGGTTCTGGTTGACGCCGCTGCCCAGATTCCACCGGTTTCGAGTCTCTGGCACTACACCAAGGTCCTCGGCTGCGATGGTGTCGTCTTCAGTGGCGGCAAAGGTATCCGTGGGCCGCAAGCTGCCGGTCTGGTCCTTGGGACCAGGGAATTGATCGCAGGTTGCCGCCGACTTTCACCGCCAACGCAGGGCATCGGTCGACCCATGAAAGTCGGAAAGGAAGAACTCGCCGGAATGCTCGCCGCCGTCCAGTACACACTGGATCGGGACGAGGACGCGATTCTCCAAGGTTACGAGGCGATCGTCCAGAACTGGATCGAAGACCTCGCCGCGATCCCGGGAGTGACGACGGAACGCGGCTTCCCAAGTGAAGCTGGTCAACCTCACGCCCGCGCAATCGTTCATCTCGATGCCGGTTTCGGCAAGACGCGCGACCAGGTAATTGACGAACTCAAGAACGGCGATGTCTGGATTGAGGTATCTGCACTAGCCGATGAACCGAATGCCATAGCCCTGAATCCGCAGACGCTGACAAGCGACGAGGCCGCTGTCGTTGCTGCTCGATTGCGACAGGTTCTGACAAGCTAATCAAGTCTCCAGGAACATTATCGATGGCATTCAATGTCAGGAAGCGTGGCAAACTCACCTATTACTATGAAGGC
The DNA here is from genome assembly GCF_001424865.1 of Devosia sp. Root105. Classification (NCBI taxonomy): domain Bacteria; kingdom Pseudomonadati; phylum Pseudomonadota; class Alphaproteobacteria; order Hyphomicrobiales; family Devosiaceae; genus Devosia; species Devosia sp. Root105. The sequence goes on from NZ_LMCR01000018.1 coordinate 223,489, forward strand.
GATCGACCTGTTCTCTCGGCGCTGGTCACCGAGGAACAGACAGATGGCGACCTTAAGATTCATTTCGCTGGTCTGACAGGTGGCTACTCAGCGAAGGGCGTATTGGGACTCAGCGAACTCGTGTCGATGGATCCCCATCAGGAAGTCGCACTGGTCTTCAGGTGCTGGGAGAAGTGGCTGGTCGAGGCGGGAATCTGCTCGTCTCTGGAGGATATCGATTTCATTGAGATGCATGCGTTCGGTGCCCAACCGAAGACCCCGAACATCCTCGCCGACCCCGCCGGATATGCCGCCGAGCAGGATCGCCTTCGGAAAGCCTATGCCGAGGCGTACTCATCCTTCTTCGCCGATAACCTTCCCGAAAATGGAGTTCCCTGCCGCTTCACAGTCCATCTGATCGATTTCCCGGACAAGGCAGCCTCGTACGAGTTCTATACAACCGCGCTCCTCCAACGCGCATTGCAGAAGGGTTAGTCGTGCTAGCGCACCCGACCCGTGGCACGGGCACCCAGCACGAGATCGCAAGTGGACTATCAGGTGCAGGCGGGGTGAGGTGGGGGCGAATGGGAGCAGGCGCCGTTTCACCGGACCGGTGTTGAACAACCTGCCTGCGATGCAGCAGGTCGCCCGGACCCTCGTATCTCCATAAGTCACCGATTTGCCGAGAGCCAAAGCCCGTCCGCAGGCAACATTGGCAAGTCAGCTCCGCAAGCGCTCCCGGGTCTGCTTTGACTGGACCGGCTCGGATGGCAAGGCTCCGCCTGCCGGAGGCAACGTTTCAGCCCGCTTGAGCCAACCGGCGCCGGCAACGCCGTGCCGAGGCTGCGGTCTGCTCCCGTGCGCGATATCGGCCGCGGCAACCGTCTTCGCCCAGTCACCCGGAACGAGGCGGTACGGCGCTGCCTGGCTACTTGACAGATCCATTCTCATTGATATGAATGATATATACCACTGAGTGATATATATCATTGCGTGGCTTTCGGAGTGGCAAGTTTGGGCATCCTTCAAACGGCAGCAACGCCATCCTCAGAGACGCATGACTAACTCCGGACCGGCAGAGCACAAATAAATGGCCCTATCATCAAATAGAAACGCTCCGCTCTACGCGCAGATCGAAGCAACGCTGCGGGAGCGCATTCGCCAGATGCAGCCCGGAGAGCCTCTGCCTTCGGATCGCGCGTTGGCGAGCGAATTTGCCGTCAGCTACGTGACGCTGCGGCAGGCCATGGCCCGCCTCGCCAGTGACGGGCTGGTATCGCGCGAAGTCGGGCGTGGCACGTTCGTGCAGCGATCGGTTGTCGAAAAAGACATGACTGGGCTGACCAGCTTCAGCGAGGACATGCTGAACCGGGGCATGCGGGTTCACGCCGCGGTGCTGGAATGTGCCGTTAAGCCCGCTACACCCGAGATTGCCGACGCCCTGCGCGTTCTCGCCGGCTCTCCCGTGACCCACATCCGGCGCCTGCGCTTCGCCGACGACATCCCGATGGCGTTGGAGGCGGTCGTGCTGAGTGCCGTCACCTTCCCCGGTCTGGAGACGGTGGATTTCGCCACCCAGTCCTTATACGGCACACTGGAGCGTCGGTACGGTGTCCGGCTGAGGGTCGCCAAAGGCACGCTGGGCGCCGTCACGCCGACGGACGAGGAAGCCGAGCTGCTGCAGATCTCGCGCGAAGTCCCGCTGATCGTGGCGCGGCGCGTCGCGTACAACGAATCCGGTGTTCCGATCGAGTATGGCGAGTCGCGCTATCGCAGTGACCGCTATCAGGTCCCAATTGAGTTGCACCGTCCATCCGGTGACCCGCGTACGGGTCGCCGGTGATGACGGAAATCATTGCGGGTACTGTGCAACACGCCCAGTTGCCGGTCGTCGATCTCGTGCTCGAACGGCTGTCACAGCTCTCCGAGAGTCACTCTGCCACAATCCAGGCGGCAGCAGACACATTCGCCGAGCACGTCCAGCGCGACAACCTGATCCACGTTTTTGGCGCAGGGCACTCGCACATGCTGGCGGAAGAATTGTTTTTCCGCGCGGGCGGGCTGCTCAGCTTCAACCCGCTGCTCGATCCGGCGCTCATGCTGCAAAGCGCCATCGCCGCCGGTGACCTGGAGCGCGTCGTCGACTACGCGCCAATCCTGCTCGGCAAGTATCCGATTGCCGACACGGACGCCATTCTCGTCATCCTACTCCGGCATTAATCCGGTTCCGGTCGAAGTCGCACGCATCTGCAAGGGCCGCGGCATGAAGGTCGTCGCGCTCACCAGCGTGAGCGCCAGCCAGGGGTCGCCGGCCCGCCATCCATCTGGTCAGCGCCTGTATGACGTCGCCGACATCGTGCTCGACAATTCCGGTCCCGCAGGCGACGCCTCGCTTCAGGTTCCGGGGCTGGATACTGCCGTCTGCGGGCTTTCGACCATCATCGGCGCGACCATCCTGCAATCGGTGGTCTACGAAACCGTCCGGCGGCTGCACGTGGCGGGTCACGCGCCGCCTGTCCTGCGCAGCCTCAACACCCATGCCGCCGCATCGGTCAATCAAGAAGTGCTCAAGAACTACCGGTTCCGGCTGCAGCACCTGTAGCCGGCAAGCAACGCGATGATTGAAAGGAATGCGTTGATGACTTCCGACGACCCCGTCAGGGGAATACTGCAGCGCTGGCTTCCCGACCACGTCGAGAGCTTTTCGCTCGAAACGCTCGCGTCACCCGACGGGCTGGACGTATTCGAGATCGAAAGCGTCGGCGCCAAAGTCGTGCTGCGTGGTACGACCGGGGTCGCGCAGGCATCGGCGCTCAACTGGTATCTCAAATACTCGTGCAACTGTCACATCTCCTGGGACAGCACCCAACTCGCTCTGCCCGACCCGCTGCCCCGCATCGAGAAAGTGCGCATCAGCACGCCATATCGCTACCGCTACGACTTCAACTACTGCACCTACAGCTACTCGCTGCCCTTCTGGGATTGGGAACGCTGGCAGCGCGAAATCGACTGGATGGCGCTCAATGGGATCAACGCGCCGCTCTCCATCACCGGGCAGGAAGCGGTCTGGCAGGCTGTTTGCCGTCAGCTTGGGCTAGCCGACGCGCAGATTGACGAATTTCTGGTTGGTGCGGCCTACCTGCCCTTCGGCTGGATGGGCTGCATCGACGGGTGGGCAGGCCCGCTCCCTGCCGGCTGGATCAGTGAACACGCTGCGCTGCAGAAGCGCATCGTCGAACGCCAGCGTGCGTTCGGCATGACCCCGATCCTCCAGGGTTTCACTGGGCACGTTCCTCCGGCGCTGTCGCAAGTCTTCCCGGACTGCACGGTGCATCAGCTCAGCAGTTGGGCAGGCTTCACGCCAACCTATTTCCTCGACCCGGCTGACCCGCTGTTCGAGCGCATCGGCCACGCCTTCATCGCGGAGCAGACGCGGCAGTACGGCACCAATCATCTCTACGCCGCCGATACCTTCATCGAAATGGTGCCCGCCAGTAACGATCCCGCCCTGCTCACCGCGCTCTCGCAGTCGATCTATCAGGGTATGGCAAGCGCCGACCCGCAGGCGGTGTGGGTGCTGCAAGGCTGGCCCTTCCTCTATAAGGAGGATTTCTGGCAGCCGGAACAGATTCAGGCCGTGCTGCGCGGCGTCCCCGAAGGTCGCCTGCTGCTGCTCGACCTGTACGCCGAAGAATACCCGCAATGGAAAAAGACCGACGCCTTCTACGGCAGACCGTGGGTGTGGTGCATGTTGCACAGCTTCGGCGGTCGTCCCGGGCTGTACGGCAACTTCCCGGCGGTCGCGCGGGAGCTTCCGTCAGCCCTTAACGACCCTGGCCACGGCCAGCTTTCCGGGATCGGCATCAGCGCCGAAGCCATCGAAAGCAATCCGGCGCTTTACGACCTGTTCTGCGAAATGGCGTGGCATCGCCAGCCAGTCGATCTCTCGACATGGACTGCCCGGTATGCAGCGCGGCGCTATGGTCAAAAGCTGGATGCAGCGGAACAGGCGTGGGCGCTCCTCAGCACCTCGGTCTACGACACCCATAATCAACTCCGCGACACCTATGGCGGGATGCGTTCGGTGGTTTGCCAGCGCCCCCACCTCGATGCGAACCGCGGTTGGCGGGCCAAGCGTGCCGCGCAGCTGCCGCAGGTGATCGAGGCGTGGCGCCTGCTGCTTAACTGCGCCGAGCACGTCGGCAACATAGGCGGCTTCCAGCGCGATCTGGTCGATGTCGGCCTCCAGGCCATGACCTTCGCCGCCGAAACGCTGCACACGCGCATCGTCGCCGCCTGCAACGCTCACGACCTCTCCACCTTCCGCCCCCTGTCCGCCCAGTTCCTGCAGATCATCGCCCAGATGGATGCGCTGGCGGGGACGCGCCCTGAATTTCTGCTCGGCAACTGGATCGCTTCGGCCCGGCGGCACGGAGCAAACGACGCCGAACGGGCACAGCTCGAATGGAACGCGCGCCTGCTCGTCACGCTGTGGGGCGAACCGAACAGCATCCTGCATGACTACTCGTGCCGCTATTGGGCGGGGTTGCTCAATACGTTCTACCGCAGCCGCTGGGAAATGCTGTTCCAGCAGCTTGAGCAGGCCCTCGAAAGCGGCACGCCATTCGACGCGGCGGCACTCGAGCGCCGCGTGATCGCGTTCGAGGATGCGTGGACGCACGATACCTCCCCAATGGCCATGCAGCCAATTGGCGACCCAGTAAGCCTGGGGCGACAGTTTCTTGCCCAGTACCAGCCGTTGTTGTCCGAACCAACGGAGGGCGCGATGCCAGCATCCTGACCGACGCACGCGCACACCAAAGCAGGCGAATTCTCTAACGAAGGAGGAAACAATGACGTCAAAGCTTCGTATGTCTCGGCGGGCATTTATACAAAGCTCGGCAGCTCTGGCAGGTGGTCTCGCTGTCGGACGCGCCGCTGCGCAAGGCACGCTGAAGATCAGCCACTGGCAGCACCACGCGCCCGGGCGCGCGGCAACGGTAGAGCGGTTCAAGGGTGAGTTTGAAGCCGCCCACCCGGGTGTCACTATCGACTTCCAGTCGATCCCCTGGACCGACTACTGGTCAAAACTGGCGACAGGTGTCGCCGCCGGAGCAGGCTCCGCGCCCGACGTTTTCCAGATCCCGATGGGGCTGCTGGAAGAATATATCGCCGGTGGCAACCTCGTTCCCGCCGACAAGTCGGTCATCAGCGCCGCCGATATCGAAAGCACCTATCTGCCCTGGACGACGCAGCGCGCCCTGAAAGATGGGCAGTACTACGGGCTGCCGCTCGACGTGCAGACCCTGCTTGTCTACCGCAACAACGCGCTGTTCGAAGAAGCCGGGCTCGACCCCGCCGCGCCGTTCACCGACCTCAACGACCTGTATGAGCAGTCAGTGAAGCTGACCAAGAAGACCGGCGGCTTTACCGACCAGGTCGGATTCGACACCAGCTACTACAGCGCCTTCCAGACCATCCTCTACCAGCAGTATTTCCAGCGCGAGCAGAACGGACAGCCCTGGGTTGATCGCGCCACCAATCAGCTGGTGTGGCGCGACTATCCCGAGGTCCTCAACCTGTTCAAGTGGTTCGTCAAGCTCTCCACCGACACTGACGACAGCGCGTTCCTCCCCGGAGAATCCCGCTTCGGCCTCGGCAAGGCGGCCATGACGCTGGCGCATCCCGTCAATCGCGGCAACCTCGCGCAGCAGGCGCCAGACCTCAAGTACACGATTGTGCCGTTCGCGCCGCGCCTCGCGGGCCAACAGCCGTACACCGGCGGCTCCCACTGGGCATGGGTCGTCGGCAAGTGGGCGGCGGATCCTCAAATGGCGTGGCGATGGGTGCAGTATTGCACCAGCACCGACGCTCAGTTTGTCTGGAGCGAAACCGGTGGCGACCTGCCGTCGGCTGCCGCGCTGAGCAGCGATGCGCGCTTCCGCACCGATGCCAACGCCAAGACGGTGATGGACTCGCTGTCCTACGCCTCGCCCTGGGAGTGGGTTGGCTGGGCCGAATGGGTCGGCGAGTTCGACACCGCCCGCGATCAAGTCGTGCTGGGCGGCCAATCGCCGGAGAACGCCTTCAACACGATGGTGGACAATCTCAACAAGGTGATCGCGCAGCACAGCGCCTGAATACGACGCCACATTTCACAGGGGCTTCGTCGCCGAAGCCCCTGTGGTCTTGGTCTGATTGGAGTGAATGGAAAGAAAGATGAGCGCTTTCGGTTTACCGCTGCCCAGAATGCGATACTCGGCGAGTGCACGCCGCGAGTTCGCCTGGGCATATTTCTTCCTGCTGCCCACCTTCTTCTTTCTGCTCGTCCTCACCCTGTTTCCGATTGTTTATGCCTTCTGGATCAGCCTGCACGACTGGAGCCTGATCCCGCGCGACTATCCGTTCATCGGGTTGGAAAACTACGTGCGAGCGCTGAGCGATACGGTGGTGGTCAAGAGCATGACCAATACCATCATCTATACCATCGTCACGGTTCCAGTCAGCATGGCGCTCTCGCTGGGGCTGGCGCTCATCCTGAATCAGAAGACCCTCCCCTTCCGCGCCTTCTTCCGCACCCTCTATTTCATTCCCGTCATCACCTCATGGGCAGCCGTGTCGTTCGTCTGGCGCTGGCTGTTCGAGCCCCGCTACGGCATCGTCAACGAAACACTGGGCACAGTCGGTATCCACGGGATCACCTGGCTGGCGTCTCCACAGTGGGCGCTGCCCGCCATCATGATCGTCGCCATATGGAAGAGCCTGGGCTACGGCATGGTGATCTTCCTGGCGGGTCTGCAGAGCATACCGCAGGAATATTACGAGGCGGCGCGCATCGACGGCGCGAACCGCTGGCAGTTGTTCACGGGCATCACCTTCCCGCTGCTCAACCCGACGCTGGTGTTCGTCACCATTACCTCGGTGATCGCCTCGCTGCAGGTCTTCACGCCGGTAGCGCTGATGACGGCGAGAGGCATCGGCGAAGCAGGCGGACCGCTCGATTCGACCCGCGTCATGGTCTACCAGATCTATTCGACCGCCTTCCGCTCCAACCAGCTGGGCTACGGCGCGGCCCAGGCATTCATCCTGTTCGCCCTCGTGCTGGTCATCACGCTCATTCAGCTGCGCCTCGCCCGTCGCGACGTCAGCTATGACTGATCAATTCCGCCTTGAGAGTATGGGGTTCTAGAATGGCAACGGCATCAATGTCCGGGCGCCCGCCGGCGCGTGCAACAAGTCTCCTCGGCCGAGCTTTGAGCCTGCTGGTTCTGACGCTGGGCGGAGTCTTCATGATGATACCGCTCGTCTGGATGATCTCGGCGTCAATGATGCCTCTCTCCGAGGTTATCAAAGTGCCGCCGGTCTGGTTCGACATCAGCAAGTGGTCGCTCGACAACTACTTCGAAACGTTGGTCAATCTAGGCTTTGGCCGCTATTTTCTGAACAGCCTGCTGGTCGCTGTTGTCATCACGTTCGCCCAGTTGTTCACCAGCAGCATGGCGGGCTATGCCTTCGCCAAATTCCGCTTCCCGGGGCGCAACGTGCTGTTCCTGGTTGTGCTTTCGACCATGATGATCCCGTTCCAGGTCATCATGATCCCACTGTTCCTGATGATGATCGGGCTGAACCTCGACAACACGTTCGGCGGCTTGATCCTCCCGGCGATTGTCAGCCCCTTTTGCATCTTCATGCTGCGTCAGTCGATGATGGCGATCCCCAACGCCTTGCTGGAAGCAGCACGCATCGATGGCGCGTCGGAGTTTTACATCTTCTTCCGCATCGTTCTGCCACTGTGTCGAACGCCGTTGGCGGCGCTTGGCATCCTGATCTTTCTCGCCAGCTGGGATGATTACATCTGGCCGCTGATCATTACCAACAGCGAGACATTGTGGACTCTGCCGGTCGGCATATCCCGATTGACCCAGCAATACTTGTCGCAGACGCATCTGCAAATGGCTGGCGCATCCATCATGTTCATCCCGATACTGATCGTCTTCCTGCTCTTGCAGCGCCATTTCATCGAAGGCATTGCGCTGAGCGGGCTGAAAGGCTGACAAGCGCAGACGAGCACCGGCTACTGGATTAGTCCCAGGCTGCCGCTGGATCGGCTCCTTGGGCAAGCGGCGTTGTCGAGACGACCTGAGCGGTCACGCCCCCTAAGCGCCGACCGCCTGCTCGGCTGGCCACCGATCTCGACCTACCCCTACTGTTTAGTGGGCATGCCCCCGGCGGGCTTTCTGTCTACCGTGCGCGCATGATTTGGGGGCCGACTTGATGAACCGCTTTCCGGCAATGCATAGCGTGCAGGGCAAACGCCTGCATGGCCTGACGCGAACGCTCCTCGTTTCCATCGCGTCGCTGGCGATCCTCGCCGCTGGCCCCCTCGGCACCAGCACCGCCTTCGCCGCCGGCGGCGAAGGTGGCAGCGGCGCGGCCGGGGGCGTGGATTCCAATACCGGCGCGGGCGGGGCCGGCGGCGATGGCGACTTGATGTCCGAAGCCGGCGGTGGTGGTGCAGGCCAGACTGGCGGCGCCGGCGGCGACATGATCGGTTTCCCGGGCAATGCCGGTGCTGGCGGACTGGCGCCGGCACCGGGCACGTTCGTCGGCGGCGATGGCGGCAACGGCACGTCCAGCGGCGGTGGTGGCGGCGGAGCCCACGGCTTTGTCGGCGCCGATTTCAGTACGTTGACCGGACCGGCCCAGGGTGGTGACGGTGGCGACGGCGCCAGCGGCGGCGCCGGCGGCTATGGCGTGGTCATCACCGGGACGGGGAACCTGGGCAACACCGGTCAGACCGCCACCGGCGGCAACGGAGGCAATGGCGGCAGCGCGTTCCTTTCGGCCGGCGGCGGTGGAAGCGGCGGCACCGGCATGGTGTTCAGCAATGCGGCTGGAGCGACTGCGAACATCAATGCCATAGTGACGGGCGGCAATGGCGGTGATGGCGGATATACGCAGTTTGCGCAGGGCCCCGGCGGCGCGGGCGGCGCCGGCGTGGTGTCGCTGAACGGCGGTACCATCACCACCAGCGCGGCGGTCAGCGGCGGCAATGGTGGCAACGACGCCATTGGCGGCGCCGGCATCATCTTCGGCGGCACCGGCACGCTCACCACCGGGGCATCCACCACCGGCGGCAACGGCGCCAGCGCCATCGTCGTCACCGGAGCGGCGAACCTCATCGCCGGCGGCACGGTGACCGGCGGCTTTGGCGCCGCCGGCGTTTCCTTCGGCAGCACCGGCACCTTCACCATCACCGGCACGGTGACCGGCGGCGCCAACGGCGCCGGCGCCAATGTCACGACCGCCACCACGACCACCATCAACGGCGCCCTCACCGGCGGCGTCGGCAATGCCGGCGGCGTCGGTGAGGACTTCGGCCTTGGCGGCGAGGCAGGCGCCAGCGGCCTGGTGCAGGGCGCCGGTGGTACCGTGAACGTCAACGCCGCCACAACCGGCGGCAATGGCGGCGCAGGCAGTGGCGGCTACGTCATCGGCGGCAGCGGCGGCGGCGGTGGCGCCGCCATCGTGCTCAGCAATGGCGGCACGGTGAACGTCGATGCGGCCGTCACTGGCGGGCAAGGTGGCGCGGGCGGCCTTGCGAGCTTCACCGGCGGCGGCGGCGGCGGCGGCGGCGCTGCCATCTTGCTCAGCAATAGCGGCACGGTGAACGTCGATGCGGCCGTCACTGGCGGGCAAGGCGGCGCCGGCGGCCCTGCGATCACCGGCGGCAGCGGCGGCGGCGGTGGCGCCGCCATCGTGCTCAGCAATGGCGGCACGGTGAACGTCGACGCGGCCGTCACTGGCGGGCAAGGCGGCGCCGGCGGCGCTGCGGACTACGACGGCGGCAGCGGCGGCGGCGGCGGCGCTGCCATCGTGCTCAGCAATGGCGGCACGGTGAACGTCAATGCGGCCGTCACTGGCGGGCAAGGCGGCGCGGGCGGCCCTTCTAGCTTCGGTGTTGGCAGCCCCGGCGCCGGTGGCGCCGGCATATCGGGCGCCGGCATCGACATCGCGATGACCACCCCCGGCAGCGTCGCGAGTGGCGGAGGCGGCGCCAACGCCATCACCTTCACCGGTGGCAGCAACAGCATCACCGGCACTGGCGGCACCATTGCCGGCGCGGTCCGGGTCGATACCGGCGCAAGTCTCGACATCGATGGTGGCACGCTCAGCCTGACGAGCGCCATCAGCGATATCCAGCTCGGCGGCACGCTGAACCTTTCGGGCAATGTCACCACCAGCGACATCGCGCAGATCACCACCACCGGGTCGGAGATCCACTACGCCAACGGTGCTGTGGTCGCGAGCGCCATCGTGCTCAACAGCAACGACACCACCCTCGACGTCGATACCGGCGATGCCGCCGAGCAGTCCGGCAATATCACCGAGACCGGCGGGGCCCGACCGATCGAAAAGACCGGCGGCGGCACGCTGGTGCTTTCGGGCAGCAACACCTATACCGGCGCCACCACTGTCAGCGGCGGCACGCTCGAGCTGCAGAACGGCGCCGCCATCTCCAATACCGGCGCGGTGGTCCTCGACAACACCGCCGGCGTCAACCTGGTGGTGACCGACAGTGAGACCATCGGCTCGCTCTCCGGCGGCGGCGCCAGCGGCGGCAATGTAGAGGTCGCGCTGGGCCAGACGCTTTCGACGGGCGGCGCCAATACTTCCACTACGTTCGCGGGAGTCATCTCCGGCAGCGGCGGGCTCACCAAAGCGGGTTCCGGCACGTTCATCCTGTCGGGCAGCAACAGCTATGGCGGCATCACCACCGTTGCAGCCGGCGTGCTCGATGTCACCGGCTCGCTCACCGGCACATCGCAGCTTGATATCACCGGCGGCAGCTTCATCGGCTACGGCACGTCGATCTCCGACACCGCCGCGGTCAATGTCTCGGGCAGCGGCCTCTTCGACCTGCGCGGCAGCGAAACCATCGGCGCGCTAACCAATAACAGCGTCGTTTCGCTCGGCGGGAACAACCTCGCTGGCGATGTGCTGACCACCGGCGTGATGTCGGGCACCGGCACGGTGAACCTCGACATTAACCTCCAGACCGGCGCCACCGACCGGCTGCACGTCGCTTCGGTCGCAGCCGGCGCCAGCACCACTTACGCCTTCGACAATCTGGGCGGCGCCTGGCTGATCCCCGACGTACTGGTGGTCCAGAATGACGCCGCCAGCTATGACGGCGCGTTCAGCTCCACCGGCCTGCCGCCGGCCGGCCTCGTCAGCTTCAGCCTGATCGACAATGGCGGTGATCTCTACGTCCACGCCGAAGCCGACCTCGGCGTATTGGGCGGCATCACCGATGCGGTGACGCTGGCGCAGTCGACCATCGGCGCCATGCTCGATCATGCCCCGGGCCGCGATGGCAGGACGCTTATCGGCAACGTCCCCGGCAGCGATTGCGGCGTCGGCGCCTGGCAGCGCGGCCTTGGCGGCAGCGCTTCGGCGACGGGCGAAACCTTCACCGACAGCGGCTCTTCCGCTGGCTCTTCGACGGTTGGCCTCAGCTTCGGCGGCGGCCAGTTCGGCGTCGATGTCGTCTGTTCCAATGTCGGCAGTTCCGGCATCGACGTAGCGTTGGGCGCTTTCGGCGGCTTTGCTGCCGGCTCCACCACCCAGGCCATCGACGGCATCGTGCCATCGACCACCGAGGCCAGCTTCCAGCAGGGTTCCGGGGGCATCTATGCGGCCATCGCCAAGGATCAGTTCAGCGCCGAGCTGCAGGCCCGCTACGACGCCACCGACTTCGTGTTCAACAACACCAACGCCAGCTACGGCCTGGTCGATGCCGACCTCCACACCGATCGCTACACGCTCAGCGGCTCGGCGAGCTACGCGATATCACTGGGCGAGGTGGACCTGACCCCGCGGGCCGGCTTCTCGATCAGCCAAACCACCGCCTCGGTGCTCGAATTCCAGAATGGCGAGACCCTCGCCCCCGATGCCGCGTTGAGCCTCGTGGGCTTCATCGGCGGCACTTTGAGCAAGACCTTCCTGCTCGAGGATCAGCTCACCGCGGTCACCCCGTTCCTCACCGGCACGCTCTACAACGACTTTGCCGATGGCCCGACCTCGGTGTTTACCGACCAGGTCGGCAACGAACTGAACCTCGTGTCGGAAAACCAGGGGCTGGTCGGGGAAGCGAGCCTCGGCATCGGTGTCTCGCGGCCCTTCGGCGACAACGCGCAGTTCGACGCCTCCCTAACCCTCAACACCCGCTTCTCCGACCAGCTCGAGGGGTACGGGCTGGCGGCGAAAGCGCGGCTGCAGTTCTGACCGGCGTGGCGAGACACGTGCGTTCTTCCCGCTTGCTTGGCGGTCTGCTGCTGCTTGCTCTCGTCACGGGGCCTGTCAGCGCGCAGGATGCGCCGGTGGCCGCCGGACCGCTGCAGATCGGTCCCGCCAACGACAGCCCGCAGCCATGGGCGATCAACTGCTCCAACGAGGCTGGCCGCGACACCATCGTCTGCACCATGACGCAGGCGCTGGTCGCGCGAGACAGCAACCAGCGCATCATCGCGGCGACGATTTACCGGCCCAGTCCCGACGCGGCAGCGCTGCTGCGCATCAACCTGCCGCACGGCATCCTGCTGCAGCAAGGCGTCGACGTATCGATCGATGCCGGCGCCCCCACCCGGGTGCCCATCACCATTGCCGACCAGAACGGCAGCTATGCCACGCTCGAGCTCACCTCCGACCTGCTGGTGGCGCTGCAGGGCGGCGGCCTCGTCACCTTCGGGGTCAAGGCGGCCAACGGCGAAGCGGTTGGCTTCCAGCTCTCCCTCAAGGGCTTCACCTCGGCCTTCGCGAAACTCTGAAACTCTGCCGGGTAGCCGGGCAGCCCTACCGCTCCGGCAACCCCGCACCGACCATCGCCGCGATAACCCGCGCGCTCGCCGCCACGAACACCGGGCTTGCCCCCGTCGTCGGCGGCGCAACGTTGGCGGCGGTGGTGCCGGGGCGGAGGGTCAGGGCCTTGGTCAGGGTCGCTTCGGCTTCGGCCTGGCGGCCGAGGCGCTGGTAGGCGGCGGCCAGCAGCATCATCGGGCGGCCCGAGGCCGGGGTGATGGCGATGGAGCGCTGCAGCCAGTCGATGGCGGCGGCGTCGCGATCCCGAGGGCACGACGACCACCGGGCTCGAAGGCCGCGTCCAGGCCGGCGTCCGGCTCAACGTCAGCCCCAGCGCCGCGATCAATCTCGGCGGCGAGTTGGGCGGGCTCGGCTCGGAACAGCGCAGCTGGTCGCTCAATGCCGGGGTCAGCGGCGGCTTCTAGCCCGCCGCGGGCCCTCACGTCGCGAGCACTGGTCGGGTCGAGCCGCGCAGCATCACCTCGACCGGCACCACCATCTCGCGGAAGGGAAAGCTGCCGGTGTCGAGGCGATGGAACATCGCATTGGCCGCCGCTTCGCCCAGCCGAAACGCCGGTGCGGCGACCGTGGTGAGTTCGGGCGTCGAATAGCGCCCGAATTCGAGGCCGTTGAAGCCCGCCACCTGGATATCGCCGGGAACATTGCGGCCGACGCCCTGCAGGTAGCGCATCGCGGCAATGGCCATCTGGTCGTTGCCGCCGATGACCAGGTCAGGTTCGTCGCCCTTGGCCAGAAACGCCCCCAGCGCCGCCTGGCAAGCCTCAAAACCTTCATTCGCCGACTTGACCACGCTGAGGCGGACCTCGGGCCGGTTGGCGAGAATTTCGCGGATGCCGCCCTCGCGCCGCTGCATGGCGGCCCATTCCAGCGCTGGCACGAGGAACAGCACGTGTCGCACGTCGCCGGTGACGAGGGCGCGGGCCAGCTCACGCGCCCCGCCCCGGTCATCGAAATGGATCGAGGCCGCATCGCGCACCTCGTCCGGCACTTCTTCCTGCAGGATCACCAGCGGCTGGTTGGTGGCGGCGATCCGCTCCACCACCCGGCGGCGCGTCGCACGGGAGCCCGACAGCACCATGCAGAAGCCGTCGGTCTCGATATTGCGCAGGAACGACGCCTGCTCGACCTCGTCGGGGCCGACGCCGTGCAGGATCGTCGAGTAATCGAGCCGATGCAGCGCGGCGGTGAGGCCGGCCAGCATGGCGGCGGTCAGGGGGTCGGAGAGAAAGAACGGCGACGCATCGACCAGCACCACGCCGATAATCTGGCTGCGCTGCGTCCTGAGCCGCCGCGCCAGCGCGTGCGGGCGGTAGCCGAGCTCCTGCGCCACGCGCCGCACCCGCGCCGACAGCTCCGGCCCCACGGCGCCCGCCCGATTGTTGAGCACGTTCGAGACGGTCATCGGCGTTGTCTGGGCCAGCCGCGCCACGTCCTTGAGCGTTACCGCCTTCTTGCTAGGGGGCAAGTTTCCTCCGGGGGCATCAGAATCTGCCGTTTTGAGGCATATTATCCGCTTGAGCTGCCGATGTCTGTCAGCTCGCCCAGTCCTGCACCTCGCCGACGATGGCGATGTGCTGGCCCTGGTTGACCCGGGCGCCCCAGGCTTGTGCGGCGAGCCGCCCGGAGACACCTGCCCTGACCGGCCAGGCCGGCAGTTCCAGCCGCTGGAAATCGTGCAGATAGCCGATCGTCGCTCCGGCAGTAACAGCGTCGCCCGGCTTGCGGAGCGGCTCATAGTGGCCGTCGAACGGGGCGACGATGGTGCAGTTGCGGTTGACGATCGAGAGTTTCACCTGGGTGCCGTCGGCATGGTGATCGATCGGCTTGATGGTGCCACGCAACTGTTCCCAGTGGATGGCGGCGGCCCGGATGCCCTGCCGGCCATAGCGCACGCCGTCGGGATGGATCGAGCGGCCCCAGCCGAGCTCGGCGCCGATAGTGACCTTGCCCTGCCGTTCCGCTTCGCTGGTCAACAGGCCCGGTGTCTCGTTCTGGTAGACCAGCACCACCGGCGAGCCGAACCAGCGGGCCGATTGTTCGATCCTGAAACTCTGCTCGCGGTCGGCGATCGGGTGAAAGCTGGGGCCGAGCGCGAACTGCGCCACCTCGCCCCCGGCATGCAGGTCCAGCACCACATGCACATGCGGCCAGATCGTGGTGCGGACGAAATCGGCGATGCGGTGGGTGATCCGCCCCAGGCTCGGCGTGCGGCCGGCATCGGCCACGAAGGCGCGGTTGAGGTTGACCCCGTCATCGTTGACCGAATCCCGCGCTCCGGCGCGGAACGCCGCAACGTTCAGCACCGGCACGAGGATAATGCGGCCGCGCACCTCGCGCATGTCGATCTCGCCGAGCAGGTGCTTGATGGCAATCGGCCCCTCATACTCGTTGCCATGGGTCGAACCGAAGGCCACCAGCCCCCT
The DNA here is from genome assembly GCF_001424865.1 of Devosia sp. Root105. NCBI lineage: Bacteria > Pseudomonadati > Pseudomonadota > Alphaproteobacteria > Hyphomicrobiales > Devosiaceae > Devosia > Devosia sp. Root105. Next base: position 238,773 of record NZ_LMCR01000018.1, read on the forward strand.
GCCCGGCTGCGCCTCGGGGCCGATGAACACCGTGAGCGGCACCAGGTGGTCGCCCCAGATGCCATCATGCGGCAGCGCCACCCAATAGTCGCGGCGGCCCGGCGAGGTGAGATCGAGCTCGGCGACGTTGACGATGCGGCGGTCCATGCTTGTCTCCTCAGCGGGCGCGATGCGCGTCGATGAAATCGGTGTCGACCTCAATGCCGATGCCGACGCCATCCGGGATGGCGATGCAGCCCTCGGCATCGAGGCTCAGCGAGGTCGGCGCGATGCCTGCCGTCAGTGGGCTCTGGCTGACATTGAACTCGACGAAATGCGCCCGCGGCAAAGTCGCGATCAGCTGCAGGCTGTAGCCGGTCAACAGGTGCGTCAGCCAGGAGTGCGGCACGAGGTCAATGCCCGCCCGGTTGGCCAGCTGCGCCACCTGTTTCGCCACGCTCAGGCCGCCGCAGCGCGTCAGGTCGGGCTGGATGACATCGACGCAGCCGCTCTCGATGAAGCGGGCAAACTCCCACACCGTCGAGACCTGCTCGCCCGCCGCCACCGGCACCGGGCTCGCGGCCCGCACCGCGGCATACTCGTCGAAATTCTCGGGGTGGATGAAATCCTCGACCCAGCGCACGTCATAGTCGCCGAGCCACTGGCAGAGCCTCTCGTTGTCGGCGCGGCTGCGCGGCTGCATGCGGTTCGGCGTCACCGTCGGATACCAGCCGGGATCGACCATCAGGTAGCGGTCGGGCCCGAGCGCCTGCCGCGCGGCGGCCACCAGTTCGCGGTCTCGCCCCGGATCCTGGCCGAACACCCCCCAGCCGAACTTCACGGCGCGATAGCCCTTGTCGATATAGCCATTGGCGGCGTCGACCATGCCCTCGGGCGTCGAGCGGAACAGCGTCGAGGCATAGGCCATCACCTTGTCGCGCCGCCGCCCGCCGAGCAGTTCGGCCAGCGGCATGCCGGCGGCCTGCGCCCGGATCGACCACAGGCAGTTATCGAGCGCCGAGATGCAGTGCATGGCGATGCCGCGCCGGCCGTAATAGGCGCTGCCGACATAGAGCTTGTCCCACAGCCGCTCGACATCGAGCGGGTTCTCGCCGACGAGCAGGCTCCCCAGCGTCTGGAAGCCGACCGTCGCCATGCCCTCGCCGGCAATGATGCTGACCGCTGCCGGGGCCAGCGTTTCGACATCCGACCAGCCGGTGAGGCCCTCGTCGGTGGTGACGCGGATCAGCAATTGCCAGTCGCCATTATCGGTGGCCTCGGCGCCGCTGGCCCCCGCGCCATAGGCGGCCGTGCCGCGCAACAGGATCGGTTCGACTTCGGTGATCTTCATGTTCTGTCTCGCTTCAGCCTTGGGGTCACGACTTGAGGCCGCCGTGCCACCAATGCTCGAACGGGTTCGCGTAAAGGATTGAATCAATTGTCGTCTGGCTGATCCGTGGCAACCTCGTGCCCTCGACCTGCTCGTTGATGGCGTTGAGCCCATCGATCGATTCCCGCACCTCGGCGAACGGGAAATCGGTGCCCCAGAAGATCTTGTTGCGGTCGTTCACCCGGTATTCCTGCGCGGTGACCAGGGTGTTCCAGAACTGCCACGGCCGGTAGAACAGCGCCGACACTTCGGCATAGACATTGGGGCGCTTCCGGATGACCACGATGCACTCCTCGGCCCAGGGGTGCGCCATGTGCGCCATGATCATCTTAAGGTCCGGGTAGCGCGCCGCGATGTTGTCGACATCGAGCGGCCGGCCATACTCGATCGGCGCGTTCTCGGCGAAAGTCGTGCCCATATGCATGGTCAGCGGAATATTGCGCTTCACGCAGAACTCGTAGACCGGCACCATCCTGGGGTCGAGCAGCGACACGCCATTGTAGATCGGCCCGAACTTGACGCCCTTGAGGCCCAGATCGTCGATGGCGTGCACCAGGAGGTCCATGTAGTCGGGCCGGCGCGGATCCATGGCGGCAAAGCCGACGAACTTGTCGGGATATTTCTTCACCGCCGCCGCCGTCACCTCGTCATCGCCGTCGATGCCGGCGCTGTCGCCGTAGCGCAGCGAGAAGATGATGGCTTTGTCGACCTCCGACATCGCCCTGTAGACCGTGTCGGCATCGGCCAGCTGGCTCACCGAACCCGGCCGCGAGGTGGCGGTGCCGGTGGTCAGCAGCGGACGCACATGCTCGGGGTTCCAGATATTGACGTGGCAATCGACGATCATGGTGCCCTCACAAGACGCCGAATTCTTCGTAGACTTCAGCGAGGCTGCGCCCGGCCAGCAATGCGGCTTTGGTCTTGTTCTCGCCCTTGAGCCGCTCCGTCGCCGCAGCGACCACCTGGGCCTCGATGGCCTGGGGCACTACGACGACGCCATCGCCATCGCCGAACACGATATCGCCGGGCGAGATGCTGACGCCGCCGCACTGCACCGTGACATCGGTATCGATGACGCGTGCCCGGCCCTTGCTGTCGAGCGGCCCGATGCCGCCGTGGAACACCGGAAAGCTTAAGGCCCGGATCTCGGCGATATCGCGCACCAGCCCGTCCATCAGCGCGCCCGCCGCGCCGCGCACCTTGGCTGCGGTGCTGAGGAGGCCCCCCCACGGCGCGATCCGGCCCGACGTGCCGCAGGCGCAGACCACCACGTCGTCAGCCGCCAGGCTGTCAATCAGCTTGATCTCGCCGGCATGCGGGTTCTCGTCCGGTCCGGGCTGCTGATAGATATCGGCATAGATCATGGTGCGCGCCCGCCCGACCATCTTGAGGGCGTCATCGAGCGGCCGGATGCGTGATTGGAGCGCCTGGTTGCGATAGCCCAGTTCGTCGAGCACGTCGGAAAGCAGGGCGGAGAAAAAACTCTCGCGCATCAATTGCACCACCGGGTCGGAGCTTTGGCGGTCAGCGTTCATTTTGGTCAGTTCCGTTGGTAGGAGGTTGGTCGGTAGCGGCCCGGTCAGACCCAGCCGGCATCGACGATGAAGTTCTGCCCGGCACAGGAGCGGCTCTCGTCGGCGGCGAGGAACAGCACCATGTTGGCGATGTCGGCGGGCTGGATGCGCCGATTGCTGAGCGACTGGCGGGTTGCAATCTGCTGCTCGGCGGCATCGTCGATATAGGTGGCGAGCTGCCTCGGGGTCATCACCCAGCCGGGGATGACACAGTTGACCCGGATGTTCTCGGGTCCCAGTTCACGCGCCATCGAGCGGGTCATGCCTGTGATCGCCGCCTTGGCGGTGGCATAGGCGATGGTTTTGGGGGCGCCGAACAGCCAGACGGTCGAGCCGATATTGATGATCGAGCCGCCCCCCGCCCCGGCCATGGCCGGGCGCACCGCCTGCGCGGCAAAGAAGTGATGCCGGAGGTTACGCGCCATGCGCTCGTCCCAATAGTCGGGCTCGACCTCGGCGATGGTGTGCGGATCATCGCTCGCGGCATTGTTGACCAGTGTGTTGATCGGGCCGAAGCGCTCGATCACCGCGGCGATTGCCAGCCGCAGCGCGGCGATGTCGCGGATATCGCAGTGCTGGTAGAGCGGCGCCGCGTGCCCCTCGGCCGCAAGCGCCGCGACCAGCGCCTCGGCACTCGTATCGTCGATATCGACGAACGCCGCCTGCGCCCCCTGGCGGGTGAACTGCGCCACCATTTCGGCGCCGATGCCGCTGGCCCCGCCGCTGACGAAAACCACTTGGCCCCTGAGGCTCGGATAGCTTGCCCCGGTCATTGCCGGCCCTCCCCGCTGCTTTTCTGCGTGTTGCTGTTGTCGATCAAGATTTCACCGAACCCGCCGTCAGGCCCATGAGGAAGTAGCGCTGGAAGATGGCGAAGACGACCAGCGTCGGCACCATGCTGATCACCGTCTGCGCCGTCATCGCCCCGAGATTCTGCGTGTGCTGCAGGCTTTGCGTCGCAATGCCGACGATCAGGGTGCGCTTGTCCTCGCTCTGGGCGATCAGCAGCGGCCAAAGGAAACTGTTCCAGGTGTTGACGAAGGTGAACACCGCCAGAACGATCGCCGGCTGGCGCGCCAGCGGCACGATGATCTTCATGAGGATCTGCAGCGGGTTGGCGCCATCGATCTTGGCCGCCTCGAGCAGCGCGTCGGGGATCTCGGAGATGAACTGCCGCATCAGGTAGACCCCGACCGGCGCCGACAGCAGCGGGATGATGAGGCCGGCATAGCTGTTGACCAGCCCCAGCCGCGCCACCAGCACGTAATTGGGCAACAGCGTCACCGCGAACGGCACCATGACGGTCGCCAGCATCGCTGAAAGCAACCAGGCGCTGCCCTTGAACTTCAGCTTGGCGAAGGCATAGCCGGCGAGCATATCGACGATGACGGTGAGGATGGTCACTGCCGTGGTGACGATGATCGAGTTGAGCAGCCACTGGATCGACACCTTGTCGGCAAACACCCCCAGATAGTTGGCGAGGGTGAACGGCGCCGTGCTGCTCGCCAGCGAGTCGAAGCTGGTGATCGGCTTGAACGAGGCGACGACGACGAACAGCACCGGGCAGATCGAAGCGAGAACGACGAGGATCAGCAGCGTGTGGGTGCGCAGCGCCGCCCAGACCTGGCGGCTGCTGAGGCGGACCCGTGGGCGCGAGTGCGGCGCCATCAGCGCGCCTCCCGGCTGCGGGTAAACAGCACGATCGCGCCGGCGAGAAGGATCGAGAACACCATCACCGCGACGCTGATGGTTGCCGCGTAGCCGACCGAGCCGCCCCCGAACACCGATTTGTAGATGTACCACATCACCGTATAGGTCGAGGTGCCGGGCCCGCCCTGGGTGAGGACGAAGATGATGTCGAACACCTGGATGGCGCTGATCGAGGTGAGGATCAGCACCAGCTGCAGCACTGGCTTCAACAGCGGCAGGGTGATGTGCCAGAAGGCGCCGCTCGGGCTGATGCCATCGACGGTGCCGGCCTCGTAAAGCTCGCGCGGGATGCCGTTGAGGCCGGCGAGGAAAATCAGGCTGTAAAAGCCCACCGACGCCCAGGCGCTGATCAGCGCCACGGCGATGAGCGCCACCGTGCCCGACTGCAGATAGCTGAGCTCGAACCCGAACGTGTGCTTGAAAAAGCCGTAGATCGGGCCGGCATCGCGATCGAGCATGATCTTCCACACCAGCCCGGTGGCCGAAACCGAGAGCAGCGAAGGCACGTAGATCAGCGAGCGATAGACGCCGCGGAATTTCACCTGGCGGGCGAGCAGGATGCCGACGCCGAGCGCCAGCCCCACGGTGACCGGAATGTTGACGGCCATGAACAAGAGCGTGTTGCCGATGGTCGAGCGCAGCAGCCCGTCACCCAGCAGCGCGCCGAAATTCCCTAAGCCGACAAACCTGAACTTGCCGATCAGGCCACCCTGAAACAGCATCAGGTAGAAGGTGTAGACGAACGGCACCACGACGAACGCGGCGAACAATCCGACTTTCGGGGTGAGGAAGACGAGAGCGGAGATGAACTCCGCCCTCGCCTGTGCCTTGATCGCCTGCATGAGGTGCTAGAGCCCGGCGTTGGCGGCGAGCGTCGCGGTCTGCTGCCTGGCGTCGGCGATCACCTGATCCAGCGATTTCTGCCCGCTCAGGTAGTTGTTGATCTCGCCCACCAGATACTCATAGCCGTTATACGGCAGGGCCGCCGGGAACAGCATCGACTTGGTCTGCGGCAGCGCGGCGGCGAGGAAATCATAGGCCCGCTTCTCGCTCACCTTGCCATACATGGCGGCGGCATCGGCATTGGTGCTGACCGGGAACAGCAGCGATTGCGCGATGTAATCGTCGTATGGCGCACCAGATGTCACGTACTTGATGAAATCGAGCGCCGCCGCCTTGTTGGCGCTGGCTTCGGCGATCACCAGATAGCCCGCCGCCCCCGAAACGAACGCCCCTGCCGGGCCCGCCGGCGGCTCCACCACCTGCAGCCGGGCATCGGGGAAGTTGACGAACTGCTGGACGTTGGCTTCCACCCATTGCAGGCCCGCCTTGCCGGCCGGCAGCAACTCGGCCCACTGCGTCGCATCGGCATAGAGGGTGAGAGGGGTCGCCGCGCCGCTATCCTGCAGCGCCTTCAGATGCTCGAGCGCGGCGCGGCCCTCGGGCGTGTCGAAGCCGATATCCTTCATGTCGGCGCTGAACGGCGTCACCCCGTAGGAGAACAGCACGTTCCAGATGTAGTTGATCACCACCTCGTAGGAGCCCGGCCAGGCCATGCCGTAGATCGCCACCTTGGATTTGTCGAAGGCCGGATCGCCGAGCGGCTTGCCCGCTTCGTCGAAGGTGAGTTTCCTGGCGAACTCCAGCAGCTCGTCATACGTCGTCGGCAGGGCGGGCTTGCCGGCCTTTTCCCACACGGCTTCGTTGAGGGCGAGAACGAAGCGGCTCGAGATGTAGGGGTAGCCGTAGAGTTTGCCGTCGCGCGTGGCCGACGCGATCATCGCCTCGTTGATGGCGCTGGTATCGAGCGCCGGATCGATCGCCCTGAGGTCCGCGAGCAGGCCATTGGTGCCGAACTGGTTGAGCGTGTTGGTCACCTGGTAGGAGACGTCGGGCGCCGTGCCGGAAACGAACGCAGCCGTATACTTGGCGAGGAACTCGGCCCACGGCACCAGCAGGTGCTCGACGCTGTTGCCGCTCGCCTCCTTGAACCCGGCGACGGCGGTCGCCCAATAGGCGTTCTCGCTCTCGGCCGCCATGTTCGGCATCTTCCAGAACTGCAACGCCGCCCCGCCTTGCGCGAAGGCGCCCCCAGTGGCCGCAGCGAGTGCGGTGCCGGCCATCAGCGCGGCGGACATTGTCAACAGACGGCGCCGGGTGACCGGCGCGACGGCACTATGGTTTGGCAACGACATCTGTTTCCCTCCAGATTTATCGATAAAGTCAAGCTGCATGACAATTCCACGCCTTGTCAATCGAGATTCGGGAGGACCACGCCGATTCCGGGGCCAAGTCGACAGGATCGAGCCTTCTAAGAAGATATATCGATAAATCGCATTCGGAGGCCGGCACGGGTCGCCGATCGCCAACCCACGCAGGATGTGCGGTGGAGGGAAGACGGACGTGGCGCGCGCCGGCTACCGGCTGATACTGGAGGCCGCAGACAGCGGCGCGGCATCGGCGCTACAGGATGTGGCGATCACTTCGTGGGCGGTCGAATAGCGACCCGATCGGATAGCGGTACCGACCTCAACCCGCGGCCGCCTCGCGGCGATCGTAGTCGTAGGCGATCGCGGCTTTGAACTGGGCGATCTTTTCCAGCAGCGCCGCCCGGTAGGCGGTGGGCGAAACATCCCGGTCCTCGGGGCGGGTCAGGCCGCGCGAAACCGGCACCAGCAGATCACCCGGGCGCGTGCCTCGCAGCGAGCGGATACTGGCCGCATCGCCGCCTTGCGCGCCGAGGCCCGGGGCGAGGATGATCGAACGCGGCAGGAGCGTGCGCAGCCGGCGCCCTTCATTGGGTACCGTCGCCCCGATCACCGCGCCGATCGGGCTGAGGGAGCCGGCATCGCCGGGGGCGAGCCCGGCATCGCCGGGGGCGAGGCCGGCAATCAGGTCGGCCACCCGATCCGAGATCAGCCGGTTTCCCGCCATCTTGTCCTGCAGCCACCCGGCGCCCGGATTGGAGGTTCGGCAGAGTACGAACAGGCCCTTGCCGAAGCGGTTTGCACACTCGACAAAGGGCTCGAGCGTATCGGGCCCCATCAACGGGTTGATGGTCAGGCAGTCGGCCTCGAAGTCCCCGCTCCCGCCCTCGGCTGCCGGCGTCAGGTAAGCCCGTGCATAGGCGGCCGCCGTCGCGCCGATATCGCCGCGCTTGGCGTCGAGAATGACGCCCATTCCCGCTGCCCGAGCCCGCTTCATGCCCGCCGACAGCGCCTCGAGCCCGGCCAGCCCGCCGGCTTCGAAATAGGCGGCCTGAAACTTCACAAACCCGACATGGCCCTCGGCGGCATCGAGGATGAAATTGACATATCCGTCGATCCAGCGCGTCGCGTCGCCCTGCTCGAAGAACCGCGGCAGCTCGGCAAGCGAGGGGTCGATGCCGACAACGAGTTCGCCAAACGCTTGAACATTGCGTTCGACCAGCTCAACCCAGGACCGGCTTTCCATCGCATCTCCCTTCAGACCGTCGACCACGAACGGCGCGGCTCTTCGGCGTCGCCCCCGCCTTCTGTAGCAGCCATTGCGGTACCCCAGCGGAGGTCCGGCGTGAAGCACCAAGTCGATTGCCCGCGCTCAGCGCCGCACTCAGCGGCTGCAGCCGTTTGCCCAAGCCGCCCCGGCAGGCTAAGCGTGGCCGCACGCTTTGCAATCGAGAACGGCACTATGACTGAGGTCATCACCTACGACGAGCGGCACTTCCTAGAGGTCAAAGCTCTGTGGCAGGAGGCGTTTCCAGACGATGCGCCGTGGAACGCCGCCGAAACGGCAATCGCCGAGAAGCTGAAACTGCAACCCGACTTGCTGCTGGTTGCTGTCGACGGCGACCGGGTCTGCGGGTCGGTCATGGCCGGCTATGAAGGACATCGCGGCTGGATCTCCCGCATCGCGGTCAGCCGGTCGCACCGAAATCGCGGGGTGGGTCGCGACCTGCTCGCCGAGGCGGAGCGTCGTCTCTCAGGCCTCGGCTGCGTGAAGATCAACCTGCAGGTCGTCGAGACGAATGCGGCGGTGGTCGAATTCTATCAAAGGTCGGGCTACCGGATCGAGCCGCGCATCAGCATGAGCAAGCTCATCCGGCGCTAGCGCCAAGCGGACACACGCGCCAGAGGCACTGCGGTATCCGCCTTACTGCCGGCACATGCTGCGCCCTGCCCCGGCTCAGGCCGTTCGGCTGGCCATCACGCGCTGCCACAGCCGACGCGCCACCACGCCCGCCACCACGCCGAAACCGCCGCCGGCGAGCTTGACCGCGAGGTCGAACAGCCGCCCGTGCCGGGAGGCCGAGACCAGTTGCAGCGCTTCGAGCGCGATGGCGGCGCCCAGCACCAGCGCCAGGACCAGCCACAGGTGGCGCGGATAGGCGAGCGCGAAGCAGAGGCCCACGGCCGCGAAAGCCGCGAAGCGTTCGATGCTGGGGGAAAAACTGCTGATCGGCCTGAGCCCGATCGGCGCCAGGGTGACGAAGGCGATGGCAGCGAGCAGCAGCCAGGCGAAGGCAGGTAACAGGCGCATGGGCAGGCGGATCTCCGGATCAGACGGCGTTGCGCCGGGTCTTGGACGAGAAAACCGTCAAGACGATGATCCAGCAATCAAGGAAAATCGACCAGTTGTCGATGTAGTAAAGATCGTGCCGGGTGCGGCCTTCGATCTGCTCGAACGTCGTGGTCTCGCCGCGATAGCCGTTGACCTGGGCCCAGCCGGAAATCCCCGGCTTGATGCGCTGGCGATGCGCGTAGCTGGCGACCTGCTCGCCCAGCTCGTCATCGTGGACGAGCGCATGCGGGCGCGGTCCGACAAGGCTCATCTCGCCGCTCAGCACGTTGATCAGCTGCGGCAGCTCATCGATCGAGGTGCGGCGGATGAAGGCGCCGACCTTGGTGATGCGTTTGTCGCCGACCTTGGCCTGCGTCATCTTGCGGCCGGATTCGGTGACGGTCATCGAGCGGAACTTCCAGATGTGGAAGGTGCGGCCGTTAAAGCCCCGCCGCTCCTGCCGGAAGAACACCGGGCCGGGGCTGTCGAGCTTGATCAATAGCGCGATCACCGCAAGCAGCGGGCTGAGGAACAACAGGCCGAGGCCAGCGCCGGCAATATCGAACAGGCGCTTCATCAGCACCGCGCCATCGCTCATGGGCTTGCGCAACGAGCGCAGCGCATTGTTGGGGCCGAGCGGCACCACGTCGAGGAACTTGAAGCTGACATTGTCGGTGGCCGGCACGCAGACCACGTTGATGGCGAAGCGCTTCAGCTCATTGGTCAGCTTTTCCAGCCCATCGATATCGCCGATCTCGCCGACAAAGACGATGAACTCAGCGCCATGCGACACCCAATGCTGGGCGAAATCGACGACGGAGCTCAGCTGGTAGGCGCCCTCGGCATTGACCGTATCTTCGAGATAGAGCGTGCCGGGGAGCCGGTAGCCGGTCTTCCACAGGTTCCCGTTGACGAGGAAGCGCACCGTATCGCCACGGCTGCCCACCACCGCCACCTTCTGGAACTGCAGCCGCCCGGCTTTGATGCGCGTCGTGACCGCGGCATAGGCAATGGTGCGGGCGAGCAGCAGCGCCGGTACGCCGAGGACGAACGCCGCGATCAGCGAGACACGCGACAGATCGTCGGCGACCCCAATGAAGAAAGCGCCGAACAGCGCGATGGCGAACGCGCCGGTCCAGCTGAGCACGCTCTGCACCAGCGTGGTGTGCGGCGGCTGGGCCCGATCGAGGAACTGGTTGGCGGAGATGGCCGAGAACGCGCCATAGAGGACGCCCACCACCGCCGAGTAGATGCCGTAGAGCCCGAACGGAATGTCGATCGCTGCAACGCGGAGAACGAACCCGTGATAGAGCAGCGCCGGCAGCAGCATCACCATCGCGGCGAGGGCGCCTTCGCCCAGGGCAAAAGCTGTGCACAGCGCCGCCTGGTTCGCCACCACGCGGCGCGCTTTGCGCCGCTCCACGCCCTGGTATCCAAGCTCGCTCTGCGCCACAGCAAATTGCCTCAAATTGTTGGCATTGCAGGGCTTTGTTCGGCCCGCCGCCATGCCCTCTCGTCTAGCAGGTCGCCGGATTCGCCCCAAGCAGTTGGTTAAGCTGGGGTTAACGGAGTGGTTCGGCGAGCCCGGTTAAGGATACCGCCAGTTCGGGCCTCGACGCCACCCGCCCCTGTGTTAGGGAAACATTAACCCAAGCCCGGAGCCGGACAGGTGACGACGTCCCATAGCAAAGCGGTAGCGATTTTGGCAGCGAACCCGGCGTTCGCGGCCATCCTCAGCCGTGCGCTGGAACAGGATGGCGGCTATCGCGTGGCGAGTTTTTCCAGCGTCGAGATGCTGACGACGTTCCTGCGTATCTCGCCGGTCGACGTGGTGGTGCTCGATACCGACCTGCCCGGCGCTCCGGCCATCGATATCGCCCGCGGGCTGCGCAGCCACCTGAAGCTGGCCAGCAGCGCCTTCGAGATCGTGGCGCTGACCCGCGCCGCCGTGGCGTTCCACCGGCCGCTGCTCGCGGCAGGGATCGACGCGGTGCTGGAAAAGCCGGTGACCCCGCAGCAGCTGCTCAACTGCATCGACGGGCTGGTCGAAGTCGAGCGCGTCGCCGCCGTGCAGCACCAGGCCCTGCCCATGGTGCGCGCCTTCGAGCCGAGGCCCGTGCCGGCCGAGCGCGTCGGCAACGTCATCCCGCTGTTCGGCGAAGGCCGGGTTCGGCGCTAGCCCAAGTCAACTGAGAGAGACGGCCCCCTCCCTCGCTATTCGAGCGCCGCTCTCATGACCTTCTCCCCCTTGCAGCAACGACGGGCCGACCACGGCGATCTCGAGCGCTGAGGCAAAGTACGGCGGGGTCGATGCGGGCTGTGGACGCGCGGCACGACCCCGCCGGCAACCGGACGCGGCAGTCGGGTTGCTCCAATAGCTACGCATTGGCGGCAAAGGAGTTTCAGCTGACGCCTGGCGCTGCCCCCATCCTTGATCCCTCCCCGCAAGGGGAGAGAGACGCAAGCTGGGATGCTGGTGTGAGGGTCTCCCTCCCCCTTGCGGGGAGGGGACAGGGGTGGGGGTCAGCCCGCACCGGCCCCTCTGCCAGCCCCTGGCGCAACAGCCCCTCGTACAAATCCCCGATCCGCTTCACGGTGTAGTCGGCCTGCCCCGAGCAGCGCCGCATCGGTCAGCTGACCCAGCATCGCTTGGTGGTGGCCCTTCCAGCTCTTGCCTTGCCTCCCCATGCAACCCGTCGCGCCCGGTGCGTGTTTCAGCGCAAACCGCCGCTTGAACGGCGGACAACACGGGAGAAGGTCCATGCAGAGCACTCAATCAACTCCCCGGCGCAGCAATCCAGGCTTTGCCAGCCGGCAGCGCGCCAACCGGGCGATCAGGCCGTTTGTCGCGAGCCTGGGGTCGTGGAACGTCAAGGCGGCTCATTTGAAGGCGCGCGCCAGCTCGGTCTACGCCACCGAGGAGGAACGCACCCTGGCGCGGCTCGAGGGCGGCGCACTGCTGGCGGAGATCCGGCACCGCCAGAGCGACTACCTCAACGCCATCAAGGGCGAGCCGCCACATGATCGGCTGACCGATATCGCCGCCACATTCGAGCGGCTGGTCGACCAGCTCGAGCAGGTCTCACGCATTCCCTGAGCGCGCGTCCGAGGAGGAAAGGTCTGCAACTTTCCTCCTCGCGCTCAGACCGGCAGCGCGAGGTTCTCCGATGCGTTCCAGCCGGGCAGCGCTGTGCAGCGATAGAGGCGTAGTCGGCTGCCTTCGGTGATCTCGGGCGGCGCCCAGCCATTGGCCACCAGTTCCGCTTCGACGCGGCGCGGATCGGCGGTGATGATCACCTCCGAGGCGGCAGTGAGAAAGGCGCTGAACTCCCGGCGGAGTCCCTGTTCGTCTTCTGCCACCATCACTTCGGCCCGGCCGGTGGGCTCATCGCTGCGGCCGAGGATGTTCACGGCAAAAACTGCCATTCGCGTCTCCAACTGCTGCTGTATTTGCATCGAATCTAGGTATCGGCCGAGGCCGATCAAGAGGCGCCGGTGCGGCCGTCGCGTGGGTGCTAGCGCAGCAGCGCCTCGTACTGGTCGCCGATCCGCTCCACGGTATAGTCGGCTGCCCTGCCCCTGAGCAGCGCCGCATCGGTCGGCCGCTCCAGCGTCGCGCCCATCGCATCGGCCAGCGCGTCTACATCGCCCACCGGGGTCAGCGTACCGTACTTGCCATCGGCGAGAATCTCGCGCGGGCCGTGCGGGGCGTCGGTGGAAACCACGGGCACCCCGGCGGCCATGGCTTCGATCAGCACATTGCCAAACCCCTCGCTGGTCGAGCTGAGCACGAACAGGTCGGCGGCGGCGTAGCAGGCTGCCGGGTCGTTCACGTAGCCCGGGAACAAAACCCGCGAAGCGATTCCGAGGACTCGGCTTTCCGCTTCGAGTTCGCCGAGCAGCGGGCCTTCGCCGAACAGCACCAGCCGGGCCGGACGGGTTTTGAGCAGCGCCGCGAAGGCGCGCAGCAACGTCTTGTGGTCCTTCACCCCGACCAGGCGGCCGGCAGTGGCGATCACCGGCCCCTCTCCCAGCGCCGTGAGCTCCGCCTGCCAGGGGTAAACCTGCCCGGTCCGAGCCGCCGCGGGCGGCAGTGGATTGTTGATCACCGCAATCCTGCCGGCAGCCACGCCGCGCGCCGCGATGTCGCGCCCGACCCCGGCGGAAACCGCGATCGCCTTGGTGGCGCGGGCGGCGACAAGGCCCGACAGCAGCACGGCGAGCTTGGAGCCGAAATCGTTCGACGGGATCGCGGCGGCGGCATGAAAACTCGGGAAGAACTTTGCCTTGCTGAAGCCGAGGTTCAGCGCCAGTGCGGTGATCAGGTTGGCAAACTCCGGGCCGCTGAACACCGCGTCGGGTTTGAGCCGCCGGTAGAAGCCGGCGCTGCGCCACAGCCCGGCGATGGTGGCGGGCTTGCCAAAACCTTCGCCGTGGATCGGTATTCCCAGGTCGACGAAATGTACCGCATCGGAGCGGAGCGCCGCGTTGGGGCCTTCGCCGTTCCAGGTGAACAGCGTCACCTCGTGGCCGCGGCGCGCCATTTCGTTGGCCATCAGCACGAAGACGCGCTCGGCGCCGCCGCCCCGAAGGCTCGGGACGTGGAAGACGATGCGTCGCTGCATGGCTGGATCAGGCGGTAACGGAGGCGACACGCCGGCGCGGCGGCTGCTTCAGGTCGCGCATCATGCCGAACAGCGCCGCCAGCAGCATGCCGATGGCGAAGCCGCCCGCGGCCCCTGCCCCGAGCATCACCACGGTGCGCGGCGGCCACGACCGGCCGGGCGGCGGCACGGCAGTGGAGATGACTCGCACATTGGTGGTGTCGAGCTGCTCGCGCTCGGTCACCTGGCGAGCCCGGCTGAGGAAGGCTTCGTAGATCGTCGATTTCGAGGTGGCGTCGCGCTCGAGTTCGCGCAGCGTCACCAGCGCCTCGTTGTCACTGAACACGCTGGTCTTCAGCTCATCGGCCTTGGCGCTGAGCGCCGCGGCGGCAGTCTTGGCCTCGTCGAGCGACACCTTGGCGGCGGCGACGATGCGACCGATTTCCGCTTCGAGCTGCGCGTTGACGGCGCTGAGCTCGGTGTTGAGCCGGACGATCGTGGGGTGGCGCGGGCCGTAGACCATCGACTGCGCGTCGAGCTGCTGGCGCAGCGCCCCGGCGCTGGCGCGCAGCGTCGTCAGCGCACCCGAGGCCTGGGTATCGGCGGTGGTGGCGTTGCGGCCGGCGGCGACCAGTTCGTCATAGCTCGACTGTGCGGCGATGACGCGCGACTGCGCCTCCACCACCTGCTGGTTGAGCTGCGCCATGGTCTGGGTGTTGACCAGTTCGCCCGAGCTGGTGGCGAGGTTGTTGTCGCGCTTATAGGCCTCGACCTTTTCTTCGGCGATTTTCACCGAAGCCTTCAATTCATCGAGCCGGTCGGTCAGCGCGGCGGCGGTGCGGCCGGCGCCATCGGCTTCCGCCGTCGCCAGCTCCGCCTTGAAGGCCTCGAAGATGGCCGACGAGAGCATGATCGATTTGTCTGGCGTCTCCGAGGAGACGCGCAGCGTCGCGACGAACGACTTCTCATCGGCCGTGGTGCTGACCCGGCCGCTGAGCGCCGCCAGCGCCGCGAGCTTGGGGTCGGCCGGCTTCTCGTCCTTGCTGGAGCCGAACAGGCCCGACAGCAGGCCCGGGGTCGGATCGAAAAATTCCTTGTCGGCAACGAGGTTCAGCTTGTCGACGACGCGCGACAGCACATTGCCCGAAGTGAGCACGCGCAGCTTGCTGCCGGCTGTCAGCAGCGCGTTATCCACCTGCCCCGGCTGCTGGAACAGATCGTCGGTCACCACCTGCAGGTTCGCCGGATCGATCAGGATATCGGTCGAGACGGTGTATTTGGCTGGGCTCAGCACCGCGTAGGCGCCGCCGGCCACCGCACCGAGCCCGGCCAGCGCCACCGAGGCGAGGAGGCCCCTTTTCAGCCAGACGAACAGCCGGCCGAAATCGAGCTCGAGGAAATCGCCGATCTTGCCCAGCGTCACAGTCGCCACCGGCTCTGGCTGCGGCGCCGGCGGGGCGATGATCTCGTCATTGGCGGGCCGCGCCCCAAGGCGCGCGAAAGCGCGAGCCCCCGAAGTGGTCGGGCTGTGGGGATGCGGCGCGTCGGTCAGCAAAGCCATGGCGTTAACATCTCGTTCTGCAAGCGGCCTGTCGTTAGGGCTTTATATACCAGTGGCCGTCGGACGCTTCCGGAATGGGCTTTCTTGGTAAATCCCTACCGGAAAGCACGTGAAAGGCTGGGCCTTCGGCGATCCTCCGCTTAGGCGGCGATGCCTGAGGCGATCGCCTCCGTCCTCCTTGCGGGGAGGCGTTGCGCCGCGGGGGGAGGGGAGCAAGAAAACCCTCACCCGCAGCTGTCCACCACTTCCAGCCGGCCCGAGCGCGACAGCGTGTGGATTCCCTTGCGGGCCCATGCTTCGCCGGGGACCACCGGGCGCACCGGGCCGAACTGCACCTCGTTGTCGCTCAGCACCGTGAGCTCGGCGATGCCGAGGCCGCCGCCATAGACCTCGGTGCCATCCTGCAGCGGCAACAGGGTACGGCCATCGGCGGTCAGGATGAACGGCCCGCCCGGGCGGGCGGCGCGGCGATCGATCAGCACCGGGTTCATCGGGTGCGGCGACCAGGGGCCGGCCAGCGCCTTGGCGGCATAGACCACCATGGTGTCCGACGCGCTCCCCTCTCCCCGCTGCTCGGAGCCGAACAGCCAGAAGCGATCGTCGCGGATCAGCAGCGTCATGTCGTTGAGCTTCTTGCCTTCGACCAGCACCGCCTCGCGCACCCAGGCATGCGGAAAATGCTCGGCGCGATACAGCACCAGCTCGTTGCCGCTGCTCGACTCGGGGATCATGTAGACCTCGCCGTCATGGGCAAAGACCTGCGGATAGCTCAGGTGGTGCGGCTCCTCGAGCACGGCGCGCGGCGCCTCCATGCGGCCATCGGGGCGGCATTCGGCCACCGAGATGATGCCGCGGCCGAGCGCATAGGGATATTCCTCGACAAACAGGTAGAGCCGATCCCGCCACTCGAAGACGAACGGATCGGCGTAGAAGCGCTTGCCGTCATCGGCGAGTTCGCTGAACGGCACGTTCGAGCTGTCCGGCCCCTCGGCAATGCCGGGGCCTTCGATCAACCGATGCGCTGTCCGCCAGTAGAATGGCCGGTTGCCGCCGAGGCGGCCCAGCGCCCGCTTGCCCAGGCCGGCGACCAGATGCGGCAGGTAGCGCCAGATCAGGTCGCGACCGTGGCGCTGCGGCGCCAGCGGAATCGGCGTTGCCAGCGGCAGCAGCTTGCCGGCAGCAAAGCGGGTGACGCACATTTCGATGAGCGTGATGGCGCTGGCGCAGAGCTCCGAGGCTGCACGGCTGAGCCAGACGCGATCGCCGATCATCGGCCGCGCCTCGGCCACCGCGACGCCGTTGAGCCGCGCCGTGAGCGTGGGCCGGACGCCGCCCGCCAGCATGGCGGCCAGGCCGGCGGCAAGCTCGCGCTGGCCCTCGAAATCCACCGTCAGCACCGGGGCATGGCCATGCGCGCTGCGACCGGTGAGGTCGATGGTGAGATCGTGGTTGCCCTGCCCCGCTGTCGCGGCCAGCGGCGCGGCCGGTCGCAGCAGCGAGCGTGGCGCGCGGCGCTCTTCGAGCTGCAGGATCAGCTCGAGCGACCTCGACCGCCTTCCCGCCCCAGCCACCTGCTGCACCGCGATTCGGTGCCCGGCCGCGGTCAGGCGCGCAAGTAACGCTACCTGCCAGGCACGCGGACTGGAAGTCTCGACGATGATTAAAATTGTAATCAAATTGTTATGACCACGTTTCCGCCCCAGCTGCGGCCTGTAGCGCGCCGCAACGGCGTGTACAAACTCCGAAACGCATCTGGGTAAACGTCCTTTTGGTATTAATCATAGCTTAAGAGTTAAGGCGACCACCAGATAGGTTGGGGGTATGTGCTGAGCATCAACGCGTAGATGCGACCAGATCATTTCGTAGTGCGGTGCGACATGAATTTCCACTCCCCTCCTGAACGTCCCCGGCGGCAGCGCCTGCTGATCGTGTTCGGCACCCGGCCGGAAGCGCTGAAATGCTTCCCGGTGGCGCAGGCGGCGCTCCAAAGTCCGCATTTCGATACCCAGATCTGCGTCACCGCCCAGCACCGCGAAATGGTCGACCAGGTGATCGCCCTCACTGGCATGCCGGTGGATTACGATCTCAACGTCATGTCGCCGGGCCAGACGCTGTTCGACGTGACCTCGAAAGTGCTGCTCGGCATGGCCGAGGTGCTGGATAAAGCCAAGCCCGATATCGTCATGGTGCAGGGCGACACCACCACCGCCATGACCGCGGCGCTGGCCGCCTTCTATAAGCGCATCCCGGTGGCCCATATCGAGGCGGGGCTCCGCAGCCACAATATCGATAGCCCCTTCCCCGAGGAGCTCAACCGGCTGATCGCCGGCAATATCGCCACCTGGCACTTCGCCCCCACGGCCGAAGCGCGCCAGAACCTGATCGCCGAAGGCAAGGACCCGGCGAAGATCTTCGTCACCGGCAACACGGTGATCGATACGCTGCTGCATTTTTCCGGCGCCCTGGACGCCGACCAGGAGCTCAGCGCCGAGCTCGCGGCTCGTTTCCCGTTCCTTGATTCAACACGGAAGCTGATCCTCGTAACCGGCCACCGGCGCGAGAATTTCGATGGCGGCATCGAGCGCATCTGCACTGCGCTGAAGGTGCTGGCGACGCGCGGCGACGTGCAGATCGTCTACCCGGTGCATCCCAACCCGAACGTGCGTGGCGTGGTCAACGCGGCGCTCGGCGGGGTGCCCAATATCCACCTGATCGACCCGCAGGATTACCTGCCGTTCCTCTACCTGCAGAAGCAGAGCTACCTGGTGCTGACCGATAGCGGCGGCGTGCAGGAGGAAGCCCCCTCGCTCGGCAAGCCGGTGCTTGTCATGCGCGAGAACACCGAACGTCCCGAAGGGGTAGCCGCTGGGACGGCGCGCCTCGTCGGCACCGATATCGAGCAGATCGTTTTGAACGCCACTCGTCTGCTGGACGACCCCGCCGCTTATCGCGGCATGGCCGAAACGCACAACCCCTATGGCGACGGCCGGGCCAGCGCCCGGATCGTCGAGGAGCTATCGCGGCATGTCTGAGCTGAAAACTACTGAGATCAAAACCGTTTCCGTCATCGGCATGGGCTATATCGGCCTCCCCACCTGCGCGGTATTCGCCAGCCGCGGGCTGGAAGTGATCGGCATCGACGTCAACCCGTCGGTAGTCGAAAAGGTCAATCGCGGCGAGATCCACATCGTCGAGCCCGATCTCGACGGGCTGATCCAGAAAGTGGTGGCCAACGGCAAGCTGCGCGCTTCGACCACGCCGCAGCCAGCCGATGCGTTCGTCATCGCCGTGCCCACCCCGATCACCGAGGACCATAAGCCCGACATCAGCTATGTGCTGTCGGCAGCGCAGTCGATCGCCCCGGTGCTGAAAGCCGGCGACCTGGTGGTGCTGGAATCCACCTCGCCGGTCGGCACCACCCGCAAGATGACGGCTCTGCTCGCCGAGCTCCGCCCCGACCTGAGCTTCCCGCCGGAACATGGCGAAGCTGCCGACGTGCTGGTGGCCTATAGCCCCGAGCGCGTGCTGCCCGGCAAGGTCTTGACCGAACTCACCAATAATGACCGCTCCATCGGCGGGCTGTCGAAGCGCTCTTCGGCGCGTGCGGTCGAGCTCTATTCGAGCTTCGTTGCCGGCGACCTGTTCATCACCTCGGCCGAAAGCGCCGAGCTGGTGAAGCTGACCGAGAACGCCTTCCGCGACGTCAACATCGCCTTCGCCAACGAACTGGCGGCGGTGTGCCAGGATCTGAGCCTCAACGTCTGGGAAGTGATCGAGCTCGCCAACCGCCACCCGCGGGTCAATATCCTGCAGCCCGGCCCCGGCGTCGGCGGCCACTGCATCGCGGTCGACCCCTATTTCATCATCGACGCTGCGCCCAACAGCACAAGGCTGATGAGCTCGGCCCGCCGCATCAATTCCGACCGGCCCTTCGCCGTGGTGCGCGATATCGAAGCGGTGCTCGACCCCACCCGGCAGCAGACCGTTGCCTGCCTCGGCCTGAGCTTCAAACCCAATATCGACGACGTGCGCGAGAGCCCGGCGGTCGAGGTGGTCAAGCTCCTCGCCGATGTGCCCAATATCAGGCTGATCGCCGCCGAACCGCATATCGGGGCGCTGCCGCGCGAGCTGGAGGGCAAGGGCATCGTCTTCACCGATGCGCTGAGCGCCATCGACAAGGCCGATATCGTGGTGCTGCTGGTCGACCACCGCCAGTTCGGGCTGATCGACCCCGAGGCGCTGAAGGACAAGAAGCTGATCGATACCCGGGGCCTGTGGACCTGGCGCAAGGCCAAGAAGCCCGATGCCCGCATCGAGGGCAAGAAGAGCCGCGAAGCCGCCGCCCAGCCGCAGTTCCTCCGCCGCGTCACGGACCGCGCCGCATGAGCAACGAACCTCTCAGCTGGCGCCAGCACCCGCTGCTCGCCGAGCGGCGCCGGGAGTTCCTCGGCTCGCCCATCCACGCGCTGACCATGCCCGAGACGCTGGCCCTCGCCAACGAGGCGATGGCCGGCCGCCGGCCGCTGCACCACACCGTGGTCAATGTGTCCAAGCTCGTGAACATGAAGCAGAACGCCGAGCTCCGCGAAGATGTCGCCAGCGCCGACCTGATCAATGTCGATGGCGCGGGCGTCGTCTGGGGCGCCCGGCTCTGCGGCGTCGAGGTGCCCGAGCGGGTGGCCGGCGTCGACATCATGACGAACCTCTTCGCGCTCTGCGCCAGGAACGGCTATCGTCCCTACCTGCTCGGCGCCGAAAGGCACGTGCTGCAGGCGGTGGATATCCAGCTCGCCAAGGACCATCCCGACCTGGTGGTCGCCGGCATGCAGGATGGCTATTTCAAGCCCGAGGACGAGGCGGCGGTGATCGAAGCGATCAATGCCAGCAAGGCCGATTGCCTGTTCGTCGCCATGCCGACGCCGCGCAAGGAACGGTTCCTGAAGCAATATCGCGACGTGCTGACCCCAAACTTCGTCATGGGCGTCGGCGGCAGCTTCGACGTCTATGGCGGCAAGGTCGCCCGCGCCCCGGTGCTGGTGCAGAAACTCGGCCTCGAGTGGCTGTTCCGCGTCGCGCAGGAACCGCGCCGGCTGTGGCGGCGCTACTATGAGACGAACACCGCCTATGTCGGCCTCTTGTGGCAGGAACTGCGCCAAAGGCGACGCTCGGCGTAGGGCACGGTGTTTTGGGGAGCGAGGGCCTTCCGCGAAAGCGGAGGGCCCTCTGCTTTTGGGAGTCTCGATCGTGCCCCACGCACCGGTGCAGAGACGGCCCCCTCCCGGCCTCCGCCTCTGAGGGGGAGGTGCAGACTCGAGCCTGCGGCTGGATCGCGCCCGGACACCCCCAGTGCAACCATCCCCGCCAAGGCAAGTTGAGTGCGACCGGGTCTCCCCGGAAGGAAACAAGAACAATGACACGCATTTCAATCCTCGCCCTCGCCACTGCGCTCGCGCTGACCATGACCCCCGCTGCCTTCGCCCAGGTCGGCGCAGCAGTCGACGCCGCCGCCGCCGTTACGGTCGATGCCAATGGCGACGGCAATGTCTCGGCGGAAGAGCAGACCGCGGCCGACGCCGCAGCTTCCGCAACGGCCGCGGCCACTGCTTCGGCCAGCGCCTCGGTTGGCCTTACCATCGATGCGAACGGTGACGGTTCGATCAGTGCTGACGAGGTCGCCGCTGCCAACGCCGCCATCACCGCGAGCGGCAATGCCAGCATCGTGCTCGATGCCAATGGCGACGGCACGGTTTCCCTCGAGGAGGCTACCGCCGCGCAGACCGCCCTGGCAGCCCTGTCCGGCGACACCATCACCTGCGACGCCGGTGGACTTGCCGCCTTGACGGGCAGCATGACCATGGCCGATGCGAGCGCGCTGAGCGCGGCCACCAACGTCAAGATCGTGCTGGTCTCGAACTGCGCCGAGGACGAAGTCTCGTCGGCGTTGGCTACCGAAGGCGCGACCAACATTCGCAAGTCGCTTGAAGCCAATGCGGCAGCGGTCGCAGCGATCCAGACACGCGGCGCCACCATGGCCGATGTGCTCGGCGCGACGGCAGAGGGCGACACAGTGACGGTCTACGTGGCCTCCAGCGCCACTGCCGGCTGACCGTCTGCCAATAGCTAGCAAATCTGGGCCCCGGTTCGGCAACGGACCGGGGACCATTGTTTCTGCCCCCTAGATGCCGATCACGCAGAAGGCAATTGGGGGTTGCGTCGAAAGCCTGCACCCGATCCGGAACCCTCCCTGCCCCTGCTAGTTCCCGAAAGGCACCAATGGAGATGCCTGATGGACAAGTACGCACCCACCTCACCGCCGGCGATCGAGCTCAGCGAGTTCATCTCCATTCCTCAGCTCGGGCTGGGCGTATGGCAGATCGAGAACGACAAGGTCGTCCCCACCGTGACCGCGGCGCTCGAGGCCGGCTATCGGCTGATCGACACCGCCCAGGGCTACGACAATGAGCAAGGGGTCGGCGAAGCCATCAAATCAAGCACGGTGGAGCGGTCCGAGATCTTCGTCACCAGCAAGCTGCGCACCAAGGCGATGGGCCACGAAGGGGCATTGGCCGGGGTGCGGGAATCGCTTGCGGCGCTGCAGCTCGACTATCTCGACCTGATGCTCATCCACTGGCCCACTCCGGCGCACGACAAATATGTCGAGACCTGGAAAGGTCTGATCGAGGCCAAGGAACAGGGGCTGGTGAAGGCCATCGGCGTTTCGAACTTCACCATCGAGCAGCTTGAGCGGATCATCGGCGAGACCGGTATCGTGCCGGCCGTCGACCAGGTCGAAACCCACCCGCACTTCCAGCAGAAGGGTCTGTTGCCTCATCTTGCCGCGCGCGGCATCCGGCATGAGGCGTACTCGCCGCTGGGCAGTGGGGAAGTGCTCGATGATCCGATCATTGGCGAAATTGCCGCGAGCCTGGGCAAATCGCCGGCGCAGGTCATTATTCGCTGGCACTTGCAGCGCGGCTCGATCGTCATCCCGAAATCGGAAACGCCCGAACGGATCCGCGAGAATTTCGACGTGTTCGGCTTCACCCTGTCGGACGGAGAAATGGGGAGAATCGCCGGATTGGACGATCCGGCAAACGGCCGCACCGGCAGCGACCCCGAGACCTTCAACGACCTCTACTGAACGCTGCCTCGGGTCTCGTGCCGCGGAACGGTTGCACGTCACGCAAGTTCACCGAAGGCGCGGCCCAGCGACCATGCCGGGTCAGGCCCAGGGGACAACTGATGACCATCGAACTCGAGCGCACCCGCAGTAACGACGACACTTCCGGCGCGCCGGCGTCCGGCCGCTTCGGACCAGCGGTCGAGGGGGACAGCACCTGGTTTCGGCTCTGGGCGCCGGACGTTTCGGCTGCCGAGGTGCTGGTCGAAGGTCGGGATCCAGTGACCATGACGCGCGGCCTCGATGGGTTTCTGCTGGCCTCGCTGGACCATTGCGGGCCGGGTGCTCGCTACAGGTTTCGCGTCGGCGATGTCACTTTTCCCGACCCAGCGTCCCGGCAGCAGCAGGACGACGCCTCCGGTTGGAGCATCGCTTGCGCGCCCCTGGCGCGGGCCGAGCGCCGGGAGCCGATCCGGCCGTGGCATGAGGCAGTGATCTGCGAAGTGCATGTCGGCGCAGCGACGCCGGAAGGCACGTTCTCCGCCCTTGCGGATCGGCTCGAACACTTCCGCGATGCCGGCTATACCTGCCTCGAAATCATGCCGGTCAACGAGTTTCCCGGCGCCCGCAACTGGGGCTATGACGGCACACTGATCTTTGCGCCTGAGCACTGCTACGGCACGCGCGAGGAGCTGAGGCAGCTGGTCGATCGCGCCCACCAGCTCGGGCTGCTGATGATCCTCGACGTGGTCTACAACCATTTCGGTGAGACCGACAATTTCATCCCGCATTACGCGCCGCAGTGGTTCCGGGATGATATCGAGACGCCCTGGGGCCCGGCGATCGACTTCGATCAACCGATGGTTCGCCAGTTCTATTACGAGAACGCGGTGATGTGGCTGACGGAGTATGATTTCGACGGGTTGCGCTTTGATAGCGTGCACGAGATCAAGACCGAGAACCGCGAGCGCTTTCTCGGTGAGCTGGCCGCGGCGGCGCGGGCCAGCAAGCCCGATGCCGCGCTGATCGTCGAGAACGTGCGCAACAACTTCGAGCTGCTCGAACGCGACGATCACAACCGGCCGCAGCAATATTCGGCGCAGTGGAACGACGACATGCACCACGTGCTGGCATACCTCGTCACCGGCGAGGGACCGAGAACCGGCTATGACGATCCGAACAAGGACCCATATGCCGACCTCGAAAAGGCGCTGGCCGACGGGTTCGTACACGACCCCAGCGAAGGCGACGGCAGCGACGGACGCACCAGGGGCGGCAAAGCTGCCAAGCTCCCGCCCGACAGTTTCATCACCTATGTGCAGAACCACGATCAGCTGGGCAATCGCTCCGACGCCAATCGCCTATCGGAGCGGATCAGCCCCGAGCAGCTGGATTTCGTGCATTTCGTCAAATTCCTCGCGCCGCAGATTCCGCTCTGCTTCATGGGCGACGAGGCCAATCTCAGCAGCGGCTTCCCGTTCTTCGTCGACCTCGATGCAGCAGCCGCGAAGGCCAAGAGCGACGAGCGCTACAAGCAGATGCGCGAGATGTTCAAGGATGATGTCGGAGCCGGCGGACTGCCTGAGCCCAACGATCCCAGGACGTTCAAGATGGCCAAGCTCTCTTGGCAGGACTACGAAACCATGCCTGAGCGAGCGCCGCCCTCGAGCGCTTCCGGACACTGGCGCGCTGGCGCCGCGACAGGCTCTGGCCGCTCGCCGCGACGCCGTGCCTTGATGCCCAAACGGCGCGGCAAGGCAATTGCCTGGTTGTCAGTTGGGTGTTCGAAGCCGGCACGCTGTCGATGGCGCTGAACCCGACCGCCCGGCCGGCGGATATCGGCTGCGTTGTCACGGCGCCGCCGTTGTCGAGCGGGCGGTACGAGCAGCACGGCGAGGTCCTGCGGCTTGGCCCCTGGTCGGCAGTGGCCTGGTAAGCGAAGGGGCGGCCAAAGCCGCCCCACCCGTCTTACATCACCGGCTTGCCACCGGTCACCGCGATGGTGGCGCCGGAAATGTAGCTCGCTTCGTCGCTGGCGAGCATCACATAGGGTGGCGCCAGTTCGCGCGGCTGGGCCGGGCGCCCGAATGGCACCTGCTTGCCGAATTCGACGACGTTGGAAACCGGCAGGCTTGCTGGCCCAAGTGGGGTCCAGACCGGGCCGG
The DNA here is from genome assembly GCF_001424865.1 of Devosia sp. Root105. Lineage (NCBI taxonomy): Bacteria > Pseudomonadati > Pseudomonadota > Alphaproteobacteria > Hyphomicrobiales > Devosiaceae > Devosia > Devosia sp. Root105. The sequence continues at coordinate 263,415 of NZ_LMCR01000018.1, forward strand.
GCGCCACCGTGTTGACGCGAATGCCCTTTTTGGCCAGCAGTTGCGCAAGACCGGCGCTGAAGTTCTGGATGGCCCCCTTGGTGACGGCATAGGCAAGCAGTTCGGGGCTCGGCTCGTCTGCCTGTTTCGATGCCGTGTTGATGATCGACGCGCCCGGCTGCATGTGTGGAACAGCGGCTTTGGTGAGGTAGAACATCGCCGAGATATTCACCGCCATAGTGGTTTCCCATTCCTCGTCGGGAATCTCTTCGAGACTCTCGAAATAGCTCTGGTGGGCGGCGTTGTTGACCAGCACGTCGATCCGACCGAAGGCCTCGACCGTCCTTGCGATCAGCCCGCGGCAATGCTCCGGGCTGGCAATATCGCCGGGCAGCAGCACGCAGGTTCGACCTTCCGCCTCGATGACTTTTTTCACGTCGGCCGCATCCTCTTCCTCACTGAGATAGGAAATGGCGACGTCGGCGCCTTCGCGGGCGAAGGCGATGGCGACCGCACGCCCAATGCCTGAATCGCCGCCGGTGATCAGCGCCTTCTTGCCTTCGAGCCGATGCGAGCCGCGATAACTCTCCTCGCCGTGATCGGGAACCGGATCCATCCTGCTGGCGAGCCCGGGATAGGGCTGCTGCTGTTCAGGAAAGGGCGGACGGGGGAAATTATCGAGCATGGTTGCACCTCGTGGTTTGTGGGGAAGCCATATTCGATACGTGCTGAGGCCCACCCGGTTCCCGCCGGTCCCGGCGTTTTCGCCATGGGCCAATTGGCGCGGGTGGTCAGCAGAGCGGAATGGCAAGCGGCGGAACGGATGGCTCGCCGGCAAGTTGCTGCTGTGGATCCCTGAGATCCGAACCCTAAGGAGAAACGCCGCCATGAAAACAATCACAGGGCTTTTTGATTCACACGACCAGGCCGATCGCGCCGTGCGCTCGCTCAAGGATGCAGGCGTCAACGGCGAAGACATCTCGATCGTCGCCAACAACGCCGATGGCAAATATGACACCGAGACGGGCGACGACGTTGCCGAAGGCGTCGGCGCCGGCGCGGGTGTTGGCGCCGTGGTCGGCGGCACGGGTGGCCTGCTCGCCGGGCTTGGCATGCTGGCCATTCCAGGTGTCGGCCCCGTGGTAGCGGGCGGCTGGCTGCTGGCGACGGCAATCGGCGCGGTGACTGGCGCTGCCGTGGGCGGCGCTGCCGGCGGCATCATCGGCGCACTGACTGACGCAGGTGTCGATGAGCGCGACGCGCATGTCTACGCCGAAGGCGTCCGCCGCGGCGGCATCCTGGTGACGGCGCGTGTCGAGGATAGTCGCGCCGACGCGGCGGCGGCCATCCTGCGCGATTCCAGTGTCGTCGACATTGCGGCGCGCCGTCGCGATTACGAGGCCGAGGGTTGGGAAGGCTTTGACGAGGCCTCGGAGCCCTACCCCGCCGACCAGATCCGCGACTACCGCGCCGGTTCCGTTGCGCCGCCGATCCTGCGCAGCTGATTTTCCGGATTGCGCGCCCTCCGGGGCGCGCAAACCCCCGCCAGGCTCACCCCATCTCCGCAACTTTTCGGCCACCGGCAGATTGTCCTCAAGCACCAACGAGGAGTTCGGAAATGACTTTCCCTGCCGATCCCACCCAGCGCCAACCCAAAGGCGACCATAACCGCCGGCTGTCGCTTGGCCTCGATCCCGAAGAGTTCGCAGCCGCCGCCGGGATCACCGTCGAAGAGCTCAGGGATTACGAGAACACCTGGCCGGATCACCAGTTCAGTCCGATGATCGCCGAACGCGTCGGCGAGGCGCTGGAGCGGCTGGAAGCCGTGCTTCCCAACTCCGAGTCCGCCGGCATCCGGCAGCTCACCGAGGCGGACGTCCCGGCGATCGACACGCTCGAAGCTGTCCCGTCGGTGGAGCAGTCGATCCGCGATACCGCCTATTATCTGTGGGAGAACGACGGGCGGCCGGAGGGACGCGACGAGGAATACTGGCACCGGGCGCGCGCTGCCTGGCTGGGCCAGCAGCAGCTTGACGCCGGCTTCGAAGAGGCCATCACTGAGCCCGACCCCGACACGCTCGATGGTGCCGTCGAGGCCAGTACAATAGGCGGGCTGCACCGCCCGTTCCTGAAGCCGACCGCATAACTGGTGGGGGACGGGCGGTGCTCAGCGCACACCTGTTATTCAAAAAGGCCCGCCAGCCGCAGTGTTTACTTCGATTATGTTGCGGTCGGCGTCCACGACGTAGAGCTGCAGGAAACCGGCCATGCCGGACCGGTTCACTAAGATCCGCATCGGGTCGTCTTCCGGCGCATCTTCGCGAAAACCTCTCGCTACAAGCCGCGCCAGGATGCCCTCGAAGTCGTCGGTCCTGAAAGCAAAGTGGCCATCGTTGTTGTCCACCCCACCTGAGCGGAACGTCCCCTGAGGATGCCTGGTCAGGTGCAATTGTAGCCCCGGTCCGCAGTCGAGCCAGACACCTTCGATCTTGAAGGGTGGTCTATCGAGGCGCGTGAGGCCGAAGATCGATTCATAGAACTCCGCCGACCGCTCGGGTTCGGCCACGACCAGCGCCACGTGGTGTAATTGGACAGACATGCAATCCTCCGCGTCCGAGCAGCGGAGCACGACCGGTCCCACCTGGCAATAGTGCGCCTCCGCCAATCACCAGCTGCAAATCCTGCACTTAATATACCTCGCCGCTTCACTCTCAGTCGGCAACTCATTGCCCTCACTCAGGCAGATGTTGGCGCCCAGGACCGTCCCTGCTACTGCGGTTCATGGGCAGATATTATTTCAACGTGCGGCGCGACGAGACAGTATTCGAGGATCGCACGGGTATCGTGCTACCCGGTATGGTCGAGGCCTGGGAATGGGCCGTGAAGGACGCTCTGACCTTGCTTAGGGAAGGCTCAATCGACGGCGCCCGTCATCACTACTGGATCGAAGTCTGTGATGACGAGCACCGGGCTGTGGTGGCGTTTCCGATAGACCGCGTGACCGTGCAGTAAGACCGCGCACTCCCGATCAAGGACCGTCGGTCGCCTCCAGCAGGCGAAGAACCCGCTCGATCCGAGCCTTCCAGCTGCGCAGCTGCACCACGCTATCCCCTGCTTCCGCCTGCTCGCGGCCGCGAAGCGCAGTGAGCTCCGCTTCGATCAGGTCCAGCGAGCACTCCGCTTCGATCCTGGTCCATGGGTCGGGAGTGCCGGCCAGGCGGGCGCCCCTCGCCTCGCGCTCCAGCCTCTCGACGTCAAGCTGCCAGTCGAACAGTTGGCTCGCGTCATTTCGGACTGGAGGTCGTATGTCGATCTGCATCGCTACCTCCTCAAGCCACTGCGGCGGTATCGAGCCATGGCGCGTTGGGCCGTGGCCCCGCGGGTCGAAAATCGGCTTTGTCCTGCTGCCCACGCGCCTCTAACCAAGGTCGGCGACGCTGCGTCCGTTCGCGTTCAGTTTCGCGTTGGAGTTCGAGTTCAGAACTGTCGTATTCGTCTGATGGGTAAAATGCGTGGCTCATCGTGGTGCTCCGCAATTAGCGCCTCCCGGCGTCAACCGGGAGGCTCAACCGAACGCTGGCGTCAGGCCGCGGACTTGAGGTCCTGACCGATCTGCCTGGGCTCGCCGGCAGGCTTGGCCTCAGTAGTGCCAATGGCGATGCGACGGGGCTTCAGCTGTTCAGGGACCTCGCGGGTCAGGCTGATCGATAGCAGCCCATTTTCCAGCGATGCGTCGGTCACCTTCACGTGGTCAGCGAGGCTGAACGACTGCTTGAAGTTCCGGTTGGCGATGCCGCGGTGCAGGAAGGCGTCTGCCCGGTCCTCGGCCTGCGTCTTCGCGCCGGACACCAGCAGGCTGTTGCCTTGCTGCGTCAGCTCGATCTCATCGGCTGCAAAGCCGGCTACCGCCATGCTGATGCGGTATTGGTCGTCGCCGAGCTTCTCGATGTCGTAGGGCGGCCAGTCGGAACGGATGCCGCTGTCTAGCATGTCGAACAGGCGGTCGAAGCCGACGGTGGAACGATAGAGCGGTGTGAAGTCGAAGGTTCTCATAACCACATTCTCCTCAGAGCAACATAGGTACGAGGGACACGCCCGTCATAGCGGGCTACCCCATTCTCACCGGCCCCGTTTCAGCGGCCGGCAGCATCGATTTAGGACACTCCGAACGGCCTTCAAGAGAGGCCCTGAGGATTTTTTCACAGGGTGCCCAAAGCCATTCTCCGGAAGTGGGCAGATTAAGTTCTCAACATTACGCAAAAACGGGAACCAGGGGTTTTGACGGAAGTTGTCGCAGCCGAGGGCAACAAAAAAAGAGGAGAACAGCAATGAAGCACATTGCCACTTTCGCCATCGCTGCCGTCTTGGTGGCCGCAAGTCCAGTTGCCGTTATGGCCCAGGATGCCGCCGCGACCACCACGACATCAACCGATGCCATGACGACGGGCAGCATCGGCAATTACGGGTCGCTCATCTCCAGCCTCAACGCCGGCAAGATGGCTGACCTCACGACGTTCACCGCAACGTCCACGGTCAACTGCGTAAAGGTTTCGACACTCAAGGCCGACGCATCTGCAGACGCTAAGGCGCTCGACAACGCACTGAGCAAAAGTGCCACTGCCGTCACCGACCTCAAGACGGCGATTAACGCCAATGCCGAGTTGAAGGCCAAGCTCGACGCCACCACGTGTCCCGTGGACGACATCGTGGCAGTGACCACTGAGGCCGATGGTTCGTTTACCGTCTACGTGGACGACCGGGCCTGAATGGGCGTGGGCCGGCCATCCGGCCCACTCTCGTCCCTTGGCTGCGACCTATTGACGGCGCAAACGCCTGCTCCCATCTGGCAACTCGTCTTGCGGTCAAACCGCATTGCTTGTTTCAGACGATCGGAGGAAGTGATGGGACACCGGCCCTTTTCCAAACCTGTATTCTTGAAGCTGCATCGCACCGGCAATTTCCAGGCGCGAAGCGCGTGGGAGGCGCTTGAGTACCTGGACCTGCACTGGCCCGAGGCTCGCACGGCGCATTACCGCCAGGCGCGAACACTCTGCCAGTCGGCGGTTGACGGATTCATCGATGCGGAAGCCGCTCGTAACGCCGTGATCGATGCCGCGCAGCGCGCTGGACTCCTGGCCAATGGCTGGGACGTGGAGGGCGTGGCGACCAACACCGTATTCGTCGCCACCCGGCCGGCACCCAGGATCGGCGATGACGAGGAAGAGGTCACCGATGTGGAGCTTATCGGCTACAACCACCCTCGGGATATCGTGAGAGATCCGACATTGGCGCCGAGCCGCAAGAAGCAGCTGCTGGCCTACTGGGGCTCGGATATCCACGCTGTCGCGGGCGCGCCGGCGTTGCGGTGTGTGCGAGGTACCACTGTGACGATCGACGACATCCAGACGGCGATGAACACGCTCGACGAGGAACTCGACGCCGCCGCGATGCCGACCCTGGCAGCTACGCGAAACCGCCAGTTCTGATGCGACAGTAACGGCCCCGCCCTGAACGGTGGGGCCCATCCGCATTCAGCGCCTGGCGAGCCCGGCCTCTTCGATTGCATCATCGACCGCTTCGGCCGCCTCCGCTTCGACCCGCTTGCGCTCCTGTTCGATCTCGCGCGCGTCGAGATGCTCGAGCCCAACCACCTTGTTGGTCGCCTCCGAGTGTTCGATCAGGTAGTCGAGCTTGACGTGCAGTGCTGCCTCGCTGCGCGCACCGGCGACGAGGATCACGCCGCTGATCACGATGGCCGCCACCGACAGGAAGATGTTGAAGGCAAACATGAAGCCTTCGTTGAACTGCGTCGCCGCGCCGATGCCGATCCCAGCCGCCAACGCCAGGAATGTCGCAATGAAACCGCGCGAGTCCGACAGGAAGTCGGCGAAACGGTAGATGATGCCGCTGATGCGGCTGGCCTTGGCAGATTTCGGCTTCATGGTGGCAGCCAGAACGTGGCTGGAGCGATTTGGATGCGCAGCAGCCGTCCTCGCGCCAGGGAACGACGCGGCGGGCGGGAAGTTTGAACCTCCAGCAAGGAGGTTCAAAATGCCGCATGACTCAACCCGCGATGGTTTGCCCACCGGCGAGGACACATCTGCCACCCACGACGTGAGCGACCCTCACCCTGCGAACGAAGAACGCTACGATCGGCAGAAGCGCCCGGGTGGGGCGCCTCGCCCGGCCAAGGATTTTGGCCCCAACGATGCCATCCATGATGGCAAACCAAGGCCGCGCCCGCGCAATGCCACAGACTGAGCAACCGGTGCCTCTCCCAGTCAACTCTCCACACGGTCGCCAATGATGAGCAAGAAATCGAGAAAGCACAGCAGCGACCCACTGCCTCAAGCAGAAGATTTCGCGGCGCGGCACGGTATCAGGCTGGAAACCGCCAGCGCCATCCTTGCAACATTCGGGACGCCTCACAAAAGCCTGGACTCGGCTTCGACCGATGAGGCCATGCAGCGAGCCGAACCACGCCGCATCGTGGACGCCTGACTTAGCAAGGCGGACCTTTCATGCAGCAAGAACGGTCGCCACGACGCCGTGCCACCGATCCCGCCATCGCTCGACGCAAGTTGGCGCGTGTGGCCCTGAGAATAGAGAGCGAGATGGCGCGCCAGGCATTCCTCCTCGAGACGGATGGCGTCCGCGACATGCCCGCCGTCGTCGACGACGGCGGGCACGCGACCATCTGCTTCGGGCTACCAGCCGACGCTGGCGGTTCGCTTCCTGCAAAACTGCTGACACAGCGTGTCAGCGTCCTGTAAGCTATTTAAATTATTCATCTTTTTGGAACTGAAGGCGAAGGGGCGACGTTCATTGAGCAGTCCATTTGTGAGGAGTTTCCAAGATGGCTGATCGCGAAACAATCGTCACCGGCGGCGGTGGCAGCGGCGGCATCATTGCCGGCATCCTGCTCGTCGCCCTCGTGGTGATCGTCGCCTATTTCGTCTTTTTCAACGGCAATGGCGGCTCCCGCACGGTCGATGTCGACGTGCCGGCCGTGAAGGTCGATGTCGTGCCGGACGGACAGTAAGGAGAGCAATCATGGAAGGCATTGGATGGGTAATGGCGATCATCATCGGCGCACTCGCCGGTTGGATCGCTGAAAAAATGATGGGCTCCAACCAGGGCCTGCTCATGAACATCGTCATGGGTATTGTCGGCGCAGTTGTCGGCAACTTCATCCTGATGCTGGTGTTCGGCGCCACCATGGGTGGCATCGTCGGCCAGCTGATTGTCGCGGTTATCGGCGCCTGCCTGCTGATCGCGATCTGGCGGGCCATTCGCGGCCGCCGCGCCGCCTGACCCGACCATCGCTCTGTGTGTCGGCGAGCCTCGCCGACGCATAGCAATCCACGCAAAGCCATGGAGCCCGCGAATGCGCGCGATCAGCTTACTGACCCTCTACGCCTGCTCGCTCTCAATCTTCTTCGCGGCCTACAGCTTCTTCGGTTAGCTCGGTTCAGCGAACCAGACACAGCTATCCGACCTGTTCTGGCCCAGGTAAAAGCGCCCCCAAGAACGCGAAGCCCGGCCCAAAGCCCCGTCCTCATCTCTGAGGCGGGGCTTTTTCTTCCCGCTCATTCGTGCCGGATCCCACTGCTTGTGTTGGAACTGGTCGAGGCGTTGGCTTTCGGCAAAGACGCTGACTCGAGCGGTCAGGGGGCTATCAGGCCATGGGTGCTAGGGTCGAGAGGTAGAAAGGTGCGCAACGTCGCGCCCAAGAACATGGAGCTGTAAATGGCCCACTTTGTCCTGCCTGCCCTCATGCTGGGCAGCGTTGCACTGCTCTCCGGCGCGGTGACCTATGCCGGCGCCAGCTTCACCCTCAACAAGATCGCTGAGGCTGCGGTGTCGGCCCCCATCAAGTCCAACCTGAAGCCGAGCTATGTGGCCGCGCTGCCGGCCGTCAATGCTGGGACGCTGGACGTCGCTCGATCGGTCGCAGTGGTGGTGCGCGGCGATCCGGCTGTTGCCGCGCAAGCCAGCCGCCCGACCCCGACTTTCACCCATAAGGTGGCGGTGGAGTCGCTCCGGGTCCGCAGCGGTCCGCACAAGACCACGCCACAAGTGTTCGCCCTCAAGGGCGGCGCGCCGGTGACCGTCACCCGCGAGGAGCGCGGCTGGGTGCTGATCGATGCCGGTAACGGCCGCGTCGGCTGGGTCTATTCCAGGCTGCTTCACCCGGCTGCGGCACGCGTCGCGACGCAGGGATAGCGGGCAAGGCCTGCCAATGCTCGCGCGAGCACCTCAATGGCGGCGGTTGGAACTCACTGGGTGGTGGTCCGGCCGCTGTCGACTGCAGCAGAACAACGAAAGGAAAAAACATGAAACCGCTTCTGCTCTCTGGACTCCTACTGATGACCGCCTTCGCGGCGGTCCCCGCCGTCAGCGCCGCTGAGGCCGTCGGCTCCGTCAACGTCCGCTCCGGCCCCGGCACCTCCTATCGCGTCGTCGATCGGCTGGCGCGCGGCGAGAACGTCAACGTGCAGCGCTGCCGCTCAAGCGGCTGGTGCTACATCACGCATCCCGGCCCCGACGGCTGGGTGTCAGCCCGCTATCTCGTCTCGAACGAATTCGCTGACGATTACCCCTCGAGCCGCCGGATGCGTCCCAACATCAGCTTCAGCATCATCATCGGCGGTGGCGGCTTCGGCGGTGGTGGTGGAGGCGGCGGTGGCGGCGGACCGCGTGAGGAACTGGTGTGTCTCGTCACCTTCTTTGACGAAGGCGATGTGGCCGCCGGCGCCGATGCCGATGTCGAACGGGCTCGCGTGCTGCCGCGCAGCGAGGCCGAGCGGCGAGACCGCCCGAACGATCGCCAGGCCATCTTCGACTACGGCACCGACCGGCAGACGCGCGAGACCTGCGCCTATCTCGACAACCTGAACTAGCGCCGGACTCAACCTCATAGGGCCGGGGCTCACTGCCCCGGCCAGCCTCGGAGACTAATCCATGCTCAAGGCGATCACCTTCCCCCCCGAGCGCGCCGAAGCCGCCCTCGCCACCGTTCAGGCCCTGGTGGACCTGTCCACCCAGCAGCTGGAAATGTGTACCCAGGTGTTCGAGGAACTCGAGTTTTCCGGCGAACTGCAGAAGGATTTTATGAAGCGGCTGGTGCGCCTGCAGGGCGACGTGCGCAAGGCACGTGCCGAGCTCAAGGCACTGGCGACAGCAGCAACGGCCGGGGAGGAGCCCTGAGACCGTGATGAAGCTGCTGTTCTGGATTCTGGTGGTTGCAGCGATCCTGACGCCCATCGCACTGCTGCTCGGCTGGAGGTAACGACTTTAGCCCGCCTGGTCGAAGCTAGCCTTGCACCAGCTTGTGGGGCAGCAGGGCCGAGAGCGGTTTGGTCCCGTCGAGATAGCTTCGCAGCACCTTGCCGGCGGCGAGTGCTTCTGCATCGGCCGGCCCGAGTTCCCTCAATGCGCGCCGCGCCTCAGCCATCGACAGGCGATGGCGTCTGGCAAAATGCGGCACCAGCAGCCGTTGATCGAAGGTGAGGCCGCCCGACATCAATCAGCCTCCCCCGATGCCCGAGGCAGCGGCCCCGCTCGCATCGCGGTCTGCTGCAGCTTGGACTTGATCAGGTCTATTTCCTCCTGGCGGTTCGCCTCCCCCTCCTGCTCCGGCCAACGCTCCGGGGGAGCAGTCTCGGGGGTATCGAGCAGCGCTCCGACAGCAGCGGCGGTCAACGGCTTGCGCAGGAACGCTGCGCCCGGAAACAGCGCCGGGTCGGCTCGATCGCCCGATCGGATGATGAAGGCGAAACCTACACCTGCCGCCGATAGCAGCTCGGCGATCGGCGTCGCATCGGTACCGTCTCCCAGGTCCCGCTCGAGCAGTGCGAAATCCAATGCTTCGGGTCTGAGCTTTACCGCGTCCTCCAGGCCATGCGCGACTCCCACGACCTGATGGCCGCATTGTTCGATGAGCGACGCTACCGCACCGGCCTCGACGCCATCGCGTTCCAGGAGGAACACCCTTTTGCTTGCCATCTGACAACCCGCTCCGTGCCTACCGGAGCTAACTTGCTCGTTGCGCACCGGTTCCGAGGCGTGATTGCGCGCAAGGCTCAGTCGATCTTCAGCCCCTCGTAGCCGACCGGAAACAGGAACTCCCCCCTGAGCACGCGCACGGGGCCGGCATCGTCGAAGGCACCGCTGTCATCCTGCTTGACGGTGTAGAGCTTCTCGTTGCGGAACGCGCTGGCCACCACCTGCGTCGTGGTAGGCGGAACGCCATGCGCCCTGATGCTGGCTTCCTCGAGCGCCGCAACGGCGCGAGCCTCACCGGTGGAATGCGCCCTGACCACGACCTCTCCGTGGTTGAGGGCAAGTTGCCAGCCGGCATCCTCCGGCGGCGCTGAGGGGATGAGCCGATAGATGGTCATTTGCAGTCACCTGGCGTTGTTGAGATGGTGCCGCTCGCACGGCAGTGGCGATCAGTGCCACCGATCGACGTCGCGCGGGTTGCGCCGCTGCATTTCCTGCTCATAGATCTCGAGCGCCAGCGGGCTTTCGATGATCTCGAGCAGCCGGTCGATCGCCTCCTCCCGGCTGATGCCGCTCTCGGACGGCAGGTAGTCGTAGAGCACGTCCGATACCATCACGACGATATCGTCGGCGTTGACCGGCGGGTGGCCAAGCCGTTGTTCGGCTTCAATGTAGCGCTGCATCTGGGGCATCTGAGCCTCCTCGCGGTGAACCCTTGTGACGGGTGAACCAGGTCACCTCTGGTCGTTGTACGGCTGTTTGGTCTCTCCAACCATTCGCGCCAGTTCACTGAAGGGTGGCACCTCTCGCCCGCCGGCCATGTTATTGGCGAGCCGTAGCAGGCGAACCGGAAAGACGATCGCATCCCGGTTGGCCGGGGTCAGATCTTCCGCCACACGGTAATCGCCCAGGGCGGTTTCCTCCGCCATGGCCAGCACCCGATCGACCTCGTCGGTACCGACCAGGCCTTTACTCACCAGCAACTGGTGCATCAGCGCCATGGCCATGACCAATCCTTCGAGCTGCAGGTTTGCAGTATTCATCGATCCACCTCGTGGCGTTGTGATGAGCAACGTGCAGGCGCAGCGTCAGTTGCTCGTGGGCGCGGCTTCCCGTGAGGGCTCAGCTTCCAGTCCTGTCGTGCGGGGCGGCGACCGGCTTGGATTCCGGCGAATAGCGAAAGCGGAGGAAGATCGAGAGAACGACGATCACCGCAGTCGAGAGGAACTCGGATTGCCAGTTCTGGAAGGATTCAAACCAGAGCTGTGCGCTGAACAGGTGTTCGATCAGCGTGGCGGGCGCTTGCCCGTGCAGCGCTGCCTCCTCGTTTGCCGCGACCGCACTGCCCAACCAGTGCGCGACGAAAGAGGCGAGGAACAGCGCCACAAGCACGATGCCGAGCGAGTAGGAATAGAGCCACATCCACAGCCCGCCCGCCCGGACCGGCCAAGGCGTTCGCTTGTCGCGCTGCTTGCTGGCCGGATCTTCATCGACCTCCTCGTCACCGTGAGGGTCCTTCGATTCCGACGAGCCGCGCTGGAACAGAAATGCGGTGAGTACGACGTAGAACGACATCTGGAGAAACTCGCTCTCCCAGTTTTCGAACACCGCCGAGGCAAAGCTGCCGCTGAACAGGTACGACCAGAGGTCGGCTGTGGGAGCGCCGTGTTCAGCCAGATTGCTGTTCTCCACTTGCAGTCCCGCCAGCGCCATTCCCCCCAGCGACAGGGCGGTGAGCACCAGCAGAACAATGGTCAGTCCGTTATTTCGTAACCAGCTCATGGCGCGGCGGTATCCTCGGGAGGAACCCAACTTGGTCAGGTGCTCGAGGTTCCCCCCCGGCCGCGGCCGATTGGAGAGTCCGGAGCCGGCCACCCCATGCCCGCACATTTCGCTGCAACTGAATGCGTTGCAGCAGGTTGGTTCTTCCCGCAGGAGGTACCGATGATGACGCCGTTGCCGACCACCGCCGTTCGCTTGCGCCACCGGCGCGACGCCTGAGCGGGGTCAAGCATGTCCGTGGCGACAAGTGCCGACGAGCGTCGCGCCAGAAAAGCTCAAAAGCGCCTGAAGCAGCGGGAAATGACCCTGGTGCGGGCACAAAAGATGCACGAGGCGCGCCTGCGTGCCGAAGCCACCGGCCATGGATCGACGGTTGCGGATCCGCCGGCGTTGAATATCGGATGCTCGGGCTGGTTCTACTGGCATCTCAGGGGCAGCTTCTACCCCAGCCAGATGCCGACCAAGGACTGGTTCGCCCACTATGCCGAGCAGTTCGACACTGTGGAGCTGAATGCCCCGTTCTACTCCTGGCCAACCCTGGCAACGGTCGAGACCTGGCGCAGACAGGCCGAGGGAAGACGGATGCTCTATACCGTCAAGGCATCGGAACTCATCACCCACATCATGAAGTTCGAAGGAACTGAGACCCTGGTGCAGGACTTCGGCCATATCGCCGTCCTGCTCGGCCCTTTGATGGGCTGCCTGCTGTTCCAGCTGCCGCCCAGCTATCACTACTCGCGCGAGCGCCTCGACAGCATGCTGCAGCAATTGGATAAAGCGCGCCGCAACGTCGTCGAGTTTCGTCATTCGAGCTGGTGGAACGACGAGGTCTATGAGGCCTTCCAGGCAGCCGGCGCCATCTTCTGCTCCTCGAGCGCCCCTAGCCTGCCCGACCCCGTCATCAGGACTGCCGATGATATCTACGTTCGCTTTCATGGCGTCGAGAGGTGGTATCGCCACGACTACAGCCAGGACGAGCTGCTCGATTGGGCGCGGCGCATCCGCGCCGTCGGGGCAAAGCGGGTGTGGGTCTACTTCAACAACGACTTCGACGGCTACGCGATCAAGAACGCCATCATGCTGTCCAGGCTGCTGCGCCACTAACCGGCAACATCGCAAGACAGAAGGCGGCGGTCCCGATAGCGACCGCCGCCTTCCCATCCTGGGAGCGACCCTCAGGACACGACCTGAACCTCGCGCGCCCGCTTCGGTTGCACCGCCGCTCCCGGTTTGTCAGATGTGGCCATGGGCCTGCAGCAGCGTCCGCAGGGCCTGGCCCTGCGGGGTGTTCTGTTCGCGCGGCAGATACTCCTCGAGCGGCATGTCTCGCGGGTTGCCGCCTGACGAAGCATTGGGCTGATGGCGCACGGTGGAGCCGTCATGCCCGCCGACCAGCAGCCACTGGTCGCCATTTTCACTGCTGTAGAAAACCAGATCACTCTCAATCGACATCGGAAGTCTCCTCGCGAGCCCAATGCCGCGCCTGTCTCAACGTGCGAGAGCGCAGATGGTGGCAAAGGCGCGATCTTTCGCAGCGCCGCCCTGCCCGCTCAGTCGAAGCGGTTGGCGGCTGGTGGGTCGCTGGCCGGAAACGACTCGTCGGAGGCTTCGTCGAGCAGCGTCCAGGGTCGCTTGGGGCGATCGCGCATTTCCTCGGGGCCGGCCGCACGAATCTGCACATCGCTTTCGCGCGTGCCGACGGCCTTGCCGTCACGGAATGCGGCTTTGGGTTTCTTGGGCGGGGGAGCATCCAGGCGCATTGTGTCAGCCTCGCTGTTGAGCAACACCAATGACGTTCGCTCGCGAAAGGTTGCTCGCCGCCAAAATTCAGGCGGCCGTAAGAACTGGCGGGAGCTTCGATTGGAACCCACGCACGACCGGCAAGTTGATCAAGGGCGATCGAAGCGCGTCAACCGGACGTGGCGGCACAGGGAACAGGTCGGGTTTTTCCGGTTTCCCCACCTGGCCAACGAAACGGCAGCCGAGCCCTTGCCCCGCCCGCTTTGCTCGCATCTCGCCGACGACGTGGTCTCGTCGTTGTGGCGCCAGTCGGGAAAGCCTACCTAAGGCAGATGAAGCAAGACGCAGATGGCGCTGAGTTGGTCGAGCTATGGACGCTGCCCTTTGCTGCGAGGCTGGGCTCGTCGATCCGATCCAAGGGCCTCTATCTCGAAATTCGCGCCCGTCTCCCGGTAGCGGCCAGGAAGTCGCTTTCGGTGAAGGCGGGCGAACTGGCGCTTCGCATGCCGCAAACCGCATCGAAGCAGTTTGCGGCGACATCGGCGCTTGTCTCCCGAGCCCTCGAGGGCATCGAGAGCCTGCCGGTGATCCCGCGTGAGATCGAGGATATCCTGGGCATTTCGACCACCGAGCGCCACCGCTGGCTGAAGGATGGCCGGTTGCCTAGCGCCGGCACCCGCAGCGTGAAACTGCGCGGCCGCGCGAGGAAAGTGACCTTCCACGTGTTCGACCCCCGGGTTGTCGAGGACATCCTCGACCGGGGATTGATCGACACTTGGCGCGAGGACGACGCCGTGACCGCCGCCGAGAACCGGCGCAAGGCCGCCTGGAAGGCGAAACTCACCAGGGCGCGAAAGACCGCCGGCGAGGCCGTGCCCCGCCCGCCTGACGGCGAGCCCTCGGCTCACGACGACGAGGACCGCTTCAAGCTACGAGGCTGGGCTGAATTCGAACGCGACATACTGTAGCGTTGAGCGGGGCCGCAAAGCTGGCGACGGTCAAACCAGCGCTTTCAGCGCCCATTGATCGCCGTGAACAGTGCGGCGCTCATCTCCTCCAGCGTATAGGGCTTATCGATGATGGCGGAGCCGGGCGCGACATCGGCCTGCACGCCATAGCCGGTCGCATAGACGATCGGGATACCCAGATCCTGGAGTCGCTTGGCGACCGGCGTGCTCGGCAGGCCGCCGATATTCACGTCGAGCAAGGCCGCATCCATGCGACTGCCATCGAGCAGACCCAACGCCACATCGATGCGATGGGCGGGCCCCACGACCACGGCGCCAAGCTCCTCCAAAGCATCGACCACCTCCATGGCGAGGAGGTATTCGTCTTCAAGGACGAGGATGTGTTTGCCGGCGAGCGTCGTCATGCGGCGGGGGTTTCGTGCTGACGCGCGATCACGGTGCACTGCAACCCCTCAGGGCGGTAATCCATCCGGACATCGGCGTTGAATTCGGCGCCAAGCGCCTTCTCGATCATGGTGGAGCCAAAACCCCGCCGCGTCGGCTTGGGGACCGGCTCGATGCCATTCTCGGACCACCTGAGCGTCAGCCATCGATCCGGCTGGTCGGTGGTTTCCCAGGAGAAATCCACCGAACCACCGGTGGAGCGCAGCGAGCCGTATTTCACCGCGTTGGTGTAGAGTTCATGCAGTGCCATGGCGGTCGTTACCGCCTGCTTGGGAGCAAGTTGCACCAGGGGGCCGCTGATCCGCACTCGGATATCGGCGTCACCATTGACGGATTTGCGGGCGACCTCCTCCAGCGACGCGCTTTGCCAGCTCTCGGCAGCCAGCAGATTATGCGCCTGGGCCAGGGCCGACAGCCGTCCTTCGAAGGCTTTGACCTTCGGCTCTCCCGTGGCGAGCCCTTTGAAAGTCTGCCGCGCCACCGACTGGACCACCGCGAGGGTGTTCTTCACCCGATGGTTCAACTCGTTGATCAGCAGCTGCTTGTGGAGGTCGGCTTCCTCGCGTTCGGTGACGTCGACATTGACGCCGATCATGCCGTCGAATCCGCCACCCTCATTGAGATGCGGCCGCGCCACGGTTTCGAGCACCCGGTAGGTGCCGTCGCTGCGCCGATAGCGCCCCTTGACGTGCGCACTCGAATTCTCCGTCACCGCCGCCTGCATCGCCTTGATGATGCCGCTACGATCCTCCGGATGGATGGTGTGGCTCCAGTCGAATGAACCGAGATCTTCAACGCCCCAGAAACTGCGCAGCATCTGATTGAGGTGGAGGCAACGCCCAGTGCTGTCGGCGATCCAGATCATGATCGGCGCGTCTTCGGACATCCGCCTGAAGCGATCCTCGCTCTCGCGGATCTGCTGTTCAGCCGCACTGCGCGCCTGTTCGGCACGATAGCGCTCAAGGCTGAAGCCCACTTGCCGCGCGATGGCGACCGCCAGGTCGCGCTCGTGCTGAGTGAAGCCGTGCGGGTCCGGCAGGTAAGTCATGAACTTGCCGACGACCTCGCCCTTGGCCATCAGCGGGATGAACCCGAGGGCGGTGATGCCCTCCGATTTTATGGTGCGCTTCAGCCAATCCGCCTCATCGGTCTCGGCGATATCGGGGACGAAGATCGGCACCGCGTTCCGATCGCCGGGCTTCCATGGCGTGTGCCCATCGACGGCCTTGCGGTAGCTCTCGGACAAGCCGCGCCAGGCCACAAACCGCATTTCGCCGTGGGTGTTGAACAGCAGGATGGAGGCGCGCCGGCAGCCGAGCATATCGCCGATGGCATCGAGGGCGGCTTC
Organism: Devosia sp. Root105; assembly: GCF_001424865.1. NCBI lineage: Bacteria > Pseudomonadati > Pseudomonadota > Alphaproteobacteria > Hyphomicrobiales > Devosiaceae > Devosia > Devosia sp. Root105. The sequence goes on from NZ_LMCR01000018.1 coordinate 279,681, forward strand.
GTAGACATCGTCGAGCGCCTCGGCGCGATACAGCCGGTCGGTCAGCCGAAGCAGGGCCGCCGTATCCTCGCCATCGGTGCGCACCAGAACACTTTCGCTCGCAGACATATCACCCCTCGCCCCACGCCCAAGCGCAGCAACGCGCTGTTGCTGAATAAGTTCCCGCCCCGCAGTTAGCGCATTGGCACCGGCGGTCCCGGACGTCGAGGTAGAGCGCGCCACGGTGGATCGATTAACAAACTGATGTGCATTGGAGGCCGCGTCGTGACAGGCTTGCTCCAAACGGGAGGTTGCCATGGATCGCGAGTGGTGGGTCGGCCGAGTGCTGCCGGGCTTTGTCGGAGCCCTGATTTTCTTCATTCTATTGCTGATCTGGAACAGCATTACGGGCGGGACGATCGTCAACGCCTTTGGCGGAGCCAGATCCTCCGACATCGAGGCCGTCCAGCTGCTTGCCGGGCCTGCTGGTTCGAAGGGGGATGTCGGCCCCGCCGGTCCAAAGGGTGACACCGGTGCGGCAGGCCCCGCCGGGCCCGTTGGCGAGACCGGGCCGGTTGGGCCGGCCGGGAGCACCGGGCCGGTTGGCCCCGCTGGCCCCAAGGGTGATTCCGGACCGATCGGTCCGAAAGGCAATGCCGGCCCGACGGGTCCGGCCGGTCCGAAGGGAGACGCGGGCCCGATTGGACCCAAGGGCGATGTTGGTCCGGTCGGACCTGCCGGCCCGAAGGGCGACCCGGGCGTGGCTGGTCCGCGGGGTAATGCCGGCCCCGCCGGTCCGAAGGGGGACACGGGGCCAATCGGTCCTGCGGGCCCCATGGGAGAGATCGTGCCGGCCACTCCGTCGCAATAGGGGAGCGTCGCTGACGGGCCGGGCGGCCCGGAAGTTGCAGACCGACAAGTAGCAACCGGACCCCCACTCGGAGGTGCAGTAGGGGTCCGGCGGCACAGTGAGGTCTGAAGCGAAGGGAGTCGTCACTCAGACGCTGACTAAATCTTCTCTGCCGGCAATGGTTCCCCCAGCGGCTGGCGCCCCGCCCTCCCCACCGCCGTGCCCTCGGTTGCGAGGAGAAACTGATCGCTGATCCCGACGTTGTGCGTCATCAACGAGGGAGGCCGCGATGGCTGACGACAAAAAGAACGTAGGCCGCCCGGATCGGTCGCGTGTGGCCCGAAACGAAGACTATGAAGTGAACGACTTCGCCCATAAGCACGGCATCAGCGTGCAGCGCGCCCTGGAAATCATCGCCGAAGCCGGCGGCAGCCGGGACCGCGCCGATGAGATCGCAAGACGTTCCGCTTGAACGATGCCGGGGAGCGGCAACGGGATGCGCACTGTCTGCGGTGCCATCCCGCTGCCCATGGTGATCCGCCGGCCGTTTCCATTCTAACTCTGCGAGTAGGGATTTCTGGCCCGCTTGCGCTCCTTGGCTGTCCTGGCCTTGGCAATCGCGGCTTCTACTCGCTGCTGTTCCCGCCAGCCATGGGTCCCCTCGATGGCGCGGTCACGAGCTCGAAGCTCGAGAGCGTGCCGGGTCGCCTCTTCGACGGTGGTGGTAGCGACGCTGAGACTGTGGGCACCGCCGGGGGCGCCATAGGGCTTTTCGGACATGGGGAGACTCCGGGATGATGGAGTTCAAGACGATATGCCCCGGTCTGAAACGGGCACAAGCCACGACCGATTGCGGTCTGCCCAGCTCGATCACACTAACCGCTCAATAGTTGCAGATGCGCCCGACAGCGAAATCCAAGCTTGCAAGCGGGCCAGGCCGTTCGCTTCCTCCGGCAAAAAATGAGCCGGCAGCACTCCTCCCGAAGCTCCCGGCTCAACAGTCACCGGCGGCGACCGGCGAAAGGGGGCACTGTGCCTTAGTCGTGCACGCCTGAAATTCACATTTGATTGGCAGTGAGGCTGACCAAATGGAGGTCGCGCCAATGTCGGGCGTCAATGCCGATCGAAACCGCCGCCGGGGGCGGAAAAAAGCGAAACACACCCAGGACGACCAGAATCGCCACGCGGCGGCTCAGGCGGAAGGCGCTTCGTCGCCATCCGGGCGCCACACCAGCTCCTGCTTCATGTCCGCATCCTGCACGATCACCTGCACATACGGCTCGTTGGTGGCGCGTGCAGCTTCGATGGCCGCGTCGATCGCCGCCTGGCGCGAAGTAAAGTGCGCGAAGATGCTCCCACGGAATGTGTACTGCCAGATGTCATCGCGGTGGTTGACGATGAAGTGGTGCTGATTGGCCATGTCGGGTCCTCCTCAGCCGACTTGAACGTCGGGGCGGCAACCTTGTTGCTCGAAGGGTGAAACACGGCCGGCGGCTTTGCGCCCATGGGAGCTGTGTCATGGACTGTCGACCACCCTGCGCCCCGGAACCGCCCAGCGCCTGACTGAGGGTCAAGCGGGTGCTGGTGGCTTGTTCAGGCGACCTGGTGTGCGCCCCATGCCGCGAGGTTCGCGGGTGTGCCTGCCAGCTTGTCGATATCGACGGTCTGCGCCTGGTCGACCAGCACCCTGCCCGCCAGCGTGAGAAGAGCGGAGCCGTCTGCGGTGATCATGATCCAGCCCTTGGAAATCAGCGGCAGGGTCAGGTGGGGCGGTAGACCCGACCCATGCTCGGCCAACCTGACCAAGGCAACTATTTCAGCTGGGGTTGGTCCTGCGAGCACGACATCGCGCATAGTCAATCTCCTGGTTTGCAGGAGACCAGAATGATCTCAATGCCGGCGAGTTCCACGGGCAGGACGACCGCGCTTGCCACGCCAAATTTTTCTGCCGCGCTGAGCACCCGAAGCCAAGTTTGGGGCTGCTCCGGGCACTCAGTTCCGCCGCATCGCTTAGGACGGCGAATTCGCTGGAAGTAGTCCGCTACGGCCTCGGGCCTCGTGCGCGAAATTTCACGACTGTCAGTGAAACCAGGTCAGTCGCGGCGCGCCAATTCGGCGCCCGGCAGGCAGACGAGTGGTTCACTTTGATCGCGCGTCGATTGTGGTCTGCCGCTCCTCCGAATCAAAGACGACGATGTCCGAAGCTCCGGCCAAACGCAGTTCTCGAACCAGTTCGGCAGCCTGCGCCTGGGATTTCACCTCTAGTCTGCCCGTACCAGTCTGCATTCGGTACGTTACTACATAGGCAGCCGAACGCTGCTTGGTGGCACGCCCGATCTTTCTGGAAACAAACCACATACGTTCCCACCCTTGTGGCCCGCATCTCGCTGATACCACCGAAATGCTCGCATAGGATTAATCTGGCCGCCGTTGCGGCACCCATCCGGATGACGGGATGCCGACCGCCTTGAACGCAGTGGCGAGCCTGCCGGCGACGAGCGCCCTCCTATGATCCAGTGATCACCGCGCATTGGCCGAACCTGCAATTTCGCTGAAAGCAACGTCAGTGGCCCGTCACCGCATATAGGGTATGACGCTGCTGTTCGGTTGATCAAACCCTCATCCGGCACGGCGGCACCGCGACAAACTACTTCGCCCCACAGCGGTGCCGCCACCCCCTCGGTGACGGCCCTGGCTCGGCACGTGGTTTCTCACAGGGTGAGGCAATGAACGAACCGAAGCTGCAATGGTGGGTTTTTCCGACATTCCTGTTCCTGATGATCGCCGCTGCCGCCATCGGCGTTGCGCTCGGGGTGCTTATTCAAGGCACCTGATTGCGAGGTCGACGGCGCGCCGGCTGTGCCAGCTTCGGACCTGTCTCCATCGCTCAAGCGGTAAGTTCTATCCAAGCCGGCGCGTGGTCACTGGGCTTGTCCCAACCGCGTGTCTCGACGTCGACACCGGCGTCGCGGAGCGAGCCACGCAATGACGGGCTGATCAGCACGTGGTCCATCCGCAGGCCCGAGCTTCGGTCGTAGCCGCCTCGGTATGAAAAATTCCAGTACGTGTAGATGCCCTTGTCAGGGTGGATGACCCTGAGAGCGTCGATCCAGCCCTGTTCGAGGAGCCTCGCATAGGCTGTTCGCGCTTCCGGGAACATCACCGCGTCCCAAACCCATCGGCCAGGCACGACTGCATCGATGTCCGTTGGCACCACGTTGAAGTCGCCACAAAGCACGGTCGGTGCGCCAGCCGCCAGCAGCGCCCGCGCATGGTCGAGCAGGCGTTCGAACCAGCGCATCTTGTACTCGAATTTCGGTCCGGGGGCGGGGTTGCCATTGGGCAGGTAAAGGCATCCGACGATGAGATCACCGACCTGGGCCTCGAGATAGCGGCTGTGAGTATCGTCTGGATCTCCGGGCAAGCCGCGGCGGCGCTCGATGGGTGCGGTCCCACGAGCCAGGATGGCGACCCCGTTGTAGGATTTTTGTCCATGCCAGATCGAGTGGAACCCCGCCTCCGTGATGGCAGCTTCGGGGAACTTCTCGTCGGAGGTTTTCAGCTCCTGCAGGCACACTACATCGCTCTCGGTTTCGGCCAGCCACCTCAGCAGCACCGGCAACCGTCCATTGACGCCATTAACGTTGAAGGTGGCGAGTGTAGTCATTGCCGAGGATCCTTCGATTGGGCCAGTGGCCCACGCATAGGGATGGTCAGTGTCGCTTCAGGCCGGCGTCTTCCATCGCGTCGTCGATGGCTTCCGCAGCTTCTTGCTCGACGCGCTTTCGCTCCTCCTCGATCTCTCGCGCATCGAGGTGCTCGAGCCCGACGACCTTGTTGGTGGCGGGCGAGTGTTCGATCAGGTAGTCGAGCTTGACGTGCAGGGCCGCCTCGCTGCGCGCGCCGGCGACAAGAATAACGCCGCTGATCACGATAGCCGCGACCGACAGGAAGATATTGAAGGCGAACATGAAGCCTTCATTGAACTGCATTGCGGCCCCAATCCCGATGCCCACCATCAAAGCCACAAACGTGGCGACGAACCCCCGCCAGTCCGACAGGAAGTCGGCGAGGCGGTAAATCAGTCCGCTGATGCGGCTGGAAGGTGCTTGCTTCATGGTGGCATCGATAACGTGCCTGATGGAATTTGGATGCGGGCCCGCGGGAGGGCGATCAGCCCGGCGCGATTACTAGTGATCGCGATCTTGACGCGACGACGTCGGTTTATGTCGCGTGGCAACCTTGCCCTGCTCGCCGAAGTTGACCTCCTCAGCATCAAGGAGAGCACCATGGCATCCAAAGCTACAGCTCAGCGGCAGCGGGACATTCAGGCAGAGGTCGCGACAGCCGATGCCGCCACCCCAAAAAAACGGGAAGTGGCCATGCAGGCGGGCGCCCGCCCCTACCCTGAACCGCCATTTCCGAAGCAGCATCAGCCCAAGCCGGGAGCCGAGTTCAAACTGGATCCCGCCCCGCTCTATGACGCGCCGTTCTATCTTGGCTCGAAGAAGCTCGCCGGAAAGGTAGCTTTGATCACCGGCGGCGACTCCGGCATCGGTCGGGCGGTGGCCGTGCTATTTGCCCGTGAGGGCGCCGACGTGGTGATCGCACATCTCTCCGAGGACCGAGATGCGGCGGAAACCAAGGCCGCAGTCGAAAATGAGGGCCGCAGCGCCATCGTGATCAAAGGTGATGTGCGCAATCGCGCCTTCTGCGAGGATGCAGTCGAGCAGACCATCGCGGCGTTCGGCCACCTCGACGTCCTGATCAACAACGCCGCCTTTCAGGTCCACACCAAGCGTATCGAGGACCTGAGCGAAGAGCATTTCGACGAAACGCTGAAGACCAACCTCTACGGCTATTTCTTCATGGCGCAGGCGGCAGCCAAGGTGATGAAGGCGGGCTCGGCCATCATCAATACGGGCTCGGTCACCGGCATCGAGGGTAGCCCGGCGCTACTGGATTATTCCATGACCAAGGGCGGCATCCACGCCTTCACCCGGTCACTGGCGGGTCAATTGTTGGAGCGGCATATCCGGGTTAACTGCGTCGCGCCGGGGCCGGTATGGACCCCGCTCAATCCCTCCGACAAGGAGGCCGATGACGTCAGCAAGTTCGGTTCAAAGGTGCCGATGAAGCGTCCGGCGCAACCGGAAGAAATCGCGCCAGCCTATGTCTTTCTCGCCAGTCCGCAGATGTCGAGCTACATCACCGGAGAAATTCTGCCCATCATCGGCGGCTATGGCGGCGGCTAAGCCGAACCGAAGCCGGCTCAGTCCCGGAGGAACCTCTGGAGAGCCCTCGCCAGTTCGTCCGGCGCCTCTTCGGCCATGTGGTGCCCACTGTCGATCGCGTGGCCGGTCACGGCAGGCGCCCAGCGTCGCCAGATCGTGAGAGGATCGCCGTATAGCAGTTCCATGTCGTCGCGTTTGGACCACAGGTGCAGCGTCGGACAAGCTATGGTTCTCCCCGCGGCGCGATCGGCCTCATCGTGGCTTCGATCGATCCCCAGGCCGGCACGATAATCTTCGACCATGCCGTGCACGGTGGCCGGATCCGACGTGGCGGACCGGAAGTCGCGGTAGGCTTCTTCACCCATGAACTCGGGCGTTGCCGCGTACCACGCAACGGGATCTGCGAGGATGGCGCGCTCCGGTTTTTCCGGCTGCGCGAAGAAGAACCAATGCCACCACAGCTCGGCAAACCGGGCGTCGCACCGTTCCAGTGCCTCGACGATAGGGACGCCGTCCAGCACGGCCAGCTTTGTGATCTTGTCGGGGTGATCCAGGGCCGCGCGAAAAGCGACATAGCTGCCTCGGTCATGGCCGACGATGGCAAACCTGTCATGGCCCAGCCGCGCCATCAGCTCGATACAGTCACGCGCCTTCGCCCGCTTCGACGATCCGGCGTGATCCGGCGCATCGGCGGGGTGGCTCGATTGGCCGAAACCCCTGAGGTCGGGACACACCACGCTGAAGGATGGGGCAAGACGATCCGCCACCTGCCCCCAGGTCATGTGGGTGCGCGGGTGGCCATGCAACAGCAGCACCGGCGGCCCCTTTCCACCATGACGCACCCTCAGGCGGGCCTCGGATAGATCGACGAAATCGAGCTCGAATCCCTCGAACATCCCTCGTACCTCTGCACCTGATCGAGGGTTTCTAGCTGGTCGCAGTAATCGCGACGCGGATCGCAACGCTGCTGCCGAACAACAGCAGGCCGAGATAACCCATGAGCGGATCGGCGTCGTGGCGACCGACAAACGGTACTTCCCGGGGAAGACCGTACTTCACCATGATCGCCGCACCGGAAACATTCAACGCCAACAACATCCATGCCGCAACTTGCACGCGACCCCTCGCGGACTGAAATCATCCCTCCCCACCATAACGGCTTCAGCGACCCCGTCGGCAAGTGCTGAACCATCCCGCTCTTTCTGCGTTCGCAACGCAAAGCAACCAAAGGAGACGATGATGCCCGCCACTGAAGCCGAGGTCGTTCGCTGGATCGCGCCATGGCCGCTGGCGGCCAGGACCTCGAAGTTCGCTACGACAGCAAGAAGACTGGCGCCACGCGGTCAAGCCGGCGGTGACGTCCGCTGGCATCAGCCGTCCGAAGGTGTAGCAAGCTTGGCACTGATGTCCCCACGCTATCAATGATGGAGATTTCCATGTCTGCACTGACCACCCACGAACAGATCAAGGACCGCGCCTACACCCTCTGGGAGGCCGACGGCCGACCGGAAGGGCGAGATAAACATTACTGGGAGAGCGCCGAACGGCAGCTTTCCGAAGAGCTTGGCCTGGATCTTTCAGCCGAGCAGACCGAGGTAGAACAGCCCCCGCTGGTGGCGGGGTTTCCAAGCCACTGATGCCCCAGCGCCGACCTAAACTGTTGTGTGAACCAACGTCCGCTGCCGACGTTTCTCAAGCTCCCGACCACGAGGAGATCCAACCATGGCAATCACGAGCCGTGTACGAGCCCAGGACTGGGCCAAGGTGAGCATTGCTGCAGCAATATTCTTGATGGGTGTTTCGTCGGGCGCGTCTGCGCAGGATCGCACCATCGAGGGCAAAGCGGTCCCCGACGATCAGGTGGCGGCAGTCGAGAAACTCTGTGCTGAGTTGCAACTTCAGCAAGGTGCGACCGGCACGCAAGAGCCTGAGACCAGCATGGATCAGACCACGGAGGACAAGCTCAAATCCGATGCCGAGGTGGCGGGCGAGCTGGACCTGTCGTCCATCACGCTTGAGCAATGCGTAACGGGTGGGTTTGTCCAACAGGGTACAAACACCAACCAGTAGCGCGGCAATTGCCCGCAAAATTGATCAAATGCAACCAACTCGACTCTGGTGGGTGCGGTAGTGTCTGTCGCGGGGGCCGACATGCACGAGAACCATTTTCGGGAATCGTTATTCGCCTCGACGTCGATCAAACCCTTTGCCACCCGCCTACACAGTCTTCGTCTCGATTTTCTAGAAGTTCTCCGCACCCTCGGCGACACAAACCTCCACATCCTCCATCGGTCCCGCGCCGTCAGCCGGCTAGACGACTTGGAATCCCAGGCGGCAACCCTGCTCGAGGATTTCCTGAAGACGGCACCGTCAGAGGACCCAACGGGCAAATTTGGCGATTTCAAGCTTCGGCTTGAATCCTTCCTTGCCGAGTTTGCCGCTCAACGCGGGCTCGACTGAACAGTCGCCGCATCGCCTGCGGCGACCCCGGCAGGAAAGTTCGTTTCGGTCGTCAATATCAAATGACAATCTTCCGAGTAATTTGATCCGGAACGAAGCTCAAACGGCAAGGTTGGTTTGTCCTAGGGATGATCCTTAGCGGAGAAACAAAATGGCCAACCAGCAGAGTTCAAGCGGCAACAAGTCATCGGGCAACGGCAACTCGTCCGGTAACGGAAACAAGTCTGGCAGCTCCCAGTCTAAAGGCTCCGGCAGCGAGAAATCGTCGTCCGGCACGCAGGGCGGCACCCGGGAGCAGCATGCCGAAGCCGGTCGCCAGAGCCACAAGAACGACAAGTAACCACCCGCCGGCCCGCTCCTTTTTAGGGGCGGGCCTTTCCTTGGGAGGACACCATGTCCAAGGCATACTCGGAGGACCGTTTCCCGTCCCCGCGGATTCCACCGAAGCTGAAGAATACTGCACGAACCCCGCCCGTGCATGAGAAGCTGCCACGTATGACGAAGGAAGCGATCTTCGATGAGGACCGCGAACGCTCGGCAACGTGGGGCGTGCATCAGCAGGACGAGCAGAACTAGCGGTGGGCATCGCTTCGCTTTGTGCAGGGAGTGCCCTTGGTCCCCCAGCTTGCGACCCGCTACGACAAGAAGAGTCGTCGGGCTCTCCTGCTCACCCGTCGCTGCCCTAACGTGTTTCGGAAGTCGTGAGGCTCTACGACCGCTCCCATCGGAACAACCGTGCGCATAAGGCGTTGCCCTCGTTATTCGACGGAGGTGATCGTGGCAGTTCGACCATACTGGAAAGGCTACCTGAAGCTGTCGTTGGTGACGTGCGCAGTGACGCTCTCGCCGGCGACCACAGAGGGCAACCGCGTTCGCTTCCACACTCTCAACCGCACCACCGGTGACCGGATCTACACCCGGTACGTCGACGCCGAGACCGGGCGGACGGTGGATGACGATCACCAGGTGAAGGCGTACGAGAAGGCCGAAGACGAGTTCGTCATCCTTGAAGATGAGGAACTCGACGCCGTGAAACTCGACAGCGTCCGCACCATCGACATCGACGAATTTGTCGAGGCCGATACCGTGGAGTGGACCTATTTCGACACGCCCTATTTCGTGGTGCCGGCCGACGAGGTCGGTGAAGAGGCTTTTTCCGTCATTCGCGAGGCGATGGCCGAACAGAACGTGGTGGGTATCTCTCGCCTCGTCCTCGGCAATCGCGAGCGCGCAGTGATGCTGCAGCCCTGGGATACCGGCATATTGCTCTGGACGCTCCGCTTCGGCGACGAAGTGCGGGATGAAGACGAGTATTTCGAGAAGGTCGACGAGGCAAAGCCCGACAAGGAAATGCTCAGCATGGTCGAGAAGATCATCGAGGAGCGCACAGCCGCCTGGAACAAGGACATGGTCAAAGACCCCGTGCAGGCCAAGCTCAAAGAGATCATCAAGGCCAAGGAGTCGCCTAAGCGGAAATCGAAGCCTGCAAAGGCCGAGGCCGAGGCCGAGCCCGAAGCTCCCACCAATGTCATCAATCTCATGGCGGCTTTGAAGAAGAGCCTGGAGAACAGGCCCGGTCAGCAAGCCAAAGGCGGGCGCTAACCCGCCTTTCGCTGTGCGGGAGCAGTTTTCTTAGCTGGCGCAGCCTTGTTCGTTTTCGACTTGCTGGCAGAACGACGCGGCGCCGACTCGCCCTTGGCGCCGGCGCTGAGCCGTAGCGCCTCAAGCAGGTCGTTCTTCTTCGTTGGCTTGGGAGGACGAAGTGGCACAATCTTCTTGCCGTTGATCTTGGCCTGCACCAGATCGGCCAGAGCCTCCTCATAGCGATCGTCGAACTTGCTCGGGTCGAACTCGCCGGCCTTCGTCTTCAGAATATGCTTGGCCAGATCGAGCATTTCCGGCTCGATCTTGCTCTTCTTGATCCCTTTGAAGGCGTCGGACGCGGAACGGACCTCGTAGTCGAAGTTCAGCGTAGTTGCGATCAACCCGTCGTGGTGTGCACGGATCAGAACCGGCCTCAGCCGCCGGAACAACACGGCGTGCGCGATTGCAGCCGCCTTTCGCTCTCGCAACGCCTCGCGGATCAGGACGAAGGTTTCGTTCCCAATGTCGGTGGTCGGCAGCAGGTAATAGGGTTTGTCAAAGTAGGTGGGCTCGATTTTGTTGCAGGCAATGAATTGGTCGACCGTGAGAGCCTTGTCACTGTTCGGCACCGCGGCTGCGATCTCCTCGGGCTCGAGCACCACGTATTGGCCATCGCTGGTCTCGTAGCCCTTCACCTGGTCCTCGTGCTCGACCGGCTTGTCCGTTTTCTCATCGACATAGAGCCGCTTGAGGCGGTTTCCGGTGCTCCGATTGACCATGTGGAGCGAGATGCGCTCCGACTGCGACGCGGCTGCGTACATCGACACGGGGCACACGATCTCCGCGATCTTTATGACACCCTTCCAGATTGCTCGAGCTGCCAATTTGCGCGACCTCCGTTGAGACCTCACAACGGTTGGAGAGCGAGCCTGTTCCCTCTCCGGAGCTGGGAAGGGCCGGCGGTGTGGCGCACACCCTCACCCCGCCCTTCTCTATCCCTGCCGACCGATGGACAGCTGGGGCTATAGGCGCGGGAGGGATCCTTGAGGGTGCCCGCAGCGCCGGCGGTAAGTCCAGCTTGGTGAGGCCTGACTTATGGCCTGGCTTTGGCTGTGTAAGCCGGACCCGGCTGGGAGGGACAGCGGGGCCCGGCGGCACACAGGGCCCGAGGCCAGGGAGGGGCAACCTCAGGCCAGATTCCAACCTCAGGAGTGCGATTTGGTTCCGACGCTGTCGGCCCTCGACAACGACGGAACCTGCTGACCCTACGGAAGTTTGAGGCTGCAACGGGAGCCTCAAAATGTACGAAGAAAACTCGTCACCCTCGCGCGTCATGAGTCCGCTGATCACTCAGCGGAAGCTGGCAAGGGAGAGGGTTGCACCTTACCTGCCTGACCTGAAGCGCTGGCGGAGCAAGTCGCTGCAGTTGCGCGCCATGCACAACTCTCGCCATCAAACGGCGGACGCACTGGCTGCCGGCGAAATGCAGCTGGCCGCTTTGCGAAGAGAGATGGAGATGACCCGTCAGGCGTTCATTCTTGAGATGGATGACATCCGTGAAATGCCTGCTGTCGTCGACTATCTTGCGGCCCTCGATAATCTGATACGGGGCTGAGGGACTGGACCTTAGCCGCCAAACAGGTGGGTAAGGTTGCCGACCAGATAGATACCGGCTGCGATGAGCGCGACGGTCACAAGCCACGCGACGATCATCCATCCAATGCCGTACCGCCCCCTAAGCACGATGCTCCTCCCCAGGCCGGATCATCCGCCGTCTGCCATGGCCCATGCATCGAGCTGCACCATACGCCCTTTTCCTTAGCTGCAACAGTTCGTGTTCAAACGCGGAGGGCATGATTGCAACCAAGCTTCTCGTGCCACGTATTCCGTGACTGGTGGAGGCTATCATGCGGTATTACTTCGACATTTTCGATGGCGCGGGCTGGGCCCGAGACGACGTTGGCGTGGAATGCGCTAGCGACCGAAGGGCCCGTCACCAGGCGGTGCTGGCACTGACCGAGCTTGCCCGTGAATTGCTGCCGTCCGATGGCCCGTCGAAAGAACTCATCATCCGGGTGAGGCACGGCAACGACGCAGCCTTCTCAGTTCGGCTGGCCTTCGATACATCGGCGGGACCGGCACTGGCCGATCCCTCACTTGTCGCCTGAACAAGATCAGCCTCTCAAGGGCCAGTGCCCGGTCAACAGGGCATAGATCACCCCGCCCGCCAGGGTTGCGCCTATAGCCACAGCGCCAATTTCTGCCCACCGGGGCAGTCCCTTCTTGAACAGTAGCGGTGCATAAATGGCGAGAGCCAGCAGTAGTGTCGCGACAGCGACATGGACCAGCAACTGATAGGCAGCGACCACTCCCACCTCCCCATTCCGCGTCATAAACCGCGCGCTTGTGCGGCGGTTCCCGTCCGAGGCTGCGGGAACTGCAATTTCGCTGACGCTCGCACTCAGTCGGACGTCAGACAGTGTCTGGTAGTGTCGGCAGACTGCACCGATAGGCCGCGTCACGGTGCAGGAAACAAGACCAGTCGGCGCCCCCTATGGTGTGCCGCCCATTGGGGTGGCGCCGACACCTCCCAAGAGGTGCAAAATGGCAAGCGCATTGATTTCCGCGGGTACTTTCCCATCAGTCGTCGCCATCTCCGGAACGATGACGGTCATCGGGATCGGTTTCGCAGCAGATACGGCCTCGAAGGTTGCGGCGGCCACGTCGGTGAAGACTATCTTCCGCCTGCCTGACATGCGGGCCGAAGATCTGAATATCGCCAGATCGGTGCCGGTGGCGTTGCGGGTCCCCAAAACGCCAGGTCCGCTGGCCGCGCCGCCGGCGCCGACCTTTACCCACATATTGGCAGTGGCATCCCTCAGAGCCGCTTCGGACCATCGTAGCGCGGCAGGCGCGCGCTCAAGTATCGGGCACAGTCGACCGCTTCCGGCCCCTTGGTCCGGGAGCCACATTCGACGGGCATCGCTGCATACAGGATGCCTGTCGGCTCGCCACTAGCGGAATGGGTGTCATCGGGCAAACCGCTGCGCCTAGCCTTGGCCGATGACGCTCAGGTGCCGGTGGGTCCGCCGCAAACGCCACCGGCACTTCTACGTCCATGAGGTTGGGCACACAGACTGCATTGATGCGCGCGGCTCGCTGTTCCAGCCGGCGCACCAAGTAAGGAATGAACATAGAAGAAGATCCGCTTGCCGATCGCTCCGTGGTCCACTGGTCTAGATTCACCACACGAACTTCGTTCGCGACACTACGGGCCGGGGCCGGCCAATTGCTGCTCGTCAATAGGTTTGCATCACCCGGTTGTAGACTTCCAGAGCCTCGGGTCCATCGAGGATTTCGAGCAGGAGGTCCAACAGTTCATCGCGGCTGATGCCGCTGCCGGCAGGCAGCGCTGCCTTCACGACGGCGACGGATTTCGCCACCACCGTCTCGGCTTTGGTATGGCGGGTGAACTGCAGCATGATCGCCATCTCAGTTATCCTCAATGCTGTGGAGTTCTCGCAGGCGCACCTTGAGCGGCTCGGGCAGGTCGAGCTTGGCAATCAGTTCCATCGCTACTTGCTGCTGCGACGGTGGTTGAGTTTTCGGTTGGGCCTTGGCCCACGCAAGGGCGCCGCCGAGCGTAAAGCGCACGCTGGGGGCTGGTGGCTTGTGAGAAAATTTCGACATGAACACGCCTCGCACTTAATGAGCGAAGTCAACCTGTCCAGGCCCCCTCAGTTCCCAAACTAACGGTCGTGCCACCAGCAATTCTCCCACGACGGCAGTAATATTCTGCTCAGCCGAAATAATCCCAACGCGTGGCTGCCCGGGACACGGCATTAGCTTCGCAGGTGATCGAACCTAACGACATCCAGCCATGAAGGGACGGATCCCGAATGGGAGGCGCAGTGGGGTCCGGCGCTCAGTCGGCTAGGGGTCAGGCGACGTCCCCCCGGCCTTTGTCTCAATCTCGGCCCGCACCGATGGCTCCACAATGCCGGCCCTTCGCTTGACCGCTCGGGGCAATCAAAACCACCGCCCCGTTCTCTCCGGTATCGCCGATATGTCATTTGTAAATGTCCGGCCTCGATGACCCGGCTAGGATACTTGCAAGCCGGACGAGCAGGCGCCTCACCGGTACCTTTGATCTCGCTGCTTCCGGGCGTTCTGGCAAAGCGCGTCGAGCCTGCCGTTCCATCATCGGGTGGATGGTCCTCATGCGTTTACAAAGTGACATGATCCCTCACTCGACCCCTTCCACGGCGCTCGTCGTGGAGACGAACTACCTGATTGCCTCGGTGATTGAGGCCCCGCTGCTCAGCGCCGGCTACCAGGTGGCGATTGCCGCCGACCCTGACGAAGCGTTCGCGCTGCTCGATACCCGCGACATCGGTCTGGCACTGATCGACTTCCGCCTGCAGCACGGCGAGCCGGAAGGACTGGTTGCCCGGCTGCGACAACGGGGCATCCCCTTCATTTTCTGCACCGCGGCGAGTGTCGAGGAGGTGTTCGAGCACTTCCCCAACGCGCGGGTGATGCTGAAGCCCTTCAGCGATCAGGAGCTGCTCACGGCGGTCGCCGCCCTGGTGTCCGACCGCGGCTCGTATGTAGGCCCCTGAGCTTCAAATCGATGGAGATCCACCATGCAAAGCTACGACACGACGCGCCAACGCAACGCCCAGATCAGCGTGCTGGAGCAGCGGCGGGCCAACGACACGCTGAGGCCGTTCATCGGCGCCCTGCAAGGCTGGAACGCCAAGGCAGCGCGCCTCCGCGCCCTGGTGGACTCGTTCTACAGCAGTGAAGAGGACCGGGCTCTGGCTCGCCTCGAAAGCGGCGCGCTGCTCGCCGAGATCCGGCGGCGCCATACCGAACTGCATGCCGCGATCAAGGGCGAGCCCCCGCACAGCCGGCTCGACGATGCCGATGCGGCGTTTCGGCGGCTGATCGACCAGTTGCAGATCGTATCGGCCCGCGGCCTGTCCGGGCCTCCACCCACGCAAGCGGCGACATGGGGTGTCCATCAGCAGGATGAGCAAAACTGAAGCCGGTCCGCGTCGCCGACGCCATGATGACGCTGTTGTTCTGGATTCTGGTGCTGGCGGCGGTCGTGACTCCTGTCGCTCTGCTGCTGGGCTGGCGGTAGCGAACCGGTGATGGAACCCATCCGAATGCCGCTGCGAACGAGCCCCGCGGCCACCCAGGCGAGCACGCCGAATAAGCCCTTGCCAGGCGGAACTGCCGGCTTGCTTCGAAGTTGAGTCGTCGCGGCGGACAAGACCTCATTGAAGAAGGATGCGCTGTGATGAAACTTCCTCCACTCTTCGGCTCGGCCCTCCTCATCGGGCTGCTGTCGACCGGCGCCATGGCGGCTGAGGCCGTCAGTGGCGCCAATGTCCGTTCGGGGCCCGGAGCTTCGTTCGGCGTCGTCGACACGCTCGCGGCGGGCGAAAGCGTCACGGTGACCGAGTGCGCAGCGAATGGCTGGTGCCGGGTCGACCATTCAGGCCCGGATGGCTGGGTCTCGGCCAAGCTGCTCGCCGACAACGGCAACGCCGACGACTACTACAATGCAGCCGATGGCGGTGTAGAGGTTGCCAGAAACTTCGACGATGACGACGGCTATCCGCGGCTCATCGGCCGCGCGCCCGACGTCAACGTGCGGTTCGGGTTTGGCTTTGGCAACGGCCTGTTTGGCTTCCGCGACGGCTTGATGATGGGTCGCCCCGGCCGCGATCGTGGTGACGTGGTCTGCCTTGTCACCTTCTTCAGCCGCGACGACGTGGCTGCCGGCCGCGATGCCGATGTGCAGCGCGCCCAGATCCTGTCACGCCGCGTTGCCGAGCGAAACGACGGCCCGAACGACCGCCGGGCCATCTTCGAGTACGGCTCGGAGCGCGAGACGATCCGAACCTGCCGCTATCTCGACCGCCTGAACTAACTGCAATGGTTGGCGTCGCTAGCGGCCGCTATCCCTAAAACTCCCGGGACCCCTTCCGGGAGCCAAGATCCGGCGGGCATTGCTGCATGTCAGGATGCACGCCGGGTCGCTCCATTCCATCAGTGAGGCACCTCCATGGTCACGCAGCTTCCGCCGATCTGGGTTAAGCCGAATGGCAAGTCCGGCGTGCTGGTGGCGCTGCGGGAGGTCAACCTGTGGCGCCAGCGCGAGAGGACCTTTCGGTCGAGACATGCGACAGCAGCGGCTGCCTATGCCCGACGGCAGCAGAGTTGGTGGATGGCCGAAGCACGGCTATCGACGCTGCTGTCCCGCCGCCCCCCACCTATGCACGCTGCCGCTTCGCCGCTACCTGTCATAAACCAGGCGGCTCATGCTGGTGCGTGAGGCTCCAATCGAAGAGTTTTCGCCGCGCAGGGAACCGACGCTTGCCCACGGCATTATCCGCTTATCCGCACCACGCGGACGATGAGCCCATCCCCCTGGATTCATCATGCCACGGCGATACGCCCCTATCGTTGTGCACCAAAGGGATCTCGGCCCGCAAAGGTCGGGGTCCCTTTCATTGGTGGGCAACCAAAGCCCTCGCCGTAAGTTCCTACCGACCGACATTGTTGTCGGCGGGCGGGCTGGATGAACAATTCTCACAATTTCGATGCATCACTCACCGACGATGGGCGCTATCGCCTGCTGGTCGAGGCGATCAGCGACTATGCGATTTACATGCTCGACCCCACCGGGATCGTGGCCAACTGGAACGCCGGGGCGCAACGCTTCAAGGGCTATCGGCCCAGCGAAATCATCGGCAGGAACTTCGAAATCTTCTACACCGACACGGATCGGGCCGTCGGCCGGCCGGAGATCAACCTGCGCCGCGCTGCGGAAGTGGGCCGCTTCGAAGATGAGGGATGGCGTGTCCGCAAGGATGGCAGCCAGTTCTGGGCGCATGTCGTCATCGACCGCATCCTCGATCCCGACGGCAACCTTGTCGGCTTTGCCAAGATCACCCGCGACCTGACCGAACGCCACCAGGCCCAGCAGGAACTCGAACGCGCCCGCGAGGCGCTGTTCCAATCGCAGAAGATCGAGTCGATCGGCCAGCTGACCGGCGGCGTGGCGCACGATTTCAACAACCTGCTGATGGCGATCATCGGCAGCCTCGAAATCGTCCAGCGCCGGATGAATGCCGACCCCAACATAAGCCCGTTCATCGACAACGCCCTGAAGGGGGCGCGCCGCGGCGCCGTGCTGACCCAGCGCATGCTGGCCTTTGCCCGCCGGCAGGAACTCAAGATGGGGGCGGTCAACCTCAAGACAACAGTCGAGGGCATGAGCGACCTGCTGGAGCGCTCGCTGGGGCCGGCCATCCTGATCCGCACCGAGGTTCCCGAGAACCTGCCGGCAGTACGCACCGATATCTCGCAGCTGGAGGCGGCGATCCTCAATCTGGTGGTGAACGCGCGCGATGCCATGCCCGACGGCGGCACAGTGCGCATCACCGCCCGCCACAAGGCAAGTGACCGCCCGGGAAATTACGTCGTCTTCAGCGTGGCCGACGAGGGCGAGGGGATGGATGCCGATACCCTCGCCAAGGCGACCGAACCGTTCTTTACCACCAAGGGGATCGGCAAAGGGACCGGCCTCGGGCTTTCGATGGTGCATGGCCTCGCCCAGCAATCGGGTGGTTATCTCGAACTGCAGAGCGAGCCTGGTAGCGGCACCACCGCCTCGATCTGGCTGCCGGTGACGGAGGCCGAGGCCGACACTGCGGTCGCCCCTCCGGCCTCCCGCCCCATGGATGGTCGGCAGGTCCTGCGCGTCCTCGCAGTAGATGACGATGCGCTGGTACTGATGAACACCATGGCAATGCTGCAGGAGCTTGGCCATGAGGTGGTGGAGGCTCATTCGGGCCGCGAGGCCCTCGAGGCGCTGGAGCGGCAAACGGTGGACCTGCTGATCACCGACCAGGGCATGCCGAAAATGACCGGCGCGGAATTGGCCCAGAAGGTGCAGGCCGCCTGGCCGCATATCCCCATCCTTGTTGCCACCGGCTATGCCGAACTCAGCGACAGCGCGGCGCGCGACCTGCCTCGGCTTTCCAAGCCGTTCAGTCAGCAGGATCTCGCTGCGGCTATCGCCAGCACATTAGGCGCAGCCGCCCTCGCCAGGCCGGCGGTGGCAGTGACCGCCGAGCCAAGCGTTCTCGCTACCTGAACCGCGCTGGTATGCGGCCGACAACATGCGCCTAACCCTTGGGCCGGGCCGCCGGCGGCCAGTCGGTCGGTCGAGCCTTGGCAGGCTTGCTGAGATCGCTGATGTCGGGCGAGGCTTGCCCTTCGGGTTTCGCAGCGGGTTTTTTGGGCGAGCGCTTGGGAAGCTTTGCCACGGGTGATCCTCTGAGGTGCGAAGGTAACCCACCTGTGCGAGGCAAGTTCCGACGACATGTCTTTTCTTAATGCGCCGGGACGCCGATGGCCCTAGGGTCCATTGACCGGTCGAGCCGGTGCCCTCAGGGCACCACTAGTTTTGCTGCAACCGGGCGTCCTGGCGAAGCGCATCGAGCCTGCCGATCCACCACCGGGTGGATGGGTCCTCCTGCGTATGGCGCATACATGACACACCAATTACCCGGCCTGACGGCCATGGTCGTCGAGACCAACTATCTCATCGCCTCGGTCATCGAGGCGCCGCTGCTTGGTGCGGGCTACCGGGTGACCATTGCCACCGATATCGACGAGGCGTTCGCGCTTCTGGCGGAGCAGCGGATTCACCTGGCGGTGATCGATTTCCGCCTGCAGCACGCCGAGCCGGAGGGCCTGGTGGCAAGGCTCAGGCAAGAGGGCATCCCCTTCGTCTTCTGTACCGCCGCCAGCGTCGAGGAGGTGTGCGAGCACTTTCCCGATGCCAGGGTCATGCCCAAACCCTTCAGCGACCAGGACCTCCTCGCCGCCGTGGCGGGGCTGGTTCCCGCAACGAGCGCCTACCAGGCCGAATGACTTCAAGGCCTCTCGAGGGAGAACCATCCATGCCGGCTACCGACACAATGCAGCACCGGAACGCCCAGACCAGCGTGCTGGAGAGAAGGCGCGCCGATGGCACGCTCAAACCGTTTATCGGGGACCTGCAGCGCTGGAACGGCAAGGCGGCGCGGCTCCGCGGCCTCGCCGAGTCATTCTACAGCACGCAGGAAGATCGGGACCTCGCGCGGCTCGAGGCCGGCGCCCTGCTCGCCGAGATCCGTCGCCGGCACAGCGAATTCCGCGCGGCGATCAAGGGCGAGCCCGAGCATAGCCGTCTGCTCGACGTCGACGCCGCCTTTCGGAGGATGATCGACCAGCTCGAGGCAACCGCGAGAAAGGGTCCCGCAGTGGGGCAACGCTCAGCGACCTGAGGCGGAACGAACCCCCGCAACCGACGTTTAGACCTGAGGTTCAACGCCAGCAAGAGCGGGAAGCCCTTACAATTGGTCGCCGCATCCGTCGGGTGCGGCGAGTGTTTTTTCGATTGCAGCATTTCCCCGAAAGGACCTGAAATGAGCAAGGACAAGCCGAAGCCGAGGCCGGAACCAATCGAGAGTGGCGCGGGCCAGCAAATGGACGACAATATCGACGATCTGGGCCGTCGCCCCGATGGCTCCAAACAGGAACAGCCCGGGCTCACCAAGCCCGCGAAGGACTGAACGTCGAGGCACCGGCATCGCTGGCCTCGACTAGCGCCGCAGTTTCTCGAGATGCAGGTAAGTCGGGTCGAACTGGCCCAGCTCGCGCAATTGCGGCCAGTCGAAGATCTCGACCACGCCGTCTTCCCATTCGAGCGCCCCGGTTCGCCGCAGCCGCTGCAGCGTGCGGTTGGTGTGGACGATCGATAGCCCCAAGGCATCGCCGAACTGCGCCTGGGTCAGCGGAAACGGATAGGTCTGGGCGTTCGCGAGGCCCGCCATCTGGGCTCGTACGAACTGCTCGCAGAACAGGTGCGCCATCTGTTCGTCGGCGGTGAGCCGGCCCTTGGTCACCATCCACTGGCGGTGGATGGCGCCGTCGAGCAGCGTCAGCAGCCACAGTACGCGCGTCAGGTGCGGATAGTACTCGGTGATGTGCATGAGCTGCTGGTGCGGAAACGTCACCACCTCGCATGGCGTGATGGCGGTGACCGAGTGGTCCATTAGCTGTAGCGGGAACGAGTGGAGGTCGACAAAATCCCCGGCGATATGAAGGCCGGTGATCTGCCGCCCGCCGTCCTCGACGGTCGAATAGCGCGCCGTCATGCCCTTGACCACCAGCGTGCTAAAGCCGGGGCGATCGCCCTGGGTGACGATATCCTTGCCCGCCGCGAAGCGCCGCGACGCACCGGCGGCCGCGAGAATGGCGTTGTGCTCTTCGTCGGTCAGATCGTCCCTGACCGACACCATGGAAAAGAACGGGTTGAAGGCGTCTGGGTCTATCTGGGCCATGCTAGTCCTGGTCTGGGGTTTGGCCGCTCGTCACTTGCAACTCGTAATCGAGCGACACGTCGAACTGTGGCCCCTCGGCGGTGCGCACGTGAATGGAGAGCTTCCGCTCGTCGCCATTGGACGGCAGGTCATCTCGCGCCATCTCGGTCAGGGCAAGCGTCGCCTGCAGCTTGGCGGCGGCAGGATCGGGGAGGTCTATGCCGGTGTCGTCAGGCGAAAGGTCGTCCCCGTCGCGTACGTCGAAGAAGTAGATCATGCCAAACTCGCGTGAAGCCCACCTGGCTGGTGTGCGAGACAAACGGGGTCGGCTGGCATGCGTTCCGTCGCCTACGTTGCAATAGATTCAATGGACGATGGATCAGGTGGGGCCCGGGCACGTTGAGCTTGTCACAGCGAGGCGTGCCAATGATCACCTTAACCCCCTACCCCGATCGCACCTGGTGGCATCGCGGCAAACCCTATTCCCGGCTGGAACTGATCGGCGATGCGGTGATCCACGGGATCGGGCTGCTCGTCGCTCTGGGGCTCGGCGGCCTTCTCGTCGCCAGCAGCGGCATTGAGAGCGCCCTGGCGCTCGGCGTCTATGTCGCCTCGCTGCTGCTGGTGCTCAGCATCTCCCTCGCTTTCAACCTGGCGCCGGTCGCGCCGCTGAAGCGGCTCCTCGCCCGTTTCGACCAGGCTGCCATCTTCCTCCTCATCGCCGGCACTTACACGCCGCTCCTCGCTTTGCTCGGCGACACCCCTGCGGGCACGGTGATGCTGATTGCGGTATGGAGCGCGGCGCTGATCGGCATTGCGCTGAAGCTGATCGTGCCGCAGCATTTCGGTCGGCTGGCGCTGCTGCTCTATCTGGGCATCGGCTGGAGCGGTGTGCTGATCTTCCAGTCGCTGGCCAGCGTTTTGCCCGCGAGCACGCTGCTGCTGATCATCGCCGGGGGCGTCGCCTATTGCTCCGGCATCATCTTCCACCTGTGGGAGCGTCTGCATTTCCACAACGTGATCTGGCACTGCTTCGTGGTGCTGGGCGCCAGCATCCACCTGTGGGCGGTGCTCGATTGCATGGTGCTGCAGCGGCTTTAGCGCGGCGGCGCGGCAAGCAACTGGCGCATCGACGCCATCACTGCGGCGTGCTGGTAGGGCTTGCCGAAGAACACGCTACCATCGGGCATTTCGTTGATCTCGACCATCCGATGTCCCGAGGTGACGATGATCTGTACCGGTGGAAAGCGCTTCCTGACCGCGGCGGCCAGCTTCAGGCCATCCATGCTGCCGGGCATGTCGATATCGGTGAACATGATGCGCACGCTCGGCTCGGCATTGAGCACGACGATAGCCTGGTCGGCATTGGCGGCCTCGAAGACGAAAAACCCTTCGCGCTCCAGCTGATCGGCAATATCCATGCGGATCAGCGCTTCGTCTTCGACTACCAGCACTGAAACAGCATGTGTCACGACATCACCTCAAGGGTAAGTCAGCATCAACTCCCAGCGGCCCCGATCGATCCTTCACGGGACGTAACTCGTGAACACAATGACTCGCGCCGGGCCGTGATCCTTTCGGCTCCCGCCGCGTTAAGCCTGCGGCGGCCAGTCCGCGCGCCCAGTCGGAGCCTCGATTGACCGTTATCTTTCGCAATCACGTCGTTACCGCCGGTGCGGGCCTGAAGCCGATGATCTTTGCGCATGGGTTCGGTTGCGACCAGAACATGTGGCGCTTCGTGGCCCCCGCCTTCGAGGCCGACCATCTCACCGTGCTGTTCGATCATGTCGGCGCCGGCAAGTCCGACCTGTCGGCCTATGATGCCGGCAAGTATTCCACACTCGAGGGTTATGCCGACGACCTCGTGGAAATCGGCCGGGCCCTCGGCGTCGGGGGCGGCGTGTTCGTCGGCCACTCGGTCAGCGCCATGATCGGCGTCCTCGCCTCGCTCAAGGCGCCCGAGATGTTCGAGAGCCTGGTGCTGGTCGGCCCCTCGCCGCGCTACATCGATGCCGAAGGCTATCATGGCGGCTTCACCGCCCAGCAGATCGAGGAGCTGCTGGCCTCGCTCGCCGACAACCATATGGGCTGGTCGGCGGCAATGGCCCCCGCGATCATGGGCAATGCCGATCGCCCGGAACTGGGGGAGGAGCTGACCAACAGCTTCTGCCGCACCGATCCGGCGATCGCCCGGCAGTTCGCCCGCACCACGTTCACCGCCGATAACCGCGCCGACCTCGCAAAGGTGACCGCCCGCACGCTGATCCTGCAATGCAGCGATGATATCATCGCGTCAGAGGCAGTGGGCGCCTATGTGCGCGACAATATTCCCGGGAGCGAAATGAAGATCCTGCAAGCGACTGGCCACTGCCCCAATCTCAGCGCGCCCGCCGAAGTGATTGCGGCGATCCGGGATTTCATCTGAACGATGCCAGGGCCGGCTGCCGAAGACCTCGAAGATCTCTACGAGAATGCCCCGTGCGGCTATCTCTCGCTCGGCCGCGACGGGCGGATCGTCAAATCCAACCAGACCCTGTCGCGCTGGCTCGGCATCGCGCCCGACGCGCTTGTCGGCAAGCGCCTGCGCGACCTGCTCAGCACTGCCGGCCAGATCTTTTATGAAACCCATTTCGCGCCGCTGCTGCGCATGCAAGGGTATTTTGACGAGGTGGCGCTCGACCTGATCCGCGCCGATGGCACGCCGCTGCATGTCCTCGCCAATGCCGCCGAGCGCCGCGATTCCGAAGGCGAACTGCTGTTCACCCGGGTGACGGTGTTTCGGGCCACCGAGCGGCGCCGCTATGAGCGCGAGCTGGTCGACGCCACCGAGACCGCACAGGCCGAAACCCGGCTGTCGAAAGGCCTGCTGCTGGCCGAGCACGAGGCGGCCGAGCTGCGCGAGCAGTTCATCGCCGTGCTCGGGCACGACCTGCGCAACCCGCTGGCCGCCATCGACGGCGGCACGAACCTGTTGATGCGCGAACCGCAGAGCGAGAAATCGCAGCGGGTCATCGGACTGATCCGTGGCAGCGTGCTGCGGATGAGCGGGCTGATCGACAATGTGATGGATTTTGCCCGCGGCCGGCTGGGTGGCGGGCTGCAGCTCAACCGCAGCCTGAAGCCGCTGCTGCCGACCCTGGCGCAAGTGGTGGGAGAACTGAGGACCAGCTATCCGGAGCGCGAGATCGAGCTGCATCTCGATGCTGCCGCGGAGGTTGAGGCCGACCACGCCCGGCTGGCGCAGATGTTCTCGAACCTGTTGGCCAATGCCATCACTCATGGGGCGGCCGATCAGCCGGTACGGGTCGATGCCGTGCTGCGCGCCGGCGAACTCGAGCTTTCGGTGGCCAATGCCGGCCCGCCAATCCCGCCCGAAGCGATGGCGCAGCTGTTCCAGCCATTCTATCGCTCCAACCCAAACTCGCGGGTACAGGGCCTGGGGCTGGGGCTCTACATCGCCTCGCAGATTGCCCAGGCGCATGGCGGGCGGATCGACGTGACGTCGGATGCAACCGAGACGCGCTTCACCTTCCGCATGCCGCAGGCCTGAAGGCGGGGCTGGTCCGGGCACCAGCCCCGCCGAATGCGTTACGCCGCCTTGAGGTTGGCGTTGCCGATCGCCACCTTGGACAGTTTCTTGTCCGTCGCGATCTCTTCCTGCAGCGTTGCATCGAGCAGGGCCACGGCATCCTTCATGCCGAGCGTCGACGCCCAGCTCTTGAGCGTGCCGTAGCGGGCGATCTCATAATGCTCGACTGCCTGCGCCGCCGAGACCAACCCGGCATCGAGCGCCATCGTGCCCTTGAAATCTTCCATGATCGACTTGCCTTCCTCGAGAATGCCGAGAATGGCGTCGCAGGTCTTGCCGCGGGCCGGCTTGCCAATCAGCTCGAACACCTGCTCGAGCCGTTCGACATGGCCTTCGGTCTCCTGCAGATGCTGCTCGAAACCGGCCTTGAGCTCGGGCGAGACCGCCGCCTTGGCCATCTTGGGCAGCGCTTTCACGATCTGCTTTTCGGCATAGTAGATGTCCTTGAGCGTATCGAGGAACAGGTCGTCGAGGGTCTTTTCTTCGGTGGCCATTTTGGCTCTCCAAGCGGTGGTGGTGAAAACGTGATGGGTGCGAACGGACGAGATGTGCAGCCCGACTGCCGTTCGCTGGTCGAGCAGGCAGGCCGGACAGACAAGCTGGCTTACAGAGCCTCGCCCGCCCGACCTGCGGTTCGGCAAATCCCCGCCCGCTAATGCAGCTCGGGGGTGCCGTTGACGCTGTCGCTCACGGCCTTGACGGTTTCGTCGTAGACCTTGGCCGCGCCATCCTTGCCTTTCTCGTAGAGGTCGGCGACGCGGGTCTTGCCCTCCTCGTAGACCTCCGAAGCGACATCGATGGCCTTGCCCCTGACCTCATCGGCCAGTTCGCCCACGGCCTTGTCTTCCTGCTCGGTATGCGGCAGCGCAGCGCCGAGGGCGGCGCCGGCGGCAAAGGCCAGCGCCCCCGCGACCAGCGGCTGGTTCTGGAATGAATCCATCACCACCTTGGTGGCGCGATCGGTCTGGTGCTGAGCGCTGCTGCCCACATGCCGGGCCTGCTGCTGCACACTGTCGAACATATCGCCGACCTGGTGACGGAGGTCCTGCCAGGCATGCGAGGCCCAACCTGCCGCCTCGTCGATGCGGTTGCCGGCTTCGTCCTGGAAATCCTGCAGCCGGTGGCCGGCCTCATCGAGAAAGCCGCCGAACTTCTTGCCCGCTTCGTCGACGAACTCGCCGGCCCGGTGACCCAGCTCGTTGGATTCGGCCTTGAAGCGCCTGCCGCCGGCATCCTCGAACTCGCTGAACCACTTGCCGGACTCGTCGGCCGCGTGGTTCACCCGGCGCAGGCCACCCGAGACGGTGGCATAGGGGTAATCGGAGCGGTAGCGGCTGGGCTGCGGCGCCGGGTTTGGCGCCGAGAGTTTCGGGCCCTGTCCGCTCATCAGCCAGACGAGGCTGATGCCCAGAAGCGCCGCCGGCAGCGGGTTATTGGAAACCGTGTGGCCGAGATTGGCGGCAAAATGCTGGCCACCATCCTTGCTGTAACTCAGCAGCTCATCCACCAGTTGGCCGGGGGACAGCCGGTCCTTGATCTCGCCGATCCGGTCTTCGACACGCTGGCGCTGCTGTTCGACTTCGCGCTCCAGCTGGGCAGAGTCTTTTCCGTAGCTGCTCATCACAGGCTCTCCTTAACGACCTCGGCATCGCGCGCGAGGGAATGGGTGGTGCGGTCGAGCTCGAAAGTGGTGGCCTTCCAGGCTTCGAGGCTCTTCGAAATGAAGCTCCAGGCGATGATGCCGACGACGCCGGCCACCACGATGGAGGCAATGAAACCCGCGGCCTGCTCCGACATGCCGATGGCGACGAGGCCCCAGGAGAGCCCGATCACCAGTGCCGACAAAAAGACGCCGACGGCGCCGATGGCGAGGACTCCACCAATGGCGAGGCCCTTGGAGGCGGCGAGCACATCACCGAGCTTTTCGGACGCCTCGGTCTTGGCCAACTGGATTTCCTTGCGGAACAGCCCGGAAATGTCGCCCGCCAAGCCGCCGAGCAGGTCGGTCAGGGTGTGCGGGCGCTCAGTATCCGCCATTTCGGCCTCCCTCGTTAAAGACCGAGGTCGAGGGGTTCGAACCCGATTGCATCGAGCCCTGCCCCGGGCCTGAGCGGCCGGAAGCGTAGTTCGAGCTGTTGCCCGAACCGTAGGTCGAGCTGTAGGCCGACCCCGAAGGGCTAGCCGCTGCATCGGGCTTGCGCGAAGCGGAGGCGAGGACGAAGCGAGAGGCGACAAAGCCAAGCAGGGCAGCGGCGCCCATGAAGGCAACCGGTTGCTTCCGCCCGAAATCCTGGGCGATGCCGATGATCTGGTCGACATCGTTGTCGCGCACCGTCGAGGTCAGCTTTTCGGCGCCGTCGGCCAGCATGCGGACATAGCGGCTGCCGGCCTCGCCACTGCTGTCGAGCTCTCCGGCCACCTTCTGCAGGGCGCCGCTGACGCCGCCCAGCTGGGCAACGAGCAGGTCCTTCTGATCTGCGGCCATGCCCTTGGCCTTTTCGGTGGCACCCTCGAGCTGTGTCATGGCCTCGTCGCCGATGGCTGCGGCCTGCTGCTTGACCTCCTCGCCGAGATGGCTGAGGTCGCTCTGGGCGGTTTCGGTGAGCGCGGCGGCATCGGACCGGGTGCGGTCGGGGCTGAGGTCGGTGTCGGTGGGGTAATCGGGGGCCATTTGTGCTGCTCCTATGAACTCCACGAGAGCGCTCGTAAGGCGGCGCTCCTCGGTGGCTGCTGACAATTCAACTTGGCGAAGGGGACATCGTTCCGGCGCAGCCCCAACTCAATTTCGCCACTGCGACGGAACGATCGCGCGCGAGCCACGCTAAGCTTGAAAGGCGCGCGATCCGCGGGCCAAGGAGCACCCATGGCCCGAACTACCAAGTCGACGATTACCTATGGCGACCAGCCCGTCAGGCGCGGCGCAGGCGGCGAAACCCACCAGCGCGCCGAGGAGGGCTATGACGTTCTCACCACACAGCAGGGGATGCCCGTTGCCGATGACCAGAACACCCTGAAGCAGGGCGCGCGCGGCCCCACCCTGATCGAGGACGCGCATTTTCGCGAGAAGATCTTCCACTTCGATCACGAACGCATCCCCGAGCGCGTGGTGCACGCTCGCGGCTACGGTGCACATGGGTTCTTCGAGACCTACAAGCCGCTGCCCGAGTTGACACGCGCCGACCTGTTCCAGCGCGCCGGCGAGAAGACGCCGGTTTTCGTGCGCTTCTCCACCGTCGCCGGCAACAAGGGCTCGTTCGACCTGGCGCGGGACGTGCGTGGCTTTGCCGTCAAGTTCTACACCCAGGAGGGCAACTGGGATCTGGTGGGCAACAATATCCCGGTGTTCTTCATCCAGGATGCGATCAAGTTTCCCGACATCATCCATTCGGTGAAAGACGAGCCCGACAAGGCGTTTCCGCAGGCGGCGAGCGCCCACGACAACTTCTGGGACTTCATCTCGCTCACCCCTGAATCGATGCACATGATCATGTGGGTGATGTCCGACCGGGCCATTCCCCGCTCGTTCCGCTTCATGGAAGGCTTTGGCGTCCACACCTTCCGGCTGGTCAATGCCAAGGGGAAATCCACCTTCGTGAAATTCCACTGGAAGCCCAAGCTGGGGATACAGTCGGTGGTGTGGAACGAGGCGGTGAAGATCAACGGCGCCGACCCCGATTTCCACCGCCGCGACCTGTGGAACGCCATCCAGGCTGGCGATTTCCCCGAGTGGGAACTGTGCCTGCAGACCTTCGATCAGAAGTTCGCCGACAGCTTCGATTTCGACGTGCTCGACCCCACCAAGCTGATCCCCGAAGAATTGCTGCCGGCGACGCCGGTTGGCCGGTTGGTGCTCGACCGCATGCCCGACAACTTCTTCGCCGAGACCGAGCAGGTGGCGTTCATGACGCAGAACATCGTGCCGGGCATCGATTTCTCCAACGACCCGCTGCTGCAGGGCCGCAACTTCTCCTACCTCGATACCCAGCTGAAGCGGCTGGGCGGGCCCAACTTCACCCACCTGCCGATCAACGCGCCGAAATGCCCGTTCCACAATTTCCAGCAGGATGGCCACATGGCTTTCCACAACCCCAAGGGACGCGCCAATTACGAGCCCAATTCCTGGGGCACGGAAATCGGCGGGCCGCGCGAAACCGCGGCCGGCTTCGAGAGCTTTGCCGAGGAAGCCGAGGGGCCCAAGCAACGCCTCAGGCCCGAGAGCTTTGCCGATCACTACAGCCAGGCCCGGCAGTTCTTCATCAGCCAGTCGCTGATCGAGCAGCGCCATATCGGCGATGCCCTGGTGTTCGAGCTGAGCAAGGTCGAAGTGCCGGCCATCCGCGAGCGCGTCGTCTCACATCTCCTCAACATCGATGAGGGTCTGGCGCAGACGGTCGCCGACGGCCTCGGCCTCAAGGCGCTGCCGGCCGCCGCGTCTCCCGCTGTGACCCCGCGTCCTGACCTGCCTGCATCGGACGCGCTGTCGATCCTCAAGAACCCGCCGGCCACCTTCAAAGGCCGGAAACTCGGCGTGCTGATTACCGACGGCGTCGATGCCGCGCTGCTCGATGCTTTGCAGGCCGCCGTGACGGCGGCAGGCGGCACGATGGAGCTCATCGCCCCCAGCGTGGCGGGGATCACCGCCAAGGACGGCACGATGCTCGCGGCGCACCACAAGATCGATGGCGGCCCCTCCGTGCTGTTCGACGCCGTGGCGGTGCTGCCCGGCGACGAAGGGGTGCTGTCGCTGCTGAAACTCCCGGCGGCCCGCGATTTCGTCGCCGACGCCTACGCCCACTACAAGTTCATCGGCTTCGTCGAAGCGGCAAACAAGCTCTTCGCCAAGACCGGGCTGCCCGACGATCTCGACGACGGATTCACCGATCTCGCCAGCACCGACGCCGCAGCGTTCATAAAGACCTGCACGGCCCTGCGCTTCTGGGATCGCCCGGATGGGGCGTGAGCACGGCCCGGGTCAATCTCTGATGACAGGCCGAACAAGCATTGGCGGGAACGAAGCGAGCTCGAGCAGGTTTTCCAGCCAGGACACAGCGAGACGCCCGTCACCATCACATGACAGGCGCATACCGACGCGTCGCTCGTGACCGATCGAAACTACATCGCCGAACGGAGCCACCCCAACACGTGCCCTTCATCATTTATGCAACTGAAGATGGCTCTTCGGCGGGGTGTGATCCACTTTTGATCTGCTCCCATACGCACAGTGTAATCCCTCCGCATCCTGCGGGTAAAGAATGGCGCTGGTTGGTGACGTCGAGCGAGGAGCCACGTAACGCCCTTGTTGGCCGCAGGCTGCTTCGCAGTCTTCTGCGCGATGGGTACGTCATTGTGCCGCTGCCGCTGGAATCGGTGCTGCGCATACGCAGCAGGGCTGTAGTTGAAGGCCTGCCGGCCTTGCAGTAGCGGCACCACAGCCGGAACGCATCCCCGCAAGTCTCGTTGAGAAAGGCTGTCACTCTCAGGATCGGACCCGGGTCATGCGCGCATTTTTCGTACTGCTGCTGGGCTTGCTCGCCAGCACCGCCCAGGGCCAGGAGGCGTGGACGATGTATCGGAACGCAGCGTGTGGTTACGCTGTAGAGTATCCCGCGGCGGGCTTCGACATCACAGAAACCGATACCGGCCTCACGCTGATCGAGCAGGATGCCGCAGGCCAGATCGATATCTATTGCGCCACCAATGCCGAACGCCGATCGCCCGCCGGGTTCGAGCAGGTGCTCGCCGGTGCGGAGCGCATCCGCGAGATCACGTACAGCAGAAACGGTCGCTCCTGGCTGGCGGTGTCGGGCTATTACCAGGCTGATCAGGCAAGGGGCGATGACCTGATCTTTTACGCCAAGTTCATGTTCTCGCCCGACCTCTCGCAGCTTTCTGCCTTCGAGGCTAGCTATCCGGCCGGCGAGCGACAGCGCTTCGACGCAATTGTCGAACGGATGGAGGACAGCCTCACCGCCCCGCGAGCGGCGGACTAACCCGAAAGGTCGGAGACTCCTCTGAGCTTGCGCTACCGGCCGCGAAGGCGCGTCCACGCCCCTCAGAACATCTCCAGCCCAAGCTTAATAATCGCCACCCAAATAACTGCACTGAAGGCTATGCATCCAAGCCAGGTCCAGGCCTTCTGCGTCAGCTGCAGTTGTGGCCGTGGCGGGTCACTCAAGGCGTAGCGATTTAGCGGTCTACTAGGTGTTGCCATGCCACCCGTATAGCCGGCCTGGCGTCGTGCAAGCGTTATTCACTTCGGCGTGATTCCGAGGTTCGGTCGAAGGGCAGCCATATTTCCCATGGCCAGCCGTTGCTTGACCGTTCCTTGGCTGACCTTATCAACGCAGAGTGAACTGGGCGGTCGGGCGCCGCGTCACTGCAGCTGCAGTCAATGCTCAGGGGCCGAAAGCGAAGGAGCTGCACCAGGGGTTGCTCGTGAGTCTCCCCCCTTCGCTGCAACCTCGTCCACAACCGGGTGGCTAGGCCATCCCCAGCTTCGCTCGCACCTTTCCCGCCAGGGCCCGCGTCTCTTCGGGGTGCAGCAGCGACTGCAGGCCGAGAAACACCAGCCCGCCGGCAACCCCGCCCGCCGCCAGCTTGAACAGCGGCC
The DNA here is from genome assembly GCF_001424865.1 of Devosia sp. Root105. NCBI lineage: Bacteria > Pseudomonadati > Pseudomonadota > Alphaproteobacteria > Hyphomicrobiales > Devosiaceae > Devosia > Devosia sp. Root105. The sequence goes on from NZ_LMCR01000018.1 coordinate 310,378, forward strand.
AGCTGTCGCCGAGGAGCGCGCTGGCGATCCAGGCGGCAAGGCCGGTGGCAGCGGCCACGGCGACGGAAATCCCCAGATCCCTATAGGGGATCGGCACCGGGGTGAGGCGGTGGCTCACCGCCCAGGCGGCGATGAGCCCGACCAGCGTGCCGCCGGCGAGCGCCAGCGCCGCGCCGATTTCGGCATAGGCGGGGATCAGCAGCAGCGACAGCGCGATGGTCGCCGCCGAACCAGGCGCCAGCGCCACCATCTGCAGCCAGGGCTTCTTGTGGGCGTGAAAGACGTTCTCGAACACGAAGCTGGTGAAGTTGGCGAAGAGCACGCTGAGCGCGATGATCGGGAACAGCGCGCCGAGGTTCTGGTGGTAGTCGGCCGGCAGCAGCAGGCCGCCGATTTCAGTCGAGAGCGCCACCAGCATGGCGACCACCGGGAAGGTGAGCCGCCCCATCAGCGCCATCTGATGCGTGAGGAACCGCCCGGCGGCGGCCGAGCCCTCGGTATCGAACTTGCTGACGAACTCGGGGAAAGCCCCCATGTTGATGGCGTTGGAAATGGTATCTATCGGCTGTCGCGCCAGTGCATAGACCGCAGCGAACACTGCTACGGCGCCGGCATCGTAATAGAGCTTGAGCAGCACGCGTTCGGCGCTGTTGAGCCCGAAGCTGATGGTGGCGACCGCGATCAGCGGGATACCGAGCGCGAACAGCTCGCGATGAGTAAAGCGCGACGGGCCGATGACGACGCGGCGGCTGGCCAGCGCCAGCGCGACGCTGCCGGCGATCAGCACGGCGAGGCTCGAGGCCAGCGACACCGCGAGGAACGAGCCGTGGATCATGAGGATCGCCGCGATCGGCAGCGCCAGCTGCAGCACCGCGCGGAAAAACTCGAGCAGCGAATAGGCGGTGTGCCGCTGCTGCATCTGCAACAGGGTGAGCGCGAAGCGGCCAAGGGCGCCGACGGCGAGATAGGTGCCCACCGCCAGGGCGAACTCGACCCAGCGCTCGGGTGCCACCAGCACTGAGCCGGCGACCGACACCACGAGCCCCAGCAGCGTCGTGACCACCAGCACCCGCGCCGCGAGCTTCACGCTGCCATTGCTGATCTCGCCCTTGCCGCCGAGCCGCAGCAGCGCGATGCGCAGCCAGCTGCTGACCGCGGAATCTGTGAGCTCGCCCACCGTGACGACGAGGGTCAGAAGGCCATACTCGGTCTGGTCGATCAGCCGCGTCGCGATGACCAGCATCAGCAGCGCCGAGAGGCGCGTCAGCAGGATCGCCGGGGTATAGAGCAGGGTCGAGCGGAGCAGCAAGGGTGGTCACCTTCCCCTATTGGGGATGTTCTTCACTTTCGCTTAACCCTTTCGGCTCCGACCCGACAGCGCTTTAGCGGATGGTGGTGAACGGCGGCAATTGTATCGAATTCGATGGTTTCGCCGGCCGCTCCGGCGCATCGCCCCGCCCCTCACCACCCCGCCGTAAACCTTGACCCGAGCCTTTGCTTCCCCCCGCTCCCGGCGGGCGCTATGGCTCGCTCATGCTGCAGCGGAACACACAGACCAAACCCCTCGACGTCCTGGTCGCCACCCCCTCGGGCGGCACCGGCCAGGGTGGCATCGACCGGGTGATGGGCGGCCTCCGCGCCGAGCTCGAGCGGCAAGGCACTGCCGGCCTCAAGGTGCACTTCGGCGCCACCCGCGGCCCCGGCCACATAGCACTCTCGCCATTCTACCTCGGCGGCTTCCTGCTGCGCATGCTTGGCTTGAAGGCCATGGGCAGGCTCGACGTGCTCCATATCAATCTCGCCAGCGCCGGCAGCACCTATCGCAAACTGCAGATTGCCCGGCTCGCCCGGCTGCTCTCCATCCCCTATGTGCTGCATCTGCATGGCGCTGAATATCGGGAGTTCTGGAAAGACGATCAGAGCCGCCTGAGCCGGGACATCCGGACAATGTTCGAAGGCGCCGCGCACACCATGGTGCTCGGCCAGGTCTGGCGCGATTTCGTCGCCGCGCGGGCGCCGCGGGCCGCCGATCGCATCGTCATCGTGCCCAACGCCACGGCGCAGCCAGCCCTGCCGCATGTGGGGGGCGGCGAACGGGTGCACATCCTGTTTCTGGGCCGCATCGGCGACCGCAAGGGCGTGCCGCAGCTGGGCGACGCCCTGGCGCGGATGCAGCACCTCGAGAGCTGGCGCGCCACCATCGGCGGCGACGGCCATGTCGAGGCGGCGCGCAGCAAGGCGGCCGAGCTGGGCCTCACCGACCGCGTCGATCTCCCCGGCTGGGTCGGCCCGCAACGCGTCGCCGAACTGATCGCTTCGGCCGATATCATGGTGCTGCCCTCGTTTGCCGAGAACCTGCCGATGTCGATCATCGAAGCCATGGCGTCCGGCCTCGCCGTGGTGGCGACGCCGGTCGGCGCGGTATCCGATATCGTCATCGACGAGGAAACCGGCCTATTGGTGCCGGTGGGCGATGTCGATGCCCTGACCACGGCGCTGACCCGGCTGGTCGAGGACAAGCCGCTGCGTGATCGGCTGGGCGCTGCGGCCTTGCAGCTGCACCGCGAAAAGCTCGATCTCACCCCCTATGCCCGGGCCGTGGGCGAGGTGTGGATAAGCGCCGCGCGTTAACACTAAGGTAACCTTTTGGTTCCCAGTTTTCCTGCCCGGGACTACCACGTTCCAGCGCGCCGCAAACGGTAGGTCGACGCGTTTGGGAATGCGGAATGACCTACGACGTCTTGAGCACCGCTACACCAGTTTCCCCGGCGAAAACCGGGGACGCGAGGGAGGCGATCACCGCAGAGCTCGTGGCCGACAAGGCCCGGTGGGACAGCCTGATCGCCTCATGCCCCGACCCGCACTTGCCACAGGGCTTCGCCTATGGCGAAGGCAAGGCGGCGAAGGGGTGGACCGTCAGGCGCGTAGTGTTCCTCGAGGCCGGCCGGCCGGTGGCGATCGCCACCGTGCTCGAGTTCCGCCGCTTCGGCCTTCACCTCGTCAACCGCGTCAATCGTGGTCCACTGTTCCTCGACGCCGCCCCTGATGCAGCTGAGATCGTCGGCGTCTATGCCGCGCTCCGCCGCCGCTGGGGCCGCATCTGGACGGCGCCGCTCTTGATCGCCCCTGCCCTGCCCCTCGGGGCGCCAAGCGACGCGCTGCTGCGCAGCGCCGGCTATCGCCTGCGCCACCGCCGCTCCTGGCAATCGGGCCGCATCGATTTGACCGTCGGCGAAGATGCGCTGTGGGCCGGCCTCGCGTCCACCTTCCGCAACCGCGTGCGCAATGCCGAAAAGGCCGGCGCCGAGCTGCGCATCGCTCAGGACGACGCGACCTATGAGTGGATGCTGGCGCGCCATGCCGAGAACATGGCCGAGCGCGGTTTTACCGCCGCCGACCCAACCCTGCTGCGCGCCCTGCGCTTGACCGCACCCGAGGATGTCTCGGTGTTCCAGCTGCTGCACCAGGGCGAGCCGGTGGCCGGCATGTCGGTGGTCCGCTTCGGCACGCACGCCGAATATCACGTCGGCTGGTTCGGCCCCGCTGGCCGCAAGCTCAATGCCGGCAATTTCCTGATGTGGCAGGTGCTGCGCGACATGCACCGCCGCGGCGTCAGAACTTTCGATGTCGGCGGGCTGAAGCCCGGCGATGGCTATACGCGCTTCAAGCAGACGATGAAGCCGGTCGAGTATCAGCTCGCCGGCGAATGGATGAGCTGGTGAGGGTGGGGGACCTGAGATGAGCCTGATGGATGTGGCGCGCGGCGCCTATGTGCGAAGTCCCGAAGTGGTGCGGCGCTCGCTGGCGCCGCTGATTTCGCTGGTGCCGACCAAGCTGAAATTCGGCGGCAGCTACCGCAAGTGGCGCGAGCGCATCGCGCTGGCCAGCGCCGACCCCGCCTATGCCGATGCACAGCACCTGGCTTCGCTACGCGCCATTGTCGGCCGCGCCCATGCTCTGAGCCCGTTCTATCGCGAGCTGATCGAGCGCGCCTTCGGCAGCAGTTTCGACGCGACGACGTTCGAGCTCAGCGATCTCACCCGCCTGCCGATCCTGCGCAAGGAAGAGCTGCGGCTGGCCGGCGAGGCCGTGCTGACCGTACCGCGCGGCGAGGCCGACCGCGGCGATACCAGCGGCTCGAACGGCGAGCGGCCGTTCACCTTCTATCTCGACAAGGACCGCAGCGCCCGCGAGATGGCCTTTGTCTATGACAACTGGAGCCGCATCGGCTTTACCGAACAGACCGGCAAGATCGTCCTGCGCGGCTTCGGGCTCCACCCCAAGGGCACCAGCATTTCGCAATGGGAGCCGGCCCTGCGCGAACTGCGGCTCTCGGTGTTCCCGATGACGCATGACGACGTGCGCACCTATCTCGACCTGATCGACAAGCACGAGCTCGAATATCTCTACGGCTACCCCTCGGCCATTGAGCTGATGTGTCGGCACATGTGCCGCATCGGCCGCCTGCCCAAACGCCCGCTCAAGGGTATCCTGCCGATCTCCGAGCCACTCTACCCGCACCAGCGCCGCATCATCACCGAGGTGTTCGGCAACGTGCCGATCGCCAATTTCTATGGGCTCAGCGAAAAAGTGCTGTTCGCCAGGGAGATCAGCAGCGACGGCTTTTACCAGTTCGACCCGCTCTATGGCCGCGCCGAGCTGGTGGATGAAGCCGGCCAGCCGATCACCGAGATCGGCCGCGAAGGCCGGCTGGTCGGCACCGGCTTTACCGGCATGAGCATGCCGTTCCTGCGCTACGACACCGAGGACCGCGCGACGCTGGTCGAGTTGCCCACGCCCGGCAACGGCCAGCGCCTCACCGTCGAGCGCCTGACCCCGCGCCGGAAGCCGGATTTCCTGATCTCGGCCGATGGCAACCGCGTCGTCACCATCGACTTCACCCCGGAAAACCCGCGCTATTTCGAGGGCATCGAGGAATACCAGTTCTTCCAGGATCAGCCGGGCCACAGCACCATCCGCTACATCCCCACTGCCGATGGCAGCGAAAGCGACGCGCTGCGCGTTGCCACCGGCCTGACCCAGCGCACCCACGGCAAGATCGTCTTCGCCATCGAACAGGTCGAACGGCTGGCCGGCGGCCGGGCGGGCAAACGCGCCTTTATCGATCAGCGGCTGGATATTTCGAAGTACTGAGGGCGGGCTGATCCTATCGGCGTCATCCCGCCGCAGACCCACCACGGCCACCCCAAACTCGGTGTCATCCCAGCGAAAGCTGGGACCCATTTCTCCGCTGGCGAAGGTTGCGAGTTGGGTCCCAGCTTTCGCTGGGATGACAGCTGGTGGGTGGGGGAGCTTGAGTGCCCCACTGCGCCAGGCGGCGGCCCCCTACCCTCGCTCCACCGAAACCGCCGCCACCCGCCGCGACGCCATCGCTTCCACCGCAACGAACACCCCGACCGCCACCAGCCCCAGCCCGATCGATACCCACAGCGCCCCGCCAATGCCGAGCGTGCCCATCGCCACGGCGAGGAGGAACGGGGCGATGGCGGAGGCGATCTGGCGGGCTGAGGAGAGCCAGCCGAGCCGGGCGCCGTAGCGGTTGCGGCCGAGCAGATAGAGCGGCAGCACCCCGGCGACGATGCTGGTGAGGCCTGAGCCGAGCCCGAACAGGATGGCGAACACCACTGCACCGACCAGCGATGGCGTGGTGGTGACCAGCACGACGAGGCCGGCCGGCGGCAGCGCCGCGGCGATGACGGCGAGCCGGGTGGCGGGCAGGTCGCGGCCGAGCAGCATGTTGACCAGCCGGCTCAGCACCTGCGCCGGCCCGAACAGCGTGGTGATGATCAGCGCCCCGGCGCCAAGGCTGAGCCCCTGGAGGAGCGGCATGATCTGCAGCAGCACGCCCGACAGCACCAGCCCCTCGATGGCGAAACCGGCCATGATCAGCCCCAGGGCGAGGTTGCGCCGCCCCAGCGGCAGCACGCCGGCCTCGGCGACGCTCTGCTGCGACTTGCCGGCCGCCTGCCCGGCCGCGACCGAAGCGCCACGCGCCAGCCAGAAATGCAGCGGCGCACAGACCAGAAGGTTGAGCGCCGCGAAGACGAAATAGGTGCCCCGCCAGCCCAGCTGCTCGAGCAGCACCGCGGTCAGCGGCCAGAACAGCGTCGAGGCGAAACCGGCGATCAGCGTCAGGTAGGTGATGCGCCGCTGCGCCTGCTCGGCGCCTGCCTGCACCAAAGCCGCAAACGCGGTGGCGTAGAGCACGAGGCTCGAGGCGATCTCCATGCCGATCAGCGCCGCGGCAAAACTATAGCCATCGACGGCGAGGCCGGCCGCGCCGAGCAGCAGCGCCGCCGCTACCGAACCCGCCACCATGGTGCGCGCGGCGCCGAAGCGGTCGGCCAGATGCCCGGCCACAGGGGCGAGGAAGCCCCCCGCCAGGAGGGCCACACTCAGCGCCCCGAACACCCATTCCGGCGGCCAGCCGAACTCGGCGCCGATCGCCGGAGCCAGCACGCTGAAGGCGTAATAGAGCGTGCCATAGCCGATGACCTGGGTGGTGCCGAGCGCCCAGATCATCGCGGCGGAATTGCGGGAAGACATCGGAGCTCCGAGGTTCAGGCGAGTTCGACGAGGGGCTCGGTCACCGCCGGAGTCCCGCAGCCGCAGCCGGCTTCGCCCTCGGCCTTGGCGACCTCATCGGCGACGCAGCACGAACTCGCATCGAGCGCCGGGCCACCGCAGCACGCGGCGCCGCCGAGCGCGGCCGGCGTAACGCTGCACACTCCGGTTTCAGGCAGCACCAGGTGCACCTGCCGGGCGGCGACCGGATCGCCGGCGAGTTCTGCCACCACCGAGCGCGCCTGCTCGTAGCCGGTGGCCATCAGGAAGGTGGGGGCGCGGCCGTAGGACTTGGCGCCGACGATGTAGAAATCGGCTTCCGGGTGCGTGAGCTCGACCACCCCATGCGGCGGTACCGTGCCGCAGGAATGGAAATTGGGGTCGATCAGCGGCGACAGCGCCGGCGGCGCCTCGGTCGCCGGATCGATGCCGACGCGCAGCTCGCTGAGCAGCTGCAGGTCGGGCCGGAAACCGGTGGCGACGATGACGCGATCGACCTCGAGCGTCAGCGGCGCCAGCCCGAGGGTGCCGCTGACCGTCACGCCCTCCGCAGAGCGGGCGAGCCCGGTCGCGGCGAACGGCGCGAGGATCTGCAGCCGCCCGGCGTCGATCGCCGCCCGCGCCCTGAGGCCCAGCGCGCCGCGCTCGGGCAGCTGGTCGTTGAGCCCGCCACCGAGCAGCCGATCGAGCCGGTTGCGCCTGAGCGCCCAGAGGATCTTTGTATCGGGTGCCGCGTCCTGCAAAGCGAGCAGCGCCAGCGCCGTGTTGATGGCCGAGTGCCCGCCGCCCACCACCAGCGTGGTGCGGCCGGCATAATCGGTCCGCTGCGCCCCCATGACATCAGGAATGCCATAGGCGATGCGGTCGCCGAGCGAACGCTCTCCCGGAGCCACCAGCCCATCCACCCCCATCGGGTTGGGCCGCGTCCAGGTGCCGGAAGCATCGACCACCGCCCGCGCCGCCGTGGCCCGCTCGACGCCATCGGCATCGGTCCAGCGGATCTCGAACGGCGTCGTGTCGCGGTTGCTGTTCGACACCTTGTCGAGGCCCCGCCGGGTAATCGCCGTCACCGTCGCGCCGAGCCGCAGCGCGGTGCCGATGGCGGGCAGCTCAGCCAGCGGCTGCAGGTAGCGCGCCACGATCTCACCGCCGGTCGGCAGCTCGGTCGACTCGGGCGCCTCCCACCCCGCAGCCTCGAGCAGCGCCCTGGCTGCCGCATCGATATTGTATTCCCACGGCGAGAACACCCGCACATGCGACCATTCGAGCAGCGACGCGCCGACCGACGCGCCGCGCTCGAAGATGATCGGCGTCAGCCCCCGCGACACCAGTTGCGCCGCCGCGGCAAGACCCACAGGACCGGCGCCGATGACCGCAACCGGAAGATGCATGTTCCTCATGATTCGATCCTTCTAGAAAGTTAGAATTATAGGACAAAAAGGGGAGGCCTCAGGCCGCCACCTCGCTGGCTGCCGGCGCGCAGGCGCCGGTTTCGTCGATACAGCACTCATCGGCGAGATAGCCGAGCAACCCATTCATGCTGGCATAATTGGCCCGGCAGATCAGTGTCGTCGCCTGCCGTTCCTGGCTGACGAGGTTGACCTCGACCAGCTTCCTGATGTGATGCGACAGCGTCGACGCCGCGATATCGAGCTTCAGCTGGAGCTTACCCACCGGCAAACCGCTGCCGCCGGCCCTGACCAGGGTGCGGTAGATGTTGAGCCGGGTCGGGTTGCCCAGGGCTTCGAGCTGCGCTGCTGCTGTTTCGATGTTCATGGAAATAGCATAGGCCGCCGGATGGGCGTGTCAAGGCTATTTCGATGATTGTGGAAACAGGCAGTCGGCAGTCGGCAGTCGGCAGTCGAAGCAGATCGCTCTTCTACTGCCGACTGCCGACTGCCGACCACCTGCCGTCATAAAACCTTCACTTGCCCGCCAGCCAACATATCGGTAAATCCCGATATATGGAAAACACCGATGCCATCGACGTCTTCACCGCCCTCGCCCAGGCGACCCGGCTCGACGCCTTCCGCCTGATCATGGCGCATGAGCCGCACGGCCTGCCGGCCGGCGAAGTGGCGCGCCGGCTCGAGGTGCCGCAGAACACCATGTCGAGCCACCTCGCGGTGCTCACCCGCGCCGGCCTCGTCACCGCCGAGCGGCACAGCCGCTCGATCATCTACCGCGCCGAGCTCGATCGGGTGCGCGAGGTGGCCAGTTTCCTCGTTTCCGATTGCTGCGGCGGCCGCCCTGAGCTCTGCCAGCCACTCGTCGCCGAATTCACCCCCTGCTGCACTCCGGGAGCCACCAGCAATGCCTGCTGACCGCATCTACAATGTCCTGTTCCTCTGCACCGGCAACTCGGCCCGCTCGATCCTGGGCGAAGCCCTGCTCAACCACGTGGCCGGCGACCGCTTCCATGCCTATTCGGCCGGCAGCACGCCCAAGGGCCAGGTCCACCCGATGAGCCTCGCGGTGCTGAAGGAAGCCGGCATCTCCACCGAGGGCCTCCGTTCCAAGGCCTGGGACGAGTTCGCCGTGCCGGACGCCCCGAAGATGGATTTCGTCTTCACCGTCTGCGACAACGCGGCGGGCGAAGCCTGCCCGATCTGGCCGGGCCAGCCGATGACGGCGCATTGGGGCATCGAAGACCCCGCCGCCGTCGATGGTCCGGAATTTGCCCGCCGCGCCGCCTTCGAGGATGCGCTGCGCTTCATGCGCAACCGCATCGCCGCCTTCGTCAACCTGCCGCTCCAAAGCATCGACAACATGGCGCTGGGCAGCAAGCTGCGCGGCATCGGCGCCATGGACGGCAGCACCACCAAGGCCTCGGGCGCCGCATGACCGACACTCTCCGGCCGCTCGCGGCCGAGGCGCTGGGCACCGCGCTCTTGGTCGCGACGGTGGTCGGCTCGGGCATCATGGCCGACCGGCTGACCGACGATGTGGCGCTGGCCCTGCTCGGCAATACGCTCCCCACCGGCGCCATGCTGGTGGTGCTGATCATGCTGCTCGGCCCGATCTCCGGCGCGCATCTCAACCCGGTGGTGTCGCTGGTCGCGGCGCTCGGCGGCCGGCTGCCATGGGCAAGGCTCGCGCCTTACGTGCTGGCCCAGCTGGCCGGCGGCGTCGCCGGCACGATCCTCGCCAACCTGATGTTCGACCTCGCCCCCATCGCCCTCTCCACCACCCCCCGCTCGGGGGTGGGCCAGTGGCTCTCCGAGATCGTCGCCAGCTTCGGGCTGCTGCTGGTGATCCTCCTCGGCCAGCGCCGCCCCACCGACATCCCCTGGGCCGTCGGCCTCTACATCACCGCCGCCTACTGGTTCACCGCCTCAACCTCCTTCGCCAACCCGGCAGTGACCCTGGCCCGAGCGCTGAGCGATACGTTCGCCGGCATCCGCCCGAGCGACGTCCTGCCGTTCGTCGCGGCGCAGCTGGTCGGCGGGTTGCTGGCGTATGGATTGGTGCGGTGGTTGTGGGTGCGGGTCGAGGCGGGTTCTGATAGTCACTGAGGTTCGGTTGAGCGCCGCTACCTCCCCAAACTCGGTGTCATCCCAGCGAAAGCTGGGGGACCCAACTCGCCGCAGCGCAAGCAAGTAGATGGGTCCCAGCTTTCGCTGGGATGACAGCCGGTGGGTGGGCCAGCTCTGTGCCTACCACGGTCGACTGCGGGCACCAGTGGTCATGCTCCACTGGAATGCGGCCCCCCTACAACCCCAGCGCCCCCAGCATCTCCCGGTCCGGCACTGCCGGCCCTGTCGGCTCGATCACGCTCATCCCATAGGGGTTGGCATATTCCCAGATCGCCCAGGGAATCCCATTCGCCTCCGCGGTCTGGCGCAGCGTCGTGAGGTAGCGCAGCCGGTCGGAATTGAAGGCGCCCATGCGGCCGTCCGGGGTCATCAGGATCACTCCGAACTCGCCCATGAACAGCCGCTCGGGCGGGATGGCGTTGGCCTTGGCCCAGTCGACCGCCTCGCCGACCCGCGCCTTGAGCCGCGCTTCGTCCCAATTCTCGGCGAAATACTCATCGATCGCCCCGCCCACCGCCGAAAGGTTGCGCGCCTGCTCCGCCTCGCTGAGCCCCGCCGCCATCATATGCGCCTTCAGCATTTCGACCGTCAGCTCGGCCGAGCCCGAGCTCGCCGGCCAGGGCAGGCCTGAGGCGAAATCGCTTTCACGATCAGCGCGCTGGTGGGTGAAGCTGTGCGGCTCGTACATGTGGAAGCTGTAGAGGATATTGGGGTCGTCGAACCCGGGGCGGATATCGGTCAGCCCGGTAATGCTGCCTCCGCAGCCGCCGGTGGCGACAATGGTGAGCTCGGTGCTGACGGCGCGCACCGCCGCGACCGTCGCCGTCATGATCTGCTGCCAATCCTCGCTGCCCGAGGCGTCGCAGGGGTAATGCGCCGGCTCGTTATAGGGCTCGATCGCCACCCGGTCGTTTCCGAACGGCGCTAGGATGCGCGCGACATCGGCGACCATGGCGATATAGCCGGCAATGGCGTCGGAGCCGGCGGGCCCATTGACCACGTCCATGCTGTATTGCGGCACCTGCGACACCGAGTGGAGGTTGAGCACCACCCTGAGGTCGGCGCCCAGGAGCTTCGTCACCGCATCGGCCAGCACCGCCAGCGCTTCCTGGCGCCGCTCGCCCTCAGTCGCCAGCAGCGGCCCCGGATCGACCGTCAGCCGCACATAATCGAAGCCCAACGCCCGGATATCGGTAAAGGGATCGGAGGCCGGCCAGTCGCTGGCCGAGCGCCCGCCCGCCAGCCAGTCGGCCACCGACTGGTAGGGTGGCCAGCGATAGCTGCCATCTGCGGCGAGCGGCGACCAGTTGAGCCACTGGTGGATGTTGACCCCGCGGTGCAACGGCAGCGGCGCGGCGACGGCACTGCCGGCCACTAGCGCCAGCAGCAGCACCATCATCCGCCAGATCGTGGTCATCGCATCTCTCCGCATCGCGCCCGCGCCGATGTTAACCGCACGATGCGATGCCGAGGTTTCACCCGCGCCGAAATCGCCCTCTATGGTGTATCAGACGTCAAACGCTGGGGGCGCCGATGAAGCTCGGCTGGTACATCAACCGACTGCGCAGCATGGAGCCGGCCGAGGTGCTGCACCGCCTCGGCGAGGCGGCAAAGCAGCGCATTTCGAAGGGCCGGCATGAAGGCTGGGCCCGCTACCCCGCGCCCCAGACCCTCACCACCCTCACCACCCTCACCACCCTCCCCACCCTGCCCGGCCTGCGCGACCGCCTCGCGGGCGCCGACGAAGCCACCCGCACCGCCATCGCCGCCGCTGCCGCCAACACACTGGCCGGCCGCTTCAGCGCGCTCGGCCGTGACTGGCCGGCGCGCAACCCGGCTGAGTTGTTCCCCCAAACCCTCTGGCGCTTCGACCCGGTCACCTCCGGCGCCTGGCCCGGCCCCGAGGCCTATGCGCTGGAGATCGATTTCCGCCACGATGGCAGCCGTGGCGACATCAAGTATGTCTGGGAGCTCAACCGGCTGCAGTGGCTCGTGCCGCTCGCCGCCGAGGTGCTGCTCACCGATAATGCCGGGGCGCTTGCTGCCATCGAGGCCGCCATTGCCAGCTGGCACGCCGCCAACCCGCCCTTCCGCGGCGTCGCCTGGGCCTCGGGCATCGAGGTGGCGCTGCGCGCCATCAGCCTCATCGTCGTCGCGAGCCTCGCCGGGGACAGCCTGAGCCCTGGCGCCAGGCGGATGATCGGCGAAATCCTCGCCGCCAGCCGCTTCTGGCTGCCGCGCTTCCCCTCAAAATTCTCGTCGGCCAATAACCACCTGGTGGCGGAGCTGGCGGGCGAATACCTCATCGGCCTCGCCTATGGCACCGAACCGCCGGCGACCCGCGCGGCGCTCATCGCCGAGATCGATCGGCAGATTCTCGCCGATGGCAGCGGCGCCGAGCAGACCCCGACCTATGCTGCCTTCACCGTCGAGCTGGCCCTGCTCTGCGCCTTCGCGGCGCGGGCGGCCGGCGTTCCGTTTCCCGAGAGTTTCGACAACCGGATCAGCGCCTTCGCCAGCTTTATTGATTCACTTGGCGAGCCACCTCCTGCATTGGGCGATGATGACGAGGGCCGGGTGCTGACGCTGGGGGGCGACGAGCCCGGCTATATCGGGTTCATCGCCAGCGCCATTGCTGGCTTCCTCGGCATCCCCGGCATGACCCCAGCGCCGGGCGACCTCCGCAGCGCCATCTTCGGCCAGCCATCGGCGGTTTCCACCCCGCCCGATGGCCTCACCACCTTCTCCGATGGCGGCCTCACGGTCTGGCGCGGATCCCTCGCCGGGCACGCGGCCACGCTCAGCTTCGACCATGGGCCGCTCGGTTACCTCTCGATCGCCGCGCATGGCCATGCCGACGCGCTCTCGGTCACCCTCGCGCTCGACGGCCAGCCGGTGCTGGTCGACCCCGGTACGTATCTCTATGGCTCGGGCGGCGCCTGGCGCGATTGGTTCCGCGGCACGCCCGCGCACAACACGCTGACCCTTTACGGCCACAACCAGAGCCGCATCTCCGGCGCCTTCAACTGGTCCGACAAGGCAAGTGCGCTCTGGCTCGGCCCGCTGCACGCCAGCCATGACGGCTATGTGAAGGCCTTCGGCGTCACCCACGAGCGTCGCATCGCGCCCGGCCCCGATGGCTTCGCCATCACCGACAAACTCAACGGCGGCACCGAGGAAGCCGAACTGGTGTTCCAGCTGGCAGGCGATCTCGACACCCGGATCGACGGCGACACGGTACTGGTACAGCGCGCCGGCGCCCCCGTGCTGACGCTCCGCTTCCCCTCCCCCGCCATCGCCGTGGCCCGCGGCGGCGATACCCCCGGCCCCGGCGGCTGGGTCGCCCCGCGCTTCGGCGAAAAACTCCCCGCCGACCGCATCGTCTGGCGCGGCAATATCGGACCGGATGGGGTGGTGACCAGGATCAGCGTCGCCAAGTGAGTGGTGCGCAGCCACTAGCGAGCAGGCAGGGAATCCATTCGCTACCGGCTATTCGCTGCTCCCTATCCGCTTCCTAGCGGCAACGCTTGACACCCACCCCCGCCAAACCTAAGAAGGCGCCGCGCATAGCGCCCCGCCGGTGGTCTCTGACCGCCCGCACCTCGGGGCGGAGTAGCTCAGTTGGTTAGAGCAGCGGAATCATAATCCGTGTGTCGGGGGTTCAAATCCCTCCTCCGCTACCATTTTATCTCATTGATATTGCTCGTTTTTATCGCCATCGACTTCGATGTTTCGCGCCATGTTGCGCTATGTCGCTACCCACGATTTCCCAGCTTTTGCGCGCTTTTCCCGGCGGTCCCGGCGACTCCATGCGACATGAACGCGACATAGAGTCCTCGGTAAGCCACGGTCTTCCTTGATTTCCACTTTGTCGGCTGAGCGCATCCGCTCCCGTCTCTTTGGCCCGGGTTGCATCCCGTGGGACTGCAGTGCCCCCTCATGAAACCTTGACCGTCCATAGAAATGGGGCGTAGGCGATAGTCATTGGAGCCCGATCCCATACCGTCCATTGTGAGACGGAGCTTGACGGTCGGTTCAATGCCCAGCGGATAAGCTCCGCGTGACTTTGCGCCATGGCCGGGTAACCGGCCTGCCAACCAGACGGCATAGTCTGGTGTATCGCCCCGGTGTGCGTGCTCGGCGAACGGTGTGAAGCTCCTTAACGGGACCCCTAACCTCAAACCGAGGAGGGTCCCCACATGGACACCCCTACGTCTGAATCCTCGCCCATCATTTGGGGCGCCCGCGCCATCGCCGCAGCCATCGGGAAGACACCCCGGGCGACTTTCCACCTACTGGAACGCGGCGAGCTTCCCGCTCGCAAAGTCGGACATCAGTGGGTGGCCGACCGTGATGCGCTGCTCGGCTTCCTCCGATGCGCGCCCATCGCCACGGCCGCGTGAGGGAGGGAGCCATGCGCGACTTCCTCAACATCGAAGCGGTGAGGGCGAAGACCTCGCTCTCTCGTTCGGAAATCTACCGCCGCATCAAGGCTGGGGAGTTCCCCCGGGCCATGGTCCTCGGGCCGCGTCAGAAGGCTTGGGACTCAATCGAAATCGAACACTGGCAGGAGCACGTGCTCGCCACCACTCCCCGAGAGGAGAACTGAAATGTCCAGATTGCATTACATCGACTTCGCCCACCGCGACGACCTCGACCTTGCGGAGAAGATTGTCCGCGAGGGGTGGTCAGAGCTGCGGCGCCGGATGCCTGGCGCGCGTGAATACATGCTGGCCCGGCAGGGTCGCTTTGAAGGGTCCAACGCCCGAAGGAAGGCCGCGAACCAGCGTGCCGCCGACGCGCGCCGTAACCGGGAGAAGGTAGCCTACGAAGCTCAAGTCAACGGCCGCCAACTCTCCGAGATGGAGATGCGTGCCCTCGATGACGAGGATGCGCTGGCGCTGCAGTCGGAGAGGGCAGCGGACCGTGAGGGGAGTCTGGATAGTTCCGCCTTGGCCGGCGCGCGGCATGTCTTTTACGGTTCTGTGCAGACACTGGTGAAACTCCACGTGAGCGGCCGGCGCTACCGTGAAAAGAAGGTCAAGATTGCCCGCGATCCGGTCGAGCGTCTCCGCGTCATCCTTGCCGCCGATGCCGAGAAGCGCCGCGAGATCGAGCGAGTCCGCAACGCCGAGACTCCTATCCCGACGCTCAAGCAACAGTTGGTTCGCCAGCTTGACGAGGCTTTGTCCCGCGATGCTTTCAACTTCTACGTGCACGAAGGGGAGTTGGTCCGCAAACCTCCCGTAGTGTCCCTCCCTGCAGTGCACGCCGAGCCGGCGCGCGTGGTGACGACCGTCGACTATTTACCACTTCTAGTCGCGATCCTCGGGGACGAAATCCGGGAACATTACCTCGCTCGCATCGACGCGGCCTTTGCCGGTGATGCCGCTTTGCGCATCGACGCCGAGGAGAAGAAGACCCGGCTCACGAAGCTTCGCGCCGAACTCCTCGAACTCCACTACGAGGAAGCCGCGCTCCGCGTGGTGCTCGCCGGGGATTCCCCGGAAATTGAGTTCAGGCCCGAAATGAGCCCCCTCGCAGTCCTCGGCATTGAAGTCATCTGAATCGGCGGTCCCTCCCCGCCGTGGCGGCGCCGCTTCTGCGGTGCCCCCGACCGTCCCGGCGCGCGCTTGCTCTTGTCAATGGAGCGGCCGCGCCGGGTCTCCCTCAACCCGCTCCAAGGAGCCGCGAAATGTAAGGAGGCCACCATGGCCAACTACCTCAAAATCAATCCACAGGGCGCCGTCCCGTCCATCGCCTTCTACGGCACATTCGGCGAAGGGGACCTCACTCCGGAAGCGTTCTCTCGCCAGTGGAAGGCCCTCAACAATCCCCGCCGGGTCGACCTGTTCATCTCCTCGCCCGGTGGTTCCGTCTTCGCTGCTAACGCCATTGCGGACATCATCACCCGTAGCGGAGCCGAGGTGACTGTGTATGTCGACGGCCTTGCCGCCTCCATGGCCTCATATATCGCGATGCTCGGACGCCGCATTGTCATGGGAGCCGGCGCACAATTCATGATTCACAATCCCGCCGCGAGTGTTGGCGGCGGCTCGGCAGACCTGACGCGCGGCGCCTCGCTGCTTGAGGCCATCCGTAAGCGAATGGTCACTGTGTATGCACGGCGTTCCGGCCAATCCGAGGAAGTGATCGCGCGCATGATGGACGCCGAGACTTGGATGGACGCCGAGACCGCCGTGCGTCTGGGTTTTGCTGATGAGATTGGCGCGGACCTGAAGATGGCCGCCTCCGCGTTCGACCTGACCGGACGCGGGTTTCGGAACGTCCCCGCGCTCACCACCCCCAAGTCCATCGCCGAACTCTCCGCGAGCTATTGGGGCGAGCGTGGCAACGCCATGCCCGCGCCTTCGGATGGTGAGGAAGACGTTTCGGACCTTATCCCTCCCCCGCTCACCAACGCCGAGGCGTTCGCAGCCTTCCACGGCCGTTTCGCGGGGCGAAAGAAATGAGGGCTAATTGGGCCTTTCCCAAAAGTGACCGGCGGGTCTCCCACAGACCAAACGGCCGCGCCAACGGGCCGACCTATAAGCACTGCTCCATCGGAGGATGGCCCTTCGATGACGAGCGCGGAAGTTCGAGCCAGGGCCGTTGACTTCGCCCGGTGGCGTGCGCGCCACCACCGCATTCACCCACGGAGGCATTGACCAATGCCCGCATAGTTACCTCGGAGGCCAAAATGGACCGATATCACTACACCCCCGACATGATCCCGAAGCGCCCGCTCACCCGGCTGGAGGCGCACCACTTCGCCGCAGCCGCTCCCAACCGCTGGCCCTATACCCGCGAGAAACACAGGCTCCTCTCTGAGTTCGCTCGGACAAATGAGATGCAAACCACCACCCGAGGGTTCGACCTTTCGACCCTCGCGGCACCTCCGGGACCTCGTCCTCGTAGTTCCAAGGCAGGCGTCCCCCCGGTTAGTGGTTTCGACCATGTCCAATATTTCCGCCGCTATCGCCTGCCAGTCGCCATTCTGACCGAGCCTTATGAGCCGGAGGAACACCTCGAAGATATCCGCGAACATGCCGAGACGCTCGGGCTCCTCGTTCACACGCCCCCAAACCTCTATGCGTCGTTTCACTTCCCGGGCTGGACCGGGTGCATCCTCATCACGCGCCCGGACTTCGGCCGGGTGCTCTGGCTGGACGACCAGTTGGATTTCGAGACCCAAGGTCTCGTCACCTAAGGGGCAGTGCTCGCCCAAACTCTTAGGGGTCCATGCCTCTGAGGTGGTATTTTCTGCCTTGGAACAGCCTCACCCGGCATGGTGTGGCCAATTAAATACCCATCCGGTCGGTGCCGCGCCCGGTGACTAGGCGGGTGGCGCTCGGCGGTAGATTGGCCTCTGGCCGCCGAGCGCACCCGTTAGAAAGCAGAGGCCCGCCATGAGTACACCCAAGTCGAAGATTGAAGAGCACGTGCTCCTGCAGGGCCGGCACAAGACTACCGGGCTGCTCAACGTGCGTATCTTCGCCACACATATTGACTGGACGCTGGATCAAGCTGAGTTGGCGATGCTGGACCAGAACGCCGAGATTTTTCAGCAGAACGGGCGCCTAGTTCACCTCATCCATCACAACGTGGTTTCGGTTGGCGCGACTTCACACGCGACGCGAGCGCAAGGGGCATTGGTTCTAACTGAGGTGCAGCCCCATTACCTCGTGGAGGTCATGAGTTCTTGCGGCGCTTGGTACAAGGTGGACATGCGCCTCAACTCCCTACGGACGGACGAAAAGACGGGCAAGCCCAAGAAAGGTGCTGATGCCGTAGCCGCTCCTAGTCTCGAAATTGCCCGCCACTATCTCGCCCGAGGCCAATGGGGACTCCGCGTCCTGCGGGGGGCAATCGAAGCTCCTACACTACGCCGCAACGGCTCCATTTTGGCCAACCCCGGCTATGACGACGAGTCCCAACTTTACCTCGACACCGGCGGACTGGAGTTCCCACCCATTCCCGATGGTCCGTCTCAAGAAGATGCCATCGTCGCCCTCCAGACGCTCACGGATGTGGTGAAGGACTTTCCCTTTGAACCGGACGCTTCGGGCGATACTGGCGGACCAAGCGCCGCGCGCTCTGTGGCGCTCTCAGCCATGCTCACCGGGCTGGTGCGCCGCTCGATTTCGACGGCGCCGGCACATGCGATTGACGCGCCTGTCATGGGTACCGGCAAGACGAAAATCTCCGAAGTTGCTTCCGTTATCGCGACGGGGCGCAAGCCCACCGCCATCTCCTACGGCTCGAGTCAGGAGGAGTTCCAAAAGAGACTATTCTCGACCCTCTATAAGGGCGATGCGGTCGTCATCATCGACAATGTGGAGCAGGAGGTGGAGTCCGATGAGTTCTGCACCATCCTTACCTCGGAGCAGTGGCAGAGCCGCGTCTTGGGGCTATCTAAAATGGCGGTGGTGCCCACCAATGTCCTATGGCTGTTGAACGGCAACCGGATGACCTTCAAGGGCGACATTACCGATCGTGTCATCCTCTGTAATCTGGACGCGCGTGTGGAAGACCCGAAGTCCCGCACCTTCGACCGCGACCCCGTCGCCTATGCGATTGAACACCGCGCCGAGCTTGCGGTTGCCGGTCTCACTGTCCTCCGCGCCCATGCGGCGGCTGGCTTCCCCGGCGCCGAGGGCCTCTCCCCCTCGCGGTTCCCCGATTGGGACCGCATGGTACGTGGGGCCCTGGTATGGGCGGGTGAGCCGGACCCGCATGAGACGCGCCACCGGCTTGTGTCGGTTGACCCGGTGCGCGAGACACATCGTTCGCTAATGCGCGTGTGGCGCGAGGGTATCGGCCTCCGCTACCCGGTCACAGCTCAGCAGTTGATTGACCGCACGGTAGCGGACCCCTCGCAGTTCGCGTGGCCGGCTATGCCGGCTTGGCCGGAGGATGTTTCGGACGAACTTGGCCGCGCCATCTATGCCGCCGTGTCCGGGCGGGTGGGCGTCAACTCCCGTAACCTCGGCAAGTACCTGATGAAGGTAGAGGGGCGCATCAGCGGCGGGCTCGTCATCCGCGCCAAGGTGGACACCAAGTCGGCTAGTACCTTCTGGCTGGACGTTGCTTGACCGCTGGCAAAGGTAGGTCAGTCTACACGGCTGACCGCGAATGGTCGGGAGCACACCCGTTCACCGGGCCGCCGACCGTCTTGACGAAACCCTCGCGCCCTCTATCAGTACTCATCGGGCAAAAGGGGGGCTTTTGTGAAACAGTACAATCTGCAGGAAGGGGCACGGATATGACCACGTGCCCACACTGCGCTATGTCTATTCCTTCGAGCGCGCGAGTTTGCGCTTATTGCGGCGCCGAGAAAACTGGCGATGGTCAACTGCTCACTGGGCTAGTCGGCGCGGCCATGATAATCGTTGGCACCGCGCTTCAATATCGAGGGTGGCCCTTCTATCAGATCGAGATAGTGAACTGGATTTCGATTGGCCTCATACTTCTCGGCGGCCTGTTTGCCTACCTAGGCACGCGGTCCACATGGTCTCGATGACCGATGGGAAGGGGTTTGACGGGGTTTAAGGGGGTTGTTTCAGCCCACTGTAATAAGAATACCTTCGCTACTTTCTATTCTGGTCGGGTCAAAGTGCCCCCCCTAAACCCCGTCAAACCCCTTCCCTCTTAGATCGCGTCCATAGCGATGGCGATGGGTGAAGCTACATCGCTGTGGCCTTGGCTTCTCGGAAATGGTTCGTCGGAGTCGCCGAGCTTCCCGTCTTGGATTCCTATTGGTCCTTGGGCGGTCGCACGGCTGCGCTTGGGATGGGAGGTGGCGCCAGCCTGGTATCGTCGGGTCCTTCCCGGGCTTCGCGTGCGATGAGGGGCGGCTTCAGCTCGGGTCCGGAGCAGCTGTGGGCTTTTCGGAAGCGCTACGTCCGAGGTGGATGGACGGAAACCCACACTTTACTAGGTGCTTAAGCGATTTTTAACCGACCTGCCCCGGGGGTAGAGAAATCGAGAACACCACGAATCGCGGGAGTCTCGGCTCGGCTATGTTCGTTCGCTTCCGGCGCCCTAGTCACTTATGAGACGGCAAATGTCGTCCAGTGAACCAGCTTCCACGATCTTCTCCGGGTAGAACGGTGGCCTCTGTGCCTTCGTCGGAGTACCGATCACGATCTCATTCTTGATGTTCATGAAATCGAGCGCCTTGGTCTCGGAGAAGACTAGTCGAAACTCCTTCTGCCATCGATACGACTCAGGCTTTGAGTTGGCGATGCGCCCGGGAAGTGCCCACCTCGCTTGGAGTGGTATGTCCTCTCGGTAGTATTCGACATGGTGACCGATCCTTGGGCGGCCGGAGGTCACCGGGAACACGGCGTCGGGTAGGGCGGCCTCCAAGCGACGGCAAAAGGCGGCCACGTCGTGTACCTCTACGCACGCTGTCGCTCCAAAGCGCCTCCGCATCTCGTCGGTGAGTGCGGTGCTCATGCAGTGAACCAGAATCTCATCCTGCTTGACTGAGGCTGCGAAGGACGATCCGGCCAAGGTGAACTTGGTCCTTTGAGTATGGTTGGTTATCTCCAGGCCGCCATGCGGTTTGAACGTTGCGCGTCCCTCGCTCTGGTCGGCACGGACCTCATCGTCCTCGTAGTCGCGATAGTACGACAGTGACCGGAAGAGCAGGCTCCCTTTGATGAAAGCCTCCGCGTAACGCAACTCGGTGAAATAGCGATACAGTCTCTTTCCGCTAGGCACGTTTGCTCGTCAACCTGCGACAGGCTGCATAGCCGCGTCGTATCGAATTGCGGCGCTGCGCTCTTCTGCGTGATAGTAGGTAGCCATTTGGGCCCCAGTAGCTGGAAGTCCATGGAGGTCGATGCCCTCTGCCTCCTGCTCCACCACGTGACTATGGTAGAACGCCACCGCCCTTTCGGCCTGCTCAAGCTGCGGAATGTCCATCTCGGCGTCGGAATCGAGGTGCGCTATGAACTTATCTCGATACCGCCTCATCGCAGTTTCGTAACCTGCAAATTCATCTTTAGTCATGCCGATGGCCGTGAGCAGCGAACCCTCAAACGCGGCGGCGTCCGTCACGACATGTGACCAATGATGTTTGTCGTTGCGGTCGGCCATGAGCTTGCACCACTCCAAGACTGCAACGTCCAGGCTGTTGTTGCTCACCGTCATCCAGAACTCATGGTCGCTCTGATTAAGCCGCGCACGAAACGGTACCATCGCGCGTTGGTAGGCGAGGTTTCGAGCGAAACTGGCGCACAAAATCACTACCCGCCGGACACGATCCTGCCTGGAAATGCCATTCTGAACAATTGTCACGTCTCACCCCTAGTGCTTGAATTCGATGGCCCGTGCGTCGTTGCTTGCTAAGATCGGCGCACCGCGTGCAACACCCCTATTCAAGGTACACACGAGGAACGGACCGCTATCGTTCTGAGTCTTGAAGATCGCCACTACTGTTTCTCCCGTGAGGGGCTCGGGCTCGCCAACCGTAGCCACCAAATCCCGAGAGTTATGGCGATAGTAGATGGCGTAATAGCGGACGTCGCGAACCGGTCCAGATTGCTCTACTACGAAAGACTTCACCTTTCCGTAGATGTCCTCCGCTTGTTCGGGTGACTCGGCGGCAGGCAGGAAGAATTTCATCAAATTTCTCCGACTTTTCGATCCAATTTACTTAGTGGCGGCGCCACGGACCTGCAAGCCACCTCGCCACGGCGTGGCCCCGCGCCCAGCCCCCTACGATCCCTAGCAGCTGTTCCTCTTTTGTTCTCAGTGCTATCCTTCGGCGGAATCGTCCGCTGGAGACCACCATGCTCACGTCGCCCCACACCCCTCGCGAGTTCTCGAACGCCGGCATTGCAGTCCGCGTCCTCTGCAGATGCGGTCACGAGAAACGCATGGACCCGATGGACTTCGAGTTCACCCATGGCGAGCATTTCGACCTCGCTCGGGGATGGGCGGAGCTATCCGCGCAATTGCGGTGCGAGGCCTGCGGAGACCGGCCGGTAATTGCGTTTGGCGAGCCCGAGCGCTCGTCCCCTTCCATCGTGGAGGGCCACGCGGCCTTCGTCGCGGAGCACCCCCCGGCGCCGCGTTGGCGGGCGGCGGTAAGCGGCTGAGGTGGCAAGCGCCAACCTCGGTGCTGAGAGGCTTGCCGCGTTTGACCCAACGCCGCCACCAGACTGCCGAGGTCGATTGCATATGGCTCGCGGCAGGGTTTTGCGGACTTCAACCCTTGATGGCTGCGATGGCAGGTGAGCAAAGCTTTCCAGCCGGCGTGGTAGGCCGATCCCAAGTACTCCACCACCGCTGGAGCACGTTTCGTCGCGAACCTCGCCTCACAGTCCTTGCCCGGAAATTTGAGGCCAATGGGCAGTTGGCCGCGCATGGCGACGAAGCGCGGCACCTCGGCCATTGGCGGGTTGCCGTAGAGCTTGCGAAGGGTTTGGACCGAGTAGTCTCCGTGTCGTCCGCAACTCGCGCACGAAACCTGCAAGCGCGGGAACCGATAGTCCGCCAGATGGGTGGCCAAGAAAGGGTCTGCGGGATTCATGATCCCAAAGCGCTACAGACCGGTACGCAGCGAGGGCAAGGGGTGCGGGCGGGGATGTGATCCGTTTCGCAGTTCGCCCCCAATCTGGATGCGTCCTATCAGACTAACGGAGGTGTCCGAAATATACCGAAAAAGAACCAAGCGTAGAACACCAAAACGATAGCAACTGTCGCCACAATCCTGATGCCCCTCCAGAAGCGAACGTCCTTGTTGATCATATCTTTGATCTCTTGAACGATCTCCCCCGTCTCGGGATCGGCCACCGCCAGCTTGGCGCTCTTCTCGGTATCCACGTACCTAAAGCGAAACGCCGTCTTCAGCACTGTAGCGGTTGTTTGTGCAGTGGCTATTATAAACACCACAGCCACCAAGACCTGACCCCAGACTCCTGGCCAATTTGAATGATTCCACAAATCTAGCGCGACAACAAGTGTGATGTATAAGTAGATAGCAAATCCTAACAGCAAGGTCACCATTATTGAAACACCACGAACCCCCTCTACAATCAACTTGGCGGGAAGCGCCAGGTATCTTTCACCCGAAATATACACATCCATATTTGTGTACGGAGACTCATCCTCCACTAGATATTTCAGAAGTGGGCCAGCCTTCTCACCGTACCTCTGACGATATAGCCTCTCGCGTAGCTTTCTAAGCTTCTTAAGCCCGCTCTCTAGCATTCCGAAATACAATCCCGCCAACGACACTGATACGAAGATGAGCTCCTTAAGCTTCTCAATCCCCTTCAAGGTTATTCCGAGAAACTGTATCTCCAACGACACTCCGACTATGGAACAAAACAGAAGAAGATACGGCACCGCAGTATAAAGCGTCACCTTCATCTGGACGGCTTCCCATCTTCCTATCTTCTTATCGATGCGCTCAATCGCATCACTGACCTTTATCTTCCGAAAGTCCGCCCCTGCTATCACGCCGTCGAGCATCTCGTCCTCAAGTGCGACGTCTCTCAACACAACCGTAGCATACTTGTTTCTGTATCGACGCCAGACCGTTGAGGTCGTACCAAACACTTCCCGTCTCCGATCTCTTAAAACTGAAGGCCAGTAGGGCGAAATGGAATGCGCGACGCTTTGACCCGCCAAGCTAGCTCCGGCCGACCCATTAGTTCGAGCATACGCGTTACGGATTGACGAAGCAGAGGCGCTTGAAGGCTCGGACCGAGTAGTATTGTCTTCACCAGGGTCTCAAGCGAAACAGATTGAGACGTTACACCGGGAATCGGCTTTATCTTAAGCTTGAGTTTTGGTTCCGCGCCTCGCGCCGTCACAAAGTAGCCGCGATAGGCATGGAGCAGCGCACCGTGGTCGCGTTCAGGTAGGTACGCGATGCGCCATTCTCGTTCCTCGCTGAACCCGACGTGTTTCGAGAAGAGGGAGGCAAGTCGAAGGCGACCGAACAATGCCTCCGTTGCGTAGAGGATCTCCTCCCCAACAAGCTTTCCCACCAGAACCTGCTCTGCGAACAACGCAGCTTGCCCCTTGAACCAATCGTGCCGCTCTTGGGTGGATCGATAGTCCACTTTGCCGATCAGGATTGGGCTATCCGGCTCCTCTGCCATAGGCGTCCCGTCGAATACGATGGCTACACCTTTTCCGCCGTCCCCGTATCCCCTCCACATCGACAGGAGTCCGTCTTCGTCTGATCGGTCTTGTTCTGAGAGGCAAAGAATGTAGGTGTCAAATACGTGATTGACCTCGAAGTTCTTCACGCAGTTGTCGAGGCATGCGCGAAAGTCGGCAACAGTGTCATCGCCCCCCAACGCCGTCGCTATTTCATCGCTGAAGTAGTATGCATCCGTCCCTTCTTGGATGCCGAACCGCACTTCCTCAATGTCGTTCATAAATAGCGGGTTCGAGAACCAGACCTCGTCATTTTTGACGATGGCCTCGAACGTAGAGATTGATGTGTAGTGGGCGAGTAAGGGTAGGTTATCGAAGTACTCGTGCCCCTCGGCCATAAGCTCGGCATAGAGCGCATCGTTGACCAGCGCCCACACGTCTGCACGAGAGCGCTGCTCGACCATGCCCAATTCCCTTTCCTAACCAGATTAAGAAATTGTAGCGCGAGTCGGAACCGATCACATCATTAACGATGGCCGCCCTCGCCCCACATAACTACTTGGCGACAAGCGGAATCTGCGCGACATAAACGCGACATGATCCTTTTTGGAGTGCGCGATATGTCGGTTCGGAAGCGGGAGTGGACCAACGCCAAGGGCGAGGCCAAAGAGGCGTGGGTGGTGGACTACGTTGACGGCTCGGGCACCCGACGCCTCAAAACATTTAAGCGGAAGAAGGATGCGGACAACTTCGCCGCTTCGGCTCACGTGGAGGTCCGTGAGGGCGTGCATGTCGCCGATAGCGCATCGGTGACGGTGCGGGAGGCGGGAAAGCTATGGCTGGCCGGTGCCCGTGCGGCCGGGCTTGAGCGCACCACCGTTGCCCAATACGAACAACACCTTAAGTTCCACATTCTGGACCACCTGGGGGACAAGAAGCTCACCGCCCTCAACGCTCCGGCAGTATCGGCCTTCCGCGATACCCTCCGAGATGAGGTCCTCGTCCCGAAGGGCCGCCGCAAGGCCAAGCGCTCCCCAGCGATGATCCGGAAGGTGATGAGTAGTCTCGGCTCTCTCCTTGCCGACGCTCAGGAGCGCGGACTTGTCGGACGAAACGCGGTTCGCGACATGCGCGGCGCCCGGAAGCAGGGAAAGGACCGCCGCCTTGAGAAGCGCCAGAAGGGCAAGCTCGTGGTGGGCGTGGATATCCCCCTGCCCCACGAGGTGAAGGCAATGGTTGGTAAGCTGGACGGCACGTGGCGGCCCCTCCTCCTCATCGCCATATTCACCGGCCTCCGCGCCTCGGAGCTTCGCGGCCTCAAGTGGGAGGACGTGGACTTTGAGAAGCGGGTCATCCACGTCCGCCAGCGCGCGGACCGGTTCAACGATATCGGTCGGCCGAAGTCCGCCACCTCGGAGCGCGGCGTCCCGATGCCCCCCCTGGTGCTCAACACCCTCAGAGAGTGGAAGCTCGCTTGCCCGAAGAAGGCCACGGGGAAGGCGGACGCCCATGGCAATCCGGTGAAGGTGCTGGATCTCGTTTTCCCGAACGGCAACGGCAATGTCGAATCCCACGCGAACATCATCAACCGTGGTCTCCACCCGGTGCAGGTTGCGGCCGGCGTAACCGTGGACAGCGGCCAAGTGGAAGAGGACGGCACGCCTGTCATGGTGGCGAAATACACCGGCCTCCACTCCCTCCGGCACTTTTATGCCTCATGGTGCATAAATCGCCGTGAAGACGGAGGCCTTGGTCTGCCTCCGAAGAGTGTGCAAGACCGTCTTGGGCACTCGTCAATCGTGATGACTATGGATACTTATGGACACTTGTTCCCGAATGGGAATGATGACACTGGGTTGGCCGAAGCCGAAATGGCACTGTTAGGCTAAACTGCAGATCCGCCATGGAGTAGGTCGCCAACGTATGTTGTTGCTCAAAGAATACGAGCGCTTTCTTCTGCATTGCACCCTTACGCTCAGGGCCAACAGAATGAAGGGAGTTGCCCTGGAACTTACGACCACCGGGCCGCAAGCCGATGCTCTCACCGTTATTGAGCGAGCTTTCAAGGCTGGCCGAGCGCGACACGAGTTCGGCAAGGATGATGTTCTCAGGATTACGGCAGTAGATCGCACCACCGACCCCACCATGGTCGTTATACTGATGCGGAGAGGCGACCCTGACGCTGCGGCGCAGGTCTTCGAGCATCGAAAAACTGGCGAACTACGCCGAGCAGATAAGACCGAAGACGACATGGTTGCCGTCTCCTGTCATCTGTTCGTGCAGTTGCGGCGGCTAACCGGCGGAGAGCCGGCTTACGCGGCGATGCTGGAAGAGGTTCCGGGAATCGCGCGTAGCCACGTCCAGACACTCCTCACAACGATCCTCGAACGCCACAACTACAGCTACGTAAACGACAGAGGCCACGAGAAAGAAACCTTCACTCGCGCGCTTCTAGATGGTGTGAAGGGTGAGAAGCTCGGAAGCGATGGCACGGTAAAGTTCGATACCGTCGAGTTGGTTCGACCCGCCGAGGACACCGGCCTCGATATGCCTACCTTCGTACCCAAGGAACAGCGCCTACGTTTCAAGGTCCAGCCAGACGCGCCCGACATGGTGGACAAATTGAAGGCGCTGAAGTCATGGGCGCTCGGTGAAGGCTGGCAAGATATCCGGATTCGAGTTAGAATGCCGGAGGGTAAGTCACGGGTGGTCTCTTTCCGTGAAGCCGACGCTGCTGACGTGCTTTTTGTTCGGGCAGCCCAAGTGCCTCTGAAAAAGGCGATGGACCCCTGTAGTGACCTAGTCAACCCGGAGCTTCTTGGCTTCGCGGCCACATATTTGAAGGAGCAAAGCTAGATGCATCAGCTATTCTATCCGCTCCGCTATTTCAGACTGGTCAACAAGCAAAAGCGTTTTATTGATCTAATACCAACCATCATTATAGCCATTCTCATTTGGGCGCCATTCGCCTTTTTGGATGCCAACTTCTTCGGCGGCGGCGGATTTCTTGATAAAGTACTGCCATTCACCGGAGCCCTCACCGGTTTTTACATAGCCGCGCTAGTGGCGGCCGCGACCTTCAATTCGCCTGACCTCGACAAGGTCATTCGCTCCGGGCCGATAGCCCTGATCACGAAGGACGACGATGGAAAGCAGGTCCAGTCAGCGCTAAGCCGCCGCGAGTTCACATGCATTATGTTTGGCTTTCTGGCCTTCTCGTCTATGGCGATTACCCTGACGGGTGCCATGGCCGTAGTGTTAGCGCAGCCCATAGTGACTGCCTTTGCCGGTAGTTCAGCCACTTTGATTTTCTGGCTCGGTGCTGGAGCGAAGCTCGCGGTTTGCCTGTGGGTGGCGCACTTGTTCGTCGTGACCGCTCTTGGTCTCTACTACTTGATGGACCGACTCTATCGTCAGGATGGCCACATCATTTCTCGCAAGGACGACGACAAGAAGGCTGCGTAAGCGCGACATAGACGCGACATGGCTTCGGAAGCCTGCGTCTCACGGGCACATGAGACGGCATCATAATCCGTGTGTCGGGGGTTCAAATCCCTCCTCCGCTACCAGATCCCCTAAAATCGCCGGGCACCGGCCGAAGCCGCGCGACAGACGCACGGCCGTGCAATCCCTCCCCCGCGAAGCGGGAAAGGGAAACCCGACTGATGGTGCGGTGAGCCTCGATCAGCCTCCGACCTCACCCGCGTTCGGCTCTGCGGCTCGGAAATACCATCGCAGAAGATATGCGCTGTAAGCATTGGCGGCTGAGACGACGAGCATCTCGCCTCCCTCTTCGATCAGGCCAAGGATCCGGTCGGGGCGAAAGGCAAGGTCGTCGGGAAGAAGGCTGTGTAGGAAATCCACGCCGACCGCCAACGAACCCAGGATCCAGATCAGGGCCACCAGGAGCGCGGGAGACAGTCGCACGCTTCCATAAGGTCTGGGCCGCGGAGAAGGAGAACCTGCCGCTGGCGCGCAAGGTGGTTGATGCCGTCGACGCGCATTTAGGCCGCGTGCCCATCGCCAGAACCTGAGCCAGCTCCTCCGATGCACGCCCCCTACGCCACCACCTGCCGCCCCCGGATGATCGCCGAGGCCGCCGCCGGGTCCGGCGGCAGCACCGCGCCCTTCAGGGCGATCGAGTAGGGCTGGGTCGGGTGTTCCAGCACCGTGCGCGCGTCGCCGCTTTCGATCACCTTGCCCTTCTGCATGATGATCACCCGGTCCGAGATGTAGTAGGCGGTCGCCAAATCGTGGGTGATGTAGATGATCGAGACCTTCAGCTCGTCGCGCAGGTCGCGGAACAGGTTGACGATCGACATGCGGAGCGACGCATCGACCATCGAGACGGGCTCGTCGGCGACGATCAGCTTGGGGTTGGGGATCAGCGCGCGGGCCACCGCGATGCGCTGCAGCTGGCCGCCGGAGAGCTCGTGCGAATAGCGGCCACGCACCTCGGCCAGCGATAGCCCGACCCGCTGCAGGGCCGCGTCGGCAGCGGCTTCGCGGGCGCCGCGGTTGCTGGTGCCGAGGAAGCGATGGGCGGTGGCGAACAGGTATTCGTCGAGCCGCGTCAGCGGGTTGAACGCCTCGAACGGGTTCTGGAACACCGGCTGCACCTTGGCCATGAAGGCTTCGCGCGCCGCCCGGCCGCGGATTGCCGCAACGTCTGTGCCGTCAAAACTGAGTTGCCCCGAACTCGGCACTTCATTGCCCAGCATCATCTTGGCGAGCGTCGATTTGCCCGAGCCGGATTCGCCGACAATGGCGAAGATCTCGGGCTTGTCGGCGCTGAGCGCAAAGTTGACATCGTCCACCGCCTTCATCGAGCGGCGCGAGAAGAACCCGCCGACCGGGAAGAGCTTGGTGACATGGTCGAGCCGCAACAGGTCGGTCATGCTGCCACCACCTCGCCGGCGCGGAAGCAGGCGACGCGGCCGCCGGTGGCGCTGGGCTGCATCAGCGGGACCTCCCTGGAACAACGCTCGATAGCGAGCGGACAGCGCGGGTGGAAGCGGCAGCCGCTCGGTGGATCGGAGAGCGCGGGGGGCTTGCCCGGCAGGCTTTTGCGCACCCGCACATCGCCGATGCGCGGCAGGCTGCCGATCAGGTGCGCGGTATAGGGATGCTGCGGATTGTCGAACAGCGCCTGGGTTGCCCCCTCCTCCGCCAGACGCCCAGCATACATGATGGCCAGCCGGTCGGTGATCGCCGCGTGGACGCTCATGTCATGGGTGACGAAGATGATAGAGGCCTGCATGCGGGCCTGCACGTCCTTGATCAGGCCCAGCACATCCTGCTGCACCAGCACGTCGAGCGCCGTGGTGGGTTCGTCCGCGATGATGAACTCGGGCTCGCACACTGTCGCCAGCGCAATGGTGATGCGCTGCCGCATGCCGCCCGAAAGCTGGTGCGGGAAGGCTTCGAGCACATCGGGGTCGAGCCCCAGCCGCTCGAGATGCTGGCGCACCTTGCTCCAGAACGCCGCGCCACCCAGCCCCATATGGCGATAGGCGAAATCGTGGAACGAGTGCTTCACCCGGCGCACCGGGTTCAACACGTTCATCGAGCCCTGCATGATGTAGCTGAGGTGGCGCCAGCGCGCCGGCTTCAGCTGCTCGGGCTCGCCATAGACATCGATGCTCTGGCCGCCGAAATCGAACTTCACCGAGCCTTCGATCACCCGCATCGGCGGGCGGATGGCGCCGGCCAGCGTCTTGATCAGCGAACTCTTGCCGCTCGAGGATTCCCCGGCAATGCCGTAGACCTCGTTGCGCTGCACGGTGAGGCTGATGTCGTCGACCGCCCGCACCTCGCGCCGCACCCCGAAGTGTTCGTTGATGTAGTAGGCCTTAAGCCCTTCGACAGTCAGCACATTCTTGGGCGCCACGGCGGTCTTTTTGGCCTTGCTGAGAACTTCGTGCATGTCAGGCTCCCATCCGGGCGAGCCGGCTGCGCGGATCGATATATTCGTTGACCGACATGGCCAGCATGAACAGGCCAAGGAACAGGATGACGACGAAAACCATCGGCACCGCGATCCACCACCAGATGCCGGCAACCATCGCCGAGTGGGCATTGGCCCAGTAGATCATCCCGCCGATGGTCGGCCGGTTGATGTCGGAAAAGCCGAGGATCGACAGCGTCACCTCGAGGCCGATGGCCCAGATCAGGTTGTTCATGGTGGTGTAAAAGACGATCGGCATGACGTAGGGCAGATGCTCGCGGAACAGGATCTTCCCGGTCCGCATGCCCGAGAACACCGCTTGGCGGGTGAACTCGCGATTGCGCAGCGACAGCGCCACCGAGCGGATCAGCCGGCTGTCATGCTGCCAGCCGAGCAGCGCCGCGGTGACCGCGAGGATCGGCCAGCTCATCTGGTCGCGCAGCACGAACACCAGGAGCAAGAGGATCGGGATGTTGGGCAGCGCGTTCAGCGTGTCGTTGATCGCCATGATCACCTGGTCGACGCGGCCGCCGAGATAGCCCGAGACGAGGCCGACAGTGATGGCGATGACGCGGCTGACCAGGGCCACGACAATGCCGAACATCAGCGTGTTCCGCATCGAGGCCGCCAGCTGCCAGAACAGGTCCTGGCCGCGCGAATTGGTACCCAGCCAGTACTCGGCCGAAGGCGGCATGTCGGGGATGACGACATAGGTCATCATCTCGTCATAGGGCGCAAAGAACGAGGCGACGACGAGCGCCAGGATCACTGCGAGGAAGATCGAGCCGACCAGGAACTCGCGATTGTAGCGCAAGAGGTCAATGAGAATCTTCATGGCGCTACCCCAGTTTCACGCGCGGATCGATGAGCGGATAGAGCACATCGATGATGAACACGGCGGTGGCCACGGCGATGATCGCGATGGTGGTGACGCCGAGCACCAGGCTGTAGTCGCCGGCATAGATGCCCGCGACGAGGAGCTTGCCCATCCCCGGATAGTTGAAGACGAACTCGACGATGACGGCGCCGCCGAACACATGGCCCAAAGTCAGCGCCAGGCCCGTGACCTGCGGCAACATGGCGTTGCGCGCCACGTATTGTGAAAACATCGTCCGGCCGGGGACACCCGCCAGTTCGGCGTAGACCACGTGATCCTCGGTGACGATGTTGGAGACCAGCGAGCGCATCGAGATGAACCAGCCGCCCAGCCCGACACAGACCAGCGTCAATGCCGGCAGCGTGCCGTGAACGATCACCGAGGAGACGTACTCCCAGGTGAAGCCCGGCTCGAGATTCAGTTGCGCCCCGCCGCTGATCGGCAGGACGGGCCAGAGGTAGCCGAAAACGATGATCAGGGTCAGGCCGACGATATAGGTGGGGATCGGCTGCATCGACATCACGAACACGCCCAGGACCTTGAGCGGGCGGTTGTCGCGGAAATAGCCCGCGAGCGCGCCGAAAAGATTTCCCAGGGTCCAGGAGAACAGCGTCGCGAGGGTCAGCAGCCCGACCGTCCACGGCATGGCGCGGCCGATCACGGTGCTCACCGGGGTCGGGAAGGCAGAGAGCGACGGGCCGAAATCGCCTGTCAGGACGCGGCCCCAGAAGGTGAAGTACTGATCGAGCAGCGAACCACCCGTGCCGTAGAGCTCGCGCAGGGACTCGCGCAGCAACTCGACCGAACGCGGATCGGTATTGCCGAAACTGGTAAGCAGCGACACCGTCTGCTCGATCGGATCGACCGGGGAGAAGTGCGCGATAAGGAATGACAGTGTCACGCCCGTGAACACCACGAACAGGAACTGGCCAAAGCGCTTCATGAGATAGATGAGAAAGCCGTGCATCCCGCCTCTCGGATCAGTTGGATCGGAGCGGACCAGCCGGAGTTACCGGCTGGTCCAGGTGCGTTGTGGGTTTACTGCGCCGCAGGCGTGGCGGCCTTCAGGCTCACCACCATGTAGCGGATGTTCGACCAGTTCGGGCCGGATGCCGAGTACGGGTTGTCGATGCTCGGGTAGTTGGTCCAGTAGGTCGTGTCGAACGGCGCGAACTTGTTGTAGGCCATCAGCGGGATCATCGGCATTTCCTCGACGGCGAGCTTGAGGAAATCCTGACCCAGCTGCTTCACCTCGGGTGCGTCGAAGGCGACCGTGCGGTTGCGCTCGATGATCTCGTCGAGGCGTGGATCCTCCCAGCGCTGCAGGTTGCGCGGCGGTTGGATCTCGCCCACCGGCTTGATGAACTCCGAGTGATAGCTATCGAGGAAGAAGCTGAGGTCGGGGTGGCCGCCCCAGGTCTCGATCGACCAGGCAATGACCGTCTCGAAGTCGCCGGTGCCGAGCCGCTGACCGTGTGTCGGTCCGGCAACGTCGACTTTGGCGTCGATGCCGGCCTGGGTCCACTGCTGGGCGATCGCCGTGCCGGCGCGGGCCAGCGTCGGGATGGCGTCGCCTTCGACCTGCACCCGGATGGTGAAGGGCGTGCCGTCAGGCTTCATCCAGCGGTTGCCCTGCTTGGTGAAGCCGGCCTTCTGCAACAGCTCGGTCGCCGCCTGCACGTCCTGCTTCCACCAGCCGAAGCCGAATGTGCGCTTGAGCTGCTCCGGATCGGTCGGGATCTGGTCACCCCATTGCGGGCGCACCATCTTGGCGAGCTGCTCGGCGATGGTCGGATCGTATGGCTTGATCTTGCGGGTGCCGGTATCCAGCTCGAAATTGGTGAGCCAATCCTGCATCGGCACGAAATAGTCCTCGGGCGCCGACCCGGTCGGCGGGGTGGCGAGAGCCGAGAGGTTCGCCGCACCGCGATAGGAGCCGAGCGCCACGGCGCGGATATCGATCAGCAGCGCCAGGGCCCAACGGACATCCTTGTTGTCGAATGGCGCCTTCTTGGTGTTGAACAGCACCGAAGGCAGCGTCGGATCGGGATGCGCATAGGGGAAGCCGGCGAGCCAGGCGGCAGCGCTCGGGTTATCCTTCATGATCGAGAACATGCCTTCCGGCGTGATGTCGTTGATCACGTCGAGGTTGTGGTTGCGCTGTTCGATGACGCGGGCTTCCGGGTTGCCGGCGGCGCGGTACACCACGTACTTCAC
This sequence comes from Devosia sp. Root105, assembly GCF_001424865.1. Classification (NCBI taxonomy): domain Bacteria; kingdom Pseudomonadati; phylum Pseudomonadota; class Alphaproteobacteria; order Hyphomicrobiales; family Devosiaceae; genus Devosia; species Devosia sp. Root105. The sequence goes on from NZ_LMCR01000018.1 coordinate 343,664, forward strand.
CTGCGGCTGGCCCCAATCCATGCCGATCGTGGTGCGCTGCCAATCGTCGCGCAGCTTCCAGATCGTCCAGTTGCCCGCCTTGTCGTAGCTGTGGAGCACGTAGGCGCTCAGCGATACCGGCGGGTTGAAGTTGTAGGCCAGCGGATCGGCGACCTTCTCGAAGATATGCTTGGGCATGATCCAGGCGGCGTTCCAGCGTACTGTGAACAGGGCATGGAAACGTGAATTCGGCGCCTTGAGCTTGAAGACCACCGTGTCGCGATCCGGCGCTTCTACCGAGGCGACATTGACGCCGAATGCTGCTGCCCAGTTCATGCCGGGGTGATCGATCAGCGTCTGGACGGTGTAGACCACGTCATCGGCAGTAAACTCGACGCCATCGCTCCAGTAGACGCCCTGGCGCAGCTTGACCGTCATCTCGGTGAAGTCGGCATTGTAGATGGGCGGCTCGGTGGCGAGCGCGTTCTGCCAGGGGTTGGGGCCGCCCTCGGGGTTGATGAACCAGAAGGTGTCAGCCGATAGCTGCTGCGTGCCGTTCGTGGTGGCGCCGCCGCCCGGCGCCCAGATGTTGAACCAGTCGGCGTTCTGCGCCGTCGGCCCCTGAATGATCAGCGCCTCGTTACGCGGAATGCCGGCGATAAAATCCTGCGCCAAGGCCGGCAGCGCCAATAATGACGCCAGCGCCGCGACGGCGATTGTCCTTAGAAACTTCATCTTGCTGTTCCTCCCGGCTCGCAGGCGAGCCCCGTTTTTCGTCGGATCGATGAAAGACTTAGAGACCCGAGCCTGCCTTCCTGGCCTCGCTATCGAGGCCCCGGAAGCGCCTGGCAGGCAACGGTCTCACGGCGATCTTTATCGACAATTTGCACGCACTCGGCAACCCTCTTCCGCAAAAATCAGCAGAAAATGCCCGAAATCCTGACATAACAGTGTCTCTGCGCGCCGCGCGTCCGAACGTATTATTGACAAAATAGCTGTTTGCCATAGGTTGCGACAGCGATGGCGAAGCTTCTCCTCGCGAGAAAAGTCGCCTGGTCATGACACCGCGATCGGCCAGACCTCGGGAGGGGTCCGGCGCAGCAGCGCCAGCAAGGAAGAGAAATGAGCAGTTCTATTGACGTGAGCATTGCGGTTCACGCCGACCGTCGTACCGGGCCCTACAAGCCGCTCTGGAACTGGTTCGGCTATGACGAGCCGAACTACACCTATTCGGAGCACGGCAAGAAGCTGCTGCGCGAGCTGACCGAGCTCAGCCCCGAGCCGCCGCTTATCCGCACCCATAACCTGTTGACCAGCGGCGACGGCCTGCCGGCGCTGAAATGGGGCTCGACCAACGCCTATACCGAAGATGCCAACGGCAAGCCGGTCTATGACTGGACCGTGATGGACAAGATCTTCGACGCCTATGTCGAGGCGGGCAATATTCCGCTGGTGCAGATCGGCTTCACCCCCGAGGCACTGTCGGATTTCGACGGCGAGTACCGCCACCACTGGGCCCCCAACGACAAATACGCCACCATCACCACCGGCTGGACCGCGCCGCCGAACGACCTCAAAAAATGGGGCGACCTGATCGAGGCCTGGGCCAACCACATGGCCGATCGCTACGGCCGCGATGTGGTCGAGAGCTGGCCGTGGGAAGTGTGGAACGAGCCCGACGGCCACTACTGGACCGGCACCATCCCGCAATTCTGCGAAATGTACGATGTCAGCGCCAAGGCGGTGAAGCGCGCTCTGCCCAAGGCGCGCGTCGGCGGACCGCACGTCTGTGGCGGCTTCAACAGCCCGAAGGCCCAGACCTTCATGCGCGAGTTCCTGCAGCACGTGGTCGACCATAACTCGCCGATCGACTTCATCGCCTTCCACGCCAAGGGCAACCCGGTGGTCTACAAGGACCATGTGCGGATGGGCATCCACAAGCAGCTGAAGGATATCGACACCCATCTGGGGATCATCAACGAGTTCCCCTCGTTGCGGCACCTGCCGATCGTTATCGGCGAATCCGATCCGGAAGGCTGCGCCGCCTGCTCGGCCCGCTACCACCCGCAGAACGGCTATCGCAACGGGCCGCTCTACGGCGTCTATGTGGTCGAAAGCATGCTGCGCACCTATGAGCTGGCGGCGCGCGCCAACCTCACCATCGAGGGCGCCGTCACCTGGGCCTTCCTGTTCGACGACCAGCCCTGGTTTGACGGCTTCCGCGATCTCGCCACCAACGGCGTCGACAAGGCGGTGCTGAACGGCTTCCGCATGCTGGGCAAGCTCGGCGGCGACTGGCTGGAGACAGCGAGTACGCAGCGCCAGCCGCTGGCGGACCTGGTGGCCGATGGGGTGCGCGGCGCGCCCGACGTCAACGTCGTCGCCACCCGCGACGACACCGGCGTCAGCGTCCTCGTCTATCACTACCACGATGACGACGAGGCCGGCCCGAGCGCCGAAGTGACGATCACCGTCGACGGCTGGACCGGCAAGGCCCCCGCGCTCCGCCACTACCGCATGGACGAAACCCACTCCAACGCCTTCGGCGTATGGAAGGCGATGGGCAGCCCGCAGAACCCGACCAGAGCCCAATACGCCGAGCTCGAGGCCGCCGGCCAACTGGCCGAAATCGAGACCGTCGGTGCGGTGGCAGTCGACAACGGCAAAATCCTGCTCCGCACCACGCTACCCCGCCAGGGCGTCTCCCTGCTGCGGCTCGAGGCGTAACGCCGAGCAGCAGCGCGCGCCGTCCTCCCACGGCGCGCGCTCATCTTTTGGGGGCATCGGCCTCTCAATAATCCTCCCCCGCGTGGCGGGGGAGGATCACGGAGAGGCCGGTGTGCGCGCCCCTCAGCTCACGTGGCTCAGATAATTCCGCTTGCTCGGCTGCAGGTGGTCCACGCACAGCTGCGCCAGCACCCAGTTGTCGCTGCCCTTCAGCATCTCGATCATCAGCCGGTGGTGCTCGTGCGAGATCCGGAGTGAGGCCTTGTCGGCCATCGAGTTGGCGCGCACCGGCAGGCTGAGGCGCATGTAGAGCTCGATTGATTGCACCAAATGCGAGTTGCCGCAGGCGCCGAACAGGGTCAGGTGGAAGCGGTCATTGGTTTCATGCACGCCGCGCAGGTACCCCGCCTCGATGTGCTGGCCGTGTTCCTCGTGGATGGCGCTGAGCTCGGCGATCAATGCCGCGGGCGCCGGCAGCGGGATCCACAGCGCTGCTTGCCGCTGCAGCAATTCGCGCACGGCGTAAATCTCCTGCACCTCGCTTGGCGACAGCGAGCGCACGGTGGCGCCCTTGTTGCGCTCGCGCACCACGACGCCCATGCCTTCGAGCTGCACCAGGGCCTGGCGAGCGAAGTGGCGAGTCACCTCGAAACGGGCGAGCAGCATGTCCTCGGTGAGGCGGGTGCCCGGCGCCAGGCGGCCGAAGATGATGTCCTCTTCGAGCGCCCGCGCGATGGTGAGATCGTCGTGCTCGACGACGCCTGGCCTTATCTCGTCCCTGACCGTCAACTGGTCCTCCAACTGCTCGCGAAGCGCGCCACGTTAGCGCGGTTCGGCCGCCGGGTCGAACCGGCTGAGGCGGTAGATTTCCTCGACCAGCCGCAAGGTCCTGAGGTTATCCTCGGGCGCCGTCTCGAAGGGCTTGCCGGTGTCGAGGCCATCGAGGAAATGCCCGATCGCCGCGTCATACGAGCCCTGGTAGGTGGCATCGGGATCGAAGTCTTCCGCGCGGGGAACAGCGGCTTCGAGCCTGAGCGTCGCGCCCTTGAGCTCGACGGTACCACGCGTCCCGAAAATCCTCAGGTGATCGCGCGGCGCCGGCGGCGCTCCGGCGACCGCGAGGTTGCCGGTGACGTTGACCACCAGTCCATCGCTCGGCCGCCGCAGCACCACCGCCGCCACGTCTTCGGCGACGATTTCGGCATTGCTGCGTTCGAGCCGCGCCGCCACCACTTCGAGCTCACCGAGCAAGTAGCGCAGTGTATCGAGATGGTGGATCAAGACTTCCATGACGAGGAGGCGCGGCTGCGTGCGAAAGAACGGCTGCCGCACCAGCGCGGGCCGCAGCCCATCAGGGCCGGCGAGCATCCCAGACGACAGGAACTCGAAATTCACCTGCCTGATCTCACCGGCCGCGCCTTCGTCGAGCCAGCGCTTCAGCACCCGGTAATAGGCGCGGAAGCGCCAGTTCTCGTGCACCATCAGCCGGGTCGGCGGCGCGACGCCCGCGACCACCGCCTCGGCCTCGGCGAAATCGGTGCCGAGCGGCTTCTGGCAGAGGATATCGAGCTGCCGGGCGGCGGCCAGCCGCACCATCGCTGCATGCGTTTCGCGCGGCGAACAGATATCGACCGCATCGAGTTCTTCGGCCGCCAGCATCGCCTCGGCGCTCGCATAGCTGCCGGGGATACCGAACTCGGCCGCGCGCTGCGCCGTCGCCGCGGCCGACGGGTCGGCGATCGCCACCACCTTGGCGCGGTGGCGCTGCCGCCCCCAGGCGGGCAGATGGTAGCCAGTCACCCAGCCGGCCCCGATCATGCCGATGCGGCGAGTGGACACGCTCATCATTCCTCCGCGACTACTACGGCTTCACTGCCCCCTCGATGGCATTTTGTCAATAATCAACCAGTAGCGCAATCTATCGTCGCATCGGGTGCATATCCACGAATCGTTAGACAAAATGCGCCTGACGCCCGAGGTTTGAGCGATAACACCGCACATCTGCGACAGGTTGGCTGCGCTTGTTTATTGACAATCCATCGCGCGCCGCTAATTTGGAACGCCACAACGGCGCGTGTTTCGAGGCGCCGCCAGGAGGATTAAGTGCCGGACGGCCTTCGTCGCAAGCTGACCACATATGGGGACCAGGGCTTTTCGCTGTTCCTGCGCAAGGCCTTCATCAAGGCGATGGGCTATTCGGACGATGCGCTCGACCGGCCGATCGTCGGTATTGCCAATACCTATTCCGATTACAACCCCTGCCACGGCAACGTGCCGCAGCTGATCGAGGCGGCCAAGCGCGGCGTCATGCTGTCGGGCGCCCTGCCCATGGTGTTCCCCACCATCTCGATCCACGAGAGTTTTGCGTCGCCCACCTCGATGTACCTGCGCAACCTGATGGCGATGGAAACCGAGGAGATGATCCGGGCCCAGCCGATGGACAGCGTGGTGCTGATCGGCGGCTGCGACAAGACCCTGCCGGCCCAGATCATGGCGGCCGCCAGCAGCGATATCCCCGCCGTATTCCTCCCCACCGGGCCGATGGCCACCGGCCACCACAAGGGTGAGCGGCTCGGCGCCTGCACCGATTGCCGCCGCTTCTGGGGCCGCTATCGCGCCGGCGAGATCGACGAAGCCGAGATCAACGAAGTCAATAACCGGCTGGTCAGCTCGGTCGGCACCTGCACGGTGATGGGCACCGCCAGCACCATGGCCAACCTCACCGAAGTGCTGGGCCTCTGCCTGCCCCGCGGCGGTTCGGCGCCGGCCACCGAGGCCGAGCGGACCCGCCTCGCCGAGGAAACCGGCAGGCTCGCCGGGCGGCTCGCCGCCGAGGGCGGCCCGACCGTGCGCGAACTGCTGACCCCTGCGGCGCTCAAAAACGCCATGGTGGCGCTGCAGGCGATGGGCGGCTCGACCAATGCGGTGGTGCACCTCGCCGCCATCTGCGGCCGGCTGGGCATCAAGCTCGATACCGACCTGCTCGACGAAGTCGGCAAGCGCGTGCCGCTGCTGGTCGACCTGCAGCCCTCCGGCCAGCACTATATGCAGCAGTTCCACCAGGCCGGCGGCGTGCCGGCGCTTTTGAAAGAAGTGCGCTCCGAGCTCGATACCAGCGCCGCGACCATCCACGGCAAGACCATCGGCGAGGTGATCGACGCGGTGGTCGACGAGCCCGGCCAGACCATCATCCGCACCATGGCGGCGCCGCTGAAGCCGATCGGCACGCTGGCGGTGCTGAAGGGCAACCTCGCGCCACGCGGCGCCATCATCAAGCAGTCGGCCGCCTCGAAGACCCTGATGCAGCATCGCGGCCGGGCCGTGGTGTTCGAGAACACCGAAGACCTCGCCAACCGGCTCGACAGCGATGATCTCGACGTGAGCCCCGCGGATATCCTGGTGCTGCGCAATGCCGGCCCGAAAGGCGCGCCCGGCATGCCCGAGGCCGGCTACATGCCGATCCCGCGCAAACTCGCCCGGCAGGGCGTCAAGGACATGGTGCGGATTTCCGATGCCCGGATGAGCGGCACCGCCTTCGGCACCGTGGTGCTGCATATCGCGCCGGAATCGGCCGATGGCGGGCCGCTCGCCATCGTCCGGACCGGCGATTTCATCGTCCTCGACGTGCCGGCCCGCCGCATCCACCTCGATATCCCCGCCCAAGAGTTCGACCGGCGGATGGCCGCCCTGCCCTTGGCCAAGCCGGCGCCGCCCCGCGGCTATGCGCAGCTCTACCACAACCACGTCACCCAGGCCGACCAGGGCGCCGATTTCGATTTCATGCAGGACCAGGAGTCGTGAGCCTCACGGCAGCCGACGCGCCGCTCTGCCTGCCGCCGCGGCCGCTAAACCGCGCCCCGCGGGCGCTGCTGCCCGATGGCACGGTCGACACGCATTTCCACGTCTTTGCCGACGGCGTGCCGCTGGCGAGCCCGCGCAGCTACACCCCGCACGTGCGGACGCTTGCCGACTGGCAGGCCTACGCCGCCGCGGTGAACATCGCCCAGGGCGTGCTGGTGCAACCCAGCGTCTACGGCTTCGATAACAGCGTGCTGCTCGACGCGCTCGCCGCCGACCGGGCGAACCTCCGCGGTATCGTCGTGTTGCATCCCGAAACCGACAAGGCCGAGTTCCAGCGCCTCGATGCCCTGGGCGTGCGCGGCGTCCGCGTCAACACCCGCAACAAGGGCGGCCTGCCCTTCACCTCGATCGCAGCGCTTTCGGCCCGCATCGCCGATCTCGGCTGGATGCTGCAGTTCCAGGTGCGGCCGGCGCAGCTCGAGGAGATCGCCGCACTGCTGCCCGCCATCGCCTGCCCGGTGGTGCTCGACCACCTGGGCTTTCTCGACCTCGATGCCGCCGATGCCGGCGCCCAGCTGGCGAAGATCCAGCACCTGCTCGATGCGCCCGATTGCTATGCCAAGCTCTCGGCCCCCTATCGGCTGACCCGTGCTGCCGGCTCTCCTGCCTTTGCCGCCGCGGCGCGGCAGCTCCTCGCCTCGCACCCCGAGCGCCTGCTCTGGGGCAGCGACTGGCCCCATACCGAATTGTTCGATCGGATGCCCGACGATGCCGAACTGATCGAACTGACCCATGACTGGCTGGGGGACGAAAGCGTGGCGCATCAGGTGCTCGTCACCAACGCGCAAACGCTGTTCTTTTCCCGCTAGTTAGAGTTCTTTCTTGTCCCGGGGATCGAAGCTCGCATCACCTTCCCCCGCTGGACTGACCGGAGATTGAGGATGACCAGACTGACCGAAGCGGCGCGCGGCGTATACGTGATCGCGGTGACCCCGTTCGATGAGAACGGCGCGCTCGACCTCGAAAGCGTCGATCGCATGGTGGATTTCTACGAACAGGCCGGCGTCGACGGGCTGACGGTGCTCGGACAACTGGGCGAAGCACCGAAACTCACTGCCGAGGAATCAAAGCTCGTCGTCGAGCGGGTGCTGCGCCGGCTCGATGGCCGCCTGCCGGTGGTGGTCGGCGTCTCCGCCCCCGGCCTCGCGCCGATGCAGGAGCTCGCCACCGCCGTGATGGGCGAAGGCGCCGCCGGTGTCATGGTGGCGCCGCCCTGGACCATCAAGACCGACGACCAGGCCTATGGCTTCTACCAGTCGGTGGGCGAGGCGCTCGGCGACACGCCCTTCGTGCTGCAGGATTATCCGCTCACCACCAATGTCACGATCGTGCCCAAGGTGATCGACCGGATCATCAAGGATGTGCCCAACTGCGTGATGCTGAAGCACGAGGATTGGCCGGGGCTGAGCAAAATCACTGCCTTGCGCGCCTCCTCCGATAAGGGCGAAACCCGCCGCATCTCGATCCTTTGCGGCAATGGCGGGCTGTTCCTGCCCGAGGAGATGGGCCGCGGCGCCGATGGCGCGATGACCGGCTTCTGCTACCCCGAAATGATGGTCGGCGTGGTGCGCGAGCATGTGGCCGGCAACCTCGAGCGCGCCGCCGAACTGTTTGCAGCCTATCTGCCGCTCGCCCGTTACGAGCAGCAGCAGGGCCTCGGCCTCGCGGCGCGCAAATATGTGCTGGCGAAGCGCGGCGTCATCAAATCGGGCGCCCTCAGGAAGCCGCGTCCGGCGCTCTCGGCTCTCGATATCGCCGATGTCGAGCGGCTGCTCAGCGCCCAAACCAAACGCCTCAAGGAGATCGGCGCATGAAACTCGGGCTCGAAAACAAGAAGGCCCTGGTGCTCGGCGCCAGCAAGGGCCTCGGCGCCGCCATCGCCGTTTCGCTTGCCAATGAGGGGGCGCAAGTCATCGGCGCCTCGCGCAGCGTCGCCGAGATCACGGCGCTCAACCAGGCGCTCGACCCCGGCGCCACCGGCCGCATCACCGCCCTGCCGCTCGATCTTACCGACAAGGCGAGCCGCGACGCGCTGCTGCAGCAGGTACTGGCGGCTGATGGTGTCGATATCCTCATCAACAATACCGGCGGCCCTGCTCCCGGCGAGGCCCGCTCTACCGGCGCCGAAGCTTGGGCCAGCGGTTTTGACGCCATGGTGCTGAGCCTCATCGAGATCACCCAGGCCCTGCTGCCCAAGATGGTCGAGCGCCAATGGGGCCGCATCGTCACGCTGACCTCGTCGGGCATCGAATCCCCAATCCCCCGCCTCGCCATTTCCAACGGCCTGCGCGCCGCAGTGCTGGGTTGGTCCAAGACTCTCGCCGGCGAAGTGGCAGCCGACAATGTGACGGTCAACATCATCGTCACCGGCCGCGTCCACACCGACCGGGTCGACCAGCTCGACGAAGCCGCCGCCAAGCGCCAGAACCTCAGCCTCGACGAGGTCCGCAAAGCCTCGCTCGCCACCATCCCCGCCGGCCGCTACGGCAAGCCCGAGGAATTGGCCGACGTCGTCACCTTCCTCGCCAGCGACCGCGCCGGCTACGTCACCGGCGCCAAGATCCGCGTCGATGGCGGCATGATCCGTTCGGTGTAGGCCGAACCGCCAATCGCACAATGTCTATCTCGTCGCGTGGGGGAACTGCAGGCTAGCGTCGTGCCGGGTTCCCAACGTGGCAGATGAATGAGTACCACCCTCTCCGCCTATCTCGCCAAAATCGCGACCAACCCGAAGCTGGCTGTCGCTGCCTCGATCGTTGCCGATGTCGCCGCGGCCTCGGCCGAGCTCGCCCATGTGCTGCGCACCGCCCCGATCGCCGGACTGTCGGGGACGGCCGGAACGACCAACGTCCAGGGCGAAGCGCAAAAGCCCCTCGATATCGAGGCGAACCGCATCTTTATCGAGCGCTGCCGCGCCAACCCGGCCATCGCCTGGGCGGTATCCGAAGAGGAAGACCATCCCATCCGGCTCGCCGCGGGCGGAACGCACGGGCTGCTGTTCGATCCGCTCGACGGCTCCTCCAACCTCGACGTCAACGTCACGGTCGGTTCGATCTTTTCGATCATCCCGGCCACCGCCGAGGCCGACCTGCTGCAGCCCGGCAGCGCCCAGCTCGCGGCGGGTTTCGTCGCCTACGGCCCGGCGACCTCGCTGGTGCTGACCTTCGGCGAAACGGTCGAGCTGTTCGTGCTCTCGGGCCCCCAGTTCGAGCTGGTCGAGGCCGAGATCCGGATCCCCGAGGACATGCCGGAATTCTCGATCAACACCAGCCGCGAGCGGTTCTGGAACGCGGGCACCCGCCGCTATATCGGCGATTGCCTCGCCGGCGAACTCGGGCCGCTGGGCCAGCGCTACAATATGCGCTGGGTCGGCTCGATGGTGGCCGAAGTGCTGCGCATCCTCGGCCGCGGCGGCATCTTTCTCTATCCATCCGACAGCGAAACCGCCAAACGCGGCGGCCGGCTCCGGCTGCTCTACGAAGCCAACCCGATGAGCCTGATCGTCAGCACGGCCGGCGGCGGCGCCACCACCGGCCAGCTTGACCTGCTCGCCGTTCCCCCCACCGATATTCACCAGCGCATCTCGGTGGTGCTGGGATCCAGGCGGCAGGTCGACGAGTATGTCGGCTATGTCGCGGGCTAACGGAGCCGGTTGCGGAAGGCGCCGCTGGCGCTCTCCGCGATAGCTCTGCCAGCCGGGCGTTCTAGGTGCGCGACTTGAGGTACGCGTCGCCCTGCCTGGTCAGCTCGGTCATGATCACGTCGAGGCCGGCCGCGTCGGCAGCCTTCTTCAGCTTGTCGAGCCCGGCATCGACGTCGCCGACCCCGTAGAACAGCGGGTTGGCGTACTGCGTCATCACGTTGTTCATCTGCGCCGCGGCTTCCTTGACCGGGGTCACGTCGGCGATGAACGAGGCGAAGGTATCGGAGGTGAAGTTGTCGTAGTTCTGCGCCCAGCCGAACACCTTCTTTTCGGACTCGGTCATCGACGAGGTGAGGCGCTCGAGCCCTGCCCGCCACAGGATGGCATAGCTCGGGAAGCTATACGTGCTGAGCTGCTCGAAGCTGTTGTCGCCAACCGCCTTCCAGTCCGTACCCTCGATACCGAGGCCGACCAGATCGTGGTTCTCCTGCACCGAGAACCAATCCTGCAGCGCCATGGCGCGGTCGACATCGCCGCCATTGGCATTGACCACGATCATGTTGTCGGCCTGGAAGGTCTGCACCGGCTTGACGCCGCCCAGCGGCCCGCCAAACGGCAGGACCTGGCCCAGGGCCGCGGTCGGGACGGCGCGCTTCAATCCAGCCAGCCGGTTGGATTGGAGGCCATCGGTCATCGACCAGAGGCCCGCGAACCGGCCGGCCCCGAACTGGCTCTCGATCGTCGCCTGGTCGACGTTGAGCGCGTCGGCGTTGATGATGCCATCCTGGTAGTACTGGCGGATCTTGCGCAGCGCCTCGACGGTGCCGGCATCGTCCCACCAGGGGATCGGCCGCGACGAGCCCGTCGTTGCCGCATCCTTGTCGAAGTAGAAGCGCAGGCCTGACCCCGCCAGCGAGTACTGCATGGTGTAGGGATTTTCCCACGAGTACTCGTTGAACATGCCGGTAGGGGTCGCTACCGCCGTCTGCCAGCCGGTCTGCGACGCCAGGGCGAACGGGGTGACCCCCGATTCCTTCTCCTTGATGGCGTAGAAGAACTTCTCGAGCGTACCGAAGTCGTTGATTTCGGCGAAACCGTACTTCTCCGCCAGATCCTGCCGGATGCCGAAGTGCTGGATGCGGCCGGCGCTGTTGACCTGCGGGATGCCCCACAGCTTGCCACCCCAGGAATTGGCTTCGATCAGTTTGGGCGCGATCTGCTTTTTGAGGTTGGGCCACTTGTCGATCTGCCCGGTCAGGTCGGCGAGGGCGCCGCTCTGCTGCAGCTGGGCCATGTTGAGCCACAGGGCTTGCAGCGCCGTGTCGAACTGGGCGCCGGCGGTGAATTTCAGCAGCGACTGCTGGCCGTAGTTACTCCAGTTGATGAACTGCGCATCGAAGGTGAAGCCATGCTCCTCCATGAGCTTGGCATTGGCCTTGTCGAGCACGGCCTTCCAGTTGGTCGGCGCCTGCGAGGGCAGCAAGGCCACCGAGGTGCCCGAACTGGCGCCGAATGCCGGCGACAGGCCTGAAAAGGCCGTGGCCATGCCGGCGGCCCCGCTGAGGGCCATGAAGTGTCTGCGCGTGAGTCTCATGTTGGTCGTCTCCTCCTCATTTGTGCGACGGACTCAGGTGCCGTCGTCACCCCTTGGTGGCGCCAAGGGTGATGCCCTTGACGAAGAAGCGTTGTGCGAATGGGTAGGCGAGCAGAATGGGGCCGACGGTGAGCACCGTCATGGCGAAGCGCAGCTGGTAGACGGGCGCCATCGCCGCCCCGGCTGAGCTCGGCAGGCTGGCCGCATTGGTCACGTTGGAGATGAGGTTCTGCAGGATCAGCTGCAGCGGGAACTTGTCCGGATCGGTGAGGAAGAGGAGGCCGGTGAACCACTCGTTCCAGTAGGTGACGGCGTAGAACAGCCCGAGCACCGCGAGGATCGGCTTCGACAGCGGCAAGACGATCTGGAAGAAGATGCGCAATTCGCCGGCCCCATCGATGCGGGCGGCATCGAGGATCTCCTCCGGCATCTGCCGGAAGAAGCTCACCGTCACGAAGATCAGGAAGGGCGCCAGCATCAGCGGCAGGATCATGGCGAACCAGCTGTTGGTGAGACCCAGTACCTGCGTCACCAGCAGGTAGAACGGCACGAGGCCACCGTTGAACAGCATCGGCACATAGGCAAACATGGTCAGCGGACGGCTGATGAACGGCAGGCGCCGGGCGATGACCCAGGCGATCGCGGCGGTACACGAGATCGAGAGGATCGTGCCCACCACGGTGATGAACAGCGACGCGACATAGCCGTTGAGCAGGGATTGCCCGGTGAACAGCAACTCGTAGGCCCGAAGCGAGAAGGGCTGCGGGAAGAGGCTATAGCCATTGAGGCCGAGCACCGACTCATCGGTCAAGGAGCCTGCGACGATCATCCAGAGCGGCACCAGGCAGAACAGCCCGAACAGCGTGACGGTGACGTAGCTGACGGCCGCGAACGGCTCCATCCGGCGGCGGGAGGCCCTCCGAACCGGTTGCGCGCCGACGTTCGCCGCGGCCCCAGCACTATCCTGATCGATGGCGCTCACAGGATGCTGCTTTCTTTGTGGAAGCGGCGCTGCACGAGCACCGCCGCCGCCACGAAAACGAAGCCGACCACCGACTGGAACAGGCCGATGGCGGCCGTAGTGCCGAAATCGCCGATCATCCGCAGCGAGCGGAACACATAGGTGTCGATGACGTCGGTGGTCGGGAACAGCACGCCATTGTCCTGGACGATGGCGTAGATGGTGGCGAAATCGCCGAAGAACATGCGGCCGACGCCGAGCACCACCAGCACCGCGAAGGTCGGCAGCAGCAGCGGCACGGTGATCGACAGCGCCATGCGCCAGCGGCTTGCCCCATCAATCGCCGCTGCCTCATAGACCTCCTCGGAGATCGAGGTGATGGCAGCGAGGAAAATCACCGAGGTGTAGCCGCCCAGCTGCCACACCTTGACGATGGTGAGGATCCACGGCCAGGCGCCGGCTTCGGTGTACCAGCTGACCTGCGGCAGATCGACGACGCTCAACAGGTTGTTGACGAGGCCGCCGCGCCCGCCGACGCCGGAGAGGATCACCTGCAGCATGATGGAAATGACGATGGGCGAGACGAAATACGGAAAGAAGATCACCGACTGCATGAAGCGGCGATAGGGGCCGCCGCGGATCTCGTTGAGCATCAGCGCCAGCACGAGCCCGGCGAACAGCGACGCGCCGAGAAACAGCGCATTCAAAAACACCGTGTTGAAGACGATGGTCGCGGCGTCGCCGCTCATCAGGAAGTAGCGGAAATTGGCGAGCCCGTTCCATGGGCTGCCAAAGATGCCGTCGCGAATGTTGAAGGCCTTGAACGCCACCACCAGACCAACCATCGGGCCATAGGCAAACACCAGGAACCAGGCGATGCCGGGCAACGCCAGCAGCAGCAGCACCAGGCTGTCGCGCGACGACAAGCCATGTCGGCGCGAACCGGCGCGGCCAGCCCCTGGTTTGGTGACGGTCATCGGTCGCTCTGCCGTCGCGCCAAGGGCACGCACGCCAAGGGTACGCACGCATAGCCAATGGCGCGCAGGATTCGACGATAGCTCACTAGCCCCTCCCCGAAGCACTGGAACCGCCCAACACCGCAGTTTCTTATTTGAAACTCTTGGTATCAGATGATAACCGTGCCGACCAAACGGACAGGATGTCAAGCCATGCGTGAGGCGGAGATCGAGGCGCAGAACCGCAATCCGGCGATCGAACGGATGATGGCCATTCTGCAGCAACTGGAGCGGGCCCCGAACGGGCTGGGCCTCAAGCGCCTGGTCGAACAGTCGGGGGTGACTCGCTCGACCGTCTACCGCATCCTCAACTCGCTGACCGCGCATGGGCTGGTCCGTCAGCTCGAGAATTCCGACTACGTGCTGGGCAGCCGCCTGCTGTCGCTGGCCGACGCCGTCGGCATGCCATCCGGCGGGCAGGTCGCCAAGGCGGCGCAGCCGCATCTCGATTTCGTGGCGCGCTCGCTGGGGGAGACGGCGAAGATCTCGATCTATGATCGCGGCCATGTGCTGGTCGTCGCTGTCGCCCCCGGCACCAAGCAGCACGCGCTGCATGCGAGGGTTGGCGAGCAGTTGCCGATCCATGCCGGCGGCAGCAGCAAGGCGCTCTTCGCCTTCCTGCCCGAGGCCGAACGCCAGCGCATCTATTCGCGGCCGCTGACCCTCTACAACGAACGCACCCTCATCGAGCCGGAAGCGCTGGAGGAAGAACTGTCGCGGGTGCGCGAACAGGGCTGGGCGCGCGACCATGGCGAGTTCAGCGCCTCGGTCAATTCCTACGCCGCGCCGATCCGCGATCGCTCCGGCGACGTCGTCGCCGCCGTCAGTATCCCGTTTCTCGCCGGCCGCGACGCCGAATACGAGCAACTGGTGCGCGCCACTGCGCTGGCCACCGCCGACCGCATCAGCATAGGGCTCGGCTGAGGCGCCGCCGCATCCTGCATCCGGATGCAAGAATGCTGTTGCATCCGGATGCAGCGTCGCTCTATCGTGGCTTTGCCATGACGATCGCTTCGGACCCGCAATGACCAACGAGCCTCTTTCCGCCGCCCTGCCCCAAGGCCTCGCCGGCGATCCCTATGCCCGGCTGGCGGCGCTGGGGCTGACGCTGCCGCTATCGCCGACGCCGATCGCCAATTTCCGGCCGGCGACGCGCGAGGGCGACATGATCTTCCTGTCGGGCCAGGGCCCGACAGAAGCCGGCGGGCGGCTCTATACCGGCAAGGTCGGCGACGATGTCAGCTCGGCCGAGGCCTACCAGCATGCGCGGCTCACCGGGCTCAACCTGATCTCGGTGCTGCATGAGGCGGTGGGCGACCTGCGCCGGGTGCGCCGCATCGTCAAACTGTTCGGCATGGTCAACTCGACCCCGGATTTCGCCGAGCATTCGCAAGTGATCGATGGCTGCTCGGACCTGTTCTTCGAGGTGTTCGGCGAGCCCGGCGCGCATGCCCGCACCGCCATCGGGGTCAACTCGCTGCCCCGGCTGATCACCGTCGAAATCGAAGCCATCGTTGCCGTAGACTGACTGCTGGAGGGGGCACCATGGGACTTGTCGATCACCTGCCGCGCGCTGCGCTCGGCCACTTTCCGACGCCGCTCGAGCCGGCCCCGCGGCTGAGCGCCGCGCTGGGCGGACCGCAGATCCTGATCAAGCGCGACGACCTCAGCGGTCTGTCGGTCGGCGGCAGCAAGACCCGCATCTTCGAGTTCGTGCTGGGCGACGCCAAAGCGGAGGGCGCCACCGCGGTGATCGCCTCGGCCGGCGAGCAATCCAACAAACTGCGCGAACTCGCCGCCGGCGCCAACCGGCTGGGGATGCAGCCGATCCTGCTGCTCACCGGCGTCACTGGCGCGCGAGAACTCACCGGCAACCGCTTCCTGTTCGAGATCCTCGGCGCCGAGGTGCACACGACCCCGATCGCCGACCGCTTCGATCCGGCGCTGGTCGCCGAGCTCAACCGGCTCTGCGAAAGGGCCGCGGCTGCCGGCCACCGGCCCTACCTGGTCTACCATCCGGGGAAGACCGGGACCCTTGGCACCGCCGCCTATGTCTCGGCCGCCGAGGAACTGGTCGCCCAGTTTGCCGGCCTCGACCGGGAGCCCACCCACCTGTTCCTCGCCACCGGCGCCGCCCCCACCACTGCCGGGCTGGTGCTCGGGTTGCGGACGCTGGGCCAGCAGCTGGGCATCACCGGCGTCTCGGTGGCCTCGCCGCACGATCAGAGCAAAGCGCACGCCATCGCCTACGCCAACAAATGCGCCGAATTGTTGGAGATCGACCGCCGCATCGGCGAGGGTGATTTTGCGATCGACGACACCCAGCGCGCCGATTTCAGCCTGCCGGCGACGCGGGCGGTGATCGAAGCGATTGAGCTTTTTGCGCGCACCGAAGGCGTACTGCTGGAGCCGACCTACACCGGCAAGGCCGCGGCCGGGATGATCGCCGCGATCCGCAGGGGGGCGTTCAAGCCGACGGATACGCTGGTATTTGTGCACACCGGCGGGCTGCCGGGGCTGTTCGCGCATGTGGGGGAGTTTGGGTATTAGGGCTGGTGCGAGGTCAAACACCGCCCGCTCAGTCGGCGCACCCTCTCCCGCTTGCGGGGGGAGGGACTCCTGACCGCCAGATCGGCACCAGATCGACCCCCCTAAATCGACGGCGGACACGCCATCCGTTCCACATACCCCATCGCCGCCTCGGCATGTCTCCGCCCGTCCCGCAGCGAAAATGCCCCGTGCCCCGGCAACAGCACCTCGAACTCCAGCCCGGCGAGCCGCCGCACCGAGGCGCAGATCTGCGGCACGCTGCAGTCGTACACGTCCTGCACCCCGACCCTGCCGCCGTGAAACAGCGCATCGCCCGACACCAGCATCCGCCGGGTGCCGGTCTCGACCAGATAGCTCATATGGTCGTGGCTATGCCCCGGCGTCGCCACCGCGGTGACCCTCACCGCGCCGAACGCCACCGCCTCGCCATCATCGAGCACCCGGTCAACCGGGCAGGCCGCATAGGCGAAATCGGCGGGATACCCCCCGGCCGCCTTCGCCGCCAGCAGGCTGATCGCCGCCTCGTCGCCCGCCGTCACCATCTTGGCCGTGGCAGCGCCGGCCAGCACCGGCAGACCCAGCCGCAGGCGCACCGCCGCGGCGCCGGCCGAATGGTCGGCATGTCCATGCGTCAGGAACAGCGCCTTGATCGTGATGCCGTCCAGCCCATCGAGCACCGCGGCGGCGCTCCGCCCTGCCCCGGCATCGAACATCAGCCAGCCGTCGCCGGCCCGCACCAGGTAGACATTGCAATCGAGCGGATCGGTGAGATCGAACCCCAGCCCCCCGCTCATCAAGAGGTGCAGGTCGTCATCGAGGTTCATGATCGGTGCCGACATGGAACAGGCAATCGCCGCGCTTCACCCGGGCCGGCACCCGCTTGCACAGCACCATGCCGCCACGTTGGAAGCTGAGCACCAACGGCGTCAGCCACGGCCGCTCCGGGAAATGCACCCGTGCCGCCGGTTGCCCGGCGCTCACTTCGTCGCCGAGTTCGACCAGCGGTTCGAACACCCCGTCATCGTCGACATGGACGAAGTAATCCGCCCCGCCGACCACCAGGATGCGCGTTTCGTACCCTGGCGTCCCATCGTCCGGCAGGTGCCCCAGATGCGCCAGCAAGCGCCGCAACCCGGCCTCAGCGACGCCGAGCGTTGTGGCGCTGAGCGCCCCGGAGCCGCCGAGCTCGGTGCCGAGGAACAGTTTGCCCTTGCGGCCGGCGGCGCCGAGCAGCGTCGGATCGTCCGGCCCGGGCGGATCGAGCACATAGGCCGCCGGCGCGCCGAACGCCCGCACCAGCGCCAGCGACTGCGCAAAGCGTGTCGCATCGGCCCAGCGCGCCGTCACCACCGAGGGCACGTAATGCAGCGAGCTGCCGCCCGAATGCATGTCGCAGACCGTGTCGCAGAGCGGCATCAGCACCTGCTCGACATAATTGGCGATCTGCGCCGTCGCCCCACCGCCCGGATCGCCCGGAAAGGCCCGGTTGAGGTTGCCGCCATCGAGCGGCGACACCCGCCGCCCGGCCACCGCCGCCGGCTGGTTCAGGGTCGGCAGGATGATCAGCCGCCCCGTAACCTGCTCGGGATCGAGGGTGCGGCAGAGATTGCTGAGCGCCACCTCGCCCTCGTATTCGTCGCCATGGTTGCCGGCGGTGAGCAGCGTCGTCGGCCCCGGCCGGCCCGATATCACCACCAGCGGGATCGGGACGAACCCATAGGCGGATTCATGGGTGGATTGCGGCAGGCGGATATAGCCGTGGCGCTTGCCCACCCCGTCAAACGCCACGTCGGTGCTGAGGCGGGTGCTCACCACCCGCTGCTGTGTGCTGCTCATTGGATGTCCCAGATCTCGCTCTCGCGTGTCGAGAACCACTCGGCATAGGAGGTCATCGGCGCGCCGCCGCCAAGGCTGGCCTCGAGCGCCGCCACCAACTGCTCGCCGACAATCTTCGCCTCGGCTGCGTCGAGGTTGCAGGGGTCGAGCTCGAAATAACCATGCTCCAGCGCCTCGGCCCGGACTGCGATCGACGGCGTGCCCGCCGCGAGCCGGCTGGTGAGGTTCCACGCTGTGGTCTTCGCCAGCGCCGGGTCGATGCTGACCCCCAGCCGATCCACCGGATTGCCGGTCGGGTCGGCAACGATGCTGGCGGTGACGCCGGGCCGCCCGGCGAGCGCCGCCTGCCACAGGGCGAGAAGCTGCGCCTCGGCGGCGCGCTGCGCCACGTGGTCGGTGGTCTCCCAGGCCTCGAGCGCCACGATGGTGCCGGCAATGCCTTCCTTGCCCACCTTCATGCCGCGCCCGATACCGCCATTCTGCAGGTAGGCCGCCCGCACCAGGTCGCGCCGGCCGGCAACGATCCCCGCCGTCGGCGCGCGCAAAAACTTGTGCGCCGAATAGAGCGCGATATCCGCCCCCTCCTCAATGAAGCACTTCAGCCCATATTCGGCCGCCGCATCGACGATGACCGGTACGCCGTGCGCATGGGCAATTTCGCTGAACCGCCTGAGTGAGAGCATGCCGTATTGCACGGCATGGTGCGAGATCACGTAGAGCGCCGCCGCCGTCCGCTCGCTGAGCGCTGCCTCGAGCTCATATTCGGCGACCGAGGTCGCCTGCCCCACGCTGACCACTTCCGCCCCGGCGAGCCGCACCGCCTGCTCGACCGGCGCGCCATAGGAAATGAGGTGCCCGGCCATGACGGCCACCTCGTATTTCAGGCCGGAGGCGTCGGGCAGCCGGGCGATGGCGGCGCGGTCGAGCCCGGTCATCGCCCCGGCGACAGCGAGCGTAATCCCCGCCGCGGTCGATGCCGTGACGAACCCTGCCTCGGCGCCGCAGAGCCTCGCGATGGTGCGGCTCGCCACCTGCTGCAGCGCATCGATTTCGACAAAGCGCGGCAGGATCGCGCTCACCGCTTCGATCACTTCAGGCCGCGCG
Source organism: Devosia sp. Root105 (assembly GCF_001424865.1). Classification (NCBI taxonomy): domain Bacteria; kingdom Pseudomonadati; phylum Pseudomonadota; class Alphaproteobacteria; order Hyphomicrobiales; family Devosiaceae; genus Devosia; species Devosia sp. Root105. The sequence continues at coordinate 362,935 of NZ_LMCR01000018.1, forward strand.
CTCGAGGCGCCGATCACCGTCATGGTGCCCGAGGCGTTGATCACCGGCCTGAGGCCCCAGCGCGCCACAATATCGTCTGTCGTCAAAACCCGGTCTCCTCAGTCCACCGCTGACGCCATCAAACATCAGGCTGCATCCGGATGCAACATTGAACCACGTTGCTCCCGCGAGGATTTTTCCGGGGGCTCGGGCACGTGCCTCGGCCCCGTCTCTGGTGGTTGCCGGCGGCATGCTATAAACGTCCTGCATCGGTATGCAGCGGCGGCCAGTGGGGACTTCTTTGATGACGGATGACAGCGCGGACGAGAGTGATGCCGGCCGGCGCGCGCCGCTGACCGGGCGCGAACTCGCCAAGGCGCTCGGCATCTCGCAGTCGACCATCTCGCGCGCCTTTTCCGAAGGCGCCACCATCTCCCCCAAGATGCGCGCCAAGGTGCTCGAGGCGGCGCGTGAGCTGGGCTACCAGCCCAATGTCATCGCCCGCTCGCTCACCACGCGGCGGAGCGGCATTGTCGGCATCGTCACCGCCAACATGACCAACCCGTTCTACGTCTCGATCCTGCAGCCGCTGGCCCGCCGGCTGCAGCAGATGGGGTTGCAGACGCTGTTGTTCAGCGTTCCCTCCGGCCAGCAGATCGACAGCCAGCTGCCGTTGCTGCTGCAATATAATGTCGATGCGATCGTGGTGATGACCGGCACCATCTCGGCCGAGATGGCGCGCCGCTGGAGCGATGCCGGCCGGCTGGTTCTGCCGTTCAGTTACACCATCCCCGAGCTCGACCTGCCCAGCGTCTCCTGCGACAACGAAGCAGGCGGCCGCGCCGTGGCGCAGCATTTGGTGCAGATGGGCCATAAGCGCCCGGCCTTTGTCGGCGGCCATCCGCACTCGGCTACCTCGGTGGCCCGCGGCCGCGGCTTTGCCCAGGGGCTCGAAGAGCTGGGCGTGCCGCTGTTCGGCCGGCTCGATACCGGCGAATATACCTATGAAGGCGGCTATGCCGCAGCGCTCGAACTGGGCCGCACCCGCCCCGACGCGATCTTTTTCGCCGACGACATCATGGCGCTGGGCGGCATGGACGCGCTCCGCTTCGGGCTGGGGCTATCGGTGCCGCAGGATATCTCGGTGGTCGGCTTCGACAACATCCCGCTGGCGGGGTGGCCGACTTACGAGCTCACCACGTTCGCCCAGCCGGTGGAGCCGATGATCGAAGCGGCGGTGCGGCTGCTGACCCGGCGCGATGGCGAGCCGGTGACGGCGGAACATTCCTCACTGCTGCCGGGGACGCTGGTACAGCGGAAATCGGTGCGGGCGCGGGGGCGGTAGCGCCCGATCTCTCAGTCGGCGGCCCTCTCCCGCTTGCGGGGGAGGGACGCCGACTGCAAGCTTCGGCGAAACCCCCTACTCCCCAAACGTCGGCACCCGGGCCAGCATCCCGCCATCGACCACCAGCGTGGTGCCCGTCACCATCGCCGAGCCCGGTTCCGCCAGGTACACCGCCGCATTGGCGACATCTTCCGCCTCGGCCGCCGCGCCCATCGGGATGGTCGCTGCAAACCCCCGGCGGAACCCCGGCGTCTCGAACAGCTCGCGGTTGCGCGGCACGGTCACCGGGCCCGGGGCGATCATGTTGGCGCGGATGCGGTGGCGGGCCAGATCGACCGCCATGGCCTTGGTCAGCATGCCGACCCCGCCTTTCGAGGCGACATAAGCCAGCGCACCCGCCTCGGCGGCCAGCGCATTGATCGAGCCGATGGTGATGATCGAACCGCCGCGACCGCCTGACATCATCGCCCGCGCCGCTGCCCGGCAGGCATAGAAACTGCCGCTGAGATTGACGTCGATATAGCGCTGCCACTCGTCATCGCTCACATCGGGAAATGCTGCACGGCCGCCGGTCAGCGCCGCCGCGGTGACGACGATATCGAGCCGGCCGCCCAACAGCGCCACCGCCTCCGCCACAGCAGCGTCCACCGCCGCGCCATCCGCCACGTCGCAGGCGACGAACCCGTCGAGCCCGTCGGCCCGCTTCGCATCGAGGCCGACCACCCGCGCGCCCTCGGCCCGGAACCGCGCCGCGATGGCGCTGCCGATGCCGCCGGCGGCGCCGGTGACGATCGCCGCTAAGCCGTCGAGCCGTCCCATGTTCCCTCAGTTCTGCCGGATCAGACCTGGCGTGACGATAGCCGCCCCGCTCTGCCGGTCAAACAGGTAAAGCCCTGCCGGATCGAGCCGGATGCCGACCATGTCGCCGGCCTTGGCCGGTTCGGTCGGGCTCGATTGCGCGATCAGCCGGCCCTGCGACGAGGAGAGATGAACGATGGTCTGGGCGCCCAGGTGCTCGACCAGATCGACCCGCATTTTCAGCTGCCCATCGGGCGCCAGCACCAGATCCTCTGCCCTGAGGCCGAGGTCATAGCTCTTCCCCACCTTGAGTTTCCCCAGCACCGTTTCGGGCAGCGCGAGGCTGGTGCCGAAGGCCCGCAGCTGGTTGTCGTCGCCGAGCGTTGCTTCAACCACCGACATTGGCGGGCTGCCGACAAAGGTGGCGACGAACCGGTTGGCCGGGTTGCGGTAGATATCGAGCGGGCTGGCGAACTGCTGCAGCACGCCGTGGCGGAACACCGCGATGCGGTCGCTCATCGTCATCGCCTCGGCCTGGTCATGCGTCACATAGACCGCCGTGGTATCGAGATCGGCGAACAGGCGCTTCAGTTCCACCCGGGTCTGCACCCGCAGCACCGCATCGAGATTGCTCAGCGGCTCGTCGAGCAGGAACACATGCGGGTCGCGCACGAACGCCCGCCCCAGCGCCACGCGCTGGCGCTGTCCGCCGGAGAGCTGGCGCGGGTAGCGGTGCAGCACTTCCTTGAGTTCGAGCCGCTCGGCCGCGTCGGCGACGCGCTTGGCGATTTCCGCCTTGTCGAGGTTCCTCACCCTGAGCGCAAAGCCGATATTGTCGGCCACCGTCATGTGCGGATAGAGCGCATAGCCCTGGAACACCATGGCGAAGTTCCGAAGCCGCGGCGGCACCTTGGTGACATCGAGGCCATCCATCAGGATCTGGCCTTCGCTCGGGGTTTCGAGCCCGGCGATCATGTTGAGCGTCGTGGTCTTGCCGCAGCCCGAGGGCCCGAGGAACGACACGAACTCGCGGTCGCGGATTTCGAGATCGAGCGCCTCTACCGCGACCACCGAACCGAACTTCTTCCAGACGTTGGAGAGGATCAAACCTGCCATTTTCAGCCTTTGACGGCGCCGGCGGTGAGACCGCGGACGAGATAGCGTTGAGCGATGAGCGCGAGCACCATGACCGGCAGCACGATGACCGTGCCCATGGCCGACATCGGCCCCCAGACGGTGCCCTTGTCGGTGATGAAGCCGGAGATTTCGACCGGCAGCGTCTTGGCATTGAGCGGCCCGACGGCGGAGGCAAACAGGAACTCGTTCCACGAAAAGAACGCGGTGAGCAGCGCCGCCGTGGCAATGGCCGGCACGGTGAGCGGCAGAACGATCGAGAAGAACCGCCTGAGGATGCCGCAGCCATCCATCATGGCGGACTGCTCGAGTTGCTTCGGGAAATCCTCGAAGAAGGCCAGCATCAGCCACACCACGATCGGCAGCGTCATGCTGACATGGGCGATGACCACCGCCGCATAGGTATCGCGCAGCCCGAAATCGCGCATCAGCACGAAATACGGGATGGCGATGGTGATCTTTGGGTAGAACCTGACGATCAGGAAGGTGAGCCCGATAATGGTCGAGAGCCGGAACGGCAGCTTCAGCCGGGCCAGCCCATAAGCAACGAGGCAGCCGGTGGAGACCGCGATGACCGTGGTCGCCGCGGTGACGATCACCGAGTTGAGGAGGATCCTGAACGTCGTGCCATTGGCGCTCAGCACCGCCGCGTAATATTCGAAGGTCAACTGGCTCGGCCACAGCCCGGACTTGTCCGAAAGAAACTCGTCGGCCGGCCGAAGGCTGTTGCCGAAGAGGACGAAGAACGGCGCCAGCGTTACCAAGAGCGCCAGGAGGATGATGCCGACCACCAGCAGGCGGCGGCCGAGCGGGCCGAAGCCGCTCGTTGCGGCATGCGAGAGGTGTGCCGCCATTTCAGGCCTCCTTCTGCCAGCGCGAAATCCGCGCCCGCCAGACCAAGAGGCCCGCGACCAGCAGCATGCAGCCGATCAGCGAGGCCCAGGAGATCGCCGCGGCATAGCTGATGTTGAAGTAGCGGAGGCCCTGCTGGTAGATCCAGAAACTGAGCGTATGGGTGGCAAAGCCCGGGCCGCCGAAGGTGGTGGTAAAGACGATATCGAGCGTCAACAGCGCATCGAGCAGCCGGAACATCACCACCAAGAGCCCCACCGGCGCCAGCATCGGCAGGATCACCATGCGAAGGATCTGCCAGGGCGTCGCGCCATCGACCTCGGCCGCCTTCAAGACTTCCGACGGCAGCGACGAGAGCGCCGCGGCAAAGATCACGAAGACGAACGGCGTCCATTCCCACACATCGATGATGACGATAGAGACCATGGCGAGCGTCGGATCGCCCAGCCAGTCGGGGGTGGGGATGCCGAGGTTACGCAGCACCTGATTGACCGGCCCCACCCTGGCGCTGAGCATCATCCGCCAGATCGTGCCGACTGCCACCGGCGCGATCACCATGGGGAGAATGAGGATGGTGCGGGCGACACGCAACGCCAGGGTCTCGCCCATGGTCAGGTAGGCAAGAATGAAGCCGAGAACGATCTGCGCCGCGGTGCTGGCGAGCCCGAACCAGATGGTGCGGCCCACTGCCTGGATCAGCACGCTGTCGCTCGCCATTTTGGTGTAGTTGGCGAGCCCGACGAAATCGCCCGGCTCGGTGGAGCGCGACAGCGTCCAATCAACCAGCGAAATGTAGAACGAGTAGAGCAGCGGATAGAACTGCGCCACCACGACGATCGCCACTGCCGGCACGATGAAGGCGATCAGAATGCCGCGCTCGCCGACCTTACTCTCCAGCCAATCGGCAAAGCCCCAAACCGTCCGCGAAACCCACATACCCTGCCCTGCTCTGAAATATGTCGCGGAGGTGATGCCTCCGCGGTTGCTTGTCGGGCCACCGGCGGCCCCCTCAACCCACCGCTGATGGCGGCGCGTTGGTCGAATAGACCCACCGCACTCACCCCAAACTCGGTGTCATCCCAGCGAAAGCTGGGACCCAACTCGCAGCCGGCGCAAGTGGAGAAATGGATCCCAGCCTTCGCTGGGATGACAGCCGCCCACATGCGCTAAGCCAAATGAGGCTCGGCATGAGTTCGTCACCAGCGGCGCCCAAGAACTCGATGTCATCCCGGCGAAGGCCGGGACCCATCCTGAGATGTGGCGGCACTTGCACAAATACCTCACCATCTCCGGCGGACGAGGGCGAAGCCCTCGCCGCGAGATGGGCCCCGGCCTTCGCCGGGGTGACACCGTGGGTGGGGAGACATCTGTGACAAAGCCCCTCGCTCTAACTTGGCGCCTATGGGCGCAGGCCGGGATCCATCCTGAGATGCTTCGGCTCTTGCGCCGGTCCTCACTATCTCAGGCTGGGCCCCGGCCTTCGCCGGGGTGACACAGGTGAGTGGGGCAGCCACCCGTGAAATACCCCTACTCCGCCGCCACCGCTCCAACGCTCCCGGCAACTTCCAGCAGCGTTGCCGGGACCGGGAAATTGGCCCAGGCCTGGTTGATGCTGGCGATGCCGTCCTCTGCCGAGACGCGGCCGTTGGCGACATCCTGCAGCGTGTTGTTGAGGAAATCCAACGCCTCGCCTGACAGCACCGGGTTCTGCGCCCGCGGCAGGTCGGCGAGCTTGGCCGGCCAATCGTGGGTATGGGCCGCCTTCAGCTCCGGATCGTCATAGAGCGCCTTCCAGGGCGAACCGATGCCATATTTCTTGTAGTTGGCCGCAGCGTTTTCCGGGCCGGCAAAGGTCTTGATCCAGTCCCAGGCCACCGCCTTGTCGGGCGCCGTATCGACCATGAACAGCTGCCACTGGCTGAGCTGCGGATAGCCCGGCCCGGGGAACGACACCTGATGCCACTTGCCCTTCAGGGGGCTCGTATCCTCGTCGAGGAACTTGTTGGCAAATGATGGCCAGGTCACCAGCATCGCCGCCTTGCCGTCGCGGAACGCCGCATTGGCTTCGTCGAACGACATGGCGTTGCCCTGCTTGGGCAGGTGCTTCCAGAGCTCGGCGATGAGTTTCCCCACCTCGACGGCCTTGGCCGTATCGAGCTCGTATTTGCCGCCCTTGATATAGGTGCCGTCATAGGCGCCGGTGAAAAAGGCGCTGATCTGCTCCGGGCTGCCGGTCGGGTGCGAGAAGCAGGCGACATCGGGCAAGGCCGCCTCGATGGTCGGGCAGGCGGCGACGAAATCGGCCCAGGTCTTGAACTCGCCGGTCACCCCGGCGGTCTTCAGCATCTCGTCATTGACCATCACACCATAGACGTCGGTGCCGTAGGGAAAGCCGATCTGCTGGCCGTTGAAATATTCCGACCGGCCCGGATCCATCAGCCCGGGGATCATCCCGTCAGCGAGGTTATCCGCCTTGATCATCTCGGCCAGCGGCACGAAATGCGGATAGATATCAACGAGATAGAAGCCGCCGCTCATCACCTGGTACTGGTTGGTGCCGGTGAGCACGTCGGTGATGTTGTTCTGCCTGAGGATCGCCCAGGGGAACGCCGCCACCGTGGTCTTCACCCCGGTTTTGGCCTCGAAAGCCGGCGCGAGGTCCGCGGCCGCCTTGTCATAGGTGCCCGAGGCCATCACCGAAAAGCTGAAGCTCTGCGCTGCGGCCGGCGCGATGCCGGCGAGCCCGGTGGCCAGCACCGCGGCGGGCAGCACCGCGTGGCTGAGGCGAAGGCGATGCACGTCAAACCAGGTCTTCATCTTAGACATTTGTGGTTCTCCCTGTAGTCGCTGGCGGCCCCCCAAGGGCCGGTCGTTAATCACCCAGTGGCACGCGCCGCGGGGGTGGAAAGGTGCGAGTGGAACAGTTCCGCCTGCGGCGTGAACGGCACTTCGGGATCGAGCGGGAACATCGGCCGGGCGCACACGGTGTGGCCGAGCGTCGGCAGGTTGGCCGAGGTGGAGCCCGCCACATCGACGATGAAGTTGCGCCTGACCCAGGCCTCGTACATGTGGTGTTCGGTATGCGGCGACTTCACCACGACGAGGTCGTAATCCACCGGATCGATGCCGTTGGAATAGTACATGGCGCGGTCGAACAGGCTGAGCGAACGGCTGAACACCACCACGGTGAAATTGTCGAAGGTCAGCACCGCGGTCGGACCGGCGCTCAACGGAATGCCCATGGTTTCGAGCCGCGATTCCCCATCGGAGAGGAGTTTTACCCGCGCCACGACCCGCATCGGGCTGAACCGCTTGGTATCGAGCGCCCCGCCGAGGTTCACCTCGATGGTTGCCCCCACTCCGGCCCGGTGCGCCGCCGCTGCAGCGCCGGCATCGACGATCTGCGCCAGCACCTTTCGGCTGTAACCAGCATCGCTGAGGCCCTTGATCAGGAGGTTCGAATCCCCGCTCGAGCCCGATGACGGCGCATCGGCCGCATCGGAAAACAGCACCGTGCCATCGGTAATCGCCTTGGCTCCGGCAATCGCCTCGCTGAGCGGCGTCAGGTGCGCCTGCATGCGGTTGCGCTCGGCCCAGAATGCCGCGGCGATCCGCTCGGCTGTTTTGACCGCCTCGGCCGGGTCGCGATCGGTCATAACCAGCACCTGGCTGCAGAGTTCGGGCACGTCGGTGAACGGGTTGCCGATCATCACCCCCGCCGCGATCGCCGCGCCGCTTTGTTCAAGCGCCAGGCACTCCCGCAGGTATTCGCCATAGATGCCGGTATCGGTGACCAGCTCGTTGCCGCGCACCAGCGCCGGGATGGTCACCCGGACGATCGTGGTCGCCGGCCGCTCGCGCAGCAGCTTCAGCAGCACCCGGGCCGCCCGGGCGCCGGTATCGGCGAAATCGCGGTGCGGATAGGTGTAATAGATGGCGAGCCCGTTCACCGCCTCGATCATCCTGGCGGTGACGATGCCATGCAGATCGAGCGACATGACGATCGGCGTCTCGGGCCCTACCCGGCGGCGGATTTCGCTGAGCAGCGCGCCCTCCGGGTCGAGCTCGCCGATCGCCGCCATCGCCCCATGCAGCGACACCAGCACCGCATCGACATCGGCATTGCGATCGACCACTTCGAGCAGTTCGGAACTCAGCCGCTGCCAGCCGGCGGCCGAGAGCGGCCCGGCGCTGTCCGAGCGCGCCCCATAGCCCGGCACCACGGTGATTTCCGGATCCGCCTCGAGCACCGCGAGCGCCCCGCCAATGGCGGTGTTGAGCCCGCGCTGGCTCAGCATCGAGTTGCCCCGATCAATACGAAAGTTCTCGTATGCCGACTGCACCGGATTGAACGAGGATACCTCCTGCATGCATTCGAGGACCAACACCCTGAACATCGAGCAACCCCGTTAGATTCCTGGCCGGTTTGGTCGCTGCGCCCTCCCCGCGAGGCCGCCGACCGATCCGGCGAGAGCAAGATAAGCAACAATTGCATCCGGATGCAATAGCTTTCTGCATCCGGATGCAGTAGCGTTGCGCAGCCTGTTTCAGAGGCGGCGAACCGGCCGAAAACCGGGGCTGCCAAGCACATCAAGGGACTGGAAATGATCCGCTACTTGAAGACCGCGGCAGCTGCCGCCACCACCGCCGAGGCCGACCGCCAGGTGCGCAGCACCGTCGAAACCATCATCGAGAGCATCATCAAGCGCGGCGACGACGCCGTGCACGAGCTGTCGCAGCGCTTCGACAACTATGACCGCACCGATTTCCGCCTCTCCGACAGCGAGATCGCCGATTGCGTCGCGGCCGTCGGCGAGGAGGCGCTCGACGATATCCGCTTCGCCCAGACCCAGGTGCGCAACTTCGCCCAGCACCAGCGCGCCGCGCTCACCGATATCGAGGTGGAAACGCTGCCCGGCATCGTGCTCGGCCACAAGAACATCCCGGTCAATGCCGTCGGCTGCTATGTGCCGGGCGGCAAATACCCGCTGCTCGCCTCGGCCCACATGTCGGTGGTCACGGCGCGCGTCGCCGGCGTCAAGCGCATCATCACCGCCGCGCCGCCCTTCGAAGGCCGTCCGGCCCAGGCCATCGTCGCCGCCCAGCACCTTGCCGGCGCCGACGAGATCTATTGCCTCGGCGGCGTGCAGGCCGTCGCGGCGATGGCGCTCGGCACCGCCAGCATCGGCAAGGTCGATATGATCGTCGGGCCCGGCAACGCCTATGTCGCCGAAGCCAAGCGCCAGCTGTTCGGCACCATCGGCATCGACCTGCCCGCCGGCCCCACCGAAACGCTGGTTATCGCCGATGACAGCGTCGATGCCGAGCTCTGCGCCACGGACCTGCTCGGCCAGGCCGAGCACGGCCCGACCTCGCCGGCCATCCTCCTCACCAATTCCGAAACCCTCGCCCGCGCCACCATCGCCGCGGTCGAGCAGCTCCTCACCATCCTCCCCACCGCTGCCATCGCCGCCCGCTCCTGGGCCGATTTCGGCCAGGTGATCGTCTGCGACACGCTTGAGGAAATGCTGACCACCGCCGACACCATCGCGTCGGAGCACGTGCAGGTGATGACCGCGGACCCCGACTGGTTCCTCGAGCGGATGACCAATTACGGCGCCCTGTTCCTCGGCCCCCGCACCAACGTGGCCTTCGGCGACAAGGTGATCGGCACCAACCACACCCTCCCCACCAAGGGCGCGGCGCGCTTCACCGGCGGGCTGTGGGTGGGAAAATTTCTGAAGACCGTCACCTACCAGCGTGTCCTCACCAACGAGGCCTCGGCGATGATCGGCGAATACTGCTCCCGCCTCTGCCTGCTCGAAGGCTTTGCCGGCCACGCCGAACAAGCCAACATCCGCGTCCGCCGCTATGGCGGCCGCAACGTGCCGTATGCTGAGGCGGCCAGCCGGAGGTGAGGCAGGGACGGGAGCCGAGATGCCAGTGTTTTGGTCTCCCTCCCCCTTGCGGGGAGGGGACAGGGGTGGGGGTCCACAGCCACTGGCGGCAGCAGTGTGGGAAAGGACCTGAGAACCAGGTTCCAATGGCCCCCCGCCCCACCCCACCGGCGTCATCCCCGCGAACGCGGGGACCCAGTGGGATGTCACAGCCTCACCAGCGTTGCCCGATCACACCAGGTTCCCGCCGACTCGGAAGCCCCACACCACCACCCGGGAACAAACCAGCAACAAACTAATGACAGCCGCCGCAGGACCATGTAACGATCCGCCCAATTTGGGGGATTTCATAATGGATTGGTACTATTCAGCCGAGGGCGCCGCCGTCGGCCCGCATTCCGCCGACGAGATCGAGAGCCTCTTCGCCAGCCGTCAGATCACGGCAGAGACGTTAGTATGGCGCAAAGGATTGGCCGAGTGGACACCGCTCGCCGATACTCCCGAGTTCGCGCACCTGATAGATGACGCGCTGCCACCACCCCTGCCCGCTGCCCGCCAGCAAGCAACCGCCTATGCTGCCGATGGCGATGTGCTTGTCGCCGATCGCGTCGGCGACTATCGCCCGGGCAGCGATCGTACTGACGCCGATGAGAGCTATCGCGCCGGCGACGATGAAAGCCAACGCGCCGGCGACGATGAAAGCCAACGCGCCGGCGACGACGGCGAGCCGGCCTTCACCCTTGCCCCGGCGCCGGCGGCCCATGCGCTCGCGGGGCCATGGACCCGTTATTTCGCGCGCTCGATCGACATTTCGATCATCGCCACGGTGCTGCTCACCGGCATCTACTGGGTGCTGCCGTGGGTAAACCCAAAGCTCTACCTGCAGGTCTACTTCGTCGATCCCAGGGCGATGGTGTTCCTGTTGCTGCCGGTCGTGGTGGTGATCAACGCCGCCATCATCACGCTCACCGGCAACTCGCTGGGCAAAGCCATTTTCGCGATCCGGGCCGAACCCGTCGATGGCCGGCCGCGCTTCGGCTTCGGCGGCAACCTCAAGCGTGAGTTCCGGGTGTGGGCCCAGGGGCTTGGGCTGGGTATTCCGCTGGTCAACATATTCACCATGGTCTCGGCTTACCGGGCGGTGCTGGCCGGCTCGCCGGCGCCCTACGACACAAAGGTCGCGACCGTCCGCGCCCACTCGCAGAACCGCCTGCGTCGCACGCTGGGCATCCTGTTCGGCCTCGCGCTCTACGCCGTGATCACCGCGGTTAACCTCGTGGACAAGCGCGCCATCGACGCCCTCGAGCTGCCCAGTGCCTGGACCAACCCAACCACCGCGATCGCCACCACCATCCCCGCCGGCTGGCAATACGAAGCCGTCACCGGCCCCGATGGCACAACCCTCTTCGGCTTCACCTACATGAAGACCGGCCTTACCGCCTTCCTCGGCGTCGAAACCGCTGATAACATCGACATGGCGACCTACACCGCCGCCCTCGCCCGCGGCATGGGCGCCACTACCCCGCTCGGCAACTGGTCGACGGCAAGCCTGCCCGGCGTCTGGACCGCCAGCGGCCAGATGGCCCCGGACGGCTTCCCCACCACCGTCTACGCCGCCCAGACCGGCAACCAGTTCTGGCGCATCGTCTATATCGACCAGTTCTCCACCACCCCGCGCGAGATCATCGAGCCGGAGCTGACGCAGGCGCTGTTCAGGAGTGTGGGGGTCGGAGGGTGAGGTGGGGCGCTCAGCGCCCTGGCCCAGACCTGCAGCGCTTCTTGCGACAGATCAACAATCGGCGCGGCCCACCGGCTGGCAACGTCAACCCGTGAGTTGACGCGGATGGAACGTGCGTCAACCTTTTGATTGACGTCAGCCGACCTGCTCTCACCACCTCATCAACGCCATAGGCATCCGGCTTGCCCTTAGCCCCGTAATAGGGAACAGGACGTATCGTTGCCGAATGCCCGGCGACCGTTGAGTCGAGCGCCTGCCTCAACAAGCGCAGCGTACGGCATGGTGTTGATAGCGGAAGGTCCTCTGCGATGGGCTATGTCGAAAGCGTGCTGAAACCCGATGAGCAGGTGCTGGCCATCGGCCGCATGCACTGGATCGTTTATCTCCGCGGCCTGATCCTCGCCGCCGCCGGCCTGATCCTGATCCTCGCGCCGGTCGGGCCCGGCCTCAGCCTGGCCCTTACCATCGCAGGCGCAGCTTTCCTGCTCTTCGGCCTCTGGAGCCTCGCCGGCGCCTGGATCGAGCAGGCCACCACCGAAATCGCCGTAACCACCCGCCGCGTCATCCAGAAACGCGGCCTCATCCGCCGGCAGACCGGCGAGATGAACATGGAAAAGGTCGAGTCGGTGATCGTCGACCAATCCATCCTCGGGCGCGTTTTGGGCTATGGCTCGATCGTGGTGCGGGGGACGGGGTCGGGGATCGAGGGGTTGCACCACATTGCGGATCCGATCGCGCTCAGGAGTTCGATTGTGGTGCGGTAGGGGCGGGTGAGCCGCTGCCGACAGGCTGTCCCGGCCGGACCTGAACTGCGTCACATATCCTGGGTCTCGTACCTTACCGGACCCGGGTTTTGTGACAAGGACCGGCCTTGCCGGAGGCGGCGCGCATGCCCCCCCGCCCCGATCCCCCGTTCACGAAGATCAATTGGGGTTTTGCCTTTGACGTCAATGCCGTATCAAATCACGTTGGTAATGCGGCAGTGATCAGTCTCGAGGTGCGGTAGCCACCTCTAGTGCAACAATCAAGATCGCACGCATCTGGGGGCAATAATGGCGATACAGGGCAACGACCTTGGCTTCGAGGCTGAGCTTTTCAAGGCGGCCGACAAGCTTCGGGGCAATCTCGAACCCTCGGAATACAAGCATGTCGCGCTGGGGCTGATCTTCCTAAAGTACATCTCGGAAGCGTTCGAGGCCCAGCGCGCCGCGCTTTCGAAGGAAGAGTATGCCGACCCCGAGGATCCTGAAGAGTACCTCGCAGCTCATGTGTTCTGGGTGCCGCCAGAGGCGCGGTGGGAGAACCTGCGGGCAAATGCCAAGCGACCGGAAATCACGTTCACCGATGTGACCACCGGGCGAGAGCGGAAGGGCGACATCGGAGGGCTGATCGACAACGCCATGGAGGCGATCGAACGCGCCAATGCCAGCGTCCTGAAGGATGTATTGCCGAAGATCTATGCCCGACCTCAGCTTGACAAGAACATGTTGGGCGAGCTGGTCGACCTCTTTTCTAATGTCGACATGAAGGCCGGCCAGGGTGGCGCCCAGGATCTACTTGGCCGGGCCTACGAGTACTTCATCTCGCAATTCGCCGGCGCCGAGGGCAAGAGAGGTGGTGAGTTCTTCACCCCGCGCTCGGTCGTGCGCACCATCGTCGAATTGCTCGAGCCCACCAACGGTCGTGTCTACGACCCGGCCTGCGGCTCCGGCGGCATGTTCGTGCAGTCGGAGCGCTTCGTCGAGGCACACCAAGGACGCCGGTCCGACATTGCCATCTACGGGCAGGAACGCAACCACACGACCTGGCGGCTATGCAAAATGAACCTGGCGGTGCGCGGCATCGATGCCGACATCGCCTGGAACAATGAGGGTTCGTTCATCCGCGACGCGTTTCCGAACCTCAAGTTTGACTACGCCATGGCCAATCCGCCGTTCAACATTTCGGATTGGTGGCAGGCGAGCCTCGATGGCGATGCGCGGTGGGCGTACGGCACACCGCCGCAGGGCAACGCCAATTTCGCCTGGCTGCAACACATCCTACATCACCTGGCGCCGCGGGGTACGGCTGGCGTCGTGCTGGCCAATGGCTCAATGTCATCTCAGCAATCGGGCGAGGGCGAGATCAGGCAGGCCATGGTTGAGGCCGATGTGGTCGATTGCATGGTGGCGCTGCCTGGCCAACTTTTCTACTCAACGCAGATACCCGCCTGCCTATGGTTTCTTGCGCGCAACAAAGGCGCAAACGGCCATCGCAGTCGCAAAGGCGAAATCCTGTTCATAGATGCGCGCAAGCTCGGCCACATGGTCGATCGCACCCGGCGCGAGTTTTCCGACGATGAGATCGCGCGCATCGCCAGCACCTATCATCGGTGGCGCAATAAGCCCGAAACAAACGAAGCCGAGGGGCTTCCGTCCTACGCAGACCAAAAAGGTTTCTGCCGTGCCGCCAACCTAGATGAGGTCCGGAGCCACGACTTTGTGCTCACTCCAGGTCGCTATGTTGGCGCCCAGGACATTGAGGACGACGGTGTAAGCTTCGAGGAGCGGTTCGGGGAGCTACGGGAGAAACTGACCCAACAGTTTGCCGTCGGGCGAGACCTAGAGGCTCGGATCGATGCAGCACTGGGAGTTGTGGAGCGTGGGTGAAATCAATCACTCCACAGTTGCTGAGCTAGTTCGCCTGGGTATCCTCTTCGTTGAGGACGGCAACCATGGCGAGAACAGGCCCCTGCCACACGAGTTTGTGGCAAGAGGCATTCCGTTTGTACGACCTCCCGACTTGGTTGATGGGGAGGTCGACCTAGATCGCTGCGAAAAGATCAACGCCACGGCTCGTGCTCGCATCCGCAAGGGCATCGGTCGCGGCGGTGACATCCTTTTCACGCATCGTGCTACCGTCGGCAGGCTCGCACTAATGGACATCGCGGCGGGTGAGTTTGTTACCAATCCCGGAGTGACTGTCTGGCGCTCGCTGAAGCCGGAAATACTTGACCCTCTCTATCTCTACTACTGGATGCACACGCCCGCATTCATGAACCAAGTGTGGGCTGTGGCTGGTGGGTCGGATACGTTCCCATACGTCAGCTTAACTGAGCAACGGCGCCTGCGCGTTGAGTGGCCGTCCCCAAAAGTCCAGAAACGACTTGCCGACACATTGCGACCGCTGGACTTGAAGATCGCGATCAACAGGGAAACCAACAAGTCGCTTGAGACGATGGCGCAAGCCATATTCCGAGATTGGTTCATCGATTTCGGTCCCACCCAGCGCAAGCGCGCCGGCGCCACCGACCCGGTTGTCATAATGGGCGGGGTAGCACGAGACGGCGCGAGGGCCGCTTCGTTGGCTGCGTCGTTCACGGACGAACTCGGCGATAACGGTCTCCCCGTTGGGTGGCGAGAGCGCCCCATAGGTGAGCTAGTAAACCCTGTAGGCGGCTCAACGCCGAGCACGGGCGAGCCGTCCTACTGGGCGCCAGGGCAACATAGGTGGGCAACGCCGAAGGACCTATCCGGAATGCGCGATTTCGCGCTGTTCGAGACGGAAAGACGGATCAGCGATGAAGGTCTCGCCAAAATCTCCTCGGGCCTGCTGCCAGTAGGAACGGTGCTGCTCTCGTCGCGCGCCCCGATAGGCTACCTCGCGATTGCTCAGAAGCCCGTGGCCATCAATCAAGGTTTCATCGCCTTGCAGCCGGCCGGGCCAATCGGCAGCGCCTATCTGTACCTATGGTGCAAAGCCAACATGCCGGCGATTGTCGCCAACGCGAATGGCTCAACGTTCCAAGAAATCAGCAAGAAAAACTTCAAGCCGATCGTCTCTGCGACCCCGATCGAGGATGCAGTCTTTCGAGCGTTCAGCAGCATGGCCCAGCCGTTGCTTGACCGCGTTGTCTCGGCCTCTCGGGAAAGCCACACGCTGGCAGAGACCCGCGACTATCTGCTGCCGCGGTTAATGTCCGGCGAATTGCGCCTTGGTCGTGCCGCCGAGGTCGAAACGCCATGACGACCGCTGCCCAGGCCGACGATTATACGCTAAAGGCCGAACTGTCCTATCTGGATCGACTGACCGTTTGGCCGCAATTCGCATTTGGGGATGAGGGCATCGATGGCCTTGTGCCCTCGTGCAAGGTCGAAAGCTGGCGCGAACTTGAGCGCGTAGTTGCCGGCCCACCTCATAGCAGCAATGTCGGCCAGATGATCTATCGCGGCCATCGACGCTACGACTGGCCATTGGCCCCGGGACTGTCCAGAGCCTTCGACGGCGGCGCCATTCCCGGCGAATGGGCCGCTGGTATTTTGCACAAGTTCAAACTCTCAATGCGCGGGCGCGGCTCCGACATTAGCGGTTACGATGACAACGAAGTTTGGGCCATCGGTCAGCACTTCGGCCTATTCACACCGCTTCTGGACTGGACAGAATCTGCCTTCGTCGCCCTGTTTTTCGCATTTGCTGATGCCGATCGCGTCGAAGAAAAAGACAATCCGACGCGTACTGTGTTTTGCCTCAACCGATCGGCACTGGACGATGTGCTCGACGACTTCTTCTTCGAACCGAAGTTCGGCGAGAACACTCGCCTGGTCAACCAAGCCGGCCTGTTCACTGTCACCTCCTCTGAAGCGGAGAACCCGGTGACTGAGATCATCAACGCCCTCGGCGACACGGGCGCGATCGATCTCGACAATCCCGACGCCGAGCAACTGGCGAAGTTCATCTGCAAGATACACATCCCAAATGTGGATCGCGTGTCCTGCCTCTCCATGCTGCGCAAGATGAATATTCACCATGCCAGCCTGTTTCCAGACCCCACCGGTGCGTCCAGCTACTGCAACGATTGGCTCAGCCGGGCGGTGGCGGAGCGGAAAGAATTGGAGAAGGCGCTGGCAGTCGCGCGAGCGACGGCTGCAGTCGCTGAGAATAAGCCTTTCGAAATGCCTACCGACGAGGCTGGTGCGGATGCCGTTCTTGAGGACGTCCTGCAGCAACTAGCCTCTTTAGAGGGGACAGGCCTGTTCGACCTCAGCACCATCGCCCGGCGGGTGCACGACCTCTACACATCGAGGAGTGGTCTAGATTGGTGGGCGCACCCTACTACCCGCGCCCGAATGAAGGTCGACCTCAAGCGCTTGCTGGCCTCAATGGACTGGCCGGAAAGCTCCCGCGAAGTGTTGGCGGAGCGATTGACTGAGCTCTACGCAAACCGCGATTCCAAGGTCGACCGATGAGTGCAGGGCTTTGCTCCACCTTTCAGGAACTGGGCGCACTCACTTGGCAACGGATGACGGATGCCCAGCGGGCTGGCCTCAAATGGAGCGAAGAAACCAACACCGAGACTCTGCTCCTTGAGCTCGGGCGCCGGCATCCGGCGCAGATTGTTATTCAAGCCTTCAACCGCAGTGAGGAAGCGAGCAACGGAGCGGATTGGGAGTGGCACATCGGCTCACCAGGGTGCTGGGCCGGGCTGCGGGTGCAAGCTAAGCGCTTGGAACCCGGCAGCTCGGACTTCAAGAGGCTGCAAACCCAGAAGGCCAAGAAACAAAAACTGCCACAGATCGACAACCTGCTCGCTCACGCAAAGAAGGACAGACTCAACCCCGCGTACTGTTTCTACTTGAATAGAAGCCCTGCCGTCGGTTTCGGTCCGGTCACTGGTGTGCGCCCTCAAACGATCTTCACCCCTAGCGGGTGCTTCATGGCAGATGGCGTAGCAGTCAAGGCGACCCGATCGAACAATTTCTCCAAGCTCTCGTCACTTATGTTTCCTTGGCATTGGATGGTTTGCGATTGCCTCGCAGCCTCCCACTCTCTGCCCAGCGGCAGCGCTGTTCAGGCGCTTCTCGGCCAGAGTCGAATGAGTGCACTTGACGCCCGCGGGGACCTGGATGTTGAGCCACTATTTCCGCCTGCCGAACGACTGCCCACCTACCTTGCTCAGTACGAGCTTGATCTAGATAGACTACCTCCACCCGAACTCGATAGTAATCTCCGGAGGGTTGCCGCCGAACGAAGTTTGGCTGGCTTCGTAATCATTCGAACAGAGTCAGAATAGAACCGATGAGCGAGCTCAAAACCTGCTTCAAGCGCGTCGACTACGATCTCAGCAATCTTCTGCACTATATCGATCTCGGCGACATCGGCCTGCCCGAAATTCAGCGACCGTTTGTGTGGTCGAACGCCAAGGTCCGCGACCTGTTCGACAGCATGTATAAAGGCTTTCCGGTTGGCTATCTGCTGTTCTGGGAGAATGGAGCTACGCAGGGTGCGCGAACGATCGGCAGTACCGACAAGCCCCACGCCGCGCCCAACCGCCTGATCGTTGATGGCCAGCAGCGCCTTACGTCGCTCTATGCAGTGTTCAAGGGTAAGACGGTGCTAGATGCGGACTACAAGGATCGTAAGATCGAAGTAGCTTTCAACCCGCGCAGCTGCAAGTTCGAAGTAGCCGACGCTGCCATCCGGCGCGACCCGGAGTGGATCGCGAATATTTCCGACATGTGGTCGTCCAAGCGTTCCAGCCGCAAGATCGTCAATGACTACCTCGCACAGGTCTCAACCAAAACCCCGCTGACCGAGGACGAAGAGGAAGAGATCGCCCACAATCTCGATCGCCTGTTCGACCTGCAGAAGTACCCCTTTACCGCGCTGGAGATCGCCTCCTCGGTCGATGAGGAGCAGGTGGCCGACATTTTCGTGCGCATCAACAGCGAAGGGGTGAAGCTCAACCAGGCTGACTTCATCCTGACGCTGCTATCGGTGTTCTGGGACGAAGGCCGAGCCGACCTGGAGCGCTTCTGCCGAGAAGCGCGGCAGCCGCCTAAAGGAAACACGGCTTCGCCCTACAACCACTTCATCCAGCCCGACCCAGACCAGTTGCTGCGCGTCTCGGTGGCGCTTGGTTTTGGCCGCGGACGGCTCAAGAGCGTCTATCAAGTCCTGCGTGGCAAGGACCCCGAAACCGAGCAGTTCTCGCCAACCCTGCGCGACCAGCAGTTCGCCAAACTTGCCGAGGCCCAGGCCCTCGTGCTGAATCTTGGCTATTGGCACCAGTTCCTAAGCGCGCTGATCGGCGCTGGCTTCCGCAGTGAGGAGATGGTGTCGTCGCAAAGCGCGATCCTCTACTCCTACGCCTTCTACCTCATCGGCAAGACGCGCTATGCCATCAAGGAGCATGAGCTGCAGCGCGCCATCGGACGCTGGTTCTTCTTCTCCAGCCTCACCGGACGCTATTCGGGGTCACCAGAATCCGTAGTCGATGCCGACCTCAACCGCCTCAAGGGGGTGGAGACTGGCGATGCCTTCCTCGAGGTGCTGGATCGGCTAGTGACATCCGAACTGACCGCGGACTACTGGGCCATTACCTTACCTGCCGAACTCGCCACCTCGTCGGCGCGCAACCCCCAGCTTTTCGCCTATGTCGCGTCACAGAACCGGCTCGATGCCAAAGTGCTGTTCTCGCATAAGCGCGTCTCCGACCTGATCGATCCGGCACTCCGCACGAAGAAGAAACCGCTGGAGCGGCACCACCTGTTTCCCAAAGCCTGGCTCGAGCGTAATGGCTTTCCGGACCAGGTGCAGACCAACCAGATGGCCAACTACGCGCTGCTGGAGTGGCCGGACAATATCGACATAAGCGACACCGCACCGGCCGAGTACGTAGCCACCATTCGTGCACGCTTCAGCGACGCCGAGTGGCACACCATGAGTGAGTTGCACGCGCTGCCTGCCGGTTGGCAGGACCTCGACTTCCAGAATTTCCTGGAGCAGCGACGTGTGCTGATGGCGCGCATCATCCAGCGTGGCTTCGAGAGCCTCTGATGCAGGGGTTTTCCGAGGACACTGTCGAGCACGCCGGCATCGAGATCCTTAAGGACCTCGGCTGGCTACATCTTGGCGGCGCTATCATCGCCCCTGATGGTCCCGCGCCGCAACGTCAATCCTTTGGCGATACGGTGCTCACCAAGCGCCTGGAAAGTGCGGTCGAGACACTCAACCCTGGAGTGCCGGACGGCGCACGAAGCGATGCAATTCGCAAGGTGTTGATTTCCGAAACTGGTTCCCTGGTCGAAGAGAATCGACGGCTCCATCGCCTGCTCACCGAAGGCGTCGATGTCGAGTATCGCCAAGCCGATGGCCGCGTCGTGGGCACGAAAGTCTGGCTCATCGATTTTGCGGTCCCAGAGAACAATGATTGGTTGGTCGTCAACCAGTTCACTGTTGTCGAGGGCCGCAGTAACCGCCGTCCCGATCTGGTGCTGTTCCTCAACGGCCTGCCAGTCGCGGTGCTTGAACTGAAGAATGCCGCGTCCGAAAGCGCTACGATCGACGACGCGTTCCAGCAGCTCGAGACCTACAAGCAGCAAATCCCAGGCCTGTTCCGCACTAACACTGCGATGGTGGTCTCGGACGGCATGGAGGCGCGGATCGGCTCTTTGACTGCCGACCGAGAGCGCTTCATGCCCTGGCGCACGATCACCGGCGAGGATTTTGCGCCGCGCGGCACGCCGGAGCTAGACACGCTCTTGCGCGGTGTGTTCGATCGGCGGAACTTCCTGCGGCTGATGCGTGACTTCGTCGTCTTTGGTGATCAGGGAGCGGGGCCGTTCAAGATCCTCGGCGGCTACCACCAGTTCCACGGCGCCCAGAAGGCCGTCCGCGAAGCCGTCGAAGCCAGCGCTCCCGATGGCGACCGCAAGATTGGCGTTATCTGGCACACGCAGGGCTCCGGTAAGAGTCTTTTGATGGCGTTCTTTGCCGGCTTGGCCGTCAAGTCGCAGGAACTGGGAAACCCCACCTTGGTGGTCCTTACCGACCGGAACGATCTCGACGATCAGTTGTTCTCAACGTTCGGTCTTTGCCGCGACCTCATCCGCCAGAATCCGGAGCAGGCCAGCAGTCGAGATGACTTGCGACGCCTGCTCAGTCGCAACTCAGGCGGCGTCATCTTCACGACCGTGCAGAAGTTCTCGCCAGACGCCAGTGAAGAGCACTTCCCACTGCTCACCGATCGCCGCAACGTCATCGTCATGGCCGATGAGGCACATCGCAGTCAGTACGGCTTCGACGCCAAGCTCGACGCCAGGAGCGGCCTGCGCCGGTATGGCTACGCCCATTACATCCGTCAGGCTCTGCCCAACGCTTCGTTCATCGGCTTCACCGGGACGCCGATCGAGGCGGAAGACGTCAATACGCCGGCGATCTTCGGCGACTACATCGACATCTATGACATCAGCCGCGCCGTTGAAGACGGGGCGACGGTCCCAATCTACTACGAGAGCCGGCTGGCACGCATCGTGCTCAATGAGGACGAAAAACCAAAGATCGATGCCGAGATTGAGGCGCTCATCGAAGACGAGGCACTCAGCGAGGCCGAGAAGGCTAAAGCAAAATGGGCCAGCGTTGAGGCGCTGGTTGGTTCGCCGAAGCGCTTGAAGCAGATCGCAGCTGACCTCGTCACTCATCTCGAGGCGCGCATCGAAGCACTCGATGGCAAGGCAATGGCGGTGTGCATGAGCCGCCGCATCTGCGTCGCTCTCTATGATGAGATCGTCGCCCTACGGCCATCCTGGCACTCGGACGATGACACTCAGGGTGCGATCAAGGTGGTGATGACTGGCCAGGCATCCGATCCCCTGTCGTGGCAGCAGCACATCGGCAATAAGCGGCGACGCGATGACCTTGCGAAACGCGCCCGTGATCCCTCAGATCCCCTAAGGCTGGTGCTGGTCCGCGACATGTGGCTGACCGGCTTCGACGCGCCCTGCATGAATACCATGTACGTCGACAAGCCCATGCGAGGCCACGGCCTGATGCAGGCCATAGCGCGTGTCAATCGGGTGTTCCGTGACAAGCCAGGTGGGCTGATCGTCGACTACGTCGGCATTGCTTCCAACCTAAAGTCGGCGCTAGGCCAATACACCCAGTCCGACCGTGACAAGACCGGCATCGACGAAGAAGCTGCCATCGCGCTGCTGCAGGAGTGCTTCGAAGTGGTCGCCGGCATCTTCCACGGGTATGACCTCCGCCCGGGAATAGAGGGAGCTCCCGCACAACGTCTCACCTGTCTAGCCGGTGCGGTGGATTGGGTCTTGCGTTGGGCCGAAGAGATGGCTGGGAAGGTGACGTCGGCAGAAGAGAAGAAGCGCGCCCACCGCAAGTTTCTCGATATGGTCCTGGAATTGTCCAAAGCCTACGCGCTGGCCTCGGCGAGCGACTACGCACGCGAAATCCGAGATGAGGTTGGCTTCTTTCAGGCCGTACGCGCTGCCCTAGCAAAGAGCACCGGGACCGGGAAGATTAGCCAAGCCGATCGCGCCTTTGCCGTGCGGCAGCTGATTGACCGCGCCGTCTCCTCGGCGGAGATCGTCGATGTGCTGAAGGCCGCTGGTCTGCAGACGCCTGACATATCGATCCTATCCGACGAGTTCCTCGTTGAGATCGAGGGGATGCAATACAAGAATCTCGCACTTGAGGCGCTCCGCAAACTTCTCAACGGTGAGATTGCCAGCCGCTCATCCAGTAATGTCGTGGAGAGCAAGCTCTTCTCAAAACGCCTCGACGAAGCCGTTGCGCGATATCACGCCGGTGCCCTCACGGCAGTTGAGATGATCCAGGAACTCATAGCCCTCGCCAAGGATTTGCAGGCGGCGCGAGCGCGAGGAGAAGAACAAGGGCTCTCCGCTGAGGAGGTGGCCTTTTACGACGCACTTGCCGAAAACGAGAACGCGATTGAAGCCATGGGAAGCGAGAGGTTGCGCATTATCGCGCACGAACTCCTGGAGCAGTTGCGGATGAACGTCACCGTGGACTGGCAGAAGCGGGAAAGCGCCCGCGCCAAGATGCGGATCCTAGTCAAACGCATCCTCAAGAAGCACGGCTACCCACCGGATCTGTCGGAAAGCGCGGTGCAAATGGTCTTAGCGCAGGCGGAGATGCTGCTACGGGAGATTACCGCGCAGCACGTGTGACGGTTGGTGGCCCGCTGGTGAGACGATGCAGAATCTGCCCGTCGTCCGACGATCGCTATCCGAAGAGATAGTCGGCGGTAGTGAAGTACTCGGGGGTTTCGTAACCCAACTTCGACAAGGAGGCGACGAGTGCGTGCGATCTGCCGGCGATCATCACGGACTGCCGCGTCATTGCTTCGTTCATTGCTCTAACCTGCGGACGAGTCAGGCGTTCCACTTGAACGGTCCGCGGACGGACGTGATAGCCTATGGCGACGTCGCAGGCGATCGGCATGAAAGTGGTCTTGCCGCCAACGGATGCTTCTGCCGCCTTTCCAACTCGTGCCATCGCTATTGGGTGATCGCCCAGGACGAAGGATGCCCCCGTCGGTACGACGTAGATTGCCATGCCCCGGTTGCGCATCACGGCCAGGAGATCATCTGGGGGAGGCATGCCTTGCGCGGCGATCCGAGCGTTGTTCATGACGCGGTCGAGCTTCGCCGGCTCGTTCAGTTGAGCTCGTTCTGCATCGGTCCAGCGCAACTCATTGGCCATCCGGTTGGCGAGGGCCACGACCTGATCGCGAGTGACAAACCGGCTATGCCACGCGGCCGAACGCTTCCCCGAGTAGTAGTGAAAGTAGCAAAAGAACTCCCATGCATCCTCGCTGAGCACGGGCGTCCTTCCCGATCGCACGACCGTCAGGAGGTCGCCAATCAGTCGGGCGCCGGTCGACTCCATTTTTGCAAACCAGTGTTCGAGTGACACGTCGCGGCCGCCTTCGTCGTCCATGACGGAGTAGAGATTGTCCTCAATAAACAGGTTGTCGGGTGTTGTGGCACGGACGTCGCCGACCTGGAACTCACGGCGCCAAAAGCAAAGGCCACCCTCCGAACTCACGAAGTTTCGCAGGATCATCTGCGGAATGTAGTGGTGCCTGTGAGGGGAGTTCTTGCGAGCCATCTCGTTCCTGAAGGGAGCAGATTCCCGTCTCGATGCACAGTCGGTTCCGGACGGTCAACCGAGGTCGCGACGCTCCCCGTCGCGGCGACAATGATCAACCTTGGGAAGCCTGCGCATCGTCTGCCCTGCCCCTCAAGCCACCTCCGCCAACTCCGTCGCCACCACCCCTTCCCGCTCCGCCAGCAGCGCCAGCGCCACCTCATGCTGGTTGCGGCACCAGCGCTCCACCCGCTCGCGCGCTTTCGCCAACGCGAAATCATCCGCCACATACTCCACCCGCCGCACCAGCCGACGGTCGGCGGCGGTTTTGCGGGGGGCGCTGATCGAGAGGGGGACGCCGAAGGTCGCTGGGTCGTCGTCGACCGTGACATCCCAGATTTCGCGGGTGACGGGGCGGACGCTCATTGCGCAGATCGAGGTGATGCCGGCGGTGATGAGGAGGTCGAGGGCGGTGGTTTTGAGGCCGAGGGCGGTGCGGATGGTTTCGGCGGCGATGGGGTAAGGGCCGCGCTCGATCAGGTAGGAGGTCATTGCCAGCTCCAGGTGCGATAGCATGACGATGCATTAATGCACAATTAGAGTCAAGCGATGCCATGCACGAATGCACATCACGCTGCAGTCACGAGACCGACTCGACTCCGTCGCTGAGCTGGTGTTTGAATGTGAACAAACAGTGAACACTTGGGGATTGCGGGGGATGGTGACCTATTACGTCGTGCAGGGGTTCGTGGCGGGGAAGAACGGCTATCCGATCCCCGAGGAGAGCCGCGAGGTGCCCAATGCGCGCTATGCCCGGGCGCTGTGCGAGCGGCTGATGGCCGACCGCATGGCGGCGGTGGCGTTTTCGCGCAGCGGCGACCCGGCGACCGGGGAGTGGCAGGATGCGGAGATCATCTGCCGGCTGGGGGCGGTGTCGGACGAGTTGCTGGCTGAGGCGGCGGCTTGAGGGGGGCTGCCGCCCGAACTCCGCCCGCGGCTCTTGCCCCACCCACGGCGTCACCCCGGCGAAGGCCGGGGCCATCCTGAGATGCCGCGGTTGTGTCGGTTGCGAGGCCTTCCGCGGGTGCTGCATTGCATGGCTCGCCCCTGGATGGAAAGCCATCGGCACCGTAGCTCCGCGCCCCCTCTCTGGCGAAAACTAAGGACTTAGCTGCGCTAAGCCCAAGTTTTCGCTTTCTCCCCCGCCGAGGGGGAGAGGCCTGACTGGGGCCTTCGGGGATGTGGAGGCTGGCGTCGCGTAGCGCGCTTGGAGCGAAGCGACGAGCGGCTCGGTGAGGGGCCTTGCTCCGCCCGTCCGGCGGTTGCCTGCGGCGCCGAGACTCCGCGCACCCCCTCCGAGCTGCGCTAGGTCGCTGGCGCTCCCAAGCTTCGCTTGCCTCCCCCGTCAAGGGGGAGGTGGGCATCGAGTTTGGGGCTGGATCCCGACCTGACGGTCGGCCAGGACCCCTGCCCTAAGGCGCTTCGTACTTGCCCACCACGCGGTGGCAGATCGGCCAGATGCGGCGCGACTCCGTGAATTGCCTGGCCGGGTTCCACTGCTCGAGCTGCCACTCGCGATCGTTCCAGCCGTTGAGCCGCTTGATGATGGCTTCGGCATCCTCGCCGCCGGGCGGGGTGTGGAAGAAGACGTGGTTGCGGCCGCGCGCCGGCTTCAGGTGCGGGTTGATCCAGGCGATGTCGCCTTCCCAGAATTCGGGGTTCATCGAGCTGCCATCGACGATCAGCCCATAGGCGCCCTGCACCCCCTCGAGCGCGGCGGGCATGGCCATGTGGTCGACGAAATCGGAACTGACGATCAGCTTGCCATCGCCGCCCATGGCGCCCGAAAACACCGGCAACAGGTTGCGGCGGCCCGAGAGCACCACCTGCTCGCCCGGCACGTAGCGCACCGGCTGGCCGGCGGTGCGGGGCTGGGCCGGCGCTTCGGATCCGGGCAGCATCTGGTCGGTGCTGTGGGCGGCGGCAAAGCTCAGGTAGGCGATGCCGGTTGCCGCCTCGATCTTGCTGAGCGTGGTGTTGGTCAGCGCGAACTTGTACTCGGCCGAGTTCAGCGGCCGGGTCAGCGTGGTCGATGAAATGCCGGCCTTCAGCGCCAGGCCCGTCGGCGACAGGCCGGTGACGCCGAGCACGTGACGCACATACTCGACAGCGAGCTGGTTGGGTTCTGCCATGTGCATAACCTAGCACCCTTGTGCACAAATGCATCGTGCATTCATGCTTGACATGCTGTGCATTAATGCTCAGTATCACCCCATGAGCAGCAGCAACGACATCTTCGGTTTCGAGTCGCCGCGCTGCGGCCAGTTCAAGCCCGAGCAACTCCCAAAGCCTGCCGGCGGGCGGGCGCAGTCGCAGGGGCGGATGCTCAACGACGACGAGCTATCGCGTCGAGGAGTCAAACCGGAGCTCGGGCGGGCGGCAACGCCAGCATGAACCCGGCAATCCGCCCCACCCGCCATTCTCAGGCACCGGCGCTCTGATGCGCCGGCGCTGACCCTCACGCTTCACTGCTCGCGCGCCCCGGCGCGCGGGCAACGCCACCACCCCACCGCCGGCGCACCCCGCGCCGGTGAACGCCACCCCTTTGCCCATGGAGCCGAGCTCATGATGCTCTATCGCCAGCTTCGCCTCGCCCCGGTGCGGGCGGCCGATGCCAGCCCCAGCCAGCAGCGCCTCGCCGAGGAGCGGCGGGCCCGCGAGGCGCGCATCCGCCGTGCCGCCCAGCACCCCCTGCCCGCCTCGAACCTCACGGTGCGGCCGTTCCACGCGCCGCGCCCGCGACCGATGCAGCCGCTGCTGCTGCCGGCGGCGGAGGCCTGGCCGGATTATCGCGAGCCGGCGCCTTACGACACCATGGAGTTTTCGGCGCGATACCTCGTCGCTGCCCCGAGCGCCCGCCCGCTGACGGCGCGCGAAATCATCGACGAAGTCGTGGCCAAACACCGGGTCAGCCGAGTCGAACTGTCAGGTTCGTCGCGGCGGGCGCCGGTCACTGCGGCGCGGCGCGAGGCGAGCTGGCGCATCCGCCACGAAGTGCTGGTCAACGGCCGCCAGATCAGCCTGCCCGAGATCGCCCGGCACCTGGGCGGCCGCGACCACACCACCGTGCTCTACAACATCCGCCGCTATGCCGCCGAGCTCGAGGCCAGGGCGCTCTCCGGCGACACGGCCCGCCCAGCACAGCAGGCGGGTGCGCGATGAGCCGCATCCGCTCCATCCACCCCGGGCTCTGGACCGACGAGGCCTTCATGGCGCTCTCGGCCCCGGCCCGGCTGCTGCTGATCGGCCTCTGGACCGAGGCGTTCGATGATGGCGTGTTCGAGTGGAAGCCGCTGACCCTGAGGGCACGGATCTTCCCGGTCGATGCGGTCGAAATACCTGAAATGTTCGACGAGCTGATCGCCGGGGGGTTCGTCCGCCGCGAGGCGGTGGGCGGCCGGCCGATCGGGCTGATCCGCAATTTCCGCGCCTTCCAGCGGCCGAAAAAGCCGAACTCTTCGGGCCTGCTGCGGCCCGAATGGGAGGCCTATGTCGGGCTCAGCCACGCCAATGCGGAAGCAATTCCCCACCCGGCCGCCACCACTGCCGAACTCTTCGCGCAGATGGAGGAGGAAGGAGGAGAGAAGGAGGACTCCAACCCACCCCCGCCAGTGCCTGAAGCCGAAACGCGCGAAATCTTTGCGACGCTCTGGTCGGTATTCCCGCGCAACCCCACCAGTTCGCGGGCGCGGGCCGAAGCGGCGTTCACGGCGCTCAGTCCCGCCGAACGCCAGCCGGTGCTGGCGGCGGCGCGGCGCTACCAGAACTGGTTCGCCGAGGATTGTGCGGCGCGCGGGCGCAGCAAGGAGGCGGGCCGGCGCTATGCCCCGCATCTCGCCAAGTGGCTCGGCGATGGCGCCTGGCGCGAGGCGGCGGGGCTGGGGCTGCAGGTCGATCCGGATCGACCGGCGGTGACCATGGTGCGGCTCGATCGCATTCTCGATGCCACCCTGTGGGCCGCCTGCGAAACGGTGCGCGGCAAGCCGGCGCCGGCGAGCCCCTGGTCGTTCGAGCCCGAGGTGGTCGCGGCGGCCCGGGCGCTGGTCGCCGAGGCGGTGCACTGATGCCGATCCGCGCAACCGAAACCGCCCGTGGCTCCCACGTCTTCGAGCGCCGCTGCGACGGCTGCGGCGCACCGCACGCCCCCTATGGCAAAGGCAGCCTCCGCGAAGCCATCCGCACCGGCGAATTCGGCCGGCTGCGCTGCTGGTGCGGGCCGGCCGGATGCCGCGCCCCGCGTGGAGGCGCGCCATGACCTGGTCGCAAACCGGCGCCGAGCACCGCGGCGGCGGCCGCAAAAACTTCATCGAACGCATCCGCGAGGTGGCGGCCGAATATTCGGATCGCGGCCTCGGCGCCAGTGCCGCGATGGCAGAGATCCGGGCGGCGTTGCGCGCCCTCGACCGACAGCTGAAGGAGACCGAACATGGCAGAGTGGTACGCACTGAGGACACGGGCCAAGGGCGAGCGCGAGGCGCTGCGCCAGCTCGAGCGGGCGGGCTTCGAGGCCTACCTGCCGCAATACCAGATCGAGCGCTTCAACCGGCGGCTGCGGGTGCGCAAGGTCACAACACTCTGCCACTTCCCGCGCTACCTGTTCGTCCGGATGGAGCGGCTCGAGGACACCTCGAAAGTGCTCGCCTGCCCCCAGGTGCTCGAGCTGCTGCCCGGCCGCCCGCACCCGCCGATGCCGGTGCCGACCGGGGACGTGCTGGCCTTGCGCGACGCCGAGGCCCGCCAGCTGTTCGATGACACCGACGCCGCCCGGCGGCTGCGCGGCGAGACGACGAAGCACACGCTGACTGCCATGAAGAAGCGGTTGACCGGCAAGCCGGTGCGGGTCGCCGCGGGGCCGTTCACCAGCTTTGCCGGCACGGTGGAAGCGGTGGATTCGCTCGACCGGCTGAAGGTGCTGCTGGATTTGTTCGGCCGGCCGACGCCGGTGGAGCTGCGGGTTGGTCAGGTGGAGCTGGCGGCTTGAGGGGCACACGGGACGGGCAGTCGGGGGTGATGGGGCCTTCGGGCCCTGGCAGTTTCTCTCCTACCCACCGGCTGTCATCCCAGCGAAAGCTGGGACCCAACTCGCCGCAGCGCAAGTGGGTAGATGGGTCCCAGCTTTCGCTGGGATGACACCGAGTTTGGGGAGATTGCAGTGAATCGGCCCGCCAGTACTTTGCGAGCCTCGTCGCCCTCGGAACGTGCAGTCGGCGAGCTACTTCGCCGACTGCGTCCTTAACGCCTGGCTTACCCAGCCACGGCGCCGGTACCCGGCAACTGCTCGATCATCCCAGCCCGCCCATCGCGCCCACGGCCACCGTCGTGCTCGCCGCCGCGGTGATCGTCGCCGCGACCGGCCCGATCGCCGCGCGGGCCATGCTCGCCGCCGTGATGCGGGCCAACCAGCGGCTGCAGCGTCGCCTTCTGCGTGTCGGTGAGGCTGTTGTAGAGCGCCTCGAAGCTCGGCAGCACGGCGTTCAGCGCGTCGAGCTCGGCGGTCTGGCGGGCCTGGCGGTCCTTCAGCACGGTGAGGGCATCAGGGGCGGTCGCCGGAGCGGTGGCCGGCTGCAGCGTCGCGCAGCTTTCGGCGAAGCTGGTCTGGGCCGTCAGTGCGGCGGTGCGGTAAGCATCGAACAGCGGCTGCTGCTCGGCGGTGAGGGCGAGCTTGGTGGCGATATCGGCGAGCCTGGTTTCGAGCTGCGTCGCGCCATCGGTGCTGCAGATCAGCCCGGCAATGCCGCCGCGCTGGCCACGCTCACCACGATGTTCGCCCTGGGGGCCGGGGCCCTTGGCGTCGGGCTGCGTCACGGCCGGCGCATCCGGCGCTGCCGGGGCCGACTGGGCATAGGCGCCGGGTGCGAGGGCGGTGAGGCCCATGATGGCGGCGAGGGCGGTGGTAACAAGCATGCGGTTGTTCATGATCGTCTATCCTCTTGCTGGCCGGCTGCGGCGCCGGCGCGGGGTCGCGGCGGGGTCGCTGCGATCTGGGGAGAGACAACCAGCCCAAGCTGTCGGCGACCTTGCGGGAGCGCAGATTTTTCGTAAGGCTGGCGACAGCTTGGCAGGTTACAGGAGCCCGCCAAAGGGGCCCGTGGCGTGCGCATTCTGCTGATTGAGGATGACTATGTGCTCGGCGAGGCGATGCGCGATCAGGTGCGTGCCGATGGCCATGGCGTCGATTGGATGCAGCGGCTCGACGACGCGCGCGCCGCGCTCGATACCGTGGAATACGGGCTGATCCTGCTCGATCTGAACCTGCCCGATGGGCGCGGGCTCGATCTCCTCAAGCACCTGCGCAAGTCGGGCAATCCGGTGCCGGTGATCATCGCCACGGCGCAGGACCAGGTGGCCATCCGCATCGAGGGGCTGAATGCCGGGGCCGACGATTACCTGGTCAAACCGTTCGATCTCGACGAAATGAGCGCCCGCGTTTCGGCCGTCGCCCGCCGCTATGCCGGCATCGCCACGCCCGAGCTGCGCGTCGGGGAAGCGAGCGTCAACCTTGCGACCCGCAGCATAACCCTCAACGGCAAGCCGATCGGCGTCACGGCGCGCGAATGGGCGGTGCTGGAGCGGCTGTTGAGCCGGCGCGGCGGGATCGTCACCAAGGCCGAAATCGAGGATTCGCTCTATCCGTTCGGCGCCGAAATCGAGGGCAATGCCGTCGAGGTCTATGTCAGCCGGTTGCGCAAGAAACTCGGCCAGGCCGTCATCACCACGGTGCGCGGCCTCGGCTACCGGGTCGAGCCATGAAGCGCCGCTCCATCGCGCTGCAGCTCGCCGTGTGGCTCAGCGCCGGCATGCTGGTGTTCTGGCTCGGCGGCGCCGCGATCTCGACTTTGGTGCTGCGCAGCGAACTCGAGCAGGCGTTCGACGAAACGCTGCGCCAGAGCGCCTATCGCCTGTTGCCGCTGGCCAACCGCGATGTCGGCGACGATGTGCATGGCCGCGCCCCGGTGCCGCGGCTCGGGCGCGATGACGATAATCGCGGGCCCAAGGGCCGGCCCCTGCCCCGGCCCGACGAAATGGCGCCCGAGCTCGAAGCCTTCACCTACCTGGTATTCGACCAGAACGGGGTGATCCGGCTGCGCGCCGAGGATGCGCCCGAGGTGCTGCCGGCGCTGCCGGCCAGCGATGGCCTCACCTTCATCGATGGCCACCGCGCCTTCAAATCCACCGACCGGCGCAACGGCATGGGCATTTTGGTGCTCGAAACCTCAACTGCGCGGAGCGATGCGCTGTGGGGCGCCGTCGCCGGGTTGCTCTGGCCGCTCGCGGCTCTGCTGCCGCTGGTCGGGCTCGGCATCTGGCAGGCGGTGCGGCTGGCGCTGCAACCGGTGAAGCGCCTGAGCCGCGACGTGGCGTTGCGCAGCGGCACCAACCTCACCCCGCTCAACGATGACGACCAGCCGGCCGAACTGGCGCCGATCGCCCGCGAGATCGAGGGCCTGCTCGAGCGGCTGCGCGCCGCCATGGAGGCCGAGCGCACCTTCGCCGCGAGCAGCGCGCATGAGCTGAGGACGCCGATCGCCGGGGCGCTGGCGCAGACCCAGCGTCTGGCCCGCGAACTCGGCGACCAGGCCTCGCCGCGGCTGAAAGAGATCGAGCAATCGCTGCGCGGCCTCGCCGATCTCAGCGAAAAGCTGCTGCAGCTCTCCCGGCTCGAGGCCGGCTTCGCGCGTTCCGCTGATCTTGTCGACCTCGCGCCGGTGCTCAACCTGGTGCTGCGCGATTTCGAGGCGCAATCGAGCACCAGCGGGCGGGTGCGCTTCGAGCGCCACCCGGCGGCTGAGCTCACCCAGCGGATCAACCCCGATGCCTTCGCCATCGCCATCCGCAACCTGATCCACAACGCGCTGCTGCACGGCGCCTCCAATGGGCCGGTGTTCGTCACCGCCGGCCCTGGGCCAACGGTGGTGGTGCGCAACCATGGCCCCATCGTCGCCCCCGAACTGATGGCCCGCCTCACCGAACGCTTCGCCCGCGGCCCCACCCGCGCCAGCGGCACCGGCCTCGGCCTCGCCGTGGTCGCCACCATCATGCAGCAGACCGGCGGGGCACTGCAGTTGCGCTCACCAGTCGAGGGGTGGGCGGATGGGTTCGAGGCGAGGCTGCGGCTGGGGGGCTAGCAAAGAGGCTGCAAGTACTGGCGGCCGACCCACCGCAATTGCCCTAAACTCGATGTCATCCCAGCGAAAGCTGGGACCCAACTCGCCACAGCGCAAGCGGATGGATGCCGGACGAGGGCAAGCCCTCGCCGAGGGGTCCCAGCTTTCGCTGGGATGACAGCCGGTGGGGAGGCGAGAACCCGGGCAAGCCTGCGATCACCATTGACTCCCACCGCATCCGCCAGTAGATGACATCGGTGTCATGACATCGGTGTCACAAACCGGACATGACCTGAGGAGGCTGCGATGGCGACGATTTATGACGTGGCGAAAGCCGCCAAGGTTTCGCCCAAGACGGTGAGCCGGGTGCTGAACGGCGATGCCCCGGTGGGCAAGAAAACCCGCGCCGCGGTCACTGCTGCCATCGCCGCGCTCGGCTATGTCCCTTCGAGCGCCGCGCGGATGATGCGCTCCAACAAATCCGGGCTGATCGGGCTGATCACCGGCGCCATCTCCGACCAGATCGAGCCGGCGCAGCCGGCCGGCCTGCCCGAGCTGCTGCTGGTGCGCGGCATCCAGCAGACCATCGGGCTCACCGGCAAGACGCTGATGATCGCCGACTCGGGCAACCGCTCGGAGCGCGTGCCCGAGCTGATCAAGACCTTCCTCGAGCACCGGGTCGAGGGCCTGATCTATGTGGCGCCCTACCACCAGAATGTCCGGCTGCCGCCGGTGCCCGACGATACGCCGGTGGTGCTGACCAACTGCTACGACGATGCCGGTACCCCTGCAGTGATCCCCGATGACCGGCGCGGCCAGCACGACCTGGTGTCGCGGCTGATCGCCGCCGGACACCAGCGCATCGCCTATCTGACGCTGCGCGAGGATATCGTCGCCACCGGCCTCCGCCGTGGCGGCTATCGCGATGCGCTCGGCGAGGCCGGCATCGCCTACGATCCGGCGCTGCTGCAATGCGGCGAGATCGGCAGCCCGGAAACCGAGACGCAGGTGCTGTGGACCGCCATCGACCGGATGCTGAACCTCGACCAGCCGCCCACCGTATTCTGCTGCGGTAACGACCGGCAGGCGCTCAAGGTCTACGGGATCCTGCGCTCGCGCGGGCTCGCGGTCCCCGACGATATCTCGGTGGCCGGCTATGACAATTATCGCGTCATCGCCGAAACGCTCTATCCGCCGCTCACCACGGTGGAGCTGCCCTATACCGCGATGGGCGTGCGCGCCGCGCAGCGGTTGCTCGATCTGATTTCCGGCGAGAGCCGGAATGATACCGGCCCCGACGTGATCGGCGGGCCGGTCTACTGGCGCCAATCGGTCACCGAGCGGCGCCCACCCAACGTCTCACAGCTACAACTCGTCAGGGAGGACTAACGACAGTGAGCAAACTTGCATTCATTACGGGCGTGCTGCTCAGCACCGCGCTTTCATCCGGTGGCGCCTTGGCCCAGACCACGCTCACCATGTGGTACCATGGCGCCGGCAACGAGGTTGAACAGAAGCTGGTCAACCAGATCATCTCCGATTTCAACACCAGCCAGGCCGACTGGAAGGTCGAGCTGCAGAGCTTCCCCCAGGCCGCCTACAATGACAGCGTCGTTGCCGGGGCGCTCGCCGGCAACCTGCCCGACATCCTCGATGTCGATGGCCCGGTGATGCCGAACTGGGCCTGGGCCGGCTACATGCAGCCGCTGAAGATCGATGAGACGAAGATTGCCAGTTTCCTGCCCGGCACCAAGGGCGTGTGGAACGGCCAGCTCTATTCGATCGGGCTGTGGGACGCCGCGGTGTCGCTCGTCACCCGCCAGTCGACGCTCGACGCGCTCGGCCTCCGCACCCCGACGCTCGAGCAGCCCTGGAGCAAGGACGAGTTCATGGCTGCGCTCGATAAGGCCAAGGCCTCGGGCACCTTCGAATACGCGCTCGACCTCGGCACGGCCTGGACCGGCGAGTGGTACCCTTATGCCTATTCGCCGCTGCTGCAGAGCTTTGGCGGCGATATCGTCGACCGCTCGACCTACAAAACTGCCGAAGGCAAGCTGAACGGCGATGCCGCATTGGCCTTTGGCGAGTGGTGGCAGGGCCTGTTCACCGCCGGCTATGCCCAGGCGACGCAGGATCCGGCCGATCGCGATGCCGGCTTCAACAGCGGCAAATACGCCTTCTCGTGGAACGGCAACTGGGCGGCCATCGGCACCCTCGCCGCCTATGACGACGTGCTGTTCCTGCCCGCGCCCGATTTCGGCACTGGTCCCAAGATCGGCGCCGCGTCGTGGCAGTTCGGCGTCTCGGCCAAATCGGCGCACCCCGATGGGGCGGCGAAGTTCATCGAGTTCGCGCTGCAGGATAAGTACCTCGCGGCCTTCTCGGACGGCATCGGGCTGATCCCGGCCACCGCTTCGGCGGCGGCGCTGACCGA
The DNA here is from genome assembly GCF_001424865.1 of Devosia sp. Root105. NCBI lineage: Bacteria > Pseudomonadati > Pseudomonadota > Alphaproteobacteria > Hyphomicrobiales > Devosiaceae > Devosia > Devosia sp. Root105. Next base: position 397,163 of record NZ_LMCR01000018.1, read on the forward strand.
GAACTACAAGCCGGGCGGCAAGCTGGCGGTGTTCTTCGATCTGTCGGCCAAGCAGGCGCTGCTCCGGCCGGTCACCCCCGGCTACGTGGTCGAGGCCAAGGTGTTCGAAAAGGCCCTCGCCGATATCGCCAATGGCGCCAGCGTCGCCGACACCCTCGATGCGGCGGTCGACGAGATCGACGCCGATATCGAAAAGAACGGCAATTACGGCTTCTAGGGTCTAACTCCCTCTGGCCCTCAGGAGGGGATCCCGGCTTCGGCCGGGATCTTGTCCCCTGCCCTCGCGAGATCGACATGGCTTCCAAGTTCACGCGCTCCAATCGGATCGGCTGGCTGATGGCCGGGCCGGCGGCCATGCTCATCGCGGTCTTCGTGGTGCTGCCGTTCATCTTCGCCATCGGGCTGAGCTTCACCAACCAGCGGCTGATCTCGCCCAACCCCACCGAGTTCGTCGGCCTCGCCAATTACGAGCAACTGCTCGGCATCGGCATGCTGACGCTCGAACCCGAGCGCGACGCCAGTGGCGCCGTGCTGCGCGATGCCGACGGGGCGCCGAAATACCCGACGCTGCGCAGCGTCACCCGCAACAATCCCGATCTGCCGCAATTTGCCGGCATGCGCGAGTGGTTCAGCTTTCAGCTGGGCGAGCACCCCACCTATGTGCTGGCCCGCGACGTCGTGTTCATGAAGGCGATCGTCAACACCTTCATTTTCGTCCTCGTCGTCGCCCCGGTGCAGGCCGGGCTGGCGCTGGTTCTGGCGCTGCTGATCAACCAGCGGCTCAGGGGCATCAACCTGTTCCGCGCCATCTATTTCATGCCGGTGGTGGTTTCGATCGTCGTCGTCTCGCTGCTCTGGCGCTTCATCTATGACGGCAGCAGCGGGCTCTTGAACAACCTGCTGGCGGCGCTGAGTTTCGGCGCCTTCCCCAAGATCGATTGGCTCGGCAACCCCTCGACGGCGCTCGGCGCCATCATCGCCATGTCGATCTGGCAGGCGGTGGGCTTTCACATGGTGATCTGGCTCTCGGGGCTGCAGACCATCAGCCCCTCGCTCTACGAGGCGGCCGCCATCGAGGGCTCCAGCAAGTGGCAGGTGTTCCGCTACGTCACTTGGCCGGGGCTCCGAAACACCGCCGTGCTGATCCTCATCGTCATCACCATGCAGGCCTTCGCGCTGTTCAGCCAGATCGACGTGATGACCGGCGGCGGGCCGCTCGACTCCACCCAGACCATCGTCTTCCAGGCGGTCGAGCGCGGCTATGGCAAGCAGGATATTTCCGGCGGTTCGACCATCTCGGTGATCCTGTTCGTCATCGTCTTCTCGATCTCGCTGATCCAGCGCTACCTCGCCCGGGAGAAGCAGTGATGGCGACCATCGCCTCCGATAACCGTGGCCTCCGCCTCGCGGTGCGCTATGTCGTGCTCATCCTGATCGCGGTGATCTTCATCTTCCCGCTGATCTTCATGGTGATGTCGAGCTTCAAGCCCGACCAGCAGCTGCTCAACGATACCGGCAGCTTTGCCGCCTTCCTGCCGGTGGGCGATATTTCGCTCGATAACTATGCCGATGCGTTCAAGCGCGCGCCGGTCGGGCTGTTCATTTTCAACTCGGTGCTGGTCACCGGCGTCACGGTGCTGCTGTCGCTGCTGCTCTGCTCGGCCGCCGCCTTTGCCTTCGTCTTCGTCGATTGGCGCGGCCGCGAACTGGTGCTGACGGCGATCCTCGCGACGCTCATCGTGCCGTTCGAAACCATCGCCATCCCGCTGCTGCTGATCGCCTCCAAGCTCCCCTGGATCGGCCTCGAGGGCCTGACCTTCGGCTGGCTCAACTCCTACCAGGTACAGATCGTCCCGTTCATCGCCGATGGGCTGACGATTTTCCTGTTCGTGCAGTATTTCAAGGATCTGCCGGGCGAGCTGATCGAGGCGGCCCGGGTCGAGGGCGCCAGCTGGGGCCAGGTCTACCGCAAGGTGGTGATGCCGCTTGCCGGCCCGGTGCTGGCGACTGCCGCGATCCTCAAATTCCTCGTCATGTACAACCAGTATCTGTGGCCGCTGATGGTGGTGCAGCAGGAAGGCTACCGGCCGGTGATGGTGGGCCTCCAGTACTTCTTCCAGCTCAACCGGGCCTGGGGCGAGATCATGGCCTACCTGTCGCTGATCACCGTGCCGGTGCTCGCCTTCTACCTGTTCCTGCAACGCGCATTCATTGCCTCGATCGCCTCGACCGGCGTCAAAGGCTGACGGAGTTCCTCATGGTCATTGCCCTCGAAAAAAACTGGATCTGGGACAGCTGGTACGTCAATGACGGCCAGCGCTGGCACGGCTTTTTCCTGCAAGCCGACAAGCGCCTCGGCGACCCCGACCTGAGGCACCTCAACGTCACCCAGGGCCATGCCATCTCCGACAACCTGGTCGATTGGCAGCACCTGGGCACCACATTTGCTCCCAGCGCCGGCCCGGCCTGGGACGATTACACCACCTGGACCGGCTCGGTGGTCCGTGGCGACGATCAGCTCTGGCACCTGTTCTACACCGGCACGCGCCGCAGCGAGGCGGCGCTCTACCAGCGCATCGGCCACGCCACTTCGACCGACCTCCATAACTGGCAGCGCGTCGGCACCGGCTTCTGCCTCGATCTCGAAGGCCCGGCCGCCCCCCATTACGAGGCCGCGCACGCCATCGGCCACTGGCACGATCGCGCCATGCGCGACCCCTGGGTGATGCGCGATCCCGGCGGCGAGGGCTGGCTGATGTATTTCACCGCCCGCGTGCCCGGTGTCGCCGAGCCCAATGCCGGCGGCGCCATCGGCTTTGCCACCTCGCCCGACCTCGTGACCTGGACGCTGCAGCCGCCGGTGTTTGCAGGCGGCTTCGGCCAGCTCGAAGTACCGCAGGTCTTCGAACATGGGGGCAAGTGGTATTGCCTGTTCTGCACCTCGGGCGCGCATTGGTCCGAGGCCTACAAGCGGTTCAACCCGCAAAGCCCGGTCACCGGCACGCATTACCTCATCGCCGACGATCCGCGCGGCCCCTGGCAGGTGGCCCCCGGCCCCTTCCTCGATGGCGCCGAGCCCTGCCGCCGCTATGCCGCCCGCATCGTCGAAACCGCTGACGGGCTGCGCATCCTCGGCTTTGCCGACAATGGCAAGGCGCAGTTCGGCGGCTACGTCACCGACCCCGATCCGGTTACCGTCGGCCCCGACGGGCTGCTCGCGGTCACCCCGATCAGAGCTGCAGCGGAGTAGCAGACATGGCACGCGTATCGCTTGACGGTATCAGGAAGGTCTACGGCTCGACCGAGGTCATCAGGGGCGTCGATATCGACATCGCCGATGGCGAGTTCTGCGTGTTTGTCGGCCCCTCGGGCTGCGGCAAATCCACCCTGCTGCGGATGATCGCCGGGCTCGAGGATATCTCGGGCGGCACGCTGACCATCGGCGAGCGGGTGGTCAACGACCTGCCGCCCAAGGATCGCTCGATCGCCATGGTGTTCCAGAGCTATGCCATCTTCCCGCACATGACGGTGCGCGAAAACCTCGCCTTCGGCCTCACCATCGCCAAGGCCCCCAAGGCCGAAAAGGACGCCAAGGTGGCGGAAGCCGCCCGCATCCTCAAGATGGAGCACCTGCTCGAGCGCCGCCCCAGCCAGCTCTCGGGCGGCCAGCGCCAGCGCGTCGCCATCGGCCGCGCCATCGTGCGGCACCCAGGGGTGTTCCTGTTCGACGAGCCGCTAAGTAACCTCGATGCGGCCTTGCGCGTCGACATGCGCATGGAGCTGGCCAAGCTCCACGCCGATCTCGGCGCCACGATGATCTACGTCACCCACGACCAGGTCGAAGCCATGACGCTGGCCGACAAGATCGTCGTGCTCGACGCCGGCGTCGTGCAGCAGATCGGCTCGCCGCTCGATCTCTACCATCGCCCGGCCAACCTCTTCGTCGCCGGTTTCATCGGCTCGCCCAAGATGAACCTGCTCGAGGCCCGGGTCGAAGGCGTCGATGCGACGAGCGTCAAGCTCGCCTCCGCCGATCTCGGCACCCTGGTGCTGCCGCGCGCCAATGCCGCGGTCAGCCGCGGCGACGAGGTCGTGGTCGGCCTGAGGCCCCACCACCTCGGCACGAGCGGTAGCCAGCAGATCGGCGGCAAAGTGAAGCTGGTCGAGCGGCTCGGCAACGAAACCCTGGCCGCCCTCACCCTCGCCTCCGGCCAGCAACTCATCGCCGCCCTGCCGGGCGATGTGGACGTCAGCATCGGCGAAGACCTGCGCCTCGCCCCCCAACCGGAGCGGGCCAGCCTGTTCCTGAGCTCAGGCGCGGCGGTGAACTGAGGTCACAGGACGTGCAGTCGGATGGCTTCGGCGCCGATTGCGCCACCTCTAGCAGACGAGGGCGAGGCCCTCGCCGCGGTGATGCGTCCGGGCCTTCGCCCATATGCGGCGCCGATCGGCGAACTTGCCGCCGGCAGCGCCCCTAACTCGGTGTCATCCCTGCGAAAGCAGGGACCCAACTCACAGCCCGCGCAGGTGGGATGGATGGGGGACGAGGGCAAAAGCCCCTCGCCGCGAGGTCCCCGCTTTCGCCGGGAGACATCGCGTTTAGGCGCGTGCGGTGGCGAACGCACCTGCGAGAGCCGCATCAGCCCCTACCGCATCAGGTGGCCGCCGTCGGCGATGATGGTCTGGCCCGAGAGGATGCGGGCATCGTCGGAACAGAGGAACAGCGCGAGGCTCGCAATGTCCTCGGCCTTTACCAGGTGCTTGACGGCCTGCCGCCCGATGGTTTCGGCCACATAGGCGGGATCGGTCGCCGTTCGTTCGACCACCGTCCGCCCCGGTGCGATGCACATGACGCGGATCCCTGCCTCGCCGAGGTCGCGGGCGAGGCACTGGGTGAAGCCCCCGATCGCCGCCTTCGCCGTGCCATAGGCGATGAGGCCCGCGGCGCCCTGCATCCACGAAGTCGAGCCGAGGTTGATGATGACGCCGCCGCCGGCGCCCTCCATGTCCGGCGTCACCGCCTGGGCCGCAAAGGCGAGATGCCGCAGGTTCGTCGCCATGCGGTCGTCCCAATAGTCCGGGGTGATGGTGCGGAAGTCGTGCCGGGTATCGCTGCCGGCATTGTTGACGAGGATGCGGATCGGCCCGAGCTCGGCTCGTATCGCCGCAATGGCGCTACGCAGCGCCTCGATATCGGTCACATCGGCAACCCGGGTCGCGACCGTGCCGTCGATCATCCCGGCCGTGCGTTCGAGCCCGGCCGCGTCGCGGTCGATCAGCCCCATAAGGGCGCCCTGCCCCGCAAAGGCCAGCGCCATGGCGCGGCCGATACCGGCGCCGGCGCCGGTGATCAGCACCGGACGGCCGGCAAGACTGGGGTAGCGGTTGGTCAGGCTCATCGGCCGAACGTCCCGCTCGGCTGCCCACGCACGCCCGCGGCGATGGCGAAGATGCCGCCCGACAGCGGCGCCTCCACCAGCATGCGCTCGGCGAGGCGGATGCGGCCCGAGGTGATGTAGAGCGTCTCGAGCCTGTCGCCGCCGAAGCAGCAGCTCGAAGGACGCGGCACCGGTACGCCGACGACCCGGTCCAGCCGGCCGTCCGGGGCATAGCGGCGCACCGCCCAGCCGTCCCACACCGCCACCCAGATATAGCCCTCGGCATCGACTGTGAGGCCGTCGGGCTTGCCTTCGACCGGCGGGATCTGGATCACGCTGCGGCGGTTCGACAGGGTGCCGGCCTCGATGTCGAAGTCATAGGCAAAGACACAGCCCTCAGCCGAGTCGACGAAATACATCAGCCGGTCATCCGGGCTCCAGCCCATGCCGTTCGAGACGGTAAAGCCGGTGTCGTGCCGCCGCCACTTGCCATCCGCCTCGATCGAATAGAGCGAGCCGGCCGGCCGCGACGCATCGAGGGCCATCGAGCCGGCCCAGAACCGCCCGCGACGGTCGCATTTGGCGTCGTTGAAGCGGTTGGTCTCGATATCGGCTTCCGGGTCCACCACCGGCGTCAGCTCGCCCGTGGCAATGTCGAGCAGTTCAAGGCCGTTCTGCGTCATCACCGCATAGCCGCCGGCGGCGCGCGGGGCGATGGCGGTGACCATGCGCGACACCTTGGTGGTGCTATCCTCTCCGCTTGCCGGATCGAACACATGCACCGCCGGCGCGAGGATATCGAGCCAGACGAGGCGGCTGTCCACCGCGCTCCACATCGGCCCCTCGCCCAGATGCGCCGCCACCGGCAAGACGCACTCGGCATTGGCCGTAACCGCCGTGCGCGGCCGGTCCGGGGCATTGATGCTCATGGCTGTGGCTCCGACATTGCCCGAAATGCGGCGGGCGGCCTCCATCAGGTCGCGGCCGATCGTGTGCAGGCGCTCGACGCTGATGCGTTCGCGCGGACCGGAGACGCCGATCGCCGCGATCGGTTCATGCCGATGGTCGAGCACCGGCGCCGCCACCGACACCACGCCCGCGACGTGTTCCTCGATCGACAGCGCATAGCCCCGGGCCCGCGTGAGCCCGAGATCGGCCAGGAGCCCCGGCTCGTCCGGCGGAATCTTGGTCGGATCGCCGGAATTGCGCAGTTCCGCAATCAGTTCATGCTGGCGATGCGGCGCGAGGAAGGCCAGCAGCGCCTTGCCGCCCGAGGTGCAGTGCAACGGGGCGCGACGCCCCACCTCGATGCGGAAGCCGAACGCATCCGCCCCCAGCCGCCGGTCGATATAGAGGATCGCGCCACTCTCGATCTCGCACAGCGACACCGTCTCGTGGGTGAGATCGGCGAGGCGATCGAGTTCGGGGGCGGCGGCGCCCCGGAGGTCGAACTCGTCCCACACCTTGTGCGCCAGTTCGAACAGCCGCGGCCCCAGCCGGTAGGTCTGGTCCGCCTCGTTGAAGCGGATCAGCCGGAACTCCATCAGCGCTTCGAGGATGCGGTGCAGCGTCCCCTTGGGAAAGCCGGTGAGCTTGAGCAACTGGGTGAAGCGCTGTGGCCGCTCGACCTCGCCGAGCAGGTCGAGCACATAGAGCCCCTTGCCCAGGGCCGAGGTGCCCATGGGCATCTCATGCCCGCCCAGTTGTTTTGCGTCGATCGGCATCCCGGCTCCAGCGCTGACAGCGCTTTTGGTTTGTCGCGCTTTCCTGAAAGCGCTCTAGATCATTTAACGATCGGCAGCATCGGCATGGCGGCCAGGCTCGGCCCTTTGACCCACCCGCCGGCTGTCATCCCAGCGAAAGCTGGGACCCATCTGTCCATTTGCGCTGCGGCGAGTTGGGTCCCTGCTTTCGCAGGGATGACATCGAGTGTGGTTCCAGTCATCTGTGAAATGCTCTAGCTGATTGCCTGTTCTGTAGCCGGGTCGAACAGGTGGACGGAAGCCTGCGGCTTCAGGCCCAGCCGGATTGTCCCCCCGGAAAGCGGTGTGCCGACATCATAGAGCCGGGCGATCAGCGTGCCGTTGCCGAGCGGCTGGTGCTCGTGCTCGCCCGCCACCGCGGTCGCGACCTGCTGTCCGGGCAGCTTGAAATGCACATAGGCCTCGGTGCCCAAGCTCTCAACCAGCGTCGGGGTGATCTCCAGCGCCGGCGCATCGCCCCGCGCCAGGTCCAGCGATTCCGGGCGGATGCCGCAGATCACGGTCTTGCCGAGATAGGCCGCCGCCGCCTCGGCCACCGGCAGCCTGAGGCCGCCGGCATCGATATTAAGGCCCCGATCGTCGCGCTGCACCTTGCCGCTGAGGAAGTTCATCGCCGGCGAACCGATGAAGCCGGCGACGAACATATTGGCCGGGTGATTGAACAGCGCGTCGGGCGAGCCGATCTGCTGCACCACGCCCTTGCGCATGATGACGATGCGGTCGGCCATGGTCATGGCCTCGGTCTGGTCGTGCGTGACATAGATGGTGGTGACGCCGATGCGCCGCTGCAGCGCGGTGATTTCGGCCCGCATCTGCACCCGCAGGGCGGCGTCGAGGTTGGATAGCGGCTCGTCCATCAGGAACACCCGCGGCTCGCGCACAATCGCCCGGCCCAGCGCCACGCGCTGCCGTTGCCCACCTGACAGGGCCTTGGGGCGACGCTCCAGGAGGTCGCTGATTTCGAGCGCCTGGGCTGCCCGCTCGACGCGCTGGTTGATCTGCTTTTTGTCGGTGCCGCGCATCATCAGGCCGAAGCCGATATTCTGCCGCACCGTCAGATGCGGGTAGAGCGCGTAGTTCTGAAACACCATGGCGATGTCGCGCTTGGCCGGCGCCAGCTCGGTCACATCCTCGCCGCCGATGATGATGCTGCCGGTGCTGGCCGCCTCGAGCCCCGCGAGGATCTTCAGCGCCGTCGACTTGCCGCAGCCCGAGGGGCCGACAAAGACGATGAACTCGCCGTCCTTGACGTCCAGCGACATGTCGTGGAGCGCCTGGAAGGTGCCGTAGCGCTTGTTGAGGTTCTGGATCTGGATATCGGCCATCGGACTATTTCCCCGCGCCTGCGGTCATGCCGCCGACGAGAAAGCGTTGCAGGAAGAGGTAGGCGATCATGATCGGCAGCGCGGCCAGCAGCGAGGCCGCCATCACCAGGTTCCAGTCGGTCTGGTACTCGCCCTTGAAGGTGGCGATGCCGAGGTTAACCGTCCAGCTGTCGGCATTGTTGGCAAGGAAGGTGCGGGCGAACAGATAATCGGCCCAGCTCAGGACGAACCCATAGAGCGAGGTGGCGGCGAGCCCCGGCGCGGCCACCGGCAGGATGACCCGGAACAGCGCCCCCCAGGGCGTGCAGCCATCGACCTGCGCCGCCTGCTCGAGCTCGTTGGGAATGGAGTCGAAATACCCCTTCAGCATCCAGGTGGCGAACGGCACGATCGCCGTCGCATGCGCAAAGATCAGCGACCAGAGCGAACCCATCAGGCCCAGCGAGCGCATGATGCCGAACAAGGGGATGATCAGCATGGTGGCCGGCAGCATCTTGCTCATCAGGATGAACAGGCCGACATTCTCGCTGCTCTTGGTCTGGTAGCGCGACAGGCTGTAGCCGGCCAGCACCGCGGCCACCATCGAGATGCCGGTGGCGGTGACGGCGACGATGGCCGAGTTGGCCATCCAGCGCAGGATGTCGGTCTCGATGAACAGCCGGATATAGGTCTGCCATTGCGGGTCGGGCGGCAGGAAATGCGGCGGGTAGGCGCGGAGCGACCCGGGCGGCTGCAGCGAGGTGACCACCATCCAGTAGACCGGGAACAGCACCACGGCGCAGGCGACGATCACCGTCGCGTAGAGCAGGATGGATTGCCAGAGCTTGCGTTTCATCGAGCCCCCTCCCTCAGAACACGGCGTGGCTGGTCTTTTTGACCAGGAAGGCGCTGATCAGCGCGCAGATGACCAGCGTCACCACGCCGAGCGCCGAGGCGTAGCCCATGCGGAAGAACGAGAAGGCTTCCTCATAGGTCATGATGGCGAGCGTCTCGGTGGCGCCCACCGGACCACCGCCGGTCAAGACGTTGATGATCGAGAAGTCGCGGAATACCCAGAGCACGGTCAGCACCAGCGACACCCCGAGCACCGGCATCAGGCAGGGCAGCGTGATCCAGATGAAGCGCTTCCACACATTGGCGCCGTCGACGCGGGCCGCCTGGTAATATTCCTCGGGGATCGACTGCAGGCCCGCGAGGATCATGATGGAAATGAACGGGAAGCCCTTCCACACCATCACCATGGTGACCGCCGAAAAGGCCGGCAGCGGCTGGTTGAGCCAGGAGATCGGCAGGCCGATCACCCCGAGCTTGAGCAGCATCCAGTTGAGCACGCCGAACGAGGCATCGAGGATCCACAGCCAGGTGATCACCGCCACCACTTCGGGAATGGCCCAGGGCAGCGCGATCAGCATGCGGGCGACGCCGCGGCCGCGGAACTGCTGGTTGACCAGCAAGGCCGCGCCGAGCCCCACCAGCATCGAGATGCTGGTCACCACCACCAGCAATTTGGCGCTGACGCCGATGGCGTTCCAGAAATCGCTCGAAGCGAACAGTTTGACGTAGTTCTTGAGCGTATATTCGCTGGCGCCGAAGCTGAGCGTCGCGAACTTCACGTCGTGAAAGCTGATCTCGATGGCGAGCAGCATGGGGTAGACGAGGATGCCGAGGATCAGCAGCACCGCCGGCAGCAGCAGCAGGTAGCCGAGCTTTCTGGCGTGGCGCGGGCTCGCGAGGTCAATGCCGAACAAGCCGGAACTGCGGCGCACCGGCGCCGTCACCGGGCGCGGCTGGGTCAGGTCGGTCATATCAGCCTCTCCTCCTCAAGATGACTGGAAGCGGGCCGCGCACCTGCCAGTGCGCGGCCCGCCTGTCGCTACTGCAGCGCTTCGGCTTCGGCCTGCACGGTCGCGGCGACGGCTTCGGTCGGCAGCTTCTCGATAATCATGCGCTGGAACTGCTCGGCCGCCAGCTTGGTGAACTCGTTGTTCTGCGCTTCGAGCCCCTTGGGCATGCGGTCGACACCGGCAGCCGAAGCAGCGTTGGTCGCATCGATCAACAGCTGCATGTGCGGCACCTTCTCGAACGAGGCCGGGCCGACGGCGCCCGGGCGCGGCGCCGGGGAGGCGCCGAGCTCGGAATAGAGCTCCTGGAACTTCTGGCTGGTAGCGAGCTGGATGAACTCCCAGGCCAGTTCCTTCTTTTCCTGCGGCGTCTCGGCCGCCAGGGTCAGCACATTGGACGCCCCACCCAGCGGCGGCTGCATCGGCGAGGCCGCGTATTTCAGGTGCGGCTGGATCGCCGGATCGGCCTTTTGCAGGAAGGCGTTGATCCACGGGCCGTTGAGGCGCATGGCGACCTTGCCTTCGATGAACAGCTGGTCGAGCTCGGCCCCACCCGGAGGCACCAGACCCTCGTCCACCAGGGTGCGCCAGCGGTTGATCCCCTCGATGGTCTCGGGGGTGTTGATGGTGACCTTGCCTTCATTGTTGGTCCAGCGGCCGCCGGCCGACAGCACGTAGATCAGCATGTCGTTGGTCCAGCCGGAATTGGCCGAGACCATGTGCACGCCGGTGCCGTAGACATCCTTGATGCCGTCGCCATCGCGATCGATGGTGGTGGCGCGGGCCGCCGCGAGGAACTCTTCCCAGGTCTTGGGCGGCTCGGTGATGCCGGCCTCGGCGAGGATCTGCTCGTTATAGGCCATGATGTACCCGAAATAGAGCATCATGATGCACTGGGTCTTGCCGTCCCATTCGCAGACGCTCTGGCCCGCCCAGCCGTTGAGGTCCATGCCCGATTTCTCGATCCACGGGCCCAGGTCCTCGAGCCAGCCGTTCTCGGCGAAGGTGACATATTCGAACGAGGTGAGATGCACGATGTCGGGCGCCGAGCCGGCGGCGAACTGGGTGATCATCGCGTCCGAATAGCCGTCGCGTGGCATCAGCGTGAAATCGATCTTGACGTCCGGATGGGTCGTCTCGAACTCGTCGATGACGGCCTGCCACCAATCGCCATAGCCCTTCTCGCCCTTCTGCCAGGACACGAAGTTCAGCCGCGTTTCGGCAGCGGCGAGCCCCGGTAGCGCGACGATGCCGGCCAAGAGCAGCGCGGCAAGTGTTTTCGAAAGCTTCATCGTCAATATCCTCCCAAATGTGACGTGTTATTTGACCATCGTGGCCAGCGCCCGGGCCGATGGCTCGGCGCCGTGGCCGGGCTTGTCGGGCACCAGGTATTTGCCCTCCCGCACCTCGAGCGCCGTCTCGACGTAAGGCGCGTTGCGCGCCATCACCGAGTGCTGGAATTCGTGACCCCTGAGGTTCTGCAGCGTCGCGCTGACCTGCAGGCTGGCGGCGAGAAAGATGCCCGTGCCGATGGTGGCATGCGGGATGATCTGGCGGTGATGCGCCTGGGCCAAGAGGCCCATGCGGTGGAACGCCGTGATCCCGGTGTGCCCCATCTCCGGCTGCACGATGGCCAGCGGCCCGGCTTCGAGCCGGGCGCGCAGATCAAAGACGTTGCGCCATTCCTCGCCCGCCGCGATCGGCACCGGCGAATGCTCGGCCGCCCGGCCGATGCCCTCGATATCCTCGGGTTTGCACACCGCTTCGAGGAACCAGGGATCGTAAGGCAGGCACTTATGCGCCAGCGCCACCGTCTCGACGTCGGTCAAGGTCCAGTGCAGGTCCGCCGCGATCATCGGCTTGGGGCCGAGCGCCTCGCGCAGCACCCGGAACTCCTCGACCACGCCGCTCTCGGCATGCGGCGAGGCGAACTTGAACTGGGTGAAGCCGCGCTCGAGCCAGCTGACGGCGAACTTCGCCCGGTCGGCCAGCGTCTCGCCCGGCAGGCCGGAAACATAGGCCGGCACCTCGGTGCGGCGCGCCCCGCCCAGCAGCTTGGCGATCGGGGCGTTGCGGAGCTTGCCGCAGATATCCCACAGCGCGATATCCACCGCCGCCAACGCATCATGGGTATAGCCACTGTGCTGGCCGCGGACGCGTTGCAGGTCGTAAAGGTCTTCGTAGATCACCGCGACATCGAATGGGTCGCGACCGACGAGGAAGGTCGACAAGAGGTCATCGATGATAGCCCGCACCGCGCCCGGGGCGACGATGCCATAGGTCTCGCCCCAGCCCACCGTGCCATCGACCGTCTCGATGCGGCAGAGCACCGTGCGGTCCTTGGTCGGGTACACCGTCCGGTTTTCGGCCCGGACGAAATAGCCGGCCTCGTTGGCGGACTCACCGTTCTTGGGGCCGCCCAGATAGGGCTCGTCCTGCCGGTCGATCTGGATGGTGAAACTCTCGACCGATTTGATGCGGCTCGTCATCATGCATCTCCCAGGGCAGGCAGTTTCGGCGCGGCGCCGACCGGCAGCAGGTCGGCGATCTCGGCAATCATCATGTCGATCTCGGCGAGGCCGTGAGCGTCGAACTTGGGCAGCGGAGCCCGCACGCCGGAGCTGGTGAAGATGCCGCGGCGCATCAGCACTTCCTTGGTCAGCGACATCCGGTAGATCATCTGCACCAGCAGCAGCGGCAGCGAGCGGATGTAGAGCTCACGCGCCCCACCGAGGTCGCCACGGCGATAGGCCCGGAACAGCGCGGCGTGGAGATCGGTGATCTCGGCTGCCGGCATCAGCGCCACTGCGCCCCGCTCGAGCTCGTCATAGACATAGCGGGCGCCGCCCCCGCCCATGACGCCGTCGAGCCGGTCGCCGACGGCTTCGAGCAAGGCGGTGATGCGGGGGCCCGACGGGAGCGTCTCTTCCTTGACGTAGCGGATGGCCGGCACGGCGCGAACCACCTCGGCGATGGCCGCGACCGGCAGGCCGCTGCCCACCGGCGCCGGTGCGTTCTGCAGGATGATGTCGATACCGGCCTCGGCCGCGACAGTGCCGAAAAAGGCAACGAGGCGAGCGGGATCGGCGCCGACCGAGGCCGGGGCCATGACCATGGCGGCCGTCGCGCCAGCCGCCTTGCCGATGCGGCAGAAGGCGATGACTTCCTCGGGAGTTGCGGCGCTGGCGCCGACGATGAGCGGACGGCGGCCACCGAGTGTACGGCCGACGATCCGCACCAGCGTCTCGCGCTCGGCGGCGCTCAGGTGGTCGAACTCGCTGGCGACGCCCGGGAACACCACGCCATCCGCACCCGCATCGAGTGCGAACTCGGTCACCCGCGCCATGCCGGCCTCATCGATCTGCCCCGACGCGTCGAACGGCGTCGGCAGGACCGGCAGCACTCCCTCAAGCATCCTCAACTCCCTTAGTTCCATATGTTGGAACTACTTTCTTTAATATGGAACTGATGCCACGGGCCGTGCTAGCGGTCAAGGGCGCGTGACGAAGTTGCTGATCGCGCCGACCAGCAGAACGGGGATCCGATGCAGATTTATGTGGAGTGGACATCAGTGAGTTTCGCCGCCGACCTGATCGACGCGGCCGGGGCGGTGGTGGCCGAGATCCGTCAGCCGCTCGGCGTCAACCAGGTGAAGGACGGAGCCTTCGAGGCCCGCTTCCGCGAGCTGATCCCGGCCGACTGGCGTCATCGCGCCACGCACGCCTATCTCGCGGGAATGATCACCGGACGGGGCGGCTGGCTCGAGACCAGCTTCGCGCCGGCTCCCGCGGGGTTGGCGGAAATCGCCGCGCAAGGGAAACGGCTTGTTGTCGACGGCCTGCCGCTGCTGTTTCTCAGCGGCGTCAGTGTCGACGATCCGCTGCCCGATGTGATGCGTGGCGAGGAGCTCAAGGCCATCGCCGCAGCCGGAGCGCACCCGGCCGCCACCGTCATCCTGCCGGGCGCTCACACCAAATATGTCGCCGTCGAAGCCGGCCGCATCACGCGCCTCGCCACCTATATGGGCGGCGAGGCCGCCGCGCTGCTGCGCCGCGACTCGCTGATCAGCCGGCTGATTCCCGAAACCGCGGCGATCACCGAACCCGGGTTCGAGCGAGGTCTGGCGACGGCATGGAGCAGCGAGATTGCCGGCGGCCTGCTGCGACGGTTGTTCTCCGCCCGCAGCCTGGTGCTGTTCGAGCGCCTGCCGCGCGAGGATATTGCCGGCTACATCGCCGGCCTCGTCACCGGCGCCGAAATCCTCGAAGCCGAGGCGGAGTGGTCGCTGGGATCAGTGCCCGTTCTGGTCGCCGGCAGCAGCCCCGATGCCGTCCGCTACCTGACGGCCCTCCGCCGGCGCGGCATCGCCGCCGCATCGGCGCGGATCGATATCGGCGGCCTTATCGCCGCCCTTCCCGCACCTGCGCTCCTCCCGGGGTGAAGCGCAGCCGGTAGCTGCGGCTGGCGCCCGGCGGCAACCGCGAAACCCCTGGCAGGGTGGCGAACTGCCGGGGCTCGGTAATGGCGATCGGCATATCGCTCCACGGCTCGAGACAGAGGAACGGCGCCACGCCCCGGCTCCACAGCGCAAACTGTGCGAAGCCGTCGAAATCGAGCGTCATATGCGTCACCTCGGTGCCGAACCGCACCGAACGGCTGGCGATATCGGGCATGCCATGGGCGGTCGAAAAGTCGATGTCGGATGGCACGGCGACGCGCCCGTCAAAGCTGTAGCGAGGGACCGGCGCGGCGCCGAGCGGCTGCGTCTCTCCGGCCTCCACCGCGTCGAAATGCAGCCGATGCGCCTCGCGCCGCCCCGCCCCCGGCAGCGGCCAGTTGAAGCCCGGGTGGGCCCCCAGCATGTAGGGCAGTTCGGCCTCGGCATCCGGGTTGTGCACCCGCATCACCTGCGTCAGTCCCTCGGCGTCGAGCGCGAAATCGACGCTCAGCTCGAAGGCGTAGGGGAACGTCGCCAGGGTCTCCGGCGACGATCGCAAGCGCAACCGGCAGGCGTCTCGCGCCGCCTCCAGCACGTCAAATCCGCTGCCCGGCGCAAAACCATGCGGTGGCAGGTCCATCGGGGTATCACCGAGCAGCACCAGGCCGCGTGGATAATGCGAGACCACCGGGAACAGCACCGGCGCGCTGCGCCGCCACGCCTCCGACTGCGCCTGCCAGATGAACTCCCCGACCTGGCGATGCCTCAGGGATATGAGCTCCGCACCGACAGCAGAAATGCTGGCGGCCAGCTCATTGGCCTGGAGCTCGATCGATCCCACCGAAGGTTACCCCGTCTGATTCCTGGTTTCTCGCGCCCGCAATTGAAGGCGTAACGGGCGACAAGCCAAGTGGCAGATCGCGATGAACCCCGGGGGCCCTGCTCTCACCAGGACCGCCGCTCCCAGAGCGCAAGCGCGTCGGCGCCGGCCGGAAAGCGCAGCTGCCCGGTGGTATCGTGCACGGCGCGCCACACCCCTTCCGCGACATCGCTTTCGCTGGTGGTCACTTCAGGGCGGGCGCTGAACACTGCCGTGGCGTGGGCCGCGTAGGCCGGCGGAACCTGCGCAGCGAAGTCGAAGGCCGAGTTCTGCGCGAAGCGCGTGCTGACCCCGAGACCGGGCTCCACCAGCTTCACCCGCAGGCCGAACGGCGCGAGTTCGGGCACCAGGGCCTGCGAAAACCCCTCGATCGCCATCTTGCTCGCGGTGTAGGGCGCCGAGAACGGGAAAGCGCCCAGCGTTGCCGAGGAGGTGACGTTGACCAGCGTGCCGCTGCCGCGCTCGCGCATGCCCGGTAGCACCGCCTGGGTCATCGCCATCACCCCAAAAGTGTTGGTCTCGAAGATGCGGCGGATATCGTTGAGCGGCGCGATCTCGAAGGCGCCGCCCAGGCCGACTCCGGCATTGTTGACCAGGACGTCGATCGGCCCGGCCGCTGCGATGCAGGCGGCAATGCTGGCGGCGTCGGTGACCTCGAGCGGCAGCAGCCGCATCCGCTCCGACTTGGGCAGGATGCCCGGCTCGGGCTTCCGCATCGTGGCGATGACGTTCCAGCCCGCGGCGTGAAAGTGGCGGGCGGTCTCGCGGCCATAGCCCGAAGAGGCGCCGGTGATGAGAATGGTGTTCATGAAACTCTCCTTCAGTTGCTGGAGTTGAGAATGCGGCCGAGCCAGGCGCTGCGCGTCTGCCGGGCGATGAGCGACAGCCGCGCCGTGGGGAACAGCGCGTCGAAACCGTGAAAGCCGCCGGGCCAGACATGCAGCTCGGCTTCGCCGCCGGCCGCCCAGATCCGGCTCGCGAAGGCTGTGTCCTCGTCGCGGAACAGTTCGGCCGAGCCGGTATCGATGAAGCTCGGCGGCAGCCCGCCGAGATCGGCCGCCAGCGCCGGCGACACATAGGCCGGCACTTCGGTGGCGGCGCCGAGCAGCGCCTGCCAGCCGAAGGTATTGGCGGCGCGCGTCCAGGTGGCGGGCCCCTCGGCAAATTGCCGGCTCGAGACGCTGTCATTGCGATGGTCGAGCATCGGGCAGATCAGCACCTGCGCGGCAATCGCCGGGCCGCCCCGGTCGCGCGCCAGCAGCGTCATGCCGGCAGTGAGGCCGCCACCGGCGCTGGCCCCGGCAACGATCAGCCGCCTGGGATCGATGCCGAGCTCAGTGGCGTGCGCGGCGACCCAGACGAGGCCGGCGTAGCAATCCTCGACCGGGGTCGCGCCCTTGGCCTCAGGCGCCAGCCGATAGTCCAGCGTCACCACCACGGCGCCGAAGCGCTCGAGCCAATCAAGCGGAATATCGAGATTGGCGAAGCGGTCGCCCATCACCATGCCGCCGCCATGCAGCCAGTAGATGCAGGGCGCCGCCGCCTCGAGCCCGGCCGGGCGGAACATCGACAGCGGCAGTTCGGCGCCATCGGCAGCGGTGACAGTCAGCTCGCGCCGTTCGATCGAGCGGCCCTCGATGAAGGCTTCGGCCGGCAGCTTGTATTGGCGCAGCAGCGGCAGGCTCTCGGCATCGAGCGCCGGCGCCGCCGGCAACTCTGCCAATAGCCGGGCCAGTTCGGGGTCCAGTGCAGGGCGGGACGTGGTCATGGGAGGGTTCCTTTGGGCAAGGCGATGCCACGACGCCGATGGGCGTGTGCGGGCGTCGCGGTGAATAGGGGAGCTAGAGGACGGCTTTGCCGCCCAGCGGCACTTCGTCGGTGTAGGCGCTGTCGGCGACCAGCGGACCGAACTCGGCGGTATAGGCCTTCGCTACGTCGCTGCCGAAGAAGCGGCCATGCGCTTCCGCGCTGCTCCAGCCTTCGGTGACGAACACCAGGTCCGGGTTGCTGGCCGAGCGGCCGATCAGGAAGACGAGGCAGTCGTCATGCTCGAGCGAGGGAGCCCGTTCGAGCAGTGCGACGAGTTCGTCGCCCTTCCCCGGCTGGGCGGTCATTGCGGCGTGGAAACCGTGCTTGCTGGTCATTTCGAGTGTCCTTTCGTTGCCGGCACGCCCAGTGCTCGGCGGCAACGACACCAAACCATTTCCAGCATCCGGGGCGGTATCACAGGGCTATCGACGACTTGCACGATCCTACCATCATCGAGAGAATCGTTTGAACTCAGCCTTCTCCGCTGTTACTCAAGCTCCATGCAGATCGATGAACTCAACACCCTGATCGCCCGCCACGCCCGGCCCGATGCCTCGACCCCGGTCGAGGGCGTACTGCTCGCCGAACACAACGCCTCGATCGAGGAACACTCGACCACCGGCACGGTGCTGGCGCTGATCGCCCAGGGCGAAAAACGCCTGGCGCTGGGCGACCGGCTCTATCGCTACGGTGCCGGCCAATATCTTGTTGCTTCGGTTGACCTGCCGATCAGCGGCCAGTTCGTCGACGCTAGCCCCGAGCACCCGGCCCGCGGCTTCGGCATGGTGCTGCATCCGCCCAGCATCGCCGAACTGCTGCTCGAAGCCGGCTCGGAGAGCCTCGGCCGGCCCAGCGGCGTGCCCTCCGGCCTGATCGTCTCCGCCGCCCCCACCGAGCTGCTCGATGCGGTATTGCGGCTGCTGCGGCTGTTCGACCGGCCGCGCGATCTCGCCGTGCTGGCGCCATCAATCAAGCGCGAAATCCTCTGGTGGCTGATCGTCGGCGAACAGGGGGCGACGGTACGCCAGCTCGGCCTCGCCGACAGCCATCTCAGCCACATCGCCCGCGCCGTGCGCTGGATCCGCGAGCACCATGCCAGCGCTTTCCGGGTCGAGGACGTGGCGGAAATCTGCGGCATGAGCCCCTCGGCCTTCTATCGCAATTTCCAGGCCGTGACGGCGATGAGCCCGATCCAGTTCCAGAAGCAGATCCGGCTGCAGCAGGCCCGGCTGCAGCTCGCCGCTTCCCCCGATGACGTCGCCGGCATCGGCTTTCGCGTCGGCTATGACAGCCCCTCGCAGTTCAGCCGCGAATACCGCCGCCAGTTCGGCGCCCCACCCAGCCAGGACGCCCAGCGCCTGCGCGGCGAGGCGCGGGGTATGGCGTCGCTGGTGTAGATGGTGCAGTCGGCGGCCCTCTCCCGTTTACGGGGTCGGCGGATGAGGGCCGGAGGCCCTCACCGCGGGGGGACCACGCGAAAGCGTGGTGGGAGGGGGGCCCTGAGCCTGCCCCGGCCGCCCACTGTCCGAGCGTGGGGCACCCCCCTCCCACCACACTTTCGCGTGGTCCCCCCTCCCCCGCAGGCGGGAGAGGGCCGCCGTTCAAGCCACCCCCTAAACCGGCATCTCCGCCTCCCCGGCACGGCTGGCTGTCGTTTCGATCTGGATGGTCGAGTGCGAAATGCCGAACTGCTCGTGCAGCAGCTCGCGGGCCGCGACCAGCAGCGCCTGCTGGTCGGCGCCGTCGCCGATCACGAGGTGCCCGCTCATCGCATCGACGCCCGAAGTGATGGTCCACACATGCAGGTCGTGCACGTCGGTGACATCGGGCAGCGCCCGCAGGGCGGCATCGAGCCCGCCGAGATCGAAGCCGGCCGGCGTGCCTTCGAGCAGGATATTCACCGCGTGCTTCAGCAGCGCCCAGGTGCGCGGCACGATGAACAGCCCAATCGCCGCCCCGATGAGCGGATCGGCCAGGGTCCAGCCGGTGAACATGATGAGCAGCGCCGAAACGATGACGCCGATCGAGCCCAGCATATCGGCCAGCACCTCGAAATAGGCGCCCTTCAGGTTGAGGCTTTCCTTCGAGCCGGCAGCCAGCAGCCGCATGCTGACGAGGTTCACCACAAGGCCGATCACCGCGACGATCAGCATCGGCGTCGACAGCACCTCGGGCGGCGCCAGCAGGCGCTCATAGGCCTCGTAGAGGATGTAGATGGCGAGGACGAGCAGCACCACCGCATTGCCGAGCGCCGCCAGCACTTCGGTGCGCAAGTACCCATAGGTCTTCGATGCGTTCGGCGGCCGCGCCGCGAACCAGATCGCCAGCAGCGCCAGCGCCATGCCGCCCACATCGGTGAGCATATGCGCGGCGTCGGCGAGGAGCGCGAGGCTCCCCGAGATCAGCGCCCCGACCACTTCGGCAATGAGGTAGGCGGTCGTCAGCCCCAGCGCGATGACGAGGTTACGGCGATGCCGCGCCCCGGCCGAACCGCTCGCCGGGCGCGTGGCCCCATGGCTGTGTCCAGCTCCCATTCAGCCCCTCCCCGCGACGGCAAGACGTTCGGCGCAACCCATGGCCATGATCGATCTCCGGTAACACCCGGCCGACGCTACAACCTCTAGCCACTATAGCTGCAAGGGCTTCTGCAACCGGCGGGAAATCCGGTTGCGCGGCCGGAGCGGCAATGTCACCCATGGGGCGAGGACTGGCCTTGGGAGGGGCGGCACCATGTTCGGCAGAGTTTTGCGGCTTGGCCTCGCGATCGACTGGCTGCGGGTGCTGCCGATCCTCGCCGCGACCGTGCTGGCGGCCGCCCTGCCGGTCGGCGTGCCGCTGCTGCTCGGCCGCATCATCGATGGCGCGCTGCGCGGCGCGGGGCTCATGGAGCTGCTGCCCTTGCTGGGCCTCGTCGCCGGGCTGGCGATCGCCGCTGCCCTGGCGGAGGTGCTGGCCAATACCCTGGGGGCGCGCCTCGGCTATGGCCTCTCCTGGCAGCTGGCGCGGCGGCTTTATGGCGAAGTGCTGCGCATGCCGATGCTGAGCTATGCCACCATCAACCCCGGCGTGCTGAACAGCCGCCTCACCAACGACATGCGCATGGTCGATCCGCTGTTCACCGTCGTGCCGCTGGCAACCGTGCATGGCTGGGTCGGGCTCGCTGCGGTCGGCATCGCGCTGGCCCTCATCAACCCCTGGTTCCTCGCCGCCTTCGCGCTGGTGCCGCTCGCGCTGCTCGCGGTGCGCTTCGCCGAAGGGCAGATCAACGCCACCATCAAGGATTCCTACGAAATCAACGCCGCTGTCGCCGCGCAGATCGAGAGCACCACCAGCGGCGATGCGGTGAGCCTCGTCCGGCAGGCGCGCGCCACCGGCGCCGAGGAACAGCGCTTCGCCACGCTGGCCGATAAATCCGTGGCGCTGGCGGCGCGCATGGACAATTGGCGCGCCGTGATCAACGTGGCCTATCGGCTGTGCTTCGATTTGATCACGGTGCTGTTTATCGGCATCGGCGTGCTGCTCGCCTCGGCCGGGCAGATCTCGATCGGCAATGTCGTCTCGGCCCTGTTCTTCGTCGGCCTGGTGCGCCAGCCGCTGGGCGAAGTGGTGGGCCGGCGCTATCCGCTGATCCGCGCCGGCATGGGGCTCGACCGCGTCGAGGCAGTGCTGCAGTCGGCTAATACCGGCCTGCCCACGGTAGCGGCCGCGGCGCGCCCGCCGGCGCAGCCGGCGCCCGCCCCGGAGGTCCTGGCGTTCGAGGCCGTCGGCTACACCTATCCCGGCCGCGACGCCCTCGCGGTCAGGACGCTGTCCGATGTCGCCAGCGCCAGTGCCGGGATGACCGGGTTTCTCGCCGGGGTCTCGCTCACCCGGCTGGACCAGCCGGCGAACCCCGGCACGACGGACCAGCCGGCCCGGATCCTCAGTGACATCTCGTTCGCGGTACGCCGCGGCGAAACCCTGGCGATCGCCGGGCCTTCCGGCTCGGGCAAATCGACCATCATCAGCCTCGCCTGTGGCTCGCTCCGGCCATCGAGCGGTGCGGTCCGGATCGAGGGGCGCGATGCCGCCGCGCTGGCCGAGGAGGATATCTGGCGCTCGGTTTCGCTGGTCAGCCAGGATGTCTACCTGCGCGATGCGACGCTGCGCGACAACCTGCGCTACGGCCTCGAGGATGCGACCGACGAGCGGCTCACAGACGCGCTGCACCAGGCCGGGCTCGGCCAGCTGCTGCGGCAGCTGCCCGAGGGGCTCGGCACCATGGTCGGCCAACGCGGCAAGCGCTTTTCCGGCGGCGAACGGCAGCGCATCGCCATTGCCCGCGCCGTGCTGCGCGATCGCCCGCTGCTCATCCTCGACGAGGCCACCTCGCATCTCGATGCCGAACGCGAGGAAGGCATCCTCGACGCCATCGCGGCGATTGCCGCCAACCGGGCGGTGCTGGTGGTGGCGCACCGGACCTCGGCGATCGAGCGCGCCGACCGCGTGGTGATGATCGAGCATGGCGGCGTGGTCGAACGCGGCACCCATGCCGAACTCATCGCCGCCGGCGGCCGCTACGCCACCATGCACCGGGCCGGCGCGACGGGGTGAGGACCGGATGGGCGTGCGCAATTATCTGATCGAGGGCCTCTCCGGCGCGGGCAAGACCACGGTGGCCGAAGAGCTGCAGCGCCGCGGCCACCATGTTATCCACGGCGACCGGCAATTCGCCTATTACGGTGACCCCGAGACCGGCGCACCGCTGGATTGGCCGGCTTTTGACAGCGAGAACGACAAGGTGGCGTGGGGTTACCGGCATTGGATCTGGCCGGTCGAACGGGTCAAGGCGCTGATCGCCGACCGGAGCCACCTAATCAGCTTCTTCTGCGGCGGCTCGCGCAACCGCCATCACTTCATCGCGCTGTTCGACAGGGTCTTCGTGCTCGAAGCCGACGCCGCCACCCTGAACCGGCGGCTCGCGGCGCGGCCGGCCGATGTCTTCGGCGGCAAGCCGATTGAGCGGGCGTTCAACACGCGGCTCCATGCGAGCGGCGACAACGACCCGGGCAACGCCATCCGCATCGACGCCACCGCGCCGCTTGCCGACGTCGTCGACGCGATCCTCGCTGCATGCCAGCCGCAGAGCGGCGGCTGATCGGACCGACGGTGGCCAGGGCCGTCGCCCCCGGGTTGTGGCGGCAATCGCGCTGCGCTAACGATGAGTTACGCCAGCTATGTCTGCTGGTGCCGTGGAGGCGATAGTGACTGAAGCGGCATCTGGAGCAGAAACCGGGCCACAATACCGGCCCGGTACTCATATTCTGCTCGATTTCTGGGGTGCGACCGGCCTCGATGATCAATCTTTCATAGAACAGGCGATGCGCCGCGCGGCCGCGGCCTGCAACGCCACAGTGCTCGAAACGCGTTTCCACCATTTCGGCGCCAATAGTGGGATTACCGGCGTTGCTCTGCTTGCCGAGTCGCATATCAGCATCCACACTTGGCCCGAGACCGGTTACGTCGCACTGGACGTCTTCATGTGCGGCGATTGCCGCGCCGAGGAGGCCATTGCGCCGCTGCAGGCCGCGTTTCAGCCGAGCAACTTGAAAATCACGGCCGTTGCCCGCGGGTCACTGACCCCGGACGCTTCAGCCTAGCGCCGCCAGCGGCGACCATCGGGGGGTGGTGGATGACTTTCGCAGGGCTGCCGATCCAGGACATCGTGCGCGCGCCGATATTCCTTGTGCTGTATCTGGTGCTGCTGCTGCTCGCCAAATGGTTCAAGGGCCTGGCGATCTCCTACAAGATCAACCAGCAGTTGAGCGAAAGCGGCAACCTCGCCATCGGGCTCGCCATGTCGGGTTATTACCTGGCGACGGCGCTGATCTTTGTCGGGGCGCTCTATGGCCCCTCCCATGGGCTGCTGCAGGACCTGCTGGCGGTCGGTGGCTACTCGCTGGCCGGCATCGTGCTGCTCAACCTGTCGCGCTGGTTCAACGACTGGGCGATCCTGCGCAAGTTCGACGACACGCACCAGTTGGTCGCCAGACGGAATGTCGGCGTCGGCGCGGTGCATTTCGGCGCCTATGTCGCGACCGGGCTGGTGATTGCCGGCTCGGTATCGGGCGAAGGCGGCGGCATCGTCTCGATGCTGGTGTTCTTCGTCTTGGGGCAGCTGTCGCTCTTGGCTTTCAGCCTGATCTATGAGCGGCTCTCGCCCTACAGCATCCACAAGACGCTGGTCGACAGCAACGTCGCCAGCGGCGTCGCCTTCGCCGGCCACCTGATCGCCCTCGCCATCATCATCATGAACGCTTCGGCCGGCGATTTCGTCAACTGGCCGGCCGACCTGATGGCTTTCTTCGCCGCCGACCTCATCGCCTTCGTCTTCCTGCCGATCCTGCGGCTGGTCATGGATCGCATGGTCATCCCTGGTCGCTCGCTGGGGCGCGAAATCCGCGACAATGGCAACCTCGGCGCCGCCCTGCTCGAAGCCACGACCGCGATCTGCTTTGCGGGCGTGACGGCGATGCTGATCTAGGGGCGGCCGATGCGGGTTTCAGCATCGTCGCGGCCGGCGCCCGCAGTGTTCATCGTCTTCGGGCTGCTCGGCCTGCTCACCTCGCTCGTTCTCGGTGTGCCCCTGGATAAGATCTTCAGCGGCAGCCTGAAATACGCTCCGGCGCTTGAGGATCCGACCCCGCTCGAGCCGGGCGAGCAGCTCGCCGCGCTCGACTACGCCATGGTCGGGCCCTTCACCATCGCTCGCCCGGGCCAGAGCATCTGGGTGTCGGTCAAGGCCAACCTACCCGTCAATTCCTGGGTGTTCATCGAGGGCGAACTGCTCGATGCCCGGCAGAACTACCTGATGGGCTTCGGCAGCGAGCTCTGGCACGAAACCGGCTATGACGACGGCCCGTGGGACGAGACGGACAACAACTACAATCTCAACCTGACCATCCCCGAGGCCGGCGAGTTCTACCTTAACTTCAAGACCCAGGGCGAACTGCGGCCCGAACGGATCGAGGTGAACATCCGCCGCACCAGGGGCAGCAATATTCCGCACCTGATCTTCGGCATCGTGACGCTGCTGGCCGGGCTGGTGATGAACGAGATCGCCAACCGGACGGTCATGAAGCTCCTTGGGGTGTTCCGATGAACTCGCCGACCCGCAACGCCGTGCTGATCGCCCTGGTTGGCCTGGGCGCGGTTTACATCGCGCTTTTCTACGTCGCCGGCGACGGGTTCGGCCACGCCGGATACCATGGCTACAGCTCCCGGCCATGGTTCCGTGGCGGCGTGGAGACCTACCACGATCGCAGCGCGCGCACCGGCAGCGCCGGCGGCCTCGGCATTGTCGGCGGTGGGCCGGAAGGCGGCAAATGACCACTGATGGAACCGAAGCGGCCGACCAAGCCGCGGGCGGCAATCGCCGCCAGGTGCTGGCCCTGGTGTTTTCGGCCTTCGTATCGGGCCTCTGCTCGATCATCTACGAGCTGCTCATCGCCACCACGGCGTCGTATTTTCTCGGCGACAGCATCAAGTTCTTCTCGCTCACCATCGGCATCTACATGGCGGCGATGGGGCTGGGCACCTTCCTGTCGCGCTATATCGAACGGCACATGCTCGGCCGCTTCGTCATCATCGAGCTGGCGCTGGCGGCGCTGGGCGGGCTCAGCATCCCGATCCTCTATTTTGCCTATGCCTGGACCGAGCTGTTTTTCCACGCCTACCTGGTGCTGACTGTCGGTATCGGCGTGCTGATCGGGCTCGAGATCCCGTTTCTCACCCGGCTGATGGACCGCTACAACCCGCTCAAGATCAACATCGCCTCGATCCTGTCCTTCGACTACCTGGGCGCGCTGATCGCCACTATCGCCTTCCCGTTCTTCCTCTTGCCGGTGTTCGGCATCTACCAGTCGTCGCTGCTGTTCGGCTTTGCCAACGTCTCGATCGGCTTCGTCATGCTGCGCGTCTTCGGCGAGGAGATCGGCAAGCCGGCGCGCACGATGCTGGCGCTCAGCGTGGCGGTCACGGTGTTCCTCGGCGGCATGATCGCCCTGTCGCATGCCTTCCTCGAGAAGTGGGACCAGAGCCTCTACGAGGATCGGATCGTCCACGCCGAGCAGACCCGCTACCAGCGCATCGTCCTGACCCGCGACCGCGACGATCTGCGGCTCTATCTCGATGGCAACCTGCAGTTCTCCTCGGTTGACGAGTACCGCTACCATGAGGCGCTGGTGCACATCCCGCTCGGGCTCAGCCCGCGGCCGCCGAGGCGCGTGCTGCTGCTGGGCGCCGGCGACGGGCTTGCGGCGCGCGAACTGCTGAAGCACCAGGCGATTGCCGAGATCGTGCTCGTCGACCTCGACCCCGCAGTCGTCGCCCTGGCGCGCGGCAATGCCGGCATCCGCGAGCTCAATGGCGGCAGTCTCGATTCACCCCGGGTGCAGGTGGTGATCGGCGATGCGTTCGAATACCTGCGGGAGAACAGCGAGCCGTTCGACCTGGTGATCGCCGACCTGCCCGACCCCAACAATAGCGGGCTGGCGCGGCTCTATGCCAAGCAGTTCTACCAGCTGGTGCATCGGAGCCTCGCGCCGGGCGGACTGTTCGTGACGCAAGCGACGAGCCCGTATTTCTCGCCGCGGGCGTTCTGGAGCATCGAGGCCACGGTCCGCGCCGGCGGCTTCGAGCGGACCTACCCCTACCACCTCAACGTGCCCTCGTTCGGCGAATGGGGGTTCGTCCTCGCCAGCGACGTGGCGCTCGACCTCGACAAGCCTCGGCTCGCCGTTGCGACGCGCTACCTCGAGGCCGACGACATCCCCAAGCACTTCCAGTTCGACAAGGACACCATCGTCGCCAATGCCGGGGTCAGCACCCTGGACAGGCCGACCATCCTCGACGACTACCTGGCCGGGTGGCAGTACTACCGCTGATGGCCAACCGCGGCCGGCCGGCCGCAACGGGCCCCGCCTAACCCAGAAACTCGCCGCGCGCGATCTCGCAGTCGGCATACCCTCTCCCGCCTGCACGCTCCTAGACCAGAAAATCCGCCCTTGCCGGCGAGATCACCCGTCGCCGAGCGGATCGCCGAGCCGCAGCGCGGCGACGCGGACGAGGAAGCGCTCGAGAAGGACCGCATGCAGGGTGCCGGATACGGTTGTGCCAGCAGCCTCCATTGACAAAAACTGAATGCATTCATATTTGAGTGCAATCAGAATGACGGATCGACTTTGGCTGCCGCCATTCATCCAGGGAGCACCCACATGAACGCGCATCACTCGAACGACACCGTCATCACCGCCTATAAGGATGCACCGGGGCGAACGATCACCGCCGGCGGCGTCACCTACGCCTATCGCGAGCTGGGGCCGAAAGGCGGCATCCCCGTCGTCTTCTTCGTCCACCTCGCCGCCAACCTCGACAACTGGGACCCGCGCCTCATCGACCCGATCGCCAGGGGTCACCACGTCATCACCTTCGACAACCGCGGCGTCGGCGGCTCGAGCGGCCAGGTGCCCGACAGCATCGAGGCGATGGCCGACGACGCCTTCACCTTCATCAAGGCCCTCGGCTTCGACAGGATCGATATCTTCTCGTTTTCGCTCGGCGGTTTCGTCGCCCAGGCGCTGGTCGACAAGCACCCCGGCCTGGTCCGCAAGCTGATCCTGACGGGCACCGGCCCGGCCGGCGGCAAGGACATCGATAAGGTGGCGGGTGTCACCTATTTCGACATCCTCCGTGCGACCCTGACCGGGTCTGACCCCAAGGAATTTCTGTTCTTCAACCGGAACGCCAGCGGCAAGCCAGCGGCGCGGGCCTTCGTCAACCGGCTCAAGGAGCGGACCGCCGACCGCGACGTGCCGGTGACGCTCAAGGCGTTCCGGACGCAGCTGAAGGCGATCGGCAAGTGGGGGCGCTCGGCTCCGGCGGACCTCTCGAGGCTCACCCAGCCCACCCTGATCGCCAATGGCGACAATGACCGGATGGTGCCTTCCGTGCTCTCGACGGATCTCAATCGGCGCATCAAGGGTTCCGAGTTGATCATCTATCCCGACTCCGGCCATGGCGGCATCTTCCAGTT
This sequence comes from Devosia sp. Root105, assembly GCF_001424865.1. Lineage (NCBI taxonomy): Bacteria > Pseudomonadati > Pseudomonadota > Alphaproteobacteria > Hyphomicrobiales > Devosiaceae > Devosia > Devosia sp. Root105. Next base: position 424,669 of record NZ_LMCR01000018.1, read on the forward strand.
CCACGACAGGTTCGCCCCGCTCGCCGTCGCATTCCTCGATCGCTGAAAGGACGAGCAAAATGAGCACGACATTCAGCAGGCGCTTCTCCTCTTCGATCCTGTTGTGGATGCGTTCCGACCAGCCCCGCCAAACCGGCATGAACTACTGGAAAGGGCCGCATTCGAAGATCATCTCGGCAAGCCCGGGCCTCCATGAGTATCGCCAGACTCACCTCGCTGAGACGAACCCGGGGCTGTGGCCGGCGACCCCGGGTTTCGAAACCGGGATTCCCGCCGGTCGCCGGATCGACGGCGTCGCCCAGGTGGCGTTCCAGTCGGCGTTCTCGGTGCTGGCCGGGCGCGAGCAGAACAAGCTGGCGTTCAAGGACGAGGTCAACGTGTTCCGGCGCACCCTGCTCTATCTGGGTCTGCCGAACTGGTCGCGCTGGTACGACGTTGCGCGGCCGGGCGAACGGGTTGCCTCCCGGGTGCTGGTCTATCTGCGGCGGCGGGATGGGGTCGGCGGCCGCGCCTTTCGCAGGTTCATCAACGATCAGCTGGCGCCTGCCCTTGCCGGCACGGGAGCGTTGCAGGAGCTCAGAACCGAAACCTTCCTGCCCTGGAGCAAGGCCCTGTGGAACACCCCCAATGTCGCGCACGACAATCCCGGGGATCAGCAGTTCCACGCCTCGGTGATGCTCGGCTTCCCCGACACGGCCACGCAGGCGGCCTTCTTTGCGGGCCGCAGTTTGGCTAGTCTGTCGATCGGGCTGGCCCAGATCGCCTCTGCCGCCCACGCCTATCAGGTCGCCGAGGCACTGACGTTCGTGCGGGATGGCGTCATCCTTCCCCATTATCAGGAGTAACGGTGAAGACCTTGGAGGACATGCCGCCGGCCGGACCGAAACCGGTGGGACGTCGCGAGCGCAACAAGCAGGACAAGCTCGACCGGATCGTCGCCGCCGCGCGCCAGCTCTTCGAGGCCCACGGCGTCGATGCGGTGACCACGCAGCAGATCGCCGACCGGGCCGACATCGGCACCGGCACGCTGTTCCTTTATGCCAAAAGCAAGAGCGAGTTGCTGCTGCTGGTGCAGAACTCGGGCTATGCCGAGGCGCTCGAGCAAGGCCGGGCCGCCGCCGAAGCCACGTCCGGAGCGCTCGATGGGGTGCTCGCCATCATCCGCCCGATCGTCGAATGCAACCGCGTCAATGTCGAGAACGGGCGGGCTTACCTGCGCGAACTGGTCTTCGGCGACCCCGACGAGCCGCACCACCGCGATGCCCTGACCCTGACCTTCAAGACCGAAGCGGCAGTCGCCGCGGTTCTGTGTCGGAACGAGCGCATCGAACCGGACGTCGCCGCCACCCTGGCGCAGATCGTCTCGACGATCATGTTCGTCAGCATGGCGGCCACCATCAACGCCACGCGCCCGGTCGACGACATCATGGCGGAAATCGCCGGCCGCGTGCGGGTGATCCTGCCGCACTGACTGGTGCGGGGCGAGGCAAGTGCTGAAGCGGATCGCGCGGCCGGCTGCCGCGCGATCCGCAGGTCATTTCAGGGTCCGCTCGAAAAAGCCGATCAGCGCATCGGTGACCTCAGGCACACTGGTCATCTGCTCGAAATCGTGACCCACCCCCGCGACAGTGATGAACGTCGCATCGACGCCCTTGCCGATCAGCACGTCGTAGAGGCGCTGGCTTTGATCGATCGGTACAATCTTGTCCTCGGTGCCATGAATCAGCAGCACCGGCGGGCTGGCCTCGGTGACGTGACTGGCCGGAGTCGCGAGATTGACCGCTTCGGCATTGGCCTTGTCATGCACCGACAGACCCATATGCAGGCTGGCGAGGTCGTAGCCGGCCTCGCCCGCTTCCCCCAGATACGCCGCCGGGTAGAATGCCGCGATGGCGGCGACTTCCGATGACACGCCCGGCAGCCGGTCGTCGACGAAGGCTTCCTCATTGCCGGTGAGACCGGCAATGAGCGACAGATGCCCGCCGGCGGAGGGCCCGAACACCGCAATCCTCTCCGGGTCGAGATTGTAGAGCGCTGCGTTGTGGCGGAGGAACCGCACCGCCGCCTTGACGTCCATCTGCGGCTCGGGGAATTTCGCCTCGCCGATGCCGCGATAATCGATCGAGGCGACCGCGAAACCCGCCTCAGCGAAGCGGACCAGCTGCGGCAGCAGCCGCTCGCGCTCGACTGCGCGCCAGCCGCTGCCGGTGACGAAGACGATGACCGGCGCCGGCGCGGCGCTGGTGGGCCGCAGCAGGTCGAGATAGAGCTCGTTGCGCATCAGCCCCAGCGCCGACGTCGAATACTGGATGTCGGAGTAGAGCTCTGTGCCGCTGAAGCTGATCCCGGCGGCGTCGATTGTCCTGGTTTCGGCGTGGGCCATGCCGGCGACCAGGCATGCGATAGCGATCCCGAAAATGACGGGTTTGAGCATTTGCTCCTCCTCAACAATGTTTGCTGCGACTACAGCGCGCTGGTGTAGATCGTCAGGATGTCGGAAACCCCCAGGGCGCGCGGGTTGTTGTCGATCAGGCGCTTTATGGCGAAAGCCTCCTCGGCCCAGACCGGCAATTCGGCTTCCTGCGCGCCATGGCGCGCAAGGCTCATCTCGATGCCGAGGTCACGGCAATAGGCCATGCTTCCGGCCAGCACCTCCCGCGCATCGGCCAGCTGCCCGAGGCCGAGTGCCGTGACGATCTCAGTCGTCTTGTCGGGGCGCGCGGTGGTGTTGAACGCCAGCACGTGCGGAAAGACGATGGCGTTGGCGAGGCCATGCGGCAGCTTGAGGCGCGTCCCCAGCGGATAGGCCAGCGCATGCCCGCCGGCCGTATTCACCGGACCGAGGCAGAGACCGCCATAGTAGGACGCCAGCATCATGCCGGCGCGCGCTTCGGTATCGGCGCCATCAGCGACGGCGCGCGGCAGATATCGACCGACGAGTTCGATGCCCAACCGCGCATAACCGTCAATCAGCGGGTGCGCCTTGAGGTTGGTGAAAGCCTCGACGCAATGCGCCAGCGCATCGATACCGGTGGCTGCGGTAACCGCCGCCGGCACCGAATAGGTGAGTTCGGGGTCGAGCACCGCGATATCGGCCAGCATGTGCCGGCTCTCGACCGCCAGCTTCGCCAGCGTCGCGGGGTTGGTGACCAGCGAGCGGATGCCGGCTTCCGAGCCGGTGCCCGAGGTCGTCGGCACCTGGGCGAGGGCGGAGCGGCGGCCGGCGAGCTTGTCGACACCCACCACATCGAGCACTGCCTGCTCGCTGTCCCAGAGCGCAGCAACGAGCTTCGCCACATCCATCACCGAGCCGCCGCCGAGCCCGATCACCAGGTCGGGACGGAACGCCCGCGCGGCTGCCAGCACCGCCTCCACGGCGGGGAGATCGGGCTCGGGCGGAATATCGATATAGGTCGCGACCTCCCCGCTGAGCCCGATGCGCTCGACAAAGCCGACGGTGGGCGGCATGGCGACGACGAAGATGCGCCGATAGCCGGCGGCCCAGGCGCCGAGCCGGGCAATCGCCCCTGCCCCGATCTCGAGCCGCGATGGCTGCAGCAACGTGATGGGGCGGGCCATGGAGAGCACGGCGTCAGACATTGTCCGCCGCCTCCAGTTCGCCCATCCGAGCCCAGACCGTGGCGATCTCGTCTGCCGTCAGCTCGACCAGCGGCGGCCGCACCCGCGTCCAGCCATCGTGGCCACGGCGCTTGGCCAGCATCGCCTTGATGGTCGGCAACTGCACATAGGCGTTGGAAAGGTCGCGCCAGGCATTGATCCGCCCCTGCGCTGCCTCGACTTCGGCGGCCTTCTGCGGATCGAACCAGTTGTCGAACACTACGCGCAGGTGCCTGGCGATCAGGTTGGAGCTCGAGGTGATGCACCCGGCGCCGCCGGCCCTGAGCAGCGGCAGCATCAGCGGGTCGGCGCCGGCCAGCACGGCGAAATTCTCGAAGGCCGAGGCGAAGGCCGCCATGCTCTCGAGCTTGCCCGAACTGTCCTTGACCCCGATGATGATGCCCGGAAACGCCTCGCGCAGCCGGGCGGTCAGTTCCAGCGAGATGCCGACCTGGGCGATCGGCGGGATGTGGTAGAGGACGACGCGTAAGCTATCGCTCGCCACCCCCTCGATCACCTCGGCATAAAAGCGGAACAGCCCCTCGTCGCTCACCCCCTTGTAGTAAAAGGGCGGCAGCACGACGCTGGCGGCGACGCCCGCATCGAGCGCATGGCGGGTCAGCGCCACCGTATCGGCAACATTGGTCTGCGAGGTGCCGGGCAACAGCCGCTTGGGCTCGACGCCCGCGGCGATGACGTGCTCGAGCAGCTGCCGGCGCTGAATGAGGCTGAACGAGTTGGCTTCCCCGGTGGTGCCGAGCAGCGCAATGCCGTCGCACCCTTCGGCCAGCAGCGCCCTGGCGTGGCTCGCAAAACTCTCGTGATCCGGCGCGCCATCGGCGAGGACCGGCGTCGCCGCGGCGCTGAACACGCCGTGGACGGGGAACGTGGTGGCAGGATTCATTGCTTGTTCCCCGCAACGAGACGCCGCGCATAAGCAATGGCGGAATTCATGTTGGTGTGGTTGGCCTTGCCGGTGCCGGCGATATCGAAGGCGGTGCCGTGATCAACCGAGGTGCGATCGATCGGCAGCCCCAGCGACACGTTCACCGCGGTATCGAAAGCGACGAGCTTGATCGGGATATGGCCCTGGTCGTGATACTGGGCGATCACCAGGTCGAAGGCGCCGTTATGGGCGCGGTGATAGACCGTATCGGCCGAGATCGGCCCCTCGACAGCGATGCCCTCGGCTCGCGCCATGGCGACGGCGGGCACCACCTGCTGGTCGTCCTCGCTGCCGAACAGCCCGTTCTCGCCGCAATGCGGGTTGATGCCGGCCACCGCGATGCGCGGGCTGGCATAGCCGATGCGCTTCAGGTGCTCGTTGCCGGCCCGGATGGTGGCGAGGATGCGCTCGGGCGTGGCGCGGTCGATGGCGGTCTTGAGCGACACATGCGTCGACACATGGATGACCTTCAACCGCTCCGAACCCAGCAGCATGAACGCCGATTTCTGCCCGGTCAGCGCCGCCAGCATGCCGGTATGGCCGTCATAGTGGTGGCCGGCGCGGTTCAGCGCTTCCTTGTTGATCGGCGCAGTGACGAGGCAGCCGATAATGCCGGCCTCGGCGTCGCGCACTGCCTTCTCGATAAAGCGGAACGCCGCATCGCCGGCGCGCGGATCGAGCTTGCCCCAGGGCAGCGGGCCGCCTTCGACCGGCAGGTCGATCACGATCTCATCGAGATCGAGCGTCAGCCCGGTGGCGCGGAGCGCCTGCTCCAGCGTCGCGCGGTTGCCATAGATGCGGGTGCGGGCGCGGTCCTCGGCGCTCATCTCGGCCACCGCCTTGACCGAGATTTCCGGGCCGACGCCGGCCGGGTCGCCCATGGTGATGCCGATAATGTCGCTCACGAGTTTTCTCCGTCGATCCATCCCTTGGGGAGACGGACATATTTGATGGCGCGCCGGAAGTAGGTGTAGGCGACATGCAGTGCGCCGTCCGGTCCTTCCAGCAGGTATGGGTAGGACAGCTCCTTGTTCCGCCCATCCACCGAATTGTTGGTGAGGCAGGTGCCGGGGCTGTCATCGATAATGCGGCGGAGCGGCCAGGTGACGCCGCCATCCGACGAGACGCTGAGCGTCAACGGGGCGCGCGGCACGCCCCAGACCGGGGCACAGCCGCCGCTGGCGTCGGGCCGGTCGTCGCCGGCCTCGATCTCGTCATAAAGCGACACCCGGCGATCCGCCGAAGTCGCGGCGGAGGTCGGGTTGCCCACCATGGCGAGCCGCCCATCGGCGAGGCGGATGACGTTGATCGACGAGTTGTTGTTGGGCACATCGGTCGGCGCCGGCGCCGACCAGGTGAAACCGCCATCGCGGCTTTCGGAGCGGTGGACGAGATCGGATTGCCGGCGGCGGTAGAAGGCGACGAGATGATCGCCGTCGAGCGGCACGATGGTCATATGCACCGAGCCGATCGAGCCAGGCACTTCGCTGAGCACCCAGTTCTGGCCGTCATCACGGCTGACCGCGACGCCGGCGGTATCGTGGCTGCCGTTCCAGCGCTGGCCCGGCCGCGAGATGCAGCGGAACACCGGCATCAGCGTCGCGCCATCCTTGCGCCGGACGAAGCGGGCGCGGACGAACGTGCCGAGCGGCAGATCGAGGTCGCGCGGCGCGCCGCCGACCAGGCGATCGCCCTCGAGACTGATCGGCCGGCTGCGCAACAGGCACTCATCCTGGTTGCCGGCGGGCTGGGCGGTGTGGATCAGCTGCCAGTTCCCCGCGGCGTCGCGCGCCAGCACCGGGTTCTGCTCCGAGCGCTCGGCATCGTGGCTGAGCTGCACCGTCGGGCCGAACGCGTCGGCGCCCGGCGCCAGCACCGTGCCGTGGATCGAGATATCCGACTTGCCCTCGAGCGTGCCGCCGAACCACAGGCAGGCGAGCGTGCCGTCATCCAGGAGCTCGATGAAGGCAGCGTGGTTCTGCACCATGGGCGAGGCGAGAAACGCCTCGTAGCGGCCATCGGCAGTGCCGGCCAGCCGACCATTCATCTGCGCGGCGATCTCGTCCGGAGTCATCTCTCCCCCACTTGCTGTTGGCCGCAAAAGTCACACCGAAACACATGTTGTCAAGTTATTATCAGCGTTGTCAGCGGCATAGACGTTGGTCGGATGTTAGATATATCTACGTATTTTCAATGTATTAGCTTTCATCTGCGCAACCGAAAGGCCCGTTCATACACTTTTAATTTGACAACCTTCGCTGCACTCGGGTTAGGTGCAGCCCGATCGGTGACCGCCTGAGCGGCGCCGGGCGCCTTCAATTCGGCGCCGGGAGTTTCGCGTGGGTTGTTCGCAGCTCGGCCCGCGCCAATCGTGAAAGCTGCGATGGGAGGATGACTTGATCATCAAGCACGTTCTGGCCGGCGCCCTCATGGCTACGGGGCTGGTTGCCCCCGCCATGGCGCAGTCCAATACCGACATCACCGTGGTGCTCAGCGAAGAACTCGACCTCGTCGAGCCTTGCATGGCGACCCGCTCCAATATCGGCCGCGTCATCATGGAAAACATCTCCGAGACGCTGACCGAGCTCGACGTGCGCGGCGACAAGGGGCTGATGCCGCGCCTCGCCGACAGCTGGGAAGACAAGGGCAACGGCACCTGGCAGTTCAAGCTGCATCCGGGCGTCAAATTCTCCGATGGCAGCGATTTCGACGCCGCTGACGTCAAGCACTCGTTCGACCGGGTGTTCAGCGACCAGATCACTTGCGAGAGCAAGCGCTACTTCGCCGACACCAAGCTCGATTTCAACATCGTCGACGCCAATACCATCGACGTCACGGCCACGCCGGCGCAGCCGATCCTGCCGCTGTTGATGTCGCTGGTCACCATCGTTCCCTCGGAGACGCCGATCGAGTTCGTGCGCGATCCGATCGGCACCGGCCCCTACAAGATGACCGAGTGGACCGCCGGCCAGCAGATCGTTTTGACCCGCCGCGACGATTATTGGGGCGCCGCCCCCGCGGTGACCAAGGCGACCTACCTGTTCCGCTCCGAGCCGGCCGTGCGCGCCGCCATGGTCGAAGCCGGCGAAGCCGATATCGCCCCGCAGATCACCGAGGTGGAAGCGACCAACCCCAAGACCGATTTCACCTACCCGAACTCGGAAACCGTGTACCTGCGCATCGACCAGACGGTCGAGCCCATGGGTGACTTGCGCGTCCGCCAGGCGCTCAATGCCGCCATCGACCGCGAGGCCTTTATCGGCACCGTGCTCGCCGCCGGCACCGAACTCGCCGTCGCCATGGTGCCGCCGACGACGCTGGGCTGGAACTCCACCCTCACCCCGCCGGCCTATGACCTCGAAGGCGCCAAGGCGCTGCTCGCCGCTGCCGCCGCCGATGGCGTCAACGTCAAGGCGCCGGTCGAAGTGATCGCCCGCACCGAGAACTTCCCGCACGTCACCGAAGTGGGTGAAGCGCTGGTCGACATGCTCAACGAAGCCGGCTTCAACGCCAGCCTGCGCATGGTCGAAGTGGCCGAGCACGAGCAGTATTATTCAAAGCCCTATCCCGAGGGGCGTCCGGCCCAGCTCGTCGTCGCCCAGCACGATAACTCGCGCGGCGATCCGGTGTTCTCGATGTACTTCAAGTATCACAGCCAGGGCACCCAGTCGGGCGTCAACGACCCCAAGGTCGATGCGCTGATCGAGAAGGCCAGCGCCGCGACCGGCGAGGAGCGCGCCGCGCTCTGGTCCGAACTGTTCGCCTATGTGCAGAAGGACATCGTCGCCGACGCCCTGCTGTTCCACATGGTCGGCCACAGCCGGGTGAGCGAACGGCTCGCCTTCACCCCGACCATCGCCACCAACCAGCAGCTGCAGCTGAGCGAGATCGGCTTCAAGTAAGCCGCTTCCAGACTACACTGTTGGCGGCGCCGGACCCCCGCGTCCGGCGCCGCCGCCCATAAGGACACCCGAGCGCCATGACCAAACTGATCGGACAACGCGCGATCGCCAGCCTCCTCTCCCTGTTCGGGCTGATGGTGCTGGTGTTCTTCCTGTCGCGCCTGACCGGCGATCCGGCCGTGCTGTTCCTGCCGATCGACGCCACCGAGCAGATGAAAGAGGAGTTCCGCGCGCTGCACGGGCTCGACCTCCCGATCATCGAGCAGTTCTGGCGCTACCTGCTCGATCTGCTGCAGCTCGATTTCGGCGACAGCCTGCGCAAGGCCCGCCCTGCCCTCGAGGTGGTGCTCGAGGCCTATGCCTGGACGCTGCCGCTGGCGCTCATCACCATGGCGATCGTCGTCGTCGCCGCCATCGTCCTCGGCTCGCTCGCCGCCTTCAAGGTCGGCGGCTTTTTCGACCGGCTGGTCTCGATCGTCTCGCTGGTCGGCGCCTCGGCCCCGGATTTCTGGATCGCCATTGTCGCGATCGTGGTGTTCTCGATCGGCCTCGGCTGGGTGCCGACTTCCGGCGTCGGCACGCCGCTCCACTGGGTGCTGCCGATCGCCGTGCTGTTCATCCGCCCCTTCGGCCTCGTGGTGCAGGTGGTGCGCGGCTCGATGCTAGGGGCGCTGAGCGCTCCCTATGTGAAGACGGCGCGCGCCAAGGGAGTGAAGAACCTGCCGCTGATCTTCGTCCATACGCTGCGCAACGGCATGCTGCCGGTCATCACCGTGATCGGCGACCAGGCCGCGGCCATGCTCAACGGCGCGGTGATCGTCGAAACCATTTTCGGCTTTCCCGGCGTCGGCAAGCTGATGATCGACTCGATCCTGCAGCGCGATTTCAACGTGGTGCTGGCGGCGATCATGGTCACCGCCCTCGCCATCTTCCTCATGAACATCCTGATCGACATCGCCTATTCGCTGCTCGATCCGCGCATCCGGCACTAAGGACATGTCGCCCGTGACCGATACGTCGCTCGCCAAAACCCCCGCTCCGGCCCCGCGCGCCGCGCCGCCTTTGCTCGCCATGCTGTGGCGCGACAAGCTCGCCTTCGCCTCGGCGGTGATCCTGCTGCTGATCGTCGTCGCGGCGCTGCTCGGCCCGGCTTTGCTGGGTGAAATGGCCAATGACCAGAACCTCAGGGGGCGCAACTTTGCGCCGTTCAGCCTCGCCCGCGGCTGGCAGTTCTTCCTCGGCGGCGACTCGCTGGGCCGGCCAATGCTGGCCCGGCTGATCGTTGCCGCGCACTCGACCATCCTGATCGCCGCCGGCACCGTCGCCGCGGCGGCATTGGTCGGCGCCGCCGCTGGGCTGGTCGCCGGCTATATGGGCAAGACCACCTCGCAGGTGATCATGCGGCTCGCCGACGTCATCATGTCGTTCCCCTCGCTGCTGCTCGCCGTGGTGGTGCTCTACGTGCTCGGACCCTCGATCCCCAACATGATCCTGGTGCTCGCCATCACCCGCATCCCGATTTACCTCCGCACCACCCGCGCCGAGGTGCTGGAAGTGCGCGAGCGGATGTTCGTCCAGGCCGCCGTGGTGATGGGCGCCTCGCACCGGCGCATCATCTTCCGCCACATCCTGCCGGTGGTGGCGCCGACGCTCTTGACCATCGCGACGCTCGATTTCGCCTTCGTCATGCTGGCCGAGAGCTCGCTGAGCTTTCTCGGCATCGGCGTGCAGCCACCTGATATCACCTGGGGCCTGATGGTGGCGCAGGGCCGCCCCTACCTCACCACCGCCTGGTGGCTGGCCTTCTGGCCGGGGCTCTTGATCGTCATCACCGCGCTGGCGCTGAACCTGCTTTCGGGCTGGATGCGCATCGCGCTCGATCCCAACCAGCGCTGGCGCCTCGAAGCCAGGAGCACTGCGCCAGTAAGCGCCAAACCAGCGAGCCCCACCCATGGCTGAGGCTTTGCTCACGGTCAAAAACCTGTCGGTGGATTTTCACACCGCCCGCGGCACGGTGCACGCGGTGAAAGATGTCAGCTGGTCGGTCGGCCGCGGCGAAACCCTCGCCATTCTCGGCGAAAGCGGCTCGGGCAAATCGGTCTCCGCCAATGCGGTGATGAACCTGCTCGATACCCCGCCGGCCCGCATCGTCTCCGGCGAAATCCTCTATGACGGCAAGGATCTCTTGCAGGTCAGCTACGAGGAGCACCGGGCGCTCAACGGCAAGAAGATCGCCATGATCTTCCAGGATCCGCTCGGCCACCTGAACCCGGTCTATACGGTGGGCTGGCAGATCGTCGAGATGATGACCGCCCATGGCCGTCCCGCCGCCATGGCCCGGGCCCGGGCGCTCGAGCTGATCGCCCGCGTCGGCATTGCCGACCCCGAAGCGGCGATGCGGAAATACCCGCACCAGTTCTCCGGCGGCCAGCGCCAGCGCCTGATGATCGCCATGGCGCTGATGCTGAAGCCCGACATCCTGATCGCCGACGAGCCGACCACCGCGCTCGACGTCACCATCCAGGCGGAAGTGCTGGCGCTGTTGAAGGAACTGCAGGCCGAGACGGGCATGGGCCTGGTGCTCATCACCCACGATCTCGGCGTCGTCGCCGAGATCGCCGACCGCGTCGTGGTGATGAACCAGGGCGAGATCGTCGAAACCGGCAGCGTGCGCGACGTCTACCACCAGCCGCAGCACGCCTATACCAAAAAGCTGATCGGCGCCGCGCCCGGCAAGGGCGAGATCAAAGAGCTCGAAGCCGATGCGCCGCTGCTGCTCGAAACCAAGGCCCTCAAGAAGAGCTATGGCGGCTTCACCGCGCTCAAGGGCGCCTCGCTGACCCTACTGCGCGGCCAGAGCCTTGCCGTGGTGGGGGAGAGCGGCTCGGGCAAATCGACTTTGGCGCGCACCCTGTTGCGGCTCGAGGTCGCCGATGGCGGCGAGGCGCTGTGGAAGGGCCGCGACCTGATCCGCATGGGAGCGCGGGAACTGCTCGGGGTGCGCCGCGAGATCCAGATGGTGTTCCAGGATCCGACCCAGTCGCTCAACCCGCGCATGTCGGTGTACCAGCTGATCGCCGAGGGCTGGGACATCCACAAGCTGATGCCCGACCGGGCGCAGCGCCGGGCCCGGGTCGCCGAACTCCTCGACCAGGTCGGGCTCGCGCCCGAGCATGCCGAGCGTTATCCGCACCAGTTCTCGGGCGGGCAGCGCCAGCGCATCGCCATCGCCCGCGCCTTGGCGCTCGAGCCCGAGCTGATCATCTGCGACGAGGCGGTATCGGCGCTCGACGTCTCGATCCAGGCCCAGGTGATCGCGCTGCTCGACAGCCTGCGCCGCCGGCTCGGCATCGCCTTCCTGTTCATCGCCCACGACCTGGGCGTGGTGCGCGATTTCGCCGATACGGTGATCGTCATGCAGGCCGGCGAAATCGTCGAACGCGGCCCGACCGCGCAGATCTTTGACACCCCGCAGCACCCCTATACGCAGCGGCTGCTGGCCGCCAATCTCGACCCCGATCCGGACGTGCAGGCCAGCCGCCGGGCCGTCATTGCAGCGCAAAATGCCTGAACTGGCGATCATTGCCGATGACCTGACCGGGGCGCTCGACGCCGCGGCGCCCTTCGCCATGCGGTCGATTTCGACCGCCGTGGCGCTGAGCCCGGCCGCGCTCGGCGCGGCGATTGCCGGCGGCGCTCGCGTCATTGGCGTGTCGACCGACAGCCGCGAGCTGCCACCCAATGAGGCGCGCGCCGCGGTTGCAGCTGCGCTGGCCGCCCTGCCCGCCGGCACCCGCCTGTTCAAGAAGATCGACTCCCGCCTCAAGGGCCAGATCGCCGCTGAACTCGACGCCATCCCGCATGTGCAGAGCCTCGTCATCCCCGCCATCCCGGGTTTCGGCCGCTGGGTGCGAGAGGGGTCGCTCGGCGGCTTCGGCGTTGCGGCGCCCGTCGCCATCGCCCCCCGCCTCGGCGCCCATGCCGGCCGCGCCAGCATTCCCGACATCGAGAGCGATGCCGATATCATCGCGGCGCTGGCAACCGCCCACGACCTGCCGATCGGCGCCCGCGGTCTCGCCGAAGCCATGGCCCGCGCCATGGCGCCCGACGCCCCGGCGCCGGATGTGAGCCTGCGCCACCGCCATGCCTATCTGGTGATCGGCTCGACCGACCCGATCACCCTCGCCCAGCTGGCGGAACTGAGGGCCGCCGAACCCAACCTCGCCTATCTTGCGGCGCCGAACGGCATCGGTCCGGCCGAGCTCCCGGCCCCGGCGCGGCTGACCGTGCTGCAGGCCGCCCCCGGCGCCACCCCCGCCGACGGCAAATCGGTGGCCAACGCCCTCGCCGACACGTTACAGCGCCTCGCCCCGCCGCCCGGCGCGCTGCTGGTCCTATCGGGCGGCGCCACGGCGCAGGTGCTGCTCGAGCGGCTGGGCGTCCGGGTGCTCGATCTCATCGGCGAAGCCCTGCCCGGCCTGCCCCTTGCGCAAGGCGGCGGCTTGACCTTTGTCACTAAATCGGGCGGCTTTGGCGGGCCCGAAACGCTGCAACACCTGCTGCATCCGTTCCACAGAGAGGAGGAGCGCCTCGCATGACCATGAGCGAAGGTCTCAACGTCCGGCGGAGCCTCTCCGACGCAGTGTTCGACCGCATCCAGCGGGCCATCAAGTCGGGGGCCTATGCGGTGGATGCCCGGCTGCCGACCGAGCATGCGCTCGCCGCCGAGTTCCAGGTGTCTCGCCCGGTGGTGCGCGATGCGCTGCAGCGGCTGCGCGACCAGGGGCTGATCTATTCGCGCCAGGGCGCCGGCAGCTTCGTGCGCGAACAGGGGCTGCGCGAGCCGCTTGGCTTCGGCCAGATGGAGAACCTCTCCGACCTACAGCACTGCTACGATTTCCGCCTGACCATCGAGCCCGAAGCCGCGGCGATGGCAGCGCAGCGCCGCACCCCTGAAGCGCTGGCCCGGATCAAATCGGCCCTCAGCCTCTTGCGCGATGCCACCAACCGGCAGGCGCACCGCGCCGACGCCGATTTCATGTTCCACCTCAGCATCGCCCAGGCCTCGGCTAACCCGTATTTCTCCACCGCCATGCAGGCGCTGGAAGAACACATCGCCGTCGGCATGCGCTTCCACGGCATTTCGCTGCGCTCGACCAGCGACGGCCTGCAGCACGTCTTCACCGAACACTCCGCCGTCTTCGAAGCGATCAACGCCGCCGACCCCGACACGGCGCGCGCGCGCATGCGGGAGCATTTGCAGGGCTCGCGGGATCGGTTGTTTGCACCGAAGGGTTGAGTAGCCCCAGACTATCAGTCGGCGCACCCTCTCCCGCTTGCGGGGGAGGGGGGACCAGCCGAAAGGCTGGTGGGAGGAGATCGCCGCGGTCCGATCCGGATAGATCGCTGACAGTTTAGTCCGGATACATGGCTGACAGGAGGACCTGTCGATGCCGTGG